>CAWEKO010000010.1:0-377537 GCA_963809715.1 uncultured Acidimicrobiaceae bacterium | reverse complement strand
ATCTTGCGGGCCGAGGACAATTCCTGTACCTCGGGCTTGCACCCGTGGGGATCTAGGCCCACCGCGGTTTTCGGTGGGTCAGGCCTGAGGCTTTCGACCAGACTATGGTCTGGACATAGCTTCCCTGACAACACCTAATAGACCGTCCGCCGCTGATCCGTCGCTTTCGTCGCCAACGAAAACCGCGGCTCGGCAGCAACAGTCCCCAACAAACGCCCCGCAACGTGTTCTCCCATCGCCGGGCCGTGCTTGAATCCATGCCCAGACCCCCCGCCCACAAGCCACAGATTTTCATGCTCGGGATGGCGGTCCACCAAAAAATCGCCGTTGGATGTGTTTTCGTATTGGCAAACGCGCGCTTCCACCAGCGGAGCCCCGGCCAGCGCGGGAAATCGTTTCGCCAAATACGCGCGCACGGCTGCAATACCTTCGGCGGTTGGCACGCGCGTCCCCGTGTCGGGATCGAATGCCGGCCCGTGCCGGTCAATCGCAATTTTGAACCCGCGGCTCTCCAGATCCGGCATGCCATACACCAGGTCCCCCAGGCATAGCCACCCGGGCATCGCCGGAGGCGTGAATCGGGAATCACCAGCCGGCACACCGAAAAAAAACACTTCCTGCCGCGAAGTAAAAATGCGGTTACCCAGCAAATCAGGAAAAACTTTCCCCATCCACGGCCCACAGGCAAAAACAAATTCACCCGCGTGAATTTCGCGGGCCTGAGGATGTCTTCACGCTCGATACTTTTCCTTTCGCGGTTGGCGCAATCGCAGATTCGTTGAAGTAGTCCACTCCTTCCGCCCATGCAGCCTCCGCGACAGCGGCCACAGCTCGTCGCGCCATCAACACTCCGCTACGCGGCTCAAACAATCCCCAGCTCGCGCGACCAAACGCAATCTGCGGGTAGCGTTTATCAAGCTCCGCGCGATTCAGCGATTCGTGCGGCACGCCCAGCCTGGCCAGCGTTTCACGCGAAGCCTTCGTGTAAGCGTCGTCCTCATTCCGCGATCGACAAAACCCCCGTGCGATGCAACAGCGGCCGCGATGTGAGCGCAAAAAAACTCCTCCCACAGCGTGAGCGAGCGCACTGACCAGCGAGTATACAATTCGTCCGGTCCGTGTAGCCCATGCGGATCAATCGCGACTCGCCCCCGGAGCTGGCCCGCGCGTTTCCCGGCCCGTATTCGTCTACCAGTGCAACGCTCCGCCCCGCGCGTCGCAAATGAAGCGCCGTCCACGCGCCGAACACTCCAGCGCCAATCACTGCCACGTCGTAATTATTATTCTTGGCCACGGCAATATTTTCCTGACTCCATCGAGTTGACTCGTACATGTCCCGTCTTAGTAGCAGCACAAGCTTCAGCCTGTGTGCATTATTTTCCTTTGCTCGGCCTTGCACATTTTCCGCTATGGCAGTCTAATGCACCCTATAGCGGTTGGCCCGCCAGACTCCCAGGCTTTTCCTGTGGAAACCGGCGACTCCGCGGGGGCGTCAGTTAGAGCGAGTGGTTTCACGCGTTACGCGGCCCGTTGCCCGCGGGCTTGGGCGAGACATCCTCGCAGTAAATCATTAAAACTTGTGGAGGTGAAAAGTGCGTAAGGCATTGGTCTGTGGCGGTCTGGCTCTGGCATTGTTCGTGTTCCCCATAATCGCGCAGATGCAAAGACCCGATCAGGTGGATTTGGATACTGTCACCAAAATTAAACGGGAAGCGATCAACAATTCGCAGGTAATGAATATTCTGAGCTACATCACAGATGTTTATGGCGGCCGTCTGACCGGGTCAACCAACGCGCAGCTCGCGGGTGATTGGGTGATCAAATCGATGAAGGATTGGGGCCTTGCAAATCCGCATTACGAATACTGGGATTTTGGCCGCCGGGTTGGGTTAACGAGCGCTTCTACGCCAAAACGTCAACTTCACCGGTCACTTATCCTTTAATCGCCTATCCTCTTGCATGGACTCCAGGCACAGCGGCCCGGTCACGGGCGACGTCGTTGTCGTCGGCATAAAGAATCCGAACAATCCCAATGCTGCTCCCGCGATGCCGGTAACTGGAGGACGCCGCAGACACCCTGATCGCCAGCCTCAAAGGAACACTTACAGGGAAAAATCGTGATGCTCGATCCGCCGCGCACAATCGACATGAGCACCGATCCCCTGGCCCACCGCTATACGCAAGCCGAGTTGGACGATATTGGCCTGCACGGAAGTCGGTGGCCGCTCAGAGGCGGCGCCCCTGCTCTTCAACGCTCTCACTCCCCAGATGCAAGCCGCGGCCAATGCCGGTTCCTGGCGGGAAGAATTCGCGCCAAGCTCAACAATTCTTTCTTGAGTGAGAGCTAACATTGCCGCCGTTTTCCAGGAGGGCCGCGGCGATGGCGGAACTGTTTACGTGCAATCAGCCGCGGGAGTTGTTCCCGTCCCTACCGCAGGGCAGGGAGGCGGAAGGGGCGGCCGCGGCCCATCGGTTTACGCCCTGCAAAATGCTCCTCCGGCTCTCAATCAGGTTGCCCTTGCCGCCGAGCATTACAACCGCATATACCGCACGCTGCAACGAAATGTTCCTGTCACCGTCGAACTCAACATCCAGAACAAGTTCCTCGACAACAACGGTGGGAAATCGTTCGATATCATCGGCGAAATTCCCGGCTCTGACCGCCGGCTCGCTGACCAGATTGTAATGATCGGCGGCCACTTCGATTCCTGGCACTCCGGCACGGGCGCCACAGACAACGGCGTCGGCTCGGCCGTGATGCTCGAAGTAATGCGCGTCCTGAAAGCAACCGGAGTGAGGATGCGCCGCACAGTCCGCATCGGATTGTGGACCGGTGAGGAAGAAGGCTTGCTTGGTTCCCGCGCTTACGTCGCAGACCACTTCGGCCGTTGCAACACCGAAACCGGCACGTGGGAACTCAAGCAGCCCGCTCAGGATAAATTTTCGGTTTACTTCAACATTGACAACGGCAGCGGCAAACTTCGCGGCGTTTATCTGCAGGGGAACGAATCGGCCAGGCCTGTCTTCCAGGAATGGATGAAGCCCTTCGAGTCCATGGGCATGAACACGATTTCCATCGCCAACACTGGCGGCACCGATCACCTCTCCTACGATGCCGTCGGCCTGCCGGGATTCCAGTTCATCCAGGACCCGCTCGAGTACGACACGCGGACCCATCATAGCAATATGGATCTGTGGGATCGCGTGCAGGATGGTGACCTTCGGCAAATGGCCACAATCGTCTCGACCTTTGTCTATCAGGCTGCCAATCGTGATCAAATGTTCCCGCGCAAACCGCAGGCGCCTTGCACAGTCGCAGGCGGCGGCCGCGGAATGTAAATCCCGGGCGCGGCACCGTCGCCCTCTCAACTGTCCAATGAAAAGGGGATGCGCCTATCGCGCATCCCCTTTTTCGCTTCTCCAACTCGCCGATCAATCTAACAGCGCCGAAGTTCCGCGCCACATTCGATTTTCGTAGTGCCGGCTTCCAGCCGTGCATCTTTAACCAAAAAGCACCTGGAATTAATTCCAGGAAATTAGCTTTTCGCCCGCGCCAATTCCTTTGCCCAGTGCGAAAGATGATTCAGCGACGCCACATGCGTCCTTTCCAGATGTATCGGTGTTATCGAAATGTCCCCGCGAACACCGCCGCGTAATCCGAATCTTCTCCAATGCCATCGGTTATCTGCTGCTCGTGCAGCCAGTAATACGTCCGCCCGCGCGGATCCCTCCCTTCCTGCAAAACATTCCGCGTCACTTTTTCCGATTGCCGCGTGAACCGCACTCCGCCGTTCCATACCTGCGGCACATTCACATTCAGCAACACGCCTTTGGTCATCCCTTCGCGCAAAATCACCCCTGCCAGGTCGCGCGCAAATCTCGCCGCATGGTCAAAATCGAAATCCCTTGCCGCGATGCACCACGGAAATCGCCACGGAGGAATGTGATTGATGGTCGCCTCCATGGCCGCGCCCACCGTGCCGGAATAATACACGTTCTCGCCCATGTTCCCGCCGCGATTGATCCCCGAGATCACCAGGTCGGGCCGGTTCCGGCAATAGCTTATGCAGCGCCACGATCATGGCGTCGGCGGGCGTGCCGTCGACAGCCCATTCGCGCTCCGCGATTTGCTCGCAGAAGATCGGCTGCCGCAACGTCAGCGATTGCGCCGCGGCGCTGCGCTCCTGGCTCGGCGCCACCACGCTGATCGTGCCGATGTCCTTCAGCGCCTTCGACCAGCGCGCGCAAGCCCTTCCGCGTGAGATCCCGTCGTCATTCGTAATCAGAATGTGAGGCATCGTTTTTGCAATTGCTCCGGGTCGTCAGTCTGGATTCGCGCCGCATTCCGCGCAGCGCATTCGGCAGTAAGAGAAATGGTCGGGACGACTGGATTTGAACCAGCGACCTCACGCACCCCAAGCGTGCGCGCTACCAGGCTGCGCTACGTCCCGACCGGCTAGCATGCGAAGTGAGATTTGCAGCCTGATCAGGCTATCACTCGGTTTCGAGCAGCGTCAAGAATGCGCGCAGCGTGTCCCGCAGGTCGAGCAACACCTTGCGGCTGATGGTGGGCAGCGGATCGCGCTCGGCGGCGATCGCGCTGCGCCGGCTGGCAGCTTCGCCATCGCTGTCGACTCGCTGCGGCGCCAGCGCTCGGCGCGACGTCGCCGTTCTGCTCGCGCAGGTGGCGGCGCGCCCCGGCGATCGTGAATCCTTCGTCGTAGAGCAGCCGCTTGATGTCGCAGCACGCGTTTCCACATCTTCGCGGCGATACAGGCGGTGGCCCTTGGGACTCTTCACCGGCTGCAGCATGGGAAATTCCGTCTCCCAATAGCGCAGCACAAACGGTTTGGTGGCGGTCAGGCGGCTGACTTCGCCGATGCGGAAGAAACTCTTATCGGGCACGAAGTGAGACATGTGACCGTTTCCGGATTCAGGCATGGTGTGATGCGGGCGGGGGCCGCTCGAACCTTATCCTATCCCGTTTTTCGTCTGTGTCAATGCGTCAGATTCCGCTGGTGGCGAATCATTTTGAAGCTTGCGTGGCGATGCGGCCAGTGTACAGGCAGCTATACATTTAGCAATAGCACTCGACGCGACTGGAGGAGTAGCATAATCTACGAACAAGCTCGATTCGATAATTCGGAGGCAGAACCATGCAGATCAGCACAGCCCTTTGTTCCATGTTGCTTGCTGCCGCAACATTTCAGCAGACGCTGTTCCGAAGAAAGGCTACGTTCCTGATTCGGCCACAGCTTTAAAAGTTGCTGAAGCAGTGCTGATTCCGGTTTATGGCCAGCAAAAGGTCGACTCTCAAAGACCCTTCAGTGCCAAATTGGAAAATGATGTGTGGACGGTCGACGGCACTCTGTACTGTGTCAGATCGCCAGCTTGGGTCACAATTAATTGTCCAGCATTGCAACGGCCTCTTGGAGGTCCGCATTTCCAATAGCGATTGCCTCGCGCCCTTAGCATGCTCCCCAAAAAGTAGAATCAGACCAAGCCAGTCCTAAGCCTAAGTATAAGTCGCTACTAATTGCGGCACTCTGTTTGTGCCGCACGTCGCCAAAAGGCTTCTCCATTCGCTCGCTCAACTCGGCCCGCGCCGCCGCTTCTTTACAGACGCGTGTCCGCGCTCAGCGGTGGCCCCGCTCCTTCACTCGCTGCAGGAACCGAATCGGCGCGCCAATGAAATCAAAGCTCTCGCGCAATCTGTTCTCCAGAAATCTTTCGTAGCTGAAGTGCAGCCGCGCAGGCTGATTTGTGAACAAAACAAACGTGGGCGGCGCGCTCGAGGCCTGCGTCATGTAATAAATCTTCACCTTGCGCGTGGCCGGGGAGGTCCCGCGCTCAAGATCCACGCTCTTCAGCCAGCGATTGATTTCCCCGGTGGAGATTCGTTTCCGCCGTGCCCCGGCCACATGCTCAATCAGCGGATACAGTTTCTCCACATTTTCGCCGGTCAGCGCGGAAACGAACACGATGGGCGCGTACGCCAGAAATTTCAATTTCCCACGCACCAGCGCTTCATATTCCTTCATTAATGACGCCGGGTCAGTCAGCGCTCGCAAGCTGCGGCTGCGCGATTGCTCCTCGTTTCTTTTCCCGCTCGGCGGCCGATAGCCTTTCGCCTTCGCAAAAGTTGCCGCCCTCTCTCTCCGCGAAACTCGATCTGAGCTTCCTTTGGTCTCCTCTTCCACGAGTGCCTTCCGCGCCGATTCCAGCGCCAGATCGAATTTATTCATAACAATGATCACCGAACATCCCGACTGCCCCGCATAATCCGCAATCGTCGCGTCGCCCGAAGCCACTCCCTGCGAAGCATCCACAATCAGCAGCGCCACATCAGTCCGCTCCAGACTTTTCCGCGCCATAATCACGCTCAGCTTTTCAGAAAGCTCTGGGCGGGGTGACCAGCTTCTTCCAGCGCACCGCGCCGGAGCTGGTCGATGGCGTCGAGGTGCTCTACAAAGAGCGCAAGCCGCTGTTCGAGAAGTGGGGCATCGACAAGGAGATCGAGTCGACCCTGGGCAAGCGTGTCGACCTCGCCTCCGGCGGCTACCTGATCATCGACTACGCCGAGGCGCTGACCGTGATGGACGTCAACAGCGGCAGCTTCACCGGCCGCGGCAAAGGAGGCCTCGAGGAGACGATCACCCGGGTCAACACCGAGGCGGCCGATGAGGCTGTGCGGCAGCTGCGCCTGCGCGACATCGGCGGCATCATCGTCATCGACTTCATCGACATGGCGCGGGCCCGCAATCGCGACAAAGTGCTGAAAACACTGCGCAAAGCGCTCGACGCCGACAAGTCGAAGAGCTACGTGGTCGAGGTCTCGCCGCTCGGCCTGGTCGAGATGACGCGCCAGAACGTCACCGACGGGGTGCGCGAGATCCTCACCGTGCCCTGCCCGACCTGCGAGGGCGAAGGCGTGGTGCTCTCGGGGGAGACGGTGGCGCTTGACGCGATGCGCCGCCTGCCGGACATCGCTGCCGGGGCCAAAGAGGCCGAGGCGCTGCTGCTGCGGGTCCATCCCAAGGTCGCGGCCGAGCTGATCGACCCCGAGAGCGGCCTCGCCGACGCTCGAGGCAGAGACCGGCAAGCAGTTCCACTTCGAGGGCGGCGACGCGCTGCCGATCGACACCTTCGAGGTGGTCGAAACCGGCAGCCGGACTGAGATCGAGGAGCGGGCTCTGCCCTTCAAGGTCGGCGAGGAGGTGCTGGTCAAAATCGACGAGCCGCACATGTACAACGCCGATGATGCCGTCGCCCGGGTTGACTCCTACATCGTCAGCGTCACCGGTGGCGGCCGCTTCGTCGGCCAGCGCAAACTGGTGCGGATCGAGCGGGTCGAGCGGGCTGCAGCGGTGGCCTCTCTACCCGAGGGGGAGGCGGCCAATGGCGCCGGCTCTGGCGCTGGCGGCGAGGAAAACGGCTCCCAGCTAGAATCCTCCGCCTCGCGCAGTAGCCGTCGCGGTCGCAGGGGTGGTCGCGGTCGGTCGCGCTCAACACAGAGCGGCAAGGACGAATGAACACGTACGCAGTCATAGAGACCGGTGGCAAGCAATACAAGGTCGAGAAGGGCACATCGCTGCTCGTCGATCGCCTCAGCGCCAAAGAGGGCGACAAAGTCACGCTGCGCCCAGTGATGTTCCGCGACAAAGAGGTCGTCGCGGGGGGCAAAGAGCTGGAGAAAGTCAAGGTCGAGGCGACCGTCTCCGAGCACCTGCGCGGCCCCAAGATCAAGGTCTTCAAATACAAGGCGAAGAAGGGCTACCGCCGCAAGGCGGGCACCGTTCCGAGCTGACCAAGCTCGAGGTGACCGAGATCAGCCTGGGAAGCCGCAAAGCGGCCGCCCCGAAGAAAGAGGAGCCGGCCGAGAAGAAAGAGGCGGCTCCGAAAGCGGCGAAACCGGCTGAGAAAAAAGCAGCGGCGAAAAAACCGGCAGAGGCAAAAAAGCCCGTCGCGAAAAAAGAGGCCGCTAAAAAACCGGCTGCGAAAAAAGCTCCGGCCAAAAAAGCCGAGGCCAAAGCTTCATCAACAAAACCTGCCGCGAAAGCGAAAAAAGCCCCGGCGAAACCCGCATCATCAACAAAATCAGCTGCTAAAAAGGATTCTGACGATGGCTCATAAGAAGGGACTCGGCTCAAGCCGCAACGGACGCGAATCCAACCCCAAGATGCTCGGGGTCAAGGTCTTCGCGGGCCAGAAGGTCAGCGGCGGCGAGATCATCGTGCGCCAGCGAGGCACCCGCTTCTGGCCCGGTGACGGCACCGGCCTCGGCCGTGACCACACGATCTTCGCCGCCCGGCCCGGGACGGTCGAGTTCAAACCGTCGCGCAAGGGCCGGACCATCACCGTCCTGCAGGACGACTAGCGTTCTTGCTCCTCTGCGGCCACTAGGAAAGGAACACAACGTGGGTCTTGCCCTCGGGAGCATTGCTCCTCGACGTACGGCGGCTGTCTGTGCCGGTCTTCTCGCCATTGCCTTCACGGCTTTGCTCTGGATCGCTTCGAGCGCCAAGGCGTCTGAAGTCATCTACTGGGACAACTACGCCGCAAATCCCGATTCGGTGTCCTTCGCGAACATCGACGGCAGTGGCGGTGGTGCTCTGAACCTCACCGGGGCAACGGAATTCGAAAGCCCCGAAGGAATGGCATATGACTCGGTCACGAACCGTCTTTTCGTGGCGAACTCCGGTGGACCCCAAGGACAGATCACCTTCATCAATCTTGACGGCAGCGGTGCGGGGTCCTTCCATGCATCTGGGGCTCCGGTAGAAGGGCCTGAAGGCGTAACAATCGACCCCGCTACGAGAACGATCTATTGGATCAATGCTGAACCCACACCAGAAACGATCTCGTGGGCTCGTCTCGATGGCACCGCCGGTGGCACTCTGAGCACCACAGGCGCGACCCTGAACGGACCAATCCGACTGGCCATCGATCCCGTCGGAGGCAAGGTCTACTGGGGCAACAACGTTTTGGGTAGTGCCTCGGTTTCCTTTGCGAGTGTAAATAACAGTGGTGGAGGCAATCTAAACCTCGCCGGTGCGACGCCGCCTGAAGCGATAGAAGGGATTGCCGTCGATCCCGCCCGGGGGCCGTGTTTACTGGCTGGATAACAATGCTGAAAAAGTCTCGTTTGCGAGCCTTGGCGGAGGCGGTGGCGGGGATGTGAATCTCACCGGGGCGATATTCAAAGAACCGTACGGCATGGCCCTGGATCCCTCGGTCGGAAAGCTTTACTGGGGGAACTACAACCAAGGTTCTGCGGAAGGAACCGGCGCCATCGGCTTTGCCGGCATCGGTGGCGGTGGGGCCGGTATCAACATCGCCACCGCTCCTGTTCAAAGGCCCGCAGGATCCCGTCGTCCTCAAGAGCCCGAGCGGCACGGGAGCGCCCGCGGTGACGCGATCGGCGACATCGCGTTCCTCGCTGTCATGCTCGACGGGTGGCTGGGCTGCTGACTACCCGGGTTCGTTCGTGTACCAGGCACCGCGCTCTTTTGCGTACCAGTGGACGCGCAACGGCACGCCGATCACCGGGGCCACGGCGACAACGTTCAACGCGACGTCAGCTGGCGCCTATGTCTGCACCGTGACCGCAACGAACCAGACCGGCTCTACGGCTCAGGTCAGTGCGGCTGTCAAAGTCAAATCCGCCAAGGTCAAGCTGACCACGAAGAAGAAGGTCAACGTCAAGCCGGGCGGTGTCGCCAGGTTCAAGCTCAAAGGCGTCAACCAGGGCGACATCCAGTCCAAGAAGGCCCGGGTCTGCGTCAAGTTGCCGAAGAGCGCCAAGGGCGTGCTGAAGGCGCCGAAGTGCGCGACGCTGGGCAAGCTCAAAGGGCGCGGGAAGCATGGTGCGAGCCTGAAGATCAAGGTTGGCAAGTCGGCCGTCGGCACCTACAAGGTCTCGTTCTCGGTGCACGGTAGTCCGGGGACATCGGCCAAGGCGAAGATCGTGGTCGTCGCGCCGAAGAAGAAGTAGCGGCAGCAACGCTCTGGCGGGAGAGGGCCGGGTGCCCTCTCCCAAAACGAGCGGCAGGAGCCGCTCTCGAGTGTTTCGGCAGAGGGCACCCGGCCCTCTGCGACGGCGTGGCTACCCTCCCTCCAGATTCCTGTGTACGACAAGGCGAAGATCTGGGTTGAGGGCGGGGCCGGCGGGAACGGCTGCGTCAGCTTCAGGCGTGAGGCGCACGTCCCGCGAGGTGGGCCCGATGGTGGGGATGGCGGGCATGGCGGGGACGTGGTGCTCGTTTGCGATGCTTCCAAGCGGGATCTTGGGGCGCTGAAGGGGAGCAAGCACTTCCGGGGTGGTCGGGGGAAGCATGGGGAAGGGTCCAATCGGCAGGGCGGCCGCGGGGACGAGCGGGAGATCCTTGTTCCTGCTGGCACTCAGGCTGAAGCCGTTGATGGGAGCCAGGTCGATCTGGTTGAAGTTGGGCAGCGGGCGGTGGTTGCCCACGGGGGGCGCGGGGGGCACGGGAACAAGCGGTTTGCGACCTCTACCCGGCAGGCGCCGCGGTTTGCCGAGAAGGGGACCAGCGGTGAGGAGGGGTGGATCGAGCTGCAGCTGAAGCTGCTCGCGGACGTTGGGCTGATCGGGTTGCCGAATGCGGGGAAGTCTTCGCTGCTGGGGCGGCTTACGCGGGCGGCGCCGAAGGTCGCGGACTACCCGTTCACGACGCTCTCGCCGGTGCTGGGGACGATCGAAGGCGAGGACCGGCAGGCGATCGTTGCGGACATTCCCGGGCTGATCGAAGGGGCTGCTGACGGCGCTGGGCTCGGCCACGAGTTCCTCGCCCACGTCGAGCGCTGCGCGATGCTGGTCCACCTGGTCGAGCTGGCGCCGCTGGAAGGCGAGCCGGTGGCGAACTACGAGGCGGTGCGCGAGGAGCTTTTGTCCTACGGCGGCGGGCTCGACCGGCTGCCGGAGCTCGTCCTGCTCTCGAAGCGGGACCTGCTCCCTCCCGACGACGTCGAGTCGGCGCTGGCGGAGTGGCGAGAGCGGCTCGGTGACGCGGCCTCGGCGTGCTCTCCGCCTCCTCGGCGACCGGCGAAGGTCTCGATGAGCTGCGCAACCAGATCCTCTCCGCCCTGCCGGAGCTGCCGACCGCCCGGCCCGAGACGGGCCCGAGTCAGCTGGCGAATTCGAGGTCGAGCACCGGGTCTACCGGCCGGCGGGCGAGGGCGGCTACGCGGTCGAACGCGAGGACGATGGCGCCTACCGCGTCACTGGCCGCGGCGTTGAGCTCCTCTTCGAGCGCCACGACGTCAACAACGAAGAGGCGCTGGCCTACCTCGAGCAGCGGCTCAACGAGATTGGCGTCATCGCCGCCCTGCGCGCCGCCGGCTTCGAGCCCGGCAACGAGGTGCGCGTGGGTGAGCACGAGTTCGAGCTGTATCCGTGAGGGGGAGAGTTCTCGGTCGCAACCCCTCGATCGGGAATGCTGTTTCAAGATGTTGTGGTGGGCGCTGGTCTCGGCTCCGTGGTCGGGCGTCTGGTCGTGCAGCGCTCTGAGCGGCGCCGTGGCGAGGAATGGACCGCGATGCGGGTGCGCCAGGTCGAGGCGAAGTGGATCATTGGCGGCGTCGCTTTCGGTCTCATCGGTCGAGTACTATTCGGCCAATGATACGTTTTGTCCGCATCAGCGCCGGGTTTATCGCCTCCGCGGCTGTAGTCGGCTGGGCCCAGCGGGCGTTGGGCCTACAGGACTTCGCCGGCGTATTCGGCAACGCAGCATTCCTTGCGATTGGGTTGCTGCTGGCTAGCCTCTCGGACCGCGAGTTCTTCTGGAACGTATAGCCAGTTCCATCTGAACGGTTCGCGCTACTAGCCGTGTGTAGACACCTGCGCCGCCTGGTGTGAGGTGGATGCCGTCCCAGAGCAGGTTTTCGTGGGCCGCGGCGACCGGCGCCCAGTCGATCAGGGTCGTGTGGGGCCAGGTGGAGTCGGCTTCGGCGAGCGCGTGGTTGGACTCGTCCTGACCCAGGAGACCGGCGCGTGGTCGTTGATCAGGAAGAGCTCGCCGACGTTCGAGGTCGCCTTGCGCAGCGCATCCATTTCATCGCCGTAGAGGGGGCCGTTGTCGCCCATCTGGACGATCAGGGCATCGATGTGGCCGCCGTGGCGCTTCAGGCGCTGGGCCAGGTCGACGAATTCGTCGCCTGGCGGCCGACCTTGGCGTTCATCGAGAAGCGCGGGCCGAAACGCGCCGCCAGCTTTTCCTTCGCGCCGATCATCACCGAGTCGCCGAAGGCGACGATTCGCGGCGGCTTGCTCCCGCGCCGGGTGCAACGCGTTACGGTTTCCAGAGGAACTCAACGCGTTACGGCTCGCCACCGGCTCGACCGTCACCTTGGCGAATTCGGCGGTTGAGGCGGCGGCGACGCCGGGACCGGACTGCCGGTCGAGACGATCCCGCCCCAGCCGAGCAGGACGACGACCGCGACGACGGAGAAGGCGAGCGCCGGTCGCCCGACCCGCAGCCAGCCGTCGGGCAGCGCCGGCAGCTTGCGCTTGCCGCGGAAGGGCAGCTCGACGAAGCGGTAAGAGAGGTCGGCGAGGGCGAGCACGACGATCAGCTGCAGCGGGATCAGCACGCCGCGTGGCAGCGAGACGTCGAGGCCGGGACGGGTCAGCGCCAGCACCGGCCAGTGCCAGAGGTAGAAGCTGTAGCTGCGCAGCCCGAGCCAGATCAGCGGCGGCTGGCCAGCAGGCCGCCGAGTCGCGCCGCGGGGTGCGCGATCACCGCGATCACGGCGGCGGTCGCCAGCGCCAGCCAGAGGTAGCCGCCGTGGTAGAGGGCGAGGTCGTAGTCGTGGACCTGGAGGAAGCTGAGGACGAGGTAGGCGAGCGCGACGACGCCGATCGCGTCGAGCGCCGGCCCGCACCAGCGACCAGGCTTGGCGCGCCGCAGCTGCAGCGGGCTCCAGACGAGCGCCAGCGCGACCCCGATCAGCAGGCCGACCGCGTGGGTGTCGGTGCCGTAGTAGACGCGCGAGGCGTCGGTCGGGGTCGAAGAGGATCCACATCAGGGCCAGCGAAGCGAGCGGCCCCGGCGAGCACGCCGAGCAGCAGCCGCTTGCGCCCGAGCAGCGACATCCCGGCGGCGAAGGCGATGCGGCCAGAAGAGGTAGAACTGCTCCTCGACCGCGAGCGACCAGAGGTGGCGGAACAGCGAGGGGCGCTGGAACTGGTCGAAGTAGGACTGGTGCCCGAAGATGAAGTGCCAGTTGGCGACGTAGGCGAGCGAGGAGATCGCGTCGCCGCGCAGCTCGGTCAGGCGGTCGGGCTCGACGACCGCCGCGACGATCATCGTCACCGCGATCAGCACGCCGACCGCCGGCAGCAGCCGCCGTGCCCGGCGCAGCCAGAAGCGGCCGAGCCGGACGCGGCCGCCGCGGCGGCACTCGCCGAGCAGCAGCGAGGTGATCAGGTAGCCGCTGATCACGAAGAAGACGTCGACGCCGAGGAAGCCGCCGGGCATCCAGCCGACGCCGGCGTGGTAGAGGAAGACCGCGAGCACGGCGATCGCGCGCATCGCGTCGATGCCGGGCAGGTAGGGCAGGCGGCTGTCCTGCGGTCTGCTCATTGCTTGATCTTCGGCAGTTTCACGGCCCGTGCTCTTGAGCGTAAACGCAGGCACTCGGCGCTGCGGCGCGGCGGCTCATACACTTGGGCGGCCATGACCCTCGTCGTCAAGCTCGGTTCCTCGATCGTCGCCGCCGACGACGGCGACCTGCGCACCGACGTACTCGACTCGGTCTGCGAGCAGGTCGCCGCCCTGGAGCGCGGCGGCGAGCGCGTGGTGATGGTCACCTCGGGCGCGATCGCCCGCGGCATGCGGCTGATGGGCCTGCCGGTGCGCCCGCGCGCGATGGATGAGCTGCAGGCGGCCTCCGCGGTCGGCCAGGGCGATCTCTTCCGAGCCTACGAGAGCCGCCTCGCCGAGCACGGCACCCGCGCCGCTCAGGTCCTGCTCACCGCGGCCGACATCGCCGCCCGCACCAACTACCTCAACGCGCGTCAGACGCTGCGGCGGCTGGTCGAGTGGGGTGTTGTGCCGGTGATCAACGAGAACGACACCACCGCGACCGACGAGATCAGCTTCGGCGACAACGACTTCCTCGCCGCCCAGGTGGCGATCCTGCTCGACGCGCGGCTGCTGGTCCTGCTGACCAATACCGATGGCCTCTTCACCGCCGACCCGTCGGTCGACCGTGGGGCCAAACGGATTCCGCAGGTCAGCGACTTCGCCGAGCTCGCCGGGATGGAGATCGGTGACCGCACCTCCGTCTTCGGCTCCGGCGGCATGCGCAGCAAGGTCGCCGCGGCGGAGATGGCCAGCGAGGCCGGCATCGCGGCAACGATCTGCAACGGCACGAGCGCGGGCACGCTGGCGGCTGCGGCTGGCGAGGGCCCGGTGGGCACCCGTTTCGCGGCTCGGGGTACGAAGGCGTCGAGCTTCAAGCTCTGGCTCAAGTACGCCAAGCCGACCCGAGGGTGGCTCAGCGTCGATGATGGCGCGGCGCGGGTTCTGCGCGAGAGCGGTTCCAGCCTGCTGCCGGTCGGCATCACCGAGGTCGAGGGTGACTTCGACGCCGGCGACGCCGTCGAGGTGACCGGCGGAGGAACGGTGATCGGCAAGGGCATCGTCGACTACTCCGCGGTCGAGCTCTCGGAGGTGATTGGGCTTAAGAGCGTCGAGGTGCGCGAGCGGTTGCCGCATGCTGCCGATGAGGTGATTCATCGGGATCGGTTTGTGTTGGTCTCGTAGCTACCCTTAGCCGATCATGGCGATTACGACCAGAGGCGTCGAGGAAAGCTGCGTCGCGGCGAAGCAGGCTTCGCGCGAGCTGGCAGGGATTCCGACCGCGAGCAAGGATGCGGCGCTGGAGGCGACCGCCCGCCTTCTGGGCGAGCGGTCTGCGGACATCCTTGAGGCCAACGCGGCCGATCTGGCCGACGAGCGGGCAGCTGGGCTGACCCAGGCGCTGCGGGATCGGCTGACGCTGAGCGAGGACCGGATTGGCGCGATGGCCGAGGGCGTGCGGGCTGTGGCATCGCTGGACGACCCGATCGGCGAGGAGCTTGAAGCCAAAGCGCTCGAAAGCGGCCTAGCTCTGCGCAAGCTGCGGGTGCCGCTCGGCGTAGTCGCCGTCGTCTACGAGGCGCGGCCCAACGTGACGATCGACTGTGCGGCGCTGACGATCAAGAGTGGCAACGCGATCGTGTTGCGGGGATCTCGCTATGCGGAACGTTCGAACGGTGCCCTTGCGTCCGTGGTGCGCGAGGCGTTGCCAAGGCGGGACTGCCCGAGGACGCGGTACTGCTGCTGCCGGCGGCGAAGGGGAGGAGCTTGCCGAGCTGGCGACGCAGGACGGCGAGGTCGACCTGCTGATCCCGCGTGGCGGCGAAGGCCTGAAGAAGGCTCTGAAGGATGTGGCGACCGTGCCGGTGATCTACGCCGCCGCCGGCAACTGCCATGTCTACGTGCACGCCGAAGCCGACTTGGAGATGGCGCGGCGGATCGTGGTCAACGCCAAGACGCAGCGGCCCGGCGTCTGCAACGCCGCGGAGACGCTGCTGGTCGACGCGGCCGTGGCGGCGGATTTCTTGCCCGGCGTGCTGAGCGATCTGCAGGCGGCGGGGGTCGTGCTGGTCGGCGACGAGCGCGTGCGTGAGCTGGCCGGAGGTGTCGAGGTCGGCCCGGCCTGCGAGGAGGACTGGGACACCGAGTACCTCGACCTGAAGCTGGCAGTCGCCGTCGTCGACTCGCTCGAGGAGGCGGTCGATCACGTCAACGCCCACGGCACCGGCCACTCGGAGGCGATCGTCACCGCCTCCGCGGAGGCCTCGCGACCGCTTCACCGCCGGGGTCGACGCCGCCGTCGTCTACACCAACGCCTCGACCCGCTTTACCGACGGCTTCGAGTTCGGCATGGGCGCCGAGATCGGCAACTCGACCCAGAAGCTGCACGCGCGCGGGCCGATCGGGTTGCGAGAGCTGACGACCTACAAGTACGTCGTCCACGGCGACGGCCAAGTACGTGAGTAGCGCCGCGCCGGCGGCATCGGCGTCCTCGGCTCGGCCTTCAACCCGCCGCACCTCGGCCACCTGGCGCTGGCCCAGGAGGCGCTCTGGCAGCTCGGCCTCGACGAGGTGATCCTGGTCCCGACCGGCCAGGCCCCGCACAAGCGGATCGCCGACGACCCCGGCCGCGAGCTGCGGCTGGCGATGACCCGGTTGGCCGCTGCCGATGACTCGCGCTTCTCGGTCTCGACCCTCGAGGTCGAGCGCGACGGACCGTCCTACACGTATGAGACCTTGGAGCTACTTGCAAAAGACCGAGGCGACAGGGAGCTGGTGTTCGTGATGGGGGCGGATGCCGCCGTGGGCCTGGAGAGCTGGCGCGAGCCGCAGCGGGTGACCGAGTTGGCGCGCCTTGCCGTCGCCCGTCGGGCCGGGATCTCCGAGGCCGACGTCGCCGCCGTCCTGCGCAGCCTCGGCGCCGAGGGGCGGGCGACGATGCTGGAGATGCCGCAGTTCGGCGTCTCCTCCTCGGCGGTGCGTGAGCGGGCGGCGGCAGGGCGGCCGCTGCGCTACCTCGTGCCCGAGTCGGTGGCGCGCTTCATCGAAGAGAAGGGGATCTACAGATGAGTGAGAGCGCAGCCGCCCGACTAGTCGCAGGCGCTGGCGCGGCGCTTCGCCGAGCTGGCCGACTCCAAAGCGGCCAGCGAGATCGTCGTCCTCGACATGCGCGGGCTCGTCTCCTACACCGACTTCCTGACGATCTGCACGGCGCGCAACGAGCGCCAGGCGCGGGCGATCGCCGACGAGGTGAAGCTGCGCCTCAAGCAGGAGCTGGGGCTGCTGCCGAGCGGCTCGGAGGCGGCCGAGGCAGCCGGTTGGATCGTGCTCGACTACCTCGACTGCGTCCTGCACGTGTTCACCGAGGAGGCGCGCCAGCGCTACCAGCTCGAGGACCTCTGGCGCGAGGCGCCACGGCTCGAGCTGCAGCGTCGGAGGATGGCGTCCGAGGGCACCTCTACGGTGCCGCGCATGGGTAGCTTCAAGCGGGCGCTCTTCGGCTACCGTCGCTCCGATGTGGAGGCGGCGATCGCGGCGCGGGACGCCCGGAGCTGGGCACTGGAGCGTGACGCGGAGGAGGCGCTCAAACGCTGGCGCGAGGCCGCGGACGTCGCCGCCGGCGCCGAGGAGGGGCTCTCCGCGCTCTCGGCGATGGTGATCGAGCGCGAGCGCGAGATCCGTGGCCTGCACGAGCGCCTGATCGAGGCCAACGAACGCCACGATCGCAGCATCGCCTCGCTGGAGACGGTCTCGGCTCGACTGGGGGAGATCCAGGCGCAGGCCCGCGGCCAGGCGACCCGGATCCGGATGAAGGCGCTGCGCGAGGCGGTCGAGGTCGGCCGCCGCGCCCAGGAGCTGAACGAGGCCCAGGCCGCGCGAACGGCGCTTCGCCAACCACGAACGGCCCGGCCCGATCGAGCAGGCCGCCAAAACTCTTCGAAGGCCTGGTCAAAGTCGAGATCGGCCCGCTCGACGACTTCTCGCAGCTGGTCGGCTTCGAGGACGCCGCCGGTCAAATCGATGCCACTTCCGACATCTCGGTCGAGCGCTTCTCCGAGGGTCGCGCGACCCTCTCGATGCGCCTCAACGAACCGGTCGAGCTGCTGCGCGACCTCGAGGAGCGCTCGCCGCTCGAGTTCCGCGTCCGCCGTAGCGCCGACGACAACCTGATCCTCGACATCGACGACGATCCAGGTCCCGAGCGGCGCGCCGCCTAGCGTCTGTCCCGACCGCAACGCCGCTAACCTTGATCCGCTTCGGCGCCCTGGTGGAGTGGTTACGCAGCGGCCTGCAAAGCCGTCTTCACAGGATCGATTCCGGTGGGCGCCTTTCTGCTACCCGGTCGTCGGCTGGAAATCGCTACTTCAGATCCCTGGCAAGAGACTGACCGGAATGAACGCATGGGGCCGGGGGGCGCATCGCGCGCTGCAGAGGGAAAGCTCGTCGCCGCTATCGCCGCTGCGCTGGTGCTGGCGGGACGCTTTCGCAGCCGCGGCTGCCAGTGAGGCGGCACCGACGCAGGCGCAGCAGGCGCTGCGCCTCTGGACACGGGCCGCAATGAAAGCCGCCAAGCCGCTCGACCTGCATTTGCCGGGCCCCGGGCAGGTCACGCTCAGCGAGCCGGCAAGCGCCAGCTCCGCCTTCGAAACCGTGCCGGACCCACCCTGGTCGACTCCCGGGTCAACGGCGCGATCTTCATCGAGACGTCCTTCGGGCTGGGGCGCTGCTCTGGAACCTCGGTCAACGCTCCCAACTACAGCGTCGTCTTCACCGGCGGCCACTGCATCAATAGCGGTGGTCCGCATGGGCGCTGGATGGACTTCCGCTGGGTCTTCGTGCCGGGCTACCGCTACGGTCAGCGACCGTTCGGCGTCTTTCCCGCCGAGTGGATCGAGACGACCCGCCAGTGGCGCACGACCGGCAGCGAGAACTTCGACGTCGGCGCCGCGGTCGTTGCCCGCAACCAGCGCGGTCAGCTGCTTGCCAAAGCGGTGGGCGGCACCGGGATCGCCTTTGGCCTCAAAGCCAGGCAGGTCTTCGATGTCCATGGCTACCCAGCTGAAGAACCGTTCGATGGCGAAACGCAGCAGCTCTGCGCGGGCACGCCCTTCCTCGGCCACGACGCGCGCTCGTTCTTGAGCCCCGGTCCACTGAACCTGGCGGTCGATTGCGACGTCACCGGCGGTGCCTCGGGTGGGGGCTGGACGATCTCCGGCGGCAAGATCCTCAACAGCGTCACCAACTACGGCTACGGTGACGACCCCGACACCGACTTCGGCGCCTATTTCGGCGTGGAAGTCGCTCGCCTCTTCCACCGCGCATCGCAGGTGAAGTGATGCGCCGCCTGTCCGCGTTTATCGCTCTTCTGGCCGTCTGCCTGTGCGCCCTGCCCTCGTTTGCGACCGCGGGCGCACTCGACATCCCCGCCGCAGCGCCACCGCAGTTTCGGGCACTTCTGCGGGCCAAGCTGCATATGCCACCGCCCCGCCACGGGTTCGAATTCAGGAGCTTCGATCTGAAAGCGCAGCACGGATACACGGTCACGGTGGTGGGGGAGGGTGACATCGTCGCCGTCGAGGTCAGCCGGCCGTTGGCGCGGCACCGAGGCCCGGATCGCCCTGGAGGAGACCTTCAAGCGCTACCCGGAATGGTCGGTCGACCTGGACCGAGGCCGTACCGCTCTACACCAGCACCGTGCGGGGCTACTCCAAATTGCCCATCTCCGTCTGACCAGGTCTGCCGCCCCAGGAAGCACGGCGGGCCTTCACCTCCAGCGTGCCCGACAACCCCTACCGCTGCGAACCTCACGGCGACCCAGCGCCGGGCGCTGAGGTTCAACCCGCGTGGTCGAAGCTATGCACGTCGAAGGAGATGGGGAGCAGGTACTTCAGATCGAAAGTGTGGACGGTGAGAGCCGGATACACGAGGTCGTCCTGGCGCAGGACCGAGACCCGGTCGTCTTTCTCGGCGTAGCGCTCGCACTGTCCGCGCCGCTGGTCGACCTCGGCGGCGCCAAGTCCAGCAAGAGTCCGAGGTGCTCGATCCCCTGCACCGACATCGGCGTGTCGCTCTCGACGAGAAGAATGAACTGATTCGGGTCGGGCTGGAGGAGGTGTGCAGTCCGATTGCCCACCTGGCTGTCGAAGGCGCTCCAGCCGAACACCGCGCCATAGAAGGCGTCGACCTCTTGGCAGAACTCGCTGGTCAGCGAGCCGTGTGCCACCGTGAGCTCCATGTGGTCGAAGCGCATCAGCAGTCGCTCCTCTCGTCCAGAGTGGACAGTAGGTCCAATCCCCGGCCATCGCCTGGCTCCGCAGCCTGCCTGGCGGCGACGTTTGGTCTGACCAGCTCTTTTCTTCCAGTCGGCCGGTCTCCGGGGTCCGGTAGTATGAACGATCTCAAACCGGCGCTCGTAGCTCAACGGACTAGAGCATCTGACTACGGATCAGAAGGTTGGGGGTTCGAATTCCTCCGAGCGCGCTTCTGTGCCGGAGACGCACCGGGAGGATTGTCGGGGATAGGAGATAAGTGGTTCCGAACTCCCCACCTGCATCCCGAACCGCTGAATTCGAAGTGTTCCAACCCACCCGCGCCGGGAATCGCTTCAAGTCAAGCGGTCTTGCGATGCGCCCGCAGCTGTGCAGCTCCTCGAATCGGGTGCAGCGGTGACCTGACTTGTCAGTTCCAGGTGCCGACCTTTCCGGTGCAGTTCCCTGCGGCAATCACCCAGCCCTTTTCGTCGCCGGAGTAAACCCAGAGGTAATGGATGGCATGCACCCCATCGGTGGAGATCCCCACAGCGACGACGCTGGGGTCGATTGTGCAGGTCCACCCATCTGAGACATCAGCCGTTGGGAGTCCAATACTGACCGTGTAGGCCGTAGCGGCCTCAAATGCCTCCACTTCGTTATACGTACCCAGCGCATCGCAGGATTCGTAAGTCTGACCGACGCCGTCCGAGTGACCCAGGCAGGTGTGCTTGGCACAGGTACCGCCGTCACTGTCGCTGTTCGTTCCGTCGGGACAGGTTGTGTTCGCCCAGACGGCGGAAGTGAAGTTGGCGCCTCCGGCATTCGCGTTCTCGAGGTTGGCCCCCGTGAAATTGGCGCCGGCCAGATCGGCGTTGCCCAAGTTGGCGCCCGTGAGGACGGCGTTGGTCAGGTTGGCGCCCGGTCCGAGAAGGTAGCCGTCCACCAGCTGCCAGTTGGTGGGTAGCGCAGCTGGCGTACCGGTGACACCGCCCGACTGGACGCCGGTCAGGACGGCGTTGGTCAGGGTGGCACTCGTCAGACCAACGCCATTCAGGTTGGCGTTGGTGAGGGTGGCACCCGTCAGGTTGGCGGTCGTCAGGTTGGCACCCGTGAGATTGGCGCCATTCAGGACGGCGTCGGTCAGGTTGGCAGTCGTCAGGTTGGCGCCATTCAGGACGGCGTTGGTCAGGTTGGCGCCCGGTCCGACAAGGTACCCATCCACCTCCTGCCAGTTGGTGGGTAGCGCGGCCGGCGTACCGGTGACACCGCCCGACTGGACGCCGGTCAGGACGGCGTTGGTCAGGGTGGCACCCGTCAGACCAACGCCATTCAGGTTGGCGTTGGTCAAGTTGGCACCCGTCAGGTTGGCGCCCGTCAGACCCACGCCAGTCAGGTTGGCGTCGGTTAGGTTGGCATTCGAAAGATTTGCGGGTGCAGGGACGCTGGCGCCAGCCAAATTGCAGGACTGCAGATTGGCGTAGGGACCGAAGAACGAACAGTTCTGCGTGGTCGAAGGCTGGATTTTAAGGGCGGCCGATGTACTCCCTTTACCCTTTACGTTCGTCGCGTAGACCTGGATCGAATATGTCGTGCCATTCGCGAGTCCAGCTATGGAGCACGATTTGGCCGTGGTGGTACAGGTCGTTTTGAACGATTTGCCAATCTTCGCGGTCGCAACGTACCCGGTGATCGGCGATCCACCCGTGGAGAGCGGCGCCTTCCACGAGACATCGATCGCGGTATTCACGCCAACAGCCTTCACCTTTGTTGGCACACCCGGCACAGTCACTGCCGCACCCGCTGGAGCCGCCGTAAGCACGCCACCAAGGCCTACCAGTGATATCGAGAGGGCAATGACCACAGCCCTTGGGGTCGATAGTGCTTTCATCGCTGCTCCCACTTTTGACGGCCGGTCATCTCCGCCGACTTGCGCTGACCGTACCTTCCAGTGCAACGGCCCAGACAATCAACCCGATCACCAGTGCAACCATCTCCTTGGCAGCCGTGCAGAGTCCGCAATTGGTAGCGACCACGACGACGACTAGTGATGGCCTGTCCTCTCTCCTGGCAGCGCTAGATGAGTTCGTTGACGATCAGCGCTTCGACTCCCTGCTCGAGGCCCCGGTCCTGATCGGACTGGCAGATCGACTACAAGCTGAACCGCGTCCACACTGTGCGCACGGCGGGCTCAGTCCCAACCAGGTTTCCCGTGCCTGGACCGAACGCCACCAACCCCAACTCACTTAAGGGCTGACCAGTTATCGGGATCCCCTCACACCCCGGGCCCATTTGAGAAGCAGAACGATTGCCTCGATCAATCTCGTCGACGAGGATGTCGTCCGTGACCAGAAATCGCTTCGCCGGAGAGCCATTTGAGGACGGCGACGAGGCCATCGCCCGTGCACTCGAAGACGCGAGCATCCCAGCGCTGATGTGCTCGCTGGTACATATGAGCGGGGATCCCTCCTGGATACGGGGGGACATCCAGCCGAACGTGGGCATGTCGTTGGACATCCAGGGCGCGATGTCAGAAGTGGATATGGCGGAAGTGCGCCGCCGCGCTCTTCCGGTCATCGCCGACTATCGCGATGGAGGGTGCGTACCGGTCGCGCTGTCTCGGGATCTGTTGCTCGAGATGATGGGCTTCCTGGGCCGCCGCCCTGTTGAAGGTCGGCTGGCAGGGCTTCTCTTCGATGACTTGCAGTTCGAGGGTGCAGACAGTGGGCAGACCTCGTGGGGCCAAGAGATCTCAGATACCCAGAAAGTCGCGACACCCGTCGTTGTGATGGGTTGTGGCATGGGCGGAATCCTGTCGGGTATCCGGCTCAAGCAGGCGGGCTTGCCTTTTGTGATCCTCGACAAAAACTCGGGTCCGGGTGGCACATGGTGGGAGAACCGTTACCCCGGCGCACGAGTCGACGTCGGGAGCCATCAGTACTGTTTCTCGTTCGAGCCGGCGGAGCTGTGGAGCGAGTACTACTGCCAGCAACCAGAGCTAAGGGCCTATTTCCAGACAGTGTTCGACAAGTATGACCTCGGGCCGCACTGTCGCTTCGACACCACAATCACCGAGCTGATGTGGGACGAGGGAAGGGCCCTGTGGTCCGTGACTGCGTGCGACCCCGATGGCGTCGAGTCGGTATTCGACGCCCGCTTCGTGATCAGTGCCGTGGGATCGCTCAATCTGCCCCGGATGCCCGACATCCAAGGCATGGACCGCTTCGCGGGGCTGTCGTTCCACTCGGCGCGCTGGCCCGAGGATCTCGACATCCGAGGAAGCCGATTCGCGCTGATCGGCGCTGGCGCCAGCGGTTTTCAGATCGGCCCGCGTATCGCCCCGGAAGTCGCGGAGCTGAGCATTTTTCAGCGAACGGCCCAATGGATCCTGCCCAACCGGCTCTATCACACGCCCGTGCCACCCGGCGACGCGTGGGCGCTGAAGCACCTTCCCTTCTATGGAAGGTGGTACCGGTTCGTCATGACCTTCGCCGGAATTTCGGCGGGAATGGATATGTATCGAATCGACCCCGACTACAGCGATTCGACCAATCAGTCGGTCAACGCGCTGAATGCAAGACGGGCCACGGCGTTGCTGGACTGGATGGGCAGCATCGTGGGCGATGACCCTGACTTGCTCGACAAGGTCGTGCCCGACTACCCCGCCACCGGGAAGCGCATCCTCCAGGACGACGGTACCTGGTTGCGTTGCCTGCAGAGGCCCAACGTCGAGCTCATTCGGACCGGTATCAAGAGGGTTGTCTCCGACGGAGTGGAGACAGTGGACGGAGGTCACTACCCAGCCGACATCATCTGTTACGCGACCGGCTTTCGGCACAATGAGTTTCTCGGATCGATGAAGGTGGTGGGACGAAACGGTGTTTCGTTGCTGGACCAGTGGGGCGACGAGCCCACGGCCTACCTCGGCATGACGATGCCGAACTTCCCGAACCTGTTCTGTATCTACGGTCCAGGGACCAACCTGGCCTTCGGCGCCAGCATCTTCTACCATGCCGAATTTCAGGTGCACTATGCCATGGAGTCCATCCACGAGACTCTTGAATCGGGTGCACTCTGGACTGAGGTGAAGTCCGAAGCGCACGACGACTATGCCGATCGCCATCAGAAGGAGATTGGTGAGCTGGTGTGGTCACATCCCTCCATTGCACACAGCCACTACAAGAACAACAACGGCAAGGTCTTCACGCTGTCGCCCTGGCCACTCGACCAATACTGGGAATGGACTCGCCACGTCGACCGCACGCACTACGAGTTCGGCTGAACATGAGCACTGGGTGTCAAGACATCGGGTGAGAGTCTGATGCTCGAGTCGCGGCCACCCGCGATCAGTTTCGGGGATCCGAGACTCCTCCCTGATTGGGCTTTCCAGGCATCCCTTGGCTTGATCAGGTCTTCCCCCCGCTCGAGAAATCTCCTTTCATCGAACAGCTGCCGCCGTCCAAGAAGATTCCGGATCTGGAGATCGGAACTCCACGAGCTCTCGACGAGTTGTTTGACGTTCGGAGTGCCCCAGTTTCGGCGGCTACTGCGGCCTTGATCGGCGATGGTCATTGCAGGTCGGATACGGTTTGGCCTGAAGAAAGCCGCTGGTGGTGGTCCAGACGACCACGAGCGTTCCTTGGACGGGAACCCTTTGTTATTTGACTAGGCAAGGCCCTGGTTTCGCAGAGAGTCGCTGCAAGCGTGAACAATGAACCGATGCAGACACCTGAGGAGCTTTTCGACCTGCGTGGCAAAGTCGCCGTCATAACTGGCGGAAGCCGGGGGATCGGGCGGGCTATCGCGGAAGGTCTGGCGTCAGCGGGCGCCGACGTGGTCGTGGCGAGTCGCAAGATGGAGAATTGCCAAGCGGCGGCTAGTGAAATCGCAGGGGCTACCGGACGTCGCGCCGTGCCCATCGCCTGCCACGTGGGTCAGTGGGAGGACTGCGACAACCTCGTGGATGCGGTTGTATCGAGAATTCGGGCGGTGCGACGTGCTGGTGAACAACGCGGGCATGTCTCCCGCCTACAAAGACCTCGCCTCCGTGAGCGAAGACCTCTACGACAAGGTCCAGGACATCAACACGAAGGGACCGTTCCGCCTCAGCGCGCTGTTCGGGACCCGGATGGCTGAGGGCGACGGTGGCTCGATCATCAACGTCTCGTCCGTGAGTTCATTCCGTCCTACGCCGACCGACTTGCCCTACGCCATGGCCAAGGCGGCTCTCAACGCGTTGACGCTGGGGCTCGCCGGCGTGTGGGCGCCGAAGGTCCGGGCCAACCTGGTCCTCCCGAGCGCAACGGAAACGGATCTGACCAGCAGATGGCCGGCGGAGGTCGAAGGCGCGCATCGCCGAGGGGAATCCGATGAAGCGGATGGGCCGGCCCGAAGACGTCGTGGGCGCGTGCATCTTCCTGGCCAGCGAAGCGGCCAGCTACGTCAACGGGGCCCAGATTCCAGTCGACGGAGGGTTGTATCGCGCACTCTGAATCGAGCCGTCGCCTGCTGACGTTCGAGCTTGAGGGCGAGAGCCTGGAGTCTCCGGCGACGCTGACTATCCGCCGGTGAGGTAGTGGTCGATCATGCGGTGCATGTGGAGAAGATTGCTCTCCTGCCGGCGGTTGAGCCGGAGGGGCGGTCCGCCCCGTGACTTCATCCCGATCTGGACGTGCTCCATGTTGGCGTAGTCCTGGTTGGTGATCTCGCCCCAGTCGCGTTCGGTCCACTCGGGGAAGAATCGACGTCCTGCTCGTTCGAAGGGCTTGTCCTCCGACGGCCATTGGAGGAACCAGGTGTCCTTGATGCAGCTGTCGGGGTCGGTTCCGTTGGGTCGGACGCGGAAGAGGATGGCGATACCCGGGTAGATCGGGCCCACCATGTTGGGGAAGAAGTGGACGTCTTCGGCGCTGGTCAGCTGGTCGTCGGTGAACCCGCCGACCGTCGACGCCACGGCCGACGAGAAGCTCGCGCCGGCCTCGCTGGTAGCGGCTCAACATGCTCTCGTCGTCGCGTGGGTTGGCCCGGATCTCCTCGACCAGCGCACTCTCGTCGCGGTAGAACAACCCGCCGAGCCCCCGGACGAAGTTCTCGAGGATCTCGCCCTCGTCGTAGTCGTCCTCGGAGAGCCCCAGGCGAGGACTGGGGCGAAGCTGGCGGCGGGAGTTCGGGAGGCGCCCGTAGTGGGCGTGGACGCCCAGCGGCTCGTATTCGAGGCTCACGTCGTCGGTCCAGGGCAGGAGCTGCGGGTGGGTGCCCTGCACGTGGTAGCCCTCGTTGAACGCGTCGACGGCCACCTTCCAGTTGGCCGGGAGCACGGTCGAGAGGTAGGTGCGGATGCGCAGGCGGTCGAGGTGGTACGGCGCCAGGAGACTCGGGAGCGGATCGAGGAACTCGAGCAGGGGCGGCGCGCCCGGATCGAGGCAGATCCACACGAAGCCACCCCAGCATTCGACCTGCACGGCCTTGAGTCCGGTGCCCGGCGGGATCGGATCGAACTCGTCCTCGTCAACGACCTCGACCAGCGTGCCGTCGAGGTCATAGCGCCAGGCGTGATACCGGCAGCGGATGCAAGCGTCGGGGAAGGAGCCGGTTCCGTCGGCCAGACGCGTGCCCCGGTGCAGGCAGGTGTTGTGGAACGCCTTGATGGTGTCGACGTCGGAGCGAACGACGAGGATCGACTGATCGCCGATCAGGTATTCGAGGAACATCCCGACGTCGGCGACTTCCTCCTCCCGACACGCCACCTGCCAGACGCGCGACCACACACGGTCGAACTCCAGCTCGGCGAACTCGGCGCTGGTGTAGCGGGCACGCGGGACCGTGTTGTCCTCGCCGATCAAGAGCTTGTCCAGATTGCCAACGGTCATCGAAAAGTCACGCCACCCCACGGGAGTCGAGTCGTACCGCCATCGTAGGCCGAACGCCCAAATGGCGTGCTGTGCGGCCCGTCGACAAGAAGCGTGCCTCGGTATGCTGCGCCAATGTCCGAAGAGGCGCAGCAGACCTTCGCACCTGCGCTGGCCGAAGTGCCGCTCCCCGCTCCGAACGCGGCTGCTTTGCTGCGCCGGAACGGCACCGATCCCACCAGCGCCGACCGACCCGCCTTGCGCTTCGGCGACCGGATCTGGACCCACGCTGAGCTGCTGGCCGAGGCGGAGCGCTTTGCCGCCCTCTTCCGGGCCCGCCTCGATCCGGAGCGTCCCCCGCACGTCGGTCTCCTGCTCGACAACACCCCCGACTATGTCTTTGCGCTGTGCGGCGCCGGATTGGCCGGTGCCGCCGTGGCCGGGCTGAACCACACCAGAGTGGGAGAACACCTCGCCCGTGACATCGTCCACACGGACGTGCAGTTCGTGATCACCGAGCCGAGGCACCAGACGCAGCTCGACGCGGCCATCAGAGGCCTCGACCTGCCCGGCGGTGTTCTGGTCTCGGATCGCTTCGCCGACGAGGACGACCCGCCGGCCGCCGGGGATTCCTTGGCCCGGGCGCTCGAGGAGTCGTCCAAGGTCGGTGCCTCGACGGATGATGCGCTGGGCTTGGCCGAACCCGAGGTCGACGCCTTGTGGGCCCTGCTGTTCACCTCCGGGACGTCGGCGGCGCCCAAGGCGGTTCGCTGCACGCAGTACCGCCTCCTCACCACGGGCAACCGGATGGCCATGATGCTCGAACTCACGCCCGACGACGTCGGCTACGCGGCCATGCCGCTCTTCCACACCAACTCGCTGATGTCCGGGCTGGCACCGGCGCTGGTGGCCGGTGCGTCACTGTCCCTGGCCCGCCGTTTCAGCGCGTCACGGTTCCTGCCCGACGTGCGGCACTACGGGGTGACCTGGTTCAACTACACGGGCAAGGTGCTCACCTACCTCTTGGCCACGCCGGCTCGCCCCGACGACGCCGACAACCCGCTCCGGGTGGCCTTCGGCAACGAGGGGTCACCGGCTGTGATCGAGGCCGCGGCGACCCGTTTCGGCACGAGGATCATCGACGTCTTCGGTTCCACCGAGGGCGGCATCGCGTTGGACCGCACGGGGGCACGCCCGCCCAGTTCCGTCGGACGCCTCCGGGAAGGGATCAAGGTCGTCGACGAGGAGGGCCAGGAGGCCCCGCGGGCGGTCTTCGACGCCGATGGCGGCCTGGCGAACGCCGACCGCAGTGTCGGCGAGCTCGTCAACACCCTCGGAGTCGGCCCCTTCGAGGGCTACTACCGCAACGACGAGGCGATGCGTCGCACGACCCGCAACGGCTGGTACTGGAGCGGTGACCTCGGCTACGTCGACCAGGACGGCTGGGTCTACTTCGCCGGACGCACCTCGGACTGGCTCCGGGTCGACGGCGAGAACTTCCCCGCCACGCCGATCGAGGCGATCATCGCCCGGCACCCCGACCTCATCCTGGCGTCGGTCTACGGCGTCCCTGAACCCGACTCGGGCGACCAGGTGATGTGCGCGCTCGTGCTCCGGGAGGGTGCGACCTTCGACGGCGCCACGTTCGCCAAATGGTTGGACGACCAACCCGACCTGAGTCCCAAGTGGCGGCCACGCTACGTCCGGCTGTCCACCGCGCTGCCGACGACCCCGACCAACAAGGTGCTGGCCCGGACGCTGGTGCACCAGAAGTTCCGGGCCGACCGGGTGGCCGGCGACCCCCTCTACATTCGGGAACGGGGCAGTGACCACTACCGCCCGTTCACCCCACAGGACGAACTCGCCCTGCGCAAGGCGTTCGAGGCCAACGGTCGCAGCGAGGCCTGGGAGCTCTGAGTCCCTCCGGCAGGTCCGGAGCGATGGAGGTCGGGTTCAGGTCTTCTTGACGAGCGGGATGTCGTAGAGGGCGGCCCAGTTGGTGCTGACGATGCGCGCCTTGCCCTCCTCGCTCAGTGGGAGCTTGTCGAAGGCGTCCACGGCGTGGGGGAACTTCGAGTCGCCGTGGGGGTAGTCGGTCGAGAAGATGACGCGCTCGTCGCCGAAGGTCTCGACGAAGTGCGGCACCGTGATCTCGTCGGCCTCGACCGAGATCCAGCAGTTGCGCTTGAAGTACTCCGACGGCGGCATCGTGAGCTCGGGCGCCTCGTACCACCCCGTCCACTCCCAGTGCTCGTCGAGCCGGTACAGGAACCAGGGCGCCCACGAGCAGTTCCCCTCGAGCAGGGCGACCTTCAGGTTCGGGAAGCGCTCGAGCACGCCACCGCCGCACAGACAGGCGGTGACGAACTGGATGCCGAGCGGCTGGCTGAAGGTGTGCCAGAGCATGAGCTTGTCGAGCACCTCGAGCCCGAAGTCGGGGGTGAGGTAGGTCTGGCCGCCGCCGTGGAAGGCCAGGGGCACGCCGAGCCGCTCGATCTCGGCCCACAGCGGGTCGTAGGCGGCGTGGTGCCAGGGACGGCGGTTCACCGCGGCGGGCGGCAGGAAGATGGCCTTGAAGCCGAGCTCCTCGACGCAGCGGCGGGCCTCCTCGACGGCGCCGCTCACGTCGTGGGCCGCCACCATGCCCGCACCGAACATGCGGTCGGGGGCGACGTCGCAGAAGTCCTTCATCCAGTCGTTGTAGGCCCGGGCGATGGCCGTGGCGAACTCGGGCTCCAGTCCGTCGCTGCCGATCTGCTCGGACGAGTCGAGGCCGAGCACGAACAGGCCGCGGGACGGGTAGAGCACGGCGAGGTCGAGTCCCTCGGCGTCCATGGCGTCGATCTGGGACTGCGCGTCCCAGCCCTCGGGCCTCGGACGCGGCGTAGACGTTGTCGTGGTGCGGCTGCCACCCGGTCTTCCGACCCTCGACGCGGAGCGGGCGCGTGGCGCCGAGCCGGAGCATGGTGTGGTTCTTGACCCGCACCCGCATGTCGCGGGGGATCTCCGAGAGCCCGCGCGGCGCGGCGTGGGCGTAGGCCGGATCGATGTAGCGCTCCCAGAGGTCCGGCGGCTCCATCACGTGCAGATCGCTGTCGCAGATGACGTGATCGCGCAGTCCCATCACAGACCCCCCAAAGATCCCTGACACTCGAGTCAGCTTTCACTATACGCTCTCGGTCGGCGAGCACTCTGGGGGCTCTGCCAGGGCATTTGGAGCTCGAGGAGGGGCAATGGCGATCGGCGTCATCGGGTTGGGCAACATCGGCAGGGGCATTGCGACGAACCTCGTCGCCGACGGCCAGGAGGTCGTCGTCTACGACCTCGACGGCGCGGCGATGAAGGCGATCACCGGCGCGTCGGCCGCGTCCGACGTCGGGTCACTGGCCGGCCAGACCGAGATCACCCTGCTGTCCCTGCCCACCCCGGAGGTGGTCAACGCGGTGGCCGACGCCTGGGCGACGGCAGCCCAGCCGGGCTCGATCCTGGTCGACCTGTCCACCAACAGCCCGGCCGAGGTGCGCGAGCTCGGGGCCCGGCTGGCCAGATCGGGCCATCACCTGGTCGAGGCACCGCTGACCGGTGGGGCCATCGGGGCGGAGCGCCGGATGCTCGTGTTCATGATCGGTGGCGACGACGAGGCCGTCGGGCGCGTCCGGCCCGTGCTCGAGCCGCTCGGACGGGCGACGTTCCACGTGGGTGCGCTCGGCCTGGGCAACACGATGAAGCTGCTCAACAGCCTCATCGCCTTCACGACCACCTGGGTCAGCCTCGAGGGGTTGTCGTTCGCCACCAAGGCCGGGATCGAGGTGCAGGACGCCGTGGAGATCCTGCGCACGGCCGGCGCATCCAACTTCTTCATCGACCGCCAGGTCGAGACGATCGACGGCCGGGGTCGGCCGACGCAGTTCGCGTTGGTGCTGGCCGCCAAGGATGCCGGGCTGATCGTCGACTCGGGCGAAGCGCTCGGCGTGCCGACCCCGGTCGCCGCGGCGGTGCGCGGCGTCCTCAACAGCGCGGTCGATGCCGGCCTCGGTGACGCCGACTGGAGCGAGCTCGTGACCTTCGCCGAGCAGCAGGGCGACGTCGCCCTGCGCTGGGACCCTTCGACCGCCGGGAGCTGACGAGACGACCCTCTCGGGTCAGACGGCTGGTGGTCGGACGCGCGTGTCGGGGTTGGTCAGTCGGTGCCGAGCACGTCGGCGGCCACCCGCATGGCCGAACCGGCCGCCGGCACACCGGCGTAGATCGAGATGTGCATGAGCACCTCGACGATCTCCTCTCGACTGAGACCGGCGTTGAGCGCACCGGCGAGGTGGGCCCGCAGCTCTTCGGGCTGACCGAGCGAGGCCAGGACGGCGACGGTGATCATCGAGCGGTCGCGCACCGACAAGCCCGGTCGGGTCCAGATGTCGCCGAAGGCGCTCTGCTGGACGTGGTCGTAGTAGTCCGGCGCCAACTTGGCCGCGGGGAACTGTCCGGTCGGGGCGGTCAGGGTGGCCGGCCACAGCTGGCCCTGGATCTCCCGGCCGGCGGCCCTGCGCTCGTCACTCGTGGTCATGTGGCACTCCTGTCGACGCCCAATAGGTTCACCGTTGCGATGCTGCCGCCGCCGACGAGGTGGGCCAAGGCCACCCGGGCGCCCTCGACCTGGCGGCCCTCGGCCTGGCCGCGCAGCTGGAGCACGGCCTCGTGGAGCTGGGCCACGCCGGTCGGACCGCCGGGGTGGCCGCGGGCGATCAGCCCGCCGTCCGTGTTGAAGGGGATGCGCCCGCCCGGCCCGGTCTCGCCGTCGACGACCAGCTTCTCGCCCTCACCCTCGGCACAGAACCCGAGCAGCTCGTAGTACTCGAGCTCCTCGTTGATGAAGGCGTCGTGGCAGTAGGCCACGCTCACGTCCTCGGGGCCGAGGCCGGCCGCCTCGTAGCACTCGTTCGCCGTGTTCGAGGTCATGCTGGAGGGGCCGACGACCGGGCCGACGAAGGTGTGGCCCGGCGTGTAGGTCTCCGACATCAGCGCCGACGCCAGGGCCCGGACGAGGGGGCGGTCGGGCTGGCGCTGCCGCACCAGGTCTTCGCGGGCCACGATGATGCAGGCGGCGCCGTCGTCGGGCGGGCAGCACATCATGGTGGTCAGCGGCTCGGCCACCAGCCGGGCGGCCAGCACCTCCTCGGCGGTGACCACGTGGTCGGAGCGGCGGTGGGCGAACGGGCAGGCGGCGCCGTAGTTCCAGTTCTTGGCCGCGATGGTGGCGAAGTGCTCCGGCGTCGTGCCGCGGTCGTGCATGCGCCGCTGGGCCCAGAGGGCGAAGTAGGCGGCGGGCAGGATGGGGGCGTCGATCTGGTCGCGCCCGGCGCCGCGGCCTCCGGTGCCCGTCATGTCGGTGAACTTGTCGAAGCACAGCGCCATGGCCACGTCGGCCCGGCCGGAGGAGACGGCCCAGGCGGCCTCGCGGAAGGAGACGAGCCCCGTGGCCGACGCGTTCTCGATGTGGGTCACCGGGAGCCCGGTCAGGCCGAGCTCCTTCATGGCCTTGATGCCGAGCATGGAGGCCGGCTGGATGTAGCCCACGAAGGCCTCGTCGACGTCGGCCAGGGTCATGCCGGCATCGTGCAGCGCCAACAGCCCGGCGTCGCGGGCCAGGTGGGCGCCCGGGATGTCGCGGAACATGCCGAAGCGGACCATGCCGATCCCGGCCACGGCCACGCCCTCGAACTTCAGGCCGCGCGTCACGACCGCGCCGCTCCGCTCGGCGCCGCGTCGGCGGGGCGGAAGCGGTAGATGACGACGTCGTCGCCGTCGGAGTTCTGGCGCAGCGTCTCGAGGTCGATCTGCACCGGCAGGCCGATGGCGAAGTCGTCGCGCTCGCCGAAGAGGATCGACTGGACGCGCGGACCCTCGGGCAGGTCCACCTGGGCCACGCCGTAGCCGGCCACGTCGGCGTCCTTCTTGCCGAAGAGCGGCACGTGGCAGTAGGTCCAGGTGTAGATCACGCCCTCGGTCGACAGCTCCATGTCCTCGGTGCCCTCGTGCAGGCACTTGGCGCAGACGAGACGGCGGGGAAAGAAGACCTCGCCGCAGGCGGGACAGCGGCTCCCGAGCAGGCGGGGCGGCTCGGCCGGGTCCTCGGGGATCCGGAAGAACCCCTCCTCGATGGGGACTCGCGCCATGTGCTCCTCGCTCTCGTACGTCTGTCGTGCCGGTCGGGACGACGGAAATCTGCGTTATTGCCGTGCTGCGGTCTGCGTGCGTCGGGAGTCTGTCATACCGACCCACGCGGTCGAATGGGCACGACCCGATCGGTCCGGTGCGGGTCACCGGGGCAACCCGAGGACGCGCTCGCCGACGACGGTCTTGTTGATCTCGGTGGTGCCGCCGGCGATGGAGGCCTGGCGGACGCCGAGCAGGTTCAGCGCCCAGCGGTCGCGGGCGAGCAGCGCATTCTGTCCGATCAGGTCCACCGCCAGTTCGGCCAGCTCCTGGTCGCAACTGGCCCAGGACAACTTGGCCAGGCTGCCGGCCGCAGTGGCGGCCGTGGGGTCGGCGAACGAGCGCTCCGTGAGATAGCGCATGCAACGGATGCGGGCGAAGACGCCGGCCAATCGTTGGCGCAGGACCGGGTCGCGCAGACCCTCCTGCGCCCGGGGGTCGGCGAGGAGCTCGTCGAGGCGGTTGGCCAGGGAGAGGTGGAGCCGGGCCACGCCGGCCCGCTCGAAGCTCAACGTCGTCATGGCCACCGACCAGCCCGCATGCAGCGGGCCGAGCATGGCGGAGCGGGGGATGCGGGCGTCGGTGAAGAAGAGCTCGGCGAAGGTGTGCTCGCCGGTGATGGTGGTGAGCGGCCGCGCCTCGATGCCCGGCGTGCGCAGATCGACCAGGAAGCAGGTGATGCCCGCGTGCTTCTTGGCCGTGGGGTCCGTGCGCACGTAGAGCTGGCACCAGTCCGCCACGTGGCCGAGGGAGTTCCACGTCTTCTGCCCGTTGATCACGAAGTGGTCGCCGTCCTCGACCGCGGCGGTGCGCAGCGAGGCGAGGTCCGATCCGGCGTCGGGCTCGGACATCCCCTGCGACCAGATCTCGTCGCCCCGGAGCATGGGCTGGAGAAAGCGCTCCTGCTGCTCGGGGGTGCCGACCGCCATGATGGCCGGGGCGATGTTGGACACGCCGATCACGTTCACCGGGCCGGGCGCGCGCAGGCGGCTGGTCTCCTCCATGAAGGCCAGCTGCTCGGGCACGCCGGCGGCGCGCCCGCCGTGCTCGACCGGCCACGACGGGGCGGCCCAGCCGCCATCGGCCAGCGTGCGGTTCCAGGCCCGCAGCACGTCGAGGTTGCGCTCCACGGAGTGATGACCCGCCGCGACGATTTCGGGGGTGAGGTTGTCCTCGAGGAACGTCCGCAGCTCCTTGCGGAACTGGTCCACGTCAGGTTCGGGCGACGTCGTGCTCACGCTCTCTTCTCCATCGGGCTGTTCTATGTCAATGACGGGGGAGGGTTCGCCTCAGAGGCGATAGATGCGTTCGGCCGTGCCCGCGAACACCAGGTCACGCGAGGCGTCGTCGAGACCCGACGTCACCGCGGCGAACCCCGTGTAGAGCTCGTCGAAGGTGCCGGCCATGGCATCGACGGGGAAATTGCTGGCGAACATGCAGCGACCGGGGCCGAACACCTCGAGGGCGTGCTCGATCCAGGGGGCGATGGCGTCGGGCCGCATGGAGCCCAGGGGCATGGCCAGGCCGGAGAGCTTGCAGACGACATTGTCACCGAGTGCGGCCAGGGCGTCGATGCCCTTCTGCCAGAGGGAGAACTCCTCGTCGGCGTCCGAGCGGGGCCAGCCGGTGTGCTCCACCACGACGGTCAGGTCGGCGAAGCCGGCCAACTCGGTGGCGGCCGTGGCCAGCAGATCGGGGTGGGCCATGAGCTCGAAGACGAGGTTGCGCTCCTGCAGCGCGCCCAGCACCGCCGGGTCGGGGACGGGATGGCTCAACGGGCCCATGGGGCGCACGCCGCGGAAACGTGGTGCCGTCATTTGGCGGTCGAGCAGGGCGACGGCGTCGGCCACCGTGTCGGTCGGCGGCAGCCCGCCGACGATGGCGTCGGGGCCGCCGTTGGCCTCGGCCGTCCGGTCGAGCTCGATGGTCTCCTCGACCGAGTTGGGCCCGGTGGCCGCGGCCACGTTGACGAACTTCTCGACGTTCCACCCCGCCGACTCGGCGCGGTAGGTCTCCACGTCGAAGCGCCGGTTCATCCGCGAGGCGTCGCCGGTGCCCCCGTGGGCCGGGGCCATCGAGAGGTAGGGGTACCAGGTCTTGTTGGCGGGGTCCCACAGGTGCACGTGGGCGTCGACGACGCGGGTGGGCCGGTCGCTCATGGGATCTCCATCGGGGCGAGCGGGCCGGTGGCGCCCACGATCTCGCGCAGGCTGGCGTCGAGCCAGTCGGGAATGGCGGGGCCGCCGTAGGTCACGGCGCCGATCGGACGCGGGTGGCTGCGCAGCCCGAGCCACTGGTCGTTCACCACCAGCTCCGCACCGGCCAGGGGGGCGCTGTCGGGATGGGCCAGGAGGTGGGCCGCCAACTCGCTGGCGGCCAGGGCGGCGGCGGGCCCGGAGGCCTCGAGTCCGGCGGTGAGGGCGGTCACCCGGTTCTTCGTCCCGGCCGCGGCCACGCGCGCCAGCTGGGCCGAGGCCTGGGCCCGGCTGCGGCCGGCCGGGGTCGTGGCGTCGGTCAGGACCATGAGGCGGACGGGGCGTTCGGCCGCGCCGGCGTAGTCCGCCACGGCGCGCGACCACGAGGCGTCGTCGTGCAGGGCCTCGAGCAGGCCGCGGTGGTCGGCCAGCACGTGCTCCCAGCCTTCCAACGAGCTCGAGGTGCGCGGGTGGCCCTCGAGGGCGACGACGACGGCGTCGAGGGGACCGGCGCGCTCGACGGCGGACTGCAGACTCTTGGCCGTGCCGTCGAACCCGTGCGCCAGCTCGGCGCGGCGACAGGCGATGCCGCGGGCATCGAGAGCGCCGACGAGCGCGCCGGCCAGCGCGGGACGGTCGCTGACGATGGCGCAGGACCGCACGGGCGCCGCGGCCGGCCGGTCTGCGGTTGCCGTCTCGAAGATCCCGGCGAAGCGCGGATTGCTGCCGCCGTCGCTGGCCTGCTTGGTCTCGGCGGCGACGAAGGCGCGGGGGACGACCGTATCGAGCACGCCGGCCAGGGAGGCGGCGCCGGCGGTGCGCACGACCTCGATGAGGCGGGGCTGATCCACCACGGCCACCTCGGGGCCGCCGGCGAAGAGCACCTGGCCGCTGCACCAGCCGAAGCCGTCGCCGACCACGTGGGCACCCAGCGGCCCGATGTCCTCGGGCCCGGGCATGGAGTTCAGGGTGAGCCCGCCCCCACCACCTTTGCGCCCCTCCTTCTGGGCCCGCTCGAGGGCGGCCTGCACCATGCGGGTGTTGGCGATGGGCGAGATGGCGTTGACGGTCACGCCGGGCGGCGCCAGGCGACCCAGCTGCCAGGTCAGCGAGGCGACGACGCGCTTGGCCGCGCTGTAGCCACCGGCGTCGGCGGCCCGCCAGCCCGAGCCGGACGTGATGCCGAGGATGCGCCCGTGCCCGGCGGCGGCCATGAGGGGCAGCGCCGCCTCGAGCACGTTGAGGTAGCCGCCGAGGTGCACGTCGAGCAGGGCCAGCCAGTCTTCCTCGGTGCCGCGGGCGTAGTAGCTCTGCCGGGTGATGCCGGCCACGTTGACCACGGCGTCGAGGCCGCCGCGCTCGGCGGCCAGCTCCTGGAAGAGGGTGCGCAGGGCCTCGCCGTCGGTGACCGAGGCGGACGAGGCGCGGGCCGTGCCGCCGGCGGCGACGATGCGCCCGGCCGTGGTCTCCTCGGTCGGGGCGAGCTGCTCGGTGCCGTCGAGGGTCACCAGCGGGTCGACGGTGACGACGAACCAGCCGCTGCGGCCGAGGTCCTCGGCGATGGCGCCGCCGATGCCGCCCCCGCCGCCGGTGACGACGGCCACCCGCTGGCGCGTGCTCACGGCGCGCTCGAGGGGACTTCGAGCTCGAGACCCTCGAAGCGGCCGTCGGCCACCCAGCGCTCGAGGAGGTCGCGGTAGCCGAACCAGTCGCCGAACCCGCCGCCGTAGTTGCCGTCGCGCGGGTTGATGGTCTCGGGGTGCCCTTCGTTGTTGATGCGCGACGGCGTGCAGGCGGCCATGACGGTCGTCCCGGCCACATAGGAGTCGACGATCTTCTGCGTCCACGCCTCCTCGGCCTGGGCGCTCACGTCGAAGGCCTCGACGCCCTGCTTGCGGAGCAGCGAGATGGCGCCCGTGACGAACTCGGCGCCGGCCACGGCCAGCTGGGTGTAGTTCACCGTCACCACGGCCTGCTGGGTGGGTGCGGGCATGAGGAAGAGGTTGGGGAAGCCGCGGCTCATGATGCCGTAGAGGCTGGCCGCCCCGTCGGCCCACTTCTCGGCCAGGGTCACGCCGTCGCGGCCGACGATGTCGTGGCCGGCCCGACGGTAGAGCGGAGTGCGCTCGGGCTCGAAGCCGGTGCCGTAGACGATGCAGTCGACCGCGTACTCCTGCCCGTTCACGAGCGGACCGGCCTCGGTGATGCGCTCCATGCCGGCCGGGCAGTCGATGAGGGTGACGTTGGGGCTGTTGTAGGCCGAGAGGTACTCGTCGTGGAAGCAGGGCCGCTTGCAGATGTAGCGGTAGTACGGCTTGAGGATCTCGGCGGTGTCGGGGTCCTCGACGAGCGCGTCGACGCGGCGCCGGTGTTCGTCCATGATCTCGTAGTCCATGGCCTCGGCGTTCTCGATGAACTCGGCCAGGCTCATGCCCTTGCGCCGTGGCGGGTTGTTCACCACCGCGTAGTGATGCGTCCAGCCGTCGTCGATCTGGTCCACCTCGGCGGGGCGCCCGAGCATGATGGCCTGGAAATTGTCGTTGCGGGCCCGCTGCCACCCCGGCTCGAGCGTGGCCGCGAAGTCGTCGTCGGTCGGGCGGTTGCCCCGCTCGCCGATGGCCGAGGGGGTGCGCTGGAACACGTAGACCTGCTTGGCCGATTCGGCCAGCGGAGGCAGGCACTGGATGCCCGAGGCACCGGTGCCGATCAGCGCCACCGTCTTGTCCTTCAGGTTCTCGAGCGGGGCCTGGGGGCCGCCGCCGGTGTAGGCGTAGTCCCAGCGCGCCGTGTGGAAGGAGTGGCCGGCGAAGTCCTCCATGCCGCTGAGGGCAGGCAGCTTCATCAGGTTGAGGATGCCGGGGGCCAGCACGTACCAGCGGCACGAGATGGCGTCGCCGCGGTCGGTGTGGATCAGCCAGCGCGACGCTTCCTCACGCCATTCGGCGCGGGTCACCCCGGTGTGAAAGAGCGCGTCGTCGACCAGGTCGTAGTGCTCGGCCACCGCCTCGAGGTGATGGAGGATCTCCTCGCCGAAGGCGTAGCGCTGGCTCGGGACGTACCCGATCTCCTCGAGCATGGGCATGTAGATGTACGACTCGACGTCGCACATGACGCCGGGGTAGCGGTTCCAGTACCAGGTGCCGCCGACGCCGCCGGCCTGGTCGATGATGCGAATGCGTTCGATGCCGGCCTGGCGCAGGTGGGCGCCCGTGGTCACACCGGCGATGCCGCCGCCGAGGATGACGACGTCGACCTCGTCGACGACGGGATCACGCTCGGTGGCCGGCGTGAAGGGGTCGTCGCGGTACTTGGCGAAGTACTCGTCGTGACGCAGGTCGCGGATGTCCGCCCGGCCGGCGACCAGTCGCTTGTCGCGCTCGGCCAGGTACTTGGCCCGGACGGCCTCGGGGTCGTAGTGCTCGGTGTCGAGTGGTGGCGGCATCATGGAGAGGTCAAGGGGACCAGTCGGTGCGGGACGCCCTCATTGTGGCATGAGATCGGAGTTTCCTGACGCCTGTGTCAGTATTGTCATAATCCCGCAATACTCGGCCCGACGAGAACGGGTTCCACGCATTGACCTGGGGTGACTCGGATCCCGAGCCGCGATCGGCCCTGGGATCCTCCACGTTGGGGCCCGGCGGGGCGGGCGGGTCGATCCGGAGCCGGGCCGCGGCGGAAAGGGGCTGGTCAGGCGGGATCTTCGCCGCCTCAACGCCGGGGAATGGTTGCCCGGTGCCGCCCCATGGCCGTCGCACAGGAGGTGGGGCGAGCGGCGCGTGCCGGGGGCGGTCGGGTGCGCCGGCCCGCGCTCAGATGATCAGGTGCTCCTTGGCCTCGGGGTTGGCCATGTTCTCCCGGATGTGGACGGCCTGCTCCTCCGCCGACTCGTGGGTGCGCAGGAGGACCGGCGAGAGGACGAGGCCGGCGATGACCGAGCAGGCGGCGATGAGCAGGGCCAGCTGGTAGCCGTGGGTGAGGGCGGAGATCACGTCGTGGCCCGAGGCCAGCAGCGACTTGGAGTCGTTGGCGGCGATGGTGCTCAGCGCGGCCAGGCCGATGGCGCCGGCCAGCTGCTGGGAGACGTTGACCACGCCCGAGCCGAGTCCGGCGTCCTCGTTGGGGATTTCGGACATGCCGATCTGGAGGAGCGGCATGAACGTGAGGCCCGCCCCGAGGCCCAACATGAGGAAGGCGATGAAGATCTTCGGGAAGTACTGGCCGTGCTGGCCGGCGGAGGCGAAGAGCAGCAGGCCGACGGCGGCGAGGACCATGCCGGGGTACATGACGGGCTTGCTGCCGAAGCGGTCGACCAGCTTGGCGGTGAGCCCGGTCGAGAGGCCGGCCATCATCACGGCCTGAGGGAGGAAGGCCAGGCCGGTCTTGATCGGGCTGTAGCCGAGCACGTGCTCGAAGTAGAGGGCGCCGATGAAGAACGTCGAGAACATCCCGATGATGAGCAGGCCGCGGATGACGGCGGAGCCGGTGAGGGTGCGCAGCTTCAGAATGCGCAACGGCATGATCGGCTTCTCGAGCTTGGACTCGAGGACGAGGAAGGCGACGAGCAGCGCCAGACCGAGGCCGAGGATGCCCAGGGTGTGGGCCGAGACCCAGCCATAGGTGGCCGCGGTGACGATGGCGTAGATGATCACCATGACCGAGACGGTGACCAGGATGGACCCGAGCCAGTCGACGCCCTCTTTGATGCCCAACCCGACGTTGTCCACCAGGAGGAAGTAGCCGGCGGCCAGCGTGGCGATGCCGATAGGCACATTCACGAAGAAGATCCAGTGCCAGTCCAGGGCCTGGGTGAGGACGCCGCCGGCGAGGAGCCCGATCGAGCCGCCGCCCACGGCGACGAAGACGTAGGCGCTCATGGCCTTGGCCCGCTCCAACGGCTGGGGGAACTCGGTGACGATGATGGCCACGATGACCGAGGACGAGAAGGCGCCGCCGATGCCCTGGACGAAGCGGGCGGCCACGAGCATCGACTGGTCCTGGGCCGAGCCGCAGACGATGGAGGCCAGGGTGAAGAGGGTCACGCCGGCCAGGAAGACCTTCTTGCGGCCGATGAGGTCGCCCAGGCGCCCGGCCATGAGGAGGAAGCTGCCGAAGGAGATGAGGTAGGCGTCGACCACCCAGGTCAGGCCGGACTGGCTGAAGTCCAGGCTCTTCTGGATGTCGGGCAGGGCCACGTTCACGATGGAGCCGTCGAGCGCGTTCATGAACATGGCCAGGCAGACGACGACAAGGGCGATCCAGCGCCGGCGGTCGCCCTGGGCGGTCCCGACTTCCGGGATGGTCATGGTCGCGGGGATAGTCATGGTTTCGGGACTATCATAGAGGTATGGTTCTTACGGCCGAGCGCGCCGGTCCACGGGAGGCAACAGCACCATGACGGCCCGGGGGGGCTCCACCAGAACGGGGACGACGGGGACGATCGTCCTGCTCAACCGGCTGGCCCGGGTCGTCTACCTGCGCTCCTCGGTCGAGCTGGTCGGGATGAACCTGCGCAACATGGTCGTCCTGGCCTACCTGCGCGACCACCCCAGCGTCTCGCAGCAGCTCATGACCGAGCAGCTCTCGATGGACTCGAACACCGGCGTGCTGGTGCTCAACGACCTCGAGGACCTCGAGTACGTGGAACGGCGGCGGGACCCGGCCGACCGGCGGCGCCACATCGTCGACATCACCGACGTGGGCCTCGAGGCGCTCGAGTTGGCCGAGGTGGCGCAGGGGAGTATCGAGGACGAGATCCTGGGTGGGCTCAGCGTGGCCGAGCGGGGCGAGCTGCGGCGGCTGCTCCTGAAGGCGCTCGAGGAGCACGAGCCGGGGAGCTGAGGCGGGCGCGGTCGTTGTCGGTTGGTGCGATGGCCGGCGTCACCGTTTGGGGGATGCCGGACCGCTGCGTTCAGACTGAGGGCGGGTACGGGTCCGAAGAGACGACCGCCGTCACGGTCTTGCGGCCAAGGCCGGAGACTTCGGCCAGCTGGCGCAGGGAGGCTCCCGCCTTGTGGGCGACCCGGATCATGTCGTCGCGAAGCTGCGCCTCCTTCGCTGCCCGTTCTGCGCACAGTCCGACAACGACCAGGGCGGCGCTCACCTCGGCGTCTTCATCGATCCGGTACTTCTCCATGGCCATGGTTGCCGCGTCGACGTCGGACTCGCTGTACCTCATGTGTCGGTCTCCTCCAGCAGGGCCAGCGCGAGCTTGTCGCGTAGCCCCATGAGCAATGGGACACGCGGCGTCATGTCGGTTCGCGCTTCGGCCACGTTGAGGTGAGCCAGCGTCATCGCCAGGAGCTCCAGCGCTTCGATCCGGGCCAGCTCGATCCTCACCACTGGTTCCATCCTAACCAGTAGTGGTCCCATATGGACCGCCCGCCCAAACCGTGAGTCAGCGGCGCAACGGTGGATCTCGGGCGACCGTTCCCCGCCATGAGGTTGAGTCCTGGTGAGCGGTAGGTTCGTCTCGTGCCGATGCCGTTCGGTCCGGAGCAGGAGGACGAATTCGAGGCGGCACGCGAGGACCTGGTGCGGCGTTTCGAGACGAGCACCGGGAGTCGGCTCGGTTGGGCCGCCCGGGACGTTCTCGAGTACAAGTGGCAGTACTTCGACGCCAACCTCACTGAGTGGTCGGTGGACGACGTCGAGGCACTCCTCTTCGAGATCCTGCCGGCCAAGGTCAATCTCGGCCCCAACGACGCCGGCGATCTCATCGCCGGGTTCGCCGCGTTTCTGCGCTTCCTCTCGGCGGAGCGCCTGCTGTCAGAGGGTACGGGAGAGCGCCTGGCCCGACGGGTCGAGGACGCACAGCCGGAGTTCGAGGCGGCCATGAACGACGAGGAGCGCTTCAGTCCCGGCAAACGGCTGGTCGCCGAGATGATCGCGGACGGCGTGGATCCGACGGACCAGGAGGCGATGGATCGCTGGGTGACCCGATTCAACGAGCGGAGCTTCGAAGAGCGCGATCGCGTCCTGGGGCCGTCGCTGGAGCGACGCCGACGGGCCGTCGATGCCGGTGCCGAGCCCCTCACCCGGTTGCCGCCTGTCGTGCTCGCCCCCGAGGACGTGGTCCGGGAGGCGGCCAGGACCACGGTGATCTCTCGGCAGGTGCGTGACCTGGTCGACTTCGTGGGGAGCGGGCGCAAGCTCACCGACCGGGGCAACCTGACTCTGGCCGACGGCAAGGCGCTGGTGACTGTGCTCGGCACCTCGGACACAGTCGAATGGCAAATCGGTCAACAGCGGGGCAGCGTGAGGAGTTCGCAGAACCTTCGAGAGGTGGACCTCGCCTTCCGGCTCGCGCTGGCGGCCGGGTTCCTGGCGCAGCCGAGCGCGCGATCGGTCTGTGCCGGTCCCGAGGCCGGGTTGCTCGAGAGCGAGCCCCTCGAGGCGGCGAGCCGGTTGCTCGAGGCGGCGCTCATCGAGGTCGGATTGGCTCAGCATGACCGGGGCAAGGACCACTACGGATTCAGCTGGTACGCGGAGGATCTCGACGAGGGATTGACGCGGCTGCTCCTGGACCTCTACGTGGAGACAGAACCCCTCGCCATCGACGAGTTCACCGAAGAGTTCTGGGAGGACCTCTTGGATCTCTACGACCTCGACGATGTCGAGGAACACAAGCTCGAGATGCATCAGGGGCTTACGGAGTTCTCGGCCCGTCGGGCGTTGCACAAGCTGAGCGCGCTCGGGGTCGTCGAGGAGTCGGGCATCGAGACCGTCCGGAGCCAATGGGGCGGCACCGACGAATCCGGCGGCACGGTCACGCTCACCCCGTTGGGCACGTGGCTGGTCCATCGGATGCTGGCCGCGGTCGCCGACGTGCCGGTGGCCGGGTCGTTGGCCGCCGTCGGGGCGAACGAGCTCCTCAGCCGGGCCTCCGATCTTGCCCGACGACATCGCCCGGGTCGAGCTCGAGGTCTGGGTGCACGCCCACGGCGACGAGGCCGCAGCGCTTCTGGTGGAGGCGCTCCCCGGGGCCGACGAGACGGGTCGTGTCATCGCTTTTCGGGCGTTGCTCGACATCGGTCCGTCGGCGGCCGAGGCGATGGCACGGCTGGCGGGCGACCCTGAGCTGAACGCCTATGCCCTGGTCTGGCGGGTCAAGACGGGACTCGCCGGCGAGGAGGTGCTCGATGCCGGCGGTGACCCCGAACTCCTGATCCGGACCCTCTCCGCCCTGCTGGCCCTGTGGGGTCCAGAGGTGATGCCGTCCTGGCTCGACACGGTGGCGGGTGCCTCCGATGCCTGTGCTGCAGTCGAGGAGACCTGGCGTGTGCGCCTGCCGGAGACGGACGCGGTCCTGGCCACGCTCGGTTCGTTCCACCCGCGCAAGGACGTGGCCAAGGCGGCCCGCCGGTCGCTCTTCAAGTTCCGCTCCAGCGGCGGCCCACCGGGTTGACCTGGTTCGCCAGGGTCAGGTCTGCCGGCCCGGATTGCCCTGTTCGCCAACGTTGGAGGAGGAGTTCGACGTCTGCGCTGGATGCGTGCTCTCGCCTCACCCCGGTCGACCCCCGCCATGAGGAGGTTGTCGTAGTCGGTGTCGCCGTGACGAACCGCGGCCACCACCGCCAGCGTCACCGCCTCGGTCTCGAGATTCCGGCCCGCCGCGCTCCGTCCCACCCGCCCGCTGCCCCGGCGGCCGGCATGCGTCGCGATCTCTGTGGCCCGCCCCGGGGGGCAGGCCGGAAACAACTCGAGGATCGCCTCGGCGAGCGCGACCTCGAATCCGGCGTCGGCGCGGGCACGGTACTCCTCGTCCCGGGCCCGCCGGCGGGCCCTGCTTTCGGCGTCGGCCAGACACGCCGCCTCTGCTGCTTCGAGGGCCGCCGGTTCGACCAGGACGCCCTGACGCTCGTATCGCTTGCGAGCCCGACTGAAGCGAACCACCACCGCGGAGAGCCCGCTGGACTTTCGCGCTCGGCGGGTCAGTGCCGTATCCCCCCGCGCCAGGTACACGAGGTGATCCAGGTCAGCACATGTCATGCAGACCGGCCCGCCGTCCTCCATCAACATCAAGTCCCCGGCTTGGCCGCAGGTCGTGCAGGTCCAATCGTTGAGGGCATCGATCACGACCAGGTCGCGTCTTTCGGCCGCAGTCCCAGGCGTGTCGCTCACCCAAGGTCTCCTATCGACAATGCCCGTCGTCTCCCGGTGGGTGTGTCCTACTTCGGCTTGACCGCGTTGTACTTCGACACGATGAGCTTGGCGATCAGGTCGTACCCCGGCTTCTTGGAGTGGATGTCGCCCTTCGAGCAGAACCACGTCAGCTGGCAGACCTTGTCGACCGGCACGGGGATCCGCCCGTAACGTTTCGTCTTCACGGTCTTGGTCAGCGGCCCGTAGGCGCCGGATGCCGCCGTCACGTCGACCAGACTGCCCTTGGCCGAGGCGTAACCCTTCGAGAGCGCCGGGTTGATCAGCGCCTTGAAGGCGGTCACCGAGACCTTGGCCAGGCTGATGGTTGCGGGAGGTGCCGGGTGCACGGGGTAGACGTAGCTGCCCAGGATCACGTCGGGGTAGGTCGAGCCGATGATCGGCACCTTGGGGCCGGCTGCCGTGCGCAGGTCACCGGCCAGTGTCGTGACGTTGGTGGTGATGTCCTGGACCGCCGTGCCGACGCAGGCGATCGGGTTGGCCTGGGACACACAGCCCGTCACGTCGTTGCCGCCGATGGAGACGGTGATGAGCCCGATGTGGCCCTTGTGGGCCGTGATGAACGCCTCGGCCGCGGCGATCTGGGTCGTGGTCGGGTAGGTCTGCCCGCCCGTCGTGTGGGGCAGGACGTCGGGACAGCCGACGTTGTTGAGAATGGAGCTCGTCGTCGCCCCGCCGCAGCCGAAGTTCACCAGGGTGAGATGCGTCCCCTTCGCCACGGGCACGGTGTAGCCGGGCGTGGAGCCCTTGCCCGGCTGGTAGCCCACCGCGTAGGAGTCACCGAGCGACACGTAGTAGGTCGGTTTCTTCGTTGCCGCACCGGCTTCGACCGGGAGAGCAAAGGTGGAGCCGCCGACGAGAAGCGCAGCGATGGCGAGGATGGATGTCCGCATCCCTCCATGCTGCCCTACCGGATGCTCGGAGTGGTGGGCGCGACGAGCGGCGTGGGTGGGCGTCGCGCAAGGCCGGCCGTCTGCCGTCGGACTCGTCGTTCTGCTCAACGGTGGTTGAGGACGTCGACCGATTTCATGACCCGATTGCCTGGTCCGCTCAGACCCGACGGGCGCCCGCCGGCGGAAAGCCACCGGTTGGCAGAGCCACCGGACTAGACATTGGGCAGCAGGTTCTCGTCGCCTGCACTGACCGGAGGAGATACAGCCAGCCATGCTCGCGTCCAGTTACCCCATCCTCGACCTCTTCCTGACCATGCTGTACTTCTTCTTGTTCTTCATCTGGATCTGGCTGCTCTTCACGGTCTTCATCGACATCTTCCGCAGCCACGACTTGGGCGGGTTCCCAAAGGCGCTGTGGTGCATCTTCGTCATCATCATGCCGTTCCTCGGTGTCTTCGTGTACCTGATCGCCCGGGGCGGCAAGATGCACGAGCGCCAGGCCCAGCAGGCGGCGCAGCAGCAGAAGGCCTTCGACCAGTACGTGCGCCAGGCCGCCAGCACGCCGGGCGAGGACACCGCGTCACAGCTCTCGAAGCTGGCCGACCTCAAGAGCCAGGGTGTGCTGACCGACGCCGAGTTCGAGGCGCAGAAGGCGAAGATCCTGGCCTAGCCGAGGCCTAGCCGGGCGGATCAGCGGGTATGCCGGGACCATGAAGGTCCATGCCTGACCCCGGGCCCGGCAGCGGCGAAAAGGACACAAAGGACATCGAACAGCTGGAGGGCGAGGCGCGCCCCGAGGATCAGACGCCCCAGCAGGCTTCGGGCAGCGGCGACGAGATCTCGCACCGCCTGACGAGCCGCATCGAGGAGGACGCCGATTCGCCGCCGGCGTGGCGTTCGGTGGTCAAGGCGACGATCGCGGCCGTGGTCGCCGGCGTCACGATCTACCTCGTCTTCCCCACCCTGACCGCGGTCTTCGGCTCCTGGCCGAAGCTCAAGTCGCTGAACCCCCTCTGGTTCCTCGTGGCCCTGGCCGCCCAGGTGGCCCACTTCACCTGCACCATCGCCCTGCAGCGCCTCGCCCTGCGCACCAAGGCCTGGTTCTCGGTCGCCACGTCGCAGCTGGCCGGCAACGCCATCTCGTTGGTGGTGCCCGGTGGCCAGGCCGCCGGTGCGGCGACGCAATTCCGCATGCTGGCCGCTTCGGGCATCGACCCGACGACGGCGGTGGGCGGCCTGACCGCAATTTCGATCCTCGGCATCGGCGCTCTGTTGGCCCTGCCCATCTTCGTACTCCCGGCGATCATCGCCGGCACGCCGATCGACCGCGGCCTCGAACATGCGGCGCTCCTCGGCATCGGCGCCTTCTTCCTCTTCGCCGGCTTCAGCGCCGTGGTGCTCGTGGTCGACGCGCCGATGCGTTGGGCCGGCCGCCTCGTCCAGGCGGTGCGCAACAAGGTGCTGCGCAAGCGGGCGCCCATGACCGGGCTGCCGGAGCGCCTGGTGGCCGAACGCAACCGCATCCGCGACGTGCTCGGCCTCCGCTGGAAGGCCGCCCTGTTGCTGTCGAGCGGGCGGCTGGCCTTCGATTTCATGACACTCATGGCCTGCATCTGGGCTACGGGGACCAAGCCGGCGCCCTCGCTCGTCTTGCTGGCCTACGCGGTGGCCGGATTGCTCGGACTCGTCCCGATCACGCCGGGCGGGCTGGGCATCGTCGAGGCGGGGCTGAGCGGCATGCTCATCCTGGCCGGCATTCCCGGTGGCGCCGCGGTTCTGGCCACCCTGGCCTACCGGATCATCTCGTACTGGCTGCCCGCGCTGACGGGGCCGGTGGCCTACATGCTCTTCCGGGTGCGCTACGGGCCGCCCGGGCACGGTCACGGGCCGCCGCCGGCGCCGGGAACCACGGCCACGGCCGCGGCCTGAGAGCCCGCCGGAACCGGGGCCGCACGACGCTGCCGCGTCCTGTTTTCAGCATTCGTCTGAAACGACCACGAAGAGACGAATTGGGTGACCAATGACCCTGGTACCGGGCGTCGCCCGAGGGCATCATGGCGATTCAGGACGACACGACCGGGAGAGCACACCGTCGATCGAAGGGGATCGGGGCAGTGCCGAGGTGGCAAGGATCTTCAAGCGATCATTGCCTCACCCTCCTCCGGCCCAGGTCGTCTGGTTGGGCGGCGGGGCCTGACCGGGGGGTCACGGCCCCGCCCGCCCATCATTGCTTCGGGGCGTCCCTGCCTCACAGGCGAGCGGCCGTGACGTGGAACCGACACGTCGTGTCAGCGCCGGTGCAGTTGGTCTTCGACCCCATCGTGGTGGTGTCGTTGGCGCAGGCGGACGTCCCGGGGTCGCGGACATCGGCGAAGCGAACGAAGGTTGTGCACCCGTTGATCGGCCTGCCGCTGGACCGTGACCAATGGCCCTAGTGGGCGCGGCCGCCCATCGCCATGATCCCTCTATGGGCGACGATCGCCGGGGTTGTAGGGAACGATCGAAGGATCCGGCACGATCCTGCAGAGGGAAGCGTCGTTTTGCGGTCGGACACGGGACACCCTCCCTCGGCGGTCGCTCGTCCATCCATGAGTTGAACGAGCGCTACTTCTTCGAGTGCGCCACGGCGGGGCCCCGCCGTGTGCGCAGTCGGCGCCGGTAGCCCCCGTCGCCTCCATCGACACCACGATGCAGGTTTCGCCACCACGCGAGTAACACGCGAGCAACGACTACCGTGCGGGCGCAATGATCCGCCGGCACGACCACTCTGAGCGCGACGGACTGACCGGGAACGCCGACGCGTGCTCCTCGATCTCTTCCTGATCGGGCTGGTCGTCAACCTCGAGCCGATCCCCCTCAGCGCGATGATCCTGTTGCTGGCGGCCGATCGCGGCGTGCTCAAGGGCGTCGGCTTCGTGCTCGGCTGGATGCTGACCCTGGTCGCCATCGTCGCCGTCACGGTGGTGGCCACCAACGGGCGCCCACCGGCCCCGGCCAGCGCTCCCTCGACGGGCGTGCTGGCGGCGAAGCTGGCCTGCGGTGCCATCCTCGTCTTCATCGGCTACCGGCGCCGGGCCAGCTTGCGCCGGGCGGACCAGGTGGCGGCCGGCACGAACCCGGCACCGCCCAAAGTGCCCAAACAGCCCAGGTGGATGGCCAGCATCGACCGCGTCAACCCGGTGGCGGCCGCCGGCCTGGCTTTCGTGGTCCAGCCCTGGGTCCTGGTGGCCGCCGGCGTGTCCACCATCGCCGACGCCAAGCTGAGCAGCCCGCTCGAATACTTCTGGGTCTTCGCCTTCTGTCTCTGGTGCACGACCAGCTACCTGACCATGGAGATCTACGCCGTCGTGCGGCCGGACACGGTCCGGGACAGGCTGCGCACCTTGCTCGAGTGGATCAACCACCATCGCGACCAGGCCATCGCCATCCTCTCGTTGGTGCTCGGCTTCTACATCATGGCCAAGAGCATCTCCGCCCTGGTCAGCAACGGCTGAGCAGCCGGGCGCTCCATCCACCGGGGCGGCGATGGCGAGGGCTACGTTGCGCTCCGGAGTCGGACAACCGGAGGTGCACCGATGCTCGCCTACTCGTGGCCGCTGTTGAGCCTGTTCTGGACGTTCCTGGAATTCGCCGCCGTCTTCCTCTTCGTCTTCTTCATCCTGTGGTGCTTCGTCGACAACTTCCGCCGTCGCGACCACCACGGCGCGGCCAAGGCGATCTGGACGGTGGTCATCCTCTTCATCCCGGTGATCGGCGCCATCGTCTACGTCGCCGCGCGGCCTTCCGACGCGCAGCTGACGAGCTGAGCGATCGTTCGCTGCGGCCCGGGTCACGGTCTTCCCACCTGCGTGAACGGACGGGCTTCGACGCCGGTCAGCCCGGTCGTCGCACGGACGCCCAGGTCAGCCTCAGGATTTTCGCCTGCGGAGCTTCATCACTATCGTGACCCTCGACGGTGGGCGTCACGGCAGGAGAGGGACCAGTGCAGCACCACCAACCGAGGATCACGCAGTGCCCTGAAGGGACGTGGGTCGTCGACTGCCCCCAGTGCCGCAACGACGCATTCTCGGATCTGCCGATCGGCATCGGCATGCCGCTGCGCGACCGCGAGACGGCGGAACGCCTCCGCGACAACCATGCCGCCCGCTCACCGCGGCTGGCCGCCTTCTAGCTCGTTCCCCTGACCACCTCGATGGCGTTCGACCCCGGGTCCGGCGCCGTCACCAAGCCGAGCCCGCGCTCGGTGGGCGAGACGGTCGCCCGGCTGCTCGCGCTGCTCGAGTCCAAGGGCATCACCGTCTTCGCCGTCATCGACCAGCAGGCGGCGGCGCGCCAGGTCGGGCTCGACCTGCGCGAGACCAGGCTCGTGCTCTTCGGAAACCCGGCCGTGGGCACGCCGGTCATGGCGGCCGTGCCGCTCTCCGCGCTCGACCTCCCGCTCAAGGTCCTCGTCTGGGCCGACGGTGACCGGGGCTGCCAGGTCAGCTACACAAACCCCGCGACCCTGGCTGCTCGCTACGGCCTGCCGCCCGAGCTCGTGGCACCGCTGGCCGCCATCGACGGGCTGACCGATGCCCTCGTCGCACCCTGATCCGCCCCCCAAACCTGCCCCCTGACCTGGCCGTTCATCAGTCCTGAGGGCCACTGCCCTCCCGCGCCGTCCGGGGTCAATTGTGGTGACACAATGGGTGACACCGCGTCACGACTTGTTCCCTCCGGACGGACGCGGCCCCCGTTTCACCATTTCCGCTCGAGAGGCATTCGTGTCGTGTCACGCACCACTTCCCTGTTCCGAGGAGCTCCTCATGGTCACCGAGGACGAGACCTCCCAGCCGTGAGCCCGAACCGCACCCGGGCCCGTGTCGCCGCGCAGGAGCGGCGTGCCGCGACCGAGCTCGCCATCCTCGGAGCGACCGAGGCCCTGCTCGAGGAGCGCTCCTTCCGCGACATCGGCGTGGCGGAGGTGATGGCGTCGGCCGGTCTCAGCCGCACCGCCTTCTACCGCTACTTCACCGACCTCGAGAGCGTGGTCACCCGTCTCATGGGGACGATCGTGAGCGAGCTACGCGAGGCGGCGACCCAGTGGCTGTTCTCGGAGAACCCCGAGACGCAACTGCACGACTCGCTGCTGCACTTCGCCGCCGTCTACCGCGACCACGGGCGTCTCATGCAGGCGTTCGACGACGCCACCGGGCCCGGCCCCGACCTCAAGCAGCAGTGGGGTGGCACCCTGGGCGAGCTCGTCGGGCCGATCGAGCGGCGCATCATCGACCTGGCCGAGTCGGGCCGGGTCGACGTGGCCCATCCGGTCGAGACGGTGCGGGCGCTCTCCGTGCTGACGGACCGCTATCTGCTCGATGTGTACTGGTCCGACGACACGGTGCCGACGGAGCGGCCGGCAGCCGTGCTCGAGCAGATCTGGATCCGGACGCTCCGTCTGCACTGACCACCAACGCCATCACGCCGCCGCCGCCGCCCGCCGCTGTCGCCGCGTCGTGACCCTCAGCCGAAAAGCGCCCGCGGGGTGGCGTACTCCAGGGTGAAGTAGCCGGTGGGTGCGCCCGGCACGGCCAGCGCCTCGGCGGCCGCGCCGGTGTCGACCCAGGGCAGGCCGGGAAAGAGCGGGTCGTGGTGACAGAAGGCCACCCGCCCCGGCCGCAGCAACTCCACCTGCTCGAGCATGTACTGGGCTCCCGAGCCCTGGAAGGGCTCGCCGTCCACGTTGGGCCGCCCGCCGATGGCCAGGAGCGCCACATCGGGGCGCAGCCCGTCGAAGAGGCCCTTCCAGTAGCCGGCACTGGCGCTGACCAGGGCCGAGCCCTCACCCGTCACGAGCAGGTACGAGAGCTGGCCTCCGTCGTGGGCCGAGCACTTGGCGTTCATGGCTCGGAGGGCCTCGCCCTGGGGGCCCTCCAGCCCGGCCATCAGGTCGAAGAAGACCTGGCGCGCCGCGATGCGATCCTGCCGCGCTGATCCCGAGGTCGCCCAGACAGGGCAGGGCCGTATCGCTCTCCCCGTGGGCGAAGAGGCACGAGTGCAGCGCCGGCAGGACACGCACCCTGACGTCGGCGCCGCAGTCCACCGTCTCGCCCCCGGTCACGATCAGCAGCTGCTCCTCGGGCACGCCGCAGGCGCGCAGGCAGCGGCCCACCTCGGGCGAGCCGACCACGGTCGCCCCGGTGGCCAGCGCGATGGCGTCGGCCCCGAAGAGGTGGTCGAAGTGCGCGTGGCTGACGAAGACGAAGTCGGCCGTGTCGACCTCGGCCGTGGACAGGCCGACGGGGTCGAGGCCGGGTACACGATCGAGGTAGGCGTCGAAGAAGAGGACGGGCCCGCCGGTGTGCACACGGAAGGTCGTCGTCCCGAACCACTCGATGGTCGCCGGCACCGTCGTCTCCCTCCGCACACCGGGCGTCCTTGCCCGGGGCCGACGATGGTAGGTCCGACCGACGCCAGACACCGGGCCCGGCGCTGCGGACCGGATCAGGTCTGCGGTGTCGCCGGTGCCGCCGGTGTCGCCGACGCCGCCGATGACGAGGGCGATGATTCGGCGAGGCTCGGATTGCCGACGAGCTTGGCCGAGAACTTGACGGCCTTCACCGCGCTGGTCACGCCGGTCTGCAGGGCGGCCCCGATCACGATGAGGAGGATGCCCGCCCAGAACAGGTAGCGCCAGCCCAGCATCAAGATGCCGAGGCGCCCGATCATGTAGGGCGGCGAGCACACGACCGCCCCGACCGCGCCGCCGATGGCGGTGGTGGCCAGGGAGTCACGCCGGGACTTGATCTTGGTCACGCCCACCATGCGGGCCGGCACGGCCAGATAGCACAGCATCATGACGCCGACCACGATCCCCTGGCACAGGGCGAACCACAGGTGGCCCCAGCGCGACGAGATCAGCGTCGAGAAGGACAGGGCCAGCCCGATGCCGCCGCCCCAGGCCAGGATCGTCCGGAGATGGTCGTTCGCCTTGGCGAAGGACGGGCGGATCTGGGGTGGCCCGTCGTTGTCGGAGATGGCGAAGGCGAAGACGCCGTTCAGATAGAAGCTGGCCGCGGTGATCCCCGTGATCACGATGAAGCAGGGGATGAGGATCGGGCCGCGGATGACGTGGAACTCGCGGCCATGGAGGAGATGGATCTTGATGTCGAGCAGTGCCGCCCAGATCCACATGGCCGGGATGATCTGCACGAGGGACAGGCGCCAGTTGGTCACCAGCAGCTTGAGGCCCCGGAACAAGAGGAGGAAGGCCCCGATGATCAGGGCCAGCGGGGCCAGCCAGCGTCGCGACTCGCTCAGCTGCAGAATGGCCTTCTCCACCGCGGCCTCGTCGCTGGACCGGATGAGGTTGACCAGATTGACGACGGTGGCGAGCAGGCGCTCCCTGCGGGGGGCCGGGGCGGCGCTGCCCTCATCGGGCGCGGCGGGGCCCGGTCCCTCCGCCTTGGGGTCCTCGAAGCCGACGGTCACCCGATGTTCCCTCCGCTCCTCGCGCTCCAACCTGCCGTCCCGGTCCGGGTGGCCGGGGTTCCCGTCGGGCCATTGTGACTGCCCGAGGTGGGAGGCGAAAGGGCGCCGGCGATCCGTTCGCCGCCGCGGCCCGGTGACGGACGGCCGAGCCCGGCGTAGCCTCGCGCAAGAACGGTGCACCAGGGAGCACCGGGGAGGAGATCGGCCATGACCGTCGTGGAGGCGAGCGGCGCGGACACGACCGCCGTGCCTCGGGTGGTGACCCACCTGAGTGAGGACGAGAGCAGGGCCAAGGGCAAGAAGGCGCGGGACACCGCCCCCCGGGACAGCCATTCCGTCTTCGAGCCCCGCTCAGACCGTCCTGACCCCGTGGCGCTGCTCGAGGAGCAGGGGACGACCCGGGTGCCCGAGCTGGTGCCCATCCGCTACGGGCGCATGGTGGTCTCGCCCTTCACCTTCTTCCGGGGCGCCGCCCTCGTCATGGCGTCTGACCTCTCGGGCACCCCGCGCTCGGGCCTGCACGCCCAGATCTGCGGCGACGCCCACCTCTCCAACTTCGGCGTCTTCGGTTCGCCCGAGCGCCAGCTCGTCTTCGACTGCAACGACTTCGACGAGACGCTCCCCGGTCCCTGGGAGTGGGACGTGAAGCGGCTCGCCGCCAGCCTCGTCGTGGCGGGGCGGGTGCGGGGCTTCGCCAAGAGCGTGCGCACCGAAGCCATCGTGGCGCTCGGGCTCGGCTACCGGCAGAGCATGCGTCAGATGGCCGCCCTCAGCAACCTCGAGGTGTGGTACTCGCACATCGCGGTCGAGTCGGGCCTGGCCCTGCTCAAGGAAGAGGCGCAGCGATCCAAGGCCAAGGACGTGCAGCACATGGCGTCCACCGTCGACAAGGTCGTGGCCAAGGCACACACCAAGGACAGCATGAAGGCGCTCGACAAGCTGACCACGGTGGTCGACGGCGAACGCCGCATCGTGAGCGACCCTCCACTCATCGTGCCCGCCGAGGAGCTCTTTCCCGGCGTCGAGAGCGACTTCATGCTCGAGAAGTTCCACGAGATCCTGCGCAAGTACCGGGCCTCGCTGCCGTCGGACCGCAAGCACCTGCTCGAACAGTTCCGGATCACCAAGCTCGCGCGCAAGGTGGTCGGGGTGGGGAGCGTCGGCACGCGCTGCTGGATCGTCATGTTGGAGGGTCGGCGACCCGAGGACGTCCTCTTCCTCCAGGCCAAGGAGGCGGAGTCGTCGGTGCTCGAGCGCTTCACCAAGAAGAGCTCGCAGAGTAACCACGGGGCCCGCGTCGTGGCCGGCCAGCGGCTGATGCAGGCCAGCAGCGACATCTTCTTGGGTTGGCAGCGCAGCGACGGGATCGACGGGGTGAGTCGGGACTACTACGTGCGCCAGCTCCAGGACTGGAAGGGTTCGGTGGACATCGAGAACGCCATCCCGGCCGGCATGGCGGCCTACGGCGCCATGTGCGCCAATGCGCTGGCCCGGGCGCACGCCCGCTCGGGCGACCGCATTGCCATCGCGTCCTACCTCGGCAACAACCCGTCCTTCGAGAAGGCGTTGACCCGCTTCGCCGAGCGCTACGCCGACCAGAACGAGCGCGACTACGAGGCCTTCGCGCAGGCATGCCGATCGGGACGACTCCACGCCGAGGAAGGCGTCTGAGACGCTCAGGGACCTTGGCGGGCCCTGGGCGAAACGTGACTCTCGACACCAAGACGCGGCGCGGGAGCGCTGCAGTGGTTATCGTCACACCCGTGGTGCCGGGTGCAGGCACCCCGTCTGACACAAGGAGCTTTGATGCTTGCCTCGAGTTATCCCGTCCTCGACGCCTTCCTGACGATGCTGTACTTCTTCCTCTTCGTCATCTGGATCTGGCTGCTGATCATGGTCTTCATGGACGTCTTCCGCAGTCACGACATCGGTGGTGGGGCCAAGGCGCTCTGGGTGATCTTCATCATCATCCTGCCGTTCCTGGGTGTCTTCGTGTACCTGATCGCCCGTGGCGGCAAGATGCAGGAGCGCGCAGCCCAGCAGGCCGCCCAACAGCAGAAGGCCTTTGACTCCTACGTGCGCCAGACCGCCGCGTCGGGTGACGACACCGCCACGCAGCTCTCGAAACTGGCCGACCTCAAGAGCCAGGGCGTGCTGACCGACGCCGAGTTCGAGGCGCAGAAGGCGAAGATCCTGGCCTAACCGAGGCCAATGAGCCGAGATCGGCCCGGGTCAACCTCGGCCCGTCCGTGGCGGTGGGCACAGGGAGATCTGCACGTCCTCATCCGAGCGCAGCTGCCCGAGCCAGTCAGCACGAAGGGCGTGGGACCGGTTGGGGATCATTCGCCGCAGTCGGTAGGTGGCCACGGGCCGACCACCCTGGGTGACCGCGAGGCGAGGACGGTTCAGGAACGTCCGGGACCGCAGCAGCATCGGCTCGCCTTGGTGGGGTTCCGCTCCCGTGAGGTTCGGGACGACCCAGCGCAAGGGATCGGCGACGTGCACCTGGCCACGTCGCGGCGCGTCGTCGTGCCCCCGTCGCGGAGCCACCGCGCCGCGGTACGGCCCACGGTCAGCGCGCGCCGCGCGGCGACGTCCGCCGTCTCCGCCGGATGTACGACGTTGCCTGCCGCGAAGACCCCGTCCGCCGAGGTGCGGCCGCCGGCGTCACAGGCCGGACCGCCGGTGCCCGGGTCGATCACGAGGCGAGCTTGGCGAGCCAGCTCGTTGTCGGGCACGAAGTCGCCGCTGAACACGACGGTGTCGACGGCCACGGACCGTTCGTGGCCGTCGGGCCCGCGGAGCAACACCCGGTCCACCCGCTCCCTTCCGTAGACGCCGGCGACCGACGTCTGCGTCCAGAGCGGAACCCTGAGACCGGCGCGCGTGACGGCATGGAAGGGGCGGTACGTCTGGGTCGCCGGGAGCTCGGTGACGAGCGCCACCGGGTGGACGCCGGCTTCGCGGAGCGTGAGGACCGCCGAGTAGGACACGTGCTCGGCCCCGACGACCAGGGCCCGCGTGCCCACCGGCAGGTGCTCGCGGTGCACCCACTGCTGGAGCTGACCGGTCGTGAAGACTCCCGCCGGCCGCGTGCCGGGGATCAGGCGGGCGGCCCTGGGCCGCTCCCTCGCCCCGGTGGCCAACACCACGGCGCGGGCATGAATCTCGAGCAATCCCTCCGGCCCCGTGACCTCGGCCCGGCCCGGTGCCGTCCACCCCGTCACCATGGAGCTGGTCCGGATGTCGACGCCGGCGGTGACGGCGCGCTGCACCCACCGGCGGGCGTAGGCCGGACCAGTCAGGACCCGGTGCAGATCACGCAGTCCGAATCCCGTGTGCGCGCAGAGGCGGGGAATCCCGCCCGCTTCGTCCTCCCGGTCGAGGACCAGGACGTGTCCGGCGCCGCCCGACGTGAGCGCGACGGCTGCCGCCAGGCCGGCGGGACCGGCTCCCACCACCAGCGCGTCGACGGCCAGGACGGTGCGGGTCATCCGCCTAGCGCGCCGCCAGGCGGGCTGCGATGGCCGCGCCACAGAAGAAGCCCTGACAGCGCCCGTTGGTGGCCCGGGTGCGACGGCGAAGACCTCCGACGTCCACCGCAGGGACGGCTGCGCCCAGTGCGTCCCTGACCTCGCCCTCGGTGACCCGCTCGCAGAAGCACACGATGTGGCCATAGGCCGGATCGTCCTGCACCCTGCTGGCGTCCTCGAAGGCCCGCACGCCGAACTCGCCGAGCTCGGGCATCTCGGGGATCACCGGCTCGTGCTCCGCCTCGGCCCGCGAGAGACCGGCTTCTCCCATCTGCCCGACGACGAATTCGGCGATGGCGAGCGACGCCGTCAAACCGGTCGAGCGGATCCCGCCCACGCACACGTAGCGCTCGTGTTCGTGGATCGTGATCTGGTAGTCCCGGTGCTCGGTGGCGGCGCGCACGCCGGCGTAGGCCGCCGTGACCTCGTCGCGGACCAGGTCGGGCACTATGCGGCGCCCCGCGTCGAGCAACCCTTCGAGCCCGGGTGCCGTCGTTGCCGTGTCCTCCCGATCGTCGATGTCCTCGGCCGTGGGGCCGAGCAGGACGTTGCCGTAGACGGTGGGTGCCACCAACACCCCCTTCGTCCTCTGGGTCGGGACCGGCAGAACGATCGACGACACGAGCCCGCGGGCCAACTTGTCGAAGACGATGAGTTGGCCTCGCCGCGGCGCGATGGTGAACTCGTCATGACCGAACCAGTGGTTCACCCGATCGGAGAAGACGCCGGCCGCGTTGATGACCCAATCCGTCCGCACCGGCCCCCCGGTCGTCTGCACGAGCCAGTGGCCCGTGTCGTGGTCGCGGCTCACGCCGGTGACGGCGGTGCCGAGCCGCAGTTCGACACCGGCACCGGCCGCCTCGGTCGCGAACGCGATGCTCGGGCTCCAAGGGCAGATGATCGACTCGTCGGGGATGGCGACGGCCCCGGTGGCCCCTGGTCCGAGGTGCGGTTCGCGCCGGCGCAGTTCGTCGAGCGTGAGCCGAGAGGCCCGCTCGTATCCGTTGGCCCGCGCTTTGGAGAGCACGTCGTCGAGCCGCGCCTCCTGTTCCTCGTCCCAGGCCACCAGGACTGCCCCGGTCTCCTCGAGCGCGATGCCCGCCGCGCCCGCGTAGGACGTGAGGAGCTGGTGCCCCCGCCGGACCAAGGTCGATTCCAGGCTCCCGGGCTCGGTGTCGAAGCCCGTGTGCACGATCGCGGTGTTGGCCTTTGACGTACCGGTGCCCACATCGACGGCCTGCTCGAGGATCACCGTGCGGAGCCGGTGGCGGGCCAGTTGCCGACCGATGGCGGTGCCGACCACCCCCGCGCCGATGATGGCGACGTCGTGGGAGCGGGCGTCGTTCACGAAGAGGTCCGGCGCGTGGCGTCGACGTGCCGCGCCACGGCCCGCTCGAAGCGGGCCAGGCGTTCGGCCGCCTCGCCCGCAGCCATCGTCGGCTCGTAGGAGGTGGGCGATTCGGTCCGTCCCACCGCGGCGTCGAGCGAGTGACCCGGTTCGGCACCGACGCGGGCCAGCGCGCCGACGCCGGCCGCGGTGGCGTGGCGCGAGGCGGCCACCTCCACCGGAAGCTGGAGCAGGTCGGCCTGCATCTGCATGAGCAGGCGCGAGCGGGTCAGGCCGCCGTCGACGCGCAGCCGGGCCAGCGGCCGGCCGAGATCAGCGGCGACGGCGCGGGCCAACAGGGCGACCTGGGCCGCCAGACCCTCCACGGTGGACCGGACCACGTGAGCCGGTTGCGTGGCGGGGCCGATCCCCTCGATGCCGGCGAGGACGTCGGGTTGCCACCACGGAGCTCCGAGGCCGCTGAGTGCGGGGACCACCACGACCTGACCCGTGTCGGGAACCGACGCGGCCACCGCATCGAGATCCTCGGGCCGGGCCAGAAAGCCCCAGCGCACCAACCAGGCGATGGCGGCGCCGGCGGCATACACCTGTCCGTCGACGCAGTACACGGCGTCGTCACCGATCTGCCAGCCCACGGAGACGGCGAGGCCGGCCGACGAGGTGAACGGGTGCGGACCGGCGTTGGCCAGAAGGAAGGCGCCGGTGCCGTAGGTGCATTTCGAGTCTCCGGGCTCGAGGCAGTGCTCACCGATGAGCGCCGCCTGCTGGTCGACGCTCAACCCCGTCAGCGGGAGCGACGGGCCGAAGGCATCGGTGTGTCCGATCTCCTGGGCGCAGCCGACGACCGCGGGAAGCTCGGACGCACCGAGGCCGAACAGCGCGCAGGCTTCTTCGGACCAGCCGCGGCGTCCCAAGTCGAGCAGCAGCGTTCTCGATGCTGTGGTGACGTCCGTGACGTAGGCCCCGGTGAGACGGTGCACCAGCCAGGCGTCGCTCGTGGTCACGACACCCCCGAGAATGCCTTGCCGCCGGAGCCACGTCATCTTCGGCGCCGCGAAGTAGGGGTCGAGCGGCAGGCCGGTGATCCGGGTCAACGACGCAGCGTGCTCGGCCAGGTCGGCACAGACCGAGGCGGCACGGCGATCCTGCCAGGAGACGGCTGCACTCAGCGGTTGACCCGTCGCGCGGTCCCAGGCCAGCACGGTCTCACCTTGGTTGGCGAAGCCGACGGCGGACACACCCCCGCCGGCACGGGCGACCGCTTCGCGGCCGGCCCGGCAGACCGAGTCCCACAGTTGCTCGGGGTCCTGCTCGACTCCGCCGCCGGCGACGGCGTGCGGCGTGACCGCCGCCTCGACCGAGCTCAGGCTGGCGCCGTCGTCGTCGAAGACCACCGCCTTTGTCGCCGATGTCCCCTGATCGAGAGCGAGGACGCGCATGCCGGCTCATTGTGCCAGGGCGACGTGTCGACCCGTCGACCTCCGCCGCGCCTGCGTTGCGCTTTCCGCCGCGATCCGCCGCGCTCATGACCCTCTCAGGCTCGTATCGGCCCGTCCGAGCACAATCCCGTCACGCGGCGGCCGTCCTTGCTATCCTCCACGAGCATCCGAAACACCGGATGCGATCCTGCTCCCCGGGGTCGCCGAACAAGGGGGCCGCCCGTGCCTGAAGGTGTCATCGAGGAGGTTTCCGAACCGCCGGAATTGACGGCGGACGAAGAAACTCTGGCCCGGCTCGGCTACAAGCAGGAGCTGAACCGCTCCTGGTCCGGATTCTCCAACTTCGCCATCAGCTTCTCCATCATCTCCATCCTCGCCGGCTGTTTCACCACCTTCTATGCAGGCTGGAACGGTGGCGGCCCGGCGGCCATCGCCTGGGGGTGGCCGATACTGGCGGCCCTCGTCCTCTGCATCGGCTTCTGCCTGTCCGAACTGGTGTCGGCCATGCCGACCTCGGGGGGGATCTATTGGTGGGCCTCCAAACTCGGAGGAGTCAAAGCCGGCTATTACACCGGTTGGCTGAACCTCATCGGCCTCCTCGCCATCGTCGCCTCGGTCGCCTACGGCTGCGCCACCTTCCTCGACCTCACGCTCGGCTTCCTCTTCCCGGGCAGCTACACGTCGGGCAACCTCGACACGATCTTCCTCTACTTCCTCGGGGTCCTCGTGCTCGCCGCCACGGCCAACATCTTCTCGAGCCACCTCCTCGGGATCTTCAACAACATCTCGGTGTACTGGCACGTGCTCGGCGCGGCGGCCATCGTGCTCATCCTGATCTTCCTGCCCCACCACCACGCCAGCGCCAGCATGGTGTTCACCTCGACGGTCAACAACACCGGCTTCTTCAGTGGGAAGACGCACGGGTGGGGGTTCATCTTCGTCGTGCTGCCCATCGGTGCCCTGCTCACCCAGTACACGATCACCGGCTACGACGCCTCGGCCCACCTGTCGGAGGAGACCCACTCGGCTGCCGACTCGGCGGCCAAGGGCATCTGGCGGTCGATCTTCTACTCGGCCATCGGCGGCTGGCTCCTCCTGCTCGCGTTCCTCTTCGCCGTCCAGAACGAGGCGGGTGTGTCCAAGGGCGGCGGCGGCGTGGCCGTCATCTTCTCCCAGGCCCTCACTTCCAAGTGGGGCGGGACGGTGCTCCTCATCGCCACACTCGGCCAGTTCTTCTGCACGATGGCGTGCATGACGAGCTGCACCCGGATGCTCTTCGCCTTCAGCCGGGACGGCGCGGTGCCGGGCAACAAGATGTGGTCCAAGCTGAACTCGCGCCGGGTGCCGGTGGCGGGCGTGATCGCCGTCGCCGTCGTCGCTCTGATCATTACTTCGCCGGCCCTGATCAAGGTCGACGTCGGCGGGGTGGCCGTGCCGGTCGCCTTCAACGCCGTCGTGTCGCTCGGTGTGATCGGTCTCTACTGGTGCTTCGCCGTGCCAATCTGGCACCGGTGGCGCAAGGGGGACAGCTTCGAAACCGGCTCGTGGAATCTCGGCGCCAAGTACAAGTGGATCGCCGTCATCGCCCTGCTCGACATCGTCCTCGTGTCGTTCATGGCCATCATGCCCAACATCAACCTTGGCGTACCGTGGAACCCCGACTTCTCGTGGAAGTACGTGAACTACACGATCCTCGTCTTCCCCGCCGCGCTGATCGCGCTGTGGATCTACTGGCACGTGTCGGTCAAGAACTGGTTCACCGGCCCGAAGCAGACCGTCGAGAAGGAAACCGTCGAACTGCTCGGGGGGATCGATTACCCCGCTTCGTCCCTGCCCTGAGCGGACCCGACCTGCTGGCGCAGTGAGTGCCGGAGACGGCGCTGGACTCGATCCCGCCCTGCTGGGCCGGATCGACGTGCTCCGGGGCAGGCCCTGCCGGGTCGAGCGACTTCCCGGTGGCCTCACGAACCAGAACTACAAGGTCACGACGCCCGACGCCGCCTACGTCGTGCGGCACTCGGTCCCATCCCCAGCGAACGGGCTGGGTGTCGACCGCCAAGCCGAGTACGCGAACAGCGTCCGGGCGGCCCGGGCCGGCGTCGGTGCTCCGGTGGTCGACTTCCTGCCCGAGGTCGGAATCCTCGTCGTCGGGTTCTTAGAAGGGGAGACCGTCAGCGACGAGCACTTGCAACGCCCCGGGATGTTGCCCCGGGTGGCCGACGCCTGTCGCCGCCTCCACGCCGGCGAACCGTTCGTCAGCGTCTTCGACATGTTCGAGCTCCAGACGGAGTATCTCGGGCGGGTCGTGCGCGGGGGCTTTCGGCTGCCCGCCGGCTACCACGACCACGCCGAGGCGGTCCGCCGTATGAGGGCGGCCCTGACCGTCCAGCCGGTGGCGCCGGTGCCGTGCAACAACGACCTCTTGGCCGCCAACTTCATCGACGATGGTCGGACCGTGTCGATCATCGATTACGAGTACTCAGGCAACAACGACGCGTATTTCGAGCTCGGCAACCTTTGGAGCGAGTGCCACCTGCGCGACGAACAGCTCGAGGAACTGGTCGTGGCCTACGACGGCAGCTCGTCTCGGAGTCACCTGGCCCGGGCCCGCCTCTGGGCCGTGATGTCGCAGTACGGCTGGACCCTGTGGGCCTCCATCCAGGACGCGACCAGCACCATCGATTTCGACTTCTGGAGCTGGGGGATGGAGAAGTACGAACGGGCCGAGGCCACGTTCGGCCATCCGGACCTGGAGCGTCTCCTGGTCGACGTGACCCGGGCAGACTGAGTCGCGCCCGGACCCTCGAGGAGGACGACCATTGGGAGACGAGCCCACGGAAGTGCCGTCCGGGCGCGATCTGCCCGACCGGGCCCGCGTCGTCGTGATCGGTGGAGGGGTGATCGGCACCTCCACCGCCTACCACCTGGCCCGCCTTGGATGGACCGACGTCGTCCTCCTCGAGCAGGGACAGCTCTCGTCCGGCACCACCTGGCATGCGGCCGGCTTGTTGGGTCAGCTCCGGGCGACCGAATCGGGGACCCGCCTCGTCCAGTACTCGGCTCGCCTCTACGGTGACCTCGAGGCGGAGACCGGTCTGGCCACCGGTCTCAAGCGTTGCGGTGGCGTCACGGTGGCCCGCACGCCCGACCGGATGGTCCAGCTGCGCCGGACGGCGGCGACGGCCGACGTCTACGACCTCGAGTGCGAGCTGTTGACCCCGGCCCAGGCGCGGGATCGCTATCCCATCCTCGAGACGGGTGACCTGCTCGGGGCCCTGTGGCTGCCCGGCGATGCCACCGTCAACCCGGTCGACGTGACCGCCTCGCTTGCCCACGGTGCGCGTCAGCGCGCCGTCCGCATCTTCGAACGCACCCGGGTGACCGGGATCAGCACGAAGCGAGGCCGGGTGACTGGCGTCACGACGGATCGGGGACCGGTCGAGGCCGACGTCGTCGTGAACTGCGCCGGCCAATGGGCCAAGGCCGTCGGCCTGATGTGCGGCGTCGACGTTCCGCTTCACTCGGCCGAGCACTTCTACGTGGTCACCGAGGCCATCGACGGGGTCCACCCGAACTTGCCGATCCTCCGTGACCCCGACGGGTACACCTACGTGAAAGAGGAGGTCGGCGGCCTCGTCGTCGGCGGGTTCGAGCCGAAAGCGAAGCCGTGGGTGGCCCCGGACGCGTTGCCCTACCCCTTCGAATTCCAGCTCCTCGACGAGGACTGGGACCACTTCAGCGTGCTCATGGAGTCAGCGCTGCACCGGATACCCGCGCTGCAGCGCACCGGGCTGAAGAAGCTCTACAACGGGCCGGAGAGCTTCACGCCCGACAACCAGTTCATCCTCGGTGAGGCTCCCGGCCTCGGCGGGTTCTTCGTCGGCGCCGGGTTCAACTCGGTGGGGATCGCCTCGGGCGGCGGAGCCGGCCGGGCCCTCGCCGAGTGGATCGTCGAGGGTGAGCCGACCAGCGATCTCGTCGCCGTCGACATCCGGCGCTTCGCCCCGTTCAACGCAAACAACCGCTGGCTGCGCGACCGTGTGGGTGAGGTCCTCGGCCTTCACTACGCCGTGCCGTGGCCCAATCGTGAGCTCGCCACGGCTCGACCCTTCCGTCGGTCACCGCTGCACCATCTCCTCGCCCCCAAAGGCGCCGTCTTCGGTTCGAAGATGGGATGGGAACGGCCGAACGTCTTCGCTCCGCCCGGCGTGGCGCCCGAGCTCGACTACACGTGGGAGCGTCCGGACTGGCTGGCCTGGTCGGGTGTCGAGCAACGGGCGACGCGCGAGCGGGTGGCCGTGTTCGACGAAACCTCGTTCGGCAAGCTGCTGGTGGTGGGTCGGGGCGCCGAGGCAGCGCTCCAGCGCCTGTGCACGGCCGACGTCGCCGTCAAGCCCGGGCGGACCGTCTACACCGGGATGCTCAACGAGCACGCCGGCTACGAGGCCGACGTGACCATCACCCGGCTGGCCGATGACCGCTACCTGCTCGTGACGAGCTCGGCCTCGCCGGTCCGCGACAGGGCGTGGATCGAGCGGCATCTTCGGTCCGACGAACACGTGAGCATCGTGGACGTCTCCTCGGCCTACGCCGTACTCGGGGTCATGGGCCCGGGTTCTCGGGACCTGCTCGGACGGCTCACTTCGGCCGACCTGTCGAACGTCGCCTTCCCGTTTGCCACGAGCCGGGAGATCTCTGTGGGCTATGCCACGGTGCGGGCCACCCGACTGACCTACGTGGGGGAGCTCGGCTGGGAGCTGTATGTGCCGACCGAGTTCGCCGTGGGCGTGTACGAGGACCTGGTGGCCGCCGGTGCCGACCTCGGCCTCACGGACGCGGGGTACTACGCCATCAACAGCCTCCGGCTCGACAAGGGCTATCGGGCCTTCGGCTCCGACCTCACGCCGGATCACACCCCGCTCGAAGCGGGTTTGCGGTTCACCTGCAAGCTGAAGACCCCGATCGACTTCATCGGCCGGGCAGCCCTCGAGTCGGCGATCGCCCAGGGGCCGCGACGCCGACTCGTCTCGCTGCGTGTCGGGGATCCCGACCTCATGCTGTGGGGCGGCGAGCTGGTGCTCCACGACGGCGTCCCGGCAGGCCAGGTCACGTCGGCGGCCTGGTCCACCACCTGTGGGGCGGCCGTTGGTCTGGCCTACGTCTGGCGGAGGGACCGTGGCCCGGTGGGACCTGGCGACCTGGGGACCGGGGCGTGGGAGGTCGTGGCCGGCGACGCGGCACCGATCGACGTGCAGCTCGAGGCCCTCTACGACCCCACGTCGGCCCGCGTCAGGAGTTGAGCCGGCGCTGCGTTCTGGCTGTTTTTCGTCCCCCGGGGCGACCCGGCCGGCTGAGGTTCGGCCAGTAACGTAGCCACGAGGCCGAGGGACGGCGCGAGCAGGGTTGACCGGTCGCCCCTCATCCATTTCGGCCCCGGCATGTCACCGACCTCCCGGTAGCGACCCTGACATTGTGAGCCTGTACCCACCACCACCGACATCACCCGACTGGGCGCCACCTGACCCCGACGAGCGGGCAGCGGGTCACGCCGCGCCCTCCGCTGACCCCCATGGCGACGACCTCGACGTGAGCGGTGGTCGCGGAGGTCTGTGGTGGGTTCCCGGTGCCATCACCATCCTCACCATCGGCGCGGTGATCGCGGTCACTCTTTGGCAGCTCCATCCCAGCTTGCTCTTCTCCAACACGACGACCACCGGGGGCGATACCGGCGCGCACATCGCGATGCCCAAGTACCTCGAGACGCTGCTGAGCCACGGGCACATCACCGGGTGGGACCCGGGCTGGTACGACGGTTTCCCGCTCTACACCTTCTACTTCACCATCCCCGATTTCTTCATCGCCGTCGGCGGCTGGGTGATCCCCTACGGCATCGCCTTCAAGCTGGGCACCATTCTCGGGTCGATCATCCTGCCCGTCTGCGCCTGGGCCTGCGGTCGCTTCTTCCGGCTGCGCCCACCCATCCCGACGATCATGGCCGCGGCCACCTTGCCGTTCCTCTTCGATTACACGTTCACCATCTACGGGGGGAACCTCTTCTCGACGTTGGCCGGGGAGTACGCGTACTCGTTCAGTCTGTCCCTGGCCGTCCTCTTCGTCGGGCTCTTCGCCTGTGCCGTGCGCGAGGGCCGGCACCGGGGCTGGGCCGCGGTGGTCTTGGCAGTGTGCGTTCTCTCTCACATCGTCGGGGGCATGTACGCGCTCGGCGGTGCCGCCATCATCACGGTGGTCGAGTTGTTGCCGGCGCGCTGGGGGATCCGCGACGACGGCGTCTTGCGTATCGGCGGGAGCGGGGCGCTCATCAAGGCCCACTCCAATTGGCGGACCCTGTGGTGGGCCGCCTCGACCGTGCTCATCGGCATCCTGCTCACCGGCTTCTGGCTCGGACCGTTCGGGCTGGAGCACGCGTACTCCATCTCCATGGGCTACACGAATGTCGAGGGGTGGGGCCTCTACTTCCGCGAGGCCGACACGTGGGCCCTGGTGCTGGCCGGGTTGGGCGTCATCACGGCCGTGTTGGTGCGGAGCCGCTTTGGCATTTGCCTCACCCTGCTCGGCATCGCGTCCGGAGTGGCCACCGCGATCGACCCGCAGGGGAGCCTCTACAACGTGCGGTTGCTCCCGCTCTGGTACCTCTCGGTCTACCTCATGGCCGCTTGGGCCTTCGGCACGGGCTGCGTCGCCGTGGCCATGTGGTGGCGCCGCCTGCGGCTCGAGCGTTGGGACGACGCCACCGCCCTTCCCTTGCTGATCGCTGATGAGCCGTCGGTCGACGCGCCCGATGGCGAGTCCGCGGGGGTGTTCGCTGTGGACGAGCACCGACCTCCGGCGCCACGCCGGAAGCCCGGCGCGGTGAGCGGCGCCATCTCGGGCCTGCTGGGTGGACTGCTCCAGCAGCCGTTCGATCCCTCGGTCGATCCCTCCGTCGGCCTGCTGACGCCGCACCGTCCGCCGGCGCCACGCTGGAAGCCCGCCGCCGTGAGCGGCGCCATCCTGGGCCTGCTGGGTGCACTGCTTGTCGTCGTGCCTCCGTTCGTCTCGTGGATGGCCCACGACGTCCCCGGGGTGCACACCGGCCCGAACATGGTGACGAACTGGTCCAACTACAACTACCTCGGGTACGAGGGCCAGGCCTCCTATCCCGAGTACCGCTCCATCATGCAGACGATGGAGACGGTGGCCAAGAAGTACGGCTGTGGGCGTGAGATGTGGGAGTACAGCGCCAGCGAGAACCGCTTCGGGACCCCCGAGGCGCTCATGCTCCTGCCCTATTGGACCAACGGCTGCGTCGACTCCATGGAGGGCCTCCTCTTCGAGTCGTCGGCCACCACGCCGTACCACTTCCTGAACCAGGCCGAGCTCTCGGCCGGACCCTCCGAGCCCGAGGTCGGCCTGCCCTACGGACCTGTCGACGTCGCCCTCGGGGTCAAGCACCTCCAGCTCCTCGGGGTGAAGTACTTCATGGCCGAGACACCCACGGTGGAGGCACAGGCGAACGCCGATCCGGACCTCAAGCTGGTCGCCAAGACCGGGCCGTGGACGTACAACGACAACGGCGCGATCACGCATACGACGTGGAACATCTACGAGGTGCGCGACGCACCGCTCGTGACCCCGCTCCACAACGACCCGGTCGTGCTCTCGGGGGTGAAGCCGGCGCCTTCGAGCTGGCTGAAACCGTCGGTCGCCTGGTATGACGACCCGGCCAGCTGGGACGTCGAGTTGGCCCAGAGCGGCCCCGCCTCGTGGCCCCGCACCCCGGTGACCCACAGCAAGCCCGCGGTGAAGCACGTGCCGACGACGAAGGTCTCGGCGATCACGACCACTGACTCGACCATTGGTTTCCACGTCTCGAAGGTGGGCACGCCTGTGCTGGTGAAGGTCTCGTACTTCCCCAACTGGCACGCCACGGGCGCGGACGGCCCATGGCGGGTCACCCCCAACCTCATGGTGGTCGTGCCCACCTCCCACGACGTACAGCTCACCTACGGGTCCACCTCGGCCAACCACCTGGGTCTCCTCGCCACGGTGATCGGCCTCGTCGGCCTCGTCGGGATCTACGCCTGGCCGCGTTTCCGCCGCCGGCGCGCCGCGGCGCGACCGGCCCACGCCTCGCACTAGGGCGACGCTCCTCGGAGATCGTCGCAGGGCTGGTCACGGCGTCGAGTGAGACAAATAGGACACGAAGTGTCTAATATGTCCCGCAATGGCAGTGACGCTGGAGGGGCAAGCGGGCGTCGGCATCGAGGCCGAGCGCGAGCTCGGCGCCACCGAGGAGCGCATCCTGGTGGCCGCACTGGGGTTGATCGGGCGGCGAGGCGTCCGGCGGCTGGGCATGCAGGAGATCGCCGAGGCGGCCGGGATCTCGCGGGGCACGCTCTACCGCTACTTCCCGAGCAAGGACCAGGTCCTGACCGCGGCGGCCGCCTACGACGAGCGCCGCTTCAGCGACGGGGTGGACCTCGTCCTCGCGGCGGCCCGGACGCCGGAACAGCGCATCGGGGACTTCATGGTCTATGCGTTCGACTTCATCCGGTCGCACCCGGCCCGCTCGCTCTTCGAGTCCGAGCCGGGCTTCGTCATGAGCTTCCTCCTCGACCACCTGCCCGCCCTGCACGACGAGCTGGTGGAGCGTTTGGGTGATGCACTCGACACCGTCCCCGCCGTGGCCCGGGGCGAGCTCGGCCGCGAGCAACTGGCCGATGTGATCGTCCGCCTGTTCGCCAGCAGCTGGATCATTCCCGAGTCCGACGACGCGTCGCTCGTGCAGTCCGTAAACCGCATTCTTCAGATAGAGCCAGGGGAGACCGATGGAGACTGAGATGGAAACAGAAACGGAAGCAACGGCCGCCGGTGGTGGCTACGGGAGCGATGACCCTTTTACGGCCATGGACCCGGAGATGGCGCGCAACCCGCAGCCGGTCTTCAAGATGATGAGGGAGGAGCCGGTCATGTCGGTCGACCTGCCCTCGGGCAAGGGTATCCTCCTCTCGCGCAAGGCCGAGATCGATGAGGCCCTGCGCCACCCCGAGGTCTTCTCGTCCAACATGGACGCGGTCGACCTCAAGAACAAGCGGCCGATGATCCCGCTCCAGATCGACCCACCCGACCAGCGCAAGTACCGCAAGCTGCTCGACCCGATCTTTGCGCCGCGCAAGATGACCGCCATGGACGAAGAGGTGTCGGCCCTGGTCAATCGTCTGATCGACCAGTTCATCGACCGAGGCGAGGTGGACTTCGCCAAGGAGTTCTCGGTCCCGTTCCCCTCGCAGGTCTTCCTGACCCTCCTCGGCCTGCCCCTCGAGGAGCTCGACACGTTCCTGACCATGAAGGACGGGATCATCCGTCCCGACCATGTGACGGGGAAGCGCTACGGCTCCAAAGAGGCCGGCGAGTACCAGCAGAAGGTCGCCGACTCCGTCTACGACTACTTCAACAAGGTCCTCGACCAGCGTGAGGTGGAGCGGAAGGACGACATACTGTCGCACTTCCTCGACGCCGAGATGGAGGGGGACAGCCTCACCCGCGAGGACATTCTCGACATCTGCTTCCTCTTCCTGATTGCCGGTCTCGACACGGTCACGGCGACGCTCGACTGCATGTTCTCCTTCCTGGCTCAGCACCCCGAGCAGCGACAGCAACTGGTCGACGACCCCTCACTCATCCCCAACGCCATCGAGGAGATGCTTCGCTGGGAGACCCCGGTCATGGGCATCGCCCGGGTTGCCGTGACAGATACGGAGCTCAACGGGTGTCCGATCGGCGCCGGGGACCAGGTCATGATCATGATCGGCTCGGCCAACACCGACGAAGCCGAATTCCCCGATGCCGACGTGGTTCGGTTCGATCGTGAGATCAACCGTCACCTTGCCTTCGGCGGAGGCATCCACCGCTGCCTGGGATCCCACCTGGCCCGGATGGAGCTGCGTGTTGCGCTGCGCGAATGGCACAAGCGCATCCCCGAGTACGAGATCGAGTCCGGTCACACACTCGAGTACACGGCCGGCATCCGCTCCATCGACCACTTCCCGATGCGCTTCACGGCGTCGTCGTAGGCACCTCCGTCGTTCGACGTCCGCCGTCGCCGACGTGCGTGGTCCAGCGCCCGTCGTGCCAGTAACGCTGCTCGTGGCGCCCTGAGGGATCCGGGTACCAGCCCGACGGAACCGTGTCGGGCGACGATGGCGCGGGAGGCCGCGCCGGGCCTTGGCGCCGCGCCGCCCGGCTCAGGACCGTGAGCGCCTCGACCAGGACATCCGCCTCCTCCGTGGTGCGGTCCCGGAACTCGGCCCGGGTGCGCCGGCCCGCCACGTCGACGTGCACCGTGGCCAGCCCGAGCGGGCGCTGCAGGGGTCCCTGCACCCGGCGGATGCTCTGGGACTTCTCGAACGGGACCCAGGTGGTGGCCCGGTTGATGCGCCCGGTCACGCAGACCGCATGGGTGTCGTCGTGGCCGGCCGAAAGAAAGTGGTAGCTGAGGGGGGCCTTGAGACGGGCGCGTCGCGGCGGCGGCGTGCGGACGGGGTCGGGTCCCCCGAGCAATCGTGCGATCAAGTGCCAGCTGTCCTGTTGGGATCCCACGGGTAGCAAGGCCTTGCGGACGACGGCCGTCCCCTCGCTGCGCTGGTTCCGCCTCGTGGCGCCGGCGATGTCGACCTCGAGCCGGCACCAGCCGAACGGTCGCCAGAGCAGCGGCTCGACCTGGCGCACGGCCTGGATGCGACTGTAGGGGATGGTCTCGGAGATGGTCTGGAGGAGTCCCCGCTGAATGTGCACCCCGTCGGGACCTTCGACTGCCGTGAAGTTGTACTGACCTGACAGCCGCCGCCAGATGGTGCCGGCGAAGCCCAGGAGGTAGACCGCGAGGATTCCCGCCAACAGCGCTGCGGTCGTTCGGTTGGAACTGGTCGAGCACCACGAGCGAGGCGATGGTGCCGACCAGGATGATCGTGACCAGTGACAGCACGACCGAGCCGAGCAGCGGGCCGACGGTCACCGTCGCCATCGGGAGGCCCGTCCGGCCCGAGACCTCGTTCTCGGTGCTGCGGTGCCCGGCCAGGAGGGCGACCTTGAGCTCGGCCGCTTCGGCTGCACCCAGATAGGCGAGCTTCCCGTCGGTCGAGCCCGAGCCGGCCAGGCGGATGCGCAGCTCGGACACCCCGAGCATGCGGCCGAGCAGCGGGCGCACAATGTCGACTCCCTGGATGCGGGCCAGGGGGAGACGCCTCGAGTCCTTGCGGATCAGCCCGGTCTCGATCCGCAGCGTGTCGCCCTCGAAGCGCCAGCGCGTGACCAACCAGTGGATGTAGCCGTAGACCACGGTGACCGCGGCGAACACGACGATGTAGGCGGTCTGCGCCGTCCGGTTCTCCGCGGCCGAGTGGGCATTGGAGAGGACCAGCAGCAAGAAGAGGGCGGGCACGAGGCGGCCGATCCGCACCACCGGCGACGCCGGATGCAGTCGACGCCAGCCCTCGCTGGCCGACAGCCGGCTCACATGCCTGCCGCCATGGCCTCACCCAGCTCGGTGAGCCGGTCGCGCAGGCGGGCAGCCTCGTCCACCTCGAGACCCGGGATGCGGGCGTCGCTGGCCGCGGCCGCGGTGTGCAGCTTGACCGTCGAGAGGTGGAAGATGCGCTCGACCGGTCCCGCCGTCACCTCGACGAACTGCATGCGCCCGTAGGGGACGACCGAGAGGCGCCGCACCATCACACCGCGCGAGACGAGGAGGTCCTCGTTGCGCTCCTGATACCGCCAGGCCCGGAAGCGCCGATGGGCGAACCAGGACAGTGCACCGCCGAGGGCAACGATGACCACGACGCTGATCAATCCCGCCAGTGCGCCCTGTGCGGCCAGGAAGATCAAGCCGAAGAAGACGGCCAGAACGACGGTGAGCACCACCACTTCGGCCCGGCGCATCCGCCACAGCCCGGGGGACGGCGCCAGCCACGGATCTTCGCCCGTGCTCATGGACAACCCGTGCTCATGGACAAGAGGCTAGAGGGAGCGACTGGCGCCTAACGTGGCAGCCGTGGCGACGTCGGGGACGCGGACCAGGCAGCTGGCCATGGCGTTGGAGCCGGTCGCGGGCCAGGTGTACTTCTCGCCCGAAGCTCATGGCGCCTACGCGGAGCTGGGGTTCAACCCGAGCCCCGGCTCCACGCGCACTGGTGTGGCGCTCCCCGACGGGCCGGCCTATTTCGCCAGTCGAGGCTCGCTCTTGGGACAGGTCTCCGGCCAGGTGGTGGCGGCCGCCTTCGCCGTCTTCAACCCGGCCGCGGTGGTGCCGGCGGTGCAGTGGGCCTGGACCAAGGTGGACGCAGTGACGATCTGCGCCGCGCGGACCCGGGGCGGCGTGGCCCAGCTCGAGCGCGTGCTGGGCCCGGCACCCGACGGCCTCGCCCGCGCCACCGACCTGATGGCCCGGGCCGTCGAACCGCTCCGCCCAGAAGGCAAACCGCTCTTCGCCGGCCTCCGGGGCTTGGGTCTGCCCGGCGACCCGCTCGGCGACATGTGGCGCCTGGCCGACACCTTGCGTGAGTACCGCGGCGACGCGCACATCGCGGCGTGGACTTCAGCCGGGCTCGACGCCACCGAGATCGGCCTGCTGACCGAGCTCTACTGGCGCATCCCGCTGCGCTCCTACATCCGCACCCGAGCCTGGTCCGACGGAGACCTCGACGCCGCCGAGGGTCGGTTGCTGGCCCGGGAGCTCCTGGTCGACGGCGCGCTGACCACCGAAGGCCGGGCCTTGCGCGAGCAGATCGAAGCGGCGACGGACGCCCAGTGCCAGGTCATCGTCGACACTCTTGGATCTGATTTCGACGAGCTGCTCGGGATCCTCGATCCCTGGGGCCACGCGCTGCGCGACGCGGCGGCCTACCCCGCCCAGGGCCCGCACGAACTGGCCCCGATCCGCTGAGGCCTAGCGGGGCCTGACTTCGGTCCCGACGCCGGGCGTGACGAAGAGGGCCGCTCCCGGCTCGTGCACGACGGCCGTGTGCCAGACCCCCGGCGGATTGACGACGGCCTGGCCGGCCTCGAGGGCCACCACGTGCTCCGCGCCATCGACCTCTTGGATCAGGTCGACCCGGCCCGAAAGGAGCACCACCAGTTCCTCACCTGCCGGGTGGCGTTCCCACGTGCTCCATGTGGCCTCCTGCTCCACGATGCAAACCAACCGGCCCTCGGCCCCGTCGTCGGCGAACCGCTCGCGGTAGCGGGCCATGGAGTCAGGGGACCAGTCGAAGTCCTCGAGCGGCGTGGCCCGGGAGCCGTGCCCGAGGTGCACGAAGGTCCTCGACAGGTCGAATGGCGTACCGCCCACTGCACCCATGGCACTCAGTACAGCGGCGACCAGGCGGCGCTGCGCAGCAGCCGGCTCTCCCAGCGGTCACGGACCTCGAGCGCATCGTGGAGCCACGTCCCCGGGGCGGACGCCTCCGGCGGGAGGTCGTGGCCCAGCATCCACATGACGGCCTTCGTGTTGACCACGCGCTGCCAGAGGACGACCTCGGTCGTCTGGTGGGTTCCGAAGACGGGCTGGAAGGCGGCTTCGAGTTCGATCATGCCCGTGCCCTCCTCCTTCTGGCTGCTCAGCGTGTGGTCGTAGAGGGTGCCGGCCTTGTCGAGGTAGGCCCGCAATCCCCCGGCGAACGGCCAGGCCGTGTCCTCCATGAAGAGCGAGTTCTTGTGCGTGGACCCGTCGGTCGGCACCGTGGCGAGGTCGATCTCCTGCAACGGGGACCAGGACACCGGCTGGATCACCTTGGCCACGGTGGAGTGGCGCAGGGCATCGACCTTCGCCGACCAGTCGGCCAGGTCGCCGCTGCGGACGCGCTCGGCCAGCTCCTCCCACGCGGCCGCATCGCGACAGCCGGTGATCGAGACCACCGTGTAGGCCTGCCCCGACCCGTGGGACAGCCGCAGGTACCAGAGCAGCCGAGACCCCTCCGACTTGGCCAGCGCCGGCATGTACTCGTCGCGGAAGGCGTCGTCGAAGGCGTCCTCCTTGGCCCCCGCGACCTGGTGGACCTGGTGGAGCAGCAGCACCGTTGTGTACCCCCTGTCATTGGATTCGCCCCGATCGGGCAAATGATGGTTCGGCGAATGGCGAGTTGCGACAGCACGTCCTAGCGAGTGGTGGCGATTCCCCCGTCGACCGGGATGACGGCCCCGGTGAGGTAGGCCCCCGCCCGCGACGACAGATAGATGGCGGCACCAGCCATGTCGTCGGGGCGCCCGATGCGCCTGAGCGGTGCGCTGGCGGCGATCTGCTCCCCGAAGGCCTCGAGCGTGGCCGCCATCATCTTGGACTGGAAGGGGCCCGGCGCAATGGCGTTCACCGTGATCACCGGGGCGAGGCGTTTGGCCAGGTGACGTGTCAGGTGGTGCACGGCCGCCTTGGAGGCCGAGTAGGAGTAGGTCTCGAGGGCAGGGACGCCAAGCCCGTCAATAGATCCGATGTTGATGACGCGGGCCGGTTCGTCCACGCTGCCGGCCGCCCGTAGCAGCGGCACCAGGAACTTGGTGACATGGAAGACGCCCTTGACGTTCAGCGAGAGCACCCGCTCGAAGGCGGCCTCGTCGAACTCCTCGAGCGGGGCGCCCCAGGTGGCGCCGGCATTGTTGACCAGGATGTCGAGTTTGTCGATGCGGTTCCCGAGTTCCTCGGCCAGGCGTCGGCACTCGTCCTCGCGGGACAGGTCGGCCGGGATGCCGATGCAGGTCCCCTTCTTCGAGAGCGTGCTGGCCACCTCCTCGACCACGTCCGCCTTGCGCGAGGAGATGTAGACGGTGGCGCCGGCGTCCACGAAACCCTCCGCGATCATCAGACCGATGCCGCGGCTCCCGCCGGTGACCAGGGCGGTCTTCCCCGCGATGTCGAAGAGGTCCGAGGCCGTCATCGTCCCATTGTGCCCGCTGCGTTCACGGCGCGGCCAATGCCAGGGCGCTGCGCACGAGGACACTGGCCCCGATGCGGAGCGACTCGTCCTCGACGAGGAAGGTGGGGCTGTGGTGCGCCCCACTCGAGCCGTCGGCCGCACCGCCGCCGACGAAGAAGTAGCAGCCGGGCAGGTGGCGCAGGAACTCGCTCACGTCGTCGCTCGGCGAGACCGGTGGCATGCGGAAGACCTGGTCGGGACCGATGACGACACTGGCCTCCGCCTCGACGAGCGCGGTGGCCTCGGCGTCGTTCACCACGGCCCGGGTGTGCTCGGGCAGCTCGAGCTCGACGTGGACGCCCTGGTCGTCGCCGATCTCGTCGCACAGGTCCTGCAGGCGGACCAGCGCCTCCGCGTGCTGAGCCTCGGTGAAGGTGCGGAGCGTGCCGGTGACGCGGGCCGACGTCGGCACCACGTTGACCGCGGTGCCGGCATGGATGGTGCCGGCGCTGCACACACAGTCGGTCTCCTCGTAGCGCAGTCCGGAAGCCACCTCGCCCAGCCGGCTCACCAGCTCGGCCGTGGCCCGGATGACGTCGCCCCGGGCGGAGGGCATCGCCCCGTGGCCGCCGGGTCCGCTCAGCGTGATGCGCAGCGAGTTCGCCTCCGACATCGCGATGCCCGAGCGCAGGCCCACGAAGCCCGAGGGCACCTGGGACGTGACGTGGAAGCCGACGAGGCGCGCCCCCTCCATGGCGGAGAGCGCGCCGCGCTCGAGCATCGCCTGGGCCCCGCACAGCGCTTCTTCCGCCGGCTGGAACAGGAAGATGTAGCGGCCCGGGAGGTCCTCGCGCCGCGCCGACAACAGCGACGCCGCGCCGAGCAGGGAACCCACGTGCACGTCGTGGCCACAGGCGTGCATCACTCCCTCCACTTCGGAGTGGACGGCGCGTGCCTCGTCCTCCTGCACCGGCAGGCCGTCGATGTCGCCCCGCAGCACCACGCTGCGCCCCGGCTTGCCTCCCTCGAAGGCGAAGATGCCGCCGGTCTCGGTGGTCCGCAGCGTCTCGCCGATCCCCAGCGATGCCATGTGGTCACGGATCATCGCGGTCGTGCCGTGTTCGGCGAAGGCCAGCTCGGGCCGGCGGTGCAGGGCACGCCGCTTGTCGACCATGTCGTCGAAGACGGCGTCGGCTGGGCTCGGACCGAACAGGTCGCTCTGATTCACGGACCGGACCACCTCGGCGTCAGCGGCTCAGCAAGTCGCGCGCGATGTGAGTGATCTGTATTTCATCCGTGCCGGCGTAGATCTGGAAGACCTTGGCGTCGCGGGCGAGCTGTTCGACGCGGAATTCCGACATGTAGCCGTTGCCGCCGAAGAGCTGAACCGCATCCATGGCCACCTCGGACGCCACTTGGGCCGAGTAGAGCTTCATGGCGGAGGCCTCGGCCAGGGTGAGACTCTTTCCCGCGGTCGACATCTCGATATGACGGAACACGAGGTTCTCCACGTTGAGCCGGGCGATCTCCATCTTGGCCAACTTCAGCTGGATGAGCTGGAATTCCGAAATGGGCCGCTCCCAGAGCATGCGGTCCTTGGCGTATTGCACGGAGAGTTTGAGGCACTCTTGAATCAGTCCGAGTGACATGGCGGCGACGCCGGCCCGTTCGGTGACGAAGTTGCCCTTGGCGCTCTCGCGCCCTTCGTTTCCTCCCGGCGTCCCCTCCGACTCGCCGAGCAACCGATCCTTGCTGACCCGAACGTCGGTGAGGAAGAGCTCGCCCGTGGGCGACGAGTGGAGGCCCATCTTCCGGAAGGGCTTGGACTGTTCCAGCCCGGGCATGCCCGAGTCGAGGATGAAGGTGAGCACGGGACGCTGGCGAAGCGGGGTCTCGTTGCCATCGTCGAGCTTTGCGTAGAAGACGATCGTGTCGGCGTAGGGACCGTTCGTGATGAACGTCTTGTTGCCGTTGAGGATGTACTCGTCACCATCACGCGCCGCCGTGGACTTCATGCCGCCGAGCGCGTCCGATCCCGAATCCGGCTCCGTGATGGCCCAGGCACCGACCTTGTCGATGGTCATCAGGTCCATCCCCCAACGCTCCATCTGCGCCGCCGTGCCACTCTTCATGATGGTGCCCCCGGCCAGTCCCGTCGAGACGCCCAGGGCCGTCACGATTCCGGGGCAGTAGTGACAGAGCTCGATGATCGGGATCAACATCAAGGCGGCCCCGCCGCCCCCGCCTTCGGGGCGCTCCGGTGCGCTCGTCCCGTTGGCTTTGCGCTCGATCGCCTTCTTGGCCGACTCGCGGGCCATGACGTCGAGCCCGAACGTCCGATAGAGCTTCCGGATGACGTCGTAGGGAGGGGTTTCTCCGTGCTCGAGCTCCTCGACGTTCGGCTTGACCTCTTCTTCCACGAAGCGCTGCACCGCGTCCCGAATCGCCAGCTGTTCGTCCGACCACTCGTACATCTCGGTCCTCCCCTGGTTGACCCGCTCGGGACGACCCTACTGGGCGCGGTTCAGGCGTCGCCGACCCGGCGCAGCGTGTTCTGGTCCGTGCGCACCACGTGGTCACGCATCTTGGCGTGCTGGATCACCGTCGTCGCGGTGTAGGTGAACTCGTCGGGAACGCTCAGATCGACCGTGACCTCGTAGCGGACCGACCGGGCGTTCTTGTCCAGCCAGTTGTTCGACAGGATCCCGTAGGTCTGACTGCCGACGTTCGCTTCGAGCGTGTACTTGGTGGCGTCGGGTGCCACCGTCGCCCCGGCCACGATGGCCGAGCCGCGGGGGATGAGGAAGCAGCGGATCACCTCGGAGTCGTTGACGTCCCACATCCAGTACCCCACTTCGGTGTGGAACGGGTTGTCCTCCGAGCCCCGCCAGGCGCCCATGCGGTAGTCGAGTCCGTAGAGGACCTGGCTCCCGTTCTCCACCGGTCCGAAGGGCTTGAAGTCGTTGCGCTCGCGGTAAGGGGTCAGGCCTACTTTTCCAGAATCGTTGGCGTAGGCGACGTCCTCACCAATTTCGCCTTCCCAGATGCCCGCGAGACGGGCCAGCGGCCCCCATTCAGGTCCTGCGCTCAACGGTCCGTCCCTTCTCTCCGACCCGCCCGGGCTCGGACCCGGGCGTCGGCGCCACCTTAGAGTGTGCGCCCGATTAGGACGTTGGCAGGTTCTCCAGCCCCGGTCCGATGTCGGGCTCCGGGTCGACGACCGGTACGGCCAGGGCGGACCGGGAGGGGTCGTTGCGGAAACGGCCGAAGATGCCGCGGTTGGCGGTGACCCGCGCGTTCTCGGTGTGGCGTTGCGTGCGCGAAACGACGATGCGGCTGGCCACCAGGAGCAAGAGGACGATGACGACCAGGATCAGCGCGGCGTCGTAGGCCAGGTAGTGCTTCTGCACGGAGGGATCGTTGTAGAAGGTGAAGACCACATAGGTGAGGTAGGGGAACTGCGAGCCGGTGAGCGAGTGCGGCAGCGTGTTGGAGAACCCGGCCGTGTAGAGGAGTGGCGCGGTCTCGCCACAGGCGATGGCGAGGGCGAGCAGGAGGCCCGTCACGATGCCCGGCAGAGCGCTCTTGAGCACCACCTTGCGCAGCGAGTACCCGGCCGACATGCCCAGGGCCTCAGCGCCTTCCCGATAGCCCGTGGGTACCTGGCGCAGCGAGTTCTCGGTCGTCTTGGCGATGTAGGGGACCACCATGATGGACAGGATGATCACCGCCGGCAGCAGCGACAGCTTCCAGCCGAGGCCCACCACGAGGGCTGTGAAGCCGACATAGCCCAGCACGATCGACGGGAACCCCGAGAGGACGTCCGACGCGGTGCGCAGCGGCGTGCCGAGCCATCCGCTCAGCTTGCCCTTCCGCGTGAATTCGGCCAGGTGGATGCCCGCCATCACGCCGATGGTCCCGGCGACGACCAACACGGCGAGCATGAGGATCAGGGTCCCGAGGATCTGGTCCCGCAGGCCGCCTCCGGTCGGGGTGAGCTGCGTCCAGAGCACATCCCAGCGCCAGTGGGACCAGGCGCGCGCGACCACGCCGATCAACAGCCAGGCGGCCGGGGCCATGATCAGGATCAGTGCGAGATACGTCAGGACCCGCCAGGCCTGGGTCGTGACCCGGCGGCGCCGGGTGGTCGGGGCGGTGAGCAGGTTGCTCATCAGGCCCCTCCGACCGGAGCGGACACCCTCGATGTCCGGTTGACGATGACCCGGGCCACGAGGTTGACGCCGACCGAGATCACGGCGAGCACCAGGGCGAGCTCGGCCAGGGTCGCCACGTAGAACCCGGTGCCGTCGGTCTGCGCCCCGTCGAGCTGGGTCAGGATCGCGGCGGCTGCCGTCGTGAAGGGCTGGTAGATCGTGTGGGGGATCTGCTGGATGGCGCCCCCGATCATCGCCACGGCGATCGTCTCGCCCAGCGCGCGTCCGAGCCCGAGCACCGTGGCGCCGATGATGCCCGAGCGCACCCAGGGCAGGGTCACCCGGTTTGCCACCTCCCAATCGGTCATGCCGAGCGCGGACGCCCCCTCCTTGGGGAGCGGTGGCACCTGCGCGAAGAGATCGCGCGTCGTCGAGGCGATGATCGGGACGATCATGAGTGACAGGACGATGCCGGCGGTGAGCAGGCCCTCCCCGGATCCGTGCGGGTTCCCGAAGTACCGCAGGATCGGCACGTCGGGCATGTTGTCGGCGATGACCGGATAGACGTTGCTGGCCAGCCACGGGCCGAAGGTCAAGATGCCCCAGAGCCCGATCACCACGCTCGGGATGCCCGCCAAGATCTCGACGGTGAACCCGAGCGGCCGGGAGATCCACGTGGGCATGCGTTCGGTCAGTGCAAAGGCCGCTCCGATGGAGAGGGGCACCGCGATGACGATCGCGATGACGGACGAGGCCAGGGTGCCCCAGATAATCGCCCAGGCGCCGAATTTGGCCCCTTGAAGGTGCTTGACGCCGTCGGTGGTCACGGTGGCCGCGTACGCGCCCTGCCCGTCGGTCCAGGTGCGGCCGTAGAGGAAGTACCAACCGTTCACGCGCACTGCCGGCCAGGCCTTGATGGCCAGGACGGTGATGGCGAAGACGAGCGCCGCCAGCGGGAGGAGCACGGCCACCCAGCCCACACTCCGCCAGCCCGTCTCCTCGTTGCGACGGATGCTGTTCGCGGCGCGCCGATGCCAGGGAGGCTTGCCGAGCGCCGCCGGGCGAGGTGTGGCAGGGACGCTCCCTGCCACACCGCCGACGGTGGTCATCTATTTGATACCCAGGATCTGCTTGATCGATTGCGCCGCGACCTTGGTCGGGAGCGGCTGGAAGGCGACCTGGGACAGGTACGACGTCGCCGAGCCCTGCTTCTTGTTGACGGCCCACTCCAGCACGGAGCGGATGTTCTTGGCCGTCGACGAGGACTGCTGATCGTTCGACACGATGGCGTACTCGTAGTTGACGATCGGGTAGCCGTTGTTGGCCGGTCCGTAGATCAGCGAGATCGTGCCGTTCGCCGGCGTCTTCTTCACGTAGTACGCCGCCTCGGCCAAGATGTTCTGCGCGTTCGGCAGCACGTACTGGCCCTTGGCGTTCTGGAGCTCGGCGTAGCCGAGGCCGGCCTGGAGCGCCTGCGTCTGGTAGCTGATGCCGATGTAGGCGACGCAGCCCGGTGTGGCCTTGCAGCCCGACACCATCCCGGAGTTGCCGGACTCACCGAGCGCGCCCGGTGCGTTGGGCCACGGGACGGTCGTGTTGAAGCTGATCTTGCTGCCCCAGCCCGACGGGTCCGCCTTGGAGAGGTAGCTGGTGAAGAGGAACGTGTCACCGCTGCTGTCGGAACGGTGCAGTGTCACGATCGGCATGGCCGGCAGCGTCACGCCCGGATTCGCACTGGCGATCTTCGAGTCGTTCCACTTGGTGATCTGACCTTGGTAGATCGCGGAGAGCACCTTGCCGCTGAGCTTGATGTGGGCGGTGACGCCCGGCACGTTGTACGCGACCAGCTGGGCCGAAATGGCCAGCGGGATGTTCTTCAGGTGCGGGTCCGACTGGGTCACGCTCGGCGCCAGGTAGGCGTCCGACGCACCGATGTCGATGGTGCCGGTCTGCGCCTCGGAGATCCCGGTACCCGACCCGGTCCCAGCCGTCTGAATGGTGACCTTGGAATACTTCTCGTTGTACCCGCTCGCCCAGAGGTTGAAGAGTGGGTACAACAGGGTGCTTCCCGTCTCGGTCACCGTGCCGCCGGGCGGCGTTTCCACGCCGCTGGAGGGCAGCTTGATGGTCGCCGCCGAGGCTGCCGTGCTGAGGACGACCGAGCTCAGAGCGAGCCCCGCCACGGCGGCGGCGATGAACCCTCTCCGCAGTCGCGTCGTACTCATGAATTTCGTCACAGGTTCTCTCCTTGTGATGGTGGTTGGTGGTGTCGCTCGTGTCGACCCGGATGACCAGTTCGCTGCCATGTGCCGCGTCGGCCCTCTCCCGGCTCCCCTAGCCCATGCGTCCGGTGACGTATCGTTCGGTATCGGGGTGTTGGGGCCGGTTGAAGAGGTCCTCGGTAGGACCGTGCTCGACCAGTGCCCCTTGGTAGAAGAACATCGTCTCGTCCGAGATGCGCTTCGCTTGGCCCAGGTTGTGGGTCACGACGATGAGGCTGAGCGCCGGTGTCAGCGTCCTGATGAGTGCCTCGATGACTTCCGTGGTGATCGGGTCCAGCGATGAGGTGGGTTCGTCCAGCAGGAGCACCTCTGGGCCGACGGCCAGCGCACGCGCCAGGCAGAGCAGCTGTTGCTGGCCACCAGAAAGTCGGAAGGGAGAATCATTGAGGCGGTACTTCACTGCGTCCCATAAGCCCACCTCGGTCAGGCGTCGCTCGCACACGACGTCGAGCTGCTTGCCCTTGGCGATGCGATGGGCCTTCACGCCGGCGACGACGTTGTCCTTGATCGACATCGGGAACGGATTGGGGCGCTGGAAAACCATGCCGATGCGGCGCCGCAGGGTGAGCAGGTCGACGCTCGGCGCCCAGAGACTCAGGTCGTCGCACGTCACGTCCCCCTGGCGCGTGAAGCCGGGTACCCGGTCGTTCATGCGATTGAGCGTGCGCAGGAATGTCGATTTCCCGGAGCCGGTCGGACCGATGAGCGCGGTGATCGTGCCGCGCCGCAGCGAGACGTTGACGTCGGACAACACGATGCGGCCGGAGAAGCCGAGCGACAGATCCTTCGACTCCATGACGTGCTCCGGTCGGGTGGCGTCCGGGTCGAGGGAGCGCAAGGACTCTTCTATGGCGGACTTGTGGGCAGTCCGAACCGGTTCGGTACGACTCTGGGTGGGATCTGCATCAGCCACTAGCTGGACCGTAGCGAGGCGAGGTGAATTGCGGGGAACCGCCGTGCAATCTCCAGGTGAACACTTTGTAGCGGTTTGGGGCGTCTCAGGCCCGGTTCAGGCCGCGTATCCGGCGCGAATTCAGCCGGTGAGGACGTCCGACTCCCGGGTGGCCGCCATGGCGTCGCGATGGGCCGTCGCCACAGCCTGCACGATCCCGGGCGCCCAGGCGATCACGGCGATGCACGCGACGGCGGCGGGGATGGAGACGCCGAGCGCCGCGCCCGTCGAGAACAGGGCGAGGATGCCGGCGGACGAGCTCAAGGTGGCTGCGATCAACCAGGCGATCCACCATTGCAGGACGCGTCCGCGTCGTGGGTCATCCGGCGGGAGGCAGTCGCGGATGGCGCCGTAGGGAATCCAAAAGTTGGCGATGGGAACGAACCAGGCGCCGACTCCCCAGGCGGGCGAATACCGAGCGGGGATGCCCAGCGCTCGGCCGGCCGACGCGGCCCGGTGCTGCCAGACGCAGGCGACAACGACCGCAATTCCTGTGAGCACGACGAGGAGGAAGAAGAGCGCGCCGTAACTGGGAGCGACACCGTGATAGGCCGGCGCCTTCTTCCCCACTTCGGCGTCGTGGAAATCCAGGTGGAATTGATGGCCGGCGTTGCGCAGCTGCTGGGCGTTGATCCGGTTCTCGATCAGGTTGACCAGGTAGTAGACCGTGGGCAGCACGACGGCGAAGCGGGCCAGCGGAGCCAGTCGCAGCTCGTTGTCCACCAGGTTGGCCGTGGTGACCGTCGCCAATCGTTGTGAAGCTTCTGCCCAGGGTGCAACGGCGGTGGCCGGACCTTGGGGCGGCGACGCACCGGCCCATGGCGGCGGTGGCGGAAGCTGGGGCAACACGGTCGATTCCGTCCACGCATACCCGTCCCACCAGCGCTGTCCCGGCCCACCCGCCGGATCCGGGTACCAGCCCGGTGGCGCGCCCGGGTAGCCGCTCTGGTCGGTCATCTCAACATCCTGTCAAAGCCCAGGTGCCGAAATCGGCCCACCCTCCCGATTCCCGACCCGCCCTCGGGGGGCCAGCGCTCAGAGCAGCGCGCCGGCCACCTCGGTGAGCGCGCCGATGTGTGCGTCGGCGTCGGCCAGGCCCGAGTGCATGGTGTTGACCGAGAGATGCGTCGCCCCCGCCTCGCCCCAGCGCCGCGCGTGTTCGGCCATGCGCTCGAGGTCGCGGCCCGCGTACTCGAGGCGGCCCTCGAACTGGAAGTTCGAGAGGTCCCGTCCGACCTCGGCCGCTCCGGCGTGCACGTGCTCGAGGGCTTCCTCCAAACCACCCCGGGGCCGGGCCATGGGGAACCAGCCGTCGGCCAGCCGGCCCACCCGCCGCAGGGCGGCCGGCTCGAAGGCGCCGATCCAGATCGGGATGGGTTGCTGCACCGGCCGGGGCGCGATGCCCGCCGCCTCAATGCGATGGAAGCGCCCTTCGAACGTCACGTTGCGCTCCGTCCACAAGGCACGCAGGACCGCGATCTGCTCCTCGAGAATCTGACCCCGCTTCTCGAAGGGCATGCCCAGCGCGTCGTACTCGACCTTGTTCCAACCGACGCCGAGTCCGAGCCGGAACGTGCCCCCGCTCACGATGTCGACCTCGGCCGCCTGTTTGGCCAGGAGCGCGGTCTGGCGCTGGGGCCCGATGAGGATGGAGGTGGCGAAGGCCAGGTTGGTGAAGCCGGCCAGGTAGGCGAACATCGTCAGCGGCTCGCGGAACGGATCGTCGATGGTGTAGGGCCCCCCGATGTCACCGTGCACGGCCACGTCCGCCCCGAGCACGTGGTCGTAGGCCGCGAAGTGCCTGAAGCCCAGGTCGGCCACGGCCTGCCCCACGGCGCGCACCGCGCCCAGGTCGTGGCCCAACTCTGTCTGGGGGAAGATCACACCGATGTCCATGGCAGCGCAGTCTGCCCCGCCGGGCCGCCGCACGCCCGCGCCGTTCTCCGGGCGGCGGCCCGCAGAGCCCGGCTACCTTGACCGGCGTGAAGCTCCGAATCTTCGTCGAACCCCAGCAGGGCGCGTCCTACGACACTCTCCTCAGCGTGGCCCAGGCGGCCGAAGCCGCCGGCTTCGATGCCTTCTTCCGCTCCGACCACTTCCTCACCATGGGTGGCGACGGGTTGCCCGGTCCGACCGACGCCTGGCTGACGCTCGGCGCCATCGCCCGCGAGACCGATCGGATCCGGCTGGGCACCCTCGTGACCAGCGCCACCTTCCGCGCGCCCGGCCTCCTGGCCATCGAGGTGGCGCAGGTGGACGCCATGTCCGGCGGCCGCGTCGAGCTCGGTCTCGGCGCCGGCTGGTACGACGCCGAGCACGCGGCCTACGGCTTCGAGTTCCCGCCACTGGGCGAGCGCTTCGAGCGGCTCGAGGAGACCTTCGCCATCCTGACCGGGTTGTGGGGCACGCCCGAGGACGAGAAGTTCAGCTTCGACGGCCACCACTTCCACCTCAAGGACAGTCCGGCCCTGCCCAAGCCGGTCCAGCGCCCGCATCCTCGCCTCATCGTGGGCGGCGGTGGGGCCAAGCGCACGCCCCGGCTGGCCGCTACGTACGCCAACGAATTCAACCTGCCGTTCTCCTCGCTGGCCGACACCGAGGCCCAGTACGTCCGCGTGCGGGCCGCCTGTGAGGAACGCGGACGCGATCCGTTGACGCTCCACCTCTCCGCCGCCCAGGTCGTCTGCTGCGGCCGCGACGAGAAGGAGATCGAGCGCCGCGCCGCCCGGATCGGGCGCAAGGCCGACGAGCTGCGGGCCAACGGTGCCGCCGGGACGCCGGACGAGGTGGTGGCTCGCATCGAGGCCTTCGCCGGGATCGGTGCCGAGACCGTCTACCTCCAGGTGCTCGACCTGCACGACCTCGAGCACCTCGAGCTGCTGGCGCAAGAGGTGCTGCCCCGGGTCTCCTAAGGGCGGACCCAGGAGCAGGGCGAATCGGTACGCTGGGGGCCGATGGCCATCACGACCCGGGGGGCGGTCGCACCGACGGGCGACCAGCCCGCCCAGAGTGAGGGGGCACCCGGCACCCGGACGACACCCCGCCTCGATGTCGCCGCGCTCGACGAGGTTGTCGCCCTCGTCGCCGATCACGCCCCAGGCTGGGCCAAGACGGACGCCGCGGCCAGGGCGGACCTCCTGTCGCGCGTCATCGTGGACACGCTCGCCGCTCAAGGTGACTGGTTGGCCGCCGCCTGTGCCGCCAAGGGTCTCACGCCGGGATCGACGGAAGCCGGCGAGGAGCTCTTCGCCGGCATCGGCACCTTCGTGCGCATGGCCCGCCTCTTCCGTGACGCGCTGCGCGCCATCGCCAAGAACGGCAAGCCCGACCTCCCCGGACCCATCCGCGAGACTGCCGACGGCCGCCTGCGCGTCCAGGTGCTCCCGGCCAACACCTTCGACAAGGTGACCTTCGCGCAGACCACCGCCGAGGTCATCATGCAGCCCGGCGTCACCCGCGCCTCCCTCGTCGCCGGTCAGGCCGCCGCCTACGCCGACCCCGCGGGGCACACCGGCACCGCGCTGGTGCTCGCCGCCGGCAACGTGGCCTCCCTCGGCCCGCGCGACGCGCTGTCCAAGCTCTTCGTCGAGGGCCAGGTCGTCGTGCTGAAGGCCAACCCGGTCAACGACTACTTGGTGCCGCATTGGAACCGCGCCCTGGCCGCGCTGGTCGAGGCGGGCGTCCTGCGCATCGTCGACGGCGGCGCCGACGTGGGCGAGTACCTGACCGGGCACCCCCGCATCGATGTGGTGCACATCACCGGCTCCGACAAGACCTACGACGCCGTCGTCTTCGGCACCGGCCCCGAGGGCGCCCGGCGCAAGGCAGCCGACGAGCCCGTGCTCGACAAACCGGTGAGCGCCGAGCTCGGCAACGTGTCGCCGGTCATCGTCGTTCCGGGCAAGTGGTCGGTGGCCGATCTGCGCTATCAGGCCGAGCACGTGGCCACCATGCTGGTCAACAACGCCGGCTTCAACTGCATCTCGGCCCGCCTCGTCGTGACCCACGCCGCCTGGCCCCAGCGCGATGCCTTCCTCGGCGCGCTGACCCAGGCGCTCGCCGAGATCACGACCCGCCGGGCCTACTACCCGGGGGCACGGGCTCGCCACGACACCTTCGTGGCCGCCCATCCCGAAGCCGAGGAGCTCGGCCGGGGCCCGGCCGACGCGCTGCCCTGGACCTTCATCCGCAACGTGGCGCCCGGCCACACCGACGACATCTGCTTCAACGTGGAGTCGTTCTTCGGGGAGGTGGCCGAGACCGCGCTGACCGCCCCGGATCCGGCGGCCTTCGTCGATGCCGCCGTGGCCTTCTGCAACGACGTCGTGTGGGGCACGCTCGGCTGCACCATCCTGGCCAGCCCTTCCTCCATGAAGCTGCCCGACGTGAGCGATGCGGTGGAGCGGGCGATCAGCGACCTGCGCTACGGCTCCATCGGGTTCAACGTCTGGCACGGCGTGTCCTTCGCCCTGGGCTGCACGACCTGGGGCGCCTACCCGGGTCACCCGCGCACCGACATCCAGTCCGGCTGCGGGGTGGTGGGCAACGCCGCCATGTTCGACCGGCCGCAGAAGTCCGTCGTGCGCGCGCCGTTCCGCTCCCGCCCCAAGCCGCCCTGGTTCGCCACCGCACGCGACTCCTATGAGGTCATGCGCCGCTTCGTGGCCTTCGAGGCCGATCCGTCGGCAGCCAAGATTCCCGGTCTGCTCCTGGCTGCCGTCCGCAGCTGATCAGCGTCACCGCCGAACAGTCACCGCCGAGCAGTCACCACCAAACAGTCACCGTCACCGAGCCGTTCTCCAACGAATTGACGAAGCCCGCACTCCGGGGAGCCCGGGCTTCGTGTGTCGAGCCAACGTGGCGCGGCTGACCGTGCCGTCCTATCTCATTGTCCTGGCCCGCAACTGCGGAATGGCGTAGGCCACGACCGCCACCACCGCCGCGATCAGGGCCAGGACCGCACCGAACTCCCAACCGACTCCCGACGCGCTCGGCTTGTCGATGAAGCCGAAGAAGACGATGACGAGGTTCACCACGGTGGCCGCGATCATCGCCGGGAGATGAGGTACCTGCGGGGCGAACGGCAGGTTGCCCCAGCCGGCGACGCAGACCAGGTAGGCCAGGATGGCCAGGCAGAGGATGAACACGATCCAGAGCCACCCGTGCGCCGAGATGCCGCTCGCCGTGAGGTGGATGCCGATGATCGTGATCCCGAACCAAGAGAGGAAGAGCGACACCAGCAGGACGAATGACGCCACGGCGGCGATCATGTCGGCCAAGGTCAGCTTGGCCAGGTCGAACGCGAAGGGCGGCAACCCGCCCGATGCGACAGCCGGACCCGCCGGCGCGGACTGAGCCGGCGCACTTTGCGGCGGCGCACTTTGGGGCGGCGTACCCGGGGGCGCTGCGGCCTGCGCCGTCGTCGCGTCGGCGCTCAGAGCCGCCCCGCAGTTCGGGCAGTGGTTCGCGTCGTCTGAGGTTTCGCGTTGACACTGGGGACAGGTCTTGGGCATCGCGGTCCTCCATGCTCTGGCGGCGGGAGCCCCCCGGGTCCCGACCCAGCGAAAGCTGTTGCCGTCCGGCATCTCCGATAGTACGGGGGTCGGACCCCCTGGGCTGGGGATCCTGGCGCCGGCGAACCCCCTCGGGGACGCAATGAGAACAGCGCCGTACGCGGTGGATGCCACGGCGCGAAGCCGCCAGCCCCGCCCGGATCGGAGGTTCAGGTGGTGGTCGAACGCTTGTGAGCCGGCCGCGGCTGGACCAGGGTGATCCGCGCCACCACGTTGCCTCCCACCGCCACGCAGGCGGCCGTGCTCGGGCAGGCGACGGCGGTGAGGGTGATCGGGGTGTAGGCCGCCGGAGAGAGGGAGAACTCGCTGCCCCCGTCGCGACTCTGGGCCACCGCACCCGCGGCGACGGCCGGGTTGCCCTCCCAGTTGGCACCGACGAGGGCGCAGAGTTGGGCTGAGGGGCAGGCCATGCCGTAGCCGTCGTCGACCGGCGGTGCCGTCGCGACCGACCACGTCGATCCCCCGTCGGCGCTGCGCAACAACAGGCCCTGGGCGGCGGCCACGTCGCTGACCGTGGTGGAAGTGGACCCCGAGGCCAGGCAGAGTGACGTGCTCGGGCACTCGACCGCCTGCAGGACGCCCGTCCCGGCGGGCACCGATGCACTGGTCCACGTCTGGCCGCCGTCGCGGCTCAGCGCCAGCGCCCCCTGCCCGTGGCCCGCGCTGGTGGGCACGTACCCCGGCACCAGGCAGGCACCGCCGGACACACAGAACAGCGCGCCGGCCGTGACGAACGACGACGGGAGGTTCCCCATCTGGGTCCACGTCTGCCCGAAGTCGGTGGTGCGGGCCGACCACACGGCGGTCCCATTGCTCACGAGCGCCGTGCACCCGGCCAGCCCGATGCAGTCCACGCTCTGGACCGCAAGGGCCCCCGGCGGCGTGGTGGCGGACGCCCAGTGGTCCCCGCCGTCGTGGGTGACCACGGCCACACCGCTCGACGAGCCGTTGGTCCCGACGGCCACGCAGTCGACCTTGGTGGGGCAGGCGACGCCGCTGAGCTCGGGCGTGGCGCCGCCGGCCACGGTCTGGGGGATCCAGGTCGCGCCTCCGTTCGTGGTGGCGACGATCACGGTGGCGTCCCCGGCCGGCGTGGGGTTGGGTCCGGGCACCCCGACGGCCCAGCACCGCTCGACGCTGGCGCAGGCGACGGCACCGAGCTGGCCCACCTGCCCGGGGGCCGGCTGCCCCTTCACCAGGGGGATGCCGTTCGGCTGGCCCAACACGGCGGCAGGTCCGGGCGCGATGCGCTGGGAGGTACAGGCCGACACAGTCAGCGCCACCGCGGCGAGAAGGCTGACCAGACCGCCAACACGTGGCCTAACACGCCGGTGTGCGGGCACGGAGCGTGGGGGCACGGCGCGATGACAATAGCGGTGGGGGCCGCTTTTTTATCGACATGGTTCGCTACCCTCGGATGGTGGACTGGGTGGATCTCCTGATCGTCGGGTTGTTGCTGCTCGCCGCCGTCCATGGGCTGCGGTTGGGAGCGCTGGTCCAGATCCTCACCTTTGGCGGGTTCTGGCTCGGCTTCCTCCTGGGCGCGCTCGTCTGGGTGCCGCTGCTGCACACCACCCATGACGACCTGACGCGGTCGCTCCTCATCGTCGGGCTCATTCTGATGACCGCAAGTGGCCTCGGCTACGTGGGGCGGGTGCTCGGAACCTATTCCAACGTCAGCCTGCGCCGGCACCATCTGGGCCAGGTGGACGCCGCTCTGGGTGTGGGCGTCGCCGTCGTGGCCGTGCTGTTCTCCGTCTGGCTGGTGGCCGCGGTCGTCTCCTCGCCCAACAGCCGCTTCACCTCGCTCGATGCCGCCGTGAACCGCTCGGACATCCTCCACTCCATCGACAACATCCTCCCCCAGGCCCCCTCGGTCTTCGGTGACCTGCAGAAATTCCTCAACGACCAAGGCTTCCCGCAGGTCTTCTCGACGCTCACCCCTCCCTCGTCGCCGACCGTGTCCGCCCCGACCGACGCCGAGACGCGAGTCCTCGCCGATCCAGCCGTCTTCTCGACCGTCAAGATCCTCGGCGCGGCCTGTAGCAACGAACAGGAAGGATCGGGCTTCGTCGTGGGCAAAGGTCTCGTGGCGACCAACGCGCACGTGGTGGCCGGCGAGAGAGCCGGCGACACCCAGGTGTTGGTGGGCAACAACGAGTACAGCGCGACGCCGGTCTACTTCGACCCCGAATTCGACCTGGCCATCCTGCGCACCAGCGCGCCGCTCGGTCCCGCACTGGCGCTCAGTCCGAACGTGGTGGACCGGGGGACCCAGGCGGCCATCCTCGGCTACCCCGAGGACGGGGGTCTGAGCATCGGGCCGGCCGGTGTGACCGAGGAGATCACGGCCGTGGGGAAGGACATCTACAACGACAACTCGGTGACCAGAAGTGTCTACGCCCTGGGCGCCACGGTCCTGCCGGGCAACTCGGGCGGACCCCTGCTGGGGCCCGGTGGCCAGGTCATCGGGGTCGTGTTCTCGCGTTCGACCGTCTATCCCGACGTGGGCTACGCCCTCGCCTCACCGGGCGTGCTCACCCGACTCCAGCTCGCCGAGACGCGCCATGCTGCAGTGGGCACGGGGCCCTGCATCTCCGGGTGAGGCAAGAATGAGCACATGAGCCAGCGCATCGAGGACTATGCCCTCATCGGCGATCTGCAGACAGGGGCCCTGGTCGGACTGGACGGTTCCATCGATTGGCTGTGCCTGCCCCACTTCGACTCGCCCTCGTGCTTCTCGCGCCTCTTGGGCGAGGAACAGCACGGGTACTGGCGTTTGGCCCCCGCTGGTGGGGCCAAGGACATCGTGGCCACTCGACGCTGGTACCGCCCCGACACGCTCGTCCTCGAGACCGAGTTCGACACACCGACGGGGACGGTCCGCATCACCGACTGCATGCCGGTGCGCGACGAGCACCCTCACCTCGTGCGCTCCATCGAGGGCGTCAGCGGCAGTGTGGACATGCGCATGGACCTCGTCGTGCGCTTCGACTACGGCGAGGTCGTGCCCTGGGTCACCACCCACGACGGATTGACCCGCTTGACGGCCGGCCCGGACTCACTGGCCCTGTGGCACCGGGTGGAAGTCGTCGGCAAGGACCTGAGCTCCATCGCCGACTTCACGGTGACCGAGGGTCAGCGCTATCCCTTCACCCTCGTCTGGTATCCCTCGCACGAAGAGCCGCCGCCGCCTCTCGACAGCCACTACGCCGTGCACCTGACCGAGGCCTACTGGACCGAGTGGGCCGCGCTCTGCTGCTACACCGGCCCCTATCGCGACGCAGTGGTGCGCTCGCTCATCACGCTCAAGGCGCTCACCTACGAGCCGACCGGTGGCATCGTCGCCGCGCCGACCACGTCGCTTCCCGAGGCGCTCGGCGGCAATCGCAACTGGGACTACCGATTCTGCTGGCTGCGCGACGCCACGCTCACCCTCGAATCGCTCATGCGGGGCGGCTACTACGCCGAGGCCATGGCCTGGCGGGACTGGTTGATGCGCGCGGTGGCGGGCGACGTGGCCAAGTTGCAGATCATGTACGGAGCGGCCGGTGAGCGCCGATTGGACGAGTGGGAGGCCGACTGGCTGCCCGGCTACGAGAACTCCGTCCCGGTGCGCATCGGCAACGCCGCCTCGGAGCAGTACCAGCTCGACGTGTACGGCGAGGTCATGTCGGCGCTCTACTCGTCGGCCCACGCCGAGGGCGTGCACAGCCGGTCGGCCTGGAGCCTCCAGACCAAACTGATCGAGTTCGTCGAGAAAGGGTGGCGCGAGCCCGACGACGGCATTTGGGAGGTGCGCGGGCCGCGCCGGCAATTCACCCACTCCAAGGTCATGGCGTGGGTGGCGGTCGACCGGGCCGTACGCACCCTCGAGGAGTGGCCCGAGCTCGGGGGCCCACTCGACAAGTGGCGCTCCCTGCGCGACGACATCTTCAACGAGGTGTGCGACAAGGGTTACAACGAGAAGATCGACTCCTTCACCCAGTACTACGACTGTGACCTGCTCGACGCCAGCGCCCTCATGATCCCGCTGGTCGGCTTCCTGCCCCCGACCGACAAGCGAGTGATCGGCACGATCGAGGCGGTCCAGCGCGAGCTCATGGACCACGGCTTCGTGTTGCGCTACCGCACGAGCGACGACGGCGCGGTGGACGGCCTGCAGGGTCGGGAGGGCGCCTTCCTGGCCTGCTCCTTCTGGCTCGTCGACTGTCTCCACATGATCGGGCGCAACGACGAGGCCCAGGAGATCTTCGAGCGTCTGCTGGCCCTGCGCAACGACCTCGGCCTGCTGGCCGAGGAGTACGACGCCTACGAGGGGCGCATGGTGGGGAACTTCCCCCAAGCCTTCTCCCACGTGTCGCTCATCAACTCGGCCTTCCGTCTCAGCGGGGCGGACCCGCTCGTCCCGGCCGGTGAGCAAGGACCCGGGCTCGACAACAAGCCGGTCACCGCACCAGTGATCGCACGAATGAACCGGATCGGCCGGGTCAACGTGAAGCGCCGGGCCGGAGCGCCGCGTTGAGCGGGACGCACTCGCACGGCGGGCACACGCACCGTCATGGCGACGCGGGACTCCACGTGCACGATCCCGAGAGCGGCGACGCCCGGCCCGCCGTGCCGCCTCCTCGGGCCATCGCTCAGGGCGTCCTCGAGATCGACACTCTGCTCGGTGGCTGGGAACGGGTGACGGCGGGGTATCTCGTCGAAGGCACGGCGCCCGTCCTCATCGAGACGGGAAGCCAGTCGTCGGTCCCGGTGCTGCTGGCCGCGCTGGACCAGATCGGTGTGGGTCCGGGCGAGCTGGCCGGGATCGCCCTCACCCACATCCACCTCGATCACGCCGGAGGGGTGGGTGACGTGGCCCGCGCCTTTCCGGGGGCCACCGTCTACGTCCACGAGAAGGGGGCGCGCCACCTGGCCGACCCGACCCGGCTCATCGACTCGGCCTCCCGCGTCTACGGCCCCCTGCTCGATTCGCTCTACGGGCGCCTCGACCCGACGCCGCCCGAACGCCTGCACGTCCTCCATGACGGCGAGGAGATCGACGTCGGTCCCGAGCGCACCCTCACCGCAGTGGACTCACCGGGCCATGCCAAGCACCATCTCGGGCTGCACGACTCGCTCAGCGGCGTGCTCTTCGCCGGCGACGCCGTGGGCGTGAAGCTGCCCGACGGCGGCGTCCTGCGTCCGGCCACGCCCCCGCCCGACTTCGACCTCGACCAGGCCTTGACCTCGCTGCACAAATTCGCGACCCGCCGGCCGAGCGCGATCGCCCTGGCTCACTACGGGCTGCTCGAGCAGCCCGAGGAGTTGCTGGCCGAGGCGGAGGAGACGCTGACCCTGTGGGCGGAGACGGCCGAGTCGGCCTACCGCGAGGGCGGCGACATCGCCGATGCGCTGGCCGCCCGCTTCGATCCGCTCCTGGGCGACATCGATCCCTCCCACAAGGAGAAGCTCGACATCATGAACGGCGTCCACTCCAACGCGGCCGGCTTCCGTCGCTGGCTCGAAGGGCGCGACGCGCCGCGGACCTGATGGTCGCCTGAGGCCGGCCCGTGCCCCCGGGGGGCCGGGGCGCCGGCCGCGCTCAGACGACGAGCTTGGCCCGGAGCTCCTCTTGACGGAGCTCGAAGTCGTCCAGGGAGATGCGGCCTTCGGCCAGGTCCTCGTGCAGTGCTGCGAACTCCTCGAGGAGCCGGGTCTGGTCGATGTTGTCGGCCGATGGGCCGCTCGGGGCGTCGTCCGCCGCCGCTTTGTCCTCCCGGCGCGCCAGACGGTCGTCCATCTTTGCCTTGGCCCGATCCTTCTTGGCTTGATCGCGCTGCAATTTTCCGAATGTGGAACGTGCGCGTGCCACGGTTCACTCCTTTCCGGTCGAGGGGACGACCAGACGCTGCTGCAGGCAGGACGTGGGGCCCTGCCACTGTTCATCGCATTTCGCCTGAATGCGAGGGCCTTCCGGGCCCAGAGCGGAGGAGGTGGGATTTGAACCCACGGTGCCCAGAAGACACAACGGTTTTCGAGACCGTCCGATTCGGCCGCTCTCGCACTCCTCCGGAGGAGAGACTAGTCGCTCCCACCCGTTCCGCCGGTTTCGGGCGCCGTCCGCTCGGCCCGTTTCCCCGCGAAGAACGAGGTCAGGAGGGTGCTGCACTCCTCGGCGGCCACGCCCGAGGTCACCGGGAGCTCGTGGTTGAGTCGGGGGTCCACGCACAGGTTGTAGAGGGTCCCGCACGCCCCGGCCCGGGGGTCGACGGCGCCGTAGACGAGGCGGCCGACCCGGGCCGCCACCAGGGCCCCGGCACACATGGGGCAGGGCTCGAGCGTCACGACGAGGGTGACCTCGCTCAGGCGCCAGTCGCCCAGGTGCGCCGCCGCGTCGCGCAGGGCGAGCATCTCGGCGTGGGCCGTCGGGTCGTTGCTGGCCTCGCGCTCGTTGTGCCGGGCCGCCACCACCCGCCCGTCGACCACCGCCACCGCGCCGACCGGCACCTCGCCGGCCTCGGCGGCGCGGCGCGCCTCGGCCAGGGCCAGGGCCATGGCGTCCTCGTCGGTCAGTGCGGCGGGTGGATCCGGAGCTGCGATGCCCCAGTATGGAGGGACAGGTGCCGACGCCCGGTCCAGAGCCGAGGCCACAGTCCGGCCACCGACCCGCTCACGTGCCCGCGAACCCGACCGATCGAGCTTTCTTTCGGGAAAGCCCGCCTGGCGGAGGAGGTGGGATTTGAACCCACGGTCGGTTGCCCGACACACGATTTCCAGTCGTGCCGATTCGGCCGCTCTCGCACTCCTCCTGGTACTGCAGCCTGGTCAGGCTAATGGCCCCGCCACGCCCGGATCGGCCGATTCGCCGGGCGGCCCTCGGTGGCCCGGTTCCGACCCCCTGACCTGCGGCGCCGTCGCCAACTCGGGCCAGGTCCGTCACCCGTGGGAAACCTTTGGTTCACCTGACGCTTCCTTTCTGTTCACTCTCGTGTAACCTTCCGGAAACCGGCAGCGGCGGTTGGCGATGGAGGACGAGCTATGAACGACGGGCAGAGCACGACCGGGGCAACGGGATTCCGCCGCGTGTTGTTGGTGATCGACGAGAGCGGCGAGGCCCGGGCGGCCGCCTCCTTCGCCACCGGCCTGTCCCGGCAATTCGGCGCCGGCGTGGCCACGCTGCACGTCACCGAGGCCAGGGCCCGCCGGCGGGCCGGACGGCTGAGCGAGATCGCCCGCAACGGGCGCAACGCCACGGCATGCACGGTGAGCGGCCCCACCGCGGGCGCCCGCAGCCACACCCTGGCCACCGAGATCGCCCACGCGGCCGAGGACGACGGCGCCGACGTGATCGTGCTCGGCCTGTCCCGCGCCCGCCTGGCCCGGCACCGGCTGGCCCCGAACCTGCGCAGCCTCGTGGCCCAGGCCACCGAGGTGCCCGTGCTGCTGGCTCCGGTCGCCTGGGGCGAGGCAACCACCGGCAGAGCCGATCAGGCCCTCGATGTCGACCCGTTCTCGGCCGAGCGGGTCGGCCTGTCCCACAAGGGACGGTTCGCCGGTGTTTGAGCACGTCGTCGTCGGCGCCACCGACAGCGAGGGCGCCACCAGGGCGGTGCACCGCGCCCTCGATCTGGTCCAGGCCTCGGGCGGGACGCTCCACGTCGTCGCCGCCCTGGCGCCGAAGGAGGGGCCGGCGCCCCACCTCCCCGAGGAGTTCCGCTACACCGAGGCCGGCGCCGGCCGGGCCGACTGGGTGCTCAGCCAGGTGCGGGCCCGGGCGGGTGCGGCGCAGGTCCGGGTCACCACCCATCCGGTGCTGGCCGACCCGGCCCGGGCCATCACCAAGGTGGCGGCCGAGGAGCAGGCCGACCTCATCGTCGTCGGCTGTGGCCGCCACGGCGAGGACCGCCGGCTCTCGGGGCTCGACCAGGCGGTCATGGACCAGGCCGACTGCGCCGTCCTCGTCGTCTGACCGCCTACGGCGTCCTCGTCGTCTGACCGCCTCGGGGTTCGGTCGTCTGACCGCCTACTCGGGCCGCCGGTCGTCAGCCCGCCGGAACGGGTCCGGGGGAACCGGGGCGGCGTCACCCACTAGCGTGGAGCGCGCACAGTCCCGATGTTCGGTGCGGTGGCCGGGTCCTGCGCAACGGCCGCTCGTGAATCGAGTCAGGGTCGGAAGGCAGCAGCTCTCAGCGGGTCTGGTCGGGTGCCGTAGTCAACCTGGCCGCCGTACCGAGCACCGGGACGTGCTGTCCGAGCCCGTGGGTAGGCTCGGCCGACATGGCCGCCGCCCCGTTCGTCTCTCTCTACCGGCGCTACCGGCCGGGCCGGTTCAGCGAGCTGCGCGGTCAGGACCACGTCGTGCGCGCGCTGCAGAGCGCGGTGCGCGACGGCCGGGTCTCGCACGCCTATCTCTTCAGCGGGCCGCGGGGGACGGGAAAGACGTCGTCGGCCCGCATCCTGGCCAAGGCGCTCAACTGCGAGGCGCCGGTCGACGGTGAGCCGTGCGGCGTGTGCACCTCGTGCACGGAGATCACCGCGGGCAGCTCCATGGACGTGCACGAGCTCGATGCGGCGTCCAACAACGGCGTCGACGCCATGCGCGACCTGGTGGCCCACGCCGGCCTGGGCACGCCGGGCCGCTGGAAGATCTACATCGTCGACGAGGTGCACATGCTCTCGACGGCGGCGGCCAACGCGCTCCTCAAGACGTTGGAGGAGCCGCCGGCGCATGTCGTGTTCGTGCTGGCCACCACCGACCCCCAGAAGGTGCCGCCCACCATCCGCAGTCGGACCCAGCATCTCGAATTCCGGCTCCTCGGCGCGGAGACACTGACCGGTCTGCTCGAGTCGGTCAACGACTCGGCCGGGCTCGGGCTCGACGAGACCGCGGTCTCGGCCGCCGTGCGCCGGGCCCGGGGTTCGGCCCGGGACGCCCTCTCCGCCCTGGACCAGGTGGTGGCCGCCGGGTCCTCGGAGGCCGCCCGTCCCGAGCTCTCCCAGGTGATCGATCCCCTGGCCGCCAGGTCGGCCCCCGACGTCCTGGTGGCGGTCTCCGCGCTGCTCTCGGGCGGCTGGGGGGCCCAGCCGCTGGCCACCGAGCTCATCGACGACCTGCGCCAGGTGTTCCTGGCCGCGCTGGCACCCGACCTGTGCGCGGTGGCCGGGCCCGAGCGGGACCGCTACACGGGGCTGGCCGAGGCGATGGGGCTGCCGAGGGTCGTGCGCAGTATCGAGATCCTGGGGCAGGCCCTGATCGACATGCGCGAGGCGCCCGACGCGCAGGTGGTGTTGGAGATCGCGCTGGTGCGCGCCGTGCGTCCCGATCTGGACTCGGGGATGGAGGCGTTGTCGGAGCGGGTGGCGGTGCTCGAGCGGTCGGTGGCCGGGGCGCCGGCCTTCCCTCGGCCTGGGCCGCCGGGGGCGGGGTCCCCTGAAGGGTCGGGCGTCGGTGGTGGGGCCGATGGGGGCGGACGTCCGCCTGTTGTCGCGCCCGCGCCCGTCGCGCCTGCGCCTGCGTCTGCGCCTGCGCCTGCCACGTCGCCAGCCGAGGCGGAGCCCGCGGCGGAGGTGGGCACGCGCCCGTCGCTCGGGGCGCTGAAGCGGAGCAAGGCCGCCGCCGCAGCGGCCGCACCCGCCCCGGCGGCACCGGTCGAGACCGCAGTCGCCGAAGTGGCCGAGCCGTCGCCGGTGGAACCGTCGGCCTCGGCTGCCCCGTCGGCTGCGCCTGTCCCGGTCGACCGCGACGACCTGACCGAGGCCTGGGGCGACAGCATTCTGCGCGGGCTGCCGGCACGGGCCAAGGCGCTCTACAGCGCCGGCCGCTTCGTCTCGGTCGACGCCGACGGCGGAGCGCACTTTGCGCTGCCCAACGCCGCCCACCGTGACCGCTGCGCCGAGATGACGGCCACGGTCGAGGGCAAGCTACGCGAACACTTCGGCACGCCGGTCCGGCTGGTGCTCGACGTGGACGAGGACGCGACTTCCTCGGGCGGTAGCGGTAGCGGTAGCGGTAGCGGTGGCGAGCGGTGGCGGCAGGCGAGGCAGCGGCAGCGGAGGCACGACTGGAAGTGGAGGCGGAGGTACGACTGGGAGTGGAGGCGCCCCGGGTGCGGGCCCGCCGGCTGCGCCGGCCCCGGCCGCCGACGGGCGGCGACGCCCGGGCCTACGAGCCCGAGGACGACTACGACCCGTCGGCGTTCGCCGCGCCGGCACCGGATCCGGGTGATCAGGCCAAGGAGGCCGAGGCCCGCCTGCTCCAGGCCTTCCCCGGCGCCAGCGAGGTGGCGGGCTGACCATGTACACCGGACCGCTGCGCTCGTTGATCGACGAGCTCGGCCGGCTGCCCGGGATCGGGCCCAAGTCGGCGCAGCGCATCGCCTTCCACATGCTCAAGGTGCCGTCGGAGGAAGCGCGCCGGCTGGCCGACGCCATCATCGCCGTGAAGGAGCGCACCACCCTGTGCGCCGTCTGCTTCAACGTGGCCGAGTCCGGCGCGCTCTGCCTGGTGTGCAGTGACGACCGACGCGACCCCGAAGTGCTCTGCGTCGTCGAGGATCCGCGCGACATCGTCGCCGTCGAGCGCACCGGCTTCAAGGGCCGCTACCACGTGCTCGGTGGCGCGTTGAGCCCGCTCGACGGCATCGGGCGCGAGCAGCTGCGCCTGACCGAGTTGCTGACCCGGGTGGACGAGGGGGTCATCCGCGAGGCCATCGTCTGCACCAACCCGACCATCGAGGGGGAGGCCACCGCCATGTTGGTGGCCAAGGAGCTGTTGCCCCGGGGCATCATCGTGTCCCGCCTGGCCAGCGGCCTTCCGGTGGGCGGCGACCTCGAGTACGCCGACGAGCTCACCTTGGGCCGGGCCCTCGAGGGGCGGCGACCGCTCGAAGTCTGACGGCCGCCGCCGGCAAGCGCGGACCCGAACGGGCGTCTCGCTAGATTCGTCCTCGGTGATCCCCGTCTTCGGCGTTGCGCCCTGCCCACCGCCCCAGATCGAGGGCTCCATACCCCTGCCCGACGGCCGACGGCTCGGCTACGCCGAGTTCGGTGACCCCGCCGGTCCGCTCGTCCTCTGGTTCCACGGCACCCCGGGCGCGCGGCGCCAGGTCCCACTCGTGGGACGGCGGGCCGCCGAGCGCCTCGGCCTCCGCGTCGTCTGCCTCGAACGTCCCGGCGTCGGGGACTCGACCGACCACACGTACCCGCAGCTGCGAGATATGAGTGACGACGTCGCCATCGTGGCCGACCGCCTGGGTCACGACCGCTTCATGGTGGTCGGCCTCTCGGGCGGCGGCCCCTACGCGCTGGCCTGCGCGCACGACCTGCCCTCGCGGGTGGTGGCCGTCGCCGTGATGGGCTCGGTGGTGCCGACGGTCGACGACGAGGAACTGGCCGAGGGCCTGGTCGCCCTGACCCGCCAGTGGAACGAGACGCTGCGCCTCATCCGCTGGCCGATGGGCCTGGGGCTGACCGGCCTGGTCCGGGTGGCCACGCCCGTCGCCCGCTTCGCCCTCGAGGCCTTCGCCCGCATCTTGCCGCCGGGGGACCAGCGCGTGCTGGGCGACCCCGACATCCAGTCGATGATCATCGACGACCTCGTGCGCGGCACCCGTCGCCACTGCCAGGCCGTCATCAACGACCTCATCCTCTTCGGGCGCCCCTGGGGTTTCCGCCTGGCCGACGTCGGCGTGCCCGTGTACTGGTGGCACGGCGACGCCGACCCCTTCGTGCCCATCGACCAGGCCTACCGGGCCGCCTCGCTGCTGCCCGACGTCGAGTTCGTGGTCCGGCCCGGCGAGAGCCACCTGGGCGAGTTCGCCGCGGCCGACCACGTGCTGAGCACCCTCGCCGGCGTCTGGCAGCGCGGGTCGGGGGGCGCCGGCACCATCGTGGCCCTGCCCGACCTCCACGACCTGCCCGACCTGCCCGACCTGCCACGACCACGACGACGACCAGGCGGAATCGGGCCCGGCCACCATCTCGTAGAATTCGGCGATGCGCATCGCCATCGTGGGAGCGACCGGTCAGGTCGGCGTGGTCCTGCGCTCGATCCTGGTCGAGCGCAACTTCCCCGTCACCTCCATGCGGTACCTGGCTTCGGCCCGCTCGGCCGGCTCGACGCTGCCCTGGGGCGACCAGGACATCGTGGTCGAGGATGCGGAGAAGACGGACCTCTCGGGCATCGACCTCGCCCTGTGCAGCGCGCCCGCCTCGGTGTCGCGCCAGCTCGCCCCCCGCCTGGCCGCGGCCGGCGCCACCGTCATCGACAACTCGTCGGCCTGGCGCCTCGACCCCGACGTGCCGCTCGTCGTGCCCGAGGCCAACGCCGACGCGCTGGCCTCGATCCCCAAGGGCATCGTGGCCAACCCGAACTGCACCACCATGGTGGCCATCCCGGTGTTCAAGCCCCTGCACGACGAGGCAGGGCTGACGCGCCTGATCGTGTCCTCGTATCAAGCGGTGTCGGGCGGCGGCATCAATGCGGTACGCGAGCTCTCCGAGCAGCTGGCCAAGACGGCGGACCGCGCCGCCGACCTCACCTTCGACGGCTCGGCGGTCGACTTCCCGCCGCCGTCCGTCTACCCGGTCCCGATCGCCCACAACGTGATCCCGCTCCAGTTCAAGATCGTCGACGACGGCTCGCTCGAGACGGACGAGGAACAGAAGTACTGCAACGAATCGCGCAAGATCCTCGGCCTGCCCGACCTCGCAGTCACGGCCACCTGCGTGCGGGTGCCGGTCTTCACGGGGCACTCCGCCTCTGTGGTGGCCGAGTTCGAACGCCCGATCACCCCGGAGCGAGCCAGCGAGGTCCTGCGCGCCGCGCCGGGGGTCGAGCTGGTCGACATTCCGACGCCGCTGATGGCAGCCGGCCGCGATGTGTCCTATGTCGGCCGCATCCGGCGGGCCCAGGGTGGTTCCAACTCACTGGCCTTCTTCGTCGCCGGCGACAACCTGCGCAAGGGCGCCGCGCTCAACGTGGTGCAGATCGCCGAAGCACTCCGCGATCTCCGCGCCTAGCCCCGCCGACCCTGATATGCCCCGGGTATTCGGGGTTAGGACACGGCCAAGAAGTTCCATGTCCTCGCCGCCACTGGCGGACGGGAGCGGATCCGGTCCAGAAGGGGCATACTGATCAGCACCGGCGATGATGGGGGACGTCTGACATGGTGGATGCTGACGTCGTGCGGGAAACTGCCACTCGCTTCCAACACGCGATCGAGGCTCTCGACACTCCCGCCGCCGTCGTCCTCATGAGAGAGGACGTTCAGCTGTACAGCCCGATACCGCGTGCACCTTTCGAGGGCCGGGATGTCGTCGCCTCTGTGTTTGACTTCCTGGCCACGGTCGCCAGTGCCCCTCACTTCGTATCTGTTGCCCACGGCGAGAACGAAGCGATTCTCTGCTTCGACGGTGCGCTCGCGGGACGGGACTGCGAGTGGATCCACCGTGTGCAGATCGATGAGGACGGCAAGATATGGCGAATCACCGACATGGTGCGACCTCTGTCGGCCGTCCTTGCTCTGCAAACCGCCGCCGGTGGGCGTACCGCATAGATCTGGGCTCGTGGCCGAATGGTCACACGTAGGCAGCTGGAATCCGGACAGCTGGAATCCGGAAACAGCTGGAAGAATCCGGACAGCTGGAATCCAGTCTTTGCTGAAGGAGGATGTTCCGGGCATGAAGGCCGAAGACAATGTGAAGGTGATCCGTCGGCTCCAGTCGGCTTACGCCGCAGCCGACATCGAGGTGATCGACCAGTTGGTGACCGACGACGTGGTGTTCCACGTACCCGGTCGCCATCCGCTCTCTGGTACCTACGTCGGCAAGACCGAGGTCTTCGGCTACCTGGCGCAGGTAGCCGCCCTGAGTGAGAGTGCCGACGGCGGGTTTGAGATCCACTCGGTGACAGGAGACGACGATCACGTTGTCTCGCTGGTGACCGGGACCATCGAGCATGATGGTGTCCGCTTCGTCCGACCGACGGTCCATGTGTTCCACGTCAACGGCACCCAAGTCACTGAGTTCTGGGAGGCCTCGCTCGACCAGCACGCCGAGGACCAGTTCTGGATCGATGCAGTTTCTGAAGGTCCGACCGTCACGACGCCGTAAGTCCGATTCGACCGTCGATCCGTAGAGCGAGATGAGCGGGGACTGAGTGCCCCAGAACGTGCCGGCTGCTTGGCCCTCTTACGGTCACTGCGTCACTGCGTCACTGCGTCACGGAAGAACGAGTTCTTGAGCCAGGAGATGTCGCTAAAGGGCGGCCACCGCTTCGACCTCGATCTTGAGCTGGGGGAAGGCGAGCCGTGACACCCCGAGGAGAGTGGAAGCAGGGAGATTGCTCCCGAGGAACGCTCCAGCCAACGGACCCAGGACCTCTATGAGTTCGTCGACGTCGGTCGTGTAGTAGTTGATGCGGATCACATCGGCTGCGCTCATGCCGGCGGCCTCGAGCACCGCCTGCAGGTTGTCGAAGGCCTTGCGCACCTGAGTACCCATGTCGGTTTCCTCGGGAGGTGAGCCATCAGCCCCCATCGCCGTCTGACCGGAGCACACAAGGAACCGACTGGCTGCGCTCACCTCGACGGCCTGAGAGAAACCGAAGGCCTTTGACCACTCCCAAGGGTTGACGTCGCTGCGGTTCATGAGCACGCTCCCTCCCGGACTGCAGCCTTTCCCCAGTTTGCAGCACTCGAGACATTCACGACAACGCCATGGGTCCGCCTGCGGGGACCGGCCTGACCCCTGTCGCATACCGGCACCTGGGGCGTTGTGTGGGGCGTCGAGCCGCACCGGATCTGGCGATGCGTGGGCGCTCTACGCACCCTCGCTTGAGCCCTGCTCAAATGGTCAGGTGGACCGAGCGTCAGAGACCCGCTACGCCACATCGACTGATGGCCTTCACATCGCATATCAGGTCGAAGGAGGTGGACCCCTCACTCTCATCGAGATCGCCAACGGCACGAACTTTTCGATAGATGCTGCGGCCGAACAGCCGCGCTGGCAGGCATACGTGGACAAACTGAGCTCCTTTTCGCGGCTGGTTCGATTCGACCTGAGGGGTATTGGCCTGTCGGACCCTTTGGGCTCGTCTGATCCCCCGACAGTGGACCAGTGGGCAGGTGACGCCCTGGCCGTGTTGGACGATCTAGGGGCCGAAAACGTCGCAGTGCTTGGCGTCCACTTCGGAGCACTCGCCGCCCTCCTCCTGGCGGCCACGCATCCGGAGCGAGTTCGTGCGCTCGTGCTGGTGAACGGCTATGCCCGCCTCACCCGTTGCGACGACTACCCCTTTGGAGTGCCCGATTCGGTGTTGGAGCGATTCAGGGAATCGCTCATCGAACCACGATCGGCGACCGGCGATGACCTCCCTCTTATGGCTCCGAGCATGATCTCAGATGCCAGTTTCGCCGCGTGGTGGCGCAGAGCGGGGCGTCGGGGCGCGAGCCCGGCGACGGCCCGTGGCGTGTGGCGAGCAGCGGAGACGGATTTGCGGCCCGTCCTCGAGGGCCTGCGAGTGCCGACACTCGTCCTCCATGCACGCGAGAACCGATTCTGCCGAGTTGGCAACGGCCGCTACCTCGCCGAACACATCGCCGGGGCCCGTTACGTGGAGTTGGACACGGCTGACCACGTCCCGTGGGCGAGCACCGCGGACCTTGCCGGGGAAATCGAGGAGTTCCTCACCGGGACACGGCAAATGGCCCCGAGTGATCGATTCCTGGCCACGGTGCTCATTTCCGACATCGTGGGTTCGACAGAGCAGGCGACTGCACTCGGTGATCGGGTTTGGACCGCCCGGCTCGAACAGCATGATCGGGCGATTGATCGCCAGCTGACGCGATACGGAGGTCATCTGGTCAAGCGAACGGGCGATGGGGTGCTCGCCACGTTTGACGGGCCTGCCCGGGCCGTACAATGTGCGCTCGCCATTCGAGATGCTCTCCGTCAACTGGGCATCGATGTCCGCATAGGCCTGCACACAGGAGAAGTCGAGCGGCGCGGTGACGACGTGGCGGGAATCGCCGTGCATCTTGCTCAACGTGTTCAGACCAAGGCTCAGCCTGGAGAAGTACTGGTGTCCCGTACCGTGGTCGACCTCGTTGTCGGGTCAGATCTCCATTTCGTCGACCGCGGCGAGCACGAGCTCAAAGGCCTGCCAGGCACGTGGCGCTTGTTCGTCGTCGGGGACTGATACCCGCTCACACGGTGCCGGGGACACAACGAGCTGGGGGTGCAGTCGCTCGACTCGACAGTGAGTCACCATCGGCCCCGAATGGCTACAGTGTCACGCGGCCTCGGCGGTAATCCACCCGAATTCAGAAGTAGTCCGGAGGCCCACATCCTGATCGCATAGCGGCGAGAAGACCTCACGCAAGGCCTCACAGAACGCCACGTAGCCGACCGCTTCGATCGCTGGGAAAGACGGCCCTGCGGCTGCCAGAGCGCGGACCGCCGTTCCGACATCAGGCCACTCGTTCACGACGTCAACCGTCCCACGCTCGACCAACGCGAAACCCGTTGCGGCCAGCATGTCCTCCACGACGCCTTCGCGTCCTGTGTCTCCCTGCTCCATGCTGGCTGTCCCACGATCTGGTGGAGACAACTCGATGACCTTGAGGAAGGTAGGGCAAGGCCGAGGTGGTCATATCGTCCCCAGAAGGTCAGCCCCAGCCGACCGCTGGGCACCAGCACCCGATGAGCTTCGCTCAAGGCAACCTCGCACCCCTTCCAGATGCCGTTGAAACTCGCTGCCATGTCGAAGCTGCGGTCGCAGCGCTTCGAGGGCGGCCGCGGTAGCGGCCTGCACCGCGTCGGGTCCCTGCCCTCCACGAGCCGGCGTCCCATCTCGTCAGAGAGCATGAAGGCGACGACGTCCTTGGGGTCGCCGAGAAGCCGGAACTGAGACTCTCTGACGGGGAGCTGTCGGATATTCGTCACGGTGGGGGTTGACGGGCGGCCTTACTCGGGGCATCAGAATGGTGAAGACCCTAAAGAGGAGGAGGCTCTCATGCCTGGTGTCTTCGTGGTCACCGACAGCTCCTGCGACTTGGAACAGGACGACATCAACCGGTTCAATATCGAGATCGTTCCCCTCACGATCCGATTTGGGAGCGAAGAATTTACCGACCGCCAGGACCTCAGCGTCGAAGACTTCTACCACCGAATGGCGAACACCGAAGAGCTCCCCCAGACGGCCTGCCCGTCGCCCGGTGCGTTTGAACAGGCCTTTCGCAACGCAAGAGACGCTGACGCGGAGGCAGTGATGTGCCTCACCATCTCGAGCGACTTGTCAACCACATTTCAGTCAGCCCTCACGGCCGCCACCGCGGTCGAGGGGCGGATTGTCGTCCATGTCATCGACAGCCGGACGGTGTCAAGCGGGCTCGGCACTCTGGTGATTGAAGCCGCCAAAGTAGCCGACGAGGGGGCCGACATTGGCACAGTTTTGCGTCGAGTCAGCGACCTCATCCCTCGCACGCACGTGCTCGCGGCTCTGAACACCTTGGAGAACCTGAAGAAGGGTGGGCGGATTGGTGGCGCTACGGCAATGGTGGGGTCACTGCTGTCGATCAAGCCGGTGATCGACCTCACCGGTGGCGTCGTCCACGAAGCCGGAAAGGCTCGGACTCGCAAAAGGGCCCTACAGATGCTCTATGAACGCATGGGCGCAGCCGGGCTGATCGATCACGTGGCGGTGATGCATGGTGGCGCACCTGACGTCGACCAGTTCCTCGATCTCATCGCTCCCAACTTTCCCCGAGATGCCATTCGGATCGGCACGTTGGGTGCCGTCGTCGGCGTGCACGGCGGCGCCCAGATCATCGGTGTCAGCTGGATTGCCGCCGCATAGGGAATCTGCCCGAGTGCGCCGGGAGCGGGTGGCGATTCCGGCGATTCGTCTTCTTGATTCTCGACGCAGGATCGACGAGGTACATAATGGGCTCTCACAATGCGACAGGGGCGCCCTACATGATCAGCCGTGAGCGGAAGTGGAAGTTGGTCTCCGTTGCCACCGGCTTGTTGGCTGGGCTGTTGGCCCGAAGGCTCATTCGGGGCGCGTATCAGATCGTCCGTAAGGACACTGCCCCCGTCACGCCGTTCGACCCGGCCAACCCCCAGTTCTCGTGGCCGGACGCCGTGCTGTGGGCTGCCGCGGCCGGCGTCGGACTCGGCATCGCCAAGGTTGTGAGTGCCCGTCTCGCCGCCTTTGGCTGGGAGGCCGCTACGGGCACGCTCCCCCCAGGAGCGGTGGAGGAGCCAACAGACGACTGAGCACGGCTGGTGCCATTCACTGAGCGTGTGAGCGAGTCAGCACCGCCCAACTCCTCAGCGCCGGCACTCCACCGAACTGTCCCTGTTCGCAGTGACGCGTGGCTGGAGGGCGCGGGGGCGGTTCACCCTATGCAGAACTCGTTGCCCTCAGGGTCGAGCATGACCGTCCAGCTACTTCCGTTGCCCTCTCGGAACTCGACCTTCGTGGCGCCCAGAGCGACGAGGCGCACGATCTCGTCCTCCGGGTTCTTGGTTGCCAGATCGACGTGCATTCGGCTCTTCGCAGTTCTTGGTTCAGGAACGCGCCAGAACAAGATCCCCCGTACGCCTCGGTGGTCCGGTGCAGCCAGAGCCGCGAAGTCATCCCCTTCGGCTACGGATTGGTAGCCGGTGACCTCTGACCAGAAAGCCGAGAGCGCTCGTGGGTCAGCACAGTCGAATGTCACGTATTTGATGAACGCCGTCATGACGCGAACCTAGGCCGAAATGCACAGAAGCGGCCGCCTCGTGCAGTAGCGAGATCGAGCAGACGCCTACAACACCGCGAGGAGGCGCGGGCGGCTCTCCGCCGAGAACTAGCGTCACACAACGTCATGGGCGGAGATATGCCCTCTGGGCACCTGCTTGCTCTCAACGGTGGATCGAGCGCTGGAAAGACGACGCTGGCCCGGAAGCTCCAGTCCAGCCTCGACGGCCCATGGCTCCTCTTGGGAATCGACCAACTGATGTGGGCACTGCCGGCCGAGATGGTCGGTGACCCGGGTGGTATCCAGATCATCGACGGCGAGATTCAGCGCGGGGCCGAGTTCATGAGGCTGTATGCGGGATTTCGGCGAGCCATCGCCAGCCTCGTCTCCAGCGGAATCGACGTGATCCTTGACGAGGTCTTGCTCGATGGCAGCGAGGACCAGCGCCGCTGGGACGAAGCTCTGGGCGATCTCCCGGTGTGCTGGGTCGCCGTGCACTGTGATCCGAACACGACGGCAATGAGAGAGCAGGAGCGGGGTGATCGGCCACCAGGCATAGCTCGCAAGCAGGCCGCATCCGTACACCGTGGTGTCCGCTACGACATCGAGCTCGATACCGATGTCATGAGTGTCGTCGATTCGGTCACCATGCTCGCCGACGGTATCCGCCAACGATGGTCGATCTCATCGGCACCAGCCTCGGATACCCCACCGGGATTGCCGCCAATCTCAGCGTGGAGTCCGGATTCCACTCAGAGATTGGCTCCATGGGAACGCTAAAGCCCTCTACTCGTGAGCGGTAGGGGGCTGCCCCAGTAGCGGTGGGGAGCCACTGCGGCGTCCCGGAGATAGGCGGCTCGTCACCTCGAACACGTTCGGGCGAATGGCTGGGCGTCGACCTCGAGACCAGGTGGTGCACGGACTCAGCAAGGGGTCCGCAGGATCCACCCTCTACCATTCGATGCCGGTAGAGACGCAGAACTCGTTCTGCTCGGGGTCCGACATTCTGACCCACTGGGTTCCCCCGAAGCTCTGCACGCCTTCGTCGATGCGCCGAGCGCCGAGTTCGTGCAGCCGTTCGACCTCGGCTTCGATGTCGTCAACCACAATGTCGAGGTGCATGCGGTTCTTCCCGGCTTTGGGTTCGGGTACGCACTGAAGGAGAAGCGGTGAATCGATCCGGCCTTCCTTTGGAACGAGTACAGCCAAGTTCGCATCGGAGTAGTAGTCGCGGTAGTAGAGCGCTTCGCGCCAGAACGCACCGAGCCTTTTGGGTTCTGCACAGTCGAGAACGAGTTCCACTCTTGCCCTGTATCCCATCGCGTGCCTCCAGGTCGGAATACCACTCGGCCAGCGACGACAAGAATACGAGGACAGTCGCCGGACCTTCCGTCAGTGGGTGCTGCGCAGGCCGGGGGAGTACCCCATGCCAGCCGAGGGGTGATGCCGCCACTCGCTCCACCACCCGACGACGGGCGTCGCTCACTCAGTCGGGGCCGGGCGAGACGGGCTCGGGGCTGCCCGTGACGAGCGACGCCAGGCGCCGGGCCAGGTTCACGGCGTGGTCGCCGAAGCGCTCGTAGAAGCGGGCCACCATCGCCAGCTCGATGGCGACGGGCAGTGACATGGTGCCGGCCACCAGTTCGGCCGTCAGTGTGACGTGAAGGTCGTCCAGCTCGTCGTCGATGTCGTCGATGGCGGTGGCCGCCTCGGGTGAGCGTTCGGCGAAGGCGTCCGACGTCTCGCGCCAGATGGTGGTCGCCACCTCGCCCATGCGCTCGACCAGGCCGCGGCTGCGAGCCGACATCTCGGCGCCGAGGCCACGCGCGGCCCGGCGGGCGATGTGCTCGGCCAGGTCACCGTTGCGCTCGAGGTCGGGGAGCATGCGCAAGATGGCCACGTACTCGCGTCGCTCGTCGGGCGTCGTGTCGCCGTGCACGAGCTGCTCCTGCACCGTGTTGAGGACCTGCCCGATCAACTTGTCCACGACCTCGTCGCGTTGGACGAGGAGCTTGGCCGCATCGCGGTCGCCGGTCAGCAGTGCATGGGTGGCGCCGGCGATGCCCTCGCCCACCAGCGCGAACACCTGGGCGAAGAGGCGGTCGATCTCATGGGGCTCGGGCACCGTGGGCGGCCAGAGCGGTTGCTCCATGGCGAGCGGGCCGACCTGGAGCTGGGGCTGCTCATCGGGCTCGGTGTCGACGACCTCATCGACCTCTGCCTGTGTCGCACCGTTCGTGCGCATCTTGGCAGGCTTCGTGCCTGCCCCGAGCCGGAACGCCATGTCGTCACGCTACCGCCCGTGGTCGGACCTGAATATCGGGGCACGACCCGGGCTCGGGAACGGTCCGCGAGTGGGAGTCGGCCAGCGCGAAGACACGGTGTGACCAGGTCGAAGACCATCCCCACACCTGATACACCCCCTCGTTACCTTGGCTTTCATGATCATCGGCGTCGTCATCGGGCTGGCCGTGGGGCTTGCCATCGGCATTGCGTGGGCTCTCGTGCGGAACGCCCGTGTCTCCAGCGAGGCGCGGGTCGTGAGCGGTCGCCTCTCCGATGCGCAGCAACGCCTGACCGAAGCGCAGGCCTTCGTCGCCGAACAGGACCGGCGCCTGGCCGGCGTCACCGCCGTCGCGCACGATGCCGAGACCGCGCGGGCCGTGCTCGAGAACGAACTGCGCGTGCTGCGCGGCCACGAGGGAGAGGCAGAAGCCCGGGCCGAGGCCGCTCAGCGCCTGCTCGAGGGCACGTTCTCCCGCCTCTCCGACGAGGCGCTGGCCCGGACCAGTCAGCAGTTCCTGACCCTGGCCGACACCCGGTTGGGCCAGGCGCGCACGGCCGCGCAGGGTGATCTGACACAGCGCCAGGACGCGATCGAGCAGCTGCTGCAACCCTTCCGCGAGACCCTGGCCCGCTACGAGCAGGGTGTCCAGGACATGGAGCGACAGCGCCAGAACGCCTACTCGACGCTGAACGAGCGGGTTGCCGCGCTACGCGAGGGTCACGAGCGCTTGCAGCAGGAGACGCACAACCTGGTCACCGCGCTGCGCTCGCCCCAGACCCGGGGTCGCTGGGGCGAAATGACCTTGCGACGTTCCGTCGAGGCTGCGGGCATGCTCGAACACGTCGATTTCGACGAGCAGCAGTCCACCACCTCGGAGACCGGATTGCTGCGTCCCGACATGGTGGTGCACCTACCGGGCGGCGGTGAGGTCGTCATCGACTCGAAGGTGCCGCTCGACGCCTTCCTCCACTTCACCGAGGCCCAGAACGAGGATGATCGCAAGGGCTTCCTGACCAAGCACGGCCGCCAGCTGCGCACCCACGTCGAGCAGCTGGCCAAGAAGGAGTACTGGAAGCAGTACGACGGCTCGCCGGAGTTCGTGATCGCGTTCATCCCGGGCGAACCACTGCTGGCCGCCGCCTGCGAGGCCGACGCGACGCTGCAGGACTTCGCGCTGAACAAGCGGGTCGTGCTGGCCACCCCCAACACACTCGTGGCCGCGCTGCGCACCATTGCGCTGTCGTGGCGCCAGGACACGCTGGCGGCCAACGCGCGTGAGGTGAAGGAGCTGGGGGCGGAGCTCTATGAGCGGTTGCGCATCTGGACCGGGCACATGCAGTCGCTCCAGAAGAGCCTGGCTTCGAGTGTTGAGGCCTACAACCGTGCCGTCGGCTCGCTCGAGTCGCGTGTGCTGGTCACGGCACGCAAGCTGCCCGGGCTCGGCGTCCTCGACGGCGCCTCGGCACAGATCCAGGAGCTGGCACTGATCGAGACGTCGCCCCGGCACTTGCAGGCGGTCGAGCTCATCGACGACGAGGACGAGATCGGAGACTCGACCATCTGGTCGCTGCCCGAGGGGGGCGCCAGCGCCGGCACGCCGGCCTGACCTTCCGAGCCCGCACGCTGCGCCGGTACCCGACCGGCCGCCGGGCGACACCCGCGACGTACTCTGCCGGGGTGCTCCACGTCCACCGCTCCGATCGGACCGACACGCTGGTGTCGATGCTGGCCGACCTGGTGACCGTCCCTCTCGACGACCCGATGACCCCCGAGGTCGTCTCGGTGCCCACCCGCGGCATCGAGCGTTGGCTGACCCAGCGCCTGTCGTCGACCTTGGGGGCCAGCCCGGGCGCGCACGACGGGGTGTGCGCCAACATCGATTTCCCGTTTCCGGGGACCCTGGTCTCGAGCGCGCTGGCCCTGGCCTCGGGCACCGATCCCAAGGCCGACCCCTGGTTGCCCGAGCGGGCGGTGTGGCCGCTCATCGAGGTGGTCGAGGAGCATTTCGACGATCCCTGGCTCGCGCCGCTCGCCCAGCACATCAGGAACTCCGAGACGGTGGCGGAGTCGAAGCGCTTCTCGAGCATCCGCCACGTGGCCGATCTCTTCGACCGCTACTCCGTGCACCGGCCGGCCATGTTGCAGGCGTGGGCCGAGGGCGGCGGTGGTCGTGAAGAGGGCGACGGGGCCGCAGAGTCCGGCGGCGACGCTTTCTGGCAGGCCCAGTTGTGGCGACTCTTGCGGGAACGGATCGGTCGACCCAGCCCGGCCGAGCGGCTCCTGGCGGCCTGCGAACAACTGCGGGTCGAGCCGGACCTGCTCGAGCTTCCACCGCGTCTGTCGCTGTTCGGCCTGACCCGGCTGCCTGCGAGTTATCTCGACGTGCTCGACGCGGTGGCGGCGGGGCGCGACGTCCACCTCTTTCTCCTCCACCCGTCACCCGTGCTCTGGGAACGCCTCTCGGAGCAGACCGGTCCGAGCTCCCGGTTCGTCGCTCGCAGCCAGGATCCGACGGCGAGCGCACCACGCAACCCGCTGCTCGCTTCGTGGGGACGGGACAGCCGGGAGATGCAACTGGTGCTCGGGGGTGCGATCGCCCACGGGGACACCGTGCGTGACGGCGATGCGGGCGCGAGCTCCGATCGGGATGCGGAGGGAGACCCCGTCTCGCCCTCGGGTGACCACCGCTCGCTCTTGCGCCGGCTCCAGGAGGATGTGCGTTTCGACCGCAGTCCGATTGGTGCCGGCGCGGCTGTGGCCGGCGGCGCCGATCCTCGGCCGACGCTCGACCCTGAGGACGAGAGCATCCGCGTGCACTCGTGTCACGGGCGCGGACGCCAAGTCGAGGTGCTGCGCGACGCCATCTTGCATCTGCTCGAGGACGATCCCACGCTCGAACCCCGGGACATCATCGTCATGTGTCCCGACATCGAAAATTTCGCGCCGCTGATCCAGGCCACATTCGGCGGCCATGATCTGCACGACGAGCGCACCGACACGTCGCGCTCGCTCGAGGTCCGGTTGGCCGACCGCTCCCTGCGCCAGACCAATCCGGTGATGGGGGTGTTGGCGGAGGTGCTCGAGCTGGCGACCGCACGCATTACGGCCACCGAGGTCCTCGACCTGGCCGGGCGCGAGCCGGTGCGACGGCGCTTCCGCTTCAGTGACGAGGACCTGTTCCGCCTCGAGGAATGGGTGGACGGGGCCTTCGTGCGCTGGGGCTTCGACGCCGAGCACAGGGGATCGTTCCAGCTGGCCGACCTCGAGGCCAATACCTGGCAGGCCGGGCTGGACCGGGTGCTTCTCGGCGTGACGATGGCCGACGAAGGGCAGCGGCTCTTCGGCGGCGCGCTTCCCCTGGACGACGTGGACACCAGCGACATCGAGCTGGCCGGCCGCGTGGCCGAGTTCCTCGAGCGGCTGCAAAATGCGCTCGATTCTTTCGGTGGCAGGCGCGACGTCAAGGGCTGGGCCGACACCCTGGCCCGCATCTCGGACTCACTGACCGCCACCTCGCCCCGCGATGCGTGGCAGCGGGCCCAGCTGACCACGCTCCTCGACGAGCTGGTGGGCCAGGCCACCGTCGACGAGGTCGTGAGTCCGGTGGACCTCACCTGTGACGACGTGCGTTCCGTGATGACCGACCGCCTCAAGGGCAAGCCGACCCGGGCGAACTTCTGCACCGGGCACCTCACTGTCTGCACGCTGGTGCCGATGCGGTCGATTCCCCACCGGGTCGTGTGCCTGCTCGGGCTGGACGACGGGAGCTTCCCCCGTCACATCGAGCGCGACGGCGACGACTTGACGACCCTCTCGCCGCGGGTCGGTGATCGCGACGTGCGCAGTGAGGATCGCCAGTTGCTGCTCGACGCCCTCCTCGCCGCCCGCGACCACCTCATCCTCACCTACTCGGGTCGTGACGAGCGCTCCAACCTGCACCGGCCGCCGGCCGTGCCGGTCGGCGAGCTGCTCGATGTCATCGACCACACGGTGCGCGGGGCGACGGGTCGGGCTCGAGACGACATCGTGGTGGCGCACCCGCTCCAACCGTTCGACCCGCGGAACTTCGAATCCGGCGTCCTGGTTGCCGGCCGACCGTGGAGCTTCGACGCCCTGAACCTGGCTGGGGCCGAGGCCGCGCTGGCCCCGCGCCGGCACCGTGTGTCGTTCCTGGCGAACCCGCTGCCGCCCTACGAAGGGGATTCCATCGGCTTGGACCAGCTGGAGCGCTTCCTGCGTCACCCGGTCCGGGCCTTCCTGCGCGAGCGGCTCACGGTGTCGTTGCGCAGCAAGACGAGGGACTTCGAAGATGCGATCCCCATTGAGCTCGACGCCCTCGACCGGTGGCAGGTGGCCGACCGTGTCCTGCAGGCGCAACTCGAGGGAGCGAGGCAGGAGTCGTGCCTGACTGCCGAGGTGGCTCGGGGCGGTCTGCCGCCGGGGCGGCTGGCCGACGCGCTGCTCGAGGACATCACCGACTCGCTCGACGAGCTGGTGCTGGCGGCCCAGAGCAGCGCCTCCGTGTCCCCGTCATCGCTCGACGTGCACGTCGAGCTGCCCGGCGGGCTGACCCTGGTCGGTACGGTGGCCGGGTTGCGCGGCGACGTCGTGCACACGGTGACCTACTCGAAACTCGGCCCTGCGCCGCGCCTCATCGCATGGCTCCGTCTGCTGGCGCTGACGGCGAGCTACCCCGACCGCCCATTCGAGGCCTGCACCATCGGGCGCAGCCGGAACAGGAGGTTCACGATTTCCACCGCCCGTATCGGTGCGCTCGGCGCGGACACGGAGCATCGCCGTGCCGAGGCAGAGCTCCACCTGCAGGCGCTGGTCGACCTCTTCGAGCGGGGCATGACCGAGCCGCTGCCGCTCTACAGCAAGACCTCGGCCGCCTGGGCCGACGCCGTGGCCGAGGGTCGGGACCCGGTGGCGGCGGCCCGGAACTCCTGGGTCTCGGGCTTCAGCTTCGATCAGGAGGACCGCGATCCCGAGCACACGTTGGTGTTCGGCGAGGAGATCTCCTTCGACGACCTCCTCATGTCGACGGGCCGGCCCCTGCAGGACGAGGCGCCGTGGCAACCGGGTGAGACGACCCGACTCGGGATCTACGCGCATCGGCTGTGGGGGGCTCTGCTGGACCACGAGCGGGTGGTGGACCAGTGAACGGCTCGGGGGAGGTGGTGCCGCCGGTGCGGCCCCACCCGGAGCCGAAGTCCTTCGACGTCTGCGGCGATTTACCCAGTGGGATGACCCTCCTACAGGCCAGTGCGGGAACCGGCAAGACGTTCACCATCGCCGCCCTCACCACGCGCTACGTCGCCGAGGGCATCTTGCCCATCGACCGGCTGCTGGTCATCACCTTCACCCGGATGGCGACGGGCGAGCTCCGCGAACGGGTGCGCGACCGCCTGGTGCAGGCCTTCGACGGTCTGGTCGACAGGCTCGCTGATGCGGGCGGCCACGAAGACGACGAGGTCGTGCTCCTGTTGGCCCAGGGGGAGCGGGCCGAGGTCGAGGCCCGCCGTGAGCGTCTGGGCAAAGCGATCGCCGACTTTGACGCGGCGACCATCGAGACCACGCACGGGTTCTGCCTCCAGGTGCTCTACGGGCTGGGGACCGCGGGGGACGTCGACCGGGAGGTCACCTTGGTCGAGGACGTCAGCGATCTGATGGAGGAGGTCGTCGACGACCTCTATCTCCGCAAGTTCGCCACGCGGCCGAACCCGCTCCAGTTCAGCCGCAAGCAGGCTCTCGAGATCGCCAAGTTCGTGCTCAACCATCCGGATGCGGACATCGTCCCCCCGCTCTCCCAGCAGCAGGACCTGCCGTCCATCCGCCGGCGCTTCGCCGAAGCGGTGCGAGAGGAAATGGAGCGTCGCAAGAAGGCGCTCAAAGTCATGACCTACGACGACGTCCTGCTCCGGCTGCGTCGCACCCTGCTCGACGACGTGCGAGGCCCGGTGGCCTGCGCCCGCCTGCGCGAACGCTACGACGTCGTCCTGGTCGACGAGTTCCAGGACACCGACCCGGTGCAGTGGGACATCATGCACCGCGCGTTTGGCCAAGGCGGCGACGCGACGCTGGTGCTGATCGGCGATCCCAAGCAGGCCATCTACGCCTTCCGCGGGGCCGACGTGCACGCGTACCTCGACGCCAACAAGGTGGTCGAATCCGAGTGGACGCTGGACGTGAACTGGCGGAGCGACCAAGGCCTGCTCGAAGCCTATGACGCGCTCTTCGCCGAGGCGCAGCTCGGCTACGCCGACATCGCCTATCGGCGGATCCGCGCCGCGGACGCCCATCAGGAGTCGCGCCTGGTCGACGCACCCGAGCCGGCGCCGCTGCGCTTCCGCATCCTCCATGCCGGCGACGGGCTCGTCCCGCTCACCGCCAAGAAGGCACAACCCAAGGCGCCCGACGCCCGGGCCTTGATCGCCCGGGACCTGGCCGCGGACGTGGTGCAGATGCTCGAGGCGCGCCCGCAGATCGTCACCCGGCGCCGGGACGGCACCGAGGCCAAGCGCATGACGCTGCATCCCGGTCACATCGCCGCCCTCGTCCGGACCAACGCGCACGCGACCATGGTGCGTGACGCGTTGCACGCGGTTGGTGTGCCGGCGGTCATCGGAGGCTCGGGCTCGGTGTTCTCCACCGCGCCGGCCCGGGAGTGGCTGCAGCTTCTCGAGGCGCTCGAGCGCCCGACGGCCCGCGATCGGGCCTCGCTCGTCGCTCTGACGTGCTTCGTCGGCTGGACGGCCGAGGAGGTCGCGTCGGCCCCGGAGGAGACGTGGGAGGACCTGCACTGGTCCCTGCACCAGTGGGCGGCCCTCCTGCGCGACCAGGGCATCGCTTCGCTGTTCGAAACCGTGAGCAGTGCGCGCGACGTCCCCCGGCGCGTGCTCGAGTGGTCGTCGGGGGAGCGCTTCATGACCGACCTCCGGCACATCGCCCAGCTCCTCCACGAGGCGGGCGTGACCGAGGGGTTGGGCCCGACGGCGATGGCGACGTGGCTGGGACGGCGCATCCACGACGCGGCGCGCGACACCGAGAACGAGGAGCGGGCTCGGCGGCTCGAGTCCGATGCCGATGCGGTCCAGGTCATCACCATCCACCGCAGCAAGGGCCTGGAGTTCCCCATCGTCTACTGCCCCGCGACCTGGGACGGTCGTGGCTCCATGTCCGAAGTGCCGGTGTTTCACGACCCGGCCCAGGCCAACCGGCGGACCATCGACGTGGCCCACGAGGGCAATGAGTTCAACAAGCACCAGAAGCTCGAACTCGAGGAAGGTCGGGGCGAGGACCTCCGCTTGCTCTACGTCGCGCTGACCCGGGCCTGTCACCAGGCCGTCGTCTGGTGGGCCGGCGCCATGGACAGCCAGCATTCTCCGCTGGCCCGGCTGCTCTTCGATCGGGACCCCGACGGGCTGGTCCCGCCGTATGGAGCCACGGCGCGCAGCGACGACGAGGTCGAGGCGGCTGCCCGCGCCCTCGGGCCTCGGGTGGCGGTCGAGCGGGTGGGGGCACCGCCCGCGGTGCGGTGGCAGACCGATCGCGGCGCTCCGCCCAGGCTCGAGGCGGCGCGCTTCGACCGCACGCTCGACACCGAGTGGCGACGGGCCTCGTACTCGAGCATCACGGCGGCCTCCCACGACCAACCGGCCATCGGCAGCGAACCCGAGCAGCGGTTCACCTCTGACGAGGAGCTGCTCGCTCCCCCCGTGCTCGACGAAGTGGCACCGACGCTCCTGGCCGAGGGGGCGCGTGCGGTGGCCCTGGGTCTGGCCGACATGCCGGGCGGTGCCTTGGTCGGGACGGTCGTGCACAGCGTCTTTGAGCGACTCGACTTCGCGGCGCCCGACCTGGCCTCGGCGGTCGACGAGGCCCTCGAGCGCGAGACCACCTGGCGCAACGTCGATCTGGGTGGGACGGAGGCCGTTGTGGCCGGGTTGTGCGGGGCCATCACATCGCCGCTCGGTCCTCTCGCGGACGGAATCGCCCTGCGCGACATCACCCGCCGGGACCGCTTGGACGAGCTGACCTTCGAGATCCCCCTCGTAGGTGGCGACGCGCCGGTCACCACGCTGCACGTGGGCGCCGTGGCCGATCTGCTCGAAGCCCATCTCCCCGCGCACGATCCCGTGGCCCGCTACGCGAGCCGGCTCCGCGATCCTTCCCTGCACGCCATGCTGCGCGGCTATCTGACCGGAAGCCTCGATCTGGTGTTCCGGCTGCCCGGTGACCGCTTTGTCCTGGCCGACTACAAAACGAACAAGTTGGGTCAACCCGACGAAACGCTCACGGCGTGGCACTACCGGCCCGAAGCGCTGCAAGCCGAGATGGTGGCCGCCCACTACCCATTGCAGGCCGTCCTCTACTCGGTCGCGCTGCACCGCTACCTGCGCTGGCGCCTGCCCGGGTACGAGCCCGAGGCCAACCTGGCCGGCGTGCTCTACCTGTTCGTCCGCGGCATGAGCGCCGAGGAGCTGACGACCTTCGACGACCAGCCTTGCGGCATCTGGTCGTGGCGCCCGCCTGCCGCGCTGGTGACCGCACTGAGCGACCTCTTCGACCGAGGCGCGCCGTGACGATCGTCGAGGCAACCGACACGTTCGACGCCGCGCTGGCTCTCGGCGCCGAGGGCTTGCTGTACCTGTTCAACCGCGCCGGTGTGCTCACGACGTCGGACGTGCATGTGGCGCGGCGCCTGGGCCGGCTGGGTGCGGTCACCGACGATCGGGTCGCACTTGCCGCTGCCCTGGCGGCCCGGGCCCCACGCCTGGGGCACGTGTGCGTGGACCTGGCAACGGTCCGGACCACGGCGGACGCCGACACCGACGCGCCGGACGACCTCGACCGGCTGCCGTGGCCCGACCCCGCTCAGTGGCTGGCCGCGCTGGCCGGGAGTCCGCTCGTGGGCGACGACCGCCCCCTGCACCTCGTGGGCTCGACCCTCTACCTCGATCGGTTGTGGACCGACGAGCAGCAGGTGGCGAACGACCTGAGGGAGCGGGCCGCCACACCGGCGGGCGGCGTGGATCTGACCCTCCTCGCCTCGGGCCTGACCCGCCTCTTCGACGGGAACGACGCGCTGCCTGACCTCCAACGAATGGCGGCGGCCGTGGCGGTGCTCCGGCCGGTCTCGGTCGTGGCCGGCGGTCCGGGGACCGGCAAGACGACCACGGTGGCCCGTGTGCTCGCTCTCCTCGACGAACAGGCCTCCGCGGCGGGCCGGCGGCCTCCTCTCGTCGCCCTCGCCGCGCCGACCGGCAAGGCGGCGGCCCGTCTCGAAGAGTCGGTGCGGGCGGGTGCGGGAACCATGGCGGTCGACGATGGGGTGAAGGACCGGCTGGGTGCCCTGACCGGGCTGACCTTGCACCGGCTCCTCGGCTTCAACCCGGGCAACCGGACCCGCTTCCGGCACAACCGGTTGAACCGGCTCCCGCACGACGTGGTCGTGGTCGACGAGACCTCGATGGTCTCCCTCTCCATGATGGCCCGCCTGCTGGAGGCGGTGCGGCCCGAAGCCCGGCTCATCCTGGTGGGCGACCCCGAGCAACTGGCCTCGGTGGAGGCCGGCGCCGTGCTGGGCGACATCGTCGGCCCCGCCTCACTGGGCCTCTGCATGGGCGAGTCAGCCCGGGACGAACTGGCCGCGGTCACGGGCCAAACCGTGCCGCCGAACGTGGCCGACCCGGCCCCGGTGGGCGACGGCATCGTCGTCCTGCGTCGGGTCCACCGCTACGGCGGCGCCATTGCCGAGTTGGCCGAGGCCATCCAACGGGGGGACGCCGATGCCGTACTCGCCGTCCTCGGGCGCGGTGGCTCGAACGTGGAATGGATTCCCGTCGATGCGGCCCAGCCCGCTGCGCTCGAGGCGCTCCGCGGCGTACGCCGCCTGGCCGTGGCAGAGGGTCGGGCCGTGATCGACGCGGCCCGGGCGGGCGAGGCCCACGCGGCCATCGAGGCGCTGGGCCGCTTCCGGCTCCTGTGCGCGCATCGGCGTGGACCAGAGGGCGTCACCGCATGGATGCAGCACGTCGAGAACTGGCTGCGGGCCGACGTGGCGGGGTTCGGGTTCGCGACCGGGGCGGACTGGTACGTGGGCCGTCCGCTCATCGTGACGGAGAACGATTACGGGCTGCAGCTCTTCAACGGCGACACCGGGGTCGTGGTTGCCGCCGGCGACGAGCGGCTGGTCGCCGCCTTCGAGCGGGGCGACACCATCGCCCAGGTCAGCCCGACCAGGCTTGCCGCCGTCGACACCGTCTACGCCATGACCGTGCACAAGAGCCAGGGCTCGCAGTTCCACACGGTGGCCTTCCTGCTGCCGGGCGCCGGCTCCCGACTCCTCACCCGCGAGCTGCTCTACACGGCGGTCACGCGGGCCCAGGAGCGACTCATCCTGGTCGGCACCGAGGAGCCGATCAGGGCCGCGGTCGAACGCCCGATCACCCGGGCCTCCGGGTTGCGCCGGTCCCTCTGGTGGGACGGCTCGGACCCGTCCGAATGATCAACGCTTTTTTTGTGCGTGTCTCGGATATTCACGCACGAAATCACAGTTGATCACGCTTCCTGGGCGAGTCTTTGCAGAAATTTTGGTTAGCTCAAGCTATTTACAGTCCCATCACAGGTTGCATACAGACTTTTGAACGATGATCTGGACTGACATATCTCCGTAACAAAAGCGGAGCCTGAGTGAAAAACAAAGGTGAGGGATGAAGATTCTCGTTCTCGGAGGAGACGGCTACCTCGGTTGGCCCACTGCCCTGCACCTGTCCGCTCGCGGCCACGTGGTGACGGTCGTGGACAACATGGTGCGGCGTGAGTACGACCGCGAAATGGGTGTCGACAGCCTCGTGCCCATTGCCTCGCTCCAGGACCGGGTGACCAAGTGGGAGCAGATCTCCGGTCACGCCGTCAACGTCCGCGTCGGAAACCTGACCGACGCCGCCTTCACCTACAGCGTGGTGGCCGAGGCCAAGCCCGACGCCATCGTCCACTTCGGTGAGCAGCGTTCGGCTCCCTACTCGATGATCGATCGCGAGCACGCGGTCTACACGCAGGTCAACAACGTCGTCGGGAACCTGAACGTCATGTACGCGATTCAAGAGATCGATCCCGACATCCACCTCGTCAAGCTCGGGACGATGGGGGAGTACGGCTACCCCAACATCGACATCGAAGAGGGCTTCATCGAGATCACGCACAAGGGGCGGACCGACGTGCTGCCCTACCCCAAGCAGCCCGGATCCTTCTACCACCTGTCCAAGGTGCACGACAGCCACAACATCATGTTCGGCTGTCGCATCTGGGGCCTGCGGGCCACCGACCTCAACCAGGGGATCGTCTACGGGCAGTCCACGGAGGAGACGGACCTGGACCCGGTGCTGGCCACTCGCTTCGACTACGACGGCGTGTTCGGCACGGTCCTGAACCGCTTCTGCGTGCAAGCCGTCACCGGCCACCCGCTGACCGTCTACGGCGCCGGTGGCCAGACCCGGGGCATGCTCAACATCCGCGACACCCTGGCCTGCGTGACCCTGGCCATCGAGAATCCGGCCAACCGCGGTGAGTTCCGCGTCTTCAACCAGTTCACCGAGTCCTTCTCGGTACGCGACATGGCCGAGATGGTCAAGCGGGTCAGCCCGAGCCGGGTGGAGATTGCCGAGGGCCTGGCCAACCCCCGGGTCGAGAACGAAGAGCACTACTTCAACGCCGCCAACACCAAGTTGCTCGATCTCGGGCTGCAGCCCCACCTGCTGACCGACGACGTGATTCGGGACATGCTCGGGCTGGTGGAGCACCATCGGGACCGGGTGGACGTCCGGGCCATCGCCCCCACCGTGCAGTGGCGTTCGAGCGCCAGCACGCTCACGACGGCCGACAGCACGTCGGACTCGTCGTTCCTCGCGGTGTAATCCGGCACCACTGGCAGTAGCTTTTCGTGGCGATGTCGCCACGCAGGGCACACCGGCGCCCGCGTCGTCGCTCATCCGCCCGACCAGTCGTGCTGCTCGTCGCGGCCGTGATCGTCGTCGCCCTCGTCGTCGGAGGACTGACCCAGGTCTCGCGCCAGTCCGGCGTTTACGACTCCAATTCCAACCGCACCCTGGCCTCGCTCGGGTCGGTCGTGGCCGATCAGTCCAACGCCAGCGCAGCTGAGGTGCGCACGCTGGTGGCGCACCTGCCGAGCCAGAGCCGCCAGGTGCTCCAGGAAAGCCTCGACAGCGCCGTGCGTCAGACGTCCGACGAGTCGTCCAGGGCCGACCTGGCCGCAGGAGTCGCGTCGCCGCAGTCGCTCGGCGGCCAGTTCGCCGAGGTCTTCGCCGAACGAGCGCAGGCGATGGAGGAGTTGCGCACCGCCCTCGACGGCTTCCTCGGGCTGCACACGAAACCGCCCGCCGACAGCCCGGGCGCGCTGGCGACCACCGTCGCGTCGTCGTCACCCACCGTGTCGGCCACCCAGGCGAGCAACCGGATCGCCGCGGCGGGGGCGCTGCTCCGACGTGCCGACGCGCAGTACGCCACGGTGCGTCGTTCGCTCGTTGCAGCATCGGGGCACGGGCGGCTGCCCGCCTCGCTCTGGATCAGCGACCCCCAGGATTGGCAACTGGGCACGGTGGCGGCCACGGTCGACCTCATGGCGACGTCGAGCACGCTGGCTGTCACCCACAATCTCGTGTTGCGCACCGTGCGGCTGAACCCACCCGCCCTGCCCACCCCGCAAGGCACCGCCCCCGGTGTCCTGGTGATCAGCCCGGTGACGCAGTTCGAGGTGAGCGTGGTGGTGGCCAACGAGGGGTCGGTCGACGAGCCCCGTGCCTCCGTGCGCGTCTCCTTGGCCGACCAGACGACGGGGAAGACCGACACCCGGACCCTCACCGCCGCGGTCGCGCTGGGGAGCACTGTCGGCCTGCCCCCGGTCAGCTTCGTGGTCAAGCCGGGAACGACCTACGTGCTCAACATTTCGATCGTCCTGCCGCCCGGGCAGACCTCCACCTTGGGCACCGCCACCCAGAGCACGGTGCAGGTCTCCCCGGCGACTTGAGCCTGACCTGGGCCTGAGCCTGGGTCGCCGCGCCGGACCTGGGGGCGCGTGTCGACCGGCCGCACATGGTGGCCATAGGATCGAGAGGCACCGAATTCCAGGGATTGGAGGGCCTCTCACGTGGCCGAGAGCATCACGATCACGGACAATCGCAATGGGGAGTCCATTGAGATCCCGCTGGCCAACGGCGGGGTATCGGCGGAGGAGTGGGCCAAGCTCCTCCCCGGGGTGTGGTTCTTCGATCCGGGTTTCATGTCGACCGCGGCCTGTGAGAGCTCCATCACCTACCTCGACGGTGACGCCGGCATCTTGCGCTACCGGGGCTATCCGATTGAACAGCTGGCCGAGAAGTCGACCTACCTCGAGGTGGCCTACCTCCTGTTGAACGGCGAACTGCCGAACGAGGAGCAGTTCACCCAGTGGAAGCACGAGGTGACCTACCACACGTTCATCCACGAGAACGTGCGCAAGCGCTTCCTCGAGGGCTTCCACTACGACGCCCACCCGATGGGGATGTTGGTCTCGGCCGTGGCCGCCCTCTCGACCTTCTACCTCGACGCCAAGGACATCTTCGACCTCGACTCGCGTAACAAGCAGATCATCCGGCTCATCGCCAAGATGCCCACCCTGGCCGCCGCCGCCCACCGCTTCAGCGTGGGCATGCCCTTCGTCTACCCGGACAACTCGCTCGACTTCGCTCCGAACTTCCTGTCCATGCTCTGGAAGGTGGCTGAGCCACGCTTCGAGGCCGACCCCGTCCTGGCCCGGGCCCTCGACGTCCTCTTCATCCTCCACGCCGACCACGAGCAGAACTGTTCGACCACGGCCATGCGGGTCGTCGGCTCCTCGCATTCGGATCCCTACTCGGCGACCGCCGCCGCCGCAGCCGCGCTCTACGGCCCGCGCCACGGCGGGGCCAACGAGGCCGTCATCCGGATGCTGACCGACATCGGCAGCATCGAGAACGTGCCGGACTTCATCGCTTCGGTGAAGGCGGGATCGGGCGGGCGTCTCCAGGGCTTCGGACACCGCGTCTACAAGAGCTACGACCCGCGGGCCAAGATCATCAAGCGCACGGCCGACGAGGTGTTCGAGGTCACGGGCAAGAACCCGCTGCTCGACATCGCCCTCAAGCTCGAGGAGATCGCCCTCAACGACGAGTACTTCACGTCGCGGCGCCTCTACCCCAACGTCGACTTCTACTCCGGCCTCATCTACCAGGCCATGGGATTCCCGCTCGAGATGTTCCCGGTGCTCTTCGCCATCCCCCGCACGGCAGGCTGGCTGTCGCACTGGCAGGAGATGCTCGACCAGGACTCGAAGATCGCCCGGCCCCGCCAGCTCTACATCGGGTCCGACCCGCGGGACTACGTCTCCATGGGTTCCCGCTAGCCAGGTCGAGGCCGGCCCCGGGTCCTCGTCGTCAGCCCGAGTCCCCGCTCCTGACCAGGCGGGCCAGGCCCTCCTGGGTCAGCGAGACGCACAGGTCGCCTTCCCGGTTGAAGAGAAATCCCCGAGCCAGACCACGCCCGCCGGCGGCCGCGGGTGAGTCCATGTCGTAGAGCATCCAACGGTCGGCCCGCAGGGGACGGTGGAACCACATGCAGTGGTCCAGGCTCGCCCCCATGAAGTCGGGGTCGTCCCAGTTCACATCGTGCGGCATGAGCACGGTGTCGAAGAGCGACATGTCCGAGGCGTAGGTGATCACGCAGGCGTGCAGCAGCGGGTCGTCGGGCAGGTCCCCGTCGGCCCGGATCCACAGGCGGTGGTAGGGCCCGGCTGCGGCCGCCTTGTGATGCCACGGCAGCTCGCCGATGTGGCGCTGGTCGATCGGATGCGGCTTCTCGAACCACTCGGCCCGCTCCTCTCGGAACGGCTGGAGCCGCTCCCACAACGTCGGCAGCGAATCGGGGTCGGGCACCTCGGGCATGGCGAACTGGTGCGTGATGCCGCTTTCTTCAATGTCGTGGAACGACGCCTCCATGTTGTAGATGGCCCGGCCGTGCTGAATCGCCACCACGCGGCGGGTGGTGAAGGAGCGGCCGTCGCGGATGCGGTCGACCTCGTAGAGGATGGGCACCGTCGGGTCGCCGGGTCGGAGGAAGTACGAGTGGAGCGAGTGCACCCGGCCGTGCTCGACCGTGCGCCCCGCCGCCATGAGCGCCTGCCCGGCCACCTGGCCGCCGAACACCCGCTGGCGCTCCTCGTCGAGCTGGGCGCCCCGGAAGATGTTCACCTCAATGGGCTCCAGGTCCAGGAGGCTCACGAGGAACTTCAGCGACTCGCTCATTGATCCATCCTCGCAGGCCGCCACCCGGACCGTACCCGAGCGCCTGCCCGCCGCCCCCACTACCCTGCGCGGCCGTGGCCAGCAACGAAAACGAGATCGTCTTCCCGCCCGACTTTCTCTGGGGCGTCGCCACGGCGGCGCACCAGATCGAGGGGGGCAACGTCAACAACGACTGGTGGGCCTGGGAGCACAATCCCGAGTCGGGCACACTCGAGCCGAGCGGCGACGCCTGCGACTCCTTCACCCGTTGGCGCGAGGACGTGGAGCTGGTCGCCGACATGGGCGTGGGCGCCTACCGCTTCTCGCTCGAGTGGAGCCGCATCGAGCCCGCCGAGGGTGAGTTCTCGGTGGCCGCGCTCGAGCACTACCGGCGCATCTGCGCCGCCTTGCTCGGCCACGGCATCGCGCCCGTGGTCACCTTCCATCACTTCACCACCCCGCTCTGGCTGACGGCCCGGGGAGGGTGGGAGTCGCCCGACGCGCCCGAGCGCTTCGCGAGATACGTGGCTCGGGCCACCGCGTACCTGGGCGACCTCATCGGTTGGGCCTGCACCATCAACGAGCCCAATGTCGTCGGCGTGATGGGGTACTTCCAGGGTCAGTACCCGCCGGGCGTCAAGGAGGACTTCTACCGCTTCGGGGCGGTCAACGACGCCATGATCCGGGCCCACCGCTTGGCCGTCGACGAGCTGCGCTCGGGGCCGGGCGACTTTCCCGTCGGCCTCACCCTGTCGATGGCCGAGATCGTCGCCGACGAGGGCGGCGAGGCCCTGCGCGACGGGGCCGAGGAGATGCTCGAGAACGTCTTCCTGCGCGCCACCGCCGGCGACGACTTCCTCGGCGTGCAGTGCTACACGCGAATGCACTTCGGGCCCGAGGGCGTCAACCCCAACGACCCCGGGGTTCGCCTGACACAGATGGGCGACGAGTACTGGCCTCAGTGCGTTGAGTACTGCGTTCGCCGGGCCGCCGCCGTGAGCGGATGCCCGGTCATGGTGACCGAGAACGGGATCGCCACCGCCGACGACGCTGAGCGCATCGACTTTCTCGGCGAGGCGCTGCGCAGCGCCCACCGCTGTCTGGAGGAAGGGATCGACCTGCGGGGCTATTTCGTGTGGAGCCTCCTGGACAACTTCGAGTGGCACCTCGGCTACGGGCCCAAATTCGGCCTGGTCGCGGTGGCTCCGGGCATCTTCGAGCGCCGGCCCAAGCCGAGCGCCCACTGGTTCGGCGACGTTGCCCGGACGGGCCGATTGACAGCTGGCTCTTAGCGATGTGCCAGGGTCCACATGCCCCGTCGGGCTAGCGACGCTTCACCTCGGACGTGTCTTCGTCCGGGCATTTTTGCTGCTCCGCCACAACGCAACAACAAGTTTCCTAGAGCAGAACGGCCCTTTCCGCGTCTTTTGGGTGGTATCAGACCAGAGTTACGGAGAGGTCCGGGCTAGGGTGTCACGGTGCTCGAACAGCTTCAACGTTTGTACGCATGGCTGCACACCCACGAGGGGAAGAAGATCTTCCGCTACAGCATGGTGTCGGTCATCTCGACGACGATCTCGCTCGTCGTCATCGCCATCGTCTACGGAGTGTTGCACCTCTGGAGCGAGGTCCCGAGCACCGTCTTCGGCAACTTCGTCGCCACCTTCCCGTCCTACTGGCTGAACCGGAGGTGGGCCTGGGGCAAGCACGGCCGGTCGCACTTCATGAAGGAAGTCGTCCCCTTCTGGATCATCGCCTTCGCCGGCATTGCCTTCTCCATCGTCGGTGCCGCGATCGCCCGCCACCTCTCGGTCAAGTACTCGCTGAGCCACTTCGAGACGACGGTTCTGGTCCTCTTCGCCAACGTGATGTCGTTCGGCATCTTCTGGGTGCTCAAACTGCTGGTCTTCAACAAGCTCTTCCACCACCAGGTCGAGCTGGAGGAGTTCGACGAGCACCTGACCCAAGAGGAAGAACACGAAGAAGAGGAGTCGGCCCACTCGGGCCAGGTCTGACCGACCGACCCGGGACCAACGGGCCCGCTCAGTCCCGGAAGTTCTCGAACTGCAAGGGGATGCCGAAGTCCTCCGCCTTGCACTTGGCGATGACCTCTTGAAGGTCGTCCCGCTTCTTGCCGGTCACCCGGAGCTGATCGCCCTGCGTCTGTGAGGACACGCCCTTGAGTCCCAGGTCCTTGATGAACTTGTTCAGCTTCTTCGCGTGGTCCGACGAGATCCCGGCCCGGATGGACACCTTCTGGCGGGCCGTTCCTTTCTGGCCCTCCTCGAGCTTCTGGTCCTCGAAGGCCTTCAACGACACCTGGCGCCTGACCAGCTTCTCGTCGAGCACCTGGTGGAGCGCCCGCAGCCGGTCCTCGGTCGAGGAGCGCAGGGTCAGCTCGTTGTCGCCCAGCTCGATCGCCGAGTCGGTGTTCTTGAAGTCGAAGCGGGTCGCCGCTTCCCGGTTGGCCTGGTCGACGGCGTTGCGCACTTCCTGCATGTCGACCTCGGAAACGATGTCAAAGGTGGCCATGTGCCCAGCGTACCGGCGGCGCCGGGGAAGACCTGGATCCCCGTCCCGGCTAATCTCGCCCTTCTGCGGGTCGGTGTCCGAGTGGCCAAAGGAAACAGGCTGTAAACCTGTCGGTTAACACCTACGGAGGTTCGAATCCTTCCCGGCCCACGCAACGATCCGGCGGTCTCGGCCGTTGGGGCCGGGGGTCCTTGCCCCCCCGGGCATCCCCGTTACAATGCCGTTGCGGATCCGTTGCGGGCGGCACCTGTCCCTGGGGTTGCCCTTCCTGACGCTGACCCGTTCCCCGAGTCACCGCCCAGACCAAACAGACGACGAGACTGACACCTCCATGGACGTGGACGACAGCCCGACGAATCCCCCGACCTCGACCTCCGTCCTGGACCGGGCGTCGTCGCGCCTGAGCCGCCTCTCCATCCGGGGCGAGGCGCTGCGCATGCGCATGACCTCGACCCGGACCCTGACCGAGCGCGTCGAGGCCGAGGCGGTCGACCCCGGCGACTGGTCGTGGTTGCGCAAGCCGGCCATCCTCGGCTTCGTCGCCGTCCTGTCCATCTGCATCGGCGCCTCGCTCCCGAGCTCGCCCTTCAAACTCGAGATGAACGGCAGCTGGTTCTTCGGCTCGTCCAGCTCGGGCTCGACCTGGCTCCTCCTTCCCGGCGTCGTCGCCGTCTACGGGGGAATCGTCCTCTTCGTGCGGGTCTGGTTCGGTCTGTATCGAACATTGCGCGCCCGGCCCGGCGTGCCCATCAAGAAGCTGGCCTACATGCTGGCCCTCTGGCTGGTGCCGCTCATGGTGGTGGCCCCGCTCTTCAGCCGTGACGTGTTCTCCTACGCCGCCCAGGGCGAGATGATGAGCCGCCACATCAACCCCTACAACTACGGTCCGGGCACCCTCGGCTCGGGACCCTACGTCTCACCGGTCGACAGCCTCTGGCTGAACACCGCCGCCCCCTACGGTCCGCTCTTCTTGATGCTGGCCGGGTGGTCGGCCACCATCAGCTTCCACCACGCGCTGCTCACCGTGGTCCTGCTCCGCTTCCAGTCGGTGGCGGGCCTGGCCCTGATCGCCTACTGCGTCCCCAAGCTGGCCCGCTCCCTCGGCCACGACGCCGGCCCCGCCTTCGTCCTGGCCGTCCTCAACCCGCTCACCCTGCTCGCCCTCGTGGGGGGCGCCCACAACGACTCGCTCATGGTCGGCCTCCTCCTGGCCGGGATCACCGCGGCCCGGGCCAAGCATCCGGTCTGGGGGGTGGTCCTCTGCGCGCTGGCCGCCTCCATCAAGGTCCCGGCCGCCATCGGCGTCGTCTATATCGCCTGGGACTGGGCGGGCGCCGACGCCGACTGGGGACGCCGCGCCCGCATGGCCGCGCGGTCCGGACTGGTCACCGTCGCCGTCATGGGATTCCTCTCGCTGGTCTCGGGTCTCGGCTGGGGCTGGATAGCCAATCTCGGTACCCCCGGCACCGTCCGCAGCTGGATGGCCCCCGCCACCGGCGTCGGCCTCCTCATCAGCGGCACCTCACACGTGTTCGGCGTCGGCGTCGGCCTGGACGGGGTGCTGACCATGACGAGGGCCATCGGCCTGCTGGCCGCCGCCGCCCTGGCCGTCTACTGCCTGTTCCAGCACGAGCGCATCGGGCTGCTCCACGCGCTGGGCATCACCATGCTGGCCTTCGTGCTGCTCGGCCCGGTCGTCCAGCCCTGGTACCTGACCTGGGGCATCATCATCGTGGCCCCGGTCGTGGCCGGTCGGCTGCTCTACTTCGTCCTCGGCCTGTCCATGATCGTGCCCTTCATCGGCCTGACCGGCGGCGCCGAGCTGCTGACCCAACTCGTGCACACCCAGCCGGCCTCCATGGTCCTCTACGTGACGATCCTGTGGTTCATCGCCGTCATCCCCCTCGGCCGCTGGACCACCTCGTGGCGCCTGGACTCCTCGCGCCTACCCGTGCTGACCGGGCACGCCGCCCACGCCGGCCCGGGCGCCGCCGCCTTCGAGTCCTAGCGACAACCGCAGACTCCACACCCAACCGCCGCCACCCAGCGCCACCACCACCGCCAGCCACCACCACCGCCGCCGCCGCCACCACCAGCGGCGGGCAGCAGCAGCACCAGCGGCTCCCCCAGGTCAGTTTGCGGTCAGAGCAGCCGTTGCAGCTCCACCACGTCGAGCCACTGCCGGTGCTTACGCCCCACCTCGCGCTCCACCCCGACCAGCTCGAAGCCCGCCGCTCGATGCAACCCGATCGACGTCTCGTTGTGCCCGGCGATCCGGGCGATCACCGAGTGGAACCCGTGCGCCGAGGCCATGACCAGAAGCTCGGCCAGGAGCGCCTGCCCCACTCCCTTGCCCCGCTGGGCCCGGTCCACGTACACCGAGTTCTCGGCCGTGGCCGAGTACCCCGAGCGTTCCCGGTAGGCCGAGAGCGATCCGAAGCCGAGCACGATCTCTCCGTGGGCCCCGACCCGCCCGCCGGACTCCTCCCCGGGGCCCCCCGACAGCTCCCCCGGGCCTCCTGACCGCTCCCCGGGATCTCCCGACCGGTCCCCGGGATCCCCCGACCGGACTCCGGTGCCCCCCGACCGCCCACCGAGGCCTCCCGCGTCCTCCACGGCCACGATCGCCGGGTGCACCCCGCTGTGCTCGAAGATCCAGGCTTCCTGCTCGGCTTTCGTGCGCGGGACCATGTCGAAGGTGTTGGTCGATCCGAGGACCTCGACGTTGTAGATGGCCCGGATGGCCTCGGCGTCGGCCAGTTCGGCCAGTCGGATCCGCATCGGGCGATGGTACTGTTGACGTGGGCAAACCCAGGGAGGGAGCGGAGGCAACCTGTGCCGTCCCCTGGCTATCATTGACCGCTCGCGGAAGGAACCCGCGGCGCCCCCTTAGCTCAGTCGGCAGAGCACAGCCATGGTAAGGCTGGTGTCGTCGGTTCGATTCCGACAGGGGGCTCGCCCATGGCGGCGTAGCTCAGTTGGTCAGAGCACACGGCTCATAATCGTGTTGTCGCGGGTTCGAGTCCCGCCGCCGCTACCAGGCCCGGATCGAGGATCCGGGCAGCGACCAGGACGACCAGGCCGGGACGAGAAGGCCAGGACGAGAAGGAAGGAAACGAAGTGCCGAAGAACGAGAAGAGGGTCCAGGTCACCCTGGCCTGCGAAGTCTGCAAGCGGCGGAACTACATCACCACCAAGAACAAGCTGAACGATCGCGAGCGGATCGAAATGAAGAAGTTCTGCCGCTGGGACCGCCAGCACACCCTCCACAAGGAGACCCGCTAGGCCGCTGAGCCACGCCGGCCCGGCCGGTGCTACTCTGATGGGTCGTTCCCCAGGTCAGGGGGAAGAACCACCTGCCCGACGGCAACCGAAGGCACCCCACCGAGGGCAGTAGCTCAACTGGTAGAGCACCGGTCTCCAAAACCGGCGGTTGGGGGTTCGAGTCCCTCCTGCCCTGCCCCGGACGTGATCATCCGAATTCGAACCATGTGAGGCGAGAGCCGTGAACCGCGAGACCAAGCGCATGATGCAGCGCCAAGGGCAGATGGAGGCCGACGGCTCTCCGTCTACCCGTCGCGCGCCCGCGGGCACTGCGACCAAGCAGCGGCAGCAGAGGGGCGGCGCCCCCGTCCGCAAGCGGGCGACGCCCGTCCAGTTCGTTCGTGAGGTGCGCGACGAGATGCGCCAGGTCGCCTGGCCCTCGCGCTCCGAGCTCATCAACTACACCTCGGTCGTGCTGACGACGCTGATCATCATGATCAGTCTCATCTTCGTGCTGAACCTCGCCTTCGGGAAGCTGATCACGCTTCTCTTCACCAAGTAGCCGGACCCGAGCAGGCGAGCCATGACAGACATGTCGCACGACAGCGCAGAAGTAGAACTGGCGAACGCCAGCGGTGAGGAAGACGTCACCGAGGCCCTCGCCTTCGAGGATGCCGAGAACGAAGAGGCTCCCGAAGTACTGGCCATGAGCACCGACTCGGTCGATGACGTCTACGACGAGGTGGCAAGCGAGGACGAGGCCGAACTCGAGGAGCTGGCTCTCGACGAGGCGATCGATGAGGTCACCGCGGCCGTGGCCGAAGTTGTGGGCGAGGAAGCCGCCGAGGAGATCGTGGAAGAAATCGTGGAGGACATCATCGAAGAGGCAGTCGGCGACGCCATCGAGGAGGCCATCGAAGAAGCGGTCGTCGAAGAGTTGGCCGAGGATGTGGCCGGCCAGGTGAAGGCTGCGGCCGGCGCCGCCGGGTCGTCCAACGGCAGCGGTGAGCCCGACCTCGTGCTCGACGCCACCGAGGCCCAGGACACCGAGTACGAGCTCGGCGGCTGGGGCGGCGAAGGCGAAGAAGAGGAGATCGTCCCCGTCGAGAGCCCGTACGACCGTCCGGGCCGCTGGTACGTGGTGCACACCTACTCGGGCTACGAGAACAAGGTGAAGGGCAACATGGCCAACGTCGTGGCCTCCCGCGGTCTGGAGGACCGGGTCTACGAGGTCGTCATCCCCATGGAGGACGTCGTCGAGTTCAAGGGCGGCAAGAAGGTCACCGTCCAGAAGAAGATTTTCCCCGGCTATCTGCTGGTGCGTTGCGACATGAACGACGACACCTGGGGTGCCATCCGCAACACGCCGGGTGTGACCGGGTTCGTGGGCCCGAATACCAAGCCCACGCCGCTCAGCCGCCGCGAGGTCGAGAACATCCTCCAGGTCAAGGTCGAGGGCACCGAGGGAGGGGCGGCGCCCAAGCGCAGCCGTCCCCGGCTCGAGTACGAGGTCGACGAGACGGTCCGGGTCAAGGAGGGTCCGTTCGCGGACTTTTCCGGCCAGATCGCCGAGATCAACGAGGACCAGCTCAAGCTCAAGGTGCTGGTCAACATCTTCGGCCGGGAGACCCCGGTCGAGCTGGAGTTCAGCCAGGTGGCCAAGCTCTAGCACCCGAACCGGCGCACACGCCTCGGGCCGTTGGCCCGGCGGCGTCGGCGCCCACGTACGAAATCGAAGGTAAGGAGACACCCAGATGCCACCCAAGAAGAAGGTGCTGGCCATCGTCAAGATCCAGCTCGAGGCGGGCTCGGCCACGCCCGCGCCTCCCGTGGGCACGGCCCTCGGCCCGCACGGCGTGCAGACCATGGAGTTCTGCAAGCAGTACAACGCGGCCACCGAGAGCATGCGGGGCCAGGTCGTGCCCGTCGACATCACCATCTACGAGGACCGCTCGTTCAGCTTCGTGCTCAAGACGTCACCGACGCCGGTGCTGCTGCGCGTGGCCGCCGGGCTGCCCAAGGGTGCCGCGACGGCAGGTCGTGAGCAGGTGGGCACCATCACCGACGCCCAGCTGGCGGAGATCGCCAACACCAAGATGAAGGACCTGAACACCAACGACCTCGAGGCGGCCAAGAAGCAGGTGGCCGGCACCGCCCGCTCCATGGGCATCAAGGTCGCCGGCTGAGCACCGTCGGCAGACGACCGATCGGCACGCGACACGCCGGCCGGCCACGAACGCGCAGAACAGACGTCGCCACGGCAGCACGCACACGAGCGAGACCAGGACGCGAAGGAAGAGAGTAAGACGATGGCCCAGCACGGGAAGAAGTACAAGGACAACCTGAGCAAGGTCGACCGCGAGCAGCTCTACGGGGTCGGCGAGGCCGTCGACCTGGTCAAGGAGCTGGCCAGTGCCAAATTCGACGAGACCGTCGAGCTGGCCGTGCGCCTCGGCGTCGACCCCCGCAAGGCCGATCAGATCGTGCGGGGCACGCTCTCGCTGCCCTCGGGTACCGGCACCACGGTGCGGGTGGCCGTGTTCGCTGCAGGCGAGGCGGCCACCGAAGCCCGGTCCGCCGGGGCCGACGAGGTGGGTGCGGACGACCTGGTCGCCAAGATCAACGGCGGCTTTCTCGACTTCGACATCGCCATCGCCACGCCCGACCTGATGGGCCAGGTCGGCACGCTCGGCCGGGTCCTCGGACCGCGCGGCCTCATGCCCAACCCCAAGACGGGCACCGTCACGACCGACGTCGCCAAGGCCGTCGCAGAGTTCAAGGGCGGCCGGGTCGAGTACCGCACCGACAAGGTCGGCAACGTCCACATACGAGTGGGCAAAGCCTCGTTCACCCACGATCAGCTCATCGCCAACGTCAAGGCCGTGGTCGACGAGCTCCAGCGGGCGAAGCCGCCGGCGGCCAAGGGCCGGTACTTCCTGTCGATCACGGTGTCGAGCACCATGGGCCCGGGCATCCACATCGACCCGCTCAAGGCCCGTTTCACCGAAGAGGAGCTGGCCGTCTCGGCCTGACCGCACCGCACAAGTGGCCCGGTCGGAGCGACAGCAGCCGACCAGGTAGCATCTCCCGAACAGCCCACCGCCCGGCCGGCGACGCCGACCGATCCACACGGGACGGGCACTGAATCCGACGCCAAAGACCTCCGGTGCACCTTCGGGTGCAGAAGCGGCCGCAAGGCCCGCCCGACCAGGCGACGACATGAAGCACGCGGCGAAGCCGTGTTGCGCCGTCGCTCACCGGAGATCCTGGCCCACAGCCGGTTGATCCCGGTGGAGGACATCGATGGCAACGCAGAACGCAGCACGAGCGCAGAAGGTCGAGATCGTCGACGAGGTCAAGACGCGCATGAGCGCGGCGTCGGCCCAGATCGTCAGCGAGTACCGCGGTCTCACGGTGGCCGAGCTGGCCGAGCTCCGGACCGCGCTCGAAGGGGTCGGAGCCGACTACCGCATCTTCAAGAACACGTTGGTCCTGCGGGCCATCGACGGCGGTGACTACCAGCCGCTCTCGGAGTACCTGAGCGGCCCGACCGCCCTGACCTTCGTGGACGGCGACATCAGCGCGGTGGCCAAGGCGCTGCGCGACTTCTCGCGGGCGAACCCGCTGCTCGTGATCAAGGGTGGGCTGGCCGACGGCTCGCTCCTGTCGTCCTCTGACCTGGCGGCCCTGGCCGACCTGCCGCCCCGCGAAGTGCTTCTGGCCCGCCTGGCCGGAGCCCTGGCGGCGCCCATGCAGCAAATGGCCGGCCTCCTCCAGGCCCTGCCCCGCAATCTGGCCTACGGCGTGAAGGCCCTCATCGACCAGCGGGTGGAGGGCGGCGAGGCTGCTCCCACCCCGGAGGCGGAGCAGGCCGAGACGGCCGAGGTGCCAGCTGCCGAGGCGGAGGCCGAGGCACCGGCACAGGCAGAGGCCGCGGAAGCGCCGGCCGCGGAGGCCGAGGTGCCAGCTGCTGAGGCGGAGGCTGAGACACCGGCGCCGGCGGAGGCCGAGGGCGGAACCGCGGAGGCCGCCGGGGAGGCGGAAGGCGGGGCAGAGGCGGCGGCCACGTCCGAAGACGCGGCCGAGTAGCGCCCGAGTTTCCCAAGTTTCACGAGTTTTCGAGACCGAATCACCACAAGACCGGAAGGAAGAAAGGAAGCCCCATGGCAACCCTGACCAAAGAAGAGATCCTCGATGGGATCGCAGAGCTCTCCGTCATCCAGCTGAGCGAGCTGCTGAAGGACTTCGAGGAGCGCTTCGGCGTGACCGCGGCGGCCCCGGTGGCCGTGGCGGCTGCCGCGGCCCCGGCGGGCGACGGCGGCGCTGGCGCCGAGGAGGAGAAGTCGGAGTTCGACGTCATCCTCACCGGTGCCGGCGACAAGAAGATTCAGGTCATCAAAGAGGTGCGGGCCCTCACCAGCCTCGGCCTCAAGGAGGCCAAGGACCTGGTCGAGGCGGCGCCCAAGCCCGTGCTCGAGAAGGCCAACAAGGAGGACGCCGACAAGGCGAAGGCTGCCCTGGAGGGCGCCGGCGCCACCGTCGAGATCCAATAATCCCTGTTCAGGGGCCCGTGGGCGTCATGTCCACCGGCCCCTGGAGAGGGTCCTTGACGGGGGACGGGGGCACCCTCATACTGTCTCGGACCGCGGGCGCATTGCCCGGTTGGTTCGGCGCGGCCCAAGGGGTTGTATTCAGCCACGCCTCACGGTAGGATGCCTGGTTGCCGTGCGTCTTCGTGTCTCCGATTCCGTAATTCCGCTGAATCGGCGCGCGCCCTCGCAGCCCTGACCTGTCCGTCGACCCCAGGTCTGGCTCCGGACCTGGACCACCCGTCCCTCGCTCTCTTGTCGTTCCAGCCTCACCCTCAGCAGTCCTGCAGTTTCCTCATCCCGCCGTCTTCTCCTTGGAGGTGTTGACCGTTGTCCTCACGGTCCCGCAGCCCCGAACGCGTCTCCTTTGCCAACATCAGTGAGGCCTTGCCTCTCCCTGACCTGATCGCCATTCAGCGCGACTCTTTTCAGTGGTTCTTGGACAAGGGCCTCGCCGAGGCGTTCAACGACATCAGTCCCATCGAGGACTTCACCGGACAGCTGAGCCTCGAGCTCGAGTTCGACCCGACCGACGCCGACCTGCGTCCGCCGCCGAAATTCTCGGTGGAGGAGTGCAAGGAAAAGGACATGACCTACGCGGCGCCTGTCTTCGTGCGCGCCCGCTTCCTGAACGCCACCACCGGCGAGATCAAGGAGCAGACGGTCTTCATGGGGGACTTCCCGATGATGACCGACCGTGGGACCTTCATCGTCAACGGCACCGAGCGTGTCGTCGTGTCCCAGCTGGTGCGCTCGCCGGGCGTGATCTTCCAGCCCGGGCGTGACGCCAAGACCGTGTTCACCGGGACCATCCACCCGTACCGGGGGGAGTGGATCGAGCTGGACATCGAGGCGAAGCCGGGCAAGGACGTCACGGCTGGGTGCCGGGTGGCCCGCAAGCGTCGCCTTTCTCTCTTCGTCCTGCTCCGTGCCCTCGGGTACGGCGACGAGGCCTTCCTCGACCGCTTCGTGCGGCACTTCGACTTCCTCGAGGGGCAGTGGGAGAAGGAGCGCAACCTGGCGCCGTCGCGCGAGGAGGCGCTGCTCGAGATCTACAAGCGGGCCCGTCCGGGTGAGCCGCTGTCGGCCGAGGCGGCCCGGGTCTACTTCGAGAACGCCTTCTTCAACCCGAAGCGCTACGACCTGACGCGGGTCGGCCGCTACAAGCTGAACCGCAAGCTCGGGCCCGAGATCGACCGTCTGTCGGAGCTGTTCGGCATCGACATCGAGAAGCCGGCGCCGGACCAGTCCGTGCTGTCGCCTTCGGAGATCCTGGCCTCGGCCACCTACATGCTCCACCTGGCCCTGCACATGGCCGACGGTGACTCGACCTACCGCATCGACGACCAGGACCACTTCGCCAACCGGCGCATCCGTTCGGTCGGCGAGCTGATCCAGAACCAGGTCCGGGTCGGGCTGTCCCGCATGGAGCGGGTGGTGCGCGAGCGCATGACGACCCAGGACGTCGAGGCCATCACGCCCCAGACGCTGATCAACATCCGACCGGTGGTCGCCGCCGTGAAGGAGTTCTTCGGGACCTCGCAGCTGTCGCAGTTCATGGACCAGAACAACCCCCTGTCCGGGCTGGCCCACAAGCGTCGCCTCTCGGCTCTCGGGCCAGGTGGTCTGTCCCGTGAGCGCGCCGGTTTCGAAGTGCGAGACGTGCACACGTCCCACTACGGCCGGATGTGCCCGATCGAGACGCCCGAAGGCCCGAACATCGGCCTGATCGGGTCCCTGGCGACGTACGCCCGGGTGAACGAGTACGGCTTCATCGAGACGCCCTACCGGGCCGTGGTCGACGGCCGGGTGACCGACCAGGTCTCGTACCTGGCGGCGGACGAGGAAGAAGAGCACGTCATCGCCCAGGCCAACGCCTCGACGGACGCTGAGGGGAACTTCACCGAGGAGCGCGTCCTGGTGCGCCGCGGCCCGCAAGGGACCGGCGTGCGCATGGGCGCGGCGGTCGGGTCGTACGGCACCACGTCGGAGATCGACTTCGTGCCGCCGTCCGAGGTGGACCTCATGGACGTGTCGCCGAAGCAGATCGTGTCGGTCTCGACCGCGCTGATCCCCTTCGTCGAGCACGACGACGCCAACCGGGCCCTGATGGGCGCCAACATGCAGAAGCAGGCGGTGCCGCTGGTGGTGCCCGAGGCGCCCTACATCGGCACCGGTGTCGAGGCCCGGGCGGCCCGCGACGCCGGCGACGTGGTTCTCGCCGAGGGCGACGGGACGGTGACCGAGATCTCGGGCGACTCCATCACGGTGGAGTACCAGTCCGGCCAGAAGGACCGGTTGGGCACGCCGCTCGGGCGCAAGGTCTACCGGCTCTCGAAGTTCCGCCGCTCCAACCAGAACACGTGCATCAACCACCGCACGTTGGTGACCGAGGGCCAGAGCATCGTCTTCGGCGACCTCCTGGCCGACGGCCCCTCGACGCACAACGGCGAGCTGGCGCTCGGCAAGAACCTGCTGGTCGCCTTCATGCCCTGGGAGGGCTACAACTACGAGGACGCCATCATCCTGTCCGAGCGCCTCGTGCGCGACGACGTGCTGACGTCGATCCACATCGAAGAGCACGAAGTGGACGCCCGCGACACCAAGCTGGGCGCCGAGGAGATCACCCGGGACATCCCGAACCTCTCCGAGGAGATCCTGGCCGACCTCGACGACCGGGGCATCATCCGGGTCGGGGCCGAGGTCGAGCCGGGCGACGTCCTGGTGGGCAAGGTCACGCCGAAGGGTGAGACGGAGCAGACGCCTGAAGAGCGCCTGCTGCGGGCCATCTTCGGCGAGAAGGCCCGTGAGGTGCGCGACACCTCGTTGAAGGTGCCCCACGGCGAGTACGGCAAGGTGATCGACGTCCGCGTCTTCTCGCGGGAGGAGTCCCACGAGCTGCCGCCCGGCGTCAACCAGCTGGTCCGGGTCTACGTGGCCCAGAAGCGCAAGATCTCCGAGGGAGACAAGCTGGCCGGCCGCCACGGCAACAAGGGCGTCATCTCCAAGATCCTGCCGGTCGAGGACATGCCCTACCTGTCGGACGGGACGCCGGTCGACATCATCTTGAACCCGCTGGGCGTGCCGAGCCGGATGAACGTGGGCCAGGTGCTCGAGTCGCACCTGGGCTACGCCGCCCGCCACGGCTGGGACGGCGTGACGGTCAACGAGGGCGTCGGGACGTCGGCCAAGGGAGACGGGGCGGAGCGCAAGACGCGGCCGCGCACCGAGCCGGCGGCCTGGGTGTCCACCCCGGTCTTCGACGGGGCCCACTGGGACGAGGTCGAGGACGCCGGGTCGCACCCGACGATCAAGCAGGTCTTCGGGACGCTGAACTCCGATTCGGCCAATGGTGACGTGCAGATCCACGACGACGGCAAGGCCACGCTGTACAACGGCCGCACCGGCGAGGCGTACGACAACCCGATCTCGGTCGGCTTCGTCTACATCTTGAAGCTGGCCCACCTGGTCGACGACAAGATCCACGCCCGTTCGACCGGCCCGTACTCGATGATCACCCAGCAGCCGCTGGGTGGGAAGGCGCAGTTCGGTGGCCAGCGCTTCGGTGAGATGGAGGTGTGGGCGCTCGAGGCCTTCGGTGCCGCCTACGCGTTGCAGGAGCTGTTGACCATCAAGTCGGACGACGTCCTGGGCCGGGTCAAGGTCTACGAGGCGATCGTCAAGGGAGAGAACATTCCCGAACCGGGCATCCCCGAGAGCTTCAAGGTGCTCATCAAGGAGATGCAGTCGCTGTGCCTCGATGTCGAGGTGCTGGCGGTGGACGGACGGGAAATCGAAATGCACGAGTTGGACGAGGACGTGTTCCGGACCGCTGAGGAACTGGGCATCGACATCAGCCGCAACGAGCGGGGGTCCGACGAGGAAGACGAGCGGCGCGCCGCAGAGAGGAGCTTCAACTGATGGCACTGGACGTCAACACGTTCGACCAGCTGCGCATCGGCCTGGCCACGGGCGACTCCATCCGGGGTTGGTCCAATGGCGAGGTCAAGAAGCCCGAGACCATCAACTACCGCACCCTGCGTCCCGAGAAGGACGGCCTCTTCTGCGAGAAGATCTTCGGGCCGACCAAGGACTGGGAGTGCTACTGCGGCAAGTACAAGCGGGTGCGCTTCAAGGGCATCATCTGCGAGCGCTGCGGCGTCGAGGTCACCCGTTCGAAGGTCCGTCGCGACCGGATGGGGCACATCGAGCTGGCCGCCCCGGTCGTGCACATCTGGTACCTGCGCGGGACGCGCTCGTGGCTCGCCTACCTGCTCATGGGCACCGAGCCCCGTGAGGAGCTCAAGGCCAAGCAGCTCGAGAAGGTCATCTACTTCGCGGCGAACCTGGTCACCTGGGTCGACGAGGAGAAGCGCCACCAGGACCTGCCCTCGCTCGAGAACGAGATGGCCGAGGAGATCTCCGACATCGAGAAGCGGCGCGACCTCGACATCGACCGCCGCTTCAAGGCGCTCGAGGACGAGCTGAAGCAGCTCGAGGGCGAGGGCGCCCGCGAGGCCGAGATCAAGGCCCGCCAGCGCGCCGTCGAGAAGGAGATCCAGACGGTCCGGGAGCGGTCCCAGGAGGACGCGGAGATCGCCCAGCGCTCGCTGGACGAGTTCCGCAACCTGCACGGCCGCAAGATCATCGAGGACGAGATGCTGTGGCGCGAGCTGCGGCTGCGCTACGACGAGTACTTCGAGGGCGGCATGGGTGCCGAGTACATCCTCAAGCTCATCGACCGCATCGACCTCGACGCGGAAGAGATCAAGCTGCGCGACATGATCGACGCCAAGGACGGTCGCCGTCCGCTGTCGGCCCAGCGCCGCCAGAAGACGATCAAGCGCCTGAAGATCGTCACCGCCTTCAACCGGCGCGACGACCACGGCCGGCGCATCAACGACCCCCGGGCGATGATCCTCGAGGCCGTGCCGGTGATCCCGCCGGACCTGCGTCCCATGGTCCAGCTCGACGGTGGCCGCTTCGCCACCTCGGACCTCAACGACCTGTACCGGCGTGTCATCAACCGCAACAACCGGTTGAAGAGGCTGCTCGACCTCGGCGCGCCCGAGATCATCATCAACAACGAGAAGCGCATGCTCCAAGAGGCGGTCGACGCCCTGTTCGACAACGGGCGTCGTGGCCGGCCGGTGACCGGTCCCGGGAACCGCCCGCTCAAGTCGCTCTCCGACATGTTGAAGGGCAAGCAGGGTCGGTTCCGCCAGAACCTGCTCGGAAAGCGGGTCGACTACTCGGGCCGTTCCGTCATCGTCATCGGCCCCAACCTGAAGCTGCACCAGTGCGGCCTGCCCAAGCTGATGGCGCTCGAGCTCTTCAAGCCCTTCGTGATGAAGCGGCTGGTCGACGCCGAGCTGGCCCAGAACATCAAGTCGGCCAAGCGCATGGTCGAGCGTCGCCGTCCCCAGGTGTGGGACGTGCTCGAGGGCGTCATCCGGGAGCACCCGGTGCTGTTGAACCGCGCCCCGACATTGCACCGGCTCGGGATCCAGGCGTTCGAGCCCGTCCTGGTCGAGGGCAAGGCGATCCAGGTGCACCCGTTGGTGTGCACCGCCTTCAACGCCGACTTCGACGGCGACCAGATGGCCGTCCACCTGCCGCTGTCCGCCGAGGCGCAGGCCGAGGCCCGGGTGCTCATGCTCTCGGCCAACAACATCCTGTCGCCGGCGACGGGTCGGCCGATCACCGTGCCCACCCAGGACATGGTCTTCGGCGCCTACTACCTGACGCTGCGTGTCGAGGACGGTGCCGGTGCGGGGCGGGTGTTCCGTCACCTCCACGAGATCGAGGCGGCCTTCGACGCGGGTGATCTGGACCTGCAGGTGCCGATCACGCTGCGGCCGTCCGCCGCGTCGTCCCTGGCCGGGCGTCTGTCGGCGGCCGGCGTCCTCCCCAACGAGGACGGCGTGCTCATGTTCGACACCACGCCGGGGCGGGTGTTCTTCAACGAGGCGCTGCCCGAGGGCTTCGCCTACGTCAACGACGTGGTGGGCAAGCGCAACACGCCCATCGGCTTGATCGTCGAGGAGCTGTCGGCCAACTACCCCAAGCACGTGGTGGCCTCGAGCCTGGACCGGATCAAGGCGCTGGGCTTCCGCTTCGCCGCCCAGTCGGGTCTGACCATCTCCATCAACGACGTGCAGACGCCGCCGGACAAGCAGGCCATCCTCGACCGCTACGAGAAGGAGGCCGAGAAGGCGGAGACGCAGTTCAAGCGGGGCATCATCACCGACGACGAGCGGCGCCAGAAGGAGATCGAGATCTGGACCTCGGCCAACTCCGAGGTCGGGCGGGCCATGGAGGCCCAGCTGGCCACGATCGCCTTCAACCCGCTCGACATGATGGTGGATTCGGGTGCCCGAGGGAACTCGCAGCAGATCCGCCAGATCGCCGGCATGAAGGGCCTGGTGTCCAACCCGCGCGGTGAGATGATCCCCCGGCCGATCAAGTCCTCCTTCCGTGAGGGTCTCTCGGTCCTGGAGTACTTCATCTCCACCCACGGCGCCCGCAAGGGACTGGCCGACACCGCGCTGCGCACGGCCGACTCGGGGTATCTGACCCGGCGTCTGGTCGACGTGGCCCAGGAGCTCATCATCCGCATCGACGACTGCGGGTCGACCCGTGGCATCTGGATCGAGGGCGTCGAGCCCGACGGTCCGGGGCACCGGAACTACCTCGAGACCCGTGCCTTCGGCCGGCTCCTGACCGAGGACGTGACGCTCTCCGACGGGACGACGTACCCGGTCGGCACGCTGCTCGACGACCTGACGATCGCCGCCATGCGCGACGACACGAAGGTCAACCGCATCCGGGTCCGCTCGGTGCTGACCTGTGAGTCGCCCCAGGGCGTCTGCGCCTCCTGCTACGGGCTGTCGCTGGCCACCGGGTCGATGATCGAGCTGGGCGAGGCCGTCGGTGTCATCGCGGCCCAGTCCATCGGCGAGCCCGGCACGCAGCTGACCATGCGGACCTTCCACACCGGTGGTGTGGTCGGTGAGGACATCACCCACGGCCTGCCCCGTGTCGTCGAGCTCTTCGAGGCCCGCACTCCCAAGGGTGCGGCCGTGCTGGCCCACCACTCGGGCGCGGTCCGGGTGGAGGACGACGAAACGGGCCGGCGCATCACGGTGGTCGCCGACGACGGGGCCGAGGACTCCACCCTGGTGGCTGTTCGGGCTCACCTCGAGGTGACCGACGGGCAAGAGGTCTCCGCCGGCGACGCGTTGGTCGAGGGTCCCAAGGACCCCAAGGAGCTGCTCGAGGTCAAGGGCATCCGGGAGACGCAGCAGTACCTGGTCGAAGAGGTGCAGAAGGTGTACCGGGACCAGGGTGTGTCGATCCACGACAAGCACATCGAACTCATCGTTCGCCAGATGCTGCGCCGTGTCCTGGTGGCCGAGCCCGGCGAGGCCCCGTTCCTCCCCGGAGAGCGGGTCGACAACCAGATCTACGCCGAGGTGAACCGGATGCTGGTCGAGGACGGCAAGGCGCCGGCCGAGGGACGCCCGGAGCTCATGGGCATCACCAAGGCCTCGCTGGCCACCGAGAGTTGGCTCTCGGCCGCCTCCTTCCAGGAGACGACCCGGGTGCTGACCGAGGCTGCGATCGAAGGCCGGAGCGACCAGCTCTTCGGGCTCAAGGAGAACATCATCATCGGCAAGCTGATCCCGGCTGGTTCGGGTATGCAGCACTATCGGAACATCCATCTCGAGATGCCCGATGCCGAGGCGATGCCCTTCTGGGCCGTGGGCTCGGGCGAGTCCGACACCGAGGACCTGGCCAACTGGCTGCGGGACATGGGCGAGGGGATCAGCGACGATCCCTTCGAGTCGTCGATCGACGCCAGCTGGCTCGGTGCGACCCCGACCGCGGAGGACGCCTTCGGGAACCCGATCGTCAGTGAAGCTCCGCCGGTGGAGGAGACCAACGGGGCCGCCGGGACCGCCGATGCGGCGGAGGCCGGCGCCTAACCACGGCTTCGGCTTCGCCGGCGCCTTCGGGGCGCTGGTGCCCGCACAGAGCCGCCGGTAGCGGCGGGAGCTCAGCGCATCGCGGCGCGCACCCGAGAGCAGGCGAGTCGGCGCTCTGGCGCGTCCCGCCGAGCGTGGGCGCAGCGGTCTTAGTTGCCGGCGGCATATCCCCCGCCGTGGTGGCCTCGGTCAGCCGACGGTGTGCCGAGCGGTCGTCGCGCTGGCCGGCCAACCCGGCTGCGGCTACTCCTGGACGAGTTCGATGAGCGTCCCGAACGACGTCTTCGGGTGGACGAACGCCACCGTCGTCCCTCGTGAGCCGGGACGTGGGGCCTCGTCGATCACGCGACCGCCGGCGTCCTTGATGGCCTGAAGCGCAACCGCGCAGTCGTCGACCCGGTAGCCGATGTGGTGGAGGCCTTCACCCTTGTTGGCCAGGTATTTCGCGACCGGTGAGTCGTCGCTGATCGGCGTGAGGAGCTGGATGTAGGAGTCGGCCACTTTGAGCAGCGCCTCCTCGACTCCGTCGGACTCCACCTTCTCCCGGTGGTCGACGGTCGCCCCGAAGACGTCGGCGTACCAGGCGATCGCTGCGTCGAGGTCATAGACCGCGATGGCCACGTGGTCGATCTCGGTGAGCAGTGGGGTGGTGGTCGTCATGCGCCGTGCCTCCGGAAGAGCGTGATGCGGTCCTCGCCCACCTTGGCCCGCAGTTCGGGGTCGTCGATGCCCAGGCCTTCGTTCGGAGCCAAGCAGAGCACGCCGATCTTGCCCTCGTGCAGATTGTGATGGACCTGGTATGCCGCCTCGCCCACCTGCTCGAGGGGGTAGACGGCCGAGAGGGGCGGGAGGACGTTGCCGTCGCAGACGAGTTGGTTGGCGTCCCAGGCCTCGCGGTAGTTGGCGAAGTGGGAGCCCTTGATCGTCTTGAGCTTCATCCAGAGATGGCGGTTGTCGTACTCGATCATGTAGCCCGACGTCGCTGCGCACGTCACGATCGTCCCGGCCCGCTTGCAGGCGAACACCGAGGCCCCCATGGTCTGGCGTCCCGGATGCTCGAACACGATCTCGGGCTCGGCGCCGACCAGCGAACGGATGTCCTTTCCGAAACGCCGCCATTCCGATTCGTCCTGTGTGTGCTCGTCCGCCCAGAAGCGGTAGTCGGCCGCCTTGCGGTCGATGACGGCCTCGACGCCCAGGTCGTTGAGAAGCTTGACCTTCTCGGGGGACGACACCACGCCGATCGGGGTGCCTCCGCCGTTGAGCACGTGCTGGACGGCGTAACTCCCGAGGCCGCCGCTGGCCCCCCAGACGAGGACCTTGTCACCCTGGGTCATGCGGGCGCCGTTGTGCGACACCAGCATCCGGTAGGCGGTCGAGTTGCACAGCGCGTTGATGGCCGCCTCCTCCCACGTGAGATGCGTCGCCTTGGGCATCAGCTGGTTCGCCTTGACCACGGTGATGTCGGCCAAGCCGCCGAAGTTCGATTCGAAGCCCCAGATGCGCTGGTTGGACGCCAGCATGGAGTCGTCGTGGGCCGAGGGGTCTTGGTCGTCGACGTAGTTGCACTGGACGGTGACCTTGTCGCCGGTCTTCCAGTTGCGCACGGCCGAGCCCGTCCGCAGCACCACGCCGGCGGCGTCCGAGCCGACGACGTGGTAGTCGAGGGCATGGCGGGCGGCCCAGGGCCCTTCCTTGGCCAGCCGGTCGAGGAAGCCGAACGTCGGCAGGGGCTCGAAGATCGAGGTCCAGACCGTGTTGAAGTTGATGGAGGACGCCAGTACGGCCACGTAGGCCTCGTCCGGCGCGAGCTCGGGCAGCGGCACTTCCTGTACGTGGAGGGACAGGCGAGGGTCCTTTTCCGACGACTCCATGCCTTCGAACATGTCCACGTCGCTCCGGCGAACGACGGCAGCCCGGTACGTCTCGGGCATCTTGAGTTTGGCCAGCTCATCGGCAGAAGCGCCGGCCAGCACGGCACTGAGGATGTCGCTCATGTGACCCGACGATAGTGGGCCGGTACGATGGAGTTTCTGGCTGGTAACCAGCCGGCGTGAATCTGGAGGTAGAGGGAATGGCTGAGGCCGTCATCGTTGCAGGAGCTCGGACCCCCATCGGGAAGCTGTCGGGCGCACTGGCCACCTTCTCGGGCATGGACCTGGGGGGATTCGCCATCGCCGAGGCCCTCAAGCGGGCCGGCGTGGCCCCGGACCAGGTCGACTACGTCCTCATGGGGCAGGTACTCCTGGCCGGTCAGGGCCAGATCACCGCCCGCCAGGCCGCCGTCAAGGCCGGCATTCCCATGACCGTGCCCGCCAACACCATCAACAAGGTCTGCCTCTCGGGGCTCAACACGATTTATCTGGCCGATCAGATGATCCGGGCCGGCGATGCCGAGATCGTCGTGGCCGGGGGCATGGAGTCGATGACCCAGGCTCCGTACCTCCTGCCGGGCGCCCGGGCCGGCTACCGCCTCGGCGACGGCGCGCTGATCGACTCGATGATGTACGACGGCCTCACTGACTCGTTCGACCACATCGCGATGGGCCTCTCCACCGAGCAGCACAACGCCAAGATCGGCATCACGCGTGAGCGCCAGGACGCGTTCGCGGCGGCCAGCCACGAGAAGGCAGCGGCGGCCGCGAAGGAAGGCCGACTGGCTGACGAAATCGTCCCGGTCCAGGTGCCCCAGCGCAAGGGTGACCCGCTGCTCGTGGACACCGACGAGGGCGTTCGACCAGGCACAACGGCCGAATCGCTCGGTGCGCTGAAGCCGGCCTTCGACAAGAGCGGCACCATTACGGCCGGGAACGCGTCGCAGATCTCCGACGGCGGCTGTGCCGTCATCGTCATGTCGGCCGAGAAGGCCAAGGAGTTGGGCGTGGCCCCGATCGGGCAGGTCGTCAGCTACGGCATGGTCGCCGGTCCCGACAACTCGCTCTTGACCCAGCCTTCACGTGCGATCATCAAGGCGGCGGCCAAGGCAGGCATCGACCTTGGTTCGATCGACCTGTTCGAGATCAACGAGGCTTTTGCCGCCGTCGGCCTGGCCTCCGTCGACGACCTCGGCATTGACGAAGAGAAGGTGAACGTCAACGGTGGCGCCATCGCTCTCGGCCACCCGGTCGGTATGTCCGGCACCCGGGTCGCGTTGTCGGCGCTGCTCGAACTGCGCCGCCGGGGCGCCTCGACGGCGGCAGTTGCCCTCTGTGGCGGCGGCGGTCAGGGCGACGCTGCCATCTTGCGCGCCCTCTGAGCGAAGGGCGCCCGTGGGCGGACTCAGAAGGCAGACGCGAGCTACTCCTTGCCGCCGAAGGGCGGGGTGAGGAGCGCGACCAGCTTGGCGCCGTGCGCCTCCACCTCGGACCAGGTCTCGACTTTGAACGAATAGACACCCAACGCGCACGTGGGGAAGCCCGCGCGCACCGCCAGCAGGTGTCCCTTCTTGTCCCCTGAACGGATCAATCCCTGCGAGAGCGCGTGGGCCGTGGGGTTGTGGCCGACCACCATTGCGGCCGAGACCTCGTCGGAAAGATCCCGGAGGCAGGCCAGCACATCGTCAGGATCGGCCTGGTAGAGACCCTTCTCGAAACGGAGTTCGGGTGGATCGGTGACCGCGGCGAGCACCAGCTCGGCGGTCGCCGTCGTGCGGGCGGCGGGTGACACGAGGGCGACCTGGGGACGGGGGACTCTCCGGAGCTCGGCCGGGAGGGCTTCGCCCGATCCGGCGAAGAGCTCCGCCAACGCGGTCGCGTTCGCGACGACCTCGGGGCGCCAGCACCCGGTCGAAGTCGGTGCCGCCCGGAGGCGGATCGGCCACCGTCTTGGCGTGGCGAAGCAGCCAGACAGTGCGGCCGGTGGTCGATCGGGCTGGCATCAAGCCAAGTCGAAGGCCCGGTGGAGGCTGCGTACGGCCCGGTCGACGTCACTCTCGGCGACGATGCATGAGGTCCTGATGGTCGAGGTCGAGATCATGTCGATGTTGATCTCCTCGTTGGCCAGGGTCTCGAACATCGTGGCGGCGATGCCGGGGTGTGACTTCATTCCCACCCCGACCAGCGAGACGCGAGCCACGTCTGCATCGGCCGTGACGCCGCTGGCACCCAGCTCGTTCGCATGGGCCTGGGACGTCGCCACCGCAACCGGCAGATCGTCTGTCGGCACGGTGAACGAGATGTCGGTCGTCCCGTGGAGTGACGTGTTCTGCACGATCATGTCGACATTGATCGACTCGTCCGCCAGTGCTCGGAACAGTCGGCCGGCCACGCCCACCTTGTTGGGGACCCCACTGACCGTGACCTTGGATTCCGAGGTGTCGTGGGTTACCGCGGTGACGACAGCATCTTCCATGTGTGCATCCTCCTCGACCACCCAGGTACCGGGCTCCCAGGTGAAGCTGCTGCGTACGTGCAGCGGAACGTTGTGGTTGCGGGCGAACTCGACGGCACGGAGCATCAGGACCCGGCCGCCCGTGGCCGCCATTTCGAGCATCTCGTCGAACGAGATCCGGTTGATGCGGTGCGCCTCAGGAACAATCCGGGGATCGGCGGTGAAGACCCCCGTCACGTCGGTGTAGATCTCGCAGACGTCGGCGTCGAGCACGGCGGCAAGGGCGACGGCGGTGGCATCGGATCCGCCCCGCCCCAGCGTGGTGATCTCCCGCTCCATCGACATGCCCTGGAAGCCGGCCACCACGGGGACCTTCCCTCCGGCCAGAGCGTCGCGCAGCCGGTCGCCCTTGACCTCGAGGATTTTGGCCCGGGTGTGGTCGTTGTCGGTGATGAGGCCGACCTGGCTCCCGGTAAAGGACTGACCCTCGACCCCCAGGTCGGCCAGGGCCATGACCAGCAGGGACATGGAGATGCGCTCGCCGGTGCTGACCAGCATGTCGTACTCACGAGGCGGTTGGGTCCGGCTGACCGTGTTGGCCAGATGGATCAGCTCGTCGGTCGTCTTGCCCATGGCGCTCACGACGGCGACGACCTGGGACCCCTCACGGACGGTCCGCGCGATGTGGTCGGCCACGGCCCGGATCCGGTCGGCGTCGCCCACCGAGGTACCCCCGAACTTCTGGACCACCAGTGGCATCGGGCCGAGGCTACTGACTGGGAGCGGGCCCCATTGGCCCTGGCCCCGGGGTCCTGGGGCCGCTTCAGGGCCGATCGGAGGTCCCCTGGCGGATTGGGTAGGGTTTCCCGCCGTGCCCAGCGAGAAGAGAGCCCGCCAACGCGCGGCCAGAGAGGCGAGGCTCGAGGCCGAGCGTCAGTCTCAGAAGCGTCGCAAGCAGTACCGCAACGGAGCCATCGTCGTGGTCATCGCCGGTGTGGTCGTCCTCATTGCCTTCCTCCTGTCCAACAACAACAACAAGACGGTCCAGTCGCAGTCGAAGGTCACCACGACCACGACGGCCCAGGGGAAGAAGAACGCCGCGCTCCAGACCAAGGCCAACGACGTGGCCGTGAAGGCCGGGTGCCCGGCGTCTCCCACCACCCCGACCGCCGCCGCGAAACAGACGTACACGTCGGCACCCCCGTTGACGATCGACACGTCGAAGACCTACACGGCGACGATCAAGACGACGACCGGGACGTTCGAAGTCGCATTGGACGCCAAGAACGCACCGCAGACGGTCAACAACTTCGTCTTCTTGGCCAACAAGGGCTATTTCAACTGCGGCAGCTTCTTCCGGGTCATCCCCGGGTTCGTGCTGCAGACGGGAAATCCCGCGCAGACCAATCAGGGCAAGCAGCCCGGGTACACGATCCCGGACGAGCTTCCTCCCAAGGCAGCGAACCCGGCGCAGCAGTACCCGCTTGGATCGTTGGTCATGGCCAATACCGGTTCGCCGAACACAGGGGGTAGCCAGTTCTTCATCGTCTCGGGACCCCAAGGCGAGAGTCTGCCCAACACGTACTCACTCTTCGGACAGGTGACTTCGGGCGAGAATGTGATCGCGGTCATCGACAAGCAGGGTTCCACCTCGGGGATCCCGCCCGACGTCACGCAACGCATGCTCACCGTAACCATCCACGAGTCGTAAGGATCCTGATCATGGCCAAGCCCGCCCCGCCCAACGTCGACGGCTCGAGCCCGCAGCAGCGGAAGTTCGACGAAGAGCCGGACATGCACATCGACCCGAACAAGCGCTACGTGGCCACCATGGTCACGTCACACGGGACGATGGTCATCGCGCTCGACGCGCTCGCCGCCCCCCGGACGGTCAACAGCTTCGTGTTCCTGGCCCGCTACCACTACTACGACGGGATCGTGTTCCATCGCATCATCCCGGGGTTCGTGCTTCAGGGCGGTGACCCAACAGGGAGTGGGTCCGGCGGACCGGGCTACCGCTTCGCGGACGAGCTGCCCGGTGCGGGCAAGTACAAATTGGGCTCGCTGGCCATGGCCAACGCCGGGCCCGACACAAACGGGAGCCAGTTCTTCGTGATCAGCGGTCCCGACGGCGTGAGCCTGCCCCCGCTCTACGCGCACTTCGGCGAAGTCGTGAGCGGCCTCGACGTGGTCGAGAAGATCGACAAGGTGGGCAGCCGTTCGGGTACGCCGAAGGAGCAGGTCGTGATCGAGAGTGTCACGATCGAGGAGAAGGACTGAACACGCTTCAGTCGGGGACTGGGGACCTGCTCCCGTAGGTGCTTGCCGCCGTCCGCTAGCCGCCCCGACCTCTTGGGCGCCTAACCGCCCCGATCGACAGCACCGGGGTCAGCAACGTCGCCGCTCGGCCCCGCTGAGCCGCCCGCACCCTCGCTGTGTGTGGTCCGTCGGCGTCGTTGGGCCAACACCTGGGGTCGCTGACCTGGGCCCAGAGGCGTGAAGGCCGCGTCGTCATCACCTGAGCGCTCGGTCCGACGAAGCGCACCTCGACGTTGGCGTCGCCCGACATCGACCAGAGCTTGGTGTGGACCAGGTGATGGTGGTGCTCGCAGAGCAAGGCGAGGTTGGCCAGGTCGGTCGGTCCACCGATCTCCCACTCCTCGATGTGGTGGCAGGCGCTGAAGAGCGCGTTGGCACAGCCCGGAAAGATGCAGTGACGGTCACGGCGCCACACCTCGCGCCGCAAGGTGGCGCTCGGCGAGCGCCGGGCCCGACCCTCGTACATGGTGTGGCCGAGGGCGTCGTCGAGGGCCACCACCACCGTGGCGTCACAGGCCAGGCGCCGCGCCACGTCGGCACTGATGAGCCCGGCGCGTTCGAGTTCGCCCGGCAGCGACGACGTCGGGTCTTCTAAGACCTCGAAGGGCACGTGGGCCACCACCAGGGGCACCCGCGACGACCCCGAAGGCGACGTGCGGACCAAGGCCGAGACCAGGGCGTCGGCCCGGCGCTGGTCGAGGGGGCTCACCCCGTCCGAGCCCATCGCCTTGACCCGCTCGTCGAGCACGGCCCGCACCTCGGCGTAGGAGAGCGGGGGCAACCTGGCCACGATGGTGCGCCGGGCGTCGTTGCAGCGAAGCGAGCGCGCCTCTTCCTCGGCCCGATCCGACGCCGGCGTCGGCAGCGCCTCGGCCCGCACCAGCGCGCCGAGATCCTTGTGCGACAGCGCCCCGGCCGCCTCGGCCCACCCGGCCTCGGTCTCGGGGGTGGCCACCGCGACCACCGTCCGCACCTTGTCGAGGTTGAGGCGACCGTCGAAGAGCCCGGCGGCCAGGTGCGGGAAGTCGCTGACGTGCGCGCGACCTCCGAATAGGCCCGAGCCGTGGCCTCGGACACCCCGAGCTGCTGGACCAGCCAGGACCCCAACGACGTCGCCCCGCTGTCGCGCCAGGCCTCGCGGCGCTCCAGCTCGGCCCCGACCGTGGTCAGCACCGCGTCTTGGGAGCAACGCGCCGCGAAGGCCCGGGCCGCCACCGCCATCAGCTCGTCGGTCCCGAGCCGGGCCACCGCCGCCGTGCTCAGGGAGCCGACCAGCTCTGGACCCTTACCCCGTGCTCCTCGCGTCTCGGCCATCGTCGGGAGAATGGTCGGCTGACGCCACTGCTTCCGCGGTCTTCAAGTCGGATCGTCGGATGGTGCCCAGACTCGCCTGTACTCGACCGTCGAGTCTGACGGCCCGATGTGGAGCGGAGAGTGACGGAGGAAGGGAAGGAAGGGAGGGAAGGGAGCGAGGGAAGGGAGGGAAGGAAGGGTCGAGGCGGGGCAGGGTCAGACTTTGAGGGCGGCGAGGCCCTCGGTCTGGGCGCCGCCCACGAAGACGACGGGCTGGCCTGCGCCCTCGTAGCTCCACACGCCGTCGCCGCTGCGGATGAGCGCCGTGCGGGCCGGCAGGGCAACGACGGGAAGGGAGGCCGGCGCCATGGCCACGGTGCGCTCGAGCTTCTGGCCGTGGGCATCGTCGTGCTCATCGCCGAAGTGGGGCACCACGGCCATGTTGTCGACCAGTCCGAGGCCCAGCGTCAGCGCGCCGCCGCGGGGGTCCACCATGGGGTCAGTCAGGACCATGGCACCGGCACCCGCACCGGCGATCACGGCGCCGTTGAGATAGGCCTGGCGCACCGCGTCAAAGACGGCCGACTTCTTGATGGCGGCCCGAAGGTGGAGCGGGGATCCGCCGGCCAGGTAGATGAAGCGGGCCTTGGCCGCGGTGGCGGCCATGCCGGGGTCATTGGCAGAAGGCCGGTCCACCACCATCAGCCCCTCGACCTGGCCCCCGAGCGGCCCGAACCACTCGGCCGCCCGCAGGACGACCCGCTCGGGGTGCTGGTAGGCCGCCGCCGTCGGAAGGACGAGCACGTCGGAGCCCCCGGAGGCGGCGAGGAGCGAGGCGTCGAAGGTGCAGCCGTCGGTCCATTCGTCCCCTCCGACCAGGGCCAGCGTGCCGATTGTGTCCATGGCGCCACTCTTGCACGCCGGGCCGGCGCTTCATGATGTCGAGGCCCGGCGAAATGAGCGGCACGGCCGCGATCTGCGGGGGCAACGGGGTGCGATGTGCGGAGGCAGGGGCCGTGGGCGCGGCACGGCCGCGATCTTCCGGGGCAACGGAGTGCGGGGTGGGGGCAGGGACGTGCGCGGGGAGGTCGGCCGGGGCCGTGACCTGGTTGGCTGCAGTGCCGCTGCGGCGACTTCGACGCCGCTGGTTACCGCCCAGTAAACTCCGCCCCCATGTCGATCACACGGGTTGGAATCGTTGGTTCGGGGATCATGGGTTCGGGCATCGCCGAGGTGGCCGCGGCGACGGGGCACGAGGTGGTCCTGCGCAGCCGGAGCCAGGCCGGCGCCGACGGCATGCTCGCCGGCCTGGCCAAGTCGCTGGCCAAGCAGGTCGAGAAGGGCAAGCGGACCGAAGCCGAGGCCGCCGACATCTCGGGACGGGTGCGGGCCACCACCCATTTGGGCGAGTTGGTCGAGGTCGACCTCGTGATCGAGTCCGTCGTCGAGGACCTGGCCGTCAAGAAGGAACTCTTCGCCGAGCTCGACAGCGTCTGCAAGCCCGACACCATCCTGGCCACGAACACCTCGACGCTTCCGGTCATCGAGATGGCGATGGCCACGGGCCGGCCCGAACTGGTGTGCGGCGTCCACTTCTTCAACCCCGCACCGGCCATGTCGCTCGTCGAGGTCGTGCGCCCGATCACGGCCAGCGACGCCACGATCGAGGCGGTCATCGCCTTCTCCACCACGTGTGGCAAGGATCCGGTCGAGGTCAAGGACCAAGCCGGGTTCATCGTCAACGCACTGCTCTTCCCGTACCTGAACAACGCGGTGCGCCTCCTCGAGCAGGGAGTGGCCACCAAGGAGGGCATCGACGCGGCCATGAAGGGCGGTTGCGGATTCCCGATGGGACCCTTCGCCCTGCTCGACCTGGTCGGGTTGGACACGTCCCTGGCGATTCTGGACGCGCTCTACGAGGAGTACCGCGATCCCAACTACGCCGCCGTGCCGCTCCTGCGCCGCCTGGTCAGCGCCGGTCAGCTCGGTCGCAAGACCAAGCGGGGCTTCTACGACTACAACCGCTGACACTCCGCTGATTCCGTTCGGACGACCGCCGGAATGACTCGGCGGTCCGGCCTGACACGGCCCTCAGGTCGGGACGTGGTCCGGTGGGCCGGACGGGGCACCGCCGGGCGAAGGGCGACGCAGAACGGGGCGGCGAGGTGGAACCAAAAAAGGCGGGCAGAATGATCGTCGGAGCCGCCGGTCCACGAGAGGCCGGTGAGGCCGGCGTGGGGCCGGCGGGGGCCGGCGAGAAGTCGGCGAACGGCCGGTGAGGGGTCGAGCGAGTGAGTCAGAGGAGGTGTGATCCGAATGCCTGACGCCCCCTGGGTGATGCGGACCTACTCGGGCCACTCCACCGCCCGGGCCTCGAACGAGTTGTTCCGCACGAACATGTCCAGGGGCCAGACGGGGCTCTCCATCGCCTTCGATCTGCCCACGCAGACCGGGTACGACCCCGACGCCCCGGAGGCGGCGGGCGAGGTCGGCAAGGTCGGGGTGCCCGTGACGCACCTGGGGCACATGCACGAGATGTTGGACCAGATCCCCGTTTCGTCCATGAACACCTCCATGACGATCAACGCCACCGCGGCGTGGCTGCTCGGCCTCTACGTGGCCAACGCGCAGGACCTCGGCGTCGACCCGTCGGAGCTGGCGGGCACGACGCAGAACGACATCGTGAAGGAGTATCTCAGCCGGGGGACCTACATCTTCCCGCCGGGACCGAGCCTCCGGCTCACCGTCGACACCATCGCCTACACGGTGCGCCAGGTGCCCAAGTGGAACCCGATCAACGTCTGCAGCTACCACCTCCAGGAGGCGGGGGCGACGCCGGTGCAGGAGATCGCCTACGCGCTGGCCACGGCCATCGGCGTGCTCGACGGCGTGCGCGACTCGGGCAAGATCGAGCCGTCGGAGATCCCCGCCGTGGTCGGGCGGATCAGCTTCTTCGTGAACTCGAGCGTGCGCTTCGTCGAGGAGACGTGCAAGATGCGGGCCTTCACCCGGCTCTGGGACCGCATCTGCCGCGAGCGCTACGACGTGGCCGACCCCAAGCTGCGCCGCTTCCGCTACGGCGTGCAGGTCAACTCGCTCGGCCTGACCGAGCAGCAGCCCGAGAACAACGTGCAGCGCATCGTGCTCGAGCAACTCGGCGTCACGCTGTCGAAGGACGCACGGGCCCGGGCCCTGCAGCTGCCGGCCTGGAACGAGGCCCTCGGCCTGCCCCGCCCGTGGGACCAGCAGTGGTCCCTGCGGATGCAGCAGGTGCTGGCCTTCGAGACCGACCTGCTCGAGTACGACGACATCTTCGAGGGCTCCCACGTCATCGAGGCCAAGACGGCCGAGCTGATGGAGACGGCCTGGGCCGAGCTCGACGACGTGCAGGAGATGGGGGGCGCCTTCGCGGCGATCGACGAGCTCAAGGCGCGACTCGTGCGCAGCCAGGCGGAGCGGGTGCGGCGGATCGAGCTCGGGGAGCAGAAGGTGGTCGGCGTGAACTGCTTCACCGAGACCGCTCCCTCACCGTTGGTCGGCGACGACGCGGCCGGCAACATCCTCAAGGTCGACCCCAAGGTCGAGGCGGAGCAGATCGAGGACGTGGAGCGCTGGCGGGCCCGGCGGGACTCCGCCGCCGTGCGCCGGGCGCTCGACGAGCTGCGCCGGGTGGCCGAGGACGAGGGCCCCGGCGGCAACGTGATGGAGGCCACCATCGCGCTGGCCCATGCCGGCGGGACGACGGGCGAGTGGGCCGACGCGCTGCGCCAGGTCTTCGGTGAGTTCCGGGCCCCGACCGGTGTGGGGGGCGGCGTGGGCCGGCGGGGCCACGACATGGACGCCGTCATCCGGCGGGTCAAGGCGCTGGCCGAGCGCACCGGCGGGCCGCCCCGCCTCCTCGTGGCCAAGCCGGGCCTCGACGGCCACTCCAACGGGGCCGAGCAGATCGCCGTGGCCGCCCGCGACGCCGGGTTCGAGGTCGTGTATCAAGGCATCCGGCTCACCCCGGACCAGATCGTGGCGGCCGCCCGGGACGAAGACGTCGACGTCGTGGGGCTGTCCATCCTGTCGGGCTCGCATCTCGACCTGGTGCCCGAGGTGCTCGACCGCCTCCGGGCCGAGGGCAGCACGGCCGCCGTCGTCGTGGGAGGGATCATTCCGCCCGACGACGCCGAGATCCTCCGGGGCAAGGGCGTGGCGGCGGTCTACACGCCGAAGGACTACTCCTTCGAGCAGATCATGGAGGACCTGGTCGGGTTGGTGGAGCAGCAACGCCGGCGCCGGCCCGACGGCGCCACTCCCTAGCCAGGCGGGCCATCTGGCGCCACGTCACCGCGACGGCGCCCAGCTCGATGGCCCGCAGGCGCAGGCCCTCGGGCACGTCGTAGTGGTTGAGGGCGGCCGAACGCCGGTGCCGCTGGTAGCCCCGCCGGGGGATGCCGAGCGCGGCGGCCATGGCGTGGAGCTCCTCCGGCTCGTCCGCCAGCAGATGGGACCAACGGTCGGCCCGGTCCCGGACCGTCGCCCGCTGGCGCCAGTCGTCGACGTAGACGGTCAGCGACCGCCGGCCCAGGGTCGGTCGCGCCGCATCGGCACCGGCTTGTTCCACCAGCGGCCGCTGAAGCGCCACGCCTCGTGCACCGGGTCCTGCCCGTCGGGCGGGGCCGGGCGGGGCCAGGCCAGCTGCACGGCGGCGGTGATGGCGGCCAGGACGGCCGGGTCGGGCGGCGTCGGCCCGGACAGGGTCGGCCCGGACAGGGTCGCCCCGGACAGGGTCGCCCCGGACAGGGTCGCCCCGGACAGGTCGTCGTCGCTCACAGCGGCACGTTCCCGTGCTTGCGCCGGGGCAGCTCCTCACGCTTCGACGCCAGGATGTCGAGGCTCCGGCAGATGACCCGCCGGGTGTCGGCCGGCGAGATCACGTCGTCGATGTAGCCCCGCTCCGCCGCGATGTACGGGTTGGCGTAGCGCTCGGTGTACTCGTCGATCAGCTCGGCCCGCCGGCTGGCCGGGTCGGCCGCCTCGGCCAGCTCACGCCGGTACACGATGTCGACCGCCCCGTTCGGACCCATCACCGCCAGCTCGGCCGAGGGCCAGGCAAAGGCCAGGTCCGCACCGATCGACTTGGAGTTCATGACGACGTAGGCCCCGCCGTAGGCCTTGCGGGTGATGATCTGGATCCGGGGCACGGTCGCCTCGCAGTAGGCGTACAAGAGCTTGGCCCCGTGGCGGATGATGCCGCCGTACTCCTGGTCCGTCCCCGGCAAGAACCCGGGCACGTCGACGAACGTCAGCAGGGGGATGTTGAACGCATCGCACACCCGCACGAAGCGAGATGCCTTCTCCGACGAGTCGATATCGAGCACGCCGGCCAGCACGGCGGGCTGGTTGCCCACGATGCCGACGACGCGCCCGTTCATGCGGGCGTAGCCACAGGTGATCGACATGGCCCAGTGGCTGTGCACCTCGAAGTACTCGCCGTCGTCGACCACCGCCGAGATGACGCGCTTCATGTCGTAGGGCTGGTTGGGCGAGACGGGCAGGAAGTCGATCAGCTCGGTCACCTGGCGGTCGGGCTCGTCGCCCGAGAGCTCGACCGGCGGCTCTTCGAGGTTGTTCGACGGCAGGAACGACAACAAATGCCGCACGTCGTCGAGGCACGCCTTCTCGTCCGGCGACACGAACGTGGCCACGCCCGACTTGGTGGCGTGGCTCATGGCGCCGCCGAGCTCCTCGAGCGTCACGTCCTCGCCGGTCACCGTCTTCACCACGTCGGGTCCGGTGATGAACATGTGCGAGGTGCCCTGCACCATGAAGATGAAGTCGGTCATCGCCGGCGAGTAGACGGCACCCCCGGCGCAGGGCCCGAGGATGACGCTGATCTGGGGGATCACCCCCGAGGCGGCCACGTTGCGGTGGAAGATGCCCCCGTAGGAGTGCAGCGAGACGACGCCCTCCTGGATGCGGGCGCCGGCCCCGTCGTTGAGCCCGATCATGGGCACGCCCGTCGAGGCGGCCAGGTCCATGACCTTGTGGATCTTCTCGGCGAAGACCTCGCCCAGGGCGCCGCCGAAGACGGTGAAGTCCTGGCTGAAGATGCAGACCCGGCGCCCGTCGATGGTGCCGAAGCCGGTGACGACCCCGTCGGTGTAGGGCCGGTTGTCCTCGAGGCCCATGCCGTGGGCCCGGTGCCGGGCCAGCATGTCGAGCTCCTGGAAGGATCCCTCGTCGAGCAGGTAGTCGATCCGCTCCCGGGCCGTCAGCTTGCCCTTGGCGTGGTGCCGCTCGACGGCGGCCGGGCTGCCGGCATGGAGGGCCTCGTTCTTGCGTTCTTCCAGCTCGGCGAGCCGTTCGGCCATCGAATGTTCCATGCCGCCGAGGCTAACGCTCCGTGACCGGCGTCCGAAATTTGAGACGGGACCGTCGGAAATGTCGCAGGACGAGGGCGAGCGAGGAGCCGGGCGCCGGATCCGGACGGAGAAATATCGCCTCTGAACTGGGAAAAGATGGGAGGCAGCCGAGAAATCCCGCGCCGGGGAGCGCTCGCCCGGACCAGGCCGGCGGGAGCCGCCGCGGCGAGCCGCCGTCCGCCTGGCGGCGGCCACCCCGACGGTGCGCCGGGCTCTGATCGGGGAGCCGGGCCCGGACCGGTCGGGACCGGGCGCCCCCGTCGACGCCACCCGCCGGCGCCCCGGCTCCGCACCCCTCGACGAACCTGGCGACGAACCTGTCGACGAACCGGTCGACGAACTGGCGACGAACCGGTCGACGCGATTGTGAGAGGCCCAGGCAGCCGCTAGAATCTTCTACCTGCCATGTGCGGGCTTCGGCCCAGCGCGACTGCGTCACGTGGCGTTCACACTTTTGTATCGAGAGGTAGCGCGTGCCCACAATTGCCCAGCTCGTCCGTAAGGGACGGGAGGCCAAGGTGACCAAGACCAAGACGCCCGCCCTGAAGGGCGCGCCCCAGCGGCGGGGCGTCTGCACACGCGTCTACACCACCACCCCCAAGAAGCCGAACTCGGCCCTGCGCAAGGTGGCCCGTGTCCGCCTCAGCTCGGGCGTCGAGATCACCGCCTACATCCCCGGTGTCGGGCACAACCTCCAGGAGCACTCGATCGTCCTGGTCCGCGGCGGCCGTGTGAAGGACCTTCCCGGTGTCCGCTACAAGGTCGTGCGCGGCGCCCTCGACACCTCGGGCGTGCGCGAGCGCAGCCAGGCCCGCAGCCGCTACGGCGCCAAGAAGGAGTCATAGCCGATGCCCCGTAACGGTCCCGCCACCCGGCGCGAGCTCGCCCCGGACCCCGTCTACCGCTCCGTCCTGGTGACCCAGTTCGTCAACAAGATCCTCTCGAGGGGCAAGCGCACCCTGGCCGAGCGCATCGTCTACAACGCCCTCGAGCAGGTGCAGGAGAAGTCCGGCGGCGACCCGGTGGCCCAGCTCAAGCGGGCCGTCGAGAACACCCGGCCCGAGGTCGAGGTCAAGTCGCGCCGCGTCGGTGGCGCCACGTACCAGGTGCCGGTCGAGGTGCGCCCCCGCCGGGCCACCACCCTGGCCATCCGCTGGCTCACCACCTACTCGCGCCAACGCCGCGAGAAGACGATGGCCGAGCGCCTGGCCAACGAGATCCTCGACGCCGCCAACAACGTCGGCGCCTCGGTGAAGCGGCGCGAGGACATGCACAAGATGGCGGAGTCCAACCGCGCCTTCGCCCACTACCGCTGGTAGTCGACACGCCCGTTCCCGTAGTTCCCGTACCAACCCCCACAGCAGTCACAGGATCAGACGATGGCTGAAGCCCTCCCCACACGCGACTTCCCGCTGGCCAAGACCCGCAACATCGGGATCATGGCCCATATCGACGCGGGCAAGACCACCACGACCGAGCGCATCCTCTATTACACCGGCCGCAACTACAAGATCGGCGAGGTGCACGAAGGCGCCGCCACCATGGACTGGATGGTCCAGGAGCAGGAGCGCGGCATCACGATCACGTCCGCCGCCACCACCTGTAGCTGGCGCGACAACTGGATCAACATCATCGACACCCCGGGCCACGTCGACTTCACGGTCGAGGTGGAGCGGTCGCTGCGCGTCCTCGACGGCGCCGTGGCCGTCTTCGACGCCGTGGCCGGCGTGGAGCCACAGACCGAGACGGTGTGGCGCCAGGCCAACAAGTACAACGTCCCGCGCATCTGCTTCGTCAACAAGATGGACCGCATCGGGGCCGACTTCGAGCGCACGGTGGCCATGATCCGGGACCGCCTCGACGCGTTGCCCGCCGTGATCCAGCTGCCCATCGGCGCCGAGTCCGCGTTCAAGGGCGTCATCGACCTGCTCGAGGAGAAGGCGCTCGTCTGGTCCTCGGACATGGGCGAGGAGTGGGAGACCCTCGACGTCCCCGCCGACATGGCCGCCGAGACCGAGGACGCCCGCCACCAGCTCATCGACGTGGTCTCCAACTTCGACGACGTCATCATGGAGAAGTACCTGGCCGAGGAGCCCATCACGGCCGACGACCTCAAGCGCGCCCTGCGCACGGCCACCCTGGAGGCCGCCGTGGTGCCCGTCCTGTGCGGGTCCGCCTTCAAGAACAAGGGCGTCCAGCCCATGCTCGACGCCGTGGTCGACTACCTGCCCTCGCCGCTCGACCTGCCCCCGACCGAGGGGCACCGGCCCGGTCACACCGAGGACCTGATGGAGCGCAAGGCCGACGACAGCGAGCCCTTCTCGGCCCTGGCCTTCAAAATCATGACCGACCCCTTCGTCGGCAAGCTCACCTACATCCGGGTCTATTCGGGCACCCTGGCCAAGGGCGGCTCCCTGACCAACACGACCAAGGACAAGAAGGAGCGGGTGGGCCGCATCCTCCAGATGCACGCCAACCACCGCGAGGACAAGGACGCCGTCTACGCCGGCGACATCGTGGCGGTCGTCGGCCTCAAGAACACGACGACGGGCGACACCCTCTCGGACCCGGGCCACCCGATCATGCTCGAGTCCCTCGAGTTCCCCGAGCCGGTGATCCACGTCGCCGTCGAGCCCAAGACCAAGGCCGACCAGGACAAGCTGTCCCGGGCCCTCTACGCCCTGAGCGAGGAGGACCCGACCTTCCGCGTCCGCAGCGACGAGGAGACGGGCCAGACCGTGATCTCGGGCATGGGCGAGCTGCACCTCGAGGTGCTGGTCGACCGCATGCTGCGCGAGTTCAGCGTGGACGCCAACGTGGGCAAGCCCCAGGTGGCCTACCGCGAGACCATCCGCAAGGCGGTGGAGAAGATCGAGGAGAAGTACGTCCGCCAGACCGGTGGCCGCGGCCAGTACGGCCACGTGGTCATCAGCGCCGAGCCGACCGGCCCGGGCGGTGGCTACGAGTTCATCGACAAGATCAGCGGGGGTGTCATCCCCAAGGAGTACATCCCCTCGGTCGACGCCGGGATCCAAGAGGCGCTCACCTCGGGCGTGCTGGCCGGGTACCCGACGGTCGACGTGCGGGTCACCCTGACCTACGGGTCGTACCACGACGTGGACTCCTCGGAGATGGCCTTCAAAATCGCCGGTTCCATGGCGGTCAAGAAGGCGATCCGGGCGGCCAGCCCGGTGCTGCTCGAGCCGGTCATGGAAGTGACGGTCACGGTGCCCGACGATTTCCTGGGCGCGGTCACCGGCGACCTCTCCTCGCGGCGCGGCAGGATGGAAGGCATGGATCAGCAGGGGACCAGCCACGTCGTGAAGGCGCTTGTCCCCCTCGCCGATATGTTCGGCTACTCTACTGACCTGCGTTCGCGCACCCAGGGCCGCGCCACGTACACGATGCAGTTCCATTCGTACAACCAGGTGCCGGAGTCGATTTCCAAGGAGATCATCGCCCGGGCCACCGGGGAGTAGAGCCGGTCGGGGAGCGCCGGCAGTCGGCCAGGGGCGGGCGGCCGGGCCGGTCCCGGTCCGATCAGATCGCATCAGGGACACAGGACACAGTCGTATTCAGCAGGACAAAGAAGAATCGGGATCACCGTGATCCCTTGGAGAAGCAGGGAGTAGCGAGGCGATGGCCAAGCAGAAGTTCGAGCGCAACAAGCCACACGTGAACGTCGGGACGATGGGCCATATCGACCATGGCAAGACGACGCTGACGGCTGCCATCACCAAGGTGCTCTCGGAGAAGAACCCGAACACGTCGTTCACCAAGTTCGACGAGATCGACAAGGCGCCCGAAGAGAAGCAGCGCGGCATCACGATCACCATCGCCCACGTGGAGTACGAGACCGACAAGCGCCACTACGCGCACGTCGACATGCCGGGCCACGCCGACTACATCAAGAACATGATCACCGGCGCCGCCCAGATCGACGGCGCCATCCTGGTCGTCTCCGCCGCCGACGGCCCGATGCCCCAGACCCGTGAGCACGTGCTGTTGGCCCGCCAGGTGGGCGTGCCCTACATCGTGGTCGCCCTCAACAAGGCCGACATGGTCGACGACGAGGAGCTGCTCGAGCTGGTCGAGATGGAGGTGCGCGAGCTCCTCACCCAGTACGACTTCCCCGGTGACGACACCCCGGTGGTGCGGGTCTCCGCCCTCAAGGCGCTCGAGGGCGACCCCGAGTGGAGCGAGAAGATCGTCGAGCTCATGGACGCGGTGGACGACTACATCCCCGAGCCCGAGCGTGACGTCGACAAGCCCTTCCTCATGCCGGTCGAGGACGTCATGTCCATCACCGGCCGGGGCACGGTCGTGACCGGCAAGGTCGAGCAGGGCCAGGTCAAGGTGGGTGAGGAAGTCGAGATCGTCGGCCTCATGGACACCCAGAAGACGACGGTGACCGGCGTCGAGATGTTCCGCAAGCTCCTCGACGAGGGCCGGGCGGGCGACAACATCGGCGCCCTGCTGCGCGGCACCAAGAAGGAAGACGTCGAGCGGGGCCAGGTCCTGGCCAAGCCCGGCTCGATCACGCCGCATACCCAGTTCGAGGCCACGGTCTACGTCCTGGGCAAGGATGAGGGCGGCCGCCACAAGCCGTTCTTCACCAACTACCGGCCGCAGTTCTACTTCCGGACCACCGACGTGACCGGCACCATCTCGCTGCCCGAGGGCACCGAGATGGTCATGCCCGGCGACAACACCGACATGACGGTCGAGCTGGGTAAGCCCATCGCCATGGAGGAGGGCCTGCGCTTCGCCATCCGCGAAGGTGGCCGTACCGTCGCCTCGGGCCGGGTCACCAAGATCCTCAAGTAGTCCCGACCGACCCCGAACCCAACCCGAGACGAGAAGGCACACATGGCCGACGGCCCGAAGCAGAAGATCCGCATCAGGCTCAAGGCCTACGACCACGAGATCCTCGACCAGTCGACGGAGAAGATCGTGCAGACGGTGCTGCGCACCCAGGCCAAGGTCCTGGGGCCGGTCCCGCTGCCGACCGACAAGCACCGCTACACGGTCATCCGCTCGCCCCACAAGTACAAGGACTCGCGCGAGCACTTCGAGATGCGGGTGCACAAGCGCCTGGTCGACATCGTCGAGCACACGCCCAAGACGGTCGACTCGCTCCAGCGCCTCGACCTGCCCGCCGGCGTGGACATCGAAATCAAGATCCAGACGGCCTGACCGCCGGACGCCTGGCAGGGCCAGGACCCATGGTGTAACCTCGCGGGCCGCCGATTTCGGCAGCCCAGGAGGCTTTTCAGCGGCGCTCCGGTGCTGCAGCGACAACAGACGTGCGTGAACGTCGGCTCCCGCCGGTACCTCACGCCGAACCATTCGAGCGCTCCGCTCGGGATTCCCGGGCGGAGCGTTGGCGTGCACAGGGAAACCTGTGGCGCGGAGAGCAGAAAGAGGACACGTGGCTACCAAGGCCATCGTCGGCGAGAAAGTCGGCATGACCCAGGTCTGGGACGACCAGAACCGCGCCATACCGGTGACGGTGCTCAAGGTCGCGCCCGTGCGCGTGGTCCAGGTGAAGACGCCCGAGAGCGACGGCTACTCCGCCCTGCAGGTGACCTGGGGCTTCCGGCGTAACTCCACCCTGACCAAGCCCCAGATCGGGCACTACGCCAAGGCGGGGGTGAACCCCGGCCGCAAGCTGGTGGAGCTCCGCCTCGACGACGTGAGCGAGTACGCCGTCGGCCAGGAACTGGCGGCGGACCTCTGGGCGGCCGGCGAGCGGGTCGACGCCATCGCGGTCAGCAAGGGCAAGGGCTTCGCCGGCGGCATGAAGCGCCACAACTTCAAGGGCCAAGGCGGGTCGCACGGCAACCACGGCCACCACCGGGCCCCCGGCTCCATCGGCGCCTGCGCCACCCCCTCCCGCGTCTTCAAGGGCACCAAGATGGCCGGCCAGCTCGGCGGCAACCAGGTGACCGCGCTGAACCTCGAGGTGGTCTCGGCCGACCCCGAGCGCGAGCTGGTGCTGGTCAAGGGGGCCGTGCCCGGCGCCCGGGGCAGCGTCGTCGTGCTGCGTAACTCCGTGAAGACGCCGACCAAGGCGGGCGGGAGATGAGCGTGACCGACACCGCCCGCACCGCCCGCACCGGCACGGTGCTGGCCGACACCAAGAAGAAGGAGCGCCCGGCACCGGCGACCCGCACCGCCCCGCATCGCAACGCGGCGGGGCACGACCTGGGCACGGTCGACCTGGAGCCGACGGTCTTCGGGCTCGAGCCCAACCGGGCGCTGCTGCACCAGGTGGTCACGGCCCAGCTGGCCGCCGCCCGCTCGGGCACCCAGTCGACCAAGACCCGCTCCGAGGTGCGCGGGGGTGGGGCCAAGCCGTTCCGCCAGAAGGGGACGGGCCGGGCCCGCCAGGGCAGCAGCCGTTCGCCCTCCATGATCGGAGGTGGCGTGGCGCTGGGGCCCAAGCCCCGCAGCTACGCCCAGCGCACCCCCAAGAAGATGGTCCGCCAGGCCCTGCTGTCCGCCCTGAGCGACCGGGCCGAGATCGGGCACATCACCGTGATCGACGACTGGAAGATCGAGGCGCCCAAGACCAAGGACGCCGCCACGATCATCCGCAAGCTCCGCCTCAGCGGCACCGTGCTGGTCGTCGTGGCCCAGGACGAGCTGGCCGTGGAGCGCTCGTTCGCCAACCTGCCCCAGGTGCAGACAACGACCTTCGGCGAGCTCTCGGCCCACGACGTGATCCGGGCCGACTGGCTGGTCTTCTCCGACCGCACCCTGCCGGCCGGTCCTTCGGACTTCTCGGGCACCCACGTGGTCGAGGAGGACGACGAGCTCGAGGCGGCGCCGGCCACGAAGGCTGCGGCCAAGGACGCCGAGAAGGCCGAGAAGGCCGAGGTCGCCGAGAAGGCCGCGGCGACCAGGAAGGCGAAGGCCGCCGCCGAGGACGCCGAGAAGGCGCTCGAGGCAATCGAGGCCGAGGCGGAAGCCGAGCTGCCGGCCGCCGACGTGACCGACACCGACACCGACACTGTGACCGAGGAGGACGGAACCGATGCGTGACGCCATGTCCGTGCTGATCCGCCCGGTGGTCTCCGAGAAGAGCTACGCCCTCATGGACCGCAGCGTCTACACCTTCATCGTCGATCCCCGGGCCACCAAGATCGACGTCCGCCTCGCCGTCGAGCAGGCCTTCGGCGTGCGCGTCACCGCCGTGAACACGCTCACCCGCAAGGGGAAGTCGACCCGCAACCGCCGCACCAACGTGCGGGGCAAGCGGCCCGACACCAAGCGCGCCATCGTCACGCTGCACCCCGACGACTCCATCGACCTCTTCGAGCGCTGATCAGGGGATCTCTGCCATGCCACTTCGCTCTCGCAAGCCCACCAGCCCCGGACGCCGGTTCCAGACCGTCTCGGATTTCTCCGAGATCACCCGGAGCCGCCCCGAGAAGTCCCTGCTCGACCCCAAGCCGTCGAGCGGTGGCCGCAACAGTTACGGCCGCAAGACGGCGCGCCACCGTGGTGGCGGCCACAAGCAGCAGTACCGGATCATCGACTTCCGGCGCACCAAGGACGGCATCCCGGCCAAGGTGGCGCAGATCGAATACGACCCCAACCGCAACGCCCGCATCGCGCTGCTGCACTACGCCGACGGGGAGAAGCGCTACATCCTGGCCCCGGGCGGGGTGAAGGTGGGCGACGTGCTCCAGAGCGGTCAGGGCGCCGACATCCGGCCCGGCAACGCGCTGCCTTTGCGTTACATCCCGGTCGGTTCGGTCGTCCACAACGTCGAGCTGCGTCCCGGTGGCGGCGGCAAAATGGCCCGGGGCGCGGGCATGAGCATCCAGCTGGTGGCCAAGGAAGGCGCCTTCGCCACCCTGCGGCTGCCCTCGACCGAAATGCGCCGGGTCTCCATCGACTGCCGGGGCACCCTCGGCGTCGTCGGCAACTCGGAGGCCGAGCTCATCAAGATCGGCAAGGCCGGCCGCAACCGCTGGAAGGGCAAGCGCCCGCAGACCCGAGGCGTGGCCATGAACCCGGTCGACCACCCGCTCGGTGGTGGCGAGGGCAAGTCCTCGGGTGGCCGTCACCCGGTGTCGCCCTGGGGCAAGCCAGAGGGTCGCACCCGTGCTCGCAACAAGAAGTCCAATTCGATGATCGTCCGCCGGCGCCGCACCCGCGGCGCGCGGCGATAGGGCGGGGGTTGAGGAGTTATGCCGCGTAGCCTGAAGAAGGGACCCTTCGTCGACGACCACCTGCTCAAGAAGGTGGACGTCCTCAACTCGAGCGGGGACAAGAAGGTCATCAAGACCTGGTCCCGCCGCTCCACCATCATCCCCGACATGGTCGGCCACACCATCGCCGTCCACGACGGCCGGCGCCACGTGCCGGTCTACGTGACCGAGTCCATGGTGGGCCACAAGCTGGGCGAATTCGCACCGACGCGCACCTTCCGCTACCACGCAGGCCAGGAGCGGGGAGCACGGCGATGACCGCCACCAAGACGAACGAGCGTCCGGGCACCCGGGCCGTGCACCGCTTCAGCGGCATGTCGGCCTCCAAGGCCCGCCAGGTGCTCGACCTGATCCGGGGCCAGGAGGTGCAGCGGGCGGCCGAGATCCTCTCGGGCACCGAGCGCGAGGCGGCCGAGGTCATCGGCAAGGTGCTGACGTCGGCCGTGGCCAACGCCGCCCACAACGACCAGCAGAACCCCGAGGACCTCTACGTGTCGGCCTGCTACGCCGACGAGGGTGCCACCATGAAGCGCTGGCGCCCCCGGGCCCGGGGCCGGGCCACCCGCATCCGCAAGCGGACCTGCCACATCACCGTCATCGTGAGCCGGCTCCCGGCCGAGCGGCTCGAGTTGCGCCGCCGGCGCATGGAGGCGATCAGTTCCAACCGCTCGCAGCGGGTGGCCGCCTCGCGGCAGCGGGCCGACCAGTCGGGTCGCATCTCGCGCCGGCGGGCCGCCCGGGCCGAGGCGGAGGCGACCGCTGCAGCCGAGGAGGCTGCGGCGGCAGAGGCGGAAGAAGAGACGACCGACCAGGTCGAGACGACCGAGGCCGACGGAGCCAACGAGGCCGTTGCGACCGCAGCGGACGAGGGTGCGGACACCGGGGCCCAGGCCCAGGCCGAGGCCGACGAGAACGTGGAGGACGCGAGTGGAGACGACGACGAGGGTGAGGGCGAGTAGATGGGCCAGAAGGTAAATCCCTATGGCTTCCGGCTCGGCATCACGACCGACTGGAAGTCGCGCTGGTTCGAAGAGCGCCACTACAAGGAGTTCGTGGTCGAGGATTGGAAGATCCGCGACTACCTCATGAAGCAGCTCGAGGCGGCTGCGGTGAGCCGCATCGAGGTCGAGCGCACCCGTGACCGCCTGCGCGTCGACATCCACACGGCGCGTCCGGGCATCGTCATCGGCCGGCGCGGTGCCGAGGCCGACCGGCTCAAGAAGAAGCTCGAGGAGATCACCGGGCTGCAGAACCGGATTCAGCTGAACATCCAGGAGATCAAGCAGCCCGAGCTGGACGCCGCCCTCATCGCTCAGGGCATCTGCGACCAGCTGGTGCGCCGGGTGGCCTTCCGCCGGGCGATGAAGCGGGCCATCCAGACCGTCCAGAAGGCCGGGGCCCAGGGGATCAAGGTGCAGTGCTCGGGCCGCCTCGGCGGTTCTGAAATGTCGCGCAAGGAGCAGTACCGCGAGGGCCGGGTTCCCCTGCACACGCTGCGGGCCGACATCGACTACGGCTTCCGCGAGGCCCGCACGACCTCGGGCCGGGTCGGCGTGAAGGTCTGGATCTACAAGGGCGACATCCTCCCCTACAAGGTCTCGGTGGACGAGAAGATCAGCCGTGAAGCCGCCATGGCGGTGGGCGAGACGTCGGGCCAGAGTGGACCGCGCCGGCTCATCACGGCCGGGGGCGGACGTCGCCGGGCCGCTGATGCGCTCGGGGGCGACGACGAGGGCGGCGCAGAGGTCGAGGAGGAGTTGACCGAGAGCGTTGCGGCCGCGGCCGAAGAGGCCGTGGTCGAAACCGCCGAGGCCGTCGACGTGGCCGAGGCACCCGAGGCGGCCGAGGTCGTCGAGGCGGCCCCTGAGGTCGCCGAGGTCGAGGTCGCCGAGACCGAGACCGACGAGGAGGCGGAGCCTGCGGTGGCCGACCTGTTGCCGACGCCGGCCGCCGACGACGAGCTCGAGCGCCAGCTCAAGCGGGACGAGGAGATGGAGCGCCAGCACCACGAGCACCACGAGACGCCGCACTTCCGCAGGGAGTCCGACTGACATGTTGATGCCCAAGAAGGTCAAGCACCGCAAGACCCAGCGCGGTCGCCTCAACGGGGCGGCCAAGGGCGGCACCTCCGTCGCCTTCGGCGACTTCGGCATCCAGGCCTTGGAGCCGGGTTGGCTGACCGCCCGCCAGATCGAGGCGGCCCGTATCGCCATGACCCGTCACGTCAAGCGTGGTGGAAAGGTGTGGATCCGGGTCTTCCCCGACAAGCCGATCACCCAGAAGCCGGCCGAGACCCGCATGGGCTCGGGCAAGGGCAACCCCGAGCTGTGGGTCGCCGTCGTGCACCCCGGCCGCGTGCTCTTCGAGCTGGCCGGTGTGGACGAGCCCCTGGCCAAGGCGGCCATGGACCGCGCCATCCAGAAGCTGCCGTTCAAGGCGCGCTTCGTGGTGCGCCCGGGGACCCACGGACACGCGGAAGTGGCCATCTGATGCCGACCGCGCACGACCTCTCCATGCTCGACGGCGACGAGCTGACGACCCGCCTGGGCGAGTCGCGCCGTGAGCTGTTCAACCTGCGCTTCCAGCTGGCCACCGGTCAGCTGGACAACCCGTCGCGCATCAAGCAGGTCCGCCACGAGGTGGCCCGCATGCTGACCGTGCTGCGCGAGCGCGAGATCCTCGAGGCCGAGGGCGCCTATGTGGCGCCGAGCGCGGCCGATCACGAGGCGGCCCGGAGCAAGCTGGCGGCCGAGGACGCCGAGCGCGAGGAGAAGGCCGCGGCCCGCAAGGCGGCGGTCGAGGCCGAGGGTGGCGACGAGGCCGTGGACCTCGAGGACACGGACCTCGAAGACATGGACCTCGAAGACGATCACGATCACGACCACGAAGAGGATGAGGCCTGATGGCCGACGACGAGACCACAGAGAACGACGACGCGGCCAAGGCCGCGGCGGCCGACGCCGAGCTGGCGCTCGAGACCATCGAGGCCGAGGCGGCCACCGAGTTGCCGGCGGGCGAGAGCACCGAGGCGCCCGAGTCGGCGCCGGCGACCGCTCCTCCTCGCCCCTCCCGCCACCAAGGCGGAGGAGCCGGCCGAGGACGGCCCGCGCCCGAACCGGCGCAAGGTGCGTGAGGGGATCGTGGTGTCCGACGCCATGACCTCGACCGTCATCGTGGCCGTGGTGGAGCGGGTACGCCACCCCAGGTACGGCAAGACGGTGCAGCGGACCAAGCGTCTCTACGTGCACGACGCCAAGGACAGCGCCAAGGTGGGCGACCGGGTCCGGGTCCAGGAGTGCCGGCCGTTGTCCAAGCTCAAGCGCTGGCGCCTGACCGAAGTGGTGGAGAGGGCCCGATGATCCAGCAGGAATCCCGGCTCCGGGTGGCCGACAACTCCGGCGCACGCGAGGTGCTCTGCATCCGCGTGCTCGGTGGGTCGCGCCGCCGCTACGCCAGCATCGGTGACGTCTTCGTGGCGACCGTCAAGGACGCCATCCCCGGCGCCGCGGTCAAGAAGGGCGACGTCGTCAAGTGCGTCGTCGTGCGCACGAAGAAGGAGAAGCGCCGTCCCGACGGCAGCTACATCCGCTTCGACGAGAACGCCGCCGTCCTCATCAACGACCAGCAGCAACCCCGCGGCACGCGCATCTTCGGCCCGGTGGGCCGGGAGCTGCGCGACAAGCGGTTCATGCGCATCGTCTCGCTCGCTCCGGAGGTGCTCTAGCCATGCGTATTCAAAAGGGCGACAACGTGGTCGTCCTCCAAGGCAAGGACAGGGGCAAGAAGGCCCAGGTCGTGCGGGCCCTGCCCGATCGCGACAAGCTCATTCTCGAGGGCGTGAACGTGGCCAAGCGCCACGCCAAGCCCACCCGGGCCACCCAGCAGGGCGGCGTGATCGACAAGTTCATGCCCGTGCACGTCTCGACGGTGGCCGTGGTCTGCAAGGCCTGCGACAAGCCCAGCCGGGTCGGCTACCGGTTCGAGGACGACGGCGAGAAGGTCCGCGTCTGCAAGAAGTGCGGAACGGACCTGTGACGACGACCGGCGCGCCGGCGCGCCCCCGGCTCAAGGAGCGCTACCTCACCGAGATCCGCGACCAGCTCAAGACCGAGCTCGGCCTGGGCAACGTCATGGAGGTGCCGCGGCTCGAGAAGATCGTGATCAACATGGGCGTCGGCCGGGCCACCCAGCAGGCCTCCCTCATCGAGGGGGCCCAGCGGGACCTCGAGACCATCACCGGGCAGAAGCCGGTGGTCACCCGGGCCAAGCAGTCGATCGCCGGCTTCAAGCTCCGCGAGGGCCAGAGCATCGGCGTGAAGGCGACCCTGCGGGGCGACCGGGGCTGGGAGTTCTTCGACCGGCTGCTCAGCCTGGCCATTCCCCGCATCCGTGACTTCCGGGGCCTCTCGCCACGCTCCTTCGACGGGCGCGGCAACTACACGTTCGGCGTGACCGAGCAGCTGATCTTCCCGGAGATCGACTACGACAAGATCGACACGACCCGCGGCATGGACATCACCATCGTGACCACCGCACGCACCAACGAGGAAGGACGGGCGTTCCTGGCAGCGTTCGGCTTTCCCTTCCGACAGGAGAACCGCTAACACCATGGCGAAGAAGGCTTTGATCGAAAAGCAGCAACGCACACCGAAGTTCAAGGTCCGCGGGTACACCCGCTGCCAGCGGTGCGGCCGACCCAAGGCCGTCTACCGCAAGTTCGGGCTGTGCCGTATCTGCCTGCGCGTCATGGTGCACGCCGGTGAGGTGCCCGGCGTCACGAAGGCAAGCTGGTAGGCCGCCATGACGATGACTGATCCCATCGCGGACATGCTCACCCGTATCCGCAACGCCAACTCGGCCATGTTCGACACGGTGCGCATGCCCGGCTCCAAGGTGAAGCTGGCGTTGGCCTCGATCCTCGAGCGCGAAGGTTTCATCGCGGGCTACAAGGTCGAGCCGAACGTGGGCAAGCCCGGCACCACCCTCGAGATCACCATGAAGTACTCGGGTGACCGCACCCGGACCATCGCCGGCATCAAGCGCGTCTCCAAGCCCGGCCTGCGCATTTACGCCCGGGCCGACGGCATGCCACGCGTGCTGGGAGGCATGGGCGTGGCCGTGGTCTCGACGAGCCAGGGGCTCCTGACCGACGCCGAGGCGCGCAAGAAGCACCTGGGCGGGGAAGTGCTCTGCCATGTCTGGTAAGTCGACGGCGATGCGGAGGGAGGCCTGATGTCACGCGTCGGACGAAATCCCATCACCGTTCCCTCGAGCGTGACCGTGACCCTCGAGGGTCCGACGGTCAGCGTGAAGGGCCCCCAGGGCACCCTGGCGCGCACCCTGCCCGAGGGCATCACCATCGCCCAGGACGGCGACACCCTCGTGGTGAGCCGGCCCGACGACGAGCGCCGGCACCGGGCCCTGCACGGGCTCTCGCGCTCGCTGGTGGCCAACATGGTCTCGGGCGTGACCGAGGGCTTCTCCAAGGAGCTCGAGATCGTCGGCGTGGGCTACCGGGCCACGGCCAAGGGACCGAGCGCGCTCGAACTGGCCCTCGGCTTCTCGCACCCGGTCCTGGTCGACGCCCCGGAGGGCATCACCTTCGAGGTGCCGGTGCCCACCCGGATCGTGGTCAAGGGCATCGACAAGGAACGAGTCGGCCAGGTGGCCGCCGATATCCGCAAGCTGCGCAAGCCCGAGCCCTACAAGGGCAAGGGCGTCCGCTACGCCAACGAGCGTGTGCTGCGCAAGGCTGGAAAGGCAGCGAAGTAATGGCACGCACGAGCGATCGCACGCGCCTGCGCATCCGGCGACATGACCGGGTGCGGGCCAAGGTGACGGGCACCCCCGAGCGCCCACGGCTGGCCGTGCACCGGTCCAACCGGCACATCTCGGCCCAGCTCATCGACGACACGACCGGCCGCACGCTGGTTTCGGCCTCGAGTGTCGAGCCCGACCTCCGGGCGAAACTGGGGCAGAGCGGCGGCGGTAACGTCTCGGGCGCCGAATCGGTTGGACACCTCCTGGGCTCGCGGGCCAAGGCGGAAGGCATCACCCAAGTGGTCTTCGACCGCGGGGGCTTCGTGTACCACGGGCGGGTCGCCGCCATGGCTGATGCGGCGCGGGCCGAGGGACTGGAGTTCTAAATGGTCGACACACAGTACGAAGAGCGCACCATCAAGGTGAACCGGGTGGCCAAGGTGGTCAAGGGTGGCCGACGCTTCTCCTTCGCCGCCCTCATGGTGGTCGGGGACGGCAACGGCAAGGTCGGCCTGGGCTACGGCAAGGCCAAGGAGGCCGGGCTGGCCGTGCAGAAGGGCATCGAAGAGGCGCGCAAGAACCTCTTCGAGGTGCCTCTGGCCGGCAGCACCATCGTGCACCCCGTCATCGGGGAGAGCGGTGCCGGCCGGGTCCTGCTCAAGCCGGCTGCGCCCGGTACCGGCGTCATCGCCGGCGGCGCCGCCCGCCACATCCTCGAGATGGCCGGCATCCGGGACATCCTGGCCAAGTCGCTGGGTTCGTCCAACGGGATCAACGTGGCCCACGCCACCATCGCCGGCCTCAAGCAGTTGCGCCGCCCCGACGAGGTGGCCGCGCTGCGGGGCAAGTCGGCCGACGAGGTCACCCCGGGCGGGGTGCTCCGGGCCTACCGGGAGCGCAAGCGCGAGACCGACCTGTACGCGCAATCGGAGGCCAGGTAAGCCGTGGCCGCCCAAGCGAAGCAGCACGCCGGGCCCACGCTGGTCGTCACCCAGACCAAGTCGGCCATCGGCACCAAACCCAAGCACCGGGGCACCCTGCGGGCCCTGGGCCTGCGCGGCATCGGGCAGACCAACGAGCTGCCTGACCGCCCCGAGATCCGCGGCATGATCGCCCGGGTCCCACACCTGGTCAGCGTCAAAGAGGTGGCGAAGTGACGAAGCTGCACGAACTGGCACCCCCCGCGGGTTCCACCAAGGCCAAGCGCCGCGTCGGACGTGGCACCGGCGGCAAGGGACACAAGACGGCCGGCCGCGGCACCAAGGGGCAGAGGGCCCGCAACACCGTGCCGGTCGGCTTCGAGGGTGGCCAGCTGCCCCTGATGCAGCGCATCCCCAAGCTCAAGGGTTTCAAAAACCCGTTCCGGATCGAGTACACCCCGGTCAACCTGGCCGCGCTGGAAGCCCTGGGCAAGGACGAGGTGACCCCCGCTGTCCTGGTGGAAGCCGGTCTGGCCCGGCCGAAGGCCCTGATCAAGATCCTGGGCCAGGGCAGCCTGACCCGTCCGGTCAAGGTCACGGCCCACGCCTTTTCGAAGGCGGCTGAAGGGGCGATCACCGCGGCCGGCGGTAGCGTGGACAAGCTGGCGTTGCCGTTCTCCAACGGGCGGCCGCCGGCATCGGGCAACGCCCTGATGAACCGCTAGGTCCACCACCACTAACTAGAAGAGGAAGGGCATGCTCTCCCGGCTCGCCAACATCTTCAGGGTCCCTGACCTTCGGAACAAGGTCATCTTCACGCTCGCCGTGATCGCCCTGTACCAAGTCGGGGCGAACATCCCTGTGCCCGGGGTCAACTGGGGCAAGCTGCAGAGCCTGGAGTCGCAGGCCTCGGCCTCGGGCGTCCTCGGCTTCCTCAACCTCTTCAGCGGCGGAGCCCTGGTGCGCCTGGCCGTGTTCGGCCTGGGCGTCATGCCCTACATCACCAGCTCGATCATCATCCAGCTGCTGTCGACGGTCATCCCCAAGCTCGAAGAGTGGCGTGACCAGGGCGCAGTGGGCCAGAAGAAGATCACCCAGACCACCCGGTACCTGACCGTGGCCCTGGCCGTGATGCAGTCGGCCGGCCTGGTCTACGCCTTCCACGGGCACGACTCGGCCCTGCTCGGGGTGAGCGTTGACCTGATCCCGAGGTTTACGTGGCCGCTCGCCCTCTTCATGGTGCTGATCCTCACCGCGGGCACGGCCATGGTCATGTGGCTGGCCGAGCTGATCACCCAGCGGGGCATCGGCCAGGGCATGTCCATCCTGATCTTCGCCAACGTGGTCGCCGCCATCCCGACCGGGTTCAGGGCCATCTACGCGGAGGGCGGCCTCTCCAAGTTCACGATCATCCTCCTCGTCTCGTTGATCCTGCTCGTGGTCATCGTGTTCATGGACCAGGGGCAGCGGCGCATTCCGGTCACCTTCGCCCGCCGGGTGGTGGGCCGGCGAATGTACGGTGGCAGCTCGACCTACATCCCGCTCAAGGTGAACCAGTCCGGCGTGATCCCGATCATCTTCGCCAGCTCGGTCCTCTACATCCCGGTGCTGCTGTCGAACATCGTCCCGTGGGCCTGGTTCCAGAACTTCGTGCGCAACAGCCTCACCCCGACGAGCTTCTTCTACATCGCCGCGTATTTCCTGCTCATCGTGATGTTCACGTTCTTCTACGTCTACGTCGCCTTCGACCCGCACCAGCAGGCCGACCTGATCCGCAAGCAGGGCGGCTTCGTGCCCGGCATCAGGCCCGGGCCACCGACCGAGCGCTACTTCGCGCACATCCTCAGCCGCATCACGGTTGTGGGCGCCCTCTTCCTGGGTAGCGTGGCCGTGGTCCCCTCACTTCTCATGGCGTATTGGCACCTCAACCGCTTTCCCTTCTACGGGACGACCCTCCTGATCTCGGTGGGCGTCGCCCTCGAGACGATGCGCCAGATCGACAGCCAGTTGATGATGCGCAACTACGAGGGCTTCCTCAAATAGACCCGTGATTCCCGGGGTCAGACTCGTGGTCCTCGGCAAGCAGGGGGCTGGGAAGGGCACGCAGTGCGTGCGCCTTTCGCATCACTACGTGGTGCCGCACGTCTCGACGGGGGACATGTTGCGCAGCGAGGTCAAGCTGCGCACCGAACTGGGCCGGCGGGCCCGCGAGCTCATGGACCAGGGCGACCTCATCCCCGACGACATGGTCATGGAGATGGTGGGGTCGCGCCTGACCGAGCGTGACACCAGTGGTCGCGGCTTCGTGCTCGACGGCTGCCCCCGCACCACCAACCAGGCCGAGCACCTCGAGAAGATCGTCCAGCCCACGGGCCTCGACCTGGTGGTCGACCTGCAGGTGCCGACCAGCCTGGTCATGAAGCGCCTGGCCAGCCGGCGGGTCTGCGTCGACTGCGGGGCCAACTACTCCACGGCCGCCCCGCCGCTGGTCAACTGGACCTGTGACGTGTGCGGCGGTGAGGTGGTGCAGCGCCAGGACGACACCGAGGAGGCGATCGAGCGGCGGCTGAACCTCTACGAGGAGGAGACGGCCCCGCTGCTCGACTGGTACCAGAAGCGCGAGCTGCTGGTCGAGGTCAACGGCACCGGGTCGCCCGACGCCGTGACGCGTCGGGTCGTGGGCGCCATCGACGCGCTGCGGCGCAAAGGTCGGGGCGAGGGCAAGGGAGCGGGGCCGACGGCATGAGGCGCAACGAGGACGAGCTGAACAAGATGCGCCGGGCCGGCAAGGTCGTGGCCGAGATGCACGAGAAGACCCGGGAGGCGGCCAAACCGGGCGTGACGACGCTGGACCTGGACCAGGTGGCCCGCGACGTGCTCGACCGGCGGGGCGCCACCTCGAACTTCCTGAACTACCACGGCTTCCCGGCCGTCATCTGCACGTCGCCCAACAACATGATCGTGCACGGCATCCCGGGCGGCTACGTGCTCGAGGAGGGCGACATCCTCTCCATCGACTGCGGGGCGATCATCGAGGGGTACCACGGGGACGCCGCGTTCACCATGGGCATCGGGACCATCTCGAAGGAAGCCCAGAAGCTGATCGAGGTGACCGAGCGCAGCCTGTGGGCCGGGATCGAGCAGATGGTCAAGGGCAACGCGCTGCACGAGATCGGCCGGGCCGTCCAGGACGTGGCCGAGGCGGCGGGCTTCAGTGTGGTGCGCGAGTACGTGGGGCACGCCATCGGGACGGCCATGCACGAGCAGCCCCAGGTGCCCAACTACTGGCCGGGCACGAAGGGTCCCATCATGAAGACGGGCAACGTCTTCGCCGTCGAGCCCATGGTCAACGTCGGCTCCCCCGAGACGGTCACTCTCGACGACAACTGGAGCGTGGTGACGGCCGACGGCGCCCTCTCGGCCCACTTCGAGCACACCATCGCCGTGACGCCCGACGGGCCCGAGGTCTTCACCCTGCCCTGACGGGCCGTTGGCTCCGGTTCGGGGGCGACGGCCGGGCCGGCCCGGCGCGATGCTGGAGCGGCTCGTGTTGAAGGGAGGACAGGGTGCTCACCAACGGGTTCAACCACGTGGCGGTGCTGACGTCGGACACCGAACGCTTCGTCGGCTTCTACCGCGAGGTCTTCGGCGCCGAGATGCTCGGCCAGCAGGACATGGGCGGGGAGGGCCGGCTGACCTTCGTCAAGGTCGGGGAGCAGGCCGAGTTCAACGTCTTCGAGGTCAACGGGAACACCGAGGCGGAGCGCCAGACGCCGATGCTCGGGCGGGGACGCCTCGACCACCTGGCCCTGCAGGCGGCCTCGCTGGCGGACTTCGAGGAGGCCCGGCGCCGACTCATGGCGCGGGGCGCGGCGGACGACTTCGTGACCGACTTCGGCCCGGTGCTCTCCATGTTCTTCCGTGACCCCGACGGGCTGGAGTGCGAGGTCTGCGTGGAGAACCCCGACGCCGAGCCCGGCGTCTTCCACCCGCCGGGGACCCGGGCGCCGCGCTACAGCTGAGGTCGCCCTCGCTCTGGCTCCGACTCAGGCTCGGGCTCGGACTCGGGCTCGGACTCGCTCGGAGCCAGCGTCGGATCCGGGCGGGCCGGCGGACGGGGCACTCCCTCGCCGGTTGGTCCAGGTGGTCTCGCAGGCCTCGAGCCAGCGCAGGTCGGCCCGAAGGCGCAGCACGACCCCCTCGAGCAGGAGGGCGCCGTCGGAGCCGGCGGCTTCGTCCCGGGCTGCCCGCTGGGCATCACGGAGCCGGCGCAGCAGGGTGCGGCGTTGGTCGTCGATGATCCCGATGGGGTCGGCCAGGCGGGCGGCCGCCGCCGTCATCAGCTTGAGGTGGAATTCGGCCAGATCGGGCTTGGGCCAGCTGACCTCGGCCAGCCACTCGGCCACCCGGTCCTCGCCCCGGGGGGTGAGGACGTAGACCTTGCGTTCGGGCCGCTCGGTCCCCTCGGCTTCGGCCCGGACGAGCCCGGCCTTCTCCAACCGGGTCAAGGTGACGTAGATCTGCCCCTCGTTGAGCGGCTGGCCCAGCGGCTCGAGCACAACCCCGAGACGGGTTCGCAGCGCGTAGCCGTGGGAGGGCTCTTCGGCCAGCATGGCGAGGACAACTTCCTGGTGCATCGTTGGATTCGACCCCTAACGGTTACCTATGAGGGTATCGGGGAGCCGCGCCCAAGGCACGACGAGTCGGTGGCGGCGAGGCGACGATGGTCCGGGCGCCTCGTTGGCTCCCGGCGGGTACGCTGGGGAAACGCCGCGGGTCTCCCCGGGGGGATTTGCCGGGCCGGAGAGCAAGGTCCGACCTGACCAGGAAATCTCCGGCTGGAATTCGTTCCGGATTGCGGTAGAATATTTCGCTGGCTCAGAGCCGGGATCTCTCGCGGATCGCTCCCTGTGCCACGTGTCCGAGTACCCGTCGTGTGGCCGTCGCGCCGCCCGGCTCGGCTCGGCGCAACATGACACAAAGAATTTCGAGGAGAGTCACCTGCCCAAGCCCAAGGAAGACGCGATCGTGCTCGAAGGCACGGTCGTCGAGCCACTGCCGAACGCCATGTTCCGGGTCGAACTCGAGAACGGGCACAAGGTGCTGGCCCACAGCTCCGGAAAGATGCGCATGCACCGCATCCGCATCCTCCCGGGCGACAAAGTGCAAGTGGAGCTGACTCCATACGACCTCAACCGAGGTCGCATCACCTACCGGTACAAGTAGTACCGGGACACGAAGTAGAGGACAGGACGCCAGTGAAGGTTCGGCCGAGCGTGAAGCCGATCTGTGAGAAGTGCAAGGTCATCCGGCGCCGCGGCGTGGTCCGGGTGATCTGCGACAACCCGCGCCACAAGCAGCGGCAGGGTTAGGAGAGGAAGGCACATGGCCCGTATTTCCGGGGTGGACATCCCGCGCGAGAAGCGCCTCGAGATCGCCTTGACCTACATCTACGGCATCGGTCCGACGCTCTCGAAGCAGATCACCGAAGCCACCGACATCAACCCCTCCACCCGCGTCCGCGACCTGACGGACGAGGAGGTGGCCAAGCTCCGCACCTTCATCGACACCAGCTTCCGGGTCGAGGGTGACCTGCGCCGTGACGTCTCCCAGGACATCAAGCGCAAGATGGAGATCAACTGCTACGAGGGCGTGCGCCACCGCAAGGGCCTGCCGGTCCACGGCCAGCGCACCCACACCAATGCCCGCACCCGTAAGGGCCCCAAGAAGACGGTGGCCGGCAAGAAGAAGGTGAAGAAGTAGTGGCCAAGACCACCAAGCCCGGTCAGCGGCGCCCTCGCAAGAAGGAGCGCAAGAACATCGCCTACGGCGTCGCCCACATCAAGAGCTCGTTCAACAACACGATCGTTTCCATCGCCGACCCCGAGGGCAACGTCCTCGCCTGGGCCTCGGCCGGCAACGTCGGCTTCAAGGGCTCGCGCAAGTCGACGCCCTTCGCCGCCCAGCTGGCCGCCGAGGCCTGCGCCAAGCGCGCCATGGAGCACGGGGTGCGCAAGGTGGACGTGTTGGTGCGCGGTCCGGGCTCGGGCCGCGAGACCGCCATCCGCTCGCTGGCTGCGGTCGGCATCGAAGTGGTCGGCATCAAGGACGTCACCCCGATCCCCCACAACGGTTGCCGCCCGAAAAAGCGGCGTCGCGTCTAAGTCTCGAAGAAGGAATCTTTATGGCTCGATACACCGGTCCCGTCTGCCGACTCTGTCGGCGCGAGCGGACCAAACTGTTCTTGAAGGGCGAGCGCTGCTACTCGCTGAAGTGCCCGGTCTCCGAGGCGGTGACCGACCGGCACAGCCGCGCCTACCCGCCCGGTGAGCACGGCCGCGACCGTATGCGGCAGGGCTCGGAGTACCTGGCCCAGCTGCGTGAGAAGCAGAAGGCGCGCCGGATCTACGGGATCTTGGAGAAGCAATTCCGCAACATGTACGAGGAGGCGAACCGCCAGCCCGGAATCACCGGTGAGAACCTCCTGCGCAACCTGGAGCTCCGCCTGGACAACGTCGTGTTCCGGGCCGGGTGGGGGGCCAGCCGGCGCCAGTCCCGCCAGTTCGTCCGCCACGGTCACGTGACGGTGAACGGCAAGCGGGTCACGATCCCGAGCTACCGCGTCCGCAAGGGCGACAAGGTGGAGCTGCGCGAGGCGACCCGGGGGAACTTCTTCGTACGCCGTAACATGGACACCCTGGAGCGCCAGACTCCGGCCTGGCTGGAGACCGGTGACGCCGGCTTCTCCGTGGCCGTGCTGAACCCGCCGCAGCGTGAGCACATCGACGAGCCCGTCCAGGAGCAACTCATCGTCGAGCTCTACTCGAAGTAGTCCTCTTTCACCCCCGCAACAGGAGCACCCACCATGCTGATCATCCAACGACCGACCGTCGAAGTCGTCGACGAGGAACAGAACAACCGCCAGCGTTTCGCCATTGGCCCGCTCGACCCGGGCTTCGGCACCACGCTGGGCAACTCGTTGCGCCGTACCCTCCTCTCGTCCATCCCCGGCGGCGCCGTCACCCAACTGCGCTTCGACGAGGCGCTGCACGAGTTCACGACGCTCCCCGGGGTCAAGGAGGATGTCACCGACATCATCCTCAACCTCAAGGACCTCCTGGTGCGGGTGCACTCCGACGAGCAGGTCACATTGCGCCTGGACGTGCGGGGCCCGGCCGACGCCACGGCGGCGGACCTGCAGCTGACGTCCGACGTCGAGGTGTTGAACCCCGACCTGCACATCGCTTCCATCAACGCCAAGGGCCGTCTGGCCGTCGACGTGACGGTGGAGCGGGGGCGGGGTTACGCGTCGGCCGACAAGAACAAGCGGTCGTCGACCATCGGTGTCATCCCGATCGACTCCATCTTCTCGCCCGTGCACCGGGTCACCTTCGACATCGAGCCGGTCCGGGTGGAGCAGTCCACCAACTACGACCGCCTGGTGCTCGACATCGAGACCGACGGCACCATCTCGCCCCGTGAGGCGCTGGCCTCGGCCGGCGACACGCTGCGCAACCTCGTTTCGCTGGTGGCCGATCTCGAAGAGGCCCCCCAGGGCCTGGAGCTCGGCGACACCGGGACCATCACGAGTGGCTCGCCCGACCTCGATCTGCGCATCGAGGAGCTCGACCTCTCCGAGCGCCCCCGCAACTGCCTCAAGCGGGCTCAGATCAACACGATCGGCGAGCTGGTCGAGCGGACCATGGAGGACCTCCTGGCCATCACCAACTTCGGCCAGAAGTCGGCCGACGAGGTGGTCCAGCGCCTGGACGAGCGTGGCCTTTCGCTGCGCACGAGGGACTAAGGGACACAACGATGCAGGCAACCCCCAAGCGCGGCCGCCGGATGGGCGGTTCGTCGTCGCACCAGAAGGCCATGCTCGGCAACCTGGTGGCGTCGCTGATCGCCGCCGAGTCGCTCGTCACCACCGAGGCCAGGGCGAAGGCCCTACGGCCCGTCGCCGAGAAATGCGTCACCGCGGCCCGCCAGGGCGGTGTGGCCAACCACCGCAACGTGGTGGCCCTCATCCGCGACAAGGACATGACGCACAAGCTCTTCGAGGAGATCGGCCCGCGCTACACCGACCGGCCCGGCGGCTACACCCGGATCCTCAAGCTCGGCCCGCGCCCGGGTGACAACGCGCCGATGGCGCGCATCGAGTTCGTCTAGGGGTGGAGCGATCCGCCGGCGCTGATCTGCAGCGCTGGAGGCTCCTGCTTGCCTACGACGGGGCGGCCTTCCGGGGTTTCGCCCTCCAGCCCGAGGTCCCGACGGTCGCCGGCGCGCTGCGCCTGGCCCTCGAGCGCACCGCCCGCATGAGCGAGCCGCCCGTGATCACCTGTGCCGGCCGCACCGACGCGGGCGTACACGCCCGGGGTCAGGTCATCCACGTCGACCTGCCGCCCATCGCGTACGACGGAGTCGGTCTCGCCCGGGCGATCAACCGTCAACTGGCACCCAAGGTCGTCGTCGTTCGGGCCGAGAAGGCTGGAGCCGAGTTCGACGCCCGGCGCTCGGCCACGGGCCGGGGCTACCGGTACCTGGTCTGGAACGCACCCGCACCCGACCCGTTGCTCTCGGCCATCGCCTGGCACGTTCGGGACCCACTCGACCTGGTCTCCATGCGCACGGCGTCCGATGTCCTGCTCGGCACCCACGACTTCCGCTCCTTCTGTCGGCGTCGGCCGGGCACCGACGGCTCGGAGCCCCTCGAGCGCCGCGTCACCCGGGCCCAGTGGAGCGTCGACGACGGAGCCGAGGCACGGGACGCCCGGGACGGTGGGACAGAGGGTCGTCTGTTGCGTTTCGACATCGGTGCCAACTCGTTCTGCCACCAGATGGTGCGCGCGCTGGTCGGCGCCCTGGTCGAGGTGGGCCGGGGTCGCCAGAACGCAGCCGGTCTGATGGAAAGCCTTCGTGCCAAGTCCCGCCACCAGATGCCCGACCCGGCGCCGGCCTGGGGTCTGTGCCTGGTCTCGGTCTCCTACGACGTCACGTCGACCGCAACGCCTCGGCCGGACTGAGGCGCGAGGCCCGCCAGGCCGGGTGGAGACCGCCCACCGCACCCACGGCGAGGGCACGCAAAACGAGCCTCCTCCAACCCCCATTGGGGTGACGTACGAGGTCTCTTCTCGCCTGGCTCCCTTGTCCGGGGACGGTTGTCGAGCGAGTCGACTTTCTGGACCCGCCCGGTCTCGAGTTCGGCCGCGGGAGAGGACGGGACGCAGAATCGGCCGGTTACCTGGCCAAAGGCACGCGGCGGCTTGCTGGCACTGTCCGGAAGCCCTATCCTGTTACGTCGGCTCTCGGCACCCCTGAGAGCCTCGGGAGCGCTCCTCGGAGCAAACTTCTCGCCCACCGCGGATGCGAAAGATCGGTCTTGTGCGCACATTTTCACCGAAGGTCACCGAGATCCAGCGCAGCTGGTACGTCGTCGACGCCGACGGCCTGGTGCTCGGCCGCCTGGCCTCGTCGGTCGCGGCCATCCTGCGCGGCAAGCACCGCCCCTATTTCGCCCCCCACGTCGACACGGGCGACCACGTGATCGTGGTGAACGCCGACAAGGTGGTGCTGACGTCGAACAAGGCCGACGACAAGTTGGCCTACCGCCACAGTGGCTACCCCGGTGGCCTCCGCTCGACCTCGTACGCCACCCTGCTCGAGAACAAGCCCGCCGAACTGGTGCGCCGATCCGTGCGCGGCATGCTCCCCAAGAACACCCTGGGCCGCCAGCAGCTGAGCAAGCTGCAGGTCTACGCCGGCCCCGAACACCCCCACGCTGCCCAGAAGCCCGAGCCGCTCGAGTTGCCCGACGCCCGGCGCGCCGGCTGACGGACGCCAGGAAGGACATCACCACCCCATGCCCGCTCCCTTGACCCAGAGCACCGGACGCCGCAAGCAGGCCGTCGCTCGCGTCCGATTCCGTCCCGGCCAGGGCGCGATCACCGTCAACAAGCTTCCGTTCGAGAAGTACTTCACCTCGGCCACCCACCGCATGCTCGTGACCGAGCCGCTGCGGGTCACCAACACGGCGGAGTCCTACGACATCGACGCCACCATCGACGGGGGCGGGATCTCGGGTCAGGCCGGCGCCATGCGCCTCGGCATCGCCCGCAGTCTGTGCGAGGTCGACCCCGAGCACCGTCCCCCGCTCAAGCGGTCGGGCCTCCTCACGCGCGACGCGCGGGAGAAGGAGTCGAAGAAGTACGGGCTGAAGAAGGCCCGCAAAGCACCGCAGTACTCCAAGCGGTAGCAACAGGTTCAGTAGTGGGTTCGGCCCGCTTCGGCACCGATGGGGTGCGCGGGGTCGCCAACGAGGAGCTGACCGCCGAACTGGCACTGGCTCTCGGACGCGCCTCGGCACGGACCCTTCCCGCACCGACCTTCGTGGTCGGTCGCGACACCCGGCGTTCGGGCCCGCTGCTCCAGGCCGCCTTCTCGGCCGGCTTGGCGGCGGAGGGTGCCGACGTGGTGGACCTGGGCGTTCTGCCCACCCCCGGCGTGGCCGCGGTGGCCGAGTCGCGGGGCGTGCCCGGGGCCATGATCTCCGCCTCGCACAATCCCTTCGGCGACAACGGCATCAAACTGTTCAGCCTGCTCGGCACCAAGCTTCCGGTGGAGGTCGAGGCAGCGGTCGAGCTCGAGCTCGAGGCGCTCTTGGCCGACCCCGACCGTGCGCCGCGCCGACCCACCGGGCACGGGGTGGGGCGCATGTCGGTCGACCCGACGGCGTCGCACCTCTACGGCGAGCACCTGGTCTCGACCATCGAAGGACGGCGGCTCGATGGCCTGCGCATCGTGCTCGATTGCGCCAACGGCGCGGCCAGCGACGTGGCGCCCCGGGTGTTCGCCGAGCTGGGCGCCCGCGTCACCGCCCTCCACGACCTGCCCGACGGGGCCAACATCAACGACGAGTGCGGCTCGACCGAACCGGCCCAGCTGGCCCTGTCCGTGGTCGAGCACCAGGCCGACCTGGGCCTCGCCTTCGACGGCGACGCGGACCGGGTGATCGCGGTCGACCACAGCGGGACCATCGTCGACGGTGACGTCCTCCTGGCCCTCTTCGCGCTCGACCTGGCCGAGCGGGGCCGGCTGTCGGGCAACACCGTGGCGGTCACGGTCATGACCAACCTCGGCTTCCGCCTGGCCATGGAGGCCCGGGGGATCGAGGTGCGCGAGACGGACGTCGGTGACCGTCATGTCCTGGCCGCGCTCGACGCCGGCGGGCTCAGCCTCGGCGGCGAGCAGTCAGGACACATCATCTTCCGTGCGCTCTCGACGACCGGTGACGGCGTGCTCACCGGCATCGCGCTGGCCGACCTGCTGTTGCGTTCGGGCCGCTCCCTGGTCGACCTCTCGGCCGGCCTGGTCGAGCGGGTGCCCCAACGTCTGGTCAACGTGCCCATCCCGCGGCCCGAGCGACTTTCGGGCGCGACCGCGGTCTGGGAGGCAGTGGTCAAGGCCGAGGCCGAGCTCGGACACGAGGGTCGGGTCCTGCTGCGTTCCAGCGGAACGGAGCCGATCGTGAGGGTGATGGTGGAGGCCCGCCAGGAGGCCCAAGCCGACGCCATCGCCGCCCAGCTGGCCGGCGTGGTCGAGGCGACACTGGGGCGGGTGGATCCGCCGGGTACCCCCGAGGCGCCCAGGTAGCCTGGGCCGCATGTGCGGCATCATCGGCGTCACCGGAGAGGCCGATGCCGTCTCCCTCATCCTTGGTGCCCTGCACCAGCTCGAATACCGCGGCTATGACTCCGCCGGCCTGGCCATGGTCGTCGACGGCGAGGTGTGGCGGGCCCGGGCGGCCGGCGGGACCAACTCGGTGGCCAAGCTCGGTCAGCTGACCGAGTCGGCTCCCCAAGGTCACGCGGCGGCGATCGGCCACACCCGCTGGGCCACGCACGGCCGCCCCACCTCGGAGAACGCCCACCCCCACGTCGACTGCACGGGGCGCATCGCCATCATCCACAACGGGATCATCGAGAACCACGCCGAGCTCTCCGCCCGCCTGGTGGCCGACGGGCACGTCATCGCGTCGGAGACCGACACCGAGGTGATGGCCCACCTCATCGAGGATCACATGGCCGGCGGCGCCTCACTCGTCCAGGCCACGCGCTCCATGTTGCACGAGGTTCGGGGCGCCTTCTCCATCGCCGTCATCTCGGCGGACGACCCCGACACCATCGTCGCCGCCAAGCGGCTCACCCCGTTGGTCCTCGGGCTGCACGACGGCATGGCGCTGCTCGCCTCGGACATCCCGGCCCTCATCGGCCACACCCGCAAGGTCTTCGCCCTCTCCGACGACGAGTTGGCCGTCCTGACCCCGGGCGCCATCGAGGTCACCTCCCTCGACGGCACGCCGGTGCTGCCCGACGAGATCCCCATCACCTGGGATCTCGAGGCGGCGCAGAAGGGCGGCTACGAGGACTTCATGTCGAAGGAGATCCACGAGCAGCCACAAGCGGTGGCGGACACGCTGCTCGACCGGCGCGCTCCGGGAGGCGAGCTCATGCTCGACGAGATGCGCCTGGGCGCCGACGACCTGCGCCAGGTCGACAAGGTCTTCATCGTCGCCTGCGGATCGAGTTACCACGCCGCCCTGGTGGCGAAGTACGCCATTGAGCACTGGGTCAAGCTGCCCACCGAGGTCGACATCGCCAGCGAGTTCCGCTACCGGGACCCCGTGCTCAACGAGCGCACCCTCTGCGTCGGGGTGTCCCAATCCGGCGAGACCCTCGACACCGCCGAGGCCATGCGGGAGGCCTCCCGCCTCGGGGCCAAGGTGTTGATCGTCACCAACGTGGTCGACTCGTCGATGGCCCGAGCCGCGGACGGGGTCCTCTACACGCGGGCCGGTCCCGAGATCGGCGTGGCCTCGACCAAGTGCCACCTGGCCCAGATCGTCGCCCTCGAGGTGCTCGGGCTCTACCTGGCTCAGATCGCCGGCTCGAAGCCCCAAGCGGAGATCAACGAGATCCTCAACGCCATGGAGGACCTTCCCGGTCTGGTGGACAATGCGCTGGAGCGGGCCAGCGACGTCGACGAGGTCGCCGAGAAGCTGACCGACGCCCGGGACTTCTTCTACCTGGGCCGCCACGTCGGGCACCCGGTGGCCATGGAGGGTGCGCTCAAGCTCAAGGAGATCGCCTACCTGCGGGCCGAGGGCTATCCGGCCGGCGAGCTCAAGCACGGGCCGATCGCGCTGATCGAGCCGGGCACGGTCGTGGTGGGGATCGCCACCCGCAATCCGCTGTGGGAGAAGATGCTCTCCAACATCGCCGAGGTGCGCAGCCGGGGCGCCACGGTCGTCCTGGTGGCGGACGACGGCGACTCCGAGTCGGAGAAGGCGGCCGACCACGTGCTCTGGGTGCCGCCCACCAACCCGCTGCTGTCGCCGGTCGTGGGCGTGGTGCCGCTGCAGCTGTTGGCCTACCGGCTGGCCCGCCTGCACGGGCACGACCCGGACCGGCCGCGCAACCTGGCCAAGACGGTGACCGTCGAGTGAGCCCGGTCGTCGGCGTCGGCGTCGACGCGGTCGACGTGGCCCGCTTCCGGCGCGTGCTCGACCGCCGGCCGAGAGTGGCCTCCCGATGCTTCACTGTGACGGAGCAATCGGATGCCTCGGGGTCGACCGACGCGGTGCAGTCCTTGGCCGCCCGTTTCGCGGCCAAGGAGGCGGTCATGAAGGCGCTCGGCAGCGGCCTCGGGGCGTTCGCCTGGACGGACGTCGAGGTGCGACGCACGGCGGGGACGGGTGCGGCGCGCAACGCGCCCTACCTTGTGCTCCACGGCGCCGCCTCCGAGCTGGCCGGCGCCCGGGGGGCGGCCACCCTCCATCTCTCGCTCACCCACACAGACGGTGTCGCCATCGCCTTCGTCGTCGCTGAGCAGAGCACCTCGTGCGCGCCGTCCTGACCCGCGAGGAGATGCGGGCGGCCGACGCGGCCGCCCTGGCCGACGTGTCGCACGAGACGCTGGTGCGCCGGGCGGGGACGGCCGTGGCCCAGCGCGCCCTGCACATGCTGGGCGGCGCCTACGGCCGCCGCGTCGTGGTCGTGGCGGGCAAGGGCTCCAACGGGGCCGACGGCCGGGTCGCGGCCGCCGCGCTGGCCCGGCGAGGCGCACGGGTGGTGGTGGTCGCGGCGGCCGACGGTCCGCCGACCTTGCCGACCTGTGATCTGGTGATCGACGGCGCCTACGGCACGGGGTTCCGCGGCTCCTACGAGGCGCCGACGGTGCCGGCCGACGCCGCGGTCCTGGCCATCGACATCCCTTCAGGCGTCGACGCCGACAGCGGGGAGGCCGGGCCAGGTGCGGTGCGGGCCGACCACACGGTGACCTTTGCCGCCCTCAAGCCCGGTCTGCTCCAGGGCGGCGGTCCGACGCGGTGCGGCCACGTCGAGGTGGCGGACATCGGGATCGGCTTCCCGATCCCCCAGGCCATGGTGATGGAGGACGCCGACATCGCGGCGTTGCTGCCCCGGCGGTCCCGCGACGGCAACAAGTGGGTGCACGCGGTCGGGGTGGCGGCCGGTTCGCCGGGCATGGAAGGTTCGGCCGTGCTCTGCACCCGGGGCGCCATGGCGGCGGGCGCCGGGATGATCCGCCTCGGCTCCCCCGGTGACCCCTCGGCGGCCTGGCCCACCGAAGCCGTCCGCATGCACCTGCCGGCCGAGGGTTGGTCGGGCGCCTTCCTCGAGGCGACGGCCAAGTGCAAGGCCGTGGTGATCGGCCCGGGTCTCGGCACGTCGGATGCCGCCGCCGAGGAGATCAGGGCGGTGATCGCCGCCGTCACCGTCCCGCTGGTGATCGACGCTGACGGGCTGACTGCGCTCGGCCCGAGTGACGCCGCCCGCACGTTGCTGCAAAAACGAAGTGCCCCGAGCATCCTCACCCCGCACGACGGGGAGTACGCCCGACTGGCCGGGGCAGCACCAGAGGAGGACCGCCTCGCCGCAGCCAGGAGCCTGGCCGGGGCGACGGGAGCCATCGTGCTGCTGAAGGGAGCGCTGACGGCGGTGGCCACACCAGAAGGTGGGGTGCCCGACGTCCTGCTCTCGGCGGCCGGCGTCCCCGCCCTGGCGACGGCGGGCAGCGGTGACGTCCTCTCGGGGATCATCGGAGCCTTCTGCGCCCGAGGCGTCCCTCCGCACCAGGCGGCGGCGCTGGGCGCGCACGTCCACGGGCGGGCCGCGGCCCGGGGACGACCCGAGGGACTGGTGGCCGGCGACCTGCCGGCGCTGGTGGCCGACGAACTCTCCAGGGCCGAGACGGCGGCCGGCACACCGGCCGATGGCTGACGGCGCCCCGGTGCGGCTCGTGATCCCCGACGAGGACGAGGTCACCATGGCCCAGGGTCGCTCGCGTCCGGCCTGGGCCGAGATCGACCTGAGTGCGGTGACCCACAACGCCGGGGTGTTGGCCCGCCTGGCCGCACCCGCCGAGCTGTGCGCCGTGGTCAAGGCGCACGGGTACGGGCACGGCGGCCCCGCCGTGGCCCGGGCTGCGCTGGCCGGCGGCGCCACCCGCCTGGCCGTGGCCTTGGTCGACGAGGGGGTGGAGCTCCGTCAGCACGGGGTCACCGCACCGGTGCTGCTGCTCAGCGAGTGCGGTCTCGATGCCGTCGAGACGACGATCGCCTACAGCCTCACGCCGACGGTGTACTCGGAGGAGTCCGTCGCGGCCTTTGCGACCGCCGCACGGGCCTCAGGTCAACGGCTGGCCGTGCACGTCAAGGTCGACACGGGTATGCACCGGGTCGGGGTGGCGCCCGGGAGCCTGGCCGGCGTCGTGGCTGCGGTCGTCGGCGAGCCGATGCTCGAGCTCGAGGGCGTGTGGACGCACCTGCCCGTGGCCGACGGTGACGACCCCGTCGACCGCGAGTTCACGTCGGCCCAGCTCGATCTCTTCGAGCGCCTGGTGGCCGACCTCGAAGCCCAGGGTGTGACCGTGCCCCTGTCGCACGCCGCCAACACAGCCGGGACCATCGCCTTCCCCCAGGCTCGACTCGGCATGGTCCGTTGCGGGATCGGCCTCTACGGCTATCTGCCCGGGTCGTCGGTGCAGTCCGCCTTTGCCGCGCACGCGCCCGGCGTGAGCCTGCTCCCCGCGATGTCGCTGAAGGCCCAGGTCGTCGCGGTCCGCACGCTCGATGCGGGCGAGCGGCCTTCGTACGGCCGGCTGCGTCCGTTGCCCGAGCGCTCCGTGGTGGCCACCGTGCCCATCGGCTACGCCGACGGTGTGCCCCGCGCGCTCTTCGGCGCGGGCTACGACGTCCTGATCGGAGGGGTGCGCCGGCCACTGGCCGGGATGGTCACCATGGACCAGCTCGTCGTCGACTGCGGGGCCGACGACTCGGTACGTCCGGGTGACGAAGTCGTCCTGCTGGGCCGGCAGGGGAACGAGACGATTACGGCGGACGACTGGGCGGCACTGCTGGGCACGATCAGCTACGAGGTGGTCTGCGGCGTCGGGCCGCGTATGCCCCGCATTCTGGTCAACCGCCCTGATGCACCCGGTGACTGACGCCGCCGCGCTCGAGCGGCTGGGGATCACCGCGTCGACATGCACCAAGTGCGCCCTGGCCGCGGGGCGCACGCAGGTCGTCTTCGGCGTGGGCAGTGCGCAGGCCGAGCTGCTGTTCGTCGGGGAAGGTCCGGGCCGCGAGGAGGACCTGGCCGGCGAGCCCTTCGTCGGCCGCTCGGGCAAGCTGCTGGACCGACTGATGGCCGAAGAGATCGGGCTGACCCGGGCCGAGTGCTACATCGCCAACGTGGTGAAGTGCCGACCTCCCAACAACCGGGACCCGGCACCGAAGGAGATCGCCGCCTGCCGGCCCTATCTGGACGAGCAGATCGAGCTGATCGATCCCTCGGTCATCGTCACGCTCGGCAATTTCTCGACCAAGCTGCTGCTCGAAAGCACGCAAGGCATCCGCGCCCTGCGGGGTCGGGTCTTCGAACGGGGACGGGCCCGGGTCGTGCCGACGTACCACCCCGCCTACGTGTTGCGCGCCGGGGGTGAGGCCATGGCGGAGATGCGGGCGGACCTGGTGCGGGCCAAACGCCTGATGGCGGCACCGGCGTGAGCTGGCCTCTCCGCCTGACGTCACGCTCGGTCGAGGACACGCGGGCCCTGGCCGGACGCCTGGCCGGCCTGAGCCGGCCCGGCGACGTGGTGCTGCTGGTCGGCGACCTCGGAGTGGGAAAGACGGCGTTCGCCCAGGGCTTCGCGGCGGCACTCGGGGTGGAGGGGCCGGTCACCAGTCCGACCTTCGCCCTGGTCCGGCACTACCGCTGCGGCGAGGCCAGCGCCGTGCGCACGCTCATCCACGCCGACGTGTACCGGACCGAGTCGCTGGCTGAGGTGGCGGACCTGGCCCTGGCCGAGCTGGTCGAGGAGGACGCCGTCGCCCTCGTCGAATGGGGTGACCGCGCCGCGCTCGCCTTCGACGAGAGCGCGCTGGTGGTCACCCTCGTCACCCCCGATCCCGTGGGCGCCCCAGACGCACGCGTGGTGGAGATCATCGGTCGCGGGGCCTGGACGGCTCGGGTCGAGGAGGTGAGCGAAGCCCTCGAACGCGTGGCGGGTGGCGAGACCCGATGAGCGCCGCAGGCCACAAGAACATCGTGGCCATCGAGACGGCCACCGAGACCGTGGGGGTGGCCGTAAGGACGGCAGCCGGTGTCGAAGCCGACTTCACCCTCACCGGCCGTCGCCGCCACGTCGAGACGCTGACGCCGGCCCTCGAGCACCTGCTCGCGCAGGTCGGCCTGGCGCCGCGCCACATCGAGGCGATCGCCGTCGACATCGGTCCCGGGCTCTTCACCGGTCTGCGCGTCGGCGTCGCCGCGGCCAAGGGTTTGGCCCAGTCGCTCGGCTTGGGCGTGATCGCGGTGACCAGCCTGGACATTCTGGCGGCGGCGGCCGGTCGCGCCGCACTGCGGGGAATCGTGCTCTCCTGTGTCGACGCGCGCCGCGGCGAGGTGTTCGCGTCGGCCAGCGAGTTGGACGCCTCGGGCACGGTGACGGCGGAGCTCGTGACTGCCGGGCTCTTCACCCCACTCCGGTTGGCCGAGGTCCTCGGGTCACTCGGGGGCCGCACGGTGCACGCCATCGGGGACGGGGCGCTGCGCTATGCCGAGGTGCTGGCAGAGGTCGACGGCGTCGACGTGGGAGCGCCCGGCTTGTCGTTCCCCCCGCCGGCCACGCTCCTCGCCTTGGCCATCGAGCAGATGGACGGAGCGCGACCGCCAGTGGATCCCGGGCGCATCGTTCCCCTCTATATGCGTGAGGCGGACGCCAAGAGCAACTATGCACGCGCGGATGGGGCCTGAGATGCCGGACCTGTCGTTGCGCATCGAGAAGCTGCGCCGCCGCGACCTGCGCTCCATCCTCCGCATCGAGGCCAAGGTCTTTCCCGAGCCCTGGTCGGTGGAGGTCTTCACCTCCGAGTTGGCCCTTCGGAAGGGCCGGCTCTACCGGGCCGCCTGGGACGGCCAGGTCTTGGCGGGCTACATCGGGTTCATGATCGTCGACGACGAGGCCCACATGACCACCATCGCCACTGCGCCCTCCCACCAGCGGACCGGCGTGGCCAGCACGCTCATCATCGACTGCGTCCGCACGTTGCTGACCCAAGGGGTCAGACATCTCTCGCTCGAGGTGGCGGCCAACAACGAACCGGCGCAAACGCTCTACCGCCGTTTCGGTTTCTCCCCGGTCGGGGTGCGCAGGAATTACTACCCGATCACCGGACAGGACGCCTTGGTCATGTGGGCCTACGACATCGACACCGAGGAGTACGCCCGGCGCCTCGACGAGCTGGCGCCGGAGAATCGGACCGACACCACGAACAACCAGGGCTAGGACCGAGCCCGAACCGGGGTTGATCGATCAGCGTGGGTGCATTCCCTGTCCGAAGCGGCCCGCCCACGGGTAGAACGACTCCATCAACCTTTGGAAGGGATCCCTCGTGGCAGACCTCGAGCTCGTCAACCGGCTGGCCGCCGCTGATCACCACCTGGCCGTCTTCAACACAACGCGGCTCGACGGGACGGTGCACGCCTCGGTCGTGAACGCCGGCGTCATCGACGATCCGATCGACGGGCATCCGGGCGTCGGTGCGGTGGTGTCCGGGGCCAGCCGCAAGCTGAGCCTGCTCCGCCGGTCCGGGACGGCCAGCGTGGTGTTCAAGAGCGGTTTCGAATGGGTCGCCGTGGCCGGTCCGGTGCGGCTCATCGGACCCGAGGACGGGACGGACTTCGGACTCGACGTGCCCGAGGTCATCCGGTCGGTCTTCCGATCAGCCGGCGGTACCCACGACGACTGGCGCGAGTTCGACCGGATCATGGCGGCGGAACGTCGCTGCGCCGTGTTCGTGGGCTCGGCCAAGATCACGAGCAACCCCACCGGCTGACCGCCGTCGACCAGCACGCGGTGGCACGCGTCCAGCCCGTAGGGTGGCGCTGACCGCCCTTGGTGGCGGCCACACCACGTGCAAGGAGCCCGACATGGAGACGATCGAACTCGGCGGCCAGGGACTCACCGTGTCGCGCCAGGGGCTCGGCTGCATGGGCATGTCCGACTTCTACGGACCGACCGACGACGCCGAGTCGATCGCGACCATCCACCGGGCCCTCGACCTGGGCGTGACCTTCTTCGACACCTCCGACATGTACGGCCCGCACACCAACGAGGTGCTCGTCGGCCAGGCGCTCGGGGGGCGGCGCGACGAGGCCGTCATCGCCACCAAGTTCGGCATCGTGCGCGATCCCGCGGACCCGACCAACCGAGTCGTCAACGGCCGGCCCGAATACGTGCGCCAGGCCTGCGACGGGTCCCTCTCCCGGCTCGGAGTCGACCACATCGACCTCTACTACCAGCACCGGGTCGATCCGGACACGCCGATCGAGGAGACGGTCGGCGCCATGGCCGAGCTGGTGGCGCAGGGCAAGGTGCGCTATCTGGGTCTGTCCGAGGCGGCGCCGGCCACGATCCGGCAGGCCCACGCCGTGCACCCGATCTCGGCGCTGCAGACCGAGTACTCGGTCTGGTCGCGCGACCCCGAGGCCGAGATCCTGCCCACGTTGCGCGAACTGGGCATCGGCTTCGTGCCCTACAGCCCGCTCGGGCGGGGATTTCTGACCGGGACGCTGCGCTCGCTCGACGACCTCGACGCGGCCGACTTCCGGCGCTACCAGCCCCGGTTCCAGGGCGACAACCTGGCCGACAACATCGCCATTGTCGAAGCGATCGACCGGCTCGCCGCGGCCAAGGGCTGCACGCCGGGCCAGGTCGCCCTCGCCTTCGTGCACGCGGCGGGCCGTGACGTCGCTCCCATCCCCGGAACAAAGCGCCGGCACTACCTCGAGGAGAACGTGGCCGCGCTCGACGTCGAGCTCACCGAAGACGACCGGGCCGCCCTTGACGCGGTGGCGCCGGCCCAAGGTGACCGTTACGCCGACATGTCGCCGCTCAACCGCTGAGCTGTCCACCGAGAGAGAACCGAGAGCGAGCGGTCTGCGCTGACATGGATCGCACCGAGGGTTACCAGATGCCGTCGCTTCGCCACGAATCGGCAGGACGCCGGGCCGTGGCCTTTGCGCAACACGTCAGCAATCTCTTCAACGCTCTTCGTCACTCAGGTCTCCGACCTCGGCGCCTCGCGCCGATCCCGCTCATCGGTGGCCTGGTCGCGTTGGCCAGCGCGTGCGCCACGCCACAAGTCGGACAGGCCGCGTCAACACAGACGCTCTACTCGTGGGGTTACTTCGGCAGCCACGGTGTGCTCGGTGGCTCCAACTCCTCTCCCCACCCCGTCACGGGCATTCCGGGTTCGATCAAGGAGATCGCGACTTCGAACTCCGACACGTACGTCTTGACCGCGTCCGGCACAGTCTGGGCCTTCGGCGCCAACCAATACGGTGAGCTGGGGATCGGGACGGTCGCATCCCAAACGACGCTGGCCACACCGGTGCAGGTCGACTTTCCGGGCGGCGTGAAGATTGCGCAAATACCGAGTCCCATGCCCTACGACACGGCGCTCGCCATCGACACGAAAGGAAACGCGTGGGGCTGGGGCTTCAACGGCGGCTCCGATCTCTGTCTCGGGAGCGCATCGGTGGTCACGACGCCCACCCAGTTGCCCTTCGCCAACGTGTCACTTGCCGCGGGTGCCGGACATCACGCCAGCTATGTCTCCAACAACACGCTCTTTGCCTGCGGCGACAACCAATTCGGTCAGTTGGGTACCGGGACGACAAAGAGTGCGCTCCAGCCGGGTGCCGTACAGGGTCTGCCCGGCGGACGGATCGCCGCGGTCGATTCGTCCTTCGGGTCGTCCGGGGTGCTGTTCGCGTCTGGCGCGTACTACAACTGGGGGCTCAACAACTTCTCTCAGCTCGGGAACAACTCGACGGTGAACAGCGCGTCCCCCCTGCTCGTGGCACTGCCCAAGCCCGTGACCCAGGCGTTCCAGGGCAGCAGCTCGATCGAGGACGGGCAGACGCTGGCGGTGCTCTCGGACGGCTCGATCTACGGCTGGGGCGCCGACAACTACGGCCAGCTCTGTGACGACGTGGCCACGATGTCGGTGGGCTCCCCGACGCGCATCACGCCGCCTGCCGGGGAGACCTGGACCACGGTGTACTCCGGCGGGAAGGCGTCCTATGCGGTGGATGCGAACGCCAACCTGTGGGCGTGCGGCAACGACCAGCAGGGTCAGCTGGGCAACGGAAGCAAGGACACGGGACCGAACCCGGTCCCCGTGGAGGTGTTGTCCGGCGTCACCATGTTCTCCTCGACCCAGTCCAACGAGGCGGCAGTGGTCCAACATTGAGCGTACGGAGCGAGTGGCCGGACGCAGATTGGTGGACCCGCCAAGAAGCGCACCTAGAAAAGAAGCGCACCTAGAATTTCTCGGCTCTGCGATTACCTCGAGACCGTCACGAGCAGGAACGTGGCGGGGATAGAGGTGGTGTCGTTCCTCGAGCTTGCATTTTGTGCATTGAACAACCCCTCCAGCTCGGCCTGGAGCTCCGCTTCGCGTCCGGCACCGGTGGCAGCCTCGAAGGCGTTCATGGTCGGTCCGTAGAACGTCCGGAACTGGGCGAGGAGATCTGTCGGAGTGCCCGGGTAGGTGAACGTATAGGTGGCGCGCTGAAACGAGATCTGCCCCTCGGGCACGCCCGCTGCCACGAATCGTTCGACGACGTTCTCCTCGACCCCCCAGGTCATCGGGCTGACGAACCCGTCGGGAGGCGGTGGCGAATAGGCGGAACTTATCTTCAGGATCTGCGCCACCAGCGTCGGATCACCGGGGATCCAGTTCCCCATGACGATTCGTCCGCCGCGCCGCGTCACCCGGACCGCTTCCTTGGCCACGTCGAACGGCTTGGGTGCGAACATTGCGCCGAAGATGCTGACGACGAGGTCGAAGCGCTCGTCCTCAATGTCGCGGAGATCAGAGGCGTCACCCTCTTCAAATCTGCAATTGATGAGGCCGAGCTCGTGCGCCCGACGGTTGCCGGCCTCGACCAGATTGGCGGCGATATCCACGCCCAAGACGTTCGCCCCGAGCATCGCCGCGGGCAGAGCCGTCGTCCCGTCGCCACAGCCGAGGTCGAGGACATCGAGGCCGTTGGTGATTCCGAGCTCTTTGACCAGCGCCTCGCCACTGTCCCTCATGCTCTCCGCGATGCGGGTGAAGTCTCCCTTCTCCCAGAGTGCCTTGTTCGGATTCATCGTCTGCCTCCTCGGCCGATCGTCTTGCAACCACAGTGACAGGTCGGCCCTCCTCCCGCTAGTACAAGTTCTGAAGCGCGGATACCCTGCGGGCAATGAGTGGGTATGGCCAGTTCTGCCCGGTGTCCAAAGCCGCCGAGATCCTCTGCCAGCGCTGGACGCCGCTGATCCTGCGGGAACTCCTTGCGGGCAGTTCACGGTTCAACGAAATTCGCAGAGGTGTTCCGACCTGCTCGCCTGCTCTGCTGTCCAAACGCCTCAAAGAGCTCGAGTCGGCCGGGATCCTTGTCCGGACCGCCACCGGAGAGGGACCCGTCTACTCCTTGACCGAGGCCGGGCTCGAGCTCTTCCCGCTCATCCAGGGGCTCGGAGTCTGGGGACAGCGTTGGGCACAGAGCACCTATGGGCCAGACGACCTCGATCCGGGCCTGCTGCTCTGGGATGTTCGCCGTTTCCTCGCGCCCGGTGTGTTCGGTGAACGTCGCGTTGTCGTCCAGCTCACGTTCCCTTCCGTGCCGGCAAAGCGCCGCTACTACTGGGTCGTCGTCGACGAAGACGAAGTGGATCTGTGCCTGACCGACCCGAGGTTCGAAGTCGATGTGACGCTCGAGGCCGACCTGCGCGCCCTCACCCAGGTCTGGATGGGCGATGCCAGCTTCAGCGACGCCTTGGCCGATCGTCGGATCACGCTGACGGGACCGCGGGAGTTGACGCGGCTCATTCCCGAATGGTTCGGACAGCATCCGATCCTGGCCGGCGTCGAGCGCGGGTGACGCGTGTACCCGACCGGTGGCGGTCGGGGACAGCCGTCCACGCCGGCCCGTGAGGAAGTACCGGCTGAACCGCTCAGCGTGCTCACCGGCCGAACACTCTCATCGAGCACCCGATGATGTCGCCGTGCACAGGTCGGTGAGCCCGGCCGTGATGTCGCGCAGCGGGTCGCACCCCGCGATCTCCTCCTGCAGCGCCCGGGCCCGGGTCCGGTAGGAGGGCCGGGTCAGGACCCGTCGCACGGCCCGGGCCACCATGGCCTTGGACGGCTTGCCGGTGTGCAGGTTGATCCCGGCGCCTGACCACTGGACACGGGCCGCCACCTCGGGTTTGTCCTCGCTGTCCCCGGCCACGACCAGGGGGACGCCGTGAGCCAGCGCCTGCTGCACCCCGCCGTAGCCACCATTGGTCACCATGGCGTCGACGTGGGGCAACAGGACGTCGTGGGGGATGAAGCGCTCGAGGCGGACGTTCTCGGGCAGCCCGGCCCGCAGCGGCCCGGGGTCCGGGCCCCCCGTCGTGGCCACGACCAGCACGTCGTCACGGGCCAGCGCGGCCACCGTCAGCAGCAAGAGCCGACCCAGGTCGGCGTTGTCGAGCGTGCCCTGGGTCACGTGCACCACCGGGCGATCCTCCGACAGCTCGGACCACCACACGGGCAACGGGAACGATGGCGGACGATGACGATGACGTCGACGAGGACGCCGTCGCCGTCACCGTCGCCGTCGCCGTCGCCGTCGAGGGCGGTGCCAGGATCGGCCCCACGAAGCGCACGGTCGGCGCCATGTCCGACCGTGGGTACTCGAAACCGGCGACCGTCGCCTGGAAGTAGGCATCGACCAGCGAGGGCTGGAGGTCGAGCAGGGAGGTCTTGACGCCCGGTGCGCCGGCCTCGGCCAACCGGGCCCGGGTGAAGCGCTCGATGTCGGCCAGCACCCCGTGCACCGTCAGCCAGTTCAACGAACGGTTGCGCAACCGGCTCAGCGCTCCCCGGCCCGGTTGCATGCCGATCCCGAAGGGCGCCGTGTCCCGGCTCGGCTGGCTGTAGGGCATGACCCCGACGCACGCCAGAGCCGGGCGCTCCGCCCGAGACCTGAGTCCCAGGGGCAGCGCCCCGAGGAACATGCTGTCGACCACGATGCAGTCGGCGTCGTACGCCTCGAGGATCGTCGCGATGTCCCGCGCCTGACCCGGCACCGGACCGACGAAGATGCGACGCAGGTCGTCCTTGAGCCCACCGACGCCACGCTTGGAGGACGCCTCGCGCTCGGGGTTGACCACCATGAGGTCGTGGGCGTCGAAGGCCGCTTCGATGGGGAGGAACTCCGCCCCCGTCGCCACCACCCGCTCCTCGTAGTGCGGGGTCGTGTAGAAGGCGACCTCGTGACCCTGTTCGACCAGCCGGCGGGCCACGGCCAGGAGCGGCACCGTGTGCCCGAGGGCCGGGGTGGTGCAGAGCAGGAAGCGCCGGTGTCCCGGAGCCCCCGCCGCCTGCGTCACGGTCAGCCCGCCACCACCGCACCGCTCCAGGCCGTGAGCTCCAGACCGTCGGCGACGGGCCGGCCCTCCAGGGCATGGTCGGTGGCGACGCGCACCGAGCCGCGCACCCCAGGGAACGACACCGGGCCGTCGGACATGTTGAGGAGCACCGTCGTGGCTTCGCCGCGCCGGTAGACCCAGGTTTCCGCGGGTGAGGGTAGCGAGGTGTAGGAACCGACGGCCAGGTCGTCCGAGGCCGTCCGCGCCGCAATGAAACGCCGGCAGCACTCGAGCACCGAGGTCGGATCGCCGACTTGGTCGGCCACGTTGCACGCGCCCGGGTCGGTCATGGGCAGCCACGTCCGCACGCCCGGCTCGCTGAAGCCACCGTTGGGGCCGCCGTCCCACACCATCGGTGTGCGTTCGCCGTCGCGCCCCGCGTACGGGTAGAAGCGGACCCCGATCGGGTCGAGCAGTCGCTCCTTGGGCAGGTCGGCGTCGGGCAGGCCGATCTCGTCGCCGGCGTAGAGGAACGGCGTCCCGCGCAGGGTGAGCAGAATCAGCAGCGCCACCTTGACCTTGGCCGGGTCGCCTCCCGCCCAGCGGGTGGCCAGGCGCGAGAAATCGTGGTTCGAGCCGTGCCAGGTGGGCCAGGAGCCCTCCGGGAGCAGCGCCTCGGTGCCCTCGACCACCTCGCGCATCTTGGCCGCCTCCAGCGGGGCGTGCATGAACTGGAAGTTGAAGCCGCCGTGCAGCTCGTTGTGCCCGTCGCCGTAGAAGAGGGACAGGCGCTCGAGCGTCTCCACGTTGGTCTCGCCGATGAGCAGCCGTTGCGGCTCGTAGGTGTCGGCGATGGTGCGCCAGTGGCGCAGGATGTCGTGCGCCTCGGGACGGTCGGAGTTGTAGACGTAGCGCACGCCCATGAACTGCTGCTCGATGGGATCGTCCTCGGTGGCCGGCGGGTTGTCGCGCAGCTCCTTGTCCTTGATCATCATGTTGCAGACGTCGATGCGGAAGCCGGCCACGCCGCGGTCCCACCAGAAGCGCACGATGTCGTCGAACTCGCGGCGAACGTCGTCGCTCCACCAGTTGAGATCGGGCTGCTGGGCCTCGAAGTTGTGCAGGTAGAACTGGCCGCTGGCCTCGTCGAGCTCCCACGCCGGGCCGCCGAAGATGCTGACCCAGTTGTTGGGCGGGCTCCCGTCGGGCTTGGGGTCGGCCCAGACGTAGTAGTCGCGGTGGGCCGAGTCGCGCCCGCTCTGCGCGTCGACGAACCACGCGTGCTGGTTGCTGGTGTGGTTGGGCACCAGGTCCATGAGGATGCGGATGCCCCGCGCCGCCCCCTCGCGCACCAGGTGGTCGAGGTCCTCGAGCGTGCCGAAGGAGGGGTCGATGTCGCGGTAGTTCGAGACGTCGTAGCCCCAGTCACGGTTGGGGGAGCAGGTGACCGGCGAGAGCCAGACACCCGTGATGCCCAAGCCGGCCAGGTGGTCCAGCTTCGAGATGATGCCCGGCAGGTCCCCGATGCCGTCGCCGTTCGAGTCGGCGTAGGAGCGGGGATAGATCTGGTAGAAGACGCCGCCGTGCCACCAGCGGTCCGGGTCCGAGGTTGCGCGCGCCATCAGACCGCCCCCACCGCGGTCATGCCGCCGTCGACCACGACGCTGGTGCCCGTCACGTAGGCGGCCTCGTCGGACAGCAAGAAGCGCACGACGGCCGCCACGTCCTCGGGCCGGGCCAAGCGGCCCAGCGGAGTGTTGCTCTCCAGACGCTCCTGGGCGCCCGGCATCTCCAAGAGGGGCGCGAGGAGCGGGGTGTCCACCGCGCCCGGGCACACCGCGTTGATCCGGATGCCCTCGGACCCGAGCTGGGCGCAGGCGGCCCGGGTCAGGCCGAGCAGTCCGGCCTTCGACGCGCAGTAGGCCGGCAGGAACGAGCTGCCCACCAAGGCCTCGATGGAGGAGATGTAGACGACGGCCGAGCCCGGGTTGGCCTCGAGCAGACAGTCGTGCAGAGCCCGCACGAGCGTCGCCGCGGCCCGGAGATTCACGTCGAGCACCTCGTCCCAGGTGTCGTCGTCGATCATGGTGATCGGTGCCGCACCGCCGATGCCGGCCGAGTGGACCAAACCGCCCAACGGCCCCACCTCGGTGCGGGACCGCCTCACCGCCGTACGGAGGGATGAGGTCTTGGTCACGTCCACCTTCATGCCGAGCGAGCGCACCCCGTGCTCCTCGGCACAGCGCCGGGCCACGCGCCGCGCCGCCGCACCGTCGCGGTCCCACACCGCCACGCCGCGCCCGACCTCGGCCAGGGCGAGCGCCGTGGCCTCACCGATCCCCGAGCCGCCGCCGGTGACCACCACGCCCGAGCCGGGGGAGGCCGCCCCGCCGGAGTGTGTGCGCCGGCGCACCGGCCGCGGTGCCCGCCGGGAGGCGCCGGCGCCGGCGCCGAGCGGTCTGGGCGTGCTCGTCCGGGAGCGGGGCGAGGTCCGTGGCCGCCGGGTGGTGCCCGGCGACGCCGGGCTCTTCGGACTCGTGGGCGCCATCGGCGGCCTCTCCTTCGTGTGCTCGTGCGGGACACGACCCCGTGGCCGTGCCAGTGGTGGTCGTGCTCGGTGGTCGGGGAGCGTACCGACCCCGCCGCCGCCACGACACCCGGACCGGCATCGGCTCGGCCCCCCTCGGTGATGGCCCGGCCCCCTCGGTGAGGGCCCGGCCCCCCTCGGTGAGGGTCGGGGCTCCCAGGCAGGAGGTCACCGGCACGCCCCCGGCACACACCGGCCGTCAGCACTCACCGGTCCCGGTTGCCAACCCGGCCGACTCCCGCTACTCTGGCACTCACAACCCGAGAGTGCTAACGAATGTGCCAAGGAGGCCCTTTCACGATGTCGAAGCTGCAGCCGCTCGATGACCGGATCGTCGTCCGTCCCGGCGAGTCCGAGGAGACCACCGCCTCTGGCCTGGTCATCCCCGACACGGCCAAGGAGAAGCCCCAGTCGGGCGAGGTGATCGCCGTGGGACCGGGCCGTCGCTCCGAGGACACCGGTGAGCTCATCCCGATGGACGTCAAGGTGGGCGACACCGTCGTCTACTCCAAGTACGGCGGCACCGAGTACGTCCTCGAGGGTGAGGACGTCCTCATCCTTTCGAGCCGCGACATCCTGGCCAAGCTGGCCTGAGTCGAGCCGACCGCGGTGAGCCGGCGCCTGCCGGCCCGGCCGCGCTGAGGTCAGCCCGCCGCCCCGGTTCGGTCCGGATCGGCGCGGCGGCCTCAACAAATTTGTTTCCCTGACCAGAGCTCGAGAACTGTCCGAGAGCTCGAGAGGAGTTCGTTTTCCCTATGCCCAAGATCCTGAAGTTCGACGAGTCCGCCCGGCGTGGGCTCGAGGCCGGCGTGAACAAGCTGGCCGACACCGTCAAGGTCACGCTCGGCCCCAAAGGCCGCAACGTCGTGATCGAGAAGAAGTTCGGTGCGCCGACCATCACCAACGACGGCGTGTCCATCGCCCGTGAGGTCGAGCTGGACGACCCGTTCGAGAACATGGGTGCCCAGCTGGTGAAGGAAGTGGCCACCAAGACCAACGACGTGGCCGGTGACGGCACCACCACGGCCACCGTGCTGGCCCAGGCCCTCATCTCCGAGGGCCTGCGCAACGTGGCGGCCGGCGCCAGCCCGACCGGGCTCAAGCGGGGCATCGAGAAGGGTGTCGCCGCCGCGGTCGCGAACATCAAGAAGCAGTCCAAGGAGGTCGGGGGCAAGACGGAGATCGCGCAGGTCGCCTCCATCTCGGCCGCCGACAACGCCATCGGCGACGTGCTGGCCGAGGCCATCGACAAGGTGGGCAAGGACGGCACGGTCACGGTCGAGGAGTCGAACACCTTCGGCATCGAGCTCGAGCTCACCGAGGGCATGCAGTTCGACAAGGGCTTCCTCTCGCCCTACTTCGTGACCGACCCCGAGCGCCAGGAAGCGGTGCTCGACGAGCCCATCATCCTCTTCTTCAACTCGAAGATCTCGGCCGTGCACGACCTCGTGCCCGTGCTCGAGAAGGTCATGCAGACCGGCAAGCCGCTGCTGATCATCGCCGAGGACGTCGACGGCGAGGCCCTGGCGACGCTGGTCGTCAACAAGATCCGTGGCACCTTCACCTCGGTGGCCGTCAAGGCCCCGGGCTTCGGCGAGCGCCGCAAGGAGATGCTCCAGGACATGGCCGTGCTGACGGGCGCCCAGGTCATCAGCGAGGAGATCGGCCTCAAGCTCGAGAGCGCGACGATCGACCTGCTGGGCAGCGCCCGCCGGGTCATCGTGACCAAGGACGACACCACGATCGTCGAGGGCGCCGGAACGTCGGAGGACGTCAAGGGCCGCGTGGCGCAGATCAAGCGGGCCATCGACGACACCGACTCGGACTGGGACCGCGAGAAGCTGCAGGAGCGCCTGGCCAAGCTGGCCGGCGGTGTGGCCGTGGTCAAGGTCGGAGCCGCCACCGAGGTCGAGCTCAAGGAGAAGAAGCACCGCATCGAGGACGCGCTGAGCGCAACCCGGGCCGCGGTCGAAGAAGGCATCGTGGCCGGCGGCGGGACGGCACTCATCCGGGCCCGCAAGTCGGTCAACGAGTTGGCGGACTCGCTCGAGGGCGACGAGGCCACGGGGGCGCGCATCGTCGCTCGCTCGCTCGAGGAGCCGCTGCGCTGGATCGCCTTCAACGCCGGCCTCGAGGGCGCGGTGCTCGTGTCCCAGGTCGAGTCGGCCAAGGGCAACAACGGCCTCAACGCGGCCACCGGCGAAATGGAGGACCTGGTCAAGGCCGGCATCATCGACCCGGCCAAGGTCACCCGCTCGGCCCTGCAGAACGCGGCGTCCATCGCGGCGCTGCTGCTGACCACCGAGGCCCTGGTGGCCGACAAGCCCGAGAAGGTCGACTCCGCCGCCGCAGCCGCCGCCATGGCCGGTGGCATGGGCGGGATGGGTGGCATGGGCGGAATGATGTAACTCCTCGCTTCGAGCGAGGTTCAATGGTTGCGTGACCCGGGGCGACAAACCGGGAAACGATCGTGTCGGGTGCTGCGGCCGGGTCTTGCGACCCGGCTGCGGCGCGTGACGGGGCGAGCGGCGGGTCGGGCGGGACCTTCCAGCGACGTTGCCTGCTAGGCGAGTGCACCCCAGCGGGGAAGGATCTCCGCGCACAGGTCGAGGAACTCGTAGTCCTTGGCGTACCACCGCCGAAGGTTCTCCCGGGCCAGATCCGACAGATCGGGCTTTTCCTGGGGACCTCGATTTGCTTCCCAGGGGTCCGTCGGCAGCTGCAGGTTCTCGAGGCCGAGCGTCGTGGCCAGCGGGCTCAGGTCCAACGATTCCTGGTGGCCGACCCAGAGGATGTGATCCGCCCGACGCCTGAAGGAGTCGGGATCACCGAACCAATCCCAGTAGGAGTCACGCACGTGGCGAATTGCATGCATGGCGGCTTCGGCGTCCTGCTGCTCCGTGCCGCCGGCGCTCAACGAGACGGCGAGGGCATCGGGTGACTGAAAGTGCCCGAAGGCGATGGCTTCGTCCTCCCGCCAGCGGATCCGGTACCGGGGCTGACCTTCTCGCTGACGGCTGAGAAACCCGCTGAGGTAGCGCGCGATCGGATCGCGCACGCAGAAGAAGAAATACTCGCCCTCGGGTATCGAGTCCAGGTGGACCTCGTGCCGGCGCAGCACCACCCGGTAGTTCGAGGAGCTCTGCGCCTGGCGTATCGCGACCTTGACGGCTGTCCCACCGGTCTTGCCGATGTGCAGGAAGTGCGCCGCGGGCCGCCGGTCGAGCCGAACGCGAGCCTGGGCGACCGCTCGTCTCAGGCGCGAACGCTTCTTCTTCGCCATGTCGATTCAGCCGCCCCCTCCGTCATGAAGCCCCATGACGTCGGTTACTTTTTCATCGTCACCAGGGAAAACCCTGAGGATTGCCTGGGATTCAGCCGGGGGAAGCGGGCTTCGGCGCTCCAGGGCAAAGGCGATGAGAAGGGGATCGGAATCAGAAACGGGTGGAGGACGCCTCCTGGCTGCCCGTCATCGGGGCAGCAAGGGTCTCAATCTTCCGTTCTGCGACAGATCGACGACGTCGGGATCATTCGGTGCGACCGGCCGCCGGCCAGCGTTGCTGGACGAGCTCTGTACGTCGAGAATTCGTGCTGCGTCAGGTCGATCGCAGCGTGCGGCTGACCATGCGCTTGACCTTGCTCGCCTTGCGCACGGCCCACGGTCGGCTCTTACGAGCGCGTCGGCGGTTCGACCCCATCGGGTTCGAATGCGGAAAGGGCGTGTCGGGGATGGCGATGCCGAGCAAACCGCAGAGCTGCGGCCATCCGTCTCCCTCCTCCCAGCACACTTCGACCATGCGGTCGGTGCCCGCGAAGAACGCTCGGACTTCTGCGAGGTGTGATTCGTACTTCGCGAGCCAGACGTCGGGGTTCTCGCTCGGGTGCAGTGCCCCGAAGATCTTGAGATGCATCCCGTAGCCCCGGCTGCCCTCATCGTGCTTGATCGCTGAGGCCAGCCATTTCTCGGGCGTCGTGCGACGCGTGAGCACGAACTTCGCGTCGGGATAGGCCCGCGCCAAGTCCGGATACATCAGGGACCAGGGAAAGCCCTCGAGGGCGTCGAAACGGTTGGCCACGTCAAGAAGCCTGTCCAGCTCACCCTGGTCCCAAAGCTTGAGAAGATCGTGGCTGCGGAACTGTTGCGACGTGTTCCATCCGAGGCGTGAAAGACCGAGTACTTCGCAGGCATCGCCGAATGTCGTCGTCCCGGTCTTGTTCAGTCCTAGCCCGATGATTGCTGCCATGGGGGACTGTTTACTCAATCCCTCGACCGATTGCCCACCAGGGGGCTCCTGCGACTCTCCCTGTGCGAAGGTGCGGCCCTACTCCGTTGACGGTGAGGAGGCCCCGATCGCGGGTGTCTGGACAAGAGCCGGCGAATCGGAGGTCCGCCCGATCAGGGCTTTTCCGCTCTCTCAGCCGCCCTCGCTCTCGCCGGGCCGGTGAACGCTGCACGAAAGCTGAAACGAAACCCGTGTCCGAGTCCCTCCGGGCCACAGCGCAGCGGGAGTCTGGGTGCGCAGTGTGAGCAACGAGACCTCGCGAAGCACGAGGACCGGACTGCACTACGGTCATACGCGGTGATCTTCGGGATCGGGCTGAACAAGACCGGAACGACGACCCTGGGCGATGCCGGAGAGCTGCTGGGCCTCAGTCGCCTCGGGTGGTGCAAAGAAAGCCACGTGCTGCACAAAGCCTGGCGCGCCGGAGACATCGACGCACTCCGACAGGCTGCGACCGAGTACGACCTGCTCGAGGATTGGCCGTGGCCACTCGTGTACAAGGAGATGGCGGAGAGCTTTCCCGACTCCCGTTTCGTGCTCACACGGCGTACGTCGGCCGCCGTGTGGTTCAAGTCTCAGCGACACCACATCAAGAAATATGGGCCGCACCGAGGCATCTACGGCGACATGACGGAGAAGGAGGCTCCCGAGAAGTACCAGGCCTTCTACGAGAATCACCTGAGAGAGGCCCGTTCCTACTTTGCGGGCACGGGCCGGATGCTCGAGGTCTGCTGGGATGAGGGCGACGGTTGGGAGCAGCTGTGCCCGTTCCTCGGCCGGCCCATCCCCGACATCGCGTTTCCGCACTCGAACCCAACGCCGACCTTCAGCCGCCGGGTCAAGACAAGGATCCACGCGCTCGGGAAGTGAGACGCGGTGGGCCGACGTCGTTCTCACCGGGCTGAAGGGGTCGCGGCGGCGGGACGGACTCGCCCAGGTCGGCCGGGACCCACCTGATCCCACACTCGGTGCAATGAGCCTCGCGTGAGACGCGTGGAGGAGGTGTGGGTCGTGAATTGGCCTCACGACCGCCGTTTGGCGTGTGCTGTACTAGCCGCATGCCGGTGGTCTCCGAGAAGCTTGTCTACTTGGAGCTGCAGAAGTCGGCCTCGACCCTCATCGGGTCGATCCTCATGCAGCTTTTCGGGGCCAAGAAGCGCCCGCCGACCCACGGCCTCCTGCCTGAGGACTGCCGTTCGAAGTTCGTCGTGGGTTCGGTTCGCAACCCGTGGTCCTACTACGTGTCCCTGTGGTCGTTCGGGTGCGAGGGCAACGGGGGCATGCTCCGGAGGTCCACCCAGCGTGAGTTCCGGGCCGCAGCCCGCCAGCTGCCCGCGCTCGGGCCGCTCCTCCACGAGCTGAGCAAGCCGGCGCCGTCGTGGCGGGCCGTGTACGCAGAGCCGCACTCGCCAGAGCAGTTCCGTCAATGGCTGGAGCAGGTGCACGACCCCGACCGGGCCTCGGAGTTCGAGGCGGCCCCCTACGCGGCGAGCCGGTTCCGGCACATCGCCGGCTACGCCACGTACCGCTACTGCCGTCTCTATGCCGACCATTTCGACGCGGTCACGGCCGCGACGACCTCGGGCCAGCTGGTGCGGACGCTCGAGGCCGGGTTCCTGCCTGACGCCATGATCCGGACCGAACGCGTGGGCGAGGACCTCCTCGGAGCGGTCCGCAAGGCCGGTTACGAGGTCGACGACGTCTTGGAGGAAGAAGTGCGGCAGCGCACTGCCAAACCGGTCAACAGTTCGGACCACCTGCCCTACACCGCGTACTACGACGACGCCTCCGTCGAGCTGGTGGCGGAGCGGGACGCGCTCATCATCTCCCGGCACGGCTACACCTTCGGCGCCTGACGGCCTGTCTTCCATTCCGTCCGCCGAACATTCCGAGGCGCGCCGGACCTCCTTCAACTCGTGTTCGTGTCGTCCGGGTGACGGAGTTCGTCGTTCGTTCACGAACCGACCGGCCGCCATCGTGCTGACGCGGGCGGGTGTGTCACACTGCCCACGTGGTGGCAGGGAAGCGGTGTGCGTGTGGTGTCACTGCCCGCCTGGCCCTTCGCATTGTGCTGACTCTCGGCGCTGGATGTGCGGTGGTCGGCGTCGCGGGATCCGCCGTCGCGAGCGCAGCCACGGCGACCCCGCCGTCGAATGCGCCTTCCAGACCTCCTGCGCCCGCCAAGTCGGATCATCTGTCTGCGCCGAAAACCACCTTTGCCCAAGACACGAAATACCTGACGGATGTCACCGTGGCCGATCCCGCGTTGAGCAAATACGAGCAAAAGCAAGGCAATCTCGCCCTTCGGGCCCTGTTGACCGACGGGTCCGCCTTCTGTGCATTGCTCACCCGCGAAAAGGGGCTCGACGCCGCCCTGGTCGCCGAGGCCAGCGGGGTTCGAAGCGCGGAGTCGCAGACGCATCTTCCTCTCTCCGTGACGACCTTCAACACCATCGAGTCGGTGGCGCTCCTCACGCTGTGTCCTTCTGAACAGAGGTTGGTACCGCCATCGGTCCGGTCGAAGATCCACAGTCTCGGAAAGGCCCTGGGCAAGCGACCGGGTTGAGCGGTGGCGTGTTGCAGGGCGCGTGGCAACCGGTGTGCGGTGTGGCGTAGAGACGTGTCCGGTGACTGCGAAACAGAGGTGACTCCGCAACAGTGGTGACTCCGCAACTGGGCGGGCAGCGTCGCCGAAGCACCAGAAACGGTTCGCGGTTCGTTCACAGAGAATTTAGGCACTCGTAGCGCAACGTCATCGGGCGGGTAACCCGCCGCTCCTAGGTTGCTGCCAACCCTTGGTGCGGATCTCAAGGTCAATTGAGGAGGATTGGTGCGGATCTCGAAGAAGATCAGGCGACACCGCGTAAGGAACGGGGCGATGCTCTCGGCGTCCCTCGGGCTCATGGCTCTCTCATTCGCGAGCGTTTCGTCCGCGTTCGTGGGCACGCCGTCGGCGGTCGCCGCTCCCGCCTCGACCATGTGCCCGGCCGGGGCCTCGTTGCAGCTGCCCGACGGTGGCTCCGCCAAGCAAGCCCAATGTGTGATCACGTCGACGGGCACACCCGTCGGCGCCGTCAAGCACGTCTGGCTCATCATCCTCGAGAACAAGTCGTACGACGAGACCTTCACCGGGCTCAACCAGAACAGCTACTTGTGGCAGACGCTGCCCCAGCAGGGAGCCCTGCTGACCAATTACTACGGCACCGGTCACTTCAGCATGGACAACTACGTCTCGCTGGTGTCCGGCCAGTCGCCGTCCTTCGCCGTGCAGGACGACTGCTCGACCACCGCGAACATGACGAACAACAACAGCGGGATCATCACCACCGGCACCGTGGGTACGGGCACCGACACCGACCACACCACCGATGGCTCGGGGACGAACACGTCGGCACCCGACGCCACCGGTTCGACCAACGGCAACTTCGGCCAGCTCCTGGTGCACGGGGGTATCGACGCCAATCTGAACAGCAACGGCTGCGTCTACCCGACCGACGTCGACACGCTGTTCAACCAGTACAACGCCGCCGGCGTGGCCTGGAAGGCCTATGCCCAGGACCTCGGGGGAGCGCAGCCCACCGGGGCCACGTCCTACGTGACCGGTTCCACCCCAGGCGTCAGCGACACCGTTCCCGGTCGTGACGACGGCATGTGCGGCTATCCCGGCGCGGCGAGCAACGACCCCGTCGCCAACCCGACCAACCTCGTTGCCCCCAGCGGCGACGTCACGAGCTTCACGGGTGCCCAGCCGGCCAACGCCAACAACAACGGAGACCCGGCCGACCAGTTCGTGGCCAAGCACTTCCCGACCGGATGGTTCACATCACTGACCGGCGAAACATCCGGTTCGCAGAGCGGCGTCGCCTACCCGGCTCAGGCGGCGCTGAACCAGCCGACCACGCCCGAGTACGACGGACCGGGTGCGCCGACCGGCGGGACGAGCGACAACAACTGCGACGCCAACCACGTGGCCAACCTCGACGACCCGGCCTACGGCCTGGCTCACGACCTGACGCTGCCGGCGGGCGAGGTCCCGGCGTTCAACTGGATCACGCCGAACAACTGCAGCGATGCCCACGACGCCAGCTGCCAGGGGAACAATCTCTCGGGGGCGTTCAACGCCAACGGGACGCCGAACTACAACCCAGCCGGCCTGCCCGCGGACGACCCCGAGGCGACAACGCCGACCAACTTCACCGGTGGGCTCTACGCCGCGGACCTGTTCCTCCGCTACTACATCCCGATGATCGAGCAGTCGGCGGCCTTCGCCGACGGGGGCATGATCGACGTCACCTTCGACGAGGCCAACCCGCCGTTCACCACCGGGAACAGCTTCAACAACGTTCCCGCCCCGGGGGACAGCTCCATCTTCCCTGCCCCGGCCGACCAGCCGACCTTCGGCGCGGCCGGAACGCAGTACCCGGGTGCCGGCTCCCTGTACGGGGCGTATGGTGCCCTGGCCGACGCGGCGGGCGAGAACCTCAATGGCCACAACGTCAGCACCGAGCCGACTGGCCCGAACGACCCCGAGGTGACCAACAGCTCGGGTGACCAGCTGCAGCCCGGGCCGGGCGCTTCCGGCTTCATCGACCGCCCGACCGGCCTGCCCGGCGAGAGCTCCAACCTCAGCGGATCTCCGGGCCCAGCCACCGAGCCGGCCCTGGTCGCTGCTAACTCGAGCATGGTCACGGACTCGAAGATCAACGCCCAGGACACCGGGCGACTGGTCTCGGGAACCGACGCCAACGGCAACGCGATCCCTCCCGACACCTTCGTCGGAGCGGTCAGTGACACTGGACCAATCGCTCTCTCGGGGAACGCCAGCGCGACCGGTGCGTCGAACAACTTCGCCAAGCCGTGGCTCGGTACCTTCCAGTTGCTCAACGACAGCGGGCAGCCCGTCACTCTGCCAAGCGGTTTCAACGGCAACGTGACTCTGAGCGCCGAAGGGGCGACGTCCACCGTCGGGTCCAGCTCGTGCCCCAGCGGAAGTGAGGCGGCCACGACGAGCGGCTGCGTCACGGCTGACCATCTGTTCGATCCGACCGACTTCACCCCGGGCGGTGGCGACACCGGCACCGTGCTCATCAGCCCCCTCATCAAGCCGGGCACCGTGTCGAGCACGTCCTACAACCACTACAGCATGCTGCGCACCCTCGAAGACCTGCTCCTCACCGGGCAGTCCTGCACCAACCCGGACAACGCCGACACGCCGCTGCCGGCCGGCACGGTCTGCGGCGGCCTGGACGCCCAGGGTCACATCGGTTATGCCGCCCAGTCAGGTCTGGCCAGCTTCGGTCCCGACGTCTTCACGGCACAGCACTTCACGCCCGTGATCGCACCGAAGGGCTTCCAGACGGTCAGTGGCAGCGGTGCCAACGCCCAGTACTGCCCCGTCCATGTGAACCTCGGCCTCGGGGCCCGCGCCGCCAAGCCGGGAACCGGCGGATTCGGTGGCGCCCCCGGTACGGCGGGGGCGCCGGGCTGCGGGTCGAACGCAGGGAAGGGTGGTGACGGCGGGAACGGCTCCACAGCCACCGGGCACGGAGGCAATGGCGGCAATGGCGGCAATGGCGCCTGCCAGCCCGAGGAATGGGTGAATGGCATCTGGCTCACCGCTTCGGGGTCCCCGACGACGCCGCTCGACACCCCGCCGTGCAACGGCACCGGTGGCGATGGGGGCAACGGCGGCAAGGGAGGCAACGGAGTCGGCTCCTCGCCGGGCGGCAACGGCGGGAACGGCGGCGACGGTTCGCCCGGCGTGCCCGGCACGGATGGCGCAAAGGGCACGAAGGGCTAGGGGTCCAAAGACTCACGTGAACGTATCCGTGCCGACGGAGAGTCGCAGCCGGGGTCGGGCGTTCACGTCCGGTCCCGGCTTGATCTCCATGGTGGTTGTGCTGGCCGCGCTGGTCCTCGCCGGCTGCGGTGGTAGGGAAAGTGCCGGCGCGCACTACCCCTCGGCCCTGCCGGGGAAGACGACGGCGAGCTACCCCAGCTTCCTGCCGAAGAAGACGCTCAACCCCACCGTCGACGCGACGCTGGTGGGCACGGAGGCCAAACCCGCGCTCCAAGTCGAGGGGCTGGCCGTCGAAGCGCAGACGAAGGCCTTCCACGTCGACATCACCGTGAGCGGACCAATCGTGCCCGGGGAGGGTCTGCCCGAACAGCCGGACGCCACGACATGCACCTGGACCGTCACGATGAAGAACGCCAGCGCGGACGTACCGGTGTCCATCGGGGACTTTCATTCGGTCGACCACCTCGGCTCCGTGTTTCTCCTGGGCCTGGTTCCCGGTGAGCACGCGCCGCCCTCCGTCCTCCGTCCGGGTCAGACGCTGACCTTCGAGCTCCGGTCCCACGAGCTCGTGGGCGAGGGCATGATGCTGTGGGCGCCGGACCACAAGCACGTCCTGGCCTACTGGGACTACACGGTGGAGAACGACTGATCCGCCCTCTCGTCGTCAGAGGTTCCGATCAGCGGCCCCGACCAATACCTGGCCGAGTTCGTACGAGACGGCGAGAGCGTTCTACTTCCTCAGATGCAGCCGACGGGCCGTGCGCCTGATCTTCCTGCGGAACTTCAGCCTCATTGTCTTGGGTCTCTCGGGCTTGGACATCGTCGGCTGCGAGCCTGCAGGGTTGGAATGTGGAAACGGTTGATCAGGGATCGGGATGCCCAAGAAGCTGCAAAGTTCCGGCCAGCCGTCACCGTGCTCCCAACACAGCTCGGTCATCCGATCGGTGCCGGCAAAGAAGTCACGGACTTCGCAGAGATGACGCTCGTAGAAAGTCCGGTACGCATCGGGATCCTCGGCAACGGTGAGCGCGCCGTAGATCTTGCGATGCATTCCGTACCCTTTCCCCTGTGCCGTGTGCTTCGTCTGACTCTCCAGCCACTGCTCTACTGAGGCTCGGCGAGTGAGCACAAACTTTGCATCGGGAAATGCTTCAGCCATCTCTTGGTACACCAGCGGCCACGGCAGGTCTTCGAGCACCTGGTAGCGAGAGGCGACTTTCGCCAGATAGCCCGTGTCGCCGCGCTCCCAGGCCTTCAGAAGCCTGTGGCTGAAGAAGCTCTGCTCCGTCCTCTCCCAACCCAGCCGGCTGTATCCAAGGAGCTGGCAGGCATCGCCCAGGGTGGTCGTACCAGTGCGGTTCAGACCGATACAGAAGACGCGTGGCTCGGTCACGCCGACGGATCCTAACGCTGGCGGGGAGATTGAGGTCTCCCCACGTTGGGTCGGGACGACTGATCCACCAGCGCTTCGGACGCCTGGAGCCTCCGATCGGGTGGAACGACCTCGCGGTTCGGCTCTCGATGTCGCCTTGGCGAGGCATGCACTTGTCGATGCAAGCAGGGCCCCCGGGAAAGAGGCGGCGCCGAACCCGTTTTGCGTGTCTGATAGTTGGGGTCACGGTGCAGTTAGGCACCGCGCGGGGCGATCGTTAATATGACCACCCGTGGAGTGTCCAGACCCATTTGGGATCGGTGTCGGCGACGTTCGGGGGTCATCGTGAATCAAACCTTTCGACCCTTCGGTAGCGCGCGGTGAGTGAGACAACAGGATCGGCTCCTTCGAGCTCCTCGGTTCCGAAATGGATTGCAGTAATCGGCGTCGGGCGGAGCGGAACGTCCGCGACGGCAGGGTTGTTGGTCAAGCTGGGACTCGCACCGCCGCGACCTGACGACCTCGTTCCTCCGGCCAGCTCCAACGAGCGTGGTCATTGGGAGAGCAAGCAACTCGTTCGATCCAACGCTCGCCTGCTCCGCGAAGTCGGATGCAGTCCCTATGCGCCGCCCGAGCCCATGAAGAGCTGGAAGGGCGTGAACGGGTACGAGCAAGTGAAGGCAAATGCAGAGAGCTGGTTCTCGTCGACCTATACCGGTACTCCCGTTGCCCTGAAGGACCCGCGCATGTGTCTCACCCTGCCCTTCTGGCGCGACGCTCTGCCCGCACCGGTGGCAGCGCTTCTGGTGCTCCGGGACCCGATACAGAACGCTCGTTCGCGCGAGGCCAGGGACGGGGTCCCGATGACCATGGGCTTGGCTATCTGGGACCGTTACCAACGTTCCGCGGCGGCCGGCTTGGAGGGACTGCCGACGCTGGTGGTCGAGTTCGACAGCATGCTGGCGAACCCGGGGGAGACGAGTGCGGACGTCGTCAAATTCCTCCGACAGGTTGGCATCACCGTCTCGCCGGAAGCCGAAGAGGCTGGATCGACATGGCTGGACTCGTCACTTCGCCACCAAAAGGATCGAGTCGACGACTACAACGACTTGGCAGCGGTCCAGCGGCAGGTGTTCCATCAGCTCAGCGCACAAGCGGGCATCCACGAGGCCTGGAGCGCTCCGACGGATCTTCCTCCCCCTCCCCTCTGGGTCGACGACATCATTCGGGTGCGCCGGGATTTGGACCGATTCGGCCGAGAGTTGCGGATCCTCCGCTCTGCCCGCATCTACCGGGCCGCCGCTGCTGTCCGCAAAGTCACGGATCGACTGCCGGGCAAATAGGCGACCGCCCGAGCTGACTTTGGCGCTTCGTTGCGGTCCTTACGACGAATTTGGCCGGGACTCGAGCGGAAAGAGCTGGTCGCAGAGTCCGAGAAACTCGTAGTCCTTGGCATACCAATGCCTGAGGTTCTGGCGTACCAGATCGGAAATTTCCGGTTTGGGCCCCTGGGCGCGGTTGGCGATGGTCGGGTCCTCGGGCAGCGACAGTTCGTCGACTCCGAGCGCACGCGCCAGGCTTTCGACGTCCAGCGCGTCCTGTCGGCCAATCCAGAGAAGGTCATCAGCGCGGCTCTTGAAGTACGAGGGATCGTCGAACCACTTCCAGTAGGAGGAGCTCAGATGGCTGATGGACCGCATGGCATGCTCCGCGGCGGCGCGCTGTACCCCGTCTTCCGCACTGAGGGCCGCGCCTAAGGCCTCCGGCGAATCAAAGAGAGAGAAGGCCGTCGCTTCACCCTCGGTCCATGGACGGTAGTGGCTCGGTCGGCCTTGGCGTTGCCTGCTGAGGAACCCGCTCACATAGCGATCGATCGGGTCCCTGACCGAATAGAAGAACTTCTCTCCGACAGGGATGCCGTCGAGGTGAGCCCGATGCCCGTGCAGGACCAAGCGGTACGCGGTCGCGCTCCGCACATCGTGCAGTGCGAATCGCAGCGCGGTACCCCCGGTCTTGCCGATGTGCATGAAATGCGCGACAGGACGATGGTCGAACCTGTTGCGAGTCCGTTTGACGGATCGCTTGATCCCTTTCCGCAGTCTCGTGGGTGTCTGGCCCATCGCTCCCCTCTCCCCGCGAAGGGCTGGCGAGCTGGAGAGTAGGCAAGTGTCCTGGGACTGGCGTGGGCGTGAGCCGAGATTGAACTGAGCGGCAGAATCGGAAGTCCATCGACGAGCTGAGCCCGAGCCGTGCACGGCTCCTGGTCTTCGATCTCGAGATCCCCTACAGCGACCGGGAGAAAATCACCCGCGCACGACCGGGCTGATCAGTGTGCGAACGCGTGGACGATGGCGCGGTAGTTCCGGCTCGGGGCCGAGGGCTTGGGCGTCCCGGCACCGGCGGCCCGGCGCACAGCCTTGTGCAGCGCTGACGAGCCCTCGTCGGTAGGGGGAGGCGGCGGTCCCACGATCGTCTCGATGCGAGCGAAGCCGGCGGCGCGGCACAGGTTGTGCAGAGCCGCGATGGTGGGCACGTACCAGTTACCGAAGTCGGTGCGTAGTGAGCTGCCGGCGTGGAACTGGAGCAGCACCTCGTCGTCGAGGTGCTGGAGATGCACCGCCTCCGTCTCGATGACGGCCACGTCTTTGGTCACGGCGCGCAGGCGCTCGAGGCAGGTCAACGGCTCCTTCATGTGGTAGAGCACGCCCAGATAGAGGACCACATCGAACTGACCCAGCTCGTCGAGGTCCACCTTCTGGAAATCACCCACCACCGGTTCGACCTTGGAGTCGAGCGCCTGCTTGGCGAAGTCGAAGCCGCGCCGACCCGGCAAATCGGTTCGCCAGAAATCGGTCTCGTCACGCGACTGGTCGGGCAGCGTGCCGTTGCGGATGCACTCCTCCCAGTACGCGCCCCGGGCCACGAAGTCGACGCCCCAGGCGTAGTGGTCAAGGGCGACGACGCGAGAAGCGCCGGCCTTCTCGGCGGCGAACGAGAACTTTCCGTCCCAGGCGCCGATGTCGAGGACGCTGCGGCCGCTGACGTCGGGGATGACTCCCGGGGAGGTTTCCTGGACGCTGATGCCTTTCGTGACCACTCCGTTGCCCAGGTCGATGGTGTGATACCACCCGAATGCGTCGGCCTGTGCTTGGAGCTCTTGGGGAGTCGTCACGGCCGGACAGCGTAGTGGGGCCCACGGGGCGTCTTTGGTGGTCGCCTGCTGTCGGTTCGGTGCACACCGGTAGCGTGATGTCGATGGCGCGCCCGGTCCCCCCACAAGTGATCCCGCGACCCGAATCGTGGCGTCCGGGCCAGCCCGCGCCCTGGGCCGGGGTGACGAAAGCCCAGCGGGCAGGTCTTGGCGTCGGACGGGTCCTCGAAGCCCTCGAGGCCGCCGGCCAACGCGGATCGGTGCCCGCAGAGGTCGGCCCGGACGGGCCCCTCGGGGCGACGGTGATGCTGAACGAGTCGACGGTGTTCGACGTGGGCCGGCCGAACTCAGCCGTCCTGGCGGTGTGTTTCGAAGAGGCTGGGGAGGCCCGCCTCGTGTTCACACGGCGTTCGACCGCCTTGCGCACCCACCGCGGCGAGGTGAGCTTTCCGGGTGGTCGGCTCGACCACGGCGAGGACGCGGCGACCGGCGCACTGCGCGAGGCCTTCGAAGAGGTGCAACTCGACCCCTCGACAGTGACGGTGGTCGGGTGGCTCCATCCCGTCATGACGATGGTCTCGGCCTCGCTCATCACGCCCGTGCTGGCCACGGTGGCGGGACGGCCCGACCTCACGGCCAGCCCGGCCGAGGTGGAGCGGGTGTTCGACGTGTCGCTGGCGGAGTTGGCCGAACCGGACATCTTCCACGAGGAGCGCTGGAGCATTCCGGGACGCGAGATTCCTGGTTCTGACGACAATTCGTTTCCCGTGTGGTTCTTCGAAGTGTCGGGCGAGATGATCTGGGGCGCCACGGCGCGCATGCTCTACGAACTGCTCAGCGTCGTGCTGGTCGGGCCCGACCGAGGCTGATCGTGAATTGGCCCGACGGCTTCTGGTGGGGAACGGGTGCCTCCTCGACCCAGTGCGAGGGCGCTGCGCCGGCCTCGGACTGGTGGGACTGGGAGCGCTCGGGCCGCGCTCCCGAATCGGGTGAAGGCAACGGTTTCGGTCGGCTCTACGCCGAGGACTTCGCCCGCTTCGCCGCGCTGGGCTTGACCCATCACCGGCTCTCGCTCGAATGGGCGCGCCTCGAGCCCGAGGAAGGCGTCCACGACGCCGCGGCCGTGGCGCACTACCGGGCCGTGCTGGGCGCCGCCCGTGACGCCGGCATCACACCCTGGGTGTGCCTGCACCACTTCACCCTTCCCCGTTGGTTCGCACGGCAGGGTGCCTTCACCATGCCGGTCAATAGGACCGAGTACTGGCGTCGCCACGTCGACTTCGTGGCGGAGACGTTCGGCGACCTCGTGGACGGCTGGCAGCCGGTGAACGAGGCCAACATCTATCCCCGGTTGGCCTATCGCGGCTCGGGCTTCGCGCCAGGCCTTGACGACCGGGAGCTCTGGTTCGCCGCCATCGAGGGGATTCAACTGGCCACGGCCGAGGCCGCCGTGCGTCTGAAGCAGACCGGCGTCCCGGTGAGCTCGGTGTTCAGCCTTTCCTGCGAGGTCGTCCTCGACGAGGAGCCCGAGACGCAGCGGCTCGCCGCGTCCTTCCGCGCTCGCAACTGGGACGACTGGCTGACGCTCTATCGCGACGGGTCCCTGGCGCTGCCGGGCCGCACGCCCGTCGAGCGGCCAGACCTGGCCGGGTCCTTCGACCTCGTCGGCTTCTCCTTCTACGCCAACATCGGGGTGCAGGCCGGGCGGGTCGTGCCCTACCCGTCGGACGCCCCGACCTCGCCCCTCGGCTACACCATTGCGGCGGAGGGCCTGGACCTCGTGCTGCGCCGGCTGCACGACGAGCTACCGGGGACGCCACTGCTGGTGGCTGAATACGGCATCGGGACGGACGACGATGGACAGCGGGCCGACTACTTGCGCGAAGGACTGAGGGTCGTCAACGAGGCGCTTGCTCGCGACGTCGACGTGCGTGGCTTCTTCCACTGGACCGGGGTCGACAACTACGAGTGGCTCCTCGGCTACGACCTGTGCTTCGGGCTGTTCGACCGTGGACCGCACCCGGCGGGACAGCGCCACGGTGTTGGCCGCCGAGGCGCTGGGGCGGCCTCCGGCCTGATCGGCAACGAGCCAGAACGCGCGATCCCCGTCGGTTCAGGCGAAGCGCACCGAGAGGGTGCCGAGCGGCCCGAAGGTCACCGTCAGCTCGTCCCCGGGGGCAACCGGGACCGGCGCGGCGAGGGACCCGGCGATGATGCGCTGCCCGGGCTCGAGCGTGGCGCCGTGTGCGGAGAGGAAGGACTCGACAAAGGCGGCGGTGACGGCGGGGTCCTCGAGGAGGGAGCCCTCGCCGGCCGGTTCACCGTTCTTCGCCACGGCGACGGTGACGGAGAAGGGGTCGACACCAGGGACCTCGTCCCCGAAGACCACCCCGCGCTGGCAGATGTTGGCGGCGAGCACCGGCTCGATGTCGTCGAAGGAGATGTCGAGGTCGACCAACTCGAGGGCGGGCGCCAGCCCGCCAACCGTGGGGGTGCCACCGGCGGGTTCGCCGATCCGCACCGCCACCTCGACCTCGACCGCCGGGCTGCTCCAGCCGGCCAGCTCGACGGTGGCCCCGTCGGCGGTGACGCCCCGGTCGAGCAGGTAGCCGACGACGGGATCGGCCAGGCCGAAGTGCTGCTGAATGGCCGGCGTGTTGAAGCCGATCTTCCACCCCACTTGGTGGGCCCCGTCGGCCAGCTCGCCGTCACGGCGGGCCAGCTGGGCTTTCATGCCGCGGGCGACGGCGGCGGACGAATCGTGGTCGGGCATGGGCCGAGTCTCGCTCAGCGGCGCCCAACGGCGCTCGGTGGCGCTCAGCCCGGCGGGCGTGACGCCGCTCGGGTCCGGCGCATTGGGGCCGGCCTGCCGGGGAGACCCAACGAGAAGCGCGCAGAAAATCGGCGGATTCGGGTGCCTGGACGAGCCTGAGGGGCGGGCGGGCCAGAGTAGGATGAAGGATCGTCGGCGTGTCGGCCCGGCGTTCGCAATCAGTCGCTGAGACGTGCCGGTGTGGTGGGTGCCCTACCGGCCCACGAATGCCGGAGGCGCACATGGCAGACATCGAGATCGGGATCTTCAAGTCGGGTCGCCAGGCCTACGGCTTGGACGACATCGCCATCGTCCCCAGCCGGCGGACCCGAGACCCCGAGGATGTCGACGTCTCCTGGGAGATCGACGCCTACAAATTCGAGCTGCCGGTGCTCGGCGCCGCCATGGACGGGGTGATGAGCCCGGCCACCGCCATCGAGCTGGGGCGACTGGGCGGCCTGGGTGTGCTCAACCTCGAGGGTCTGTGGACCCGCTACGAGGACCCGACGGCGCTCTTCGACGAGATCCGCGAGCTCGACGACGAGAAGGCCACGGCCCGGATGCAGCAGATGTACCAGGAGCCCATCGTCCCCGAGCTGGTGACGGCCCGCATCAGGCAGATGAAGGAGGCCGGGATCACCACGGCCGCCTCGGTCACGCCCCAGAGGACGGAGTCGCTGGCTCAGGCCTGCCTGGCCGCCGAGCTCGACATCCTGGTCATCCAGGGAACGGTGGTCTCCGCCGAACACGTGTCCAAGACATCCGAGCCCCTGAACCTCAAGCGCTTCATTCGTGAGTTCGACCTCCCCGTGATCGTGGGCGGGTGCGCTTCCTATCAGGCGGGACTGCACCTGATGCGCACGGGAGCCGTCGGCGTGCTCGTCGGCGTGGGCCCCGGCAACGCCTGCACCACCCGGGGCGTTCTTGGTCTGGGCGTGCCCCAGGCCACAGCCATCGCGGACGTGGCGGGTGCCCGGATGCGCCATCTCGACGAGACGGGTGTCTACGTCCACGTCATCGCCGACGGCGGCATGTCCAAGGGTGGCGACATCGCCAAGGCCATCGCCTGCGGCGCCGACGCCGTCATGCTGGGCTCGCCCCTCTCGTCCGCCTTCGAGGCGCCGGCCCGGGGCTTCCACTGGGGCATGGCCACCTTCCACCCCACGTTGCCCCGGGGGGCCCGGGTGCGCACGTCGGTACGGGGCAGCCTGCGCGAGATCCTGCTCGGCCCCGCCCACGAGAACGACGGCCGCATGAACCTCTTCGGCGCCCTGCGCACCGCCATGGCGACCTGCGGCTACCAGACGGTGAAGGAGTTCCAGAAGGCCGAGGTCATGGTGGCGCCGTCGCTCCAGACCGAGGGCAAGTTCTTCCAACGCACGCAGGGCGTCGGGATGGGCCACTGAGCCCGATGGGCTCGACTCGGTGAGCACGACCGATACGGACACCGTCCTCGTCGTCGACTTCGGGGCCCAGTACGCCCGCCTCATCGCCCGGCGCGTGCGCGAGGCGCACGTCTACTCCGAGATCGTCCCGGCCAGCATCTCGGTCTCAGAAATCGAGGCCCGAGCGCCCAAGGGCATCATTCTGAGTGGCGGGCCGAAGTCCGTCTACGAGACGCCGGCTCCCTCCATCGACCCGGCCGTCTACGGGCTCGGCATCCCGGTCCTCGGGCTCTGCTACGGCGCCCAGTTGATGGCGCTCCAGCTCGGGGGCACCGTGTCGCGCACCGGGCAGGGCGAGTACGGGCGCACCGAGCTGACCCAGGCGGACAATTCGCCGTTGTGTCCCGATTGGCCGTCGCTCTCGTCGGTGTGGATGAGCCACGGCGACGCCATCACGGCGGTGCCCGACGGCTTCGCGGCCACAGCGACGACGCCCGGCGCGCCCGTGGCGGCCATGCACGACCCCGAGCGCCGGCTCTTCGGCCTGCAGTTCCATCCCGAGGTGGTGCACACCGACCGGGGCAGCGAGATCTTCGACCATTTCCTCATGGACGTGTGCGGCTGCCTGCCGTCATGGACGCACGTGTCGATCATCGAGCAGCAGGTGGCCGCGGTGCGGGCCCAGGTGGGGTCGGACCGGGTGCTCTGCGCACTGAGTGGCGGGGTGGACTCCGCCGTGGCGGCGGCACTGGTGCACAAGGCGGTGGGCGACCAGCTGACCTGTGTCTTCGTCGACACCGGGCTCATGCGGGCCGGCGAGGCGGACCAGGTCGAAGACACGTTCCGGCGCCAGTTCAAGGTCGATCTGGTGCACGTGAAGGCGGCCGACCGCTACTTCACCGCACTGGCCGGGGTGACCGACCCCGAGCGCAAGCGCAAGATCATCGGCGAACTCTTCATCCGCATCTTCGAGGAGGTGGCCCGGGACCTGGGCGCCGGCGAGGGCCGGGGCGAAGCCGGCGCGACCGGCCACGGGGATGGGCCGCGCTTCCTGGTGCAAGGGACGCTCTACCCCGACGTCATCGAGTCCGGGAGCGACACCGCGGCCAACATCAAGTCGCACCACAACGTGGGCGGGCTGCCCGAGGACCTCTCCTTCGAGCTCGTCGAACCGTTGCGTCTCCTCTTCAAGGACGAAGTGCGCGCGGTGGGCGAGGAGCTCGGCCTGCCCCACGAGATCGTGTGGCGCCAACCCTTCCCGGGTCCGGGACTCGGTGTGCGCATCATCGGCGAGGTCACGCCCGAGCGGGCCGAGATCCTGCGCGACGCCGACGCCGTCGTGGTCGAGGAGATCCGGCGGGCCGGCCTCTACCGCGAGCTGTGGCAGAGCTTCGCGGTCATGCCGGCCGTGCGCACCGTCGGCGTGATGGGCGACGGGCGTACCTACGCCTATCCCATCGTCATCCGGGCCGTCACCAGCGACGACGCCATGACGGCGGACTGGGCCCGCCTGCCCTATGACCTGGTCGAACGTATCGCCTCGCGCATCATCAACGAGGTGGAGGGCGTGAACCGGGTGGCCCTCGACGTCACGTCGAAGCCGCCCGGGACCATTGAGTGGGAGTGAGCGCAGCGTCGGTTTCGAAGTCGGGCGGTGGCGGGACCCAGCAGCTGTTCGACACCTCGGACGAGGGTGTTGGTGCAGCAGCGGCAGCGGCCGACGGGCCCGCTTCCGGAGAGGACGCACCTGCGCCGGAAGCCACCGCAGGCGACGCCCCCGATGGCGCGGACGCGGTCGACGGGGCTGACGACGGGCGCCGGCGCCGCCATCGTTCGGCCACGAAGCAGGGAGCCTTCGCCGGCAATCCCGCCGCCCTGGTCGACGACCTGACGCTGCCCCAGCGCGCCGCGGTGGAGCACCGCGGCGGTCCGTTGCTGATCGTGGCGGGTGCCGGCTCGGGCAAGACCCGGGTGTTGACCCGGCGCATCGCCCACCTCATGGCGACGGGCGACGCTCCTCCGTGGGGCATCCTGGCCATCACCTTCACGAACAAAGCGGCGGACGAGATGCGGCGCCGGGTGGCGGAGCTGGTGGGCCCGGCGGCCGACAAGATGTGGGTCTCGACCTTCCACTCGGCCTGCTTGCGCATTCTGCGCACCAACGCTGACCGCCTCGGATACCGGAGCGCGTTCACCGTCTACGACGACACCGACTCGCGCCGGCTGGTCGAGATGATCACGGCCGAACTCGGCTACGACCAGAAGCGGCTGCCCTCGCGGGCGGTGCAAGGCGTGATCAGCCAGGCCAAGTCGGAGCTGATCGACTTCGAGTCGTTCCGGGAGGAGGCGCTCGGCGGGCCCGACCCGTTCCGCAAGCGCATCGCCGAGATCTACGCGCAGTACCAGCACCGCCTGCACGCGGCCAACGCGTTCGACTTCGACGACCTGCTGATGGTGACGGCCAACCTGCTCCAGGCCTTCGACGACGTGCGGGCCTCCTACCAAGAGCGCTTCCGCCATGTCCTGGTGGACGAGTTCCAGGACACCAACCACGCCCAGAACGAGATCGTCAAGCTGCTGGGCGAGGCTCACGGCAACGTGTGCGTGGTGGGCGACTCCGATCAGTCGGTCTACCGCTGGCGGGGAGCGGACATCCGCAACATCTTGGAGTTCGAGCGGGCCTTTCCCAACGTGACCACGATTCTGTTGGAACAGAACTTCCGCTCGACCCAGACGATCCTCGACGCGGCAAATTCGGTGATCGCCAACAACATCGGCCGCCAGCCCAAGGAGCTCTTCACCGTGGGCGACAGTGGCGAGCCGATCAAGCGGTACCGGGCCGAGGACGAGCGCGACGAGGCGGCGTGGGTGTCCGGCGAGATCCTGCGCCTGCACGCGTCCGGGGGCTTGACCTGGGGCGACGTGGCTGTCTTCTACCGGACCAACGCGCAATCGCTTCCGCTCGAGACCTCCATGAAGTTCAGCGGCATCCCCTACAAGGTGGTGGGCGGAGCCAAGTTCTACGACCGCAAGGAGATCAAGGACATCCTCGCCTACGTGCGCGTCCTGGCCAACCCCGACGACGAGGTCTCTGCCCGGCGCGTCGTCAACGTGCCCAAGCGCGGCATCGGTGACACGTCGGTGGCCCGGATGGCGGCCTGGGCCCAGACCGAAGGGCTGACCTTCAGTGCGGCGATCGACCGGGCCGAGGAGGCCGGGCTCACCGGCAAGGCCCTCAAAGGGGCCGAGGCCCTGGCCAAGACGTTGGCGGAGTTGCGCCCGCTGGTGCAGACGGTCAACCCGGCCGACTTCGTCCAGCTGGTGGCCGACCGCACCGGCTACCTGGCCGAGCTGGTGGCCGAGCACACACACGAGGCGGACGGCCGGATAGAGAACCTGGCCGAGCTGGCCACACAGGCGGGGGACTTCGACGACGTCTTGGGTTTCCTCGAGACGGTCGCCCTCGTGTCCGACTCGGACGAGCTCGACTCCGACGGCACCCGGGTCTCGCTCATGACGCTGCATACGGCGAAGGGGTTGGAGTACCCGGCCGTGTTCGTGGTGGGGCTGGAAGAGGGGATCTTCCCGCACTTTCGCTCGTTGTCGGAGCCGAGCGAGCTCGAGGAGGAGCGCCGGCTCTTCTATGTGGGGATCACCCGGGCCCGCCAGCACCTCGCCATTTCGCACGCCTGGTCAAGGACCACCTGGGGACGCACCCAACCGGCCATGCCGAGCCGCTTCGTCACCGAGGTGCCCTCGCACCTGGTCGACGACGTCGGGCTGGGCTCGCCCCGGCGTGGGACCGGCTACGACGACGACCGCCTCGAGGGGGCCACCTTCTCGCCGGCCATCCCGCTGGCCGACCGCAGGCGGGTGGCGTCGAGCACCGGTGGCCCCTCGGGCGCACCCCGGTCGGGCCCGCGGGGCAGCACGGGGGCCGAGGACCTGGCCCTGGCCCGAGGCGACGAGGTCGTGCACGACCACTGGGGCCGCGGGATCGTGGTGGCGACGAAAGGCGAAGGGGCCCGGGCCCAGGCGACGGTCGACTTCGACACAGTGGGAAAGAAGAACCTCCTGCTGTCGGCCACCCCGTTGCGTCGGGCCTGAGACCCTCCGACCACGGCGACCGACCGCTTTGCGAGCTACTCGCCCGTCGACGGGTCGATCACGGCCGACACCCGGCTGATCCGGTTCGCCGGGAAGCCGCCACAGCGGGCGTGCTCCTCGATGATGTCCTTGTCGGGCGCCACGTAGACGCAGTACAGCTTGTCCTCCGTCACGTAGCTGGTCAGCCAGCTGATCTCGGGTCCGAGCTCGGCCAGGACCTGGTTCGACTTCCGACTGGCCGCGGCCAGGTCATCGGCTGACATGTCACCCGCGCCGGGAATCTCTCGTTCGATCACGTATTTCGGCATCATCCGCTCCTATTCCATACTCAGGGTATTGAGTGTTCAGTACTTTCGGTATGGTAGTATCCATACTGTGAGTACGGATGTCAAGGGGAGTAGCGGACAGAACTCGACGGGACTCGAACGGCGGGCCGCGCAAGGTGCCGCCACCAGGGCTTCGTTGCTGGTGGCGGCGCTCGAACTCTTCGGGTCCGAAGGGTTCGCGGACACCTCGCTCGACGATGTGGTGGCCAGGGCCGAGGTCACGAAGGGGGCGCTCTACCACCACTTCGGGAGCAAGGAAGGCCTGTTCGCCGCCGTCTACGAGCAACTCCAGCACGACGTGTCGGACCGGGTCGTCGAAGAGTTCCTCCTGCCCGATCCCTGGCAGGCCCTGGCGGTGGGCTGCAACCTCTGGATCGACGCCCACGTGGACCCGGCGGTGCAGCGCATCGTCCTGCGCGACGCCCGGGCCGTTCTCGGGTGGCAGGCCGTGCGGGAGGTCGAAAACCGGTTCGGGGTCGTCCCGCTCCGGGCCGTGCTGCGACGCGCCCTGCGTGTCGGCATGATCGCCCCCGCCCCCCTTCGGCCGCTCGCCCTGATGATCATGGGAAGCCTGACCGAAGCGTGTTTCTACATCGCCGATGCCGACGATCCCGGCGTAGCCCGAGAGGAGGTCCGGGCCCTGGTCCAGACCTTGTTGGATGGGATATCCGTGGCCAGGCCTGACGCACCGGCCGATACGCCACCCGGCTGAGATCCCGTCGGTCGGCCGGTCTGGCGTCAAGACCAGGCCCTCCGTATCCTTGAGTCGTCATGAAACGTCCCTACAGGGTGGTTGTGGCCAAGCCCGGACTCGATGGCCATGACCGGGGGGCCAAGGTCATCGCCCGCGCGCTGCGCGACAGCGGTTTCGAGGTGGTCTACACCGGCTTGCACCAGACCCCCGAGCAGGTGGTCCAAGCGGTCGTCCAAGAGGACGCGGACGCAGTCGGCCTCTCGCTGCTCTCGGGGGCCCACCTCACACTGGTGCCCAAGGTGTTGAAGCTGCTCGCGGAGAGCGGCCGCGGTGACGTGCTCGTGATCGTGGGGGGCATCATCCCCGAGAGCGACATCCCCACACTCAAGGACGAGGGCGTGGCTGCGGTCTTCACCCCCGGCGCTCCGCTGGACTCCATCGGCTCGTGGCTGGCCGACGCGCTCGATGCGCGCGAGGAGGCCCTCCAGGCCTGACCCCAGTCACCGGCGGCGCCCCCGGTCTCGCCCGACTTCCCACCACACGGCGATCGGCGGACCCGATCGCGAAACCGAACCACTCACGCAACGAAGGAGACAGCACCAACAGTGGATCTCTACGAGTACCAGGGCAAGCAGTACTTCGCCCGCTTCGGCATCCCCGTCTCCCCGGGAGGCGTGGCCGACACGGTCGACGAGGCGGTCGAGCAGGCCGAGGCGGCCGGCTACCCGGTGGTGGTCAAGGCCCAGGTGAAGGTGGGAGGTCGCGGCAAGGCGGGCGGCGTGAAGCTGGCGGCCGACGCGGACGAGGTCCGCCTGCACGCCGGCAACATCCTCGGCCTCGACATCAAGGGCCACGTCGTCACGCGTCTCTGGGTCGAGCACGCGTCGGACATCGCAAAGGAGTACTACGCCAGCTTCACCCTGGACCGTCCGGCCAAGTTGCACCTCGGGATGTTGAGCGCCGAGGGCGGTGTCGAGATCGAAGAGGTGGCGGAGACCAATCCCGACGCCATCGCCCGCATCCACGTCGACCCGGTGGTCGGTCTCACCGAGGAGGCGGCACGGGAGTGGGTGGACCGCGCCGAGCTCGACCCCGAGGCGCGCGAGCAGGCGGCGACGCTCCTCGTGCGGCTCTACCACTGCTACGTCGAGGGTGACTGCGACCTGGCCGAGATCAACCCGCTGATCCTCACGCCCGAGGGCAAGGTGCACGCGCTCGACGCCAAGGTGACGCTCGACGAGAACGCGACCTTCCGTCACCCCGAGTGGGAGGAGTACGAGGACGACTCCGGCATCGATCCCCGCGAGAAGATGGCCAAGGAGAAGGGCCTCAACTACATCGGGCTCTCGGGCAGCGTGGGCATCATCGCCAACGGCGCCGGCCTGGCCATGTCGACGCTCGACGTCGTCACCCAGGTGGGCGGCACGGCGGCCAACTTCCTCGACATCGGGGGCGGGGCCAATGCCGACGTGATGGCGGCCGCGCTCGAGGTCATCAACGCCGACCCGGCCGTCAAGGCGATCTTCGTCAACATCTTCGGAGGCATCACCCGGGTGGACGAGGTGGCGAAAGGCATCATCGAGGCCATGGGCCGGGTCGAGCTGAGCTCGCCCGTGGTGATGCGGCTCGACGGCACCAACGCCGGAGAGGGCCGGGCGCTCCTGGCCGATCACCTGTCCGACACGCTGATCGCCGAGCCCACGATGCTCGAAGCCGCCCGCCGGGCCGTGGCCCTGGCCTCGGCCTGAGCCGACCGACCATTCACCGAGAGGACCAGAGAACGTGAGCATCTTCGTCGACGAGACGACCAAGGTCGTGATCCAGGGGATCAGCCCGACCAGCCAGGGCCTGTACCACGGGAAGCGCAACAAGGCGTACGGCACCAAGATCGTGGGGGGGACCAACCCGAAGCGCGGAGGCGAGGAGATCGAAGGCATTCCCGTGTTCGCCTCGGTGGCCGAGGCGGTCAAGGAGACCGGGGCCACGGCCTCCTTCATTTCCGTGCCGCCCCGGGCCGCGGCCGACGCCATCATCGAGGCGGCGGAGGCCGGAATCTCCTTCATCGTGTGCATCACCGAAGGCATCCCGGCCCAGGACGAAGCGGTGACCTACAACCGCCTGGTCGAGGAGTTCCCCAACACTCGGCTGCTCGGCCCGAACTGCCCGGGGATCATCAGTCCCGGAAAGTGCAATATCGGCATCACCTCGGGTGACATCGCCATGCCCGGCGGGCCGGTTGGCATCGTGTCGCGCTCGGGAACGCTGACCTACCAGGCGTTGCACGAACTTTCGCAGCAAGGCATCGGCCAGACGACGTGCGTCGGCATCGGGGGCGACCCCGTCCCGGGCACGAACTTCATCGACTGCCTGCGCGCCTTCCAGGAGGACCCCGACACCAAGGCGATCATGATGATCGGCGAGATCGGGGGTTCCGAAGAGGAGCGCGCAGCCGAATTCATCAAGGAGAGTGTGACCAAGCCCGTCGCTGCGTACATCGCCGGCGTCACAGCGCCGCCCGGCCGCAAGATGGGCCACGCCGGCGCCATCATCTCGGGTTCTTCGGGCACGGCCCAGGCGAAGATGGATGCGCTGTCCGCCGCCGGTGTGCAGGTGGCCCAGAACCCCACGGAGTGCGGGGAGAAGATGGTGGCCATCGTGCGGGGGCTGAAATGAGCAGATTTGCTCCGAGGGACTCTCTCACCGGAGTCACAGCGGAATGCAGATCTCAGAAGGGCAGGAGCCGGGTGGCACTGATATTCGGCCGTGTTGGATCTCACGTTCCCTCTGCCATAGTCGCCTGATGCGCTGGATCGACATCTCGAAGTTGGAGGGCGACGCCGGCAACGAGCTTGCGGCGAAATTCCGCGTCGCGGATCCGTTCCCGCACGTGGTGATCACCGATCTCGTCAATGGCGACACCCAAGAGGTGGTCGAGGCGTTCCCAGATCGTGCGTGGGAAGGGTGGGCCGACCGCACGTCGGAATTCCAGCCCGGCAAATGGAGCTGCCGCGATATCGACGTGATGCCGCACATCATGCAGGAGCTCATCGGAGAGCTTTCGGGGCCACGAGCGCTCCGCGCGTTCTCGACCATCACCGGCATCGACTCCTTGCTTCCGGATCCCTTTCTCGAAGGTGGCGGATTGCACTACACGGAGCCCGGCGGCAAGCTCCTGCCCCACACCGACTTCCACAATCATCCGCGCCTCCCGATCTACCGACGGATCAACGCGCTCCTCTACCTGAATCCCGACTGGAAGCAGGGGGACGGGGGTGAGGTGGCCCTCTTCAACCTGGGGAGCGATGACCCGGTCGTGGTGGTGCCGCCCAAGTTCGGGACGTGCGTGGTCTTCGCCACGGACCATCGCTCGGTCCACGGGGTCATGCCGCTCTCCGAGGCGGGCCGCCAACGCAAATCCATCGCGCTCTACTACTACACGGTCGAGGGGGCAGAGATCTTCAGCGGTGATCGGCGGACGTACTGGTACGACCCCGAGAAGCCGCAGGCCACCACAGCCACGGCGAAGGTGCGCCTCGGCGCCATGAAGGCGGCTCTCGGTGCATCCAAACTTCTGACCAAGGCGGCCTACCGGGTCGACCCGCAGCGGCCGGACCTGGTCTAAGCGAGCCGGGCGCAGCCGCAGGCCGTCCGCCGAGCGTCGCGGTGGCCGCTCCGGTTCTCGGTAGCGTCTCGTCCGTGCCCACTGACCGCGGTCGGCCCCGAGTCGGCAGGAGGCGTGCGGAGTTCTTGGGCGTCGGTCGGAGACAGAGCCAGCGGCCCCTCCGTTTGGCGGACCTGAGTCGAGCCGATCAGCGGCGGGCCGTTGCCGTGTGCGTCCTCACGGTGGTCGTGGCGTGGGTGTTCATCTTCGGCGCCTACTTCGTCCTGCCGATCGGACACGAATCGGGGCTCCGAGCCCTGGTCCGGCTCGGGCGTCGACATCGCTCTGGTCGGGGCCGTAGTCTGTCGTGGCAGGTCGGTCGGATCACCCGGGCGGCGTTGCCCGAGCTCCGAGCACTCGAGGCCCTCGGGATCGTGATTGCGGTGTTCCTGGTTGCGTTCTCGTCGATCTACCTGGCGATGTCCCACGAAGCAGCCAAAACCTTCACGCAGGCACTCGACCACGTCCAGGCGCTGTACTTTACGGTGAGCGTCTTCTCGACGGTGGGTTTCGGGGACATCACGCCTCGCACCGACCCAGCGCGCCTCGTCGTCGCCGCGCAGATGCTGCTCGACCTCGTGATCATTGGCGCGGTCGTGCGATTGCTCCTCAATGCAGCCCGCAGCAGGGTGACACCTGGCTCCGAGAGCGGATCCACTTAGGGACCCGGGCGTGCCGCTGACCCAGGAGCGGCACCGGATGTCGTGCCGTCCGTTCAGTATCATCCTCTGAGTGGAGCCCGGAGTGACGAACGCAGTGGTGGCCGTCATGGGGATGCATCGCAGCGGAACGTCGGCGACGGCCGGCATGCTCGTGGGTCTCGGCTTGGCGGGACCGCGGCCCGACGACCTCATTCCGCCCGGTCCGTCGAACGAATCGGGACACTGGGAGAGTCACGCCGTCCGGCGCTACAACCGGCAGCTGCTTCGGGCGGTCGGCACATCGGGGTATGCGCCACCCGCGGCAGAGCCCCGCTGGGCCGACCTTCCGGACTACGAAGACCTTCGTGCCACGGCCCAACGCTGGGTCGCTGAAACCGGTGCCGGGAAGCCGGTCATGGTCAAGGACCCTCGGATGTGCCTCACGATGGAGTTCTGGCGTCAGGCCGTGCCTGGAGCACTCGCCATCGTGCTCGTCCTGCGCAATCCGCTCCGTGTGGCCCGTTCGCTCGAGGCCCGTGACCACATTCCGATGAGCCTCGGACTGGCGTTGTGGGATCGCCATCTTCGGACGGCATCGGATGCAGTCGCCGGCCTCCCGACGCTCGTGCTCGACTACGACTCCATGTTGAGTGATCCGACTGCGGTGAGCGACGAGGTCTGCGCATTTCTCCGACGGATGGGGATCACCGTCGACGCGGAGGCGCAGCACGCCGCCTCCCAGCGCCTCGACGCCCGCGCTGCGTCACCAGGAGCTCGAGGTGGACGAGTACCAGGAAGTGGCAAACGTCCAGCTCGAGAGCTTCGAGATCCTGCGTGCGCTGAGGGGATCCCACGCGGCCTGGCAACCGCCCCAGCTGCCGGCACCGCAGCTCTGGGTCGACGACGTCGTCCGACTTCGGCGCGACTACGCCGTGCTCGTCGACGACGAGCGGCAGAAGAGGAAGCAGATGCAGGAGCAAGGGCGCGGCCGGCGGTTCGCCTCGGCCCTGAAGGAGCATCGCGGCCGCCTTCGAGGTAGCAACGGCATTTGCGCCCTCAGTGCCGGGGACCTCAGCGGGGTACGACCGCCCGCCGGCTCGACTTCCTGGTGGTCGCGGTCCACGTCAGGTGAGGGGTCCGCTGTAGCGTCGATTGCGATGGCGCCCCCCCTCAATCGGCGAACATTCGTCGCGGCTGGTGCTGTTGGCCGTCACCGTGGCCGCCGCCTCCTGCAGCAGCAGCCCGTCGACGAGGAGCGCCGCGTACGACCACGACGCCGAAGAGCACCTCGACCATCCCTCCGCCGCCCCCGAACGTGCCTGATGACACGACAGCCGGCCCTGTCGGCACCTTGCAAGGTGGCGCTTTCGCCGTGCCGGCCCCGGCCGGACAGACACGTGGCGATCCCTGCGACCATCCCTGCCAATTGCTCCCAGGACGTCAGCGGGCCGCTCAAGAAGTGGCTCAACAGGCTCCCGGCAAACTCGACCGTGCTGGTCAGCGCGCAAGCCTGCTACCGGGTCGACAAGGGGCTGCGACTGAAGAATCCCACCGGCCTGACGATCTACGGCGGGACCTTCACCAGCGATGCCACCACTCCGGGCAAGAAGAAGACAGCGAAGGAACAGTACGTCTTCGATCTTGTTGGCGGTTCCAACGTCACACTCGAGTCGATGAAGATCAACGGGCAGAACCCCGGTGGTTACCACGCGAACATGGCGTTCGCCGGTGCCATTGACGTCGAGGGCACGTCCGGCATCACGATCATGGGCGTCACCATCACCAACCCCTTCGGTGACGGCATCAGCCTTTCACCTCTGCGGGGCGGAGCCGACAACGATTCGGGCACCATCGTCGGTCCGACCAAGAACGCGGTGATTCAAGGCGTGTCCATCTCCGGCGCCGGTCGCCAAGCGGTGACCATGGCCTCGGCCTCGGGAGTTCAGGTCAGCGACCTGGTCGTGCTCGATCCGGGGATAAACACGTTCGATATCGAAGCGGATCAACACAATGAGGGTGCGGACAACGTGACCATCGACGGCTGCACGACCTCGGGTGGACAGATCTTCTTCGCGAACGGAGGTAGCGGCTCATCGGACAACACGCACGACTTCACCATCGCTCACTGTGCGATGGCCAGGACCACCGCCGGCGACGCCATCCTGAGCATTGCGCACGGACCCTCGCAGGAAGCACCAACGCGGTCCGTTCAACTTCGTGGCCGACGTCCTCTACTGCGGCAACAGCGCATACGTCGCCTGCGTCCAGCTCTCGGGTGCCAAGGCGACTGTCGAGGACTCCGTGCTGCACTTCCCGCGGTCAGCGCCTCACGAGCCCGTCTATCACGTGGTCAAGAATGCGGTCGCGGTGTTCACCAACGACCGCGTCCACGGGTACGGGATCGCCGGCCATGTCGGGCCCACTGCGACGGTCAAGGTCACGGGCGGCCACTGGGTGCTGGCGTCGGGTGCCGGCACCGGCACGGGCGCGGGTAACAAACAGGGGAGACACCAGAATCACTAGCCCTCGGGGCCGTAGGGGATCAGTCGTCGAAGGTGTAGCCGTCCAGCACGGAGCGCGACGCGATGATCTGCTCGACTTCGGCGCGCTCGGCGGGACTCCACTCGACACGGGTCCGGCCGCGCCGGCCGCCCGGGTCGGCCAGGGCGGCGCACGAGTCGATGTACTCAGGCGTCACCTCGACCCCGGCGAAATGGCAGATGTCGGTCAACCAGGACGCGGGGTCGGCCGTGAAGGCCTCGTAGCGCACCTCGAAGAGCTCCTCGGGCCGGAGGCGGCCGAGCACGTCGTCGACGGCGACGCCGAGCCGACGGTAGATGTCGATGGCTCTCGACACGGGCAGGCTCCGGTTGTGGGCGATCGACGCAATGTTGTCGTAGGGATTCCGCACGATGTGCAACGACCGGATCGGGACACCGACGACGTGGCGGAAGCGCTCGATCAGTGGCGGGTCCTCGTGCAGGCGCCGGGCGGCCCGGCCGGCGTGTTTGTCGCCGATGACCCGCAAGCGCTCGAATTGTCCCTGGTCCTCCGAGCGCGTAGTCGAAGCCGTTCCAATGCCGGTCCACCTCGGAGAATTCCTGATCGCGCAGGAGCAGAATCGCGAAGAGCTGATTGCGGCTGACGCCCCGACGCACGTAGCGGAACAGGTCGCTCTCGTGAGCGATCACCATCTGCGGGTGTGCGTTGAGCATGGAGCCGATGAGCGTGCTTCCGCTCCGCGGGTACCCGACGAGGAAGAAGACGTGCTCGACGTCGGCGAATTCCCGGCGGTGCCGCCTGGCCTCAATGGTCGCCTTCCCCATGAAGGACGCCAACTCCAGGCGCGTCATCGGTTTGCCCAGGCTGTCGTTGCCCGGCTCGCCACCGCGGCTGTCGCTTGGGGTCGAAGGGACGTTCGAGGGATCGGTCATGGCAGTCGGTCGAGCGTAGGCCCTGGCCGGGCTTCCTACCGGTGGACCCGAGGCGGAATCAAATGTCCAGCTCGGCTCGGCGCATCCGCTTGGGAACACCCACAGCGTGCTCGCAGGGATCCTCCCGTCTCGTTCGTTCCGGCAGCCTCTCACTAGATTGTCGCCGTGCGTCTGGCCGTCCTCGTCTCGGGTTCCGGGTCGCACGGGAATTCGGCGCGCACGTCGACCGAGCGGCTCTCCGGCCGCAACCGGGTCCTCACCTCGCCACCCTGGAGACGGATGCGAGCCCGATCGACCCAGCAGGCCTCCCGGTGCGTCCGGGCGACACCGAGCAGACGTTGCACGAACGGATCAAGGTTTTGGAGCGCTCGCTGTACCCTGCCACCGTGTCGCTGGACTCTGCGCGAGATCGAGGAGGGCCGCGAGATCGATCCGCGCCGCTCGTCGACCGCGCCACGGCTCGCCCAACGATGAGCACCCCGTCCCCGCGCCGGCCCGCGACCCGGGCGGCGAAGGCCAAGAAGAAGACGCTGCACACGTGGCGAATGACCACGGCCGGCCTGCGCCCCCTGCCGAGGATCGTCGTGGTCGGCGCCCAGCGCAGCGGGACCACCTCGCTGCACTCCTGGCTCTGTTCCCATCCCGACGTGGCGCCGTTCATGATCAAGGAGGTCCACTACTTCGACGGTGCCTACGAGAAGGGAGAGCGCTGGTACCGGTCCCGCTTTCCCATCAGCCTCGGCTCGCGCCGGCAAGTCGAGGCGTCGCCCTACATGCTCTACCACCCGCTCGCCGCGGAACGGGCCGGGCGCGACCTGCCCCAGGACACCCGGTTCGTGGCCCTGCTGCGCGAGCCGGCGGAGCGGGCCCTCTCGCACTATCAGCTCGAACGGCGTAAAGGTCACGAGAGTGAGACATTTGACCGCGCCCTCGAGCTGGAGGAGTCCCGGCTCATGGGGACGGAGGACGCCGTGGCCCGGGGCGCGCGCAGCAGGGCCCACCGGTGGTACTCCTACCGGTCGCGCGGGCGCTACGCCGGGCAGCTCTCGCGATGGTTCGACTCGGTGGGCCGCGAGCGCATCCTGGTCCTGGAGAGCGAGCGGATGTTCGACGATCCCTCGGCGCCCGGCGAGCTCCTGGCGTGGCTGGGTCTCGCGCCCGTTTCCACACCGTTCCCCGCGCTCAACGCCACGGCCGAGCCGAGCACGGACGACGCGTCCACCCGGGACCGCTTGCGGGCGTCGTACGAGCCCGACAACGAGGCCCTCTTCGACCTCCTGGGCCGGAGGCTCTGGACGGAGCGATCTCGGTGAGACGTGAGGGCCATGCCGGGGTCTGGGCCCTCGTGTGATCTCACTAGATTGTCCGCCGTGCGCCTGGCAGTCCTTCTCTCGGGTTCCGGGACGATCTTCCGGTCCATCCTCGATGCCGACCTCGCCGTCACCGCCGTTGTGGCGGACCGACCGTGCGCGGCCCTGGACATCGCTCGGGAGCGCGGGGTCCCGGTCGAGCTGATCGACCGTCGGGAATACGGCGGCTTCGGCGGCGATTTCGACCGCGCCGCATTCTCCTCGGCGCTCGCCGCCGCCTTGGTGGAACGCCAGATCGACCTGGTGGCCATGGCCGGGTTCGGCACCGTCCTGGGCCAGCCGGTCCACGACGCCTACCCCGGCCGCATCCTCAACACCCACCCATCGCTGCTGCCGGCCTTTCCCGGCTGGCATGCCGTGCGAGACGCCCTTGCCGCGGGCGTCGCCCAGACCGGTTGCACCGTGCATGTGGCCACTCTCGAAATGGACGCCGGACCGATCTTGGCCCAGCAGGCGGTCCGGATCGTCGCGGGTGACACCGAGGAGTCGCTCCACGAGGCGATCAAGGTCACCGAGCGCCAGCTCTACCCCGAGATCATCGGGTGGGCGATCGGGGAGCTGCAGGCGGGCCGCGACCTCGAGCCGACCCATGCCCCCGTGCGCGCTCCACTCGAGCGCGGTCGACGGCGCAAGCCACCCCGAGGACACCGTGAACGTCGCGGCCGGACGGGGCGTGACCATGCGTGGCGGATGGCAACCGCGGACCTTCGACCCCTGCCCGACATCGTCATCGTGGGGACCCAGCGCGGGGGCACCACCTCGCTGCGCCGTTGGCTCAAGCACCACCCGGCCGCCACCTTCGCAGCGGGGGAGGTCCACTACTTCGACCACAACTACGAGCGCGGGCGGCGCTGGTACCGGGCGCAGTTCCCGACGGTCTTCGAGCGAGGGAAGAGGGTGGAGTCCTCCCCGTACATGCTCTTTCATCCCCTCGCACCCGCCCGGGCCGCGGCCACGCTGCCCAGGGACACCCGCTTCGTCGTGCTGCTGCGCGAACCGGCCGACCGCGCCATGTCGCACTACCGCCTGGAGCGTTCCCTCGGCCGGGAGTCCAAGTCGTTCGCCGACGCGCTGGCCGTCGAGGACGAGCGCCTGGCCGGAGAGACCGAGAAAGTCCTCCGGGGCGAACGGAGCCGGTCTCATCAATGGTTCTCCTACCGCGCCCGCGGCCGCTACGCGGAACAGATCGCCCGCTGGCAGGACGCGGTCGGCTCCGAGCGGGTCAAGGTCGTCGAGAGCGAGCGCCTCTACGTTGACGCCGAGGTCGGGACCGATCTCCTCGAATGGCTGGACATGAGCGCCGCCGCCGGGCCTTTCCCCGCCACCAACGCCTCCCCGGCGCCCCGGCCCGAGGACGGCGAGGCGCTGGGCGACCTGCGGGCCCAATTCGAGCCGGACAACGAAGCCCTCTTCGAGCTGCTGGGCCGTCGCCTCTGGGGCCGCTGAGCAGGCCCCCAGCCCCGGTTTCGGTCCTCGATGCCCTGTCCATACAGCCACGAGATCTTCGGGACCCCGGGGGTGAGGTCGGGCCTTGACCAGGGCATGGATCCTTCAGTAGGCGGTCGATCTCCGGAGGTCCCACGAACCCACGTAGCATCGTCCGGCGTGCGGGGATCAAGGAGGGAGCGAAGGGGTCTGGGTCTGGAACTCCGGGTCGATCTCGGGACGGACCGCACCACGGTGAAGCGCATGCAGCGGCAGCGGTCACGGACGTTCGGTGGGTCAGTTCGGGCAGCCGACCAAGCGCCCCGGTGCCTCGTCGACCAGCTGAGTGATCCGGACGGCGGCTGAGTCGACATGGCGAACACGGAGGGCGATGTCGCCGCGGCTCCCGACGGAGCACCCGGACGGGTGTGGATGTACTGGGAGAAGCGAAAGCCCACGAGCATCCGCTCGCCCTACATGGACCTCTGCCTCGAGACGGTCGAGGCCCACCTGGACGGCCTCAACCTCGAGGTGGTCGACGAGCGCACCATCTACGACTGGCTGCCCGACCTCGACCAGGCGACGTGGGATCGCCTGCCGCGCCCGGCGTCGCGCTCGGACTACGGCCGCAACCGGCTGCTGTGGCGTTACGGTGGCATCTACCTCGACTTCGACTGCGTGGTGCTCGACTCGCTGCGCCGGCTCCTCGAGCCGCTGAGCCGTGTCTCTCTGGCCGGATGGGGCGACGAGGCAGCGGGACTCTTCTACAACAACCTGTTGGCCGCACGACCTGGCTCCCCTTTCCTCGAAGAGTGGATGGTCGCCCAGGACCGTCTCCTGCACGGTTCGGACGACTGGCCCGCCCTTGGCTATGCCGGCTTGGGCCAGCATCTGGCGGGTCCTTTGGCCGCGGCACCTGGAGCATCACAAGTTCGCCGTCGACCAGGTCGCTCCGATTCCCTGGTACCAGACGGTGCGGTTCTTCTCGACCACCGCATCGCCGGCACCCCTGCTGTCGTGCCGGCCAATGACGGTGATGCTCTGGAACCGCGCGATGGGTGGGAAGTTGCGGGACGTCTCGGCACAGCAGTTGCTCACAGGCAAGACCCTCCTTTCGCGGCTGTTGCGCATCGGCTCGGGCCGATCGACCCTGGACGAAGAGCTCGATCTGCGCACACGTCTGCACGTGCTCTCGGACCTCTCCGTGTCCGGCCCGGCAATGAGCGTGCGTGGTTGGGTGCATCGGAACAATGACTTCTGGTTCAGCGCCGAAGTAAGGGAGAACAGGATGCGGCACGCCAACCGAATGCTCCGAGAGGGCAAGGAGCTCGACGAAGTCCTCTCCACACTCAGAGTCCGGAGGTCGGTCTGGGATCGATGGCAGGTTCGCTATGGCGGGGCAGAGAGTCGGGCCGACGACGACGCCGATGGCACGTTGGACGGCCTGGCGTCTCCGGGATCGGGACCACAAGACGGTGCGGCGTCATGACGGGGACCGCTCCGTAGGAGCACGATTCCGGACGGCACTAGATTGGCGGGGGACCAACACCTCGATCCGTGCCAGGTGTGGTCAGTCCAGCCAGGGCGGAGTCGGGCCACGGCTGGGCGCCCGGAGATGTACGCCCGAGCGTGAAGGAGCTGACGAGGACATGGTGATTTGAGGGCACTGCTTTCGGTCTACGACAAGGAAGGGCTGGTGGAGCTGGCCCAGGGCCTCAGCGAACTCGGCTGGGAGCTGGTGGCCAGTGGGAACACCTCGGCCAAGTTGTCCGAGGCGGGCATCGGGCACCGTGAGGTGGCCGAGGTGACGGGCTCGCCCGAGATGCTGGGCGGCCGGGTCAAGACCCTCCACCCCAAGATCCACGGCGGGATCCTGGCCGACCGTTCCAAGCCCGAGCACCTGGCCGACCTGGAGGCCAACGGCATCGAGGGGATCGACCTCGTCGTCGTCAACCTCTATCCCTTCTCCTCGGACCCCTCCATCGAGCTCATCGATGTCGGCGGGCCGACGATGGTACGGGCCGCCGCCAAGAACCACCAGCACGTAGGTGTGCTCACCTCGCCTTCGGACTACCCCGTCGCCCTGGAGGAGATCCGTCGCTCCGGAACCTTGAGCGCCGCAACCCGGCGCCGGCTGGCCCGGGCGGCCTTCGCCCACACTGCGGCGTACGACGCCGCCATCGTCGCCTGGCTCGACGGCGAAGGTCCCAGCCCCATCGAGGAACTCGGCGGTTTCACCGAGGCCGATGCCGACGAGGCGGCATTGGCGGCGGTCCTGCCTCCGACGTTGCACCTCACGCTGGAGCGCACCGAGGTGCTGCGCTACGGCGAGAATCCCCATCAGCGCGGCTCGCGCTACCGCACCGCTGGCGCCCGCAGCTGGTGGGACGACATGGTCCAGCACGCAGGAAGTCCCCTGTCGTACCTCAATCTCTTCGACGGTGACGCGGCCTGGCGCCTCGTGCACGAACTGGCGTCCGATTCGGGCGAGCGAGCCGTGGCCATCATCAAGCACGCCAACCCGTGCGGCGCTGCCGTGGCCGGTGACCTGGTCGCGGCCTACGAGCGGGCGCTCGAGTGCGACCCCTTGTCGGCCTTTGGCGGCGTGGTGGCCATCGGGGGCGACGTCGCGGCCGCAGAGGCGGAGGCCATTGCGGCCGGTCCTCAGGCCGACGTGATCATCGCCGCGTCCTACACGCCTGAGGCCCTCGAGACCTTGACCGGCCGGCGGAAGGCGACGCGCCTTCTCTCGGGCGCGGTCCCCGAGCAGGCGGTGCGACAGCTGCGCAGCCTGGGCTCGAGCGTCCTCGTCCAGGACGTCGATGCGTTCGTCTCACCGCGCCGCGACTGGCAGATCGTGACCAAACGCCACCCGACCGAAGAGGAGTGGCGCGACCTGGTGCTGGCCTGGCGGGTCTGCGGCCGGACGACCTCGAACGCCATCGCCGTCGTGACCAACGGACAAGCCGTTGGTGTCGGAGCCGGCCAGCAGTCCCGTGTCGTGGCGGCCGAGATCGCCGTGCGCAAGGCCGGTGAGCGCGCCAAGGGTGGCTCCGGCGCCAGTGACGCCTTTTTCCCATTCCCCGATGGCCTCTTGGTCCTGGCCGAGGCCGGCGTGACGGCCATCGTGCAGCCCGGGGGGTCGGTGAGGGACGGCGAGGTCGTCGCCGCGGCCGACGAGGCCGGCCTGGCCATGGTCACCACGGGCGAGCGGCACTTCAAGCACTGATGAGCGCCATCATTCTCGACGGCGAGGCGGTGGCCGCCCGCATTCGGGCCGAGGTGGCCGACCGGGTGGCCGTCCTCGCCACCGAGGGCATCCACGTAGGGCTCGGCACAATCCTGGTCGGCGACGACGCACCAAGCGTGCGCTACGTGGCCATGAAGCACGAGGACAGCGCGAGTGTCGGCATCTACTCGGCGGGCGAGCATCTCCCCTCGAACGCCACCCAAGCCGAGGTGCTCCAGGCCATCGCCGCCATGAACGCCGATACGAAGGTCAGCGCGTTCTTGGTCCAGCTGCCACTGCCCAATGGACTCGACGAGGAGCGCGCCCTCCTTGCCGTCGACCCCAAGAAGGACGTGGACGGGCTCCATCCGATCAACCTGGGACGCCTCGTCCTCGGGACACCCGGGCCGATGCCTTGCACACCCTCTGGCATCGTCGAGTTGTTGCACGCCTACGACGTCCCGGTCGAGGGTCGCCACGTCGTGATCATCGGCCGCGGCGTCACCATCGGGCGGCCTTTGGCGAACATGCTCACACTGAAACGTCCCGGCTGCAATGCCGCGGTCACCGTGGTGCACACCGGCGTACCGCCCGAGGACATCGGCTCCATCACGCGCACGGCCGACATCATCGTGGCCGCCGCGGGTCGTCCTCACCTGTTGACGCCGGACATGGTCAGGCCCGGCGCTGCCGTGGTCTCGGCGGGCACGACGTTCGAGGGCCGGAAGCTGATACCCGACGCGCACCCCGACGTGGCCGAAGTGGCGGGATTCATCACCCCGCGGCTGGGCGGGGTGGGTCCGATGACGCGTGCCATGCTGTTGCGGAACGCGCTGCAGGCCGCCGAGTTGGCAGCGCGGTGAAGACCCGGCCGGCGGAGGCATGGGAAGGCAGGTGTACGTGAAGGTCGGTGAGTACTCGGAGCGTCCTTGGGGCAACTACACGGTGCTCGACGACGACGCACCGGACCACAAGGTCAAGCGCCTCGTCGTCCACCCGGGAAAGCGACTCAGCTATCAGCGCCATGCCCAGCGGGCAGAGCACTGGTTCATCGTGTCCGGCACTGCCACGGTGACCCTCGACGGGACCGTGACAGAGCTGAGCCCAGGCGACTCCATCGACATCCCGCGGGAGGGTGCGCACCGGATGGCCAATGCCGGAAGCGTCGATGTTGTCTTCATCGAAGTACAGCACGGCACCTATTTCGGTGAGGACGACATCGTCCGCCTGGAAGACGACTACGGCCGGGTACCGGCGCCGTGACTCGGATCGACGAACTCCTGGCCGCCGGGCCGACCTACTCCTTCGAGTTCTTCCCACCCAAGAACGACAAGGAATTGACCACGCTGGCCCGCACCATCGGTGAACTCCAGCCACTCGAACCCACCTTCGTCTCGGTCACCTACCGCGGCGGGGCGGAGTCGCGGCAGCGGACGTTCGACTTGGTGTCGGGCATGTTGCACACGACCAGGCTCAACCCCATGGCGCACCTGATCTGTGTGGCCCACACCCGCCTGGAGCTGGCCGACATTTTGGTCTCGCTCCGGAAGGCCGGCGTCGAGAACCTGATGGCCCTCGGCGGCGATCCGCCCGACGATCCGACTGCCGGTCCGGGGGAGCTGGCCTATGCCACCGAGCTGGTCGAACTGGCCCACGCCATCGGCGGCTTCTCGGTCGGCGTGGCCGCGCATCCGGCGGGCCACCCGCGCTCGCCTCACCTCGAGAGCGACCGGGACTACTTGGCCGCGAAGCTCGGCCTCGCCGACTTCGGCGTGACCCAGTTCTTCTTCGAGGTCGGGGAATACGAGGGCCTCGTGTCCGACCTCGAGGCGCGCGGTGTCGACAAGCCGGTGCTGCCGGGCATCCTGCCCGTCACTTCTCTCTCCACCCTGGGCCGACTGGGGGCCATGGGTGCCGCAGCCCCGTCGTGGATGGAGGACCGGCTGAGGAGTGCAGAGGAGCGGGGTGGCGCGGACGCGGTCCGCAAGGAAGGGATCGAGTTGGCGACGGAGCTGTGTGCGGGTCTCATGCGCTCGGGCGTCCCTGGATTGCACTTCTACACCTTCAATACATCGAATGCGACCCGGGAGATCTACGCCGCGCTGGGCCTCATGCCGGGCCCGTCGTAATTCGCCTTTGGCGCAACGCCGTCGCCGGCAGCACACTCCTGCATGACCCGCTCGGCGACCCAGATTGCGCGTTCCCATCGCGCGACAAAGTCCGCTGCCTGCGCTGTGGTTGGCGTGAGACCGTGCCGTTGACCGTTTGGCTCTTGGCGGTTATCGCCATGAAGTGAGCGAGGCGACACCAGGTTCAGGGGGCACCCAGACGGGCCGAGGTCGAAGGTGGACGAATTAGGGTTGCCCTCCGTGTCGGACGGAACCACGAGATTCGATGCCCTCGGCGTCACCGCAGTGGTCTTGACCCATCGCCGGCCCCGGCTGGCGGGGGACGTCGTCCGCAGCCTGCTCGAAGACGAGGGATTCCCACCCCACCGCGTTGTCGTGGTGGTGAATGGCACCGGAGGACTCGATGACGCGGCTCTCGAAGAGTCGGTCCAGATGGTCTGGCTCGAGGAAAATTTCGGGCCGGCAGCGGGGTTCGGCGCCGGTATCCTGCATGCTTTTGCCGATCCCGGTACCCGTTGGGCCTACCTCTGTGAGGATGACATCGGCCTTTTCGGGCTGCCCACGCCCCGTGTGGCCGAGCTGGTTCGCCGCTTGGAAAACGAGGCCAGTCTGGCCGACACCGGCGCGGTCGTAGCCTACGGGCGACGGTTCGTGGGTCGAGGCCATTCGGAGAACGTCGTGCCGGGAACCGGTGATCCGGCACTCCTTCCGGTGGACGTCGCGGCCTGGGGTGCCACCCTCCTCAGCCGCCAGGTGTTCGAGCGAGGGGTGCTCCCGAATCCCGACTGGTACTTCGGTTACGAGGATTTCGACTTCTTCTGCCGGGTCAGGGCATCAGGTCTCAGCGTGCTTTTGGACTCCGCCGCGGCACGGGTCGCGGCTCGGGTTCAGACGACCGAGGGTCGGGATGCTGCGATGGCCGGTGCCCGACCCAATGACTCGGACGAACCGTGGCGGGCGTACTACGTCGCCCGGAACTTCCTGCACCTCGCACGCGCGCATGGGTCACCCTCGTGGACGGCCTGGCACTTCGCGTATTCGGCGCGCCGGATCCAGCTGGCCTCGACTACCGAGGAGCGGCTCGCCACCCTCCACGGCCTGTTCGACGGAATGCGAGGCCGCCTTGGAGCCAATCCTCGCTACCAGCGACAGACGGGCGAGCTCGACCAACCCGGCTGAGCTCGTCAACGCTGAAGTGGCCCTCTCTTGACCTGTGCGGAGAGGGCTCCTGCACCAGGAGCGCTCGCTCAACGCGAGGACTTGGAGAGCTGATCCTTCTGCATGTTCGTCATGACCAGCCCCAGCACCGGCGGTCGGCGTTGCGTCAGCAATCTTTGTGTACGGAGTCCGTCCTGGACGGTGGTGTACCAGCTCTCGCATACCACGACGACGAGGTCGACCACCGGCAACAGCGCAGCTCCATCCTGTGTCGAGAGGAGCGGCGCTTCGATCAGGAACACGTCGACGACGTCGCGGGCGGCCTCGATCAGACTTCCGGCCTTGAGCGCGAGCCGGGCCGGATTGGAGTACACCGATCCCAAGGCCAGACTGGAAACCCCAGGGATTTGGGATGGTCGGGCGTTGGCCACCAGCTCGTTGGCGTCGGTGTCGGCCACCTCGCCCTCCCAGCCCCGAAGGCCCTTGCTGTCTCCCTCGAACTCCGTGCGCATGCCGCCCGTCGTGGCCACGAGCACTCGGTCACCGGCCTCGGCGAACACGGTGGCCAGGTTGACCACGGCGAGCGACCGCGACGGTTCGTCGTTGGGAGATGTGATCAGGATCGCGAAGCGGTGGCGACGCGGGCTGACGAGGTCCGTGGTCCCCACGGGCGCCGGGTAGCGCCCCTCGGCGACGGGACTGTCGACCGGGGTGCCGGCCATGGCGGCTCCGGCTCCCGCCGGCGCAGAGACCAATGGCCGAGCTGGGGCGAGTTCAGCCGGCTCGAGACCCGATCCGCCTCGCCTGACCCACGTCACCGCCGGGGCGGTGAGAATCGCCACGTACAGCTTGCGGTACGCCTCTGAGATCGGCGAATACGGGTCGACGACGATATCGACCACCGGGATTGCCGAGGCGGAGTTCGACCCGGCCGGGATCTCCGAGAACACGGGCAGGCGGAAGACCTCCTCGGCCCGCTTGGTGGTGCGTAACCGCCGGTCCAGTCCATCGAGGAGCCAGGTGGCGAGGATGCCGAGAACGAGGCCGACGAGGAATCCGATGACGAGTCGAACCGAGTGACGGGAAAGGAGGGACGGCGCCTGCGGCGGGTTGAGCAGCTGGGCGTGCTTGGCGGGGGCGATGACCTGGAGGCCCGTCTTTGGAGGGATCTGGGACATCAAGAGCTGTTGCTTGGCGAGCGCGTTCGCGAGCTGCTTGGTGAGGACGGCCCGCTCCGCCTTGACCGTCGGCGACACCTTCGGCGCGGTGGTGGTGGTCACACCGGGGGCGGGGCTCGTTCCCGGGAGCGATGTCGGTACGAGACCTGGAACGCTCGACTGGGTGGGGACGTTGGGCGTCGCCGCGGGGGTGCCGTCACGGAACGCTGTGAGCTGGGCGGAGCGTCCCTGTGCTCCCAGGGCGGATTTTGCGGTCGTGGTCGTCACCGCAGGCCGAATGACCGTCCGCTTGACCTTGTGCCGCTTGACGTGCGGCACGGTCGTGGTCGGCTTGACCGTCGTCGGCGTCGTCGGGTTGGCGGGCGCCAGAGCTTCGAGCGCGTCCTGGAGGTTGGAGATGTAGACCTGGTTTTCGTACGCCAAGCTCTTGGCCGAAGCCGAGAGTTGGATCTGGGCGTATGCCCCCAGCGATTTCACGAAGGCGTTGGTCATGCCGACGGCCCCGTCCTTGGTCGGTTGCAGAACTGCAATGTCGAGAATGTTGCCGGAGCCCTTCTATCTTCTTCCCGCCGCCCCCGCCCCCACCCGCGGCGGCTTGGGCCGCTTTGCCGGCCTTGGCTTTCCCGATGACAATCTCGTTCTGGAGCTTCTTGGTGACCGGCACCCCCTGGGCCGTGGCCGCAGCGTCGATGACCGCAGGCACGTGGGCGAAGTACTCGAGCTGCTTCACCGTGAGTTTGGCACCCAGCTTGTTCGACTTGGCGCCGGGGCTCAGGCCCACCTCCGCACTCGCCTTGTAGGCCTTGGCGGCGGAGGCAGTGGGCGTACTGACGGGAAGGAGGAAGGCAACCAGCATGCAGACGAGCACGAACGGGATCAGGACCGGCCAGCGACGGATCGGCGCTCGTAGATAGGAAATCGGCTCCAACGCTCAGCCTCCGGAAACTGGGTGTGGGGAGAGCCACCCCTCGAGTTCGAGAGCCCCCACGAATGCGAAGGGCACGACCGCGCGATACTAATCGCCCGAATTCCCTGGGAGAGTTCGCCCCCGGCGCACCTGTATCGGGGGCGCGTAGGTCCATCGTTGTTGCGGAATTGTGCAAATTCTTTGATCTTCTCTTTCGAGGAATTCGTCCGTGACGTTTGCGTGATTCCGGTGAATTCTCATGGATTTTTGGGGTGTGGGAGAGTCTTGTTGTGCGAACCGGCCGCGAACACGGCGAAACCGCAAAGTTAATATCTGATGTCCGGCGCATTTCCCCTGCATGAGCACTTCAATGACACTTGACCGTCCCTGCCACTTCAATGCAATGTGAGAGCCGCGTGCGGACCAATTTGGGGGGGGTCGAGGTGGTGCCGGATGACGTGGCGAATGCGGTTAGTTGCGACCCGACGACGGACCACGCCCCCAGAACCAGCCTCACAAGGGGATTTTGATGGATTCTGACACGAATCACACCCCCGGCTCGGGGACCGTGCGCCTCAGCCTCTTGGCGACCAAGGTTCGGTCGCGGATGGTGTTCGTCCTTATGGACGCCGCGGTCATCGTGGCCGCCTTCGGCATCGCCGAGGTGGTCTCACTACGGGATAGGGCTCCTGCCGACTACTGGCCCAAATTCCTCCTATTCCTCTCAATCACATTGGTCGTGCAACTGAGTGCCAATCGGGTGTTTGGCTTGTACGGGAGGATCTGGCGTCACGCCGGCATCGAAGAGGCCCGAAATGTTGCCATGGCCTGCCTCGTGACCCTCGTGATCCTGCTCGCCCTCTATCCCATCGGGTTTGAGATGCACCTGACTCGGGTGCCACTGCAGGTGATCCCGCTCGGCTGCGCCCTGACCTTGCTCGGGATCGGCCTCCTGCGGTTCCATTCGCGCCTCCTCGGCTGGCAGCGAGCGAATCGCGGTATGGGGATCCGGGTGGCCGTGGTCGGGAGTAAGGACGCTGGAGCCGCTGTTGTTCGCGGCATGCTCCGCAACCCTGGCGGCGGCATGTTCCCGGTTGCGGTGATCGACGACGACGAGCGCACGCACGGGCTGTCGCTCATGGGGGTACCGGTTGTCGGATCGATCGACGACTTACCCGCGGCGATCGAGAAGTTGCAGATCCAACAGGTACTCCTGGCTATTCCCAACCCGTCGACGTCGACCGTCGAGCGTTGTGTCCGGGCCAGCGAAGATGCCGAGATCGTGATGAAGATCGTCCCGGACCTGACGGACATCGCCAGTACCATTTCCGGGTCTCCCTCCGAACCGTCGGTCTCCATCAGGTCGGCCCGTGAGCCGCGGATCGAGGACCTCCTCGGACGGCGCGAGGTCATCACCGATTTGGCTGCCGTCAAGAACGCCCTCGACGGCCGGCGGGTTCTGGTCACAGGGGCGGGCGGATCGATCGGATCCGAAATCTGCCGGCAGGTGTCAGGCTTCGGACCGGACATCCTGGTCATGCTCGACCACGACGAGACGCACCTGCACGAGGCGTCGGCGACCACCTCTCCCAATTGCAAGGTAGAGCAGGTTCTGACCGACGTTTCCAATCGCGAGGCCGTGATGGACGCGTTCACCCGCTGGCAACCCGACGTCGTGTTCCATGCGGCCGCCCACAAGCACGTCCCGATTCTCGAGACACACGTCGTTGAGGCGGTCACGACAAATGTGCTGGGCACGAGAAACGTGCTCGATGCCGCGACTGAGGTCGGAACGCAGCGCTTCGTCTTCGTATCGACGGACAAGGCTGTCAGGCCCTCGAGTGTGATGGGTGCGTCGAAGCGGATGGGGGAGCGCCTCCTGCTCGACCGCGCTCCGGACGATGCTGCGTTCTGTGCCGTCCGCTTCGGGAACGTGCTCGGGAGTCGGGGCAGCGTCATCCCAACCTTCCAACGCCAGATTGCCGCCGGCGGTCCGCTGACGGTGACCGACCCACATATGACCCGCTACTTCATGAGCGTGGAAGAAGCGGTGCAGCTGGTCCTGCAGTCGTCCGTACTGGCCGAGGGTGGCGAGATCTACATGCTCGAGATGGGTGAACCCGTTTCGATTCTCGATCTGGCTCACCGGATGATCCGGCTTTCCGGGCTCCAGCCTGGCCTCGACATTCGTATCCGGATCACTGGACCTCGAATCGGAGAGAAGCTTCACGAGCAGTTGCACAGCTCGACCGAGGACCTCTCGCCGACACTGCACCCGTCGATCTTGCGCCTCCTCTCGCCGCAGATCGACACCTCGGAGAACTTCAACGCCGGAGTGTCCGAACTGGCCCTTGCCGCGGCAGATCGAAACGAAGTTCGGGCCCGGCGGATTCTCTTCGACCTGGTGTCCGAGCACACCACCGACGAGAGCCTCGAACTGAATGACGTCAGGGGGCGGGAGCCGATCGCGTTCGCGGTCGAAAATGAAATCTCGGCGTGACGCTCACGGAGATCCTTGTCGGGATCGCGGGCAACGGGCTCAATCCGTCGCTCCGGCCACTGCTCGAGCAGCCTCTGGACGCCGAGTCCTGGCAGGCGTTCGTGACCAAACTCGATCAGCTGATGCTGTCGACCTTCGCCCTTGTGGCTTGCGAACAAGGAACCGTGGCGGTCACAGAATCGCAGCTCGCGGAACTGAGAGTTCGCGCCGCCCAGGCCACTGAACGCTGCCGGACGGCAGCGAGCAGTCTGGAAGAGGTCGTCACGACCCTTGAACGCCATGGTCTGGACGCCTGTGTCCTCCACGGTGCGGCCACCTCGGCGCTCGATTACCCCGAGACCCATCTCCGGCTGTACGAGTCGCTACACGTGCTCGTGAACCCCGCACATCACGACGAGGCCGTCGATGTCCTTCGGGCTGCGGGGGTGTTTCGCCCGCCCGGTGTCCATTCCCGGACCCGCCGCCGCCGAGACGTCTGGCATCGGACGGCCAGCGGAGTGGAGGTCGGTCTGTATCGGGCGGTCACACCCGGCCGGTTCGGCGGGCCTATCGAGTCCCAGGACCTGCTGGCGAACAGGGTCCGGTTCACTCCGCGGACTGGCTCCGACGGAGCAGCCCTCAGCTCCCTGGGCACAGAGGAGCGAATGATGGTCGCCTGCATCCATGCTCGCTTCGACCGCTCCATCTCCAACCTGCTGGTCCAGCGCGACGTCGTGCAGCTGGTCCTGAGGGACGATCTCTCCATGCGAAAAGTCGAGCGCCTGCGCACCACATGGCGGGTCGAGGCGATTCTGGCCGACGCCGTCCGTCGAGCCTGGGAGACCTTCTCCGTGCCCGACGTGGTGCCGATTTCCGCCTGGAGCGGCTTCTACCAGCCCTATCGGCGTGACCAGCGCAAGCTCGAGGCACATCCACTCCCGGCGACGCATCGCCGGGAGGCCAGTTTGGACTACAGCTCGGCCGATGCCGCTTCCCAGCGGCTCGAGACTTAGGTGGTAAGACCGATGTCGAACGGGCTTCCCTCCCGCGCCGGGCACAACGGAATCACCGAGCGTCCACGCAAGGTGGTCATTCTTGGTCAGGGCTACGTGGGCCTGCCTGTGGCCATGCGATCGGTCGAAGTGGGCTACGACGTCGTCGGCTTCGATCTGGACGAGGCCAGGGTCAAGGCCTTGGCCGACGGCGAGTCGTTCGTGACCGATGTCTCCTCGGAGGAGGTGGCAGACGCGCTGGCGACCGGGCGTTACCGTGCCACGAGCGACGAAGACGAACTCAGCGGCTTTGACGTTGCGGTGATCGACGTCCCGACGCCGTTGCGTGAGGGCGTGCCCGATCTCTCGCACGTCGAGCAGGCGACCCGGATACTCGGACGGCACCTCAGGGTCGGTTCGGTGGTGGTCTTGGAATCAACGACCTATCCCGGGACCACGGAAGAGCTGGTTGGTCCGATTCTCGAAGCCGAGTCCGGCCTGGTGGCCGGCACCGACTTCCATCTCGGGTACAGCCCGGAGCGGATCGACCCGGGGAACGAGACGTGGACCTTCCTCAATACGCCAAAGGTCGTCTCGGGAGTGAGCAAGGCCTCCCTGGCCGCGGTGGGCGACTTCTTCGACTCGCTCGTCGAGACGACGGTGCCGGTGGCCGGGACCCGCGAGGCCGAGATGACGAAGCTGCTCGAGAACACGTTCCGTCACGTCAATATCGCACTGGTCAACGAGCTGGCGGTCTACGCCAGCGATCTCGGTATCGATGTCTGGGCGTCGTTGGACGCCGCAGCCACCAAGCCATTCGGATTTCTCTCGTTCAAGCCTGGCCCGGGTGTCGGTGGACATTGCCTGCCGATCGACCCGAGCTACCTGTCTTGGCGGGTCCGGCGCTCCCTCGGACAAACCTTCCGGTTCGTCGAACTCGCGAACGACGTGAATGAGCACATGCCGGACTACGTCGTCAAACGATTGGCCGAAGGGCTGAACCGGGCGCGTAAACCGCTCAACGGGAGCCGGGTACTGGTGTTGGGGTTCGCCTACAAGCGGAACACCGGGGACGCCCGCGAGAGCCCGGGTCGGACCATCGTGCAGTTGCTCCGCCGCACCGGTGCCGTCGTCCGGGTGGCCGACCCCCATGTCGGGGGACTGGGATTACTGGAGGACGAGCTCGAGGAGGGGACGCCGGCCGCCCTGATCACGCTCACCGATGCCGAGCTCGATGCAGCCGACGCAGTCGTTCTCGTCACGGACCATGACGCCTTCGATCTCGACCGGGTGGCCGCCCGCGCCAGCTATGTGTTGGACACCCGAGGCCGGATCTCCGGTCCGAACGTGGAGCGCCTCTAGTGGACGTCCTCGTCACGGGCGGGGCAGGCTTCATCGGTTCGCACGTCTGTCGTTCACTGCGCGACAACGGTTTGGCCGGGCGCATCCTGGTGCTTGACGACTTTTCGACCGGCCTTGAGTCGAATCTGACCGGCATCGCGGGCGTCGAGATCCACCGAGGAAGCGTGCTCGACGAGACGCTGGTGACGAGACTGGTGGGCGAGGTCGGAGCAGTTGTGCACCTTGCCGCGGTGCCGGCGGTGGCGCGGTCTCTGCAGAATCCACGCGGAAGTCACGATGCGAACGCCACGGGCACGGTCGTGGTTCTCGAAGCTGCGCGCCGGCATTCGCGCTACGTCATCGTCGCCTCGTCCTCATCCGTCTACGGACGGAACGCGTCCCTTCCCACCTCTGAAGACCATCCCACCCGACCAGCCAGCCCATATGCCGCAAGCAAGTTGGCTGCCGAGTCCTACACATTGGCCTATGGGCGTTCCTTTGGCACAAAGGTCCTTGCCCTCAGGTTCTTCAACGTTTTCGGGCCATACCAGCGGGCCGATCACGCGTATGCGGCGGTCATTCCGGCCTTCATCGCTGCTGCGCTCGACGGCAGACCGCTCGCGGTCCACGGTGACGGAACCCAGACCCGCGACTTCACCTATGTCGGTGATGTGATGGCGGTGATCGCTGACGCGCTGCAGCGGGAGGTGACCACGGATTCGCCCGTGAATCTCGCCTTCAGCACCAACACCTCACTGCTGACGCTGATCCAAGAGCTCGAGACGCTCCTCGAACGTCCGCTCGAACGTGAACACGGCCCGTCACGTGGCGGTGACGTCCATGACTCCCAGGCGGATTGCTCGAAGCTGCAAGCGCTGTTCCCGTCAGTGCAACAGACGCCTCTTCGTGATGGACTTCGCTCGACGGTGGAATGGTTCCGCCAGATCGAAGTCGACTCAGCTCTGGCGACCACTGCACAGCCATGACGTCGCCTGACACAACGCGTCGCACCGTATGATTTACATCGCCACCGTCCATTGGATGGACCCGAAGTGGATCACTCCACAACGAACCGCGCTCAGCGCCCATCTGCAGGAGCCATTTCGGGTCTTCGCCAACCTGCAGGGGATCGAGCCGCTTTACGACGAGTATTTCGATTCGGTAACCCGGATCGACGGGAACCATCCGGAAAAGTTGAACGATCTCGCGGCGGCCATCAGCAAGGAGGCTCGACCCGACGACCTCATCGTGTTCCTCGACGGCGACGCCTTTCCGGTGCGAGGGCTTGAGGCTTGGATGAGCGACCTCCTGAGCGGCCACCGTCTTGCTGCGGTTCGGCGTGACGAGAACGCCGGCGACCTTCAGCCGCATCCTTGCTTCTGCGTGACCACAGTCGGATTCTGGAACGAGATTGGCGGAGACTGGCGGCAGGGTTCGTGGATCACCTCGGAGGGCGTGACCGCGTCGGATGTGGGAGGCACGCTGCTGGCCACCTTGAACGCCGGGTCGATCCCGTGGCGACCCATACTGAGGTCCAACGCGGTCAATCTCCACCCGGTCTTCTACGGTCTCTACGAAGGTCACGTCTATCATCATGGATCGGGTTTTCGACCGGCCATCTCTCGGGCCGACGAGACCAACGTGCCCGTGGCCGAGAACGAGGACTACCTCTTCTGGCGCACTCGAGCCCATAGCAAATCGCTACGCGAGATCCGACCTCGGCACGCGCGGTTGCTGGTTCGCATGGCACGAGACAGCGTGCGAGCCCGCAAACTGAATGCCTACATGCGCAAAGAGGGCAAGCGCTCGAACGAGATCTACGACCAGTTGTGTGTCGACCCCGAGTTTTACCGCCAATTCGAACAAGCAGACTCGGACTCGCTTGCGGCCACATGATCCCAGCTGACGAACGTCAGTCCTCCGCGCCATCCAAGGAAAAACCCAGTGCGCGGACTTTCGCGAGGCGTTCGTCTCCGAACTCTTGGCGCATCTGCTCAAGCGTGAACTCCAATGGGCGCGCCGGGTTCGGGAGGGCCATCAGCTCTTCCATCGTCTCCTCCGGCGTGTCAATCGTCAGAAACTCGACGAAGCGACGGACTTCCTCACGAGGGAATTGGCAGAGGTCGTCGTGGTTGACCAGGAGGAACGAACCCTGTGGCATCGCTCGCCCCCGTTCGATCGCCTGCTCGTTCGAGGCAATCCAATAGTCCAGCGACCGCACGGGGGTGGTGGTCAGGCCTCCCTCGATTCCGAACTCGGGTCCCCAGCGCCGGGGTTGGGCCTGGTTGCTGCTGTGCGCCATGTAGACCCCGTTTCGGATCACGTGCACGTAGCGGAGCCGGTCGCCGAAGTAGGTGCTCAGGTGAGGCAGGAAGAGGTGGCTGTTCGGTTCCTTCCACCCCCAAAGTGGGTAGTCCTCTGGGACGCCGTCCTGCGATTGGGCCAGCGTCCCGGCGACGTGATTCAACCACGCATCAGTTCGGTCGTCCCTCAGATCACCCTTCTTCGCAAAGTTCGAGCAGCGGCGGACCACTTCGGCGATGGTTCGCCGGTCCTCTCTCGTTGGCACGAGGAGGCCGGTCATCGCCTTCTCGAGGATCTCCAGGCAGCGACGGACCTCGGAGGTGTCGCGGCCGGCGGGATCGAGATCCCATCGGGGAAGCTTGCACAACAAGGAGAACCACTTGTTATCGCCGGCCTTGTTCAGGTCGGATCCTGTGTAAACGCGCAATCGCCGCATGATGTCGACGACAACTCGGGTGCCACTGCCTCCGACGCCTCCGACGACCACGGGTCCCTGGTCTCGCTCGAAGCGGGAGGACGGCTTCTGACGGCTGAAGGCTGAGGCCATCGACTCCGCCTAGTCCAGCGGTCGGCCGGCGCCGTTGCGAACCGAGGTCGCGGTGTCCTGCGGATACCACCGCCGCGTCGATCCGAGGTCAGTCCAGGGAACCGGGTGTCGGCTCGAGTCGGCCAATTTGTTCGGGAGCGTGTCTACCTCGTCCCACTTTTGGGTGTAAACGGCTTCGAGAGACTGGCGCCGGCGGGCAAAGCTGCGCCATCCCGCCGATTCGTGCAGCCCGTCGCGCCCTTCACTCTCCACCAGTTCGAGCTTGGCTCGGGTGGTTGCCTCGTCCCGGTACTGGAAGTGGTGGACGACGATCCCGGTAGAGGGTTCTACGAGCTGCTCCGATGCGAATGCCGTGTGCGCTCCGTCGTTGCTCAACAGGAACTGGCCGCGCCGATCGAATCGCTGTAATGGATGCTTCCAGTGGCCCAGAGGGCACGGCGGGTAGTTGAGAGGCTCGAAGGTGTAGTGGAGTGGCTGAAAGTCCAGCGGGTGGAAGCCAGGAACGTATTCGGGCTTGCCGTCGGGCAGATGGTTCAGGAAGGTAGCTCCCACGAGCCGGAACTTTCGGTCCAGGGTCGCCAGGTACTCCTTGACGGTCGTGCCACTCGGACCTTCCGGGAATTCGTCGCTATCGAGCAGCATCCACCAGACGTGGTCAGCTCCGGAGCGCAGCGACTCCCGGGCAACAACAGCGTTCATCAAGGACTGGGCCAGGCGTCCGTCGAAGGCCTCTGTCTGGTACACCTCGGCGATGGTCGCACCCGCTGCTTCGGCAATGCTGAGCGTCGCATCGGTGCTTGCGTTGTCGACGAGGTAGACGGCATCGGCGCCCTGGGCCATTGCGGCGCGAACCGTGGCCTCGATGATGTCTTCGTCCATCCATGACTTGATGACGGCAAACAGTTGGAAATCACGGAGTCGTGCTGGATGAGCAGGGTTGTCTTCGTGGGCGATGTGGTCCGGTCCTGACACAGGGCTGCTCCGGCCCGAAATCGCTCGTCTCGCCGTGGTCGACAGTGCCCGCAACCGATCGAGCGTCGGGGGAGATGTCCCCGGCGCCAGGGGCGCCTCGGTCTCGCCCTGCAGGTCAGGTGACAGGGTCGGTCCACTGGAGGTTATGCGCCAGAACGTCTTGATGGCACCAAAGAGTCGTGAACTCTTGATCCACTTCAACTCCTTCTCGGCGCCCGCTCGGGCGAAGGCCACCATCTCGCCGTCCGCCGAGAGCTCGATGAAATCGCCCACCCACGACGGTTCCTCGGGCAGCTCGGGTGGGCTCCATTGGGCATGGCCGCCTCGGTGGCTCAGAAGGGCCTGTGCAAACCCTTGCTGCTCGGCGACGAGCGGCTGCTCGGTCTGGCGGATTGCGCGGTCGTCGGCGCGGTGGTGCCGGAGTTCTGGCTCAAAGGCAGCGACCGCCTCCTCAATGCGCTCGGGGGCTGACGGCGCCACGCCTTGATCGGCCAAGAATTCGCTCAATGCTCGAATGGTCGTGTGGGGATCGCTCAAGATCGCCTGATAGTCGGCCACGAAGACAGGAAGACCCTCCACCGACGTCACTGACTGTTGGACGTAGCGCCGCCACAGCGCGAGTCCGAGCGAGACCGGGAAGTCGTTGCGGTGCTCGAGCGAGCGCGCCACCTCGAGCGGATCCCGGAGCACGAGAACGGCGATTGGTGGACGGTCGAACACCTCGCGCCACAGGGGCAAGACGAGACAGAGTCGTGGGTCCTTCAGCACCATATGGGCTTGGGTGAACTCCCGCAATGCGAAATGCCGAGCTCCGCTCTTGAGCTCGACGACCTCGGCTTCTCGCGAGGCTTCCCATCCGCGAGGTGGGCTGGGCGGCGACGACCAGGTCCCACCGAGGTACTTGAGGACGCGGTCGTTGTAGGTCACGAACCGCCGGCTCTCCCAATAGCCGCGTTCGTTGTAGGGCCCAGGCGTGATGAGGTCGGTCTCGTCGGGAAGGGCGAGGCCGAGTCGAGCGACGGCGTCGGCGACGGCCGAGGTTCCGCTCCGGTGCATGCCGATGACAACGACATGTTGTTGCTCGGACGGCTTTGTCACAGAGACTGCTCCTCGTGGGTAGCGGGATCGCTCACGGGAGTCGGATCTCCTCCCTTGAATCTCCAGAGCGACGAGACAAGACGGTACGCACGGGATGCCTTGACCCAATGGAGTTCGCGTGCCGCTCCGGCGTAGTCCCGGCGAAGGCGCAGGACATCGTCGACCCAGGCCGGCGGAGGCGAGAGCGAGGGCGGAGTCCAAACGGTGTGCGAGCCGGCGTATTCGGTCAGCGAGTGAAGCACGCTCCGCTGCGATACGACCAGGTCGTCGTACTCGTCGCGCCGGTCACCCTGATGGCGGAGCTTTGGATCGAGCCTGGTGGCCGCGTCGTCCGTGCCGCCTGGTTCCGGCTGGATACCCATGTGCTCGAGAAACGCGCTGACGGCCTTCGATGCCTTGGGGGGATCTTCGAGCATGGCGTCGTACTCGACCACGAGCGTGGGGATTCCGGCCAGCCCAGCGGTCGCGGATCGGATGTAACGATCCCACATGGCAAGACCCAAGAGGACGGGGATTCCGTCGCGCGCTTCGAGAGACCTCGCAACGTCCATCGGGTCTCGAAGCACGAACACCGCCCCGAGGGTGGATGGGAGAGCGGACCGCCAGAAGGGCAGGGTCAGGCATATCCGCGGGTCCTTCATGACCAGCGGTCGTCCACAGTAGGTAGCGTCGAACCATTGCCGGGCCTCGGACAGCACCGATTCATAAACCGGGATGTCGTCCCAGTTGCTCGTGAACTGAGGTGGAGCGTACGCCGTCGCACCGCGGGCGGCGAGCAGGTGGGCGTTGCACGACTGCACCTCGTGGCTCTCCCAGTGGCCCCGTTCGTTTGAGGTGTCACCGGGTACGAGGTCGTCGGGGCGGGGCCCGGAAAGGCCGAAACCGATGAGCAAGCCTGCGGTGGCCGATGTGCCGCTTCGATGCATGCCGACCACGGCGATCGTCGGCTGCACCGTGCGCTGTGGGTCGCGACTCTCCGTCATGCGGCCGGGCCCTCTGCGTCTGGGGCAACATCGGTGCCGCCCCTCTGCTCGTCGACCCGCTCGTCGAGCGCTTTGATGATGTGGGGGCGCTCGTGCGGGTCGACCTTACGGGCGAATGCGGCATCCGAACCCCAGACAACAGGCAGGTGCGGTTCGTCGAGGACCATCCAGCGCGTGGCCGTCAGGCTCTCGGGTCGTTCCGGTACGAACGTCACGAGCTGGTTGCTCACGGTGAGTCCGGGTGTGTTGTAGAGCACGGTTTGAAAATAGGTCTCGTCGGGGATGTGGCCACGCTCGAACCAGTCGGTCACGGCCCGGTCGGTCCCGAGGATGGCCCCGGCCGAGCGCCGGTTGAACCCGATCCATTGTGTGCCCTTGTAGAAGGTCGTCCCTTTGGGCCGCCCACGCCGGCGTGGCCAAGCGAAGAACCACACGTTGCGCCGCAGGGAGTACTCGATCGCATACACCGGGAGGACATACCTCGACATCTTCCAGAGCAGGCCCATGGCCTTGTGCGCCGCCTGCAGGCGGGGGTTGATCGTGACCCAGCGGTGGAGGCACCGGGCCAAAAACCGGTTGGCGTCCTCGTCCCCCCGGCCAAAATGCAGTGCCGGCGGAAGAGGTTGGGCTTCGACGAAAGCGTCGGCCTCGGCGGCCATCGTTGCGCGTTCCCACTGGCTCAGGTCGACGACCGGCCGGTGTTCGCCCGACAGCATGACGTACCAGTCGGCACCCAGTTCGCCGTGGGCGTAGCGGATCATCTTGAGCGTGGCCTCCACGATCGACCAGTCCCCCCACAGCACCCGTCCGCGGTCGACGAGATGAACTCTCGCTGGTGGCTTTCCCTGCCACGGGAGCGAATCAGCGGCCAGGTCGTGATGGATCACCACGTGTCCGGCTGGGCTCAAATCGAGCACACGCTGGGTCAACTCCTCGACGTGTTCCGGATCCTTGTGGGTCAGGAGCATGTAGGCGAACCGCGGGGCATGACTGCCGGTGGTCGAGGTGTGATCCGTCATGATTCGTCGGGGACGCGCTCTCGCAGGGTCTCGACCAGGCTGGTCGTCGACTCGTTGCCGGCGCCTCGCGCGTCGACCCGAGCGTCGATGGCCGTGATCACCTCGGGGTTACGTGCCGGATCCTTGTGGGTCAGGATCAGATAGGCCACCCTCGGCGGCGACGTCATCGGTCCCCCTCGCTCCGTCCCGACGGACGTCCCTGTCTGCACCGGATACCTCTCGACTCGGATGTCAGTTGCGCGACGAACGCGATGGTGTCGTGAACGCACGTTGCCGTTCCGATTGGTCCCGTATGTCCCTGACCGGACGGAGTGTAGACGCGGCCAGAACGCCCCGAGCCACGGCAAATTGAGTGCTCCGGTGCAACCATTTCTAGTCTGTCTGAGAGGCCGTGCTTTCGCGAGCTCGTCGCCCATCGACGGTCTCGTCGATCGCCGTGGCGACCTCCGGCCGCTCGGAGAGATCGACCTTCCGGGCGAATGGCGCACCGGAGGCCCAGACGGCGGGAAGATCGTCGAGTGTGAGAATCCTCCATCCGCTGGTCGGTTGTGCCGGCGTCTCCAGCACGAAGGTGGTTGGCTCGTCGCTGACCACGAGGTGCGAGGCACGCAGGACAGTGTGCAGGTAGGTCTCGTCGGGGATCCAGCTGCGCTTGAACCACTCCGTCCAGCGAGGGTCGACCTCGAGCGCCGCGATCGCGGCACGTCGGTTCAGGGCGACCCACTGGGAGCCCCTGTAGAAGGAAAGTCCGTGCACGGGGCGAACACTCCGTCGGGTGCCAATGACCCAGGCGTCGAGGCGATGTACGAATTCCATAGCCACGAGGGGTTGGACCCATTCGCTCAGCTTGAAGAGACCACTCATACCTCGGTGGAGAAATGCCGACCGAGGACGAGGGATCGTCACCCACCGGTGACGGGTGCGCGTCACGTAGAGATTGCTCTCGACATGGGACCGACCGAATTCCAGCCGGCCGGTCAGGCGCTCTGCGGGCAGGTAGGCATCGAACCTCTCACCAGCGACGTGTTCCTCCCATCGGGACAGGTCCGTCGACGGTCGGTGTTGTCCGGACAGCAGGACGAACCAGTCGCTCGCCAGGTTGTCGACGCCGTAGCGCAGCAGGCGCAACGTCGCGTCGATCATCGACCAGTCGCCCCACAGGACCCGTCCTCGATCGACGAGGTGTACCGGCGATTTCGGGTGCCCTCCCCAGGGCAGTTCCTTCGACGCCTCGTCGTGATGGACGACAATGTCAGAGTGAGGGCTCAGTTCCAGAATTCGGGCGGAAAGGCCCTCGACGTGCTCAGGCTGTGAGTGGGTGAGCAGGAGGTAGGCGAACCGCGGCGGACCGGCGCTGCTTCCTGCTCCGTGGGTGGAAGGCATCAGACCCGGCGAGCGTTCCGGAGAACCGTCTCGACGATGCGATCCTGGTCGTCCGGCGACAGGGTTGATCCACTGGGCAGGCACAGCCCTTGGGCGAACACACCCTCGGCCACGGCGCCTCCCACGACGGTCGCATCCTTGAAGAGCGGCTGCAGGTGGAGTGGCTTCCACACCGGCCGAGACTCCGCATCGATCTGCTCGAGAGCCAGGCGGATCTGCTCGCGATCGGCACCGAAGACTCCAGGGTCGATGCGCACGCACGTCATCCAGTAGTTGGGGACCACCTCGTCGCCGAAGGGCATCATCTCGATCCCGTCGATCCCGTCGAACGCGGCACGGTAGCGCTCGTTGATGGCCTTCCGCTGCTGAATGCGACGGTCGAGCCCCCTCAGCTGACCTCGGCCGAGCGCAGCGAGGAGGTTGCTCAAGCGGTAGTTGTAGCCGACCTCGAGGTGCTCGTAATGCGCGACGGGTTCGCGCGCCTGCGTCGACAGATAGCGAGCTCGTGCCACGAATTCGGGCGAGTTCGCCACCAGCATCCCGCCACCGCTTGTCGTGATGATCTTGTTGCCGTTGAAGGAGAAGATCGCGCAGTTGCCGAATGCTCCCGCCGGTCGGCCGCGGTAGGAGGCCCCTAACCCTTCAGCAGCGTCCTCGACGAGCGGAATGTCGAGATCCTCACAGGCGGCCGTCAGCACGTCGTAGTCCGGGCACCCTCCGAGGAGGTCGACAGAGATCACCGCGGCCGGACGCCGGCCCTGTCGAGCACGCTCGTAGAGATCCGCCGCCACCAGGTTCGCGTCCATATTCCAGTGGGCCGGGTCCGAATCGACAAAGACGGGCTCTGCACCCACGTAGCAGGCCGCATTGGCCGTTGCCACGAAGGTAAGGGTCGGCACGATCACCTGGTCGCCAGGTTCCACACCGACCAAGAGGAGCGCCAGATGGAGCGCGGCCGTGCCGCTGGAGAGCGCCGCGGCGTCGGTCACCCCGACCCGATTGGCCAGTTCCCGTTCGAACGCGTCCACATGGGGTCCGAGCGGTGCGATCCAATTCGAGTCGAAGGCGTCGAGGAGGAGCGCACGCTCTTCCGCGGTGGTGTCGGGAGGTGAGAGGAAGATCCGGGCCATGTTCAAGCCTGCTCAGTGTCGTTGGGCCGCCGAGCGGACGACATGAACCCGGCTTTGGATCCGAGTGCGATGAATGCCAAAACGCTGACTCCTGTGATCACGATGGCCGGGACGGTCTTCAACTCGCTGGCCACGATGGCCAGCCCTGTGAGTATGACGCCCGCAACCGCATAGGCCCCAACCGCGCCCTCCTTGCTCCACCCTTGCCGCACGAGCTGGTCGTAGGGGTGATCGCGATCTCCGGTCAGGAGGGACGTCCGGCTGCGCCACCGTCGGATCACCGCGAAGACCAGTTCGGCGGCCGGCAGGAAGACAAGGAGAAGGGCGCCGATTCCGGTCGGCAGCTGTTCGCCCGGACCCCAGCACAGCGCCAGCAGACGCGGCAGTCGCCGTTCCGATCAGATACGAGCCGCCGTCACCGAGGTAGATCCTGGCCGGGGGGCGGTTGAAGACCAGGAAGGCCGCAACGGCGCCGGCCAGCGCCACGGCCAGATATCGGCCGTGGCCGCCGAGGACAACCGCGAATCCGACCGCACTGGCGAGGGAGACAGAACCGCACAGGCCATCGAGTCCGTCGATCAGATTGAAGCCGTTCACGAGGACGACCGTGGCCAGAACCACCAGGAGAATGCTCACGATGCCGGTGAAACGGGTCGTCACGATGAAGGCCAGGACCACGGCGGTGAGCAATTCGGCGGCGAGCCGTACGACGGGTGGGAGGGGCCGCACATCATCGGCCGTCCCGATGGCGAGGGCCATGCCGAGTGGGATGAGGAGGAGCGGCCTGTAGGCCACGGTGCCGACGACCAGTCCGAGGGCGATTGCGACGCCACCGAGGTACGGCGTGGCGGAGGCCTGCGGCTTGAGCGGCCCCGGTCTGTCTACGAGCTGTACGCGCGTGGCCAGCCGCATGGCCAGTGGGGTGGCCACCAGTGCGACGGCAAATGCACCGATCGCGACGGCGAGGGTGTCGCTCAGGGAGGGCATATGGAGGAGAGGTCCGCTCGAAGGAGCAGCGATTCAGTTCCGGCATGGAGTTCGAAGCGCTCTGCCTCGACGAAGCCGGTCTCGAGATAGACCCGGATAGCTGTCTCGTTGGCGGCGGCCACCACCACCCGGGCCGTGTGTGACCCTGCCTGGGCCGCCGCCGCATGGAAGGACCGGACGAGCTTTGCGCCGGCGCCTCGCCCTCGAGCCGAGGCCGCCACGGCGAGCGAAAGCAATTCCGTCTCGGATCCCTCCGAAGACTCGCCTCGCTCCTTCGATGAGGGACTCGACTCGTCTTTCGCGCCGTAGCGCAAGGTTTCGATGACCCTGGGGATGGAACGGACCAGGCGGGGTGCAGAGGACACCCCGGCGATCATGCCGTCGCGCAAAAGGAACTCGCCGTAGAGACGTCGCACGGAGGTTGCACCAGCCACGAATCCGATCACCGGTCCGGGTCCAGGATCAAAGGCCACGATGAGAAAGCCGTGCGGGGATTTGACGATCCGGGCATACAGCTTTTCCAGAAAGCGAGGTCCGAGTGAAGCCAGGAAGCCCTCGTTGATCGCCGTCATGTGGAGATCAGCGACGCGGGCGGCATCCTCCGACGTAGCGGGTCTCACCATGACCTCGCTCGGGGGTTCCCCGTTGCCACCTGACATTGAACCCTCGACCCCGATGAGATAGCCGGACCGGATCACGTTAGCCTCCGGCCACGGGGGCTCTTCGTGGTCGATCCGGGCTGTTTACCTGCCCGTTTACGTTTTGCGCCCGGCATGGTGCGCCAGCCTCTCCGGCCCGAGGCGAACCGGGTCGGGGACCGCCTGAAGGATGCCAGAACACCTGACATGTTCGCTATTCCAAACGAAAAGTGAACATAGGGTAAACGAAATATGAAATATAGATGATCTGGTAACAAGGGGCCGATCGACCCTTTGCATCGGCAGTGACGCCGACCCATAGTTGGTGCAGGCGGCGTGGCGAACCCCAATTCCGTCTGGGCGACATTGGAATTTCCAACTATCGGAGCGCGGCACTCGATGGTGCCCGGTTCCGGGACTACGGAGGCAATGAGACAGATGAGACATACGGCGAGAAAGTTTGGTGCAGTACCCCTGCGACTTGCGGTCGGATCAGCTCTGGCCCTGGCAGGGATGGCGTTGCTGGCGGCGCCAGCGAGCGCAGCCACCAACACGAGCACCGCGGTGACGGAATCGTCGGGAGCGGTGACCGGTGCTCCGGTCACCTTCACGGCAACCGTGACCCATTTGTCAGCTGTCCCGACCGGGACGGTCGTGTTCACGGTCACGGGGACGGACTTGACGCCTTTCACCTGCGACGGCGGAAATAGCGCAACCCTGGCGCCCAACGGAAGCGGCCCGGGTTCGGTGGCCACCTGCAGCTTTGCCGGCGGTCTCCAGGCGAGCGACTCAAGCTATGCGGTCACAGCCGTCTACAGCGGTGACGGCACCTTCAACGGGAGCACCGGCTCGCTCAGCGCCAACATCAATCGAGGCGCAACCAGCACGGCGCTCGTTTCGTCGTCGAACCCGACGGTCACCGGACAGTCGGTGACCTATACGGCGACCGTGGCCCCGACGAGCCCGTCTACTGGGTCTCCCACCGGCTCGGTCACCTTTGCCATCAACGGCACGGGTGGCGGCAGTGTGGCCTGCGACATCACCGGCGACACGGTGCCATTGAGTGGTGGTTCCGCTTCGTGCACCATCTCGGCGGGTCTGTCGGCAAAGTTCAGCCCGTACGCGGTCAGCGCCAGCTACTCCGGTGATACGAACTACAAGCCGAGTGCCGGCAACGTGACCCAAACCGTCTCCAAGGCGGCTGTGACCCTCGGTCTGACGAGCTCCGTTGCATTGCCCGTCACGGGCCAGCCGATCAGCTTCACGGCGAGCATCACCTCGGTGACGCCGCCGGGCTCCGGTACGCCGAGCGGCAACGTCGTGTTCACCGTGATGGGAAACAACGTGCTTCCGGGTCAGCCCGGTTTCTCCGAGACCTGTGACGGTGGTGACACGCAGCCACTTTCCGGTGGCAGCGCGACCTGCAACTTCGCTGGTGGTCTGGTCGCCAATCCGATCAGCTACACGGTGACGGCGACGCTCAAGGACCCGAACTACACGTCCTCCCCTGCGGCTTCACTGGTGCAGCCCGTGGACAAGGCGAAGACATCGACGACCGTGAGCGGGTTGCCCGGATCGCTGATTGCGTCGCAGGGCTTCAAGTTCACTGTCACCATCCAGTCGAGCAGTCCGAGTGGAACAGTTCCCACCGGCAATCTCGAGTGGGCCGTGTGCAAGAACAACACGCTCCCGTGCTCGGGTCTGCCCGGTGGGACATTCACCCTGCCGAAGCCGACGGCGAACGACATCGCGAACCACGAGCAGGTCGTCAAGTACTCGGTCCCAGGTGGAATGGCGCCCGGCCTCTACACGCTGAACGCGAACTTCTCGGGCGACTCCGACTACGAGAACAGCGCCTCGGCAACGGGGTTCATTCCGGTCAGCAAAGCCGCGACCACGATGCACATCGTGCTGCAGCGCAACCCGTTGCTTCAGGGGAACCAGATGGACATCAAGGCCGCGGTAGTGGCCGATCCGGCTACCAGCGGTAGCCTGGGTGCCCCCCAGGGAACGCTGACGTTCACGATCACCGGCAGCAGCGGCGACACCTTGTCCTGTAACGGTGGCACCAACGTCATCACCATCAGCACCACGTCGTCGAACCAGGGCCGTGCGGTTTGCATCGTCCCGCCCGCCGACATCTCGGCGGGTGACAGCCCCTACAAGGCGGTTCTGCAGTACTCGGGCGACAGCAACTACCAGTCGGTGTCCGGCAGTCAGTTGGTCTACGTCGACACCCCGTAATTGACAAATACCGTGTAAGTACACGGAACATGTGATTAGTAAGTAACGCCAGATTCCTGTAACTCACGGCCGTTAGCGTGATCGGGTGCTCTAGCCAGAGTCCACCCAGATCACCTAACGGCCGTGACTACTTCCACCCTGGTTGGCACTGGCGTTCCGGGGCCCATCGCCATCCCGGAGGATCGGTCGACGGAGGATCGGTCGACGGAAGACCGGATCTTCCGGGGGTGGCACGAGGAGGCACGGTGTGTCGTTCACGATCACACGAGCACAGGGGGCGGCGACACCGTCATCCGTGACTCGGAGCTTCAACGTCATCACCATCCACCACGTATTCGAACCAGTGCGTGCGAATTGCACGGTGCCGGCCGCCGACATTTCGGCCGGGGGACGCCCTTTTGGTGCAGGTGCAGTACTCGGGCGACGACAACTGCGACTCGGTGGCCGGCAAGCAATTGGTCTACTCCCTCACCCGTAATTGACAAATACAATGTAATTACATGAAAAACATGTATTTAATAGGTAACCTAAAGTTAACTGCGACGCCAGATTCCTGTAACTCAAGGTCGTTACCGTGAGCAAGTGCTCGGACCAGAGTCCACCCAGATCACTTAACGGCCGTGTCTACTTCCACCCTGGTTCGCCCGAGCACTGACGCTCCGCGGCCCATCACCATCCCGAAGGATCGGTCGACGGAGGACAAGATCTTCCGTGGGGTCGCACGTGGGGCAGGGTTCACGGCCTTCGTGATCCTCTTCCTCATCGGCTTCTTCCTCTTGATCAGGGGACTCCCGGCACTGCGGGAAGTGGGCTGGAGGTACTTCACCACCTCGGGCTACGACACCCTGCACAAGCCGTACCACTACGGTGCGGCGGCGCAGATGTACGGCACCATCGTGGTCTCCGTGATTGCGGTGATCCTCGGTGTTCCGGTCGCCATCGGCACGGCGCTGTTCCTCACCGAATACGCCCCGCCAAAGGCTCGTCGGTTCTTGATCGCTCTCGTCGACCTGGGAGCGGCGATCCCCAGCATCATCTTCGGGCTCTGGGCGCTGAAGGAGTTCCAGCCCCAGATCACAGGAACGAATACGTGGATCGTGAATCACCTGGCGTTCATCCCGTTCTTCAGAGCCTCGCGACCGCCTTTCAACGGGTCGTTCTTTGTCGCGGGACTGATCGTCGGGATGATGATCGTGCCCATCGTGGCATCGGTTTGCCGGGAGGTGTTCAGCCTCGCTCCGCCCGGCGAGCGAGAGGGTGCGCTGGCCCTCGGAGCCACGCGGTCTCAAATGATCAGAACAGTCGTGCTGCCCTTCGGTCGTGGCGGCATGATCGGCGCGTCGATGTTGGGCCTGGGCCGGGCTCTCGGCGAGACTGTCGCGGTCCTGCTGATCCTGGGCCTCGACTTCGTGATCTCGCCGCACATCATGGCGCACGGTGGAACCACCGTGGCCTCGTTCATTGCCGGCGTCTTCGGATCGGGAGGGAAACTGGGGACGTCCGATCTGCTCATGCTCGGCTTCGTCCTCTTCGTGTTCACACTCATCGTCAACGTGCTCGCTTCAATGATCGTGAACCGCTCTCGGAGCGGCTCGGGAGTCGAGCTATGACGCTCGTCACGACGAACAGGAACGGGAAGGGAAACGGAGATCTCAGACAGACGACGCTCGCCGGAAGCGTGCCTGCGCCGAGCACTCCGCCGCGACGCAAAACGCGCGATTTCGGGGCACAGGGTTTGGCGCTGCTGGGCGGATCCGCCCTGTCGTCGTTTGCGATCGTTTGGATCTTCTTCTACCAACTGACGCTGCTGTCCGGCGCGTTCGGCTACGTCGTCTGCTGGTATGCCCTCTTCATCCTCATTTACTGGATCGTGACGAGCGTGACCGTCGACCGGCCGGCCGCCGCCGATCGAGTCATCACTACCATCGTTGCTTCGTGTGCCGCCCTCATCATCGGACTCCTCCTCTACATCGTGATCTGGGTGGTCGTAAAAGGCGTTCAGCACTTCACGTTCGGATTCCTTTATAAGACCATGGCCTTCTACCAACCGGCAGACCCACACCTCTTCAGCGATGTGGGCGTTGGTCAGGCGATCGTGGGCACCATTGAGCAGGTTGCCCTGGCCGCACTCATGGCCGTGCCGCTGGCATTCATGACGGCCATCTTCCTGAACGAAGTCGGGGGTTGGGGCACCCGGTTCGTACGGACCATCGTCACTGCCATGAGCGGCGTTCCTTCCGTGGTGGCCGGCGTCTTCATCTACGCCGTCTTCATCGAGTCCCATGTCATCGGCTACTCCGGCTTCGCGGCGTCGATGGCCCTCTTCGTGCTGATGCTCCCTTCAGTGACCCGGACGACCGAAGAGGTTCTCCGAGTGGTACCCGGGGGACTGCGCGAAGCATCCCTCGCCCTCGGTGCATCCGAGTGGCGCACCGTGCGCCAGGTCGTCCTGCCGACGGCACGCTCCGGGCTCATCACAGCAGTCGTGCTGGGCGTCGCCATCGCGGCCGGGGAGACAGCCCCGTTGCTCTTCACGGCGTTCGGAAACACCAATATGAACTGGAACGCATTTCACGGGCCCCAAGGCGCCCTGCCCTTGGTGCTCTACGAAGACATCCTGGCGGCGCAGACCGCGGTGGTGCAACTGGCCTTCACCGCCGCCTTCGTGTTGTTGGCTCTGGTGCTGATCCTCTTTGTCGTGGCGCGCCTGTTCGGCCGGCGATCCGTTGGGAAGCACCGATTCCGCAACGTCGTCACAGCGCCCGTTCGCTGGGTCAGGAGCGTTTGATGGGAATGTTCACTGGTGTGCGCGTGGTGCCCGAGAGCGGCGAGCGGGTGGTCGCACCCGTTGCTGCCGGGTCAGCCCAACTCGAGACGTTCGGTGTGTGCGCCTGGTTCAGCGGACGATTGGTCTTGGACTCCGTCAGTCTCCTCATGGAGCGTTCCCGGGTCACTGCTCTGATCGGCCCTTCAGGTTGTGGAAAGTCGACGTATCTCCGCATTCTCAACCGGATGCACGAGCTGGTTCCGGGGGCACAACTGGCCGGTCGAGTCGAGCTGGACGGGACGGACATCTACGGCGGCAGCCTCCGGGCCACGGAGGCGCGCAAGCACATCGGAATGGTCTTCCAGAAGCCGAACCCATTTCCGGCGATGACCATCGAGGAGAACGTGCTCTCCGGACTCAAGTTCTCGCGCACCAAGCTGAGTTCGGGCGGCAAGCGGCTGCTGGTCGAAGAGATGCTGACCAGGGCCGGCTTGTGGAACGAGGTCAAGGACCGGCTGGACGAGTTGGGCGGCAGCCTCTCGGGTGGCCAGCAGCAGCGGCTCTGCATTGCGCGTGCCCTGGCCGTGCGGCCACGGGTCCTCCTCATGGACGAGCCCTGCTCCGCGCTCGACCCCACATCGACCAATCGAATCGAGGAGACCATCCGCGAGATCGCCGACGAAGTCACGGTGGTCATCGTCACGCACAACATGCAACAGGCCCAGCGGGTTTCGCATACGTGCGCCTTCTTTCTCGCCGAGGAAGGCCAACCGGGTCGGGTTGTCGAGTTCGGCGACACCGAGACGATGTTCGGCAATCCGTCCGACCCACGTACGAGTGACTACGTCCACGGGAGGTTCGGATGAGGCGCTTCGGCCGACGGCTTCGCTGCCTGCTCGCTGCCTTGACAATCGGGGCCTCGGTCGCTTCCTTCAGCTTGCTCTCGCTTGGCGGCGGCGACGCCGGCGCGCAACAACCCCAGATGACCTCGACCGGTTCGAGCTTCGCCGGCGTTGCGATCTCCCAGTGGCAGGGTCAGTTCAACGAGCTCGACGGCGGGAACATCAACTTCAATGTGTCAAGTTCGGTGATCGGCCTGAACGACTTCTGCCAGGCGACGGTGGACTTCGGCGCCACCGACATCGCGTACAGCACCGGCCAGTCGGTCTGCACCACGAACCAGGTTCCCTATCCGTTCCAGTACATGCCGACCGTCGCCGGCGGCCTGGCCTTCGAGTACAACGTGAACGGGCAGAACGGGCAACAGGTGACGAACCTCGTGCTCGATCCGCCCACCCTGCTCGGTATCTTCACGGGGGCGATCACCAACTGGAACAACGCTGCGATCGCCGCCCTCAACCCCGAAATCCGACTTCCGAACCAAGCAATCACCGCTTACTACCGCGGCGACCCGTCCGGTGAGAATTACCTCCTGGGCGACTATTTTCTCCATACCACCAATCCCGCGGTACTGACCGCCTTCCAACAAGCAGCCTCCGTTCCGTCCACTCCCGGCCAACCTTCGGCCACCTGGGCGGTCTTCCCGAGTGGAACGCCGGCGAACTTTGCAGGCCTCGTGAGCGTCAATGGAGCCGACGCCATGTCGCAGGAGCCGGTACACAACTCGGGTGGGATCGCTTTCGTCGAGACGGCATACGCGAAGAATGTCAACATGCCGGTGGCGTCCATCGTGAACGCGGCCGGAAACGCCGTCCAGCCCAGCTCCTACAACGTGGCCGTCGCTCTGACCGGAGCAATTTTGTACCAGGACCTCACCCAGAACCTGGCTGGGGTCTACACGAACCCCAACCCCTACACCTACCCGCTCTCCGCCTACAGCTACTTCACCGCCCAATGTGTGCCGGCCGCCGCCGCTACGCAGAACTTCGCTTGCGACAGTTCGGGCAACGTGACCATGGGGACGTCGCAAGGCGCAGAGATGGCCCAGTTCATCGAGTTCGTGGCCTGTCTTGGTCAATCGAAGATGGCGCAGCTGGGTTATTCACCGATCCCGCCGAACCTGGTGGAAGACGACTTCCAGGCCGCGGGCCGACTTCCGGGAGGTACGACTCCGCCCCCTCCGAACGCACAGAACTGTGCCAACCCGTACATCACCGGAGCGCTTCAACCTGTCGGCGGTCCGACTGTCGTCGGATCCGCCAACCCGGGCGGTTCTGACGTGGGCGCAGCCGGCGCAGCAGGCGCAGCCGGTTCGGGCGCGAGTAGCGCATCCTCGCGAGCCGGTAGCGGTACCGGTGGCGGTCTTGTCGCGACGCAGAGCGTGTCGGGTCCGGGCTCTTCGGCGGCGGCGGCCAAGGGGAGCGCTGCGGCATTGGCCAAGAAGAAGCAGCAGGACGCGCTCACGAACCCTGCGCTGGCCTACGCCCGCCAGGATCGGTTGATCGCGGCCGCCGCCCAATCGCCGTGGTCTCCGACCGTCGTGGCTCTGTGGTCCGTCGTCTTCGCCGTCATCCTTATCGGAGTGCCGTTGGCCGCTTGGTTCTGGCAACGCAGGCGAAGAGACGCTGGAGGCATCACGTGAAAGCGACCCGAGTCCGAGTCCTGCTCAGGCTGGGCATCGCCTTCGCGATCGGTGCGCTCTGCCTCCTCGCCTTCACACCCGGGCACGGCAACGCCTCGGCGTCGACCTTCAGGACCGCGGCAATGTCGCTCGCTCAGGACACCAGCCCATCGTGTCCTCCCGAGGCCAACTCCTGCGCGCCGGTCATGAACCTTCCGTGTCTTGCCGGCTCTTGTCCGGTCACCGCGGGCCCGGTGAGTCAGCTCGGACAAGGGCAGGCTGTCTACGTCGACATCAGCGGACTCGCGAGCGGCGAGCAGGTGGCATTGGGTCTCTGCGCCCTCACGGCGGGAACCACACCCACTCCCGATCCCACCTGTGCATCGTATTTACCAGCGGCTCCCGGTTGCACGGACAGCTGCGACGGTACGTCGAGCCCCCTCGAGTGGCAATATGCAACCGGCGCGGGCGGGGATACGGTGCTCTCGATCGGAACGGAGTTCGATCCGAACATTCCCGATGCCCATCCCATCATTTCGGAGACCGTTGCGCAGTACGGACTCGTACCGCCGGACAACTTTGGGTCCTTCTTCTGTGACAACGGTCCGGCGAATCCATGCGGTATCGAAGTCATAGACCTGGGGCCTACCCAAGGCCCGGGAGCGCAGGGTTACGTGATCGGAGACGGTTTCCCGCCAGCCAGCCAAAACAAAGCCTTTCTTGCAGCTGGTGGCTCGACTCCGTCGAATACTGTCGTGATCCCACTCAACTGGGCGTCGAGTGGCTCGGGGTGTCAATCCGCTCCGATCATGGAGGTCGACGCCTCGTACAGCGTGTCCCAGTTCCTTCCGGCCGCCGGTGGGGCGACATGCAGTGGCCCCGACGGTGTGGCGGTGCTCCCCACCTCAATGCCCTCGGTTGACGATTCCACCTGCCAATCGTCCGGGGTGACCCACTGTCCGATTACCGAGGTCATCAACGGGAGCTCACCGGCGACATTCACCGATGACCCAAACGATCCCACCACCCTCGCCGAGCTTCAGCAGGCTGGTGGAAAGTTCGCCTATATCCCCATTGCGGTGTCGTCGACGGAGATCGCATTCGCGGGCCAGACTGGGCGAACCGGAGTCGGCGCCATCACCTATCCCTTGAGCAGCTACAACCTGACTCCTGCGCAGACAGCCGGCATCATGACCCAGCTTTGGACGTCGCCCATCGCGAGCCTGCATCTGCCCCAGGACGACCTTTGTTCACAGTTGTCCGGACCGGCCCAATGCACCGAGACGCCGCAGATATTCCCGATCACGCCGACCGTCTATACGGTGAACGGCCAATATGCGAACGTTGCCGTCAACGGCGTGAGTGGCGGGACGCCGACACCGATGCCATTCAACTTCCTCGAATACGAAGGGACGGGCTCGAACCCCTACTTCGGGACATCGACCAAGAGCGCCGAGACGAACTACGCCAGTGACACTGGCTACGCCCTGCTCAACCAGTGGCCCTTCAACTCTGGTCCAACGCCAACGACCGAGAACGTCCTCGAGTCGATGTTCCCTTCCACCGCAAGCGGCGCCTCCTACGAGACCACAGGATGGATCTGTGCCGCACCCGATGCCCCCTACAACGTCAACCTTCCGTTTGGCGGCACAGCTCTCCTGACGGACTTGCAGAGCGGGCCGCAGATCCTCGCCGACGCCGAACAAGACCCCATCGAAATGACTCAGCAAACCGATGGCTCATGGACCGAGAACCCCACGGTCGCCCAGCAGATTCAATCCGACCCGAAGGGCTGCGAGGCGTTGTCGAGTATGCCGACCAACTTCGCGTCAACAACCCCGGCCGGTGGAGCGGTCTCGCCATACTCTCCCTCCAGTCAGCCCCTCATTGCCGCGCACACAATTCAGGGAGTCATCAGCAAGGGCGCCCTCGGGTTCGCCTTCAGCGCCATGGACAGCTCGGAGGCAGACTTCTTCGGCCTATTGCCGGCCAGCCTCCAGAATGCCGGGGGCGTCTTCGTTCCACCGTCGTCGGCGTCCGTCACCGCCGCCCTGAGCGCTGCCACCGCCGCCCCGAACGGCACCCTGATCCCGAATTTCACCAACACCAATCCAGCTGCCTACCCGATGCCCATGGTCACCTATGCGCTGATCTCCACCAGCCCCCAGGCGAGCACGGATCAGGCCGACCAGCTCACCGAGTTGCTCACCAACCTGGTCAACTATTCCCACACGGGAGGCGCAGGATCCAGCGAACCGTTGCCTCCCGGGTACGTGCCGCTTCCCGACAACCTTGCCCAACAGGCGCTGACCGAAATCTCCAAGGATGTCATCGCACCGAACGGGCAGCCCGTCGGCGGCGAGGCCGCTGCCGCCGCCAGTCTGGCCGCGAACTCCGCTTCCCACTCGGGAACCGCGGCTTCTTCCAACTCGTCGAGCGGCGGACCGTTTTCGTTCTCCAGTGCCTTGGGAGCACCATTCGGAGTGAACGGGCTCGCAAAGTCTTCGGGAAGCAGCGGTGCGGCAAAGAGCGGCTCGAATTCATCGGGCGGCGGCGGGAGTTCGGAGAATCCCATTGGACGCTTCATTGCCGTGACTCTCGGTGACAACCGCTATCTGGTGCCCGGACTACTGTTGCTCGCCCTCATCTGTTTGGTCGCCGGGCCGCTTCTCTACATGTCTCCCTCGTTGCGAAAACCAGCGACTGCCGCGGACGGAGGTGGGGAAGGCGCGGGTGACGAGGGCGAGAGCCCGCCGCCGCCCGTGGAGTGATGGAAACCGTCACCTCGGCAGACGACGCCAGCCAGCTGCCCGCCGACATCGCTGAGGGCGCGCGCGAGCTTGAATCCGCGCCCCCTGGCTCAGAAGATCGTGGCGTGGACGGCGAGCTCGGGTCGGACGACACGGCGGCCAAACCACCGGGTGTGGCCGACTCGTTTGTGGCCCTGCTGCATGCAGTAGGCCGCGCCTTGGCGGTGCTGTCGCGACCGCGGGTGGCCGGAGTCCTGATCGGCGGACTCGGTGTCCTGATCATGCTTCTCCTGGGCTACATCTATGTGTTCACGCCGCTGAGTGCGGCCCGCTCGCAGCACACGCTGCTTCAGCAGATCCAGGCCCAACCAGCCGACACCTACAACCTCGCCGTGGGCAAGATCCCGCGTGAGGGCAGCCCGCTGGCCGTGCTGGTGATCCCGTCAATCCATTTGAACCAGGTCGTCGTGCAGGGAACTGACGTGAACGACCTGCAGAGGGGCCCGGGCCACATGCCGACGTCGTCGCTACCAGGGCAGCGAGGCAACGCGGTGATCGCCGGTCGTCGTGCCACCTACGGGGCCACCTTCGGGTCGATCGGATCGATGCACAAAGGGCAGACGATCACGGTCGTCGACGGCCTCGGCAAGTTCCACTACAAGGTCACGAGTGTGGTCTATGCGGAGAGCGGCCGGCATGACGTGGTCACACAGTCGGCGGACAACCGTCTCACCCTCGTCACGGCGGGATCCGGCTACTGGCCGAGCGGCCGCCTCGCCGTCATCGCCACGCTCGTAGGAAAGCCGTTCCCGAGACTGCATGCGACACATTTCGCCGCTCCAGCTTCGGAGCTCGGGCTCGCGGGCGATGCTGCTTCGGGTCTGCTCTTCGTCCTCTGGAGCCTGTTGTTCTTTGTGATTCTCTTGTCGGCGGTCTGGCTCCTACGCACTTGGACGCAGCCCATGGTGGTCCTCCTCTTGGCCGTACCGATCCTGCTGCTCGTTGCGCTGTTCGCCTGCGAGAGCTTCATCGGCGCACTGCCTGCGACCGTCTGAGTGTCTATGCGGACATTCCAGCGCAGGATGGACCGCGGCAAGGCGTTCCTGGCCGTCTCTGCGGCAGGGTTGGTGCTGGCCGCGTGCAGTTCGTCGCCGAACTCCACGGCGACAGACCAAGGCAACGGGGAAACCTCGAGCAGCTCTGCTCACGAATCGGCCACCAATGCACCCATGAAGGTCCAGTTCGGCGCGGGTTCCATCGGCCAACCCGATCCGACGACGACAGTGCCGAACGAACGGGGCAATACCATTCCCTCGATCCTGGCTCCCGGGCAGAACATCATCATTTCCTCCGCCGGCTGCAAGCCGCAGACGCTCGAGGCGAGCGTGACTGCGCCAGTTGTGTGGACCAACCTGTCGGGAAGACCGCAGCGGGTGACCTTCATCAACTTTCCCGTCGACTCCGGGACGATCCCAGCCGGAGGCACGTTCACCTGGTCGACGAACGACGCGATCGCGATGGCCTACAAACTCGAGCCCTCCGAAAAAGTGTGCAAGCTGTTGATGAACGCAGCGCAGTCTTAAATTTCCAGGACGACGTTCGCGCATCGTTTACCCCTGCATCATCTGGTGTCCACAGACACGCAGTGAATTTCCCGCACCGAGAGTGAGCTGAAAGCTGACACTGTAAGTGCAACGGTGCTCGAGATTGGCTTCTCAGCTGGGTCTTTGCGTGGTGCGATTGCGGAAAACGAAGAGACAACGGGGGATAAGCAACCGATCACGAACATTTCTTCGCCCCGGTGTGTGGAATTCGCGCAACGTTTACGTTGCCTCCTTAACGTGCTCCACGGCGATGGGTCCCGAACGCCTCCGCAAACCGCAGATGCGCCAAGGATCCTGTCCCCGCTCCGGGACCATGCGCCACTGGCCGGTGTGGAGAGCCGGCACGGAGATGAACCAACCAAAAGGAGACCCAACACATGCTGAAGAAGCTGATGGCGCGCCGTGGCGCGCTGAGGCTCGGCGCAGGGTTGCTCGGGGCGTCCACGCTGGCGGTGGGTTTTGCCACCCCGGCCCTCGCGACGCAATCGAGCGGCGGCAATGCGCCCTCGGCCAACTACAACATCTACCAAGGCGGGTCGAACACGACCTACCTCATGATGCAGCAGCTGGCGGACGTGTTCAACCAGGCACCCGGTTGCGACCTGGCTGCTTCGAGCGGCACCGCTCAGCCTCTCGACTACGGCTGTCCGGGCCTGAACGGCGAACCCGGCACCACCTTGTCAACGCCGCAGACCGCGACCGTGACCGGTGACGTTTCGAAGCTCAGCAAGACGATCACCAACATATCCCCGAACACCACGGGCTTCGCGGTCAATGACCATGTCAGCGATATTGCGGGCGACATCCCGAACAACGCGGTGATCAGCAGCTTCACTGCCTCGACCATCACCATCAGCAAGAAGCCCACGGGCAACGCGGTCGGAGACACCATCACCGTGGTGACGACTCCGGCGGTCGGCGAGAACGGCTTCGTCACCTTTGCCCAGGAGAACCCGTTCAACGACCTGCTCATCGAAGAGCCGGCCCTGGGTTCGGGTAACGGCATCCAAGAGCTCGAGGACCAAGGCGTACACGCCACCGGTGCCTCGTCGCACGGCAGCCCGATCAACGTGTCGCCTCTCGACGTGGCCCGCTCCTCGCGTGCGCCAGCCCTCACCACGGGGCCGACCGTGCCCGGTGACGACAAAGGCCTCAACTTCGTGGCCTACGCCATGGACGCCGTGAGCTGGCTCCACTGGACCTCGGTGAGCGGTACCGCCACCCCGTCGTCCGCGGTTACGAACCTGACGGTTGCGCAACTGACCTCGATCTACGAGGACCAGGGTTGCACCGCCGGCGGCACGACGTTCACGACGCCGAACTGGGCCTGCTTCGGCGGCTCGCCTGCGCCGATCTCCATCTACATGGCGCAGAACGGCTCGGGCACCGAGTCCACCTGGGCGGGGCTGCTCGGTCTGACCGGTACGTTCCCCTTCGGCGGCGAGGACCCGAACCACGTCATCTTCGAGAACGAGACGTCGTCGATCTTGGCCAACAAGGACCAGGCCAACGCCATCTTCTTCTTCTCGTATGGCAAGTTCCAGACCATCTGCGCCCCGAACCCGTCCTTCTGCTCGGGTGCGTCGACCAGCAAGGTCGCGCTCGGTCAGATCGCTTCGGTCAAGGCCACCAAGGCCACGATCGCGGCCCAGCTGCCTGGTTCGTTGACGACGCCGTTCCCCGGTGACCGCCTGCTGTTCAACGTGTACTCCGACGGGTCGAATCCGGACATCTCGATCTCCTCGCCGGCATCGCTGAACGCGGTCAGTGAGGACGGGTTCCTCTGCAAGCCGTCGAGCGCCACAGACGTTGACCCCAACACCGGAGCCACGTACAGGACCGAAATCAACGGCATCATCTCGGCGCAGGGCTTCTTCCCGTTGCCGCTGATGGTTGAGGACGGCCAGGGTGCCACCACCGGTGTGTACGGCACCACCGGCACCGGCATCCCGAACCCCGCCTGGAGCTCCACCGGTGGTCTGCAGTCCTCGGCCTACAACGCAGCGCACGAGGCAGGCAGCCCTTGGAACTTCCCGACGGGCGACCAGGACACCGACAACTCGGCGATCTCGGGCACCTACACCGGCGTCTACTTCAACGGCAACAGCAACGCCACGAAGACGGCCTCGGCCACGGACCCGATCGGGTACTGCCTGACCGAGAGCTCGGACGGCAACTCGACCAACTAGTCGTCCACGCAGTACGGCACTCAAGGCCGGCAGCCCGGGCTGCGGGGTTCGTCCCCGCAGCCCGGAGCCGGCCTTCTGGAGCCGAGTGATCTGAAGTACGAAGGAACCCCGGTCGTCGCAAGGCCGGGGTTCCGGCGTGTCCGGGCCTCCGTTTCTGGCGGCCGGGATTGGACCTGCTCCGCTGCTCGTGCGGGTCATTCCGCCAGGACAGAGGCAGTCCAGGACAGAGGCAGTACAGTCGCCCGGGTGGCCAGGCACGCCAAGCGTCGCCGCAAGTCTCAGGACCCAGGTGGTCGCGCCTGGAGTGACGAGAGCCGCTTCGATACCGATCTGCGTGCCGTCGAAGCGTCGCCTGAGCCAGGTGCGCCCGAACCTGATTGGTTTGCTCCGTCGGCATTGGGCGAGGACGTGTACGCGGCGCGCCAGGAGGTCCCGCTGGCCGCCATGTTGATGCTCGGGGAGCATGCGTGGCAGCGGATCGACGGCATGGGACTGGCCCGCCAGGCGCTCGAAGCGCCCGTCAGCGGCGATCAACGGGTGGACCTCAGCGACGACGAGCGATTTCTGCTGGCCAACGGACGGGCCTGGTGTCTCGTCGTGCACTCGGACCTCGGGCACGGCGGCCGACGTGACGATCCCATCGTCCTGGCCGACGCCCAGCGCCACGTGGAGCAGGCCCAGCGCGTGGCCACCAATGACGTCCACCGGGCTCAAATCCTGACGACCGGAGCCCTCGTCATCTTCCGCCGGGAGGGGGCGCAGGGCGCCCTCGCCATGGCGCAGTCCGCCGTGGACGCGTTCGCGGTGCTGCCCGACCACGAGCGGAGTGGTCAGAGCCAAGGGATAGCCAGCCTGGCCGTGCTCACCCTGGCGTTGCTCACGGCGGCGTCGGGTGACACCGGGTCCGCACTGAATCTGGCCCGGGCTGCCGGTGCCCTCCGCCCCCCTCTCGATGTGGACCAGGCCGCCTTCGGTGCGCTCCTGAAAGAGCTCTCGGAGTGGATCCCAGCGCACTGATCCCGCCCGCGGTCTGAACTGCCCACCTGGGGATCTATAGTTCACCTACCTGTTACGCCGATGTTGCAGATGGTTCATCTGCTCCACCTAGCCTCACCGGCTGACATGCAGACGGTCGCACCAACGAGTCGGCCGCCAATCGGGGCCGTGCACCCCGGATCGCCCGGCGAACGAATCATCGCCGAGAGGGCGATAGCGGGCGGAGGGCAGTCACAGCATGACGACACAGCGAGACACTGGACACCGCTGGCCGTTTGCGTGGCGCCGCCGCCGGACAAGGTCGCGAGGCTCGGTGTCGATGCTCGACACCATGCAGTTGACCGCGATCATGACGGATCCCACGCCGCCGTCCGCCCCACCCGAACACGGCGGGGCCAACGAGTTGCTGGGTGTCGTGCGGACCGACGGGGAGTTCAAGCAACGAGTTGGCTGGCTCACCGGTCCGCGTCGGCCCTGGGACGTCATACGCGACCGGCTTCCTGCACGCGAGGACGTCCCTGCGCGCAGCCTGGGACTGGTGGTCGGCAGCCTCGTGTTACTCATTGGCGGTCTCGTGGCCGGCACCATGATCACGTCGACGAGCGCCACGCCGTCAAACACGTCACATGGAGGACTCGGCGCGGTGGCTCACCGTCTCATCATGAGTCCGAGCAATTTCGACTTGGCTCAGGCCAGCACCACCCCGATCCCGGCCAAGCCGTTGGTCGCGCTTTCAAGCCCGACGTCTGCTCATGAGGTGTTCGGGTACGCCCCATATTGGTCGCTGCCGGACTGGCAGAGCTTTCCCTATGGGGACTTCTCGACCGTCGCCTACTTCAGCGTCAACGTGAACCCGAACGGATCGATCCAACAGTCGGGTCCCGGGTGGAACGGCTACAACAGCGAGGATTTCGTCAATCTGATCAACGCGGCCCACCGGGCAGGTGACCGGGTTGTGCTCACGGCAAATGATTTCACGGAGGCGTCCCTCTACACGCTCACTCATTCTCCGAACGCCGGCGTCGTCCTCGGCACCGAGTTACTCGAGCTGGTGCAGACGAAAGGACTCGACGGTGTGAACCTCGATCTCGAGGGGACCGGCAGCGGTGACCGGGCCGGACTCGATCACCTTGTCGGCCAGGTCGACTTCATTTTGCACAGTGCCAACCCCCATTATCAGCTCACCATGGCCACCTACGCATCCTCGGCCGGCGATCCGAACGGCTTCTACGACATCCCGGGCCTGGCGCAATGGGTCAATGCCTTCTTCGTCATGGCATACGACGTCAGCATGGGACCGACGGGGGCCCAGAGGGAGGCTGATGGTGGCGACGCGGCCTACGTGGATCAGTACGTATCCGAGGTTGGTGCGTCAAAGGTGATCCTCGGTATGCCCCTGTTCGGCTATGACGAACCGACCCGAGGGCCGGAACTCGGAAACAAGGCGACCGGAGCGGCGGTGCCCGTGACGTATGCCCAGGCGGCCGCCTCTGGGCCGACGTACTGGGACGCGGCCACGGACACGGCCTGGACGTCCTACCAGTTGAATGGTCAGTGGCATCAGGTCTTCTTCGACAACGCCAACAGCCTGGAGGGGAAAGTGCAGTTGGCCGCCAAATCGGGCCTATTGGGGGTCGGCATCTGGGCCCTCGGGATGGAGGGCAACGACAACTCGCTACTCAATCTGCTCAGAGGGGGTGCGGTCTCTCTGCGCACGCCCCCAGAAGGTCCGACCACCTCGGCCGCGGCAGCCACCATCATCAAGAGGGTGAAGATCAAGACTCGCAGTGAGAATGCTGGCACGTCAACGACGACTACCTCGCTCAACGTGGACGGGGGCGGCGCTCACCACGGGAACGGCTCGACCACGACCAGCACTTCGATGATCACCACGCCGAGCGCACCTGCGACGTCGACGACGACGACGTCTCCCTCGACATCGTCGACAACGACGACCCCTGCCACAGGTGACTCCGGGAACACCGGCAGCACGACGACCTCCACGGTTACTCACCAGTGACACACCTGCATCAGAAGCGATGGGGCACGCGCGCGCCAGCCTGGCGCCACTACCGGGTCGGAATGACTTTCGCCGCCTTGACGGCAGTGTTTGGTGTCGCCGCGTCAGCCTGTGGCAGTAGCGGTCCCTCCCAGGGAGCATTGGCCGGGAAGTCGGCCACCGCCGTGCTGTCGCTCTCCATCAAGGCCTACCACCGCCAGCACTCGGTGAGTTTCGTCACCAAGACCGTCGCCGGTAAGGCCAGCACGGTACAGGTCGGGGCGACCAGCAAGATGGCGGCCTCCGAGTCGGTGCAGTCGTCGACGCTGCCCGTCGTCCAGGCCATCCAGGTCGACGGGTCGGCCTACCTGCGTGCCGGGTCGCAGTTCCTCGAGCAGCAGCTCAGCTTGTCGACCGCTCAGGCGACGGCGCACGCCGGGCAGTGGATCTCGTTCCAGAAGGGGAATCCCGGCTACTCCACGATCACACAGTCCCTGAGCGCAGCAGAGGCCATTCTCCAGTTCGTGCCTGAGGAACCTCATCTTCGCGTCGCCGGGGCAACCACATTCGGAGGCCAGAGCGCGGTCGCCGTGACTGGCAGTCCGGCCACCGCTCCCGGGGCAGGCACCACCGCCACCGTCACGTTCTTCGTCTCGACGACGGCTCCCTATCTGCCCCTGGGTGCCACGGTTCAGGTCAACAACGACGGTGGGCACAACATTGAGCGGGTGGCCTCGGTGTACGGCAAGTACAACCACAAGGTGGACCCCAAGGCACCAACCAATGCCGTCCCGATCACCACGCTGGTTTCGTCCTGATCGGCGGCGCCCTGTCGCCCCCAGTGTGCTCAGGCGGCGCGGCGGTCCATCCTGACCATGTCGTTCACGTCACCCATTGACAGCGAGCGCATCCCTTCGGTGCTCTGCAGGCGGTCCAGCTCGTCGAGTACCCGCGCCAGCAGTGACAGGTTGGCAGGAGGGTCGGTCACGAAGTTCTGGGGGTGCCACCACAGGTGCAGAATCCTGCCCCGACGTGCGGCGTCGCGCAGCCCAGCGACGATGCGGTGGTACTGAAGCGATTCGAGTGAGCGAGTTCGAGGTGAGAGCGGTCGCAGGAAGGTGCTGGCGGGGACGTTGCACAGGCCAGACGGCTCGGCCACCTGATCCCAGCCGAAGGTGTGCAGGGGCGGTCCGGCGTAGGTCGTGGCCAAGCGGGCCGCTCGGACGGCCAGGCCCGTGTCCTCGCCGCGCCGGGAACGGTTGGCCCAACCAGGTTGTGGACCGCGGATGCATTCGAAGCCGGTCGCCACGACGCTCGACGCGTAATCGTCGCGCCACTGGTTGCGCGGCAGGACGAGTGATTTGAGCCGAAGCCCCCGGGTCGAGGCCGCGTCCTGCGCCGCCGCCAGGTCGGCTCGGAAAGCCGACTCGTCGGGACCTTGCTCCAGGCAGTAGTAGTGGGAGAACGTATGCGACGCCACCTCCTGTCCTTCGAGGCTACAAAGGTGGTCGACCAGGCTCCCGGCCAGGTGAAGGGGGTCGTCGCGCTCGTCCCGGCCGATCGGCTCGCGATAGGGATCGAGTTCGGGCCGTTTGTAAGTGGGCCGGAGCGCCGGCATGTGCCGGTCCACCTCGACCGCGGTCGAGGCGAACAGCAGGCCGACGGTGGCCCATGTGGCCCTGACGTCGCGTTGGACGAAGAGCTCGGCCAACGTCGTCACCATGTCCCGACTCGCGATCAGTGAGTCGGCCGCACTCGCCGAGGATGAGTGATCCCGCACTCCCCAGTGCAATTCGAAGTCCAAGGAGATAACGAGCGCACCGGGCTGCTGCTCTGACACGATCGAGAGGCTAGCAATTGACTTCGCCGGCCAACGAACCACAGGCTCGTGCGGCGGACGCTCTCGACCGGACGCCCCAGGTTCTGGCCGTTCTCCACGCCGAGCGTTGCCCAAATGCGGCGGGGACATCGTGTGTAACCAGCCCCAAGTGACTCCTCAGGCCACGCCTCGGCGCAGCCGGGTGGCCACGTACCCCCAGGCGGTCGGGTGCCAGCGCAGCTGCGACTCATCGGCTCCTGGTAAAGGCGGGCACGGTACCGGTTGGTTGCCGCTGAGGAGGCCCGAGGCCACCTCCAACAGGATCGGAAGACCGCAGGCCAGATGCAGGTATGGGTAGGTGGCGATGGTGTCATCTTTGGCCCGCTCAAATGTGCCCTGGGCCAAAATACCGCCGGTGTCGATGCCGGCGTCGACCAGATGCACCGTGGTGCCGGCCAACTCGGGTCTGCCGTCGGCGAAGGCCCAGTAGCCGCCATGCACGCCGCGATAGCGCGGGGTGATCCCGGCGTGGACGTTCACCACGGGCACGGCGATCTCGCGCAGGACGCGTTCAGCGATGATGCGGGTCCCGTGCACGACAACGAGGTCCGGTTCGGCCTCGGCCAGCAACGCGAGCGTCTGCGGGTCGTTCACCGAGTCGACGTAGGCGCCACGGGAAATGGGCCGGAAGTCGAGGCCGTGCTCTGTCGCGATCTGAGCCACCCGCCGCCGACCTTGCAGGCGCAGGAGGGGCATGACCGCTCCCATGAACAGCACGTGTCCGGTCACCGTGCCCCAACCCAGACGCCGCGCCCGGCGGCGGGCCAGGGTCAAGCGCGAAGGGGATGTCTCGAGGAGGGCACGCAGCTCAACCGCATCGCCCAGGCCAGCGGCCAGAGCGTGATACACGGCTCGGGTCGGCGTCCCTCGGTCACCCAGCAACACCACCGAAAGGCGGCCTGTCTCCCTCATGCTCGACGCCGTTCGGGAGCGGACAGCATGGCGCCCTCGATCAGATCGACCTCGTCGTTGCGGGACAGCCTTTCTTCGGCCGCGTCGCCAGCTGTCGGCGCATGCCCTTCCACGAGATACACCAGGTCCAGCCGGTGCCCACGGCGGGCCAGGCCCTGGGCGTTCGTCAGGTGCGTTCGCTCCAGGCCTCCCGTCGAATCCAGGTGGTTTGCAGTGGTCAAGATCCGCACCTGCCCACGGTTCCGTTCTCGTCGAGGAAGGAAGGCAGGCTAGTGCAGCCGAGGGGATGGGCTTGCCGTCAGGTTTACCTTCCCGTCCCGCACCCGACACGTCCCGTTCAACCGTTACCCAAGCTCGTGCACACAGGCAGACGGATCCGGTACCGTGCGAGAACCGGCACGGAAAAAGGAGACCCGATGGAACCTCATGAGGAGGAAGAGGGCTGGTTCACCGACCCGTTCGGGCGCCACGAGGCCCGCTGGCTGTCCTTCGGGAAACCGACCAAGCTCGTTCGTGACGGCGCGGTCGAGTCCTATGACGAGCCACCCGACGAGGAGCCCACGAATGCGCCCGAGCGAATCGAACCCCACGTGCAGGCCAACGACGGGGCCGATCTCATCCGGGCGGGAGACCAGTCCGGTACCGACGACCTCGGGTCGTTGAACCAGCGGATGTCAGAAGGCGCGCTCGAGGGTGGCGCGCACCCCGAGGCCCGTATCTGAGCCGAAGCTGGCGGGTCAGGTCGCGGGCCAGCGATCCAGCCAGGCCTGGAGCATCAGCACGTCCCACAGCTCTGCGCTGAGGTCACGCCGCTTGGCCTGGTGGAGATTCCAGGCTTGGCGTATCGGTTCCGGTCGGAGGAAGCCGTGGCGTGCCAGCGCCGCTTCCGACAGGAGATCCTCGGCCCAGGGACGGAGCGGCCCGCGCAGCCAGCTGTCGATGGGCACGCCGAACCCCATCTTGGGCCGGTCGACCAAAGACGCCGGCACGTGGCGATAGAGGATCTGCCGAAGGAGCCACTTGGCCGTGCCGTCGCGGCGCTTCGAGGTCGGCGGTAGTCGCCAAGCCGCCTCGAGCACGCCGCGATCGAGAAAGGGCGTGCGCGTCTCGAGGGACACGGCCATGGCTGCCCGGTCCACCTTGGTCATGATGTCGTCGGGAAGGTACGTCACCAGGTCGGTCCGCAGCAGCTGGGCCATCACGTCCGGCCCGCCTGGCGCGCTGTGGCCGTTACCCATGACGGCCCGCGTCGGGGAGGCGCCGCGTACCAACAAGGCCGGATCCTCCCAGTGCGAGACGAGCGCCTGGTAGGCGGCGTCGACGCTCGAGGCCTCGAGGACGCGACCCAGTTTGGCCACCTTCGTCGAGGGCAAGCGCACCTGCCAGCGAGCCGGGAGCCGGGCCGCCACCGAGTCGACAGCTCCCGGTGGGATGCGACGCAACGTCCCCCCGACCCCACGTCGCAGGGAGGGTGGGAAGGGGTCCGCGGCGCGCCAGACCCGATCCAACCAGGCGTGGCGGTTGTAACCGGCGAAGAGCTCGTCGCCGCCGTCCCCCGACAGAGCGACGGTCACGGCCCTTCGGGCCACCGTCGCCACCAGGTGGGTGGGGAGCTGTGAGCTGTCGGAGAACGGCTCGTCCCAGATGTCGGGCACCCTGGGGACGAGGTCGAAGACGTCCTGTGCCGTCATGCCGACCGTCGTGTGTTCCGTCCCGAGGTGTCTGGCCACCGCGGCAGCCGCTGGCGCCTCATCGAAGGCCTCATCCTCGAAGGAGACCGTGAACGTACGTACTCGGTGACCGCTGTGGCGCTGCATCAGTGCCACGGTCAGGCTGGAATCGATACCCCCGGAGAGCAGCGCACCGACCGGCACCTCGGCCACGCTGCGGGCGCCCACGGCGTCGGACAGCGCGCCCTCCACCACCTCGATCGCCTCACGGTCGTCGGCCAGCGGGCGGAGGCTGCAGGCTGCGTCGATGGCGTCGCCGGCCGACCAATACGGCACCTGGTGGGGCAGGCGGCCGGGTGCAGTTCCGGTCTCGATGCACACGCGGGCGCCCGGACCGAGCTTCGCAAGACCTTGGTAGATGCACGCCGGCGCGGGCACGCAGCTGAGGCGGAGGTACTCGGCCACCGCGTCGCGGTCGACCCGGGCCTCGAAGGTCGGCAGCGTGTGGAAGGCCTTGAGCTCCGAGGCGAAGGCAAAGACCGGCCCCGCCCAGCCGTAGAACAGCGGCTTCTCCCCGAAGCGGTCGCGGGCCAAATGGAGCCGGCGCTCGCGGCGGTCCCAGGCGGCGAAGGCGAACATCCCCTCTATGCGCTCCAGTGTGCCGTCGAGACCCCAGTGGTCGAGTCCACCGACCAGCACCTCGGTGTCCGACGTACCCCGGATGTTCAGCCCGGCACCCTCCAGCTCGCCGCGCAAGGCCGGCGTGTTGTAGAGCTCGCCGTTGTAGCTGACGACCCAGCGGCCGCTGGGCGATCCCATGGGTTGCTGACCTTGGGTGCCCCGCCCGACCACTTCGAGGCGGCGGTGGCCGAAGCCCACCCCCACCTCTGCGTCGACCCAGGTCCCAGCGTCGTCCGGGCCGCGGTGGATCAGGGTCGAGGCCATGTCCCGTGCCCGTTGGTGCAGCCCGTCTGGACTGGTGGCTCGTGTGGTGTCAAGGAGCCCGGCGATCCCGCACATCAGTGAACCCGCATCGGTTCGAGCGCGGCGGCCCTCGGGAGGCGCATGTCCCGGGCCGAGACCATCAAGGTGAAGAGCGCCTCCCATCGGTCGGCGACGACGGGGAGCGCAAAGCGCGTGACACAGCGATCCCGCGCCGCCTGTCCCATAGCGTGACGGCGTGGCGGGACCTGTACGAGCGCAGTCACCGCGATGACGCAGTAGGCGATGCGGGAGCGAGTGGCGAGGGCCAGATACCTGAACGCGTCGCCGCCGTGGGCCAGCACGAGGTCTGGGCGGAGATCTCCGAGCAACCGGGCCAACCGGGCCAAGCGGGCCAAGGCTGATGGGCGGAGCCCTCTGGCGGCCGCCACCCCGCCCGGCAGGCCAAGAGCCCGGTCGACGCGGACCCCGTGGTCCCCGTCGAAGAGGCTCACCAGGGTGTGTCCACAAGCACTTCCTCGAGCTGTCCACGAGGCCGGCGAAGACCTGGGCGCCCCGCCCGGCGGTGGGAATGACGGGGGGTCCCGGGTCTGTCGGCGCGGCGGCAAAGGAATTCGGCTGGAGCCCCATCGTGAGGGCATTCTGGTCGGAACCGGGGCTGAATGGCGAACGAGCCGCGTTCTCATCTAAGTTTGACTGGGATGTCGGCGACTTTTGGCGCGCCGTTCACCGTCTTGTAGGGAGGCTGGTGAGTGCCAGCACGCAGTCCCGCCTCGAATGGAGTGAGCAAACTCCGGAAAACTGGGGCGCAGATCTTCTCGAAGCTCCCGCCCTCAGCCCGGCTGGCCCTTCTTCATGCAGGTGGTCGCTACGCACCGTGGGAGGCGGGGTTCGACTTCACCCCGCCAGCGCTCGAACCCGGTGAGGTCGCCGGGCCGCCGGAGTTCGTCGGCATCGGGGTCCAGAAGGCGGGAACGACCTGGTGGCACGAACTGATCGTTAGCCACCCACAGGTGTCAGCCCGGCCGGGCCTGCACAAGGAGCGCCACTACTTCGATCGCTTCGCCGTGAAGCCCTTCGACTCCGCGGACGCTGCCCAGTACCACGGCTGGTTCCCTCGACAACCCGGCACGGTGGCAGGCGAGTGGACCCCCGACTACATGCACCTGCCCTGGGTGCCCGCTCTCCTCGCCCAGGCGGCACCCGAGGCCCGCCTGCTCGTGCTGCTGCGCGACCCGGTGGAGCGTTTGCGTTCGGGGCTGTCGCACCACCGGGCCCAGCGCGGGCGGGTCACGCCCGAGGTGTGGGCGGACGCCATCGATCGGGGCTTCTATGACCGTCAACTGGCGGGTTGGGCGTCCTGGTTCCCCCCCGGTCGGTTCCTCGTTCTCCAGTACGAGCGGTGCGTCGCCGACCCGGTGGGCGAGCTGTCGCGCACCTTCCGTTTCCTCGACCTCGATCCATTCGTGCCCGACGGCCTGTCCCGCCGGGTGAGCGCAAGCCGGGACCAAGTCTCGTTGCCCGAGGACGTGAGGAGGCGCCTGGTCAACCTCTACACGGCTGACGTCACCGCTCTGGCCAAGAACCATCCCTGGCTCGAACTGGACCGCTGGCCCAATTTCGATGCCGTGGTGAGCCCATGATCCACCTCATGCTCGCCACCACAGCGGCGTCCACCGCTTCCTCCAGCCCGAATGCCTCAGTGCACGTGGGTACCGACTTGCCGGTGGCCCTCCTGACTGCGGTGGTCTTGGGCTATTTGGGGTACCTGATCGTCGAACGCGTCGCCCGTGGTGACTCCTACGTCAAGCTGCGCAAGGTCCTGCTGGCCAGCCTCATCATGCACCTCGTGTCCGCTCCGCTGCAGATCCTCGTGGTGAAGCACTTCTACGGCGGCGTCGCCGACTGGCTGCGTTACACCCACCAGGGCGCATTGCTGGCGGACAACGTGCGCAACTTCGAGTTCACCACTCAGGGAACGGGGATCGGCGGCATCGTGGGAAACGGTGCCACCTCCATCTACGGAGGGGTCATCATGACGCTGGTCGGGCCGAATCTTCTGGCCGCGTTCCTCGTCGCAGCTTTCACCGCGTTCGTGGGCACCGTGATCTTCTATCTGGCCTTTCGGACCACGTTCCCCGAGGCAAATTGCAAACGGTATGCATGGCTGGTGCTCCTGTTTCCCTCGCTCGCGTTCTGGACGGCGGACGTCAGCAAGGAAGCGAGCATGCTGCTGGCCCTCAGCCTGGTCGCCTACGGTATGGCGCTGATCCTGCAGGGTCGCACGCTGGGCTACCCGATCGCAATCCTCGGTGGTGCGTTCGCCCTCGTCATCCGGCCCAACGAGCTGGTGATCGTCGTCGTGGCGTTCGCGTTGGCCATGGTGGTGCGCGGCCTGTTCCGACAGGGCCGATCTTTCCGTGGACCGATACGCATCATCGCCGCAGTCGTCGTTGTCGGGGCCTTCGTCGTCGTGTCCGGCATCGCGGCCTCCCACTTCTTGCACTCGGCTGGTGGGAAGGGGTTGACGGGAACGCTGAACAAGGTGGGGGCAGGAAATCAGGGCGCTGGCGCAGGCTTCGGCAGCAGCAATGTCCCGTACTCGAGCAACCCGCTGTACTACCCCCGCGACGTCTACACCGTGCTCTTCGACCCGCTGCCCATCTCCGCCCACAGCGTGACTCAGCTGGCCGCGGCGGCCGAGAATACGTTGATCCTGGCCGTATTCCTCTTTTCGCGCCGCCAGCTGCGATTTCTGTTCCGGGCTTCGCTCCAACGTCCCTACGTCTTGGTGTGCGCCGTCTACAGCTTGGTGTTCCTCTATGCCTTCGCCGCGCTGGGCAACCTCGGCCTGATCACGCGGGAGCGATCCTTGCTCCTACCGTTCCTCTTCGTCCTCCCGGCCATTCCCTTGGCCCCCGAAGGCGAGTATCCGTACCCGTGGCAGCTGGCACGGCGGCTGCGGCGCCCTGTCTCGGAATCGGGTCGCTCCACCACCGCTGCACCGAGCGATGAAGGGGAGTGGGCGGTGGTCGACGACGTGGCGGCGCAGTGGGGTGCCGACCCGGTCAATGAGGCCGAAGCGGCCGACTGGTCTCCGGCCGAGTGGATACCTGACACTTAGGTCGTGCCGCGCGGTGTGTCGCGACGCGTCGGCAATCGGTCGCCTCACCAGCCGAGCGCGGACGCCGATGGAGATTTCGCGCAATTCCGTGACAACGAGCCGTACTGAGCCTCGGATGGCAATCCGGCGTCGTCCTGATTCCCGCGCCCGGCTCCGGTCACTTCGGCCCGCGGGGCGTGCCCCGCAACCCTCATCCCGCCGAGGTCGACCGCCGCCGGGTTTTTCTCGCCTGGCCAAGGAGACGCTCGTAGACCTCGAGGGTGATCCCGATCACCCTGCGGTCATCGAACTCGGCTCGGGCCCGGGCGACAGAGGCCTGACCCATTTCTCGCCGCCGCTCAGGGTCACCGGCCAAGGACCCGATCGCGCCGGCCAGGGCGGCGCCGTCCCGAACGGCCACCAGCAGGCCCGTCGTGCCGTCATCAACGACCTGGCGGCAGCCCCGGATGTCGGTGGCCACCACCGGCACGCCACACGCGGCTGCCTCCATGGCCGAGCGCGGGAACCCTTCCCGATAGGAGGGCAGCACGAAGAGGTCCATCCCCGGATAGAGGTCCTCGACGTCCTTGCGTTCCCCGAGGAATCGCACGTTGCCGATCTCCTCCGCCAGCCGCACGTCGGTTTCGGACAGCGCGTTGCTCTTGGCCGGGTCGCCGGGCCCGATCACCACGATGGCGATGTCGGGGCAGCCGTGCCGCAGGAGGCGGGCCGCCTCGAAGAGTTCGGCGAACCCCTTCTCCCAGACCAGGCGCCCCACCACGCCGACGAGCACGCGGTCGTCTGCCACACCCATCGACCGGCGGGCCGCCGCCACGACCTCGGGGGGCTGGGGTCGAAAACGCTCGAGGTCGATTCCGTTGCCCAGCAGGACCAGCTTGCGTGCCGGCACCCGCAATCGGGCGAGTGTCTCCATGTCCTCCACGTTCTGCACCAGCTCTGCCTGGGAACAGATCGAGATGGTGCGTTCGAGTCCGTAGACCAACGCCCGTCGCAGGAGTGGGTCGGTGGGCGTGGCATAGAGGCCGTGCACCGTGTTGACCACGACGGGCACGCCGGCCAGTTTGGCGGCCAGCCGCCCGTAGACGCCCGGTTTGGGGTTATGCGTGTGCACGATGTCCGGCCGCAGCCGGCGGAACATGCGCACGAGCTCCGCCAGTGCTTGCACGTCCTGCCCGACCGAGTTCGAACGGGTCGCGTGCGCGACCGGCTCGTGCCGGATACCCCACGCTGCCAGCTCGCCTGCGTAGGCGCCCACAGCCGAAGCTCCGATCACCTCCATGCCGGCGTCGGCAAAGGCCCGCAGCTGGGGGCCCAGGAGGAGGGCCAGGCTCATGTCGGTCGTCGCCAGGTGCAGCAATCGGCGTCCGGCCAGGGGTGCGGCGGGGCTCAGGGGCGTCATCGTGATCCGGTCTGCCCCCGGGGCGCGGGCACGAGTTCGTCGTAGATGCCCTCGACCTCGCGCACGCACCGGGTCACATCGAAGAGACCCCCCCTCGCGAGCGAGCCGGCCGCCAGCCGATGTCGGAGCTCGGCGTCCCGGACCAGCATGGTGATGGCATCGGCCAGGGCGTCGGGTCGCTCTCGCGTGACCAGCAGCGCGTCGAGGCCATCGGTCCAGAGATTTGGGATTTCGCCCACGGTGGTGGCCACGATCGGCACGCCCATGGCCGCCGCCTCCATGAGGGTCACGGGGAGCCCTTCGTGGCGCGAGGGCAGGACGAAGAGATCCGCTGCACCGAGCAGGCGCAAAACGTCAGACCGAGGGCCCACAAATCTGAAGCGATCACCCAACCCCAGGCTGGCGTGCTCGACCTCGAGCTTTGCCTGCAGCGGCCCCCGGCCTGCGACGATGAAGCGCACGGGCAGTTGGCGCTGGGTCACGATCCGGGCCGCCCGGAGGAGGACGTCGAGGCCCTTTTCAACACGAAGGTTCGCCACCGTCAAGACCATCAACTCGTCGTCGGCCAGCCCGAACTCCTGGCGCACCCCGCGGCGCGTTGTCTCGCGTTCGGCCCAGGCCTGCCGCACCTGGTCCATCTCGATCCCGTGGATCACCACGGTGGCGTGGCGACGTAGTCCCGGCGGCAGCGATTGCTTGGCCGCATGCGACACCATGAGGAGGCGGTCGTCCAGCCCAATGCTGGCGCGGTTGAGCACTTTGAGGGCAACGGCCATCTTGTCCCACATGCTGTGTTCCGTATAGACGAGGGCCGGTCGCCGACTCGGCATCATGCTTGCGGCCGCCACCATGCGCCCGAGCGTCGCCGAATATGGCAGATGGGAGTGCATGACGTCGAAATTTCGCTGACGGAGCAGGGCCCGCAGGCGCAGTGCCCAACCCAGATCGCGGTTCGAGGCCGCGCCGAGCGAGTGCACCGTGACGCCGGCCTCCTCCAATTGGGGCACGAGAGAATTCTCGTTTTGGAGGATGTAGGCCACCTCGTAGTCGAAACGCTCGCGGTCGCGGTGGCGGACCATGTGGACCAACAACTGTTCGGCACCGCCGAAACCCAGGCACTTGATGAAGAGGAGCACTCTGCGCCGCCCACCCGGCGCAGCTGGGCCGACCTCAGCTCCAGGCTCGGAATTTGTATCTCCTCGATGCACGTTTTCAGCCCCTCCGCTGCGCCGACTGGACAGTACGCCATGGCCGAACGGGCAGAGGACGGTTCTCTTACACTTGATATGAACCTTTCCAGGTCGCAAGGTGACGAGGGGGCGTCACAATTCGCAATCCGGCGGCCCGGGATCGCACGACTGGGCCCGGTCCGAGTATTTTGGTGGCCCAGAGCGCGTTCCCTGCTACCCCTAGGCTTCTCCTGAGGGTGAGGCGGAGCGCGGCTCGGGACTGGTCCGAGCCGACTAGCCCGGGTGTTCAGATGTCGTCCAAGGGAGCCGATGAACATGACCAATAGTGCGGAGTCTCCCCTGTCGCCGAAACGGAACCAATGAAAGAAAGAAAGCCAGCAGATCCGCTCAAGAGGAATCGGTACCACAACCCAGACGCGCCTGCCGTCTCGGTGGTCGAGGTCATACGAAAGCTCGGTCTGAAGTCCCTGCGTCTCAAGATGGTCCTGTTCACCGGGCTCTCCTTGATCGGTTCCCTGACTCAAGCGACCCTCTTGTTGGTCATCTCAGAGGTCGCCTTGGCCGACGTCGAGGGCAAAAAGTCGTTTCACGGTCTCGGCCCCACCCTGACGCCGCACAGCGCATTGATCGTCATGTGCGTGGCGTTCCCGCTCTTCTTCATCTGCAACATCCTGACCACGCTGGTCAGCACCTCGGTGTCAGAGCAGGCGCTGACGAAGACTCGTACACGACTCGTCGATGGATTCTTTCAATCCAATTGGGCCCTTCAATCGAACGATCGGCTCGGCCATCTTCAACACCTCCTCGTACAGAATTCATCGGCCACCTCTGGCATCGTCGGGAGCGTTTCGTCCGGAGTCCAGTCGCTCATGATGGCCGTCGGACTGTTGGCGGTGGCCGTCGCAGTCGATCCTGTTGCGGCGATCAGCGTCGTTGTCGTCGGATTTCTGCTCCTGCAGATCCTCAGGCCGCTCAACGCCCGCAGCAGGCGACTCAACCGCGAGCTCTCATGGTCCACGAGAGCCATGGCGACACGGGTCACGGAGTACAGCCGTCTCGCCCGAGACTTCCGCCTGTTCGGTGTGGAGAGCTCGATCATGGACACCCTCCGCGGCATGGTCAGGGACACCGGTCGCATATACCGCAGGTCTGCGATCAACGGCAACATTGCGCCCACGCTGTATCAGACGTTCGCGCTCGGAATTGTCGTGGCCATCGTCCTCATAGGATCTGGGCACGAGTCGTTCGCCAAGAACGGATTCGTTCTCATCCTCGTGATGCGATCCATCAGCTACGGAGCAGGAATCCAAGGCTCGATTCAGAGCTACCGGAGTTCTCAAGGCCTCCTAGAGGATCTGATGTACGACATCAATCGTTTCGATGCCGCTCGCATACATGCTGATGAGCCGGTGCCCGATGCCTTCGAAGTGAACTTCGAATCCGTGGAGTATTCCTACGACGGGGTGACGCTTGCCCTCCGCGGAATCAGCATGCGGATCGCGGAGGGGAAAATCGTCGGGATGCTCGGACCGTCGGGCAGCGGCAAGACGACCATCAGCCAACTCCTCCTGGGCCTACGCGAGCCAACGAGGGGCCGGGCGACGATCGGCGGCGTCGACGCGGCCATGATCGCCAAGGGCAGTGCACACAACTTCGTGGCGCTGGTGCCTCAAGAACCGGTGCTCTTGCAGGGCTCTGTGATGGACAACATCAAGTTCTTCCGTGACATCGAGGATCAGGAGGCCATCGATGCAGCAAAGGCAGCGCACCTTCACGAGGACGTTGTCCGGATGAGCTCGGGATACGACACGTTCGTGGGTGAGAGTGGCGGTGCCATCTCCGGAGGACAGAAGCAACGCCTCGCCATCGCCCGTGCCCTGGCGGGCTCCCCGAAGCTCATCGTCTTGGACGAGCCGACGAGTGCGGTGGACGGACGCACGGAGAAGCTGATCCGCCGGACCCTCTCCGAGCTCAGAGGCCGTGTCACTATCGTGATCATCTCGCATCGCATCGAGACGACGGCCCAGTGCGACCAGCTCCTCGTTCTGAGCGACGGGAGTATCGCGGACTTCGGTGATCGTGATGCCGTTCTGGCTGGTTCGGCCTATCAGAACATCGTGCTGAGCCGAAACGAATTCCCCGGGGAGAACGGCTCGAGTGAAGGATCCGATCTGCTGAGCCCGACTGGTCCTGTGCGCGGGTAGCCAACGTGCCCGTATGACAGCTACCTCAGGCCCCGCCACGGGAAGGCGCCATGGTGCTGTCGTCGATCCCCGTCGAGGCCGAATAGACGTGGAGTGATCGACCCCGCTTGGGGTACTGCGATCGAGCGTGACGCGGCCCTGGGCTGGGTGGCGGCCACCCTCGGCGCCGATTCTGCGCAGTACGGGCCGTCTGGCCGGGGTGCTCCCAGAGGCGACCCCACCCGTCCTGAGCACCTGAATTAGGCACTCCCGGCTCCGGCCCATAGCATCCGGGCCATGGCAGATCTCATCCGCATGGGCGACGACGGCAACTTGGTCGTCCCCGACGAGCCCATCATCCCGTTCATCGAGGGGGACGGCACCGGCATCGACATCTGGCCCGCGGCCAAGCTGGTCCTCGACGCCGCTGCCGCCAAGCACGGTCACAAAGTGGCCTGGAAAGAAGTGCTGGCGGGGCAGAAGGCCTTCGACGAGACGGGCAGCTGGCTGCCCGACGAGACGGTTGACACGTTCCGGTCGCACCTGATCGGAATCAAGGGCCCGCTCACCACGCCGGTGGGTGGCGGCATCCGCTCGCTCAACGTGGCCCTACGCCAGATCCTCGACCTCTATGTCTGCCTGCGCCCCGTGCGCTGGTTCACCGGCGTTCCCTCTCCGGTGCTTCACCCCGAGTTGGTCGACATGGTCATCTTCCGGGAGAACACCGAGGACGTCTACGCCGGCTACGAGGTGAAGGAGGGCACGCCTGAGGCCGACAAGCTGGCCGCCTTCCTGCGGGCCGAAATGGGCTGGCCCATCCGCGAAGGTTCGGGCATCGGGATCAAGCCGATCTCGGAATTGGGCTCGAAGCGCCTCATCCGCGCCGCTATCAACTACGCCCTGGAGCGCAAACGCAAGTCGGTCACACTCGTGCACAAGGGCAATATCCAGAAGTTCACCGAGGGCGCCTTCCGCGAGTGGGGCTACGACCTGGTCCGTGAGGAGTTCTCCGACGTCGCCATCGGCTGGGATGACTGCGACGGCAACCCCGGCGACAAGCTGTTGGTCAAGGACACCATCGCCGACATCACGCTGCAGCAGGTGCTGACCCGCCCATCGGACTTCGACGTCATCGCCACCACCAACCTCAACGGGGACTACCTCTCCGATGCACTGGCCGCGCAGGTCGGCGGCATCGGCATCGCCCCCGGGGCCAACATCAACTACGTCACCGGCCACGGCATCTTCGAGGCCACCCACGGCACGGCACCCAAGTACGCAGGCCAGGACAAGGTGAACCCCGGCTCCGTGCTCCTCTCGGGTGTCCTCATGTTCGAGCACATCGGGTGGAGCAACGCCGCAGCCGACATTGTGCACGGGCTCGAGGCGACCATCGCGGACAAAATCGTGACATACGACTTCGCACGCCTCATGGAAGGCGCGACCGAAGTGAAGACGTCGGAGTTCGCCTCGGCCGTCGTCGAGCGGCTCTAGCCGGCACCACGACTTCCCCAAGACCCTCACCCACGGACGCATCACGCAAGAGAGAAAGGTCAGCCTCAATGGCCAAGTCACCCGTCCACGTCACCGTCACCGGCGCTGCCGGTCAGATCGGTTACTCGCTCCTGTTCCGTATCGCCTCGGGCCAGCTGCTCGGCGAGGACCAGCCGATCGTCTTGCGCCTGCTGGAAATCGAACCAGCTCTCAAGGTGCTCGAGGGCGTGGTCATGGAGATCGACGACTGCGCGTTCCCCTTGGTGCACGACATCGTGCAGACCTCTGACCTCAAGACCGCCTTCGATGGCACGTCGTGGGCCCTCCTCGTCGGCTCCATCCCGCGCAAGGCCGGCATGGAGCGCGGTGACCTGCTCAGCGTGAACGGCGGCATTTTCAAGCCGCAGGGCCGGGCCATTGCCGAGAACGCTGCCTCCGACGTGCGCATCCTCGTCGTGGGGAACCCTTGCAATACGAACTGCCTCATTGCCCGCTCGAACGCGCCCGAGGTGCCGGACGAGCGCTGGTTCGCCATGACCCGGCTCGACGAGAACCGGGCCAAGGCGCAGTTGGCCGCCAAGGCCAACGCACCGGTGGCCGACGTGAGCAACGTGGCCATCTGGGGCAACCACTCGGCCACTCAGTACCCCGACTTCGCCAACGCAAAGATCGGCGGACAAGGCCGCGACGGACGTCATCACCGACACGGAGTGGCTCGAGGGTGAGTTCATCACGACCGTCCAGAAGCGGGGGGCCGCCATCATCGACGCCCGTGGCTCGTCCTCGGCCGCCTCGGCCGCCTCGGCCGCGATCGACACGGTGGTCAGCCTGCGCACGACCACCGCCCCTGGCGACTCCTTCTCCGTCGCCGTCGCCAGCTCAGGCCAGTACGGGGCTCCAGAGGGCCTCCAGTTCGGCTTCCCGGTCAGCAGCGACGGCAAGGGCGGTTGGTCCGTGGTCGAGGGCTTCTCGCACAGCGCATTCGCCCAGGACCGCATCAAGGTCACGACCGACGAGCTCGAGGCCGAGCGCAACGACGTGAAGGGGCTTGGGCTGATCGGGTAATACCCCCGGTACGCTTCGGAACTTGAGGAGTTTCGCAGCAGCCTCTATCCGAGACGCCGCCGTCACCGGCTGTTCGCGGCCGTGAAATGACGGCGAAACACATGCCTGGCACTCTGAGGCCCGTGGGAGACCTGTTCGAGGGATACGGCGCAGCGGCCCGGGGTCTGACCCAGGCCGCCTTCGACGAAATGGTCGACGGATCCGGTCGCACCCGCGAGCCCTACGTCGGCGTGGCCACCTCGCTGGCCCAGATGGGTCCCGACGACGTCTCAGCCCGGGCCTCGCGGCTGGCCCGGGCCTTCATGGACCAGGGGGTCACCTTCGACCTCGACGGCGAGGAGCGGCCTTTCCCCCTCGACGTGGCGCCCCGGATCTTTACCGCATCGGAGTGGTCGACGGTCTCCGACGGCGTGGTCCAGCGGGTCCGGGCCCTCGAGCTCTTTCTGGCCGACGTCTACGGCGCGGCCCGGATCGTCAGCGACGGACTGATCCCCCACGAGGTCGTGACCAGCTCGCCTGGCTTCGTCCGCGCCGCCCACGGGTTTTCGCCGCCCAACGGGGTGCGTATCCACGTGGCGGGGATCGACGTGATTCGCGACGAGGACGGCGAGTTCCGCGTGCTCGAGGACAACCTGCGCAGCCCGTCGGGCGTGAGTTACGTGCTGGCAAATCGGGCCGCCATGGCGCGCGTTCTGCCTGAGCTCTTCTGGGGCCAGCCCATTCAGATGGTCACCGACTACCCGGCCCGCCTGATCAACGCGCTGCGCCGGGCTGCACCCTCGTCGGTGGCCGACCCCACCGTCGTGGTGCTGACCCCGGGCGTGCACAACTCCGCCTTCTACGAGCATGCGCTGCTGGCCCGTCTCATGGGCGTGCACCTGGTCGAGGGACGGGACCTGGTATGTCACGGCACGGACGTCTTCCTCCGCACCACCGAGGGCGAGGTGCCGGTGCACGTCATCTACCGGCGCATCGACGACGACTATCTCGACCCCCTCCAGTTCCGTCCCGATTCCCTGGTCGGCTGCCCGGGGATCATCAATGCGGCGCGAGCCGGTCGGGTGTCCATCGCCAACGGCGTGGGCAATGGGGTAGCCGACGACAAGCTCGTCTACACCTACGTGCCGGCGATGATCCGCTACTACCTGGGGGAGGACCCGATCCTCCGCAACGTCGAGACCATGCACCTCCAGGACATCTCGGTGCGCAAGGACGCGCTGGGCCGCCGCGATGAGCTCGTCTTCAAGCGGGTCGACGGCTCGGGCGGCAAGGGCCTGGTCATCGGTCCGGCGGCCACCGGGGCCGAACTCGACGAGCTGGCGCTCGAGGTCGAGGCCGACCCCCGTCACTGGATCGCCCAGCGGGTGGTGGCGCTCTCGACGTCACCTACCTGGGTCGATCGCACCATGGTGCGGCGCCACGTCGACCTGCGGCCCTTCGCAGTCAACGACGGTGAGGACATCTGGGTCCTTCCCGGTGGTCTGACCAGGGTGGCCCTGAGTGAGGGCGGCCTCGTCGTGAACTCGAGCCAGGGCGGGGGCTCCAAGGACACCTGGGTCGTGGGCGGAGGGATCACCATGCCCGTGCTCCCGCCCCGCCAGAACACGCCGCTCATGGCCGGCCCACCGATGGACGTCGGACCGCTGCCGGAATCCGACTTCGGGGTGCAGCAGCAGCAACAACAACAACAACAAGGGGAGCAGGACCCTGAGCCTCACCTCCCCCGGCGCGTGGCCGAGCCATGACCCGCGCCCTGCTGAGTCGGGTGGCCGAGAACATCTTCTGGGTCGGTCGCTACGTCGAGCGGGCCGAGGGGACCGCCCGCATCCTCGACGTCTCGGTGTACCAGGCGCTGGAGCAAGGCGACGTCGAGGGTTCGCACGCGGCCCGACGGCTCCTCGCCGTGATGGGCCTCCCCGACAGCGGGACCGAGACGCTCTGGCAGGCCACCGAGCGCCTCGCCACCGACCCGAACCAGCGCACGTCCATCGCTGGCGCGCTGGCCGCGGCACGCGAGAACACCCGAGCCGTGCGCCATGTCGTGCCGGTTGAGTTCTGGGAGCACATCAATGCCACCTGGTCCCAACTGGCCCAGCAGTGGGAGGTGAGCCGGGTGGCCGGACCCGCCCTCTACCTGTCGTTCGTCAAGACGCAGTGTGCCGGGATGATGGGTTTGGCCGACACCATGATGAGCCGGGACCAGACGTGGCTTTTCTTCACGTTGGGTCGGTGTCTCGAGCGGACCGACGTGGTGGCTCGCCAGCTGACCACAGTCGCCTTCGACGAGGTCCACGACAGCGGGCTCGTCATGCTGTTGCGTTCCTGCGGCGGCTACGAGCCCTACTTGCGTCTCTCCCAAGGTGTGGTCGAGCCGGGCCGGGTGCTCGATTTCCTTCTGCGCGACCGCCTGTTTCCGCGCTCGGCCTTCGCGTCGCTCACCCTGGCCGAGGACTGCCTCGACCAGATCAACGCGGGGCGCGATGGCACGTGGGAGGACGCCCGAGGCCTGGTGGGTCTGGCCCGAGCCGAGCTGGAGTACTCCGCTCCGGCCACCCTGGCCCGCGGGCTCGAGACCCGTCTCGAGCGTTTGCAATCCTCCATCTCGGCCGTGTCCGACGCGGTGACGGCGCGCTACTTCGCCCAGGACCTGCCGACGCAATGGCGGAGCGGGGGAGGGCTGGCATGATCCGTTCCGAAGGCTGGCGCCTACGGGTGGTGCACGAGACCCGCTTCGACTACGACTCTCCGGCCCGGGCCTCCTACAACGAGCTACGCCTCACACCTCGCACCGAGCTGCGCCAGACCGCGCTCGAGACGAAGATCGTCACGATGCCAGGAGCCCAGCAGTACTCGTACGTGGATTACTGGGGAACCCACGTCGTCGCGTTCAACGTTGACCGTGGCCACGAGGTCCTGTCCATTACGGGCAACGCGCTGGTCGACACCCAGACGTCCCAACAGCCGGACGACTGCAGTTGGGACGACGTGGGCGACGCCGCCCTCACCATGGCGGATCACCGTGCGCACAAGCTCTATACCCGGCCCAATGCCGAGCTGGCCTCAATAGCGACCGACCTGCGCAGGTCGCGGCCGCTGGACACAGCCCGGGCCGTGTTCGAGTACACGCACGACTCGTTGCGATATATGCGTGGCGTCACCGGCGTGCACACCTCGGCCAACGAGGCGTATGCCGACGGTGCCGGGGTGTGTCAGGACTTCGCCCACCTGTCCCTTGCACTGTCCCGATCGGTCGGTCTCCCCAGCCGCTACGTCTCGGGATACTTTCACCCTGACGGTGACGCCGCCATCGGCGAGGAGATCACGGCCGAGAGCCACGCCTGGGTAGAGGTCTGGACCGGCAAGTGGTGGGGGTACGACCCCACCAACGATCTCGAGGTGGGTGAGCGCCACGTCGCGGTCGGGCGCGGGCGCGACTACTCCGACGTGCCGCCGGTCAAGGGCATCTATGCCGGCAACGCGGAAAACGCCATGCGGGTGGTGGTGCGCATGACCAGGACGCACTGACCATGTTGACCCGGATGCGCATCTGGCTACCCGACGGGCCGGGCGTCCTGGGCGCCGTTGCGGCAGAGATCGGCGCGGTGCAGGGGAACGTGATCGGTCTCGAGGTACTCGAGCGCGAGGCGGGTGTGGCCATCGACGAACTCGTGGTGGAACTGCCCGACGAGGCGGGCGCGGTCGACGCCGTGTGCCGCGGGGTGCGCAACGTGCCCGGCGTCGGTGTGGAAGAGGTCACCGAGCTCTTCACCGAGGCACCCGACCGCGAGGACACGGTCCTGACTGCGGCCACCGCCGTCGTGTCCGCCGTCACACCCGACGCTGCGTTGGCTGCGCTGACCGGCCGCCTCGTTGCGCTCTTCGACCTGTCCTGGCTGGCTCTGGCCGACGAGGAGTGGCGCGGCTTCGTGGAGGTACATGGTGAGGACGTCCCGTCGGTGCAATGGGTGGCGGCGTTCGCCGAGGGGTCGCGCAGTGGGGCCGACCCGGCCAACGACACGACCCGATCGGGCGTCTTCGTCGAACCCGTTCCCGACGCCGGCCTCATCGTCTGTGGCGGCCGGCCGGTGGCCATCCGGCGCAGGGAGCGCCGCGAGATCGCCATGCTGGTGATGGTGGCGGCCCGCTTCGTCCTGGCTCTGGGCGGAGAGGGCCAGCGCACGGTCTGACGAGAGTGGCGCACACCTTGCTAGCCTCCGACCCATGATGCGCATCGGCTTCGTGGGGTCCGGCCTCATCGCCTGGGCCCACGGGCTCGGACTCAAGGCGATGATCGACGGGGGCGTGATCGACGCCTCCATCGTGACGGTCCACGATCCGCGGCAGCGCAGGGCCCAAGGCTTTCTCGACGTGGTGGGTGGAGACGGCGGCGCGTTGGCGGCCGATGCGACCGAGGTGGCGGAGCGGGCCGATGTGGTCTGGGTATGCACGCCGACCTCGGCCCATCGCCCGGCCGTCGATGCCGCCCTCTCCGCCCGGCGCGCGGTGTTCTGTGAAAAACCGCTCGATCGCGACTTGGCGGGTGCCCGTTCGATGGCCGAGTCTGCGGCGGCCTCGGGGCTGGCCACCCAGTGTGGCCTCGTCCTGCGCAGTGCCCCCGTGTTCCGCGCCTTGCGCGACCTTGTCACCGGCGGAACGCTTGGCGCTCCCATGGCAGCCATCTTCCGAGACGACCAGTTCTTTCCCATCCAGGGCCACTACGCCTCCAAATGGCGCTCGGACGTGGAGCAGGCGGGCGGCGGGTGCCTCATCGAGCACTCCATTCACGACGTCGACATCTTGCGCTTCTGCTTCGGCGACGTCCGGCAGGTCTCGGCCCGGACCGGGAACTTCGCCGGGTACGAGGGGATCGAGGACCTGGCTGCCGTCACCTTGAGCTTCGAGTCCGGGTTCGAGGCGCAGCTCACCAGCGTGTGGCACAACATCTTGAGCCGGGGCTCCACTCGGCGCATCGAGCTGTTCTGTCGCGATGCGATGGTGTGGCTGGACGACGAGTTCCGAGGACCGCTCCATCTACAGAGAGGAGATGACACGGAGGTGCGCCCATGTCCTTCGCCCGAGTGGGTCGATGCCCTGCCCCTGGCCGACGACGAGGTCGGGCTGGCCGTGCGGGCCTACGTCGAGGCCGACCGGGCCTTCGTCGACGCCGTCACCGCAGGCAGCGCACCTGAGCCGAGCCTGACCGAGGCGGTGGAGGCGCACCGCCTGGTGGATGCCGCCTACCGCTCGGCGTCCAGCGGAGTTCCCGTGCTGCTGGGCTGAGGAGGTCGCACCTCCCAAGACGCAATCCTGGGGTTGCAAACGAGGTATCAGAACCGCTCAGCTGACATACAGTTTCGGATGCGGCGGGGCCTCGAGGACTCCGCTCCTCCATCCACACCCCAACCTTCCAGAGGATCCCACCGTGCGTTCACTGCTCCGGGTATTCACCCAACAGCCGCTCGCGGCGAAAGTGCCCGAGGTCACCGTTCTCTTCTGGGTCATCAAGATCTCCACGACCGCGGCAGGCGAAGGCATCTCCGACTGGCTGGCCAACACCAGCCGCGTCTTGGGCTTCTTCGTGGAGGTGATCCTGTTTTGCACCGCCCTCTATCTCCAGTTCAGGTCTCGGCGCTATAGCGCCGTTTGCTACTGGTACCTGGCGCTCGCCATCGCCACCTCAGGCACCGGGGTCGCGGACACCATGCACCTCCTCCTCGGGCTGCCCTACGCGGTGACCACAGTGTTCTGGCTCGTTGTCCTCGCCGTTGTCTTCTTCTCCTGGGATCGCACGGAGCACACGCTTGATATCCACAGCATCACGACCAACCGGCGCGAGTGGTTCTACTGGGCCACCGTGTTCGCCACGTTCGCGTTGGGCACCGCGGTGGGCGATCTCTTCGCCACCACATTCGGACTGGGCTTCCTCGGATCGGCGCTCCTCTTTTGTGGCGTGATCCTGATCCCGTGGATCGGCTGGAGGTTCCTCCGCTTCAACGCCATCTTCGCGTTCTGGTTTGCCTACGTGATCACCCGGCCTCTCGGTGCGTCCTTCGCCGACTACTTGAGCAAGTCCAAGGAACTGAGCGGCGCCGATTTCGGGGACATCCAGACTGCCGCCGTCCTTACTGGGATCGTGGCCATCCTGGTGGCGTACACGGCGAAGGCCCGTTACGACATCCAGCCCGATGCCGAGGTCATCTGAAGCTCCAGAGTTCCGCCTCGTCACTGATCCGGGGAAGGCCCTTGCCGCCGCACGCTCTCGACCTTTCGGTGCGTAGGGTCTGAGGTCATGGACATCGTCGCCCTGCTGAAAGACCTCTACGGGCGAGTGCCCCCGCTCGCCGCTGATGCGGTGGCAGGACTCGACGCCGACCAACTGTCATGGGCTCCGTCGCCCGGATCCAATTCGGTCGGGTGGCTGATTTGGCATCTGACCCGTGTCCAGGACCATCACATCGCCGAGGTGCTCGAGGCTGACCAGCTCTGGGTGGGCGGGGACTGGGCACCCCGCTGCGGCCTCGAACCCGATCCGACGAATACCGGCTACGGGCACACGGCCGCCGAGGTTCGGTCCGTTCGGCCCGACGGGCCCGGTGTTCTGATCGACTACCTGCGCGCGGTCGATGCCCGGACCTCTGGGTTTCTCGAGGGTCTGACCGCAGCCGAGTTGGACCGGGAGGTGGACCGACGTTGGACGCCGCCTGTGACCTTGGGTGTTCGGCTGGTGAGCGTGGCCGACGATTGCCTCCAGCACGTCGGGCAGGCGGCCTATGTCCGTGGACTGCTCGAACGGGACGGCTGAGGTCCCGGCCCGCTCTCCGAGTTCGGGGCCACGTGAGGACGCCCCGAGCAGCTGGCGTCTGGCGCTGAGGCCGCCTTGGTCACACTGGCGGTAGCGGTCCCTCGGGTCCACCCGACCCCGAGGTGAGGCGAAAGTGGGTGCTCAGTGACGAGACAAGCGGAGCTCGCAGCCGTGAGGATCCCTTCGGATGGTGGTGCCACCGGTCACTTCCTCCAACCCAAATGGGGCCATGCCGCCTGGGGCACCGGGTCGTTACAGGACCGCTTCGACGTTGTCAGCCCACTGATCACCGGGAGGTCGGTGCTCGACGTGGGGTGCGCGTCGCGCTACGGGAAGCCGGACTGGATGCACTGGCCTCCTCCACGAGCAAGTCCCGGACCTGGTCGGGATCGACATCAACGAGGGCACCATCCGCGAGTTGCAGGCCCAGGACTTCACCGTGCTCCTGGCCGACGCCCAGAACTTCGATCTCGGGCGTACCTTCGACACGGTGTTCGCCGGCGAGCTCATTGAGCACCTGGGCAACGTCGAGGGGTTCTTGGCCAGCGCGCGCCGCCACCTCGGATCGGGCGGGCGGCTGGTCCTCACGACGCCGAACGCCTTCTATGTGGGGAACTTCGTCTATCGCTGGGGCGGCCACGGTCAAGTGCACCCCGAGCACACGTGCTGGTTCTGCGAGGACACGTTGCGCGCCGTCATCGAGCGCTCCGACTTCGCACGTGTCGAGATCTCCTTCACCGGGCATACCAGCCCGACGCGGTTGCGCAAGGTCGCAACCTATTCGGCACAGCACGTCCTGCCGCCGCGCCTCGCCATGGACACCCTCATTGTGGTGGCCACCGTCTAAGCGACCGTCGGGATTGTTTCCCCAGGCGCGATCACGCGATCGGCGACTGGGTGAGTCGGCGCAGGAGATAGCGGCAATCGGCGGCCCCGATGCAGCCCTCGGTGACGATCGGATCGCGTTCGTACGCAACCTGGAGGCGTCAGTCGTCGTCGATGAAATTGACGATCTCGACGGCGACGTCGCCATCGAGCGCCAACGGGTCATGTCGCTCTGCCAGGCCTCGTCGGGCACGTGAGCGAGGCCCGAGTGCGATAACGTCGAAGGAGCACAACGGGAGGGGAAGCCCAGCGGTGGAGACTGAAATTGTCACGACCCCGTGGGGCTCGCTTGAAAGCTTCGCAGGGGATCTGATCACAGATCAGTTGAATGAGTGCGGCGCCCACCAGCGATCTGACCTTGCGCTTCTCCTGTCCCTCTTGCGGTCTGGCGACACTGCTATCGACGTAGGTGCCCACATCGGGACATACACGATTCCTATCGCCCGGGCAGTTGGCCCAACCGGACAGGTCATTGCCATTGAGCCACTGGAAAAGCATTACGCCCTGCTCCAGCGCAACCTCGAGCGGAACAACCTCACCGATCGAGTCCAATCCATCCGAGCGTTAGCGGGGGGAGAGGCCAAGTTTCTGGGTGCGCACGCCGGGAACACCGGTTCCGCCCGCTTCGGTAGCAAGGGCGGGGATCTCAAAGTCAAGTTCCCCGGAGTGAAACTGGACGACGTAGCGACATCCAGTGTGGCGTTGGTGAAGATTGACGTCGAGGGCATGGAGGCGGAGGTTCTTCGGTCAGCGCGAGAGCTGCTTCACCGTGACCGGCCCATCGTCATCTTCGAGACGGGTACCGGAAGCGATGTGCGGGAAGTCGTTGGCCAATTTGCGGGACTTGATTACTCGTTCCTTGTGAACCTCCACCAAAGAAGCGGGCAAGAGGACGTCTTCGAGGCGGGCCGCCTCCCGAGCCTGAAGAGTCGGAGCCTCGCCTCCCGGCTCATCCTCCCACTGCCACTTCTCGACGTCGTCGCGATTCCGAATGATTCGAACCGCTGGCCGGCGCTTGTCCGATCTGTCTTAGCCACGAGCTCAGTGCTCACTGCCCGAATGGCCCGCCTGAAGCTCGGAAGATTGCGGCGGTCCTTTCGGTCTCGGCTCGGTACCGGTACGCCGCCGGCGTCGTAGCCAATCAGTTCTCGCGCACACCCGATTGGCAAGTTCGGAGAGCGCGCGATTGCAACTGCCTTTTGGCCTTGTCTGATTGAGGTTGTGGAGCGGACCGTCTCCGCTTGACCCGACCGATCCCGAGACGGACCAATACGTCGGGTTCAGGCTGGTCGTGTGGGCATGCGGACGTATTCGACGTGCTGATGGACCGTTTCGTAACCCAGTTCGAGGTACACCGGCGCCCCCATCGGAGAGGCTTGGAGCGACACGGACGAGGCGCCCCGGCTGAAGGCCAGGTTCGTGACCCAGACCGTGACGAGGGCGCCGAGTCCGGAACCGCGGGACCCGGGCCGCGTCCCGACCCACTGCACGGTGGCGGCACCGTCGCTCTCGTAGACCAGTGCGGTGGCCACCGGCTCGCTCTCGTCCGAGGCGAGCACGATGTGGGCGGCGGGGTCCTCGAGGACGGCGCCCGGATTGTCGAACAGGTCTGGGTGCACCTCGGGCGGCATGCCGTAGGTGGCGTAGGCGGCCGAGTTCACCGCCGCGAACTGCCGCACGCCCTCCAAGTCGTCGACCTGACGCAGGACAACGCCCGGCGGTGCCGGCCGTTCGGGGAGAGGCCCGGCACACACCATGTCGGGCGTCTCCGATCCGAACAGCTCGAGTCCCGCGGCCAGGGAGGCGGCCCGGAGGTCCTCGTCCTCGCCGTTGTCGCGTACCGACACCGTGTAGCCCCGACCCATTGCACCGAAGAAGGCGTCCGCCCGGTTCACCAGATCGGTCGCCGAGACGTCTGGCTCTCGACGAAACGCGGTGTTGGCGATCATCGGGATCCAGGTGCCGCCGGCGCACAGCACAATGCCGTCGCGATCCTCGAGCGCGCCTCGGGTGCTGAAGCGCGTCAGCGCCCGGCTGTAGGCGACCAGCGTGCGGTGGACCAGGTCCACGTGGCTTCCCGTGTGGACGCCCGTCCCGTCAGTCATCGAAGCAATAGTGACGCGTGAGGCCGGTCTCGACCAATCAGAGGTTGGCGCCAACCTCAGAATTCCCGGGACCAGGGCGCACCGTCGCTGGTGAGCGGTGAAGTCAGTCGTGGTGTTCGACGACGTCGCCGTCTGAATGACAGTCGTGTGGTGGCGTGTCGGTCGCCTGAGCGACGCTCGGCGCGACGAGAAATGCCGACGCGAGGACGGCACACCCGACGAGGGACGGGATGGCCCGGCGAAGGCGCATCCGCCGTCTTGGCTGTCACATTCGGGAGCCGGGCATACGAGCACCACGGCGCCTCGTGCGGCGACAGGGCGCTAGCGACGACGAGGGTCTTGTCCCTGGTCGCGGCCGGACGAATCAGCGGACTTCGAAGACGGGGTGCTTCGGCGCGACCGCCGCCCACTCCTCGTCCGTGGCGTCAGGGCTGATGCCGTCGAAGAACTGGCCCGTCTCGAACTTCCACCGGCGCAGGTAGGCCCGCAGGACCGGCACGGCGTCGGCCGGCGGGATCTCGGTGGCCTGGCAGATCTGGCGGCGCCGGCCCAGGATCAACACCATGTGGCCGCCCGAGTGGCGCACGTTGCGCACCCACTGGGTCACCCCCCGGGGGGCCACGAGGTACTGGGTTCCGTCCAGGCTCAGCAGGTTGACCGGGGTGTGGTGGAGGTCGCCGCTGGTGCGGCCCCGGTGCTCGAGCACCCGGGAGCCCCAGACACTCACACCCAGGCGGGTCAGGCCGGCGATCGACGTGTTGAAGACGTGTTGGGTGAACCAGCCGGGGCGCTTGTAGTGGGCGGCCGTCGCCGATGTTTCGGGGGCGTTGGTGATGGTGCTCATGGTGTCCTCCTCGGTGGTGTCCATGAACAGTGATACTAGACGTGAACAATGTTCTTGTCAAGTACTTGTGTTCACGGATCGGAACGGTCACACTGACGTCCATGCCTGCGACAGCAGCACCACGTACCGCCCGGGAGAGGGTCCGGGAGGAGATGACCGGGGAAATCCTTTCCGTGGCCCGCGATCACCTCGCCCGGGACGGGGCCGCCGCCCTCTCGTTGCGCTCGGTCGCCCGTGACCTGGGCATGGCCCCCTCCGCCCTCTACCGGTACTTCGACGGGCGCGACGCCCTGCTGAGCGCCCTCATCCTCGCCGCCTACGAATCCCTGGCCCAGTGCGCCGAAGAGGCCGCCGATCAGGCCGCCCGCCACGAGGAATCCGACGTCGAACGCTTCGCGCACGTGCCTTGGGCCATCCGGCGCTGGGCCTTGGCCCGTCCGTACGAGTGGGGGCTCATTTTCGGGACGCCCGTCCCGGGCTACGAGGCGCCGGAGGACACCGTCGTCCCGTACGCCCGCACCGCCGCCGCCATGGTGCGCCCCGTCGTCGAGGCCGAAATGGCTGGGCGCCTCGACTCGGTCCGCGACACCGCGCCCGTGTCCGCCGAGCTGGCCGAGGCGGTGGCCCCGGTCACCGAGAGCCTCTTCCCCGGCATGCGGGCCGAAGTCGTGGTGCTCGCCGTCCAGGCCTGGACCACCATGATCGGCGCCGTCAGCCTCGAGGTCTTCGGGCACTGGCGAAAGACAATCCTCGACCCCGGCCTGTACTTCGAGCGCACCATCGCCGACCTCGCCGACTCGGTCGGCCTCGGGAATCGGCTCGCCGGGAGCGGCTCAGCGCAGCCGGGCCCGTAGCGAATCCACCTGGGCTTCGAACTCCTCGTACTGGGTGGCACTGAGCGTGTCCCTCAGGGCGGCCACCAGGTCCCCGATCAGGGCCACCACATCGGCCAGCTCCTGGCTGGGCTCCTCCATCCGGATCTGCGAGAAGGGCAGCGCAATGTTGACCCGGCTGGTCGGCCCCGCCGGGGCCGCTGACACCGGGGTGCCGGCCTTGTGCTTGGCCCGGTCCTTCTTCCCGGATTCGCCCTTCCCGGATTCGCCGGACTCGCCGGGCTTCTTGGATCCCTCAGGCGCGGGTGACTTGGAGGTCGACACGCGCGCCATTCTGAGCGCCGCGCGTCCCCAGGGCAACAGCCCAACGCCACGGCGATGACGTCCGGCCGGTCGGTACTCCGGACCGGGGAGCGGGTCAGCCCAGGACGGGCAGCTTCACTTCGATCCCGTTGTTGGCCAGGAAGGCCAGCTTGTGTTCGAGGGCGTGCTGCCAATCGACCATGTCCTTGTCGAACTGCGTGCGGTCGCCTTCCTCGCACGCGTGCTCGAGCTCGTCGAACGCCACGTCTTCGGCGTCCAGGAGGCTCCGGTACTTCAAAAGGAAGTGGTCGTCGATCGGCCGATGCACGTCGTCCTCCTACCACCGGCCCGACCTCTGCGAGCCGGTCCGGACAACTTACCCGCGTCACCTTTCGTTCGCTCGCGAGCCAGGTCAAAAGCCGCCCAACTGGGGTGAAATCGTCAGCCAATCGCAACACTGCGAGCATCGGTCCAGCTGAGCGAACGGCTACCAGTTCCTGCGCAGGCGGTGGTACGGGCGGGGGAGCAGGTCGCGGAAGACCATCGCGGCGTCGATCAGGCCCGAGACGCTGATCTCGAGGGACGGCCCGCCGGCCCGGGCCAGGATCCGCCGCGAGACCGTCCCGACCGAGCGCGTCATCAGGCGCGGCGGCCGGCGCAATCCCCTCCCGAGGGCATCGAGGCCGAGGTCGGTCGCCATGAACGCCGGGTACACCACGTGCACGTGCACGCCCTTGGGTCCGAGCCGGAACGAGATGGACTCACTGAAGGCCGAGAGCGCGGCCTTGGACGAGGGGTAGGCACCGGGCCCGGGCGAGGGCAGCCGCCCGCCATCGGACGACACGTTGACGATGATGCCGCGGCCCCGCTCCGCCATGGTCCCTTGGACAGCCAGCGTCGCCGCCACCGGGGCGAAGAAGTTCACGTCGAAGGTGTGGCGGAAATCCCCCTCCGTGATTTCGACGAGCCGGATGCCCGGATCCGTGGCCGCGTTGTTCACCATGACGTCCACCGGACCGAGGTCGCGCTCGGTCCGCTCCAGCACGGCGCGCAGCGCGGCGGTGTCGGCCACGTCGCACACCTCGGTGCGCGAACCCGGCGAGATCGCGGCCAGCTGCGCCGCCAACCCCCTCAGCCGCGCCTCATCGCGCGCCAGCCCGACCACGACAGCACCGGCCCCGCTCAGGTCGCGGCACAGTTGCTCGCCCAGGCCCCGCGAGGCCCCGGTGACGACCGCGACCTGCCCGGCGTAACGCCCGCCGAATGCGGGTGGGCGCGACGAGGATGCCCAAGCCACGTCCGGCTCAGGCGGGGCCGGCCGGGTCGGCCGGGTCGGCCGGAAGGGCCGGGTCGGTCAGCTCCGCCAAAGCAGGGCCGAGCCGGGTCGCCGCGGCGGCTAGTACCTCTTGGCCCGCCACCAGAGCGGCCAGGTCACCGCGGACGCGGATACGGCCCTCGGCCAGCGCGTCGGCCGGATCGAGCCGCCCGTGGGCCAGGGCCAGCGCGTCCTCGTAGCCGAGCACGATCGTGGCCGAGCCCGACGCCGTGCCCTCCGTATCGAGGCTCAGGTGGGCCCGCCCCTCGGCCACCCGCAGCAGCAGGCGGCGGTCGCCGCCGCCATCGGGGGCGCCGGTCACCACCTGGAGGACACTGAAGGTGCCGTCGGCCGCGGCGAGCGACCCGGCGCCGGCCTGAGTGATGGCGTCGTGCAGGTCCAGCGCGCCCAGAGCGGCGTCGAAGGACTGCACCCATTCGGGCGAGAGGTAACGGGCCATGCGACGGTGCGGCTGGGCGCCGGCGCCCGACCACGGCGGGCCGGGGCTCCGGCTCAGCCGGCGGCGGCTTCTTCCGCGGTCTTCTTCTTGCGACCCGTGATCTTGCGCCCGAGCCAGGCCACCGGGTCGTAGCGGGCATCGACCACGCGTTCCTTCATCGGGATGATGCCGTTGTCGGTGATCTTGATGTGCTCGGGGCAGACCTCGGTGCAGCACTTGGTGATGTTGCACATGCCGAGGCCCTGGTCGTGGGCCAGCTCGCGCCGGTCGTTCACGTCGAGCGGGTGCATCTCGAGCTCGGCGAAGCGGATGAAGAAGCGGGGGCCCGCGTACTTGGGCTTGTTGTCCTCGTGGTCGCGGATCACGTGGCAGACGTTCTGGCACATGAAGCACTCGATGCACTTGCGGAACTCCTGGCCCCGCTCCACGTCGACCTGCATCATGCGGTAGCCGCCCTCGGGCTCGGGACCCGGCTTGAAGGCGGGGATGGTCTTGGCCACCTCGTAGTTGAAGGAGACGTCGGTCACCAGGTCGCGGATGATCGGGAACGTCTTCATGGGCGCCACCGTGACCGGCTCGCCCTCGGGCAGCGTGTCCATGCGGGTCATGCACAGGAGGCGGGGCAGGCCGTTGATCTCGGCCGAGCACGAGCCGCACTTGCCGGCCTTGCAGTTCCAGCGGCAGGCCAGATCGGGCGCGTCGCCGGCCTGGATGCGGTGGATCACGTCGAGCACCACCTCACCCTCGACCGCAGGCACCACGTAGTCCGTGAACCGGCCGCCCTGGTCGTCGCCCCGCCAGATCCGCATCGTCACCGCGTCGGCCATCAGTGTCCCTCCTCGAAGAGCACCCTCAGCTCGGCCGGCATCTCCGGCAGGGGCTCGGGTGCGATGGCGATCGGCGCCAGGTAGCCGTGTTCGCCGGTCTGGTGCTGCACGAAGTTGACCTTGCCCAGCTCGGGGTCGGGCCCCGGGAAGTCCTCGCGGGTGTGCCCGCCCCGCGACTCCTTGCGGTTGAGCGCGCCCTGGGCGACGGCGATCGACGTCGTGATCATCGAGGGCAGGTCGGTGGCCAGGTTCCAGCCCGGGTTGTAGGCCCGACCACCCTTCACCTGGACCTTGGCCGTCTGCTGCTTGAGGTCCTCGAGCTTGCTCAGGGCCTCCTCGAGCTCGGGCCCGGTGCGGATGATTCCGACGAGTGCCTGCATGGTCTCCTGCAACTCGTGCTGGACGTCGTAGGGGTTGTGGCCGTCCTCGCGCCCGAACGGGGCGAAGGCTTCGTCGATGGCCGACTCGATGCTCTTCGGGTCGACCTTCACCTCGCCGCCACGGCCCTCGGCGAAGTCGCTGGCCCCGATGCCGGCCCGCCGCCCGAAGACGATGAGGTCCGACAGCGAATTGCCGCCGAGGCGGTTGGCGCCGTGCATGCCCCCCGACACCTCACCGATGGCGAAGAGCCCCGGGACGGTGGCCGCCTGCGTCTCGGCGTCGACCCGCACCCCGCCCATCATGTAGTGGCAGGTCGGCCCGACCTCCATGGGCTGGGCCGTGATGTCGACGCCGGCCAGCTCCATGAATTGGTGGTACATGGAGGGGAGGCGGCGCCGGATGTACTCGGCCGAGCGCCGCGTGGCGATGTCGAGGTAGACGCCGCCGTGCGGGGTGCCCCGGCCCGCCTTGACCTCGGAGTTGATGGCCCGGGCCACCTCGTCGCGGGGCAACAGGTCGGGCGTGCGCCGGTTGTTGATGTGATCGTCGTACCAGGCGTCGGCTTCCTCTTCGGTTTCCGCCGTCTCGGCCCGGAACATGTCGGCCACGTAGTTGAACATGAAGCGGGTGCCCTCGGAGTTACGCAGCACGCCGCCGTCGCCGCGCACGCCCTCGGTGACGAGGATGCCGCGCACCGACAGAGGCCAGACCATGCCGGTCGGGTGGAACTGCACGCACTCCATGTCGATGACGTCGGCGCCGGCCCAGATGGCCATGGCGTGGCCGTCGCCCACCGACTCCCACGAGTTCGAGGTGTACATCCACGACTTCCCGATCGACCCCGTGGCCAGGATCACGGACTTGGCCGTGAAGGCGACCATCTCACCCGTCGGCCGTTTGTAGCCCACCGCGCCCGAGATGCGTCCGTCGGCGTCATGGAGGAGCCGGACGATCTTGGTCTCCATGAAGACGTCGGTCCCCATGGAGACCACCTTCTGCTGGAGCGTGCGGATGAGCTCGAGGCCGGTGCGGTCACCGACGTGGGCCAGGCGGGCGTAGCGGTGACCGCCGAAGTCGCGCTGGGAGATGCGCCCGTCCTTGGTGCGGTCGAACAGCGCGCCCCAGCGCTCCAGCTCGTAGACCCGGTCCGGGGCCTCCATGGCGTGGATCTGCGCCATGCGCCAGTTGTTGAGCATCTTGCCGCCCCGCATGGTGTCGCGGAAGTGGACCTGCCAGTTGTCCTCTTTCCAGACGTTGCCCATGGCGGCGGCCATGCCGCCTTCGGCCATGACCGTGTGGGCCTTGCCGAGGAGCGACTTGCAGATGACGGCGGTGCGCAGGCCGCGCTCCTTGGCCTCGATGGTGGCCCGGAGCCCGGCGCCGCCGGCCCCGATGACGATGACGTCGTAGTCGTGGATCTCGTAATCGGCCATACGTCGCCCCCTAGAAGTGGAAGCCGGGGTCGTGGATGGTGCCGCTGGCCACCAGGCGCACGTAGAGGTCGCACAGGGCCACGCCGAAGAGGCTGATCCAGGCGAAGCGCATGTGGCGCGCGTTGAGCGGCGTGACGAACTTCCAGAGCTTGTGGCGCGTGGGGTGCTTGGCGAAGGACTTCACCTGGCCGCCGCAGAAGTGGCGGCAGGCGTGGCACGACAGCGAGTAGAGCCAGAGGAACACCGCGTTCGCCAGCAGCACCGCCGTCCCGAGGCTGAACCCGATGTGCACGTGCTCCACGCCGTTGACCAGGTAGGGCTGGCGGAAGGCCAGGATCGCGTCGTAGGTCAGGATGGCGTTGAAGATCAGCAGCAGCCAGAAGAAGTAGCGGTGGATGTTCTGGAGGATCAGCGGGAAGCGGGACTCACCGCTGTAGCTGCCGTGGGCGTCGGCCACCGCGCAGGCCGGGGGCGACCACCAGAAGGACCGGTAGTAGGCCTTGCGGTAGTAGTAGCAGGTGAGGCGGAAGCCGAGCGGGAAGATCAAGATGAGCAGCGCGGGCGACCAGCTCCAGAAGGGCAGGGTCCCGAAGGTGTGGCTGCCCGCCACGCAGCTCTGGGCGATGCAGGGCGAGTAGAAGGGCGAAATCAGGTCCCGGTTGAAGGCGACCCCGGCGTAGTAGTCCTTGCCCACGAACGCGGCCCAGGTCGAGTAGATGACGAACGAGGTGAGCACCGCCACCGTCACCACGGGCTCGACCCACCAGGTGTCCTTGCGCAGGGTGGCCTGGTCGGGCCCACCCCTCGCGCCTCCGATGGCAACCGGAGTCGCGGTTGCGTTGTCCACCGTCGCCGTCACTCCGACCTCCTCAGGCCCGGCTCACCACCGCGGCCGCCAAATCATTCCAGACCACTCTTGCGCAGGTGCAAGTCGTGGCGACCCTGCGACGATACGGCGGCACCGACCGCACGTCAAAGACATAAAGAGCATCAAATTCAGAGCGTTAAGCTCTGAATCATGCAACTGCACCAGCTGGCCTACGTCCTGGCCGTGGCCGAGGACCAGAGCTTCACCCGGGCCGCGGCCGGGCTCCACCTGGCCCAGCCCTCGCTCTCGCGCCAGGTCCGCCTCCTCGAGCAGGAGCTCGGCGTCGTCCTCTTCAATCGCAGCCCCGGGCAGGGGTTGGTCACCCTCACCCCCGACGGCAGCGCGCTCCTGCCCTTCATCCAGCGTGTCCTGGCCGACGTCGAGGCGACCGGTGCCGAGGCCCGGGCCCTCTCGGGCATGGCCCGGGGTCGGCTCGCCGTGGGAGCCACCCCCAGCCTCATCACCAGCGTGCTGGCCCCAGCGCTGGTCGCGTTCCACCACAGCCATCCGGGCATCGACCTGTCCGTGGTCGAAGCCGGGTCGCACCAGCTCGTGCCCCAGGTGGCCTCGGGCGAGGTCGACCTGGCGCTCGTCGTGATGCCGGTCACCGATCCGCTGGTCGAGACGACGCCGCTCTTCGACGACCCACTCGTCCTGGCCCTCGCCCCTGGTCACCCTCTGGCCCTGCGGCGCCGGGTCAAGGTGCGCGACCTCGACCGCCTCGATCTGGTCATGTTCCGCGAGGGCTACGACCTGCGCGAGGTCACCTTGGCGGCCTGCCTGGCCGCCGGCGTCGAGCCGCACCTGGTCAGCGAGGGCGGAGAGATGGCCGGCGTCCTCTCGTTCGTGGCCGCCGGTCTGGGCGCCGCCGTGGTCCCGGCCATCGCCCTGCCCGGTGACGGCTCTTTGGTCGCCGTTCCCTTCACCGGCCCGACGCTCAGCCGCACGATCGCGTTGGCGCAGCGCGGCGACCGCGCGTTGGCCCGGCCTGCCCGCGCCCTGGCCGACCAACTGCTGCGCGGCGTGGTGCAACCTGTCGTCACCGCGCCCTGAATTCCGGCTGAGGTCGTTCTCGAACGGCACGAAGAGGTAGTTGCAGTGAAGTAGTTGCAGTGACAACGCGAAGACAGAGGAAACTGCTGATGAAAACTTGCGCCGTCACCGCGCGCCTCCAGCATCGGCACGACCGGCACTGCTACCGTTCCGGCTCTACCCGGGGGGGTCCATCGTGGGGGTACGGCACTGGCTGGTCTGGTTCGCGACGCTTTCTGCTCTGGCGGGAGTCGGGACCGGTGCGCTCGCCACGTCGGGTGCGGCGACGACGACGGCAGCGACAACGTTGGGCCCACCGCCGCCGGTCATCTCCGCGTTGACGGCGAAGCCGTCGAAGGTGGTCGCCGCGGGCGGGACGGTCACCGTCTCGGCCGTGGTCGCCAACGCCCAGACCTGCAAGGTCACCTCCTCGCCGGCGCCGCTCTCCGGTGCGGGTCTGGTCCCGTGTGACGGCGGCACGCTGAAGGACGCGCTCGTCTTGGCGGCCAACCCGTCGTCGACGGCCGTCCGCTACGACATCACCGTCATGGCCAAGGGGTTCGGCGGCAAGACGTCGATGTCAGTCAACGTCAAGGTCGAACCCGGTGGCGTCCCCAACGGCGTGCGTTCGCTGGCCAGCGACGGCGACGGCTACTGCGCCCTGTTCACCTCGGGCTCGGTGCAGTGTTGGGGACTGGGCGAGTTCGGCGAGCTCGGCAACGGGCAGTTCTACGACCCCAACGGCCCCGGCGGCTCCGCCAGCCCGGTCCAGGTGGAGGGAGTGGGCGGCAGCGGTACCCTCACGGGCGTCGAGAGCCTCATGAGTGACGCAAGCGGATACGGCTACTGCGCGCTGCTCACCTCTGGCGGCGTGGACTGCTGGGGCTTCGGCGAGTTCGGCGAGCTCGGGAACAACCAGTTCTACACGGCCTTTCCCAACGGCTCCGCCACTCCGGTCCCCGTGAAGGACACCGACGGCAGCGGCCCGCTCTCCGGTGTCACGAGCCTGGCCAGCAGCGGCCTGGGCTACTGCGCCGTCCTCACCTCGGGCGGCGTGGACTGCTGGGGGTACGGACCCGACGGCGAGCTCGGCAACGGCCAGTTCTATTCGGCGGCCCCCAACGGCTCCGCGCTCCCGGTCCAGGTGCAAGACACCGACGGCAGCCGGCGCGCTCTCCGGTGTCGCCACCGTGACCGGTGCCGGAAACGGCTACTGCGCCGTGCTGACCACGGGCACCGTGGTGTGCTGGGGGGCCGGCGCCAACGGCCAACTCGGGAACGGGCAGTTCTACCAAGGCAGCCCCGACGGCTCCGCCACCCCGGTCGCCGTTGTCGATACGAGCGGCAGCGGCACACTCTCGGGTGTCTCGAGCCTGACCAGCGACGCCACCGGCGCCTACTGCGCCCTGCTCGCCTCAGGTCGGGTGGCCTGTTGGGGCTTCGGCCAGAATGGCGAGCTCGGGAACGGGCCCCCGTCGACCAGCTCGGCCGTCCCCGTCTCCGTGGTCGGCACAGACGGGAGCGGCAGGCTCGCAGGCGTCACCAGCCTGACGGGCGACTCCGATGGCTACTGCGCCTTCACCGCGGGCAACGTCGCGTGCTGGGGCGCCGGCACCAACGGCCAACTCGGCAACGGGCAGTTCTCGGACTCGGCCACCCCGGTCCCCGTGGTCGGTGTGAGCGGGACCGGGACGCTCTCGGGCGTCGCCACCATGACGGGCGACGGCATGGGCACCTGCGGCCTGCTCGCCACCGGCCGGGTGAATTGTTGGGGGGCGGGTGGCCAGGGAGAGCTCGGCAACGGCAAGTTCCCCGACGGCTCCGCGCTCCCCGTCCAGGTGAAGAGCCTCAGCGGGACCGGCGCGCTCTCGGGTGTGGCCAGCCTGACCGGCGACCAGGACGGCTACTGCGCCATGCTCACCTCGGGCGGAGTGAATTGCTGGGGCGCCGGTGCACAGGGAGACCTCGGGAACGGCCAGTTCTACTCACAGAATCCCTTCGGCTCCGCCCTCCCCGTCCAGGTCGCGTGGCCTTCCTGAAGCGCAGACGCCGCGGCTGGCCGTCCGGGGTCTGACGACGAACGACCGCCAGCTCGCCGCGCCGCCACAGAGGCACGCGGCGTAGGCTCGGTCCAATGAGCGGCTCGACTGACCACTTCGACCCTTCGGCCACCCCGGATCCCGGCGGCCTCAAGGCCCCGGCCGACCTCCCGACCTCGTTGGCCGACCTCCGCGCCAGCGGCTGGGAGTCCGTCTCGGTGGCCGAGGAGATGCGGCGGAACACGGCCAAGCTGATCGCCGAGGGCAAGACCCTCGTGCCCGGAGTCCTCGGCTTCGACGAGACCGTCGTGCCCCAGCTGGAGAACTCCATCCTGGCCGGACACGACATCATCCTCCTGGGCGAGCGGGGCCAGGCCAAGACCCGTGTCATCCGATCCCTCGTCGGCCTGCTCAACGAGTGGATGCCCATCGTCGCCGGCTCCGAGATCAACGACGACCCCTACCACCCGGTCTCGCGCTACGCCCTCGACCGCTTCGAGGAGCTGGGCGAGGCCCTGCCGGTGACCTGGACCCATCGCTCGCAGCGCTACGGCGAGAAGCTGGCCACCCCCGACACCTCCATCGCCGACCTCATCGGCGAGGTCGACCCGATCAAGATCGCGGAGGGTCGCTACCTCAGCGACGAGATGGCGCTCCACTACGGCTTGATCCCGCGGGTCAACCGGGGCATCTTCGCCATCAACGAGTTGCCCGACCTCTCCGAGCGCATCCAGGTCGGCCTGCTCAACATCCTCGAGGAGCGCGACGTGCAGATCCGGGGTCACCGGATCCGCCTGCCCCTCGACATCATGCTCGTGGCCACGGCCAACCCGGAGGACTACACCAACCGCGGCCGCATCATCACGCCGCTCAAGGACCGCTTCGGCGCGCAGATCCGCACGCACTACCCCTACGAGACCGTGACCGAAGTGCGCATCATGGAGCACGAGGCCGACCTCCCGACGGCCGGCGTGCCGGTCAGCGTGCCGCCCTTCATGAAGGAGGTGGTGGCCGAGCTGAGCCAGCTGGCCCGGCGCAGCACCCACCTCAACCAGCGCAGCGGTGTCTCGGTGCGCCTCTCCATCGCCAACTACGAGACGCTCGTCGCCTCGGCCGTGCGCCGGGCCCTGCGCACCGGCGAGCCCGTCGCCGTCCCCCGTGTCAGCGACCTGGCCTCCCTCGTCCCTTCCACCCAGGGGAAGATCGAGGTCGAGGCCATGGAGGAGGGCCACGAGGACGAGGTCGTGGCCCAGCTGGTGGCCGCCGCCACCCTCTCGGTCTTCCGGCGCCGGGTCACCCTCGACGATCCCCAGGCCATCGTGGCCGCCTTCCACGACCAGGTCGTCGTGCACGTGGGCGACGACCTGCCCAGCTCGGCCTACCTGGCCGTGCTGGCCGACATCCCCGAGCTCGAGCCCGCCACACGCAAGCTGGCCGGGCCCGAGGCGGTCGACTCCGAGTCGCCCGCGCTGATGGCCTCGGCCATGGAGTTCCTGCTCGAGGGCCTGCACCTGACCAAGCGGCTGAACAAGGACGCCTCGGGCGCCCGCGCCCTCTACCGGGGACGCAAGTAACACGACACGGGCCCACCGCGGAACGGACGCAGAGACGGATACGCGTCCGCCCACGGGCACCGACCAGACGAGGACGAGGACGGCACGCACATGAGCGTCAACTACGACTACTCCCACTGGGACGGGACCCAGGAATTCGCCGATCTCGACCCCGACGACCTCCTGGCCGGCCTCACCGACGACCTACTGGCCGGCGGCGACCTCGACGACGCGCTGCGGCGCCTGCTGCGGTCGGGCTTCAAGACGTCCGACGGCGAGCAGGTGCCGGGGCTGCGCGACCTGCTCGACCAGTTGCGGCGGCGCCGGGCCGAGATGCTGGCCGAGGGCGACCCCGACGGCCGCATGGCCGAGCTGACCCGCCAGCTCGACGACATCGAGCAGGACGAGCGCGCGGCCATCGACGAGCTGCTCGACGAGGCCAAGGCCTCGGGCGACGAGCGCCGCGAGGAGGTCACCGGCGACGTGGCCACCGAGCGCCGCATGGCGCTCGACCTCCAGCCCGACGACCCGGCCGGGCGCATCAGCTCGCTCCAGAACTACGACTTCGTCTCCTCCGAGGCCCGGGAGCGCTTCGAGGAGCTGGTCGAGGAGTTGCGCCGCGAGATGGCCGACACCTTCTTCGAAGGCGCCTCCGACGCGCTGTCCAGCATGAGCCCCGAGCAGATGGCGCGCATGCGCGACGCCTACGACGCGCTGAACAAAATGCTCGAGCAGCGCGAGGCCGGCGAGGAGCTCGACCCGAGCTTCGAGGAGTTCATGGCCCAGTACGGCGACATGTTCCCGGGCAACCCCGAGACGCTCGACGAGCTGCTCGAGCAGCTGGCCGAGCGCATGGCCGCGGCCCAGGCCGTGTGGAACTCGCTCAGCCCCGAGCAGCAGGCTCAGCTGCGCCAGCTGGCCGACGCCGTGCTCGAGGACATGGACCTGCGCTGGCAGGTCGAGCGGCTGAGCCGCAACCTGCAGCGGGCCGTGCCCGATGCGGGCTGGCAGCGCTCCTACGACTTCAACGGCGAGGGCCCGATGAGCATGAACCGGGCCACCGACCTGGCCACGCAGCTGGGCCAGTTGGATCGGATGGAGGAGGTCATTCAGTCCGCCTCCAGCCCGGCCGCCCTGGGCGAGATCGACCTCGACCAGGTGAAGCAGCACATGGGCGAGGACGCGGCGCGTGCCCTCGACAAGCTGGCCCACCTGACCAAGTCACTGGCCGACGCCGGGCTCATCGAGCAGTCGGGCGGCCAGATCGAGCTGACGCCGCGCGGCGTGCGCCGCCTCGGCCAGAAGGCGCTGGCCGACCTCTTCGGCCAGATCAACAAGGACCGCATCGGCGACCACTCCGCCGTGCGCACCGGCGCCGGACACGACCGCGAGGAGACGACCAAGGCCTACGAGTACGGCGACCCGCTCAACCTGCACCTCTCGACCACCGTGCACAACGCGGTGCGCCGCGGCGGCAGCGGCGTCCCCGTGCGCCTGACCCCCGAGGACTTCGAGGTGGTCGAGGTCGAGGCGCTCTCGCGCTCGGCCACCGTGCTCTGCGTCGACCTGTCGATGTCCATGCCCATGCGCGACAACTTCGTGCCGGCCAAGCGCATGGCCATGGCGCTCCAGACCCTCATCTCCTCGAAGTTCCCCCGCGACTTCCTCGGCATCATCGGCTTCTCCGAGGTCGCCCGCGAGATCCGCCCCGACGAGATCCCCGCCGCCATGTGGGACTACGTCTACGGCACCAACCTCCAGCACGCGCTCGCCCTGTCCCGGCGCATGCTGGCCCACGAGCACGGGACCAAGCAGATCATCGTGGTGACCGACGGCGAGCCCACGGCCCACGTCGACGACTACGGCGAGGTCTTCTTCAACTACCCGCCCGTCCCCGAGACCCTGCGCCGCACCATGGCCGAGGTCATCCGCTGCACCCGTGCCGGCATCGTGATCAACACCTTCGCCCTCGACCTCCAGCGCACCCACTACCCCTTCGTGGAGCAGATCGCCCGGGTCAACGGCGGCCGCACCTTCTACACGACCCCCGACGCTCTCGGCGGCTACGTGCTGGTCGACTTTCTCCAGCACCGCCGCGTCCTGCGCCCCGCCGGATAAGAGGTCGCACAGGGCAGCGATCCGGTGGGGACCTCGCCTGCCGGATTCTGCATCTGATGGTTGCAGTTTTTGATCACGCGATGGTTGCATGTCGGACAGGTAGCGATTCGACGTGACCTCACGCCACACTTCACCGCCCTCACGGCTGGCGTCTACCTTGCGGGAGCAATGTGCTGTGCGCTGAGTATCATCGGCAGCAGGACTCAGCAGTCCTACTACCGAGCCACGCGGGAACACAAACGGACCACGTGAACCGCTCCGCGATTGGTGACTGCTCCTCCCCTTGCGTGAATGGAGGGAGGTATGAGCCAAAAAAAAAGAATCACTTTCGTTGTCACTGACCCTAGTGAGATCCTCGAGGCCCTGGTCGGATTCAAAGACGTCCGCGTCCTGCACTACAAACGCAGCGGCACGAGCGTCGAGCGGGTCGTCCGGGCGGTGCTCTGCCCGAAATGTTCGGAACCGACCCAGGTCAAAGAGCGCCCGTTCGTGCACTACATCGACCCACCCTTCTATGGCCGGCCGACCGATGCGCCGCAGAACAGATTCTTGCTCCCCGCCAACTTGCTTCTGCTCCCGTTGGTCGTCGAAGGGCGGTCTACGCCGTGGCCAAAGAGCGCGCCATCAGGCGATCGCGGGCGACGCCGGTGGTCTCACCACACTGACCAGATGCGGCGGTGACCTGACGGACCGACTTGTCGACTTGTCGTCGTCTCAGGCCTGATCTGTCCTCGCCGTCCCCAGCAGAGGGGACAGGAGGCGCAGCCACTGCTCCGCCACTGCGTCGATGCTGAAGTGCTCGACGCATCGCAGTCGGGCCGCCCTTCCCATTTTCGACCGCAGAGCGCTCTCTACGGCCAGGCGGTGAACGGCGGCCACCATGGCCTCGGGATCCCCATGGGGGACCACGAGGCCGGTCTCGCCGTCAGCGATGATGGTGCGGACACCGGGCACGTCGGTTGCCACCACTGGCACCCCAGATAGCCCCGCTTCGATCAGCACACCGGGCATGCCCTCGCCTTCGGGGCGACTGGGAAATACCATGATGTCGGACTCGCGAAGGAGTTCTGGGACATCGGCACGCGATCCGAGCAGGTCGACCCCTGCCGCGCCGGCCGGCCCGATGAGTGAGCCGCGCAACGGGCCGTCCCCGATGATCCGGGACCGGAAGTCCAAGTCCCGCTCCCGCAGGGCGGCGACCACCTCCACGAACCGGTCGGGACCCTTCCCTTCAGTCAAGGCACCGACGAAGGTGATGGTGAGCGGTCCCCGACCGCTCTCGCTGCCGGTGGGGAAAAAAACCTCCGGATCTCGCCCGTTTGGGGTCATGACCACCCTTTCGGGGGGGACACCCATCAACGAGGTGCATTCGTCTTTGACCTCGTCGCCCTCGGCGGCCACCACGTCGACCCGGGACATCAGGTGCTTCCACACCGAGAGTTGAACGCGTCGGCGGCGCGTAGCGGCGTAGGTGCCGATGGCGTAGTAGGCGAGCGGTCGCCGATGGCCGACCATGGCCGGAACCAGGTACTTGAGGGGGTCGCCCCCGTGGGCCACCACCACCGTCGGGTCGAACCCCCTGAGGGCGGACCGCAACTTCAGTACAAGCCGTGGGTCGTAGCCGACAGCGGGCGCGTCACCGGGGGGGAAATGGAGTGAGAAGTCGGTACGGACCTCGCTCGGGCCGTCGAACAGGCACAGGACCCGATGTGCCCGTACACCAGGGGTGTCGAGCTGGTCGGCCAGCGCGCGTGCCTCGCGTTGCGCACCTCGGGCCACCGGCGTGGGGATCACATGGAGAACGAGTGGTTCCGCCGACGGCTTCCACTGTTCGGTCATCCCCGGAGCCCCTCGCCGACGCCGGTCCGTCCGGCACGGGAACTATATACCGCGTCGACCGTGGTCCAAAAGGCGGCGGGTGGCCCTCGTCCACCATCGTCGGTTTCCGTTACTGGCACGCCAACGCCTGTCGTCGACAAGGCGTGCGGTGACCTCCTTTTGGCCTACGAGGCGAGCATGATCTTGCCTTCGCCGACGACCGCCGGCTTCTTGAGCAGATGCTTGAGGCCGTGCGTTCAGGACCAAACGAGGCCTTACCCGCGGGCGCTGTGAGTGAGCTGCTCCTTGCGTTACCTGCCGACGGTGACGACGGAATCGAAGGTCTCGAGGGCTACCACCGGATGGCGGACGACAGAATCGCCCTGCTCGGCGCGACTTCGGATGTGGGAGCAGTACGAGGACGAGCTCACCGATTTGGTCATCTCGGAATGCGGCGAACAGGCGGCTCGTCGCCGAGATCTTCCTCGTAAGAACGGCACGGTCGGCCCGAAAGGGGACTTCCCCTTCGGGTCACCAACCCGAAGGTCGGGGGTTCATATCCTCCCCTGCCACCAAGACGTGCCGAAAGGGCCTTCGGGACCGGCCAGTTCTGTTTTCGCAAGGTCTGTGGGGTTCTTCCGATTCCGTCAGCGGGTATGTCCTGGTGTTGCACGCATTCGCCGAAATAGGACGACACCTGCGCGGCCTCGGTTGACTGCGTCTGTGCTTCGGGGCAGCGGACCACTCCGTCCATTCGACGACATCGAGGCCTGGTCGCGAGCCCCCAGCCAGACCAAAGAGCCTCCGGTGATCCGAGAGCAACACACGGAGTTCGTGGGGTCGATGCGCGAACGAACCCACCCGCATCGAACGACCTCGTTCGTGTCAAGACGATGAATTCGACGGCCCGCCGGATGTTCGAGCTCGCGGAGCCGATCGGTCTCACAATCGGAAGTTCGGAGATTCAAATCCTGGGCCGTGCAGCGCAACAAGCCATGACTCTTCGAGGCGGTGGGGTCCACACCCGCGGCTTCACGGGTGGTGACGCCACCAATGCCGAGCGGCTCGCTGCCATCCGTGGGCTCTTCGAGTTGCGCACTCAATTAAATATTGGCAGCTCAGGGACAGTTTCCCGAATCACAGTGAACACCCTGCACGGCAAAGGCTTGCACGGAACTTGCACGTGCACGTCGCACAAACCCTGGTCGGACCACCATGACGAACTGCTGTTTAGAATCTGTGAGGGGCGCTCCTCCGGTCGTCCCGCTCACGCCACGAAGGGCAGATCCGCGCTCGCACATTGTGGGCCCTGGACCGTCCAGGCAAGCTGGTCGAACGGGAGTGCTCCCGACTCGCCAACAGCGACGCCCGACCGCCTCGCTGGGATTTCACGCCGTTCTCATCTCGTTACGCTAGACAACAGTCGTGGGAGCCACCGGCATGGCGGACGAGCAAGAAGCAAGCGACCGCCCTTTGATCAGCGTGATCATGCCGGTGCTCAATGGACTGCCGTGGGTGGAGCAACAGCTTTCGGCCTTGTGTGTGCAAGAAGCGCCGGGCGAATGGGAAGTCATCGTGGCGGACAACGGCTCCGCAGACGACACCCGCTCCTGTGTCCAGCAGTGGTCCGAGCGTGACCCACGCGTCCGACTCGTAGACGCCTCCGCTCGTCCCGGGCCGGGAGCGGCTCGCAACATCGGCGTCGGGACGGCCGGTGGCCGGATTCTCGTCTTCTGCGACGCAGATGACGTGGTGCGTCCTGGCTGGCTGGCGGGCATGGTGGAGGCCCTGAACGGCGCGGATCTCGTTGCCGGCGTCTTCGACTTCGGGTCCCTGCAAGGTCGGGCCCAACCGAAACCCGTCCCGGCGGCCACGACACAAATGGGATTTCTCCCATTCGCTCTCGGGGGGAACCTGGCTGTCTGCAGAGATGCCTTCGAAGCAGCTGCCGGCTTCAGCGAGACCCTCTCGGCGGGAGAGGACGTCGATTTTTGCTGGCGATTGCAACTGGCCGGGTACCGATTCGCCATCAGTGACCGAGCCGTGGTGGCCAGACGCGAGCCTACGAGCGCCCGGGACGCGTTCCACAAAACCTGGGTCTACGGACAGTGTTCCACCTTGCTCTATCGGCGCTACCGTGCCCGCGGCATGCGGCCGGACCTGCGCGGAGCGGCGAAGGCATGGGTCTGGTTGGTCGTCGCCATCCCCGGACTGATCAAGCCATCGCGGCGCCCTGAATGGATGCGCGCCTTCGGCATACACGTTGGCCGACTGGCCGGATCAGCGGCCCACCGCACGTTCTTCCCATAACCACCACACGTTCTTCCCATAGAGCGACGCATGGACGCAGAATCTCGACGCATCTGGAAGCGGTTACACCTCCAGCCGCCCGACCGGCGGCGGATCTCATTGCGTGGGAGGGCGCTGTCGCACGGGCATCGGTTGACGCCTACCTGCCTGCAGAGCGGCTTTCCGAACGGCTGCGGTTCGGGAGAAGCAATGTGGAGGAATACTTCTATCTGACTCGGGCGCGACATCGGTGGACCACGATCTCGCGCCCGAAATCCTCGGGTTTGCGCAGGGGTATCGGTGGCCTCATGAAGCTTTCGCAGTGGGTGCAGCCATTCGTCACCCTCGAATTCGTTCGCCGGCGCGATGGATGGGCCATCGGAATCCGGCGTAGCAGTCGAGAGCTCAGCGGACTGACGTTCTATCGGGGATCGCAAATGGATAGCTCTGAATCGCCGCGCCGCCCTTGCGACGCTCAATGTCGAACCACAACTGAGGGAGTGGTTCACACGCAGCTGGATCCCGGACGAGACCTACATTCACACTGTCTTGCGCGCAGCCGGACTCCGGGTCAGTAACGCCCCAACCACGTTCGTGCTCGAAGAGCCGGCAAAACCCACTGCAGGGTGGATGCAACTGAAGCTCCAAGACCTCCCGGCGGTCTGGGAATCCCACACGCCGTTCGCCCGCAAAGTCGACATATCGAGTCGTCCCGAGGTTGCGGCAGCTATTGACGAGGTCGTCGACGGTCGCCGCCTCAGCAATGCCCCAGACAGATCCGGCGAAGCCCCCCAGGACCCGTCTCGTCCATGAACTTGTGCGTTTTGACCGCGTCTACACTCCACACCGTCGAAGTCGGAGCGTCGTCAATGGTGCTGGTCCATGGATCGAAGACCGCGTCGCGAACGTCACGAAACTGACAGAGGGGTCGAGGGGCACCAGGTGCAGAAAGGCACGTCCGTCGGGACGGAGCGAACGGGACCAAGGACGTCTCCCACCGTGGCCTACCTGCTGTTGACCCACAAGGAGCCCGACCAGGTCGAAAGGCTCGCAGCGCGGATTCTTTCCCTCAGTCCGACGGGTCATCTCGTCGTGCACCACGACCTCAAAGCCGGAACTCTGCCTTGGGACGGCTCGCCACCGCCCCGGGTCCACCTGGTCGACGAGCGCGTCACGGTTGAGTGGGGTGACTGGTCGATCGTCGAGGCGACATTGAGAATGTTCCAGTTTGCCCACGAGCAACTGGGTGCGGACTGGTCCGTCGTGATCTCCGGTGAGCACTGGCCTGTCATGGACCTGTCGGAATGGGAGACCATGCTCAGCTCACAAGGAGTCGATGCGTACATTCCGACTCAGCTGCTGCCGCCACACCTTCATTTCGGCGCGAAGGATCTCGACGGCAACCGATTCCTGGCTCGGTGTGTCCTCCGATGGTTTCGGTTCCAACGACCCAAGTCCCACTTTGCGCACAGAGTGTTGACGGGTGCGGCAAAGGTGAGCCGGTGGACCCATCCGATCCTCAAGCTCGAGTACTCGCTCCGTGGCGAGTCCTGGTTTGTCGGGATTCCCCGCCGAAGAGGTCCGACGGCCGGATGGGATCTCTACAAGGGATCCGAATGGATCACGTGCAGTGCCAGGGCGACCGACATCTTGCTGCGCACCGACCCGGCTGTTGCAGCTTGGTTTCGACGTAGTCATATCCCTGACGAGTCTTATATCCAGAGCGTCTTGCAGCGTCCTCGAGACCTCGTCGTGAGGAATACCGATGTCACGTGGGTACCAGCGGAGCCGACGGCCCCGACACCAAAATGGATGTTGCTCAAGCTGGATCAACTACCGGCCGTCCACCGCGCCGACGTACCCTTCGCTCGCAAGGTGGACCCGTCCTGGAACCCAGAGGTGATCGCGCGCATCGACGCAACGGTCGATGCGCGCGTGTTGTCGAAGAGAACGCATGACTCAGCGTCCGTCTCCGGATTCAACCATGGCGTAACCCATCCTCTCTCGGTCGAGCGATGACTGACCAACCCCCTGGTGGGATCGAAACCATGCCCGAGGCGCCCTGCTTTGCCTACATGCTGCTGACGCACAGGGACCCGCAGCACGTCGAAGAGCTGGCACGTCGAATCCTCGATCTCAGCCCGGCGTGCCATGTCGTGATCCACCACGACATGGCGGCCGGCGATCTTCCATGGGAGGGGCGCCCACCGGACAGGGTGCACTTCGTCGAGCGTGGGCGCGTGCTCTGGGGAGATTGGTCCATCGTGGCTGCCACACTTCGAATGGTCCGATTCGCTTACCAGGATCTCGGCGCCGACTGGTTCGTCATGCTCTCGGGCGAGCACCGGCCTGTGGTCGACCTGCGACAATGGGAGCGCTCCGTCATGGCGTCTGGTGCGGACGCATTCTCAGAAGCCGAGGCGCTGCGGCCGACCATCCATTTCGGACGGTCCGGCGAGGACGCCAACCGGTTCCTCGCACGTTGCCTCCATCGCTGGGTCACCGTCAAGGAGCCACGCTCCGCGAGCGGCAACAAGGTCTTCAGCGGGTTCTGGAGAATTTCCCGCTACGTTCTGCCCTTCTGCGCGATGGAGTATGCGCATCGACGGCAGGCCTGGTTTGTCGGCTTGCCTCGTCGCCGCGGCCGCCCAGAGGCGACCACCTTCTACAAGGGAACCCAGTGGATCGGGTTCAACAGGCGCTCGGCCGACGCCGTCATGGGAACGGACCCAGCAGTAACCGAATGGTTCACGCGCGGCCATATCCCCGACGAAACGTATTTCCAGACGATCCTTCACAACGCTCCTGGGCTCAATGTGAGTAATGACCTCGTCACCTTTGTCCCGGAGTCTCCATTACGCCCAACAGCGCGTTGGATGGTCCTCAGCCAAGAGGACCTTCCGATCGTGTGGCGATCCGAAGCAGCGTTTGCCCGCAAGGTGGATCCTGAGGAGCGACCTGACGTCATCAAGGCCATTGACGAGAAGGTGGAGGCCGAGCGGAGGTCTCGGGGTGTCTCGCACACGAAGGGGCCCGCGGCATGACCGCGACGGGGGACGTCAGACCATAGGGTCATGCATCGCTGTCGTCGGCATGCATCGGAGCGGCACTTCGGCTGTAGCCGCCGCATCCGGCCAACCTCCGCACTAGAGCCTCTGACCCCGCCGACGGACCGAAAGGCGCGGCCGTCGGCTTTTTTGCGCCGATGGCACCGGCGGACGCCGGAATCGTCGACCTGCGTGGGTCCCGCGCGGTGAAATTGGGGTTGATCTGCGATTTCATGCACTTATCCACACCGGTTCAGGCGCCGATGGCACACGTTTTTCGCCCAGGTTCGCGGATTTGGTCTTGCGCCCGCCCGGAGCGGTGGTCAAAGATGATGATTACATCGTTGTAGTTACATCAATGCCACCTGTGGCGAAGAAGGGGGGCGAATCGAATGGCGGTGGACATCGTGACCACGCTTTACGGTCGCCAAGAACGAAGTTGGCAGTTGCAGGCGAACTGCATGGGCGTCGACCCGGATCTGTTCTTCCCGGAGCGCGGGGCGTCGACCCGCGAGGCCAAGGAGGTGTGCCGCGGCTGCGTGGTGCGTGAGGACTGCCTGGAGTACGCGCTGGCCAACGGCGAGAAGTTCGGCATCTGGGGCGGCATGAGCGAGCGGGAACGCCGGCGCCTGCGCCGGGCCCGGGCCATGGTGCGCCGGGGCGGCGTCGTCAGCGCGTCCTGACCCGGCGGCGGCCGACCCCCGGTTCACCTCCCGAGGTCTGCCCCAGTTCGAGGTGGGCTCAGTTCGAGGTGAGGCGGCTCTCGATGGTGTCGTCGGGGGAGAGCCCGAGCTCTTCGTAGCGGCCGGGCGGGATCGTGGCCAGGACGCCAGAGGGGATGAGCCCGACCAGCTCGGCTCCCTCGACCGCACCCCCCGCCTCCTCCACCAGCGCGGCCACGGCGTCGTAGAGCCGGGCCGGGCCGTAGGACGCGGGATCGACCAGGTTGCACGAGACCTGGGCCCGCTCGCCGACGGCCAGCGCCAGCACCCGCACCTGGTCGGTGCGCACGTGGGGGGCGACGGCGCGGGCAGTCTCGAGCGAGGAGACCCAGATGTTGTAGGCCACCAGCACCGTGCGGGCCCCGACCGCCGTGGCGCCGGCGGTGGGGTGGGGCGAGCGGGGACCGAAGTCGGGCTCGAGGCCGCCCTCCTGGGGCGGGGCGAAGGCCAGGCGGCGCAGGTCCGGCAGGCTGCGGGCGCCCCCGCCGTCCAGAGGTCCGTAGAGAAAGCTCGGCACATCCAATTCGGCGCCCAGCCAGTCGGCGAACTTGTCCCGCAGCTCGAGGGCGGCCGTGAGGTCGCGCGGTGGCAGGTCACCCGGCACGTAGGGGACGAAGGGCACGACGTCGAGTGCACCGGCCCGGGGGTGGACACCCTCGTGGCGGCGCAGGTCGATCAGGTCGACCGCGGTCCGGGCCAGGGCGCGTGCGGCGTCGGCCACGACGTCGGGCCGGCCGGCCAGGGTGAAGACGGCACGGTTGTGGTCGGGGTCGCGGTGCAGGTCGAGCAGGGCTGAGGCGGCGGCTTCGGAGAGCCGGCGCAGCACCGCGTCGTCCCGGCCTTCCGAGACGTTCGCCACGCACTCCATCAGCTCCACCGGCACCGCCTCAAGCGTGGCACGCCGCGGGACGGTGCGGGCGGTGCGAGCGGACGGTGCACCGAACGGAGCGGGACACCGCGGGCCTCGGGGTCCCGCTCGGAGCCCCGAGGCCCGGGGAACCGCCGCGATCAGGACCGGGGGACCATGGTCCTGATCGGGTCCGAGCCCGCCGGCACCCGGAGAGGTCTGGGGGAGGATGCCGGCCCGGGCCCGAAGACGGCCCGGTAGAAAACGATCAGTCGCGCGGCACGAGGTCACCGCGTGCGACAGGCGGCGCCGGCGCAGGATGCGGCGGCGCTCACGCTCGGAGGCCCCACCCCAGACGCCGTGGTCGATGTGATGCTCGAGGGCGTACTCGAGGCAGGCCTCCACCACCGGACACTCAGCGCAGATCCGCTGTGCCGCCAGCACGCCCATCCCGTCGCTCGGGAAGAAGACGCCTGGTGCAACTTCCTTGCACTTGCCCTCTGACATCCAATTGCTATTCATCACCCGACTCCCTTTCTGCGCACATTTTACGCCCCTCACCTGCGTTTTTGGTTAGGAAGATCGTAAGAATCCGTCAGGCGACAACGCTCCGACCAGGGGCCTTCCGGCGGAGGTGTTCAGGGCTACGCTGGCGCCGGGTGCCGACGGGCGCGCGGGCTCGTCACGCGTTCGCAACGTGCGCCGGCTTTTTGTCCAAACTTTCTGAGCGGGCCGTAGGAGGTGCCATGTCCCCCGAGACCGAAGAAGTCGTCGAGGAAGAGGGTGAGCCGATCGAGCCCATCGGGCACGTGCGGGTGGTGTATCTCGGACCCGTGGCCCCGCACTGGGAGGTCCAGTCCGATTACGGCCCACCCGAGGTGATCGACCAGTTCAGGGACCGTGTCCTGGCCCGCCTGGTGCTGCTGCCGCCCCACGATCCCCAGTTCCGGCGCAACTCCGAGCGGGTCGTGCGCGACGCCGAGCGCGAGCAGCTGGCCCTCGAATGGGTGCTCGACTGGGGCGACGAAGTCGAAGCCTGAGCCTCGGACCTGAGCCTCGGATCCTGCTCGTTCAGTCGAGCAGCCCGATCCGGGCCAGCCACAGGCCGGGCGCATCGACCTCGGCCGGTGTGGGCAGGTCGACCTCGTCGGTCCAGAGCCGGGTGAGCGCGTCCTCGCCGGCGCGCTCGATCACGCCGGAGACGAAGGCGCGGCCCCGGTCCACCTCGTCCTGGCCGACGTCGAGCCCGAAGAGGCCGGCGAAGGCCATCTCACCTTTTCCCTCCTCGATCCGGTAGCGGTACCAGGCCTCGCGCAGCGCGGCCGGCGACGACGTGAGGGTCTCGGCCACCGACGACGTGACGTGGTCGACGTAGGCGCCGAGCGCCGTGGTCTGGGCGGTCAGCGTGCTCGAGATGTTGCGCTGCTCGGGGCTGATCAGGTCGGCCAGCAGCGCTTCGGGGTCGCCCAGTGCCTCTTCGATGGAGGTGGCGTCGCCCATGCCCTCGCCCAGGCGCTCGACGATGTTGCGCTGGGCCGCGGCGGCGTGGGTCGAGGCGTCGGCCAGGAGCGTGGTGAGCGACGAGCGCACGCCGGGCCGGGTCATGACGGCGTGCATGGTGAGCTCGCGCAGGCAGATCCAGAGTTGGACCTCTTGGAGGGGCAGGCTCCAGTCCTCGGCGAAGCGGGCCACGTTGCCGGGCACGAGCAGCAGGGCCGTGGTCTCGGGCGGCCAGGGCAGGGGCAGCGCGTACTGGCCGAAGGCGCGGCGGGCCAGGTGGCCGGCGGCCGAGCCGAACTGCATGCCGAGGAACACCGGACCAAGGGTCAGGGCGAACTGGCTCAGCAGCCCCTGCAGGCCGGCCCCGCCCTCGAGGTCGAGCGCGGTCAGGTCCATGGTGGGGGCGGCGGAGGCGCCCTTCTGCTGCGCCTCGACCATCGACTGGAGGACGGGGCGGTAGGCCTGGAGCAGGCGGAACGACCACTGCCCCGGCCCGACGGCCTCGAAGGACACCCCGGCTCCGCCACTCGAGGCGGCGGTGATGCCGGTGGCCTCGGCCACGTGGAGCTCGGCCACCCGGGAGAGGTCCTCGAAGGCGATACGCACCAGCGGGTCGGGGGCCTCGTCCTGCCCGTCGTCGGTGGCCACCCCGAAGGCGAGGGTGCGGGCGGCCTCGAACCAGCCGTCGCCGCCGCCGCCCTGTCCCGACCCGATGACCTTGAGCAGGTCGCCGAGGAGGCCACCCATTGGATTGTCGGGGTCGTTGGAACCGAACATGCTCACCAGGGCAGCCTACGAGGAGCGGCCGAGCCTCAGGTTCACGACCTTGTTCCCGTTGGCGCCGGGCATGCCCGCCACGGTGAGGGCAACCGACGTGCCCGGGGTCAGCACGTAGAGGCGGGCCCGCAGCTCGGCCATGGTGCGCACCGGTCGCCCGTCGACCGCGGCGACGACCTCGCCCCGGGCCAGGCGCCCGCCGGCCGGGCCGGCCTGGTCGACCTCGGCCACGGCGGCGCCCGTGCCCCCGGGGGCGTCGGTCCCGGTCACGCCCAGCCAGCCGTGGTGGGCGTCGGTGCCGGCGCGGATGTCGCCGGCCACCCCGAGGACCAGCTGGGTGGGCAGGTAGGAGGCGGCCGTCAGCCGCGTGGCCGTCGTGGTCACGGTGCCCCCGGAAGGCGACGATGACGCGGTCGACGGCCCCCCCGGCGAGGTGGTGGTGCCGGCGGGTTCGGGCCCGGGGTCGTAGAGGATCCCGATGACCTGTCCGGCCGCGTCGAGGAGCGGTGCCCCCGGCGAGGCCAGCATGCCCGCGGGCCGCGGCGCCGACCGGGGCCACGTCGGAGGTGATGCAGGGCATGCCGGCGGCCGGACCATCGGTGATGGTGGTGCCGATCCCCGTGACGGCGCCGGGGACCGAACCGAGCACGAGGTCGTGGCCGTGGGGGCGAAGGGTGAGGGTGTAGTCGGCGGCGGCGTTGCTCAGCCCGGTGCCCTCGGAGAAGGAAGCGACGGGCACGTCCTCGGGCACCTGGACCAGGGCCACGTCCGAAGAACGGTCCCGGCCGAGGAGGCTGGCGCTCTCGAGCGTGCCGCCGGGACCGACGAGCGAGATGTGCTCGAGCCCGACGAGCGCGTCGGCCGTGGTGACGACGAGACCACCCTCGGCTACGGCGACGCCGATCAGCGCCACGACGCCGTGGGAGGTCGTGGCCTGCAGCTGGACCATGGAGCGACCGGCGGCCAGGGCGACGGCGGGCACCGCGTTCTGCAACCCGGGCAGGGTGGACACCGGGGCGGCCACGACGGTGTGGGCCGTGCCCCCGGTCGGCGGGTGGTCGGAGGCGGGCGAGAGCAGCACCACGACGAAGGCGACGACGCCGGCCACGGCGGCGGCACCGACGAGGGCCATGAGTGCCGTGCGGTGGCGCTTGCCCGCGGGCGGCTGCAGGAGCACGGGCCCCGTGTCGGGGCGTCGGGGGCGGTCGGGACCTCGCTCGGGTGGCGCCAGAGCCGGTCATCGGGGTCGATCCATCCCCGGAGGGGGCTTTCCGCGTCATCGCCGCCGCTGCCCTCTTCAGGGCCCGGTTCGCCTTCAAGCGGCTCCTCGGGCGTGTCGCTCACCCGGGCGAGGCTACCGAGATCAGCCCTGGTTGTGCCGTCGCGCGCGGGGCGGGCCGTACCATGAGGCCCCATGTCACGCGACCTGGCCATCGATCTCGGGACGGCCAACACGCTTGTCTACGCGAAAGGAAAGGGACTCGTGCTCAACGAGCCCACCGTGGTCGCGTTGGACTCGCGCAGCCGCGAGGTGCTGGCCATCGGCACCGACGCCTGGCAGATGATCGGGCGGACGCCGGGCTACATCGTGGCGGAGCGCCCGCTGCGCGGCGGGGCCATCACCGACTTCGAGGTGACCGAGCGCATGCTTTCCGTGTTGCTGCGCCGGGTCGGGGTGGGCCGGTTGAACCGGCCCAAGGTCCTCATCTGCGTGCCCTCGGCCATCACGGCGGTCGAGCGGCGTGCCGTCAAGGAAGCGGCCCGGCGCGCCGGGGCGTCGGCCTCCTTTCTCATCGAGCAGCCGATGGCGGCGGCCATCGGGGCGGGACTGCCCATCCACGAGCCGGTGGGGAACATGGTGGTCGACGTCGGCGGGGGCACGGCGGAGATGGCGGTGATCTCGCTGGGCGGCGTGGTGGCGGTCGAGGCCTTGCGCTGCGGCGGCTTCGACTTCGACGCGTCCATCCAGAGCTACGTGCGGGCCACGTACGGCATCGCCATCGGCGAGCGCACGGCGGAGGCGGTGAAGATGGCCATCGGTTCGGGCCATGCCTACGAAGGCGAGCAACAGGCGGAGATCCGCGGGCGCGAGGTGGCGACGGGCCGGCCCAAGACGGTGGTGCTCTCGCCGCTCGAGGTGCGCGGCGCGCTCGAGGACAACGTGGCCTCGGTGATCGAGGCGGCCGCCAACTGCCTCTCGGAGGCACCGCCCGAACTGGCCCAGGACATCATGTTCCAAGGGGTCCACCTGACCGGAGGCGGGGCTTTGCTGCGCGGCATGACCCAACGGGTGGCCGACGCCACCGCGGTACCGGTCCACCTGGTCGACACGCCGCTCGAGTGCGTCGTCCAAGGGGCGGGCATCTGCCTCGAGTCCTTCGACAAGCTGCGCCGGCTCTTCACCGAGGACGACTAGATCTTCGGGACGAGGGCCCCGTCGGGCCCGGGCTCGTCGAGCAGCTCCTCGGCGGCCTGGCGGACCTGCCAGTCGCGGTCGCCGGCGGCGCGTCGCAGCGCGGGTTCGACTCGAGGATCGTCGAAGCCGGCCAGGGCGACGGTGGCCCGACGGCGCACCGTCGCCTTGTCGTCGAGCGCGCCGAGCACCGCCGGGAGCCCGGCCGGGTCACCGATGGCGCCCAGCGCGGCGACGGCCGCCTCGCGACAGCGCGTGTCGTCATGCGTGGCGGCCGTCCGGGCCAGTGCGCCCACCGCCTGCCGGTGGCGACGCTCGCCCAGGAACCAGGCGGCTCCCACCACGACCAGCGGGTCGCGGTCTTCGAGGGCGGCGGTCAGCGCGGCGGGGAGCCGCGAGCGCGAACCCGGGCCGGCGACGGCGGGGGCGGCGTCGACGGCACGCCGGCGCACCCCCGGGTCGTCGTGCGCGAGGGCGCGCACGACGTCGGACACCTCGAGGCGGCCCAGGCGCTGGAGCGCACCCAGGGCGGCCACCTGCACGGCGGGGTCGGCGTCCTCGAGCCCACGCCGGGCCGCCGTCTCGTCCCCGCGGTGACCGGCCGCGGCGACGCGGCGCCGGCGCAGGCGGGCGCCCTGGTCTTGGTCCTGATCCGTGGGAGGATCGTTGCTCACCGACTTCGAGTATGTCCGACCCTCACGCGAGCGCCGAGCCGGCGCAGGCCCCGCCCTCTTCCACCCACACGGACCCCACCGGGGCCGGATCGTGGCCCCCAGCGGTCGCGCCCGGGCGCCGGCGGCGCGGGCGCCGGGTGGCCGGCGGCGTCGCCCTCGCCCTCCTCGTCGTCGTCCTGGTGGGTGCCTTCGTGGCGGCCCACACCCAGATCAACTACTACGTCATCACGCCCGGGCAGGCCTCGCCGGTCTCCCAGTACATCAAGGTGCCGCCCCAGTACCGGCACCCGCTCACCGGCAAGATCCTGCTGACCGACGTCTACGTCTCCCAGCTGAACGCGCTCGAATTACCTCCAGTACCGCTTCTTCGGGTCCAACAGCCAGATCTACCCGGGCAGCGAGCTCTTGGACGGCGCACCGACGGAGGGCCAGTTCCTCAACCAGGGCTATCTCCAGATGGCGCAGGCCCAGAACTTCGCGACGGCGACGGCACTGACCCACCTGGGCTATCACGTGAGCTCGACCAACAGCGGCGCGCTGGTGTACGGCATCCCGGCCAAGTCACCGGCGGCAGGGACCCTCAAGGTGGCCGAGGTGATCGAGGCGCTGAACGAGAAGCCCACGCCGACGGTGTGTGCGCTGACCAGCGCGCTGCACGGCTACTGCGCCGGGCACGACGGTGACGCTGCGCGTCCAGGAGAACACGATCGACAAGCAAGGGGCGTTCGTCCCGGGCAAGACGGTGGACAAGGCGGTGACGCTGGGCACGCCGCCCAAGGGCGTCGACAACCCCGGCTGCGGTGGGACCCCCACCGCCTACCTCGGCGTCCTGTCCCAGACCCAGCAGGACTGGCACTTCCCGGTGGACGTGACCATCAACACGCCCCAGATCGGCGGCCCCTCGGCCGGGGTCGCCATGACGCTGGGCATCATCGACAAGATGACCAGTGGCAAGATCACCGGCGGCCACGTGACCGCGGCCACCGGCACCATGGACCAGAACGGCAACATCGGCGACGTCGGCGGGGTGGCCGAGAAGACCATCGCCGTGGAGCAGGCGGGCGCCACCGTCTTCTTCGTGCCGTCGGTGGAGTACAAGACGGCCGAGGCCAAGGCGACGCCCCAGCTGCACGTCTACGGGGTCAAGACCCTCGACCAGGTGCTGCGCGACCTCGAGCGCCTGGGGGGCAGCGTGCCCAGCCATCCCCTCTCCGCCCAGGCGGCGCCATAGGCTCTGGGCATGGCAGAAGGTCTCGCCCCCATCTCATCGTCCCGGCTCGCCGCCGGGGACATCGCCCGGCACTCGTTCGCCGTCGTGCGCCGAGGCTTCGACACCGACGAGGTGCGGGCCTACCTCCAGACGGTGTCCCGGGCCCTCGAGGTCATGGAGGAACAGGAGCAGGAGCTCCGGGCGGCCATGACCGAAGCCCAGGAGCGGGCGGCCCACCCGGTGGTCGACGAGGCCACCTTGACCTCGTCGCTGGGCCAGCACAGCGCGCAGATCCTGCACCACGCCCACGAGGAGGCGGCCCGCATCGTGGCCGAGGCCCAGGAATCGGCGGCCGCGCTCATGCGCGAGACCCAGCGCCAGGCCGAGGAGCTCCAGATGCGCACCGAGACGGCGTCGGCCGAGCGGGTGATCGAGGTGGAGCGGTTGGTGGCCAGCGCCGAGCAGGAGGCCCGGACCGAGCAGGAGCGCATCCTGGCCGAGGCCAACGCGGAACAAGACCGGATCCGTTCCGAAGCCAGCGCGCAGAGCGACGAGCTGGTGACCCGGTCCAAGGAGGAAGGACGGGCGCTCCTCGAGCAGGTGCAAGAAGCGCGGCGGCGCGTACTGACCGACCTGGCGGCGCGGCGACGTTCGCTGGGCACGCAGATCGAGCAATTGCGCGCGGCGCGCGACGAGATGGCGGCGTCGGTGCACGGCGTGCGCGACAAGGTGGACGGGATCCTCGGCCAGCTCGACCGCAGCGAGGACGAGGCCCGGGCGGCCGCGCTGGCGGTGGGTGACCAGATCCGCCTGCACGGCCTCGGCGAGGCGGAGGGTGAGCCCGGCGACAAGGTGGTGGCAGACGCGGGCGAGGCGCCGACCGATCCGGAGGCTACGGGCACTGCGCCCTCGGTCGACGAGCTCTTCGCCCGGATCCGCGCCGGGTCGGACACCGAGACCCCGGGAGACGGGGCAGCGGCGGCAGCCGCGGCGGGCGTGGCCGCGGCAGGCGGCGGCCGAGACGGGGGCGGCCGAGGCGACGACGACCGAGGCAACGGGGACCGAGGCGCCCGGGGGCGGGGGAGCGGAGGCGCCTGAGGCCCCCGACGCACTGCTCGGCGAGGAAGTGACGGTGCCGGCCGGTCCCGACGCCGAGATCATCGTGCGGCGCGACGAGCTGCTCACGCCGATCGCCGCGAAGCTGAACCGGACGGTGAAGCGCACGCTGGGCGACGACCAGAACCGCATGCTCGACCTGCTGCGCAGCACGCCCAGCATCGACGCCGAGTCCTTGCTCGGTCCCGAGGACGCCCACCTGGCGCTCTTCGCCGATGCGGTGCAGGACCAGCTCGGCGAGGCGTACGCCGCCGGGGCGACCTTCGCCGGAGCCGAGGCGGCGGGCACTCCGACGGGCCCGGCGGTGGACCAGGCCGCGTCGGGACTGGCCCGGGCCGTGGTGGCCATGCTGCGTCGGCGCATCGCGGACGGGAACGAGGAGCCCGGGGCGCGGGTCGGCGCGGCCTTCCGCGAATGGCGGGGCCCGCGGGTGGAGCGGCTGGCCGGCGACGCGGCGACGCATGCGTTCTCGGCCGGGGTGGCGGCCGCCGCGGCGCACGGGGCGGACGGCAAGGTGCGCTGGGTGGTGACGTCGGCCGGCGGGTGCTCGGACTGTGAGGACAACGCCCTGGCCGGAGCGTTGGCCTCCTCCGAGGTGTTCCCCACCGGCCACGCCTTCCCGCCGGCGCACTCGGGCTGCCGCTGCCTGGTCGCGCCCGCGGGGAACTGAGCAGGAATTCTCGGACGTCTCGCCCCGACCCTGCTCCTTGGGGCGGGGGAAGTGGACGTTAGGCTCCCCCCGTGCGTGTCCCCCGCGACCTGACAGCTGACCCTTCGCCGCGCCGGCGCCGGCGTGCCCGTTGGTGGCTGCTCGGCCTGGTGGTCGTCCTCATCATTCTGCTGATCTCGCTGCGCTCGCTGGCGGGGATCTACACCGACAGCCTCTGGTTCGACTCCGTCAACTACCACGACGTCTTCTCCACACTGCTGCTGATCAAGCTCGGGCTCTTCGGGGTCTTCGGAGCCATCTTCTTCGCCGTCCTGTGGATCAACCTCGTGGTCTGCGACCGCATCGCCGGCCACGACGTCGTCTTGGCCCAGGACGACGAGCTGGTGCGGCGCTACCAGCAGTTCGTGCGCCCCTACGCCGGGCGCATCTACGTGGCGATCGCTTTCGTCCTCGCCCTCATCGGCGCCTCGGGGACGATCGGGCAGTGGAACAAGTGGATCCTGTTCCTCCACGGCGGGAACTTCGGGGTGACCGACCCGCAGTTCCACAAGGACATCGGCTTCTACGTCTTCAAGCTGCCCTTCCTCACCTTCGTCGTGGACTGGACCCTGGCCATCCTCATCGTGACCCTGGCCGTGGTCGTGGTCTTCCACTATCTGAACGGGGGGATCCAGCCGCAGCGGGGGCTGCCCCGGGTGCGACCGCCGGTGAAGGCGCACGTCTCGGTGCTGCTGGCGCTGATCGCGCTGGACAAGGCGGCGGGCTACGTGCTCCAGCGCTGGTCGTTGGTCAACTCGCAGGACGGCTACGTGAACGGCGCCGGCTACACGGACGTCCATGCCCGACTCCCGGCCGAGACCCTGCTGATCTGGGTGTCGGTCTTCGCCGCGGCCATCCTGCTCTTCAACATCCGCCGCCAGGGGTGGACGTTGCCGGTGCTGGCCATCGGCATCTGGGCCTTCGTGGCCCTCGTGGTCGGGATCATCTACCCGGCGCTCCTCCAGGCACTCAAGGTCACGCCGGCCCAGAGCTCGCTCGAGGCGCCGTACATCCAGCGCAACATCACGGCCACCCGCGATGCGTACGCGTTGAACCACGTCGCCGTGCACTCGTTCCCGGCCAACACCTCTATCTCCGCGGGCCAGCTCGGCGCGGCTTCGGGCACCATCGGGAACATCCGGCAGTGGGACCCAGACCCGAGCATTACGCTGCAGTCCTTCCAGCGCGAGCAGGCCTTCAAGTCGTACTACACCTTCCCCTCGCTCGGAGTGGACCGCTACGCGGTGAACGGGCAGCTCACCCCCGTGCTCGTCGGCGTGCGCGACATCTCGGGCCCGTTGCCCTCATCGTCCTGGGTGAACACGCACCTCCAGTACACCCACGGCATCGGCGCGGCGCTGGCCGAGTCGAACCAGACCACGTCGGGGAACCCGGTCTACAGGGTTGGGCAGATCCCGCCCCAGTCGTCGCCCGGATTGCCCCAGATAAAACAGGCGAACGTGTACTTCGGCCAGAACCTGACCGGCTTCGTGGTGGCCAACACCAAGCAGCTCGAGGTGGACTACCAGAAGGGGGACGGCGCCAACGTGGAGAGCCACTACCACGGGAGCGGCGGCGTCCCGCTCTCCTCGCTCTTCAAACGAGCGGCCTTCGCGCTGCGCCTGGGCGATTTCAACCTGCTGATCTCGAGCCAGATCACGAACCAGTCCCGGCTCATGTTCGTGCGCGACCCGGTGGGCATGGCCCAGAAGGCGGCGCCCTTCATCACGTTCAACCAGAGCCCGTACGCCGTCATCACCAACAAGGGGGACATCGACTACATCGTCGACGGCTACACGACGACGTCCAATTATGCGTACTCGCAGAACGCCGACAGCCAGCAGGTGGCGGTCGGGAGCAATCTGCCGGCCAGTTACAACTACGTGCGCAACTCGGTCAAGGTCGTCATCGACGCCTACTCGGGGAAGATGACCTTCTATGACGCCGACCCGAAGGACCCGATCCTCCAGGCCTACGAGGCGGCCTTTCCGCACATGTTCACGCCGATCTCCAAGATGCCGGCCGAGCTCCAGGCGCACCTGCGCTACCCCCCGGACATCTTCTCCATTCAGTCGGCCATCTACGGGCGGTACCACCTGAAGAGCCCCGGTACCTTCTACGCGGCGAGCAGCGCCTGGCAGCTGTCCCCGACGGCCGGGGCCGGCCCCAAGTCCCAGGCCCTCCTGGCGGAGAACACGTACAACTCGCAGGGCCAACTGGTGTCGACGACTCCGGCGCGTATGTCGCCCCAGTACCAGGTCTATGCGTTGCCGCACACGGGCCAGCAGGTGTACACGGTGTCGGACGCGTTCGTGCCGGCGTCGCAGGGCAGCCTGACCAACAACAACCAGAACTTCAACCTGACGGCGTGGATGGTGGGCCAGTCCGACCCGAGCCATTACGGCCAGCTCGACGTCTACCAGACGCCTCAGGGAACGTACGGCCCGGCCAACGCGGACGCGGAGATCTCGGCCAACACGACCGTGTCGTCGGACATCTCGCTGCTGGACCAGAACGGGTCCGAGGTGCTGCTCGGCGAGACGCTGATGGTGCCGATCGGCAACTCGATGGTGTACCTGCGCCCGATGTACGTGTCGCCGGTGACCAACCCCCAGCCTCAGCTCAAATACGTGGTGGCGGTGCTGGGCAAGGACGTCAAGGTGGACACGTCGCTCGGCGCCGTCCTGAACGACCTGCTGACTTCGGGCAGTGTCCAACTCCCGCCGACAGGGGGTGCGGGCACGAACCCGGGCACGAACCCGAGTTCCTCGGGCGGCACGGTGCCGGCGCAGGTGGCGGCCTACCTGCAGCAGGCCCAGACCGACTACCAGAATGCGCTGGCCGCGTTGAAGGCGCAGGACCTGGCCGGCTACCAGTCCGACATCGAGGCCATGTCCCAGGCGCTCACGGCGGCGCAGGCCCTGTTGCCGGGTTCGACTTCGGGCTCGGGCGCAACGACGACGACGACGCCGGCCAAGAAGGCCAAGAATTCGACCAAGTCATCCAGCACCACGCCGACCACGTCGGGCGCCACCGGAACGACCTCGAACACGGCGCCGGCCGGTACGGCGGGCACGACGGTGACGTCCACCCCGGCGCCGACGATCACCGAGCCGATCGGCGGGGGCACGACGACGACCACGCACCCTCTGGTCTCGGCGGTGCGGTCAGCCGGGGGGTAGGCACTCCGGCCCGCCTGTTGCGGCCGGGTCCCGGGGGTCCCATGATGGGCGGGCGGAAGCACCGGAGTGCGCGGGTGTCGAGGAAAGGACGAGGCGATGGGACTGCTCGACAAGGTCAAGGATGCGGCACAGAGCGCCACGGTGGTGGCCAAGGATGCGGCGGCCAAGGGCCAGGCCAAGCTGGACGAGGTGCAGGCCAAGCGAGCGGCGGACGCTCTCCTGCGCGACCTCGGGGCGGCCTACTACGCCACCAAGTCGGGGCGGGCCACCACGACGACGGAGGCCGACATCGACCGCCTGATCGCCGCCCTCAAGGCCCACGAGACCGAGCACGGTCAGATCACGCTGGCCCCCGAATCGGCGGCGGCCAACCCGTCCGCGGTGCCGTCCGACGGCTCTGGCTCGGCGTCTGCGCCGTCCCCGCCGCCGGCGGCGGCCGACCCAACGTCACCGCCACCCCCGCCGCCGCCGACTGCGTAGACGCAGGAGGTCTGCGGGCGTAGGCCGCGGTCGTCGCTCTCCGACGGACCTGGGCGGCCAGGCGGCCGGGGCGCGTGTAGAATGATTTCTTCGCCGCGGGGTGGAGCAGTCTGGTAGCTCGTCGGGCTCATAACCCGAAGGTCGGAGGTTCAAATCCTCCCCCCGCCACCAAAGAAAGTCGCAGGTCAGGGCCGGTCCCAGGGACCGGCCCTTCTGCTGCCCGGTCGACCGATCCCTACGACAAGTCCCTACAACCGGGCTACCGTGGCCCTCGTGCGGGGTACGAAGCGCAAGCGCAAGGACGGGGTCTGGGAGCTGCGGGTCTACGTGGGTCGCGATCCCGTCACCGGCAACCCCCGTCAGATCTCGAGGACCTTCCACGGCGGCTCCGAGCGGCTGACGAGGCGCTGCGGGACCTCGTCGAGCGCTACGGCGACCGTCGCGCCCGACGGCGTCGGTGCCACCTTCGGCCAGCTCCTCGACCGGTGGCTCGAGGAGTGCGAGCGGCTCGACCTGTCGCCGACGACGATGCGCACCTACCGGGCGCAGATCGAGCAGACCATCCGCCCGGCGCTCGGCAAGGTCGCGCTGACCCGGCTCACGCCCAAACAGCTCGACGATCTCTATGGCGCCATGAAGGAGACGAGGAAGCCTCGCCGAAGACGATCCGCAACCATCACGCCATCATCTCGGCCGCCCTGCACCAGGCAGTTCGATGGGGATGGGTCAAGGACGAATGTGGCGGAGAGGGCCAAGCCGCCCGCGTGCCACCCAGCGCGGGTGAAGGCACCCATCCGTGGAGGTCGTCCGTTCGGTCATCGAGGCCGCGGAGCAGCGCGATCCTCGTCTGGCGCCTCTACTCATGCTGGGTGCACTGACCGGGATGCGTCGTGGCGAGCTGTGCGCCCTCCGGTGGTCCGATATGGACCTCGATGTCGGCACATTGGACGTTGCCCGCTCGGTCGTCGTCGTGCCCGGTGGTCTCGCCGAGAAGTCCACGAAGACTGATCGCGAGCGACGGATCGTCCCTTGACGAGGTGGCGTCGCTCTGCTGCGGCAACATCGAGCGAATGTCGAACGGTGGGCGACGGAGGCAAAGGCCGAGCTGCCGGCGGACGCCTTCGTCTTCTCACCTTACGTCGACGGTGTCAAAACCCTTTCGTCCCGACAACGTCACCGGGTTCTTCATGCGAGTCCGGGACGAGTCTTGGTCTCCGACACGTACGACTGCACGACCTGCGGCACTTCACCGCCACCCAGCTGATTGGTGCCGGTGTCGACATTCGGACCGTCGCTGGGCGCCTCGGACACTCGGATCCGTCCGTCACGCTGCGTGTGTACAGCCACGTCATCGAAGAGCGAGATCGCGCTGCCGCCGAAATAATGGGTCAAGTTCTGATGGCACCTGAAAGCGACCAGAGATCGGTCGCTTCGCCTGCCAGTGGCGACTCCATCCTCGACCGAGGAAGATGACGAGGTGAGATGTGACGAGCAATGGTCGGTGACGGCGGCCCGACGGTCTGGTGGCGCGTCTCGAGAGTTCAATGGAAGACGTTGAGCGTCTTTCCTGAGCTCACGACCAGGTATCCCTGACCGACCCCGATGGCCTGTCCGCCCTGATTTTTTGGCGGCTTTGCCGTGGTGTGCCATACCACGGAACCAGTAGCGGGGTCGAGACCATAGATGTCGCCGCCGCGAGAACCCACGAACACAACTGACGCCGAAGCGGCCGGGCTGCCCTGCAGGTTCCCGTTACCGCTGAAGGTCCAACGCGCCCTTCCGTTGAGTGACCGCGCTTTCAGCGTCCCTTTCGATGTGACGAAATATCCCGTGTCGCCAAGGAACGCGGGGCTGAACGCATCACGGACCGTCCTGATTTGACTGCCATTGCTGGCATTGAGCACATAGCCGTCGGCCCAGATCTCACCCTTGTACACGACCGGGCTCACTTGAGAGCCACCTCCGCTGTCGCCGTTGCCGGGGTCCCGCCATTCAATCTGTGCGGAGGCGGGGTCGATCGATTGGGCAGCCAGGTTTGAATACGCTTGGATTACATCGCCGTCGAAGAGTACCGGCGATGCACCGGTGCCGCCGCCGCCCAACGACGCAACCCACAGTGCGGCTCCGGTCGACTCGCTCATAGCCAGAATTTCCGAATACGGACTGCCACCGGAAGCGTAGAGGTAACCACCGCCGGCGTCGGGCGGGTACCCGTAACCGTCCTCCACATTGTTGCTCGGGGTGGGCTGAATCCACTGACGCAATCCCGTCGTTGCGTTGAAGGCCAAGGCATATCCGAAGACTTCGACGTCGAAGAGCGTTCCCTTGTCGTACACGAGGCTTCCCGCCGGACCCACGTCGACGGGGCCCCAAGCTCGTGATCCGTCGGTCAGATTGTACGCGTAGAGCCAGTCTCCGCTTCGAACGAAGACCTTGCCGTCAGCGATAATCGGATAGAAGACAGGCGATGTCAACTGCTTGGACCAGGCCTCCGAAGACGGCACGCCGATGGGATCGGAGGGTTGGGATCCAGTGTGTGCCTGGTTGATCAGATAGCCGGTGTCGAAGTCCGTTGGAAGGCCAGCTGAATCTGGTGAACCCTGAGAGGCGCCGGGAGCGCCGCACCCGTTCGTACCACAGCCGTTCGGACCCGTGCCGGCATAGGCAACCATGCCGCTTGTTGTGGGAACGAAAAGCATATTGTCCGCGACTGCGAGTGCTGGAGCCAGGGGAGAAGCAGCGTCACTGGGGTAGTTGTTCGGGCCCAGTTGCGGGATGGAGCTCCCGACGCTCGCCGACCACGCCACCGAGCCGTCCAATTCCGAGCGCATGGTCACCCGCCCATCTGTCGTCGCCGTGATCACATATCCGTTCGTGATCACCGGCGAGACCGCCCACTGCTCGGTGCTTGAGGACTGCCAAAGACGATCACCATTGCTGTCGATGGCATCGAGCAGGGCCGGTTTGCCAGGTTCGAAACTCTCGAGCATCGATCGGTAGGTGTCAACAGCTGGTGTGAAGTCCGATACAGCGCCACCGTCTAGCGCGCCCGTCGACGAGTCGAACTGCAGGCTGGTGGAAGACCACGACACGCTGTTGGAGACCGCCGGCGCCGTTCCATCTTGCGGCTCCCACGGATACTCCCAGTGCCACAGGATTGAACCTGAAGCCGGATCCCAGCTTCCGGTCTCGCTCGCGCCGTCGACCAAGAGCTGTCCGTTGCTCAACGCAGGGGCGGAGTGAGCCGTATCGGTCCCCCCGTAGTCGCTTGCCCAGAGCAGCTTGCCCGTCGCTTCATCAACGGCAATCGGTCCATTCGCGCTCTCCTCGAAAACCGATCCGTTTCCGGCGACCGGCGGTCCCGAAGAGCCAAATCCTGGGTCGGACCAAAGTAGGTGGCCATCGGCAGGCTTGAGGGCTTCGAGTGTGCCGCCCGCCTGGGCAAACAAAGTTCCGTTGTCGTAAGCCACAGCTGGGTCCGGTCCAGAGGCCGCAACCGACCACCGGGTGTCACCGGTCGACGTCGACAACGCCCAGACCCGACCGCCGGCGCCGGTAAAAAGGGTGTCGTTGACGACGACAGCGTAGGACGCGGGTCCGCCCAGCTTGACCTTCCACCTCTCGGTTAGAGATGGCCCGAGATGCCCGGCGGGCTGGTAACCGTCGTGGGCGGCGTCCATGAGGAAGCCGGTAGTCCCGCCACCCGACGCCATGGGCTGTGACGCGCCACTTGCAACGACGCCCATTCCCGCGTTCAAAGCGGTGACCAAGAGTGAAGACACCGCCAGCGCCGATAAGGTCACAGATGTCCTTCGGACTCGCACCATCGCCGCCCCCTAACGTCAAGTGAACCTTAGGGTTGCGTCGAGTGGCCGCCAAGAGCAATCTGCAAAATCACCCTTTCGGGTGAATTGATCCCAGAGCGACTCTGCCTAGCTTTGCCTCAATGACAGGCGGACGCCGACGGGCGAGAAACACCACTACGTCAGGTGCTCGAGGCACGAGCCGATCCAGTCTCTCAAAGAAATGCCAAGAGTGGCGAACACCCCCTTGGATTAGCTGCATCCTCCGGAGTCACCAGGGAGACTCTCCTCAGGGCTGCCAACCGACTCTTCCAGAAAGTCAACTAGCTGGCTACATTTTCTTGTGCCAGCCGCCCTGCTCCGGTGGAAATCGGCTCGGCAGGAACCGAAAGCAGCTCTTTCGCAAAAGAGGCGGCTACCAGGCCGGCCGTGGAACGGCCAGCCCACTTCATTGTGTTGCTCTGGATCCGTCCGAGCCCTCAAGGCCCGGCGCCCGACACGTCGGACGCCTCGGCTCCGCCGGCCTTGACCGCTCTGGTGTTGCCTGCGCCGGCCTGACCCTCCGCCGAGTTGACAGGTTTCTGACCAGGGTTGTGGATGTTTTCGTGGACACAATGCGGAAGTCGGAATCGAATCGACGGAGCCGGTCGGCGAACCTTCGAGCGAAGGGACGGTCAGTCGACATCGACGCCTGGACCGGCAGCGTCCGGCGCAACGAGGGCGAGAAGGGCCACCTTCGGGACCAGGCGGCGCCGGCCGAGGCGGATGACCGGAAGCTCGCCTCGGGCGACCAGCTCGTAGGCGAACGCCCGGCTGATACCGAGCAGCGCACCTGCTTCGCTCACGCTGTAGACGAGGCGCTCCGAGCTGTGCGCCGACGAGTTCTCGGTGTCCATGGCGACCCTCCTTGCCAGAAGGAATGTCCTTCCCTACCTATAAAGGGACATCGAGCAACCCGAAACCGAACAACACCCAGGTCAGAGCCACACCCACAAATCGTCAGTTGCCCATCAGAAACGACACTTCGATCGAACCATGGAGCTGACGCACATGTGCATGAGCGGAGACACAACGAAAAGGAAGGTTGACGAAGGAGCAACAGAGCGCAACAGAGAGGAACAACGAGCAACAACGAAAAGTCGAATCAGCAATAGAAATCAAGACCGAACGAAACGTCAGATACCCCAATCCACCTGCGATCCCAATCGGATCATGAGAGTTCTTCTCTACTGCTTCAAGCCGCCCACGCCGTCAGCGGCGGCTGCGCCGCCGCCTCGGCAGGCGGTCGGGCCTTCGGCCCTCCTCCCCCCGGCAACTTTCGGCCGATAACGGCTCCCCGTCTCAAGCAGGCACGACTGGGGCACCGAGCAACGTGCGATTGACTGCTACACCTCTCCGCGGATTTCTCAAGCGCCTATAAAGCGTTTGCGCGCGCAATCGCACCCAGCCACGCCAGGCTGGGCTTGGGCCGCCGTTCGAAGGTTTCCCGATCAACTGCGACGAGGCCGAACGTCGGTTCCCAGCGGCCCCACTCGAAGTTGTCGAGCAAACTCCAGTGGAAATACCCACGGACGTCTGCTCCATCGTCAATGGCATCCTTTAGGTGGTTCAGCGCTTCTTTGGTGTAAGCGATCCGACGATCGTCGTCAGGAGTGGCGATGCCGTTCTCGGTGACCACGATCGGCACGTCCGGGAGCACTTCGCGCGTGTGCCGCACCGCAATGCCGAGCGCATCCGGTCGATACGCCCATCCCATGATTGTGTTGTCGGGGTGATCGGGGTGAGGGACGATCCCCTCGTCATTCACAAGCTGACTGGTGTAGGACTGGACCCCTACAAAATCGTCGCCGCGGGCCGGCTCGAGGAACATGTCCTCGAAGTGATGTTGGACCGCCGCATGTTTTGCTTCAGCGCCGGGAGCCGCAACCAGAGCCTGGTTGGCGACGGACCAGCCCACCTTTGCATTCGTCAGCTCCCGCACGATCGGCACCGCAGCCCGATGGGCGGCGATGAGTGCTTCGGCGATCTCCAAGTCAGGAAGCGCGTCAAACGGATAGGGCTTCCCCTCCGCCACGACGCGCAGCGCCCCCAGCCCTTGCGAGTGGATGTTTGGCTCGTTGATCGTGCATACCCACTGCACACCGTCGAGGATCGTGCAGGCCTGTTCGACGTAACGAGCGAAAAGTTCAACGGCATTCGCGCTGAGCCAGTACCCCTCCCGGTCGAACCAGAGTGGATGCGTGAAGTGATGCAGCGTGACCAAGGGGGTGAGACCCAGCTCGAAGGCGGTCTCGATCATACGTCGATAATGCGCAAGTTCGGCACGAGAAAACTGACCCTTGCTCGGCTCAATACGAGACCATTCGAGTGAAAAGCGATATGCGTTCAAACCTGCGTCGGCGAGCAGTCGCATGTCCTCTTCGTACCGGTGGTAGCTGTCGTCGGCGTCACCGCTGAATTGGAGGCCGAACTTGGCAGCGTCATGCTCGAGCTTCCACCAGTTGTTATTGATGTTGTTTCCCTCGACCTGGTGAGCAGCCGTTGCTGCGCCCCAGAGAAATCCGTCAGGAAAGCGGCGAGCCATGTGGTTGTGTCCTTTCTGCTTGCCGAGAGTGGCGGGGTTTAGTGGAGAATGAGCTCGGGCACGTCGAGAGTCGCGGTGGCGTGGATGTCACCGCTCGACAAACCGAGCAGAAGAGTCACGTCGCCCGCCTCCACCCCGCGCCGACCGTCCGGCCATGTGTATGCGAGTCGCTCTAGGGGCACGGCGAACTCCACGGTCTCAGCCGCGTCGGGCGCAACTGAGACACGGGCGAAATCGACCAGCTGACGAATAGGGCGAACCACCGTCCCCATTTCGTCACGCGCATAGAGCTGCACAACAGCCGTCCCATGCCGAGTTCCACGATTTGCCACCCGGGCGCTGATGCAGAGCAGGTTGTCCCGAAGCCAGGACCGATTGATCTCGAGTTCGAATGAGGTGTAGGTGAGGCCGTGCCCGAAGGGGTACAAGGGTGAACTGTCGGGTAGGTCGATATAGCCATAGCGCTGCAGAGCGGGATGCTCGTAGCCGCTCCCGATCGGGAACCCGTGATACATGGGAAGCTGACCAACGTGTCGAGGAAAGGTCGAGGGAACACGCCCACCAGGCTCGACCCGTCCAAAGAGCACATCAGCGATGACCACGCCGGCGAGAGCGCCAAGCAGGGGTGCGAGGACTACTGCGGATGACGCATTGTGCACGGCCTCTAGCAACAGGGGCCGGCCCGAGATGACGACAGAAACCACGGCTTTCCCGGCACTGCGGAGCGCATTGATGAGAGCCTCTTGATTTCCGGGCAACGATGGGTTCGCAACCGTTCGACCCTCCCCGGCCGTGTGGTTTCCGACCCAGCCGGTGCGTTCGCCGACGACGGCGACTACGAGGTCAGCGTCCGCGACCGCCTTCCTGAGCGCCGTCACGTCGAGAGTTTCCGCATCGAGGCTGCCGAACGCGTGGTATGCGGCGTTCGGATCGATGGCCTGCACGGCTTCCCGCACCGTCATCGCCCCTGGATTGAGCCGACGGGCGCCCTCCTCGAATATCGGTTCGATTCCGGGCAGTCGGGTTTGGAAGAGATCGGGAAATACGTCTGGCGAGGGGCGAGCGTCGGGGACTTGTCCGGTCGCAATCCGAGCGATTGCGATTGGCAGTTCGACGTCAGCCACCGATGAATACGATCCGAAATGGATGCGGAGCTCGTCCGCACCAGGGCCTACAACAGCGATCTTCGCATCGCCGGGTGTAATGGGCAGGATGCCGTCATTGGCCAAGAGAGTCACCGCCGAGGCAGCGATTCGGCGGGCATCAGCCCTCGCGTCCGCGGCGGTCGGCGTGGCGGCATCTCGAGAACGCCGCGGGGGGTTGAGATTCGGGACCAAACCCAAACGCGCTTTGACCTCAAGGACTCTCTCGACCGCGCGATCGAGCACCTCTTCAGGCAACGTGCCATCTTCGATCAGCGGGCGCAGGCCACTGGTCATGGCAGCACTCGGTAGCTCGACGTCGATGCCGGCGTCGAGAGCTTGCGCCGCCGCGTGTCCAGGCGTCGACGCCGTGTGATAGGTGCGGTACAGCATCGTCACCGAGTCGTAGTCGCTGATCACGAGCCCACTGAAACCGAGCTCACCTCGCAGGAGGTCCGTGAGTAGCCAACGGTTCGCACTGGCTGGGATGCCGTCGATTTCGTTGTACGAGTTCATGACGATCGCAAGCCCGGCTTCATTGATTGCGCGCCGGAAGGGTTCGGCATAGACGTCGGTGAGCTCACGGATTCCGAGCTGCGTGGCAGCTTGATTGAGCCCACCCAGCGACTGGCCGTAGCCAAGGAAGTGCTTGCCGGTCGCCAGGATGCTCGGCTCACCGGCGTCGTCCTGGACCCCCTTGATAAACCCAATCGCCATGCGGGCAACGAGTTCGGGATCTTCCCCGTAGGACTCATGGACGCGGCCCCAACGGATGTCTCGCGCCAAGTCCAATAAGGGGGACAACAGGAAGTGGATACCCACCGAGCGGGCTTGGCGTGCGGCGGTCGCGCCTACTGTGCGGGACACATTCGGATCCCAGGTCGCCGCCTGACCCCATGGCGTCACGAACTGAAAGCCCTGGGCATGTACGAGGCCATTGACTCCCTCAGCATGAATGAGCGTGGCGATCCCAAATGGGTTCAGCTCGCGCGCGACGTCTTGGAAGCGCGCAAGAGCACGACGAAGTCCGTCAAGGTCTTGATCGAGCTGCCAGCCCAGCGATAGATGTCCGACTCCGTGCGGGCGGACCTCCGCAAGTCGGTCGATGTCGTAAGGAAAGCCCTTGGAGAGATCAGGACGAGGCGCGGAGGGATCGAAGACCTTGACGAAGTCGACGAGGTCCATCGGGACGACCCCCTGGACTTGACCGATCTTCTGGTCGACGTCCATACGCGTGATCAGATCGCGGATGTTGGTCATACGAGTCAACCCCCCTCCACCGTAGGACCAGGGGCTTTGTACGTCACAAGGCTCATCGATGGCTGCGTCTCATTATTTGTAACAACGTTATTTATCCGATACTATAGAGGGGTCCTGATCAGAGGGGGCCACCATTCCCGTCATCGACATCGACTCTCATTTCGAGCCGGCACACGACTGGCTCGACGAATTCCCCCAGCTCAAGAAGCGACTCCCGGATCGCTATCCGTCTGACGATCCGCGCTTCGCCATGGCGACGCCCGAGATGTTCGCCTGGTTCGTGACTGATGACCTGCTGCGTGGCGTCCCGAAGGCTCGTCGGATGCCGATGGATCGTCTGGTGACCGACGGCATGCGAGCCCTCTACAACCCGAACCGTGGGCCAGAGGTGGGGTATCCCGGTTCTAACCAACACCTCGAACTCACAGATGTGTCCGCCCGTCTCGGCTGGATGGACGAGCAAGGCATCGACGTTCAGAACGTGATCAGCGGCACTGCCTACACACTGGCGCGGGCGATCACCGACCCGGGTTTAGCCATGGATGCCCTTGAGGCAGTCAACACCTGGATGTCCGACAGGCTGGAGGCCGCATCTGGCCGATTGATGCTTGCGACGACCGTCCGGTTTGAGGACCTTGATCGTGCCATCGCCGAACTCACGCGCTTGCGTGAAAGGGGAAGCCGGACGTTCTTGTTGCCTTCAGAACCGACGGGCGAGATCCCTCCGAATCATCCCGATTACGACCGCCTCTGGTCAGCCGTGACCGATCTCGGCATGGTACCCATCGTGCATGTCGGGCTGAGCCCGGCCATTTATCACCCGGCCTGGGCGAATACAGACGACCCAGCCATCATCCGGGTAATCTCCGTGCTCGAGCCCTACCAGCAGGCACTGGTCTTCCTCAATGCGATGGTTCTCGGCGGTGTGTTCGAGCGACACCCGACACTCACGATCGTCTTTGCCGAACACGGTATCGACTGGATTATTCCGGCAGCGTTTCGTCTGGACGGCTTTGCACAACCGGGCGTGAGCCCACTGCTGATCGGTGAGTACAGGTGGCCGCTGACACCACTTGAGTACATACGACGGAACATCAGAGTGACCCCGTTGCCAGTAGCGCATGAGCTGCCAAACACGACCCTGGATCTTCTACCCGAGATTCCGGTGTTCTCGTCGGACTATCCGCACTTCGAAGGCAGCGGCGATCCTATGGGTCACTACAAGAAGGAACTGGATCCCGTCACTGCTGACCTGAAGACGTCCTTCTTTGGCGACAACCTGACGAGCTGCTTTGCTCGCATGGGTGATCCGATCCATGCCACTTGATGGGGTAAGCCACGTGCATCGGTACGGCGGGCCGGCCACTCGCAGGCCGATCCCGGCGTGAGGGAACAGCGACGGGGCCGTCGCACGGCCATGACCCCCGAGGAGCGCGATGCGTTCCTCACCGACGAACGCACCTGTCGGGTAGCCAGCGCGGGAACCGACGGTTCGCCGCACGTCACCCCACTCTGGTTCGTCTGGGACGGCCAATCGTTGTGGCTCACCTCAATAGTCAAAAGTCAGCGCTGGACCGACCTCCAACGCGACAACCGAGTCGCCGTAGTCGTCGACGCCGGTCATGATTTCCTCGAGCTGCGGGGGGTCGAGTTCCGAGGGCGAGCGGACGTCGTAGGTGAGGTGCCGCGGACAGGTGAGCCGAACGCCGAACTCGAGGTGCCCGAGCGGCTGTTCGCAGATAAATACGCGGGGGGAGAGTTGCGACATGACGGACGGCATGCGTGGCTCAGGATCACACTGGAGAAAATGACCAGTTGGGACTTCCGCAAGTTGTCGTCGTAGTAGGTGAGACGGAGGAGAGATGAAACCTGTGCCCACGCTTTCAGATGTGCAGAATCTTTTGGCAGGTTGGTGGTTCGACTATGACCAGGGCAACTTTGACGTGTGGCCGCGTTACTTCACGGACGATGCGCATTTTGCGTGTCGCACTGACTCACAAGCGACATCCTTCGAGGAATTTGTCACGGTTGACCTCAAGGGTCGAGACGCAGTCCTCGCCTGGAACACTGAGCATCGTTCGCAGAGTCCTTACCCCCTTCGGCATAACGGAACGAATGTGCATCTCGTTTCAGACGAAAATGGGTCAGCGAGATTTCGGTCGTACATCTTCGTGACGCAGATCGTGGCTGGAGCCGTCGCCCCGCTGGCCAGCGGCATCTGCCTCGGTACCGCGCACCAGGAGAGTGATGACCTCCGCCTCTCGGACCTTCGTCTGATGCTCGACTTCACGGACTCCGAAGTGTTTCTCTCCGCGACGCGTTTCGCCTTCGACTGAGCAGAGCGGGGACCCGGCCGGGTTGGGTCAGCTGGATTGAGAATCGGCTTGAAAGAGAAACGACATTGCCTCGCGCATCGAGGCATCGACCAGCTCGATGCGAACGCCCAGAGCCTCGTCGCGGTGGTAGGAGAAGGACACAGGAGCGGCCGCATGATCCCGGCCACACAGCTGCAGCGGGCACCCTGCGGTGGCCAAAAGAGCGCTGTCGCCGGCGAGGTCCTCGGACCAGAAACCGAGGTGATGCAGGTTGGAGTGCTCGTTTCGGATCCAGACGGTGCCTGGCTGTTCCTCGATGAGCTCGATGCACGGCTCGCCGGTCGAGTAGCACATCGTGGTGGGCAGCGTGAGGTCCGTCCCGGACCCATCGCGGTAGCTCACGTCGTCCAGGTGCATCACGGGTCCCCATGTGATTCCGAGCAGCTGACCAAGTCGATCTCGTGCCGATTCGAGGTCGGTGACGACGATGCCGACGTGGTAGTGCGGAGGGAGTTCGGGCATGTCAGCCGCCAAGGTAGCCAGCGTCGACCGCAACCGCCTGACACCGACGCCGGTGGCAAAGCCCCAAGTGGTCGATGCTGGTGGGGCCGACCGGGCGGGCCGTCTCTCGATCGGGAAGTTTCGGCGCCCAGCATATATTTGACAGACTCATACAAATACCTTACGGTGGACAAATGGAGATAGAGACGGCCGTCTCGGCCGATCGCAAAGAAGAGCAGCTCGGCACCATCGAGCGTGCCCTCGAGCAACTCTTCCGTTTGAACGCGAGCCGCAAGGTGCACAGCCGGAGAGCGGCGGCGGCTGGTGTGGTGATCTCACAGCCGGGCTTCCAACTCCTGCGTCGTATTCAGGAAGAGGACGGCCTCCAGATTGGGGAGCTGGCACGTCTAACCGAGATGGATCCGGCTGCGACCGGCAGGCAGGTGGCTCAGCTCGAGGAAGATGGGTTGGTCATTCGTGAGAGGGCATCCGACGACGGTCGCGTGGTGAAGGTTCGCGTCACGCCCAAGGGTGCCGAGGTCCGCCGCAGTCTCAGCCTGGTCGGGGAGCGGCACATGTCTGACGTCCTCACCGGCTGGTCAGTTGCTGACAGGAGTCGTCTGGCCGTGTTGCTCCCTCGGCTCGTCGAGGGCATGCGCAGTGTGGCCTACCGCTCAGAGGCGGATCGCGCGGCAACCGAGGAGGCTCGTTCGGCATGATGCCGACCGATGTTGGAGTTGTCGACCTCATGATCGGCTTCCCAAGCGCCGACGCTCGTGGGAAGTACGACTCGCTGCGCGAACTTGCCAAGGATGCTGAGAGCCAGGGCATGCAGATGCCTGCCGAATACATGTTCAAGGAAGTTCCTGATCACCTAGAGACCGAAGAGGATCCGGTCGCCGTGACGTTGGCGGCCATGGACAAGCACGGCATCGAAATCGGTCTGGTAGGTCTACGGAACCCCGCCACGGCGCACTCCCTCAAGCAGTACTCCGATCGATTCGTCGCCGGCTTGGAGGTCGACCCCAATGACATCGGCGGCGCAGTGCGCGGGATCCGTGAAGCGCACCTTGAGCACGGAATAGTCGCCGTCTCGACGTTTCCAGCAGGATGCAACCCTCAGGTACCGGTGAGCGATCGGCGGTACTACCCGATTTACCAGACGTGTATCGATCTCGATATTCCGATCATCGTCAACGCCGGAATCGCTGGACCGCGCGTGCCGTCGGACTGCCAGAATGTGATGCACTTCGATCAGGTTTGTTACGACTTTCCTGAGCTGCGGATCGTCATGCGGCACGGAGCGGAGCCCTGGGAGGACCTGGCGGTCAAGTTGATGCTGAAGTGGCCGGGCCTTTACTACATGACATCGGCCTTCGCCCCGAAGTACTACCCCAAGGCGATCATCGAGTTCGCCAATACGCGGGGCGCGGAAAAGATCATGTACGCCGGCTACTACCCGATGGGCCTCGACCTCGATCGGATCTTTGCCGAACTCCCGACCGTTCCGTTCCGTGATCACGTATGGCCGCTGTTCCTGCGCGAGAACGCGATGAGGGTGTTCAAGTTGGCCGATCGCCGATGACCACTATCCGTCGCATTCCATACGCCGGAAGTGTCCACGACGAGCGGGAAGTGGCCGCCGTCTGCGAGGTTCTTGCTGGGGGCCCTCAGGCACTACGAATCGGCAAGAACGTGCGCGAGTTCGAGCGCAGAATTGCAGACTTATTCGGCAAGCGTCGTGGGATCATGTGTAACTCCGGGTCATCGGCGCTGTACCTGGCAGTTGAGCTACTCGACTTGGACCCGGGCGATGAAGTCGTGACCTCTGCAGTCACCTTTTCGACGGACCTTGCGCCCCTGGTGAGGGCCGGGCTGACGCCAGCTTTCGTGGACGTCGAACCCGATACGTACAACGTCGACGTCGCTGGTATCGCCGAGATGATCGGACCCCGGACGAAAGCGATCCTCGTCCCGAACCTGATCGGCAACGCTCCCGACTGGGATGCCATCAGGCAACTCGCAGACGAGCATGGACTAGCCGTCGTCGAGGACTCCTGTGATGCGCTCGGGACGACTCTGCGCGGTACGCCGACCGGTACCCGCTCGGACATCTCAGTGACGTCGTTTGCACTGAGCCACATCATCACGGCTGCGGGAACGGGTGGGATGCTCTGTCTCGACGACCCCGACTTGGTTGACCGGTGTTTGAGCCTGCGGCGCTGGGGACGCCGGTCCGAGGTTCAGCTCTTCGGCTCGGCCAAGGGAGCAGGTAATCGCTTCTTTTCGTCACTCGACGATGGACTGGAATACGACAACCTCTTCATCTTCGACGAAGCCGGCTGGAACTTCGAGCCCTCAGAGCTGTCGGCTGCTTTCGGCTTGGTGCAGCTGGACAAACTGAAGCTGAATCTCGAGACCCGGAAGCGAAACTTCACGCGCCTTCACGAGTACTTCTCGCGGCGATCCGACGTGTTTGCTCTACCCAGGACGACGCCTGGGCTCGAAACCGCGTGGCACATGTTTCCGGTGCGGATCCGGCCGGATTCGGGGATTCTGCGATCAGAATTCCAACAGCACATGGAACGACACGGAATCGACACGCGAATGGTCTGGACCGGCAACGCCACGCGCCAGCCGGCCTTCGCCAAGGTCAATTACCGCGTTCCCTCCGGGGGACTGCCGCGTGCTGACGAGGTGATGGAACAGGGCCTCGTCCTGCCCTCGAACCATGGCCTTGACGACGATGACGTCGATTACATCTGGGAAACCGCGGAAGGGTTTTGTCATGATTGAAGGGCCGAACGAGGACCGCCTGGTTTTGATCTCGGCGGATGGCCATGCGGGTGGAAATCACGAGCAGTATCGGGGCTACCTCGAAGCAAAGTACCTCGACGACTTCGACGCGTGGCGAGGGAAGTACTCAAATCCCTTCAAGGATCTGACGGGGGGCACACGCAACCGCAACTGGGACGATCAAAGGCGTATTTCGGAACTCGAGGCCGACGGCGTGGTTGCCGAAGTTCTGTTTCCGAACACCATCCCGCCCTTCTTCCCTACCGGGGCCGTGGTGGCTCGACCTCCGGCGCCCGAGGACTACGAGCTTCGCCTGGCCGGTATCAGAGCTCACAACCGATGGCTGGCTGATTGGTGTAGAGGTCAGGCCAAACGACGAGCAGGGATCGGCCAGATCTTCCTCAACAACGTTGATGACGCCATCGCCGATGTGCGTTGGTGCCACGAGAATGGCCTTCGCGGAGGAGTACTGGTTCAGCCAGTGCCCGACGACATGAAGCACATCAAGCCGCTCTATGCACCCGATTACGACCCGCTTTGGGCCGTGTGCGAAGAACTGGGCGTCGTCGTGAACACCCACTCCGGAGGCGCGGGGATGCCGGACTACGGTCCGTACGAAGCTGCAGGTTTGCTGTGGATTACTGAAACGACCTTCTTTTCCAGGCGGCCTCTGACCCAAATGCTCGTCAGCGGTGTGTTCGAGCGGTTCCCAGGTCTTCGCTTCGCCCTCACAGAGCAGGGGGCGTCGTGGATCGGCCCGCTGCTGACTCAGCTCGACTCGTACCACGGGCAGATGAAGACGGTGGGACGAATCGGAGAGCTCAAGTACGACTCCGACCGGGTCCTTCCTCTGAAGCCGAGCGAGTACTTGGCCCGGAACGTCTGGGTGGGTGTCAGCTTTCCGTCTCCTGGGGAGGCGGCGGCACGCAATGACATCGGAGTGGACCGTTTCATGTGGGGGAGCGACTACCCCCACGACGAGTCCACTTATCCGAACACCCGCGAGGGCCTCCGGCTCGCCTTCGCCGGTACGGCACACGACGAAATGCAGCGACTGCTCGGTGGTAACGCTGCGGAGTTGTACGGCTTCGATATGGCTGCGTTGGAACCGATTGCAGCCCGGGTTGGGCCGACGTACGAGGAGTTGTCAGTGCCCTTCAAGGGGATCCCTGAGGGCAATCGCTCTCCTGCCTTCACGCGAGCATGACCGCAGGTTCAAAGCGTCTGGTGGGGCGCCGGGCTCTCGTCACCGGGGCCAGTCGCGGTATTGGAGCTGCGACGGCCCAACGTCTCGCAGCGGAAGGAGCCGACGTCGCCATTACAGCTCGCACATCGGATAGCCATCCGAGCTTGCCTGGTTCGCTACACGAGACAGCCGAGCGTGTTCGTGAGTATGGGGTCCAAGTGTGCGAGGTCGTCGCGGACCTCACCGATCCTGAAGACCGTGCCACCATCGTTCAGCGTGCCGTTGACGGCCTCTGGGGTCCGATCGACATCCTGGTCAACAATGCCGCCGCCGCCATCTATCAACCGCTCCTTGACTTCCCTCTCAAAAGGCGCCGGCTGATCTTCGAGGTCAACGTCCACGCTCCGATGGATCTGGCCCAGGCGGTCCTGCCGTCGATGATCGAGAGAGGGGAGGGTTGGATCGTCAACATCTCAAGCGCAACCGCTCGGATTTGGGAAGCGCCCTTCAAGCTCGGTTCGCTGGGAACGACGACAGGGGTTTATGGAGCCTCCAAGGCGGCGCTCAACCGGATCACGAATGCCTTGGCCGCCGAGGTCGCCGAGAACGGTGTCCGAGTGAACACCGTCGAACCACGATCGGCGGTTATGAGCGAAGGGGCCGAAGTGTTAATCGGAAGACCTTTGCGGGGGGACGAGGTGGAAACCATGGAACAGATGGTCGAGGCTGTCATCGCACTCTGCGATTGCGCGCCCGATCGCTCCGGTTTGAACTATGTGAGCCTTGACCTTTTGGAGGAGTTCGGTCTGACCGTACACGGGCTCGATGGTGAAGCGCTGATGGTCTGACCCGCTCGCCGAACGGCCGCCGTCACGGATCTGACGTGCTAGGAAGCACCTCGGCGTCGTGATGCAGAGTTCGGTGGCGCCATGTCCGGATTGTCCAAGCCTGCAACTTGGAACATGGTTCCGAAAATGCTGGCAAAGTCAGGTGCGGGAGTGGTGTCGAGGCCGAATGCCTCCAGCAGGCCCTGCCCGAGTTCTGCACACCAAACGGCAGTCACGGCCGTCAGCGTGTCCACGGAGGAACGAACTTCGTGACGGTCCGCCCACTCACTGAAGCCCTTGGCCCATTGATTCAAGTGTCCTCGTTGGAGGGCCCGCAGGCGTGATTTGACGTCCGGATCCGCACGTGAAGCCGCCGCGCCCTCAAGCAGTAATGCCCTCATCTGGGCGCGGGAGTCAAATGTCAGCAGGTTGAACTCGACGAGTTCGGCTGGCGACCCTGACTCGACGAGATTCGCTGGGAGTTGCTCGAGGTCCTCACGGATTCGCGCCTCCGTTACTTCGACAAGCAGTACCGCCTTGTTGGCAAAGTTTCCGTAGATCGACCCTACAGTCGTCGAGGTCGCCCATGCCAGGTCCCGGACCGTGACGGAGGAATAGCCCTTGGTGGCGAAGAGCTCCTGTGCCGCTTCCATCAGTCGGGCTTGAGTCGCAGCGGCTTTGGGCGAATGGCGCAGTGCGGCCACAGCTCTGAGTTGTCTGGGGGAGCCCGATTGCGATTCATCGATCGACACGGGCACTAGAGCGGGACGCAGTGCCGGTCCGCCGTCTTGTTGGGTTCCGTCAGTGTTCTCAAGCGATTCCAAGAAGCCTGCGACGAACGACGCCAAATGCGTGGATTTGATCCGGAGGGCGTCTTGAGCATCGAGGACGCCCAGGCCAAGCTCGATCGACCAGAGCGATCGCACCAGGGCGTCCATGTCGACACGCCGATCTACCTTCAAAGCCTGCTGCCAGACGCGATAGTCGGCAATCCAACGATCCAGGAGAGCACAAAGAGGCGGGTACAAGCGCTGCCGGAGGTCGCGCATCAGTCCGGGCCGCAGTGGCCGCTTCAACGAGCAAGGCACGCATCACAGCCCGCTCACGCAGGCGGAGGAAGCTGTGACGGACGAAGTCCGGCAAACTCTGATCGGAAAAGTCCGGCTAGCTCCGTCGCTGGACTCCCTCGCTCCATGTCCTCCCGGATGTGGAGATCGAGGACCTCGGCCAACAGGTCTCCCTTGCTGCGAAAGTTGGAGTACACGACTCCGGTGGTCAGGCCCAGGCGACTGGCCAAGTCCCGGACCGAGATCGAGGCGTAGCCCTCTTTGGCAAAGGCGTCCGCCGCAAGGTGCAGCAGACGTGATCGATTTTCGCCGCTACTCCTTGTCCGTTCGTTCTTCGTACTCATGCTCCGATCCATCGTACGCACGGTCTCACCTGAGAGGATCGATCCCGCTTGCGGTGATGGTTACTTCTGCATCCCGCCGCTCACCGAGATGTCGTCGCCTGTGACGAAGGTGGAGGCGTCACTGGCCAGATAGAGGATCGGTCCAACGATCTCCTGAGGATCAGCCACCCGCTTCATCAGCGTTCCAGCAGCCACCATGTCCTTGAAGCCCGGCGCGCTCCGCTCGCCGCCTTCCATCATTTCGCTGTTAAAGGGCCCAGGTGCCACTGCATTGACCCGTACCTTCCATGCTGCCCAGTCCTGAGCCATGCTCTTGGTGAGGTTGATCAGCGCTGCCTTCGAAGCCGCATAGGCGCAGATGTTTGCTCCGCCCGAGTAGCCGCCCATGGAAGCGATGTTGATGATGCTTCCTCCTCCTTGGTCCCGCATGAGTGGTGCAATGAGCTGACTCGTTCGTAGCGGGCCTTCCACGTTCACAGCGAAGATCTTTCGCCAGTACTCGAGGGTCATGTCGGCCGGACCGATTCGTGCCGGGTTGATTCCGGCATTGTTGACGAGCACATCAATGCGACCGAGACGGTTGGTGACGTCACCGACGAACCGCTCAACTGCGTCCCAGTCGCCGACGTGGCATGCGATGCCCAGCGTTCGGGAGCCGGTGGATTCTTCGATCTCTCTGGCAACCTTCTCGCAGGCTTCCTGCTTGCGGCTGCTCACCACCACGGTGGCACCGGCACCGGCCAGGCCCTGCGCCATTGCCCGCCCGATTCCTTTGGTCGATCCGGTCACGATCGCCACGCGGCCGCTCAAGTCGAAGAGGTCGCTGTCACCCATGCTCATCCTCCATCCGATCTCCGGGCCGTCGTTCCCAGGTTGGCACGGCGGACCCGCGGGGCACTTTTCGGGGGTGGGAGGAAGGACCACGCGGGCCCTGCCGTGCTCGGCCGGGTTGCATTCCAACCACGGCAGGAGGAACTATAACAACGTCATTCCATTCCGGCAACCGCCTGAAGCTCGATTGTTTGACGAAGGGTCAAATGGTGATCGAGCCTCCATTCACCTGGATAGTCTGCGCCGTCACCCACGCCGCTTCATCTGACGCGAGCCAAACGCAGGCCGCCGCCACATCAGGTGGCGTTCCTGTCCTTCCAACGGGAATCGAGCGCGCCAGACGCTCCGTCAGCTGAGGATCGGGCATCTCCATCAGGCCCAGAGCCAACGTATTGGCGGTCACGCCGGCTCGTGCGACTTCGAGCGCAAGACTTCGGGTAAAGGCGATGCCGCCCCCTTTTGCGGCGCTGTAGGGAGTGACGCCGATGTTCACCCCTGCGGTCCCGGCTCCCGACGAGATTGTGATCACTCGACCCCAACCACGCTGGACCATGCCAGGTACGACGGCATGGCAGCAATGAAGTACCCCATAGAGATTTACTTGTATCGGGGCGTCCCACATCGTCGGTTCCATCTCGACGAACGGCTGGACCGTCATTGCGTGGGCGCCACCGTTTCCAGCGTTGTTGACGAGGATGTCCACCTGCCCCACTCGACCCACTGCGTCCACGACACTAGAAAGCTCCGTGACGTCGAAGGGGAGTGGGACTGCGGACCCTCCCGCGGCTCCGATCCGGCTTGTGACGGCCATAGCTCGCTCTGCAACGACGTCGTTCACGAGGACGGTTGCGCCATGGGCTGCCAACGCGTCGGCGATCCCAGAACCGACGTTCTGACCAGCGCCCGTCACCAAGGCGACGCGCCCCTCGAGATCGAACATCCGACCGCTCATGATGTGCCTGTCGAGTTGGCAACCCGCTCGGGAGTTGGCTCCCGGGGTAGACCCAGGACGCGCTCCGAGATGATGTTGCGCTGGATCTGGTCCGTGCCGCCACCGATGCGTATGGACCATTGGGACAGAAAATGCTGCTGCCAGAAGCCGTTGTCTGGCGCTGCCTCGCTACCCAGCATCCCGGCGGCTCCCTCCAAGCCGAGCAACAGATCGGTCAGATGCCGCAATGTGTTCGGAGAACGCAAGCTTCATCACTGAACTTTCCGCTCCAGGAGGACGACCCTGACTGATGGCCGTCTGTACACGGAGCCCGAGGTAGCGCAGCAGTTCGAAGCGAATGAAGGCGGATGCGATTTGTTGGCGGTATCGGCTGCTTTGTCCCGCTCCGATGCCTGCCAGGAGGGCTCGGACGTCGGCGAAGCGGAGACCCTCGCCGCTGCCGATGGCTACCCGTTCGCTTTGCAGTGTGGTTTGTGCGACCCGCCACCCGTTGTCGACGTCGCCCACAATCTGATTTGCGGGAATCCGCACATCCGTGAGGAAGACCTCGTTGAAGTGGGCTACGCCGTCGATTTGGCGTAGTGGCCTGACCTCGACACCTTCACTCTTCATATCAACAAGGAAATAGCTGATGCCCCGATGCTTCGGCGCAGCTCGGTCTGTACGGGCGAGCAGAATGCCCCATTCGCTGTGCTGCGCCATTGAAGTCCAGACCTTCTGTCCGTTGACGACCCAAGCGTCTCCGTCGAGCTCGGCCCGGGTGATGAGGCCAGCCAGGTCGGATCCCGCGCCGGGCTCACTAAAGAGCTGGCACCACATCTCCTCGCCGCGAAGCATCGGCCCGAGGTAGCGGGACTGCTGGTCCTCAGTACCCCAGGTGATGAGCGTCGGCCCCACCATGGCGAGGCCGATGGTGAGGGCTCCAGAGGAGACCTCAAACCGAGCCTGCTCCTGATTGAAGATGATCTGTTGCATCGGGGTGCCACCACGCCCGCCGTATGCGGTCGGCCAGGTGATGCCAGCCCAACCACCTTCGTGGAGGGTTGCTTGCCAGGCTCGACAGGCAGCGACGTGCGCGGCTTGAGCTTCTGGTGAGGGGTCGCGCCACCGCGGTCGTCGTTGCGCGGCCTCAGGGGATCGCACGGTGGCATGCGACTCGAGCCAGCTTCTGGCCTCGGCGCGAAATGCCGTTTCTTCGGGGGTGTCACGAAAGTCCACAGGGTCTAGTCCGTCGTCATCTGGCTGCGAAAGCGGTGTGCCAAGCCGGCTGGAGCGGACATACTGATCAAGGTAGCTAAAAACGTTATCGAATGGACATGAATGGAGGACGGTCGGTGGCCGTGGTCGAAGTGGAGCACCCAGAAGAGGGCATCGCAAGAATCGTCCTCAACCGTCCCGATCGTCTGAATGCAATCAACTTTGATTTGGTCGCGGAACTTCATACGGCTTTGGATCGGGTAGCGCTCGATGATGCGTGCAAGGTCGTGGTTCTCACCGGCAGCGGACGAGCATTTTGCAGCGGTCTTGATCTGAAGGACTGGGGCCCGCTCCCGGCTGTGGGCGAGCACCCACACCGAATTGCCGGATCCACCGGTCAATCGTTCATGTCGTCCCTGATGGCGCATCGTGAGGCGGACACCGCAGATCGTGATTGCCTCGATCAATGGTGCAGCATACGGCGGCGGCCTCGCGCTCAGTCTTGCCAGTGACCTCCGGGTTGCGGCGCGCTCGGCTTCCTTTTGCGCTGCTTTCATTCGAACCGGTCTGACCGGGACAGATATGGGCGTGAGCTATTTCTTGCCTCGATTGATCGGCGCCTCTCGCGCCTTTGACCTCATGGTCACGGGCCGGGCCGTCGGGGCTGAAGAGGCGGAACGGATGGGAATGATCTCGCAGCTGGTCGACGATGAACATCTTGAAGTTCACACTCTCGGGCTGGCCCGCACCGTCTCCTCCTACACGGCCGTCGGTCTCCGCATGACCAAAGAGGCGATGTGGGCGAATCTCGACACCCCGGATCTCGCTTCGTGCCTCGCTCTGGAAAATCGGAATCAGGACTTGGCTGGGCAAACGGAGGAAGTACGCGCCTATATGGCGCACTACCGCGAGCAGGTGAGCGCTCCGCGGGCGTCGAGAACCCAGTCGTGAATGCAAGCGAGAAGGTAACAATCGCACGTACTAGGGCAACAATGTCTCCGCGAGCTCAAGCACGAGCGAGACCTGCTCCCTGATGCTTCCGGAGCCGAACCCGAGAACGAGGTCGGGACGTTCGGGAACCTCATAGGTCGAGTCGATACCGGTGAATCCCGGGAGTTGACCCGAACGCGCCCGTGCGTACGGACGCTTGGGATTCCCGGCTCTCGCACTCTTTAAGCGTGGCGTTGATGACATGGTCGGCCGTCCCGGTGCTCGGCCGACGTCCGAGATGTCGCCATCAAAGATTTCTCCTTGCGCTTCCGCCCGGGATACAGTAATAACGTTATCATATCAACTCGACAAATCAACCGGGGGGCCGTCTATTGATTACAGAGCGCAGCGAGAGACTCCTCGATGCCGGTCATGAGGGTCGCCCGTTTCCCGAGGGCTTCAAGTGGGGAACGGCGACTGCTGCACATCAGATTGAGGGCGGCAACATCAACAACGACTGGTGGGCGTTCGAACACACACCGGGATCGGGCTGCAAGGAGTCTTCGGGTGATGCATGTGACTCGTGGGAGCGCTGGGAGGAAGATGCCCAGCTGGTCTCCGACATGGGCCTTGACCACTACCGATTCTCGGTGGAGTGGAGCCGAATTGAACCAGCCGAAGGCGAAATCTCAGCGTCAGCGCTGGCGCACTACCGCCGGCAATGTCTCGCTTTATGGGAGCGAGGTGTGGCACCTGTCGTCACGTTCCACCACTTCACAAACCCGATCTGGCTTGCCGAACAAGGAGGCTGGGAGACGGAGTATGCAATTGAACGATTCGGCCGTTACTGCCGAATCGTTGGGGAGGCCTTGGGAGACGTTATGGCCCGTGCCTGCACCATAAATGAGCCCAACAACATGGCCGCAATGGGATGGCATGCAGGCCTGTTTCCGCCGGGCAAACAGAACGAGCAATTGTCTCGATCCGTTGCGATGCGCCTCGTAGAGGCCCATCGTGTCGCAGTTGACGCTATCCGTTCGGCGGCGCCGGGGGTCCCAGTGGGCCTCGCTCTGTCAATGATGGACTACCAGCCAGCGCCCGACGGGGAGGAGACCCTTCAAAGAATCCGCCACGACTCAGAAGACATCTTTCTCGATGCCATCGAGGGCGACGACTTTCTCGGTGTTCAGGCCTATTCGCGAATGCTGATCGGGCCCACAGGTTGGATTGGACCGGAACCCGGCATCCCGGTGCTCGACATGGGCTACGAGCTCTATCCCGCTTCGCTTGGCAACTGTCTACGGAGAGCGTGGAGTTATACAGCAGGGTCCATCCCTTTGTTTGTCACGGAGAACGGTATAGGCACTCCGGACGACGAATTGCGGATCGACTACATACGACAAGCGCTATCCGGTGTCCTCGACGCGATCGACGAGGGGGTCGATGTACGCGGGTACTCGTATTGGTCCCTGCTCGACAACTTTGAATGGATCTTCGGATACCGACCAAAGTTCGGACTGGTCGGCGTGGACCGCAGCACCTTCTTCCGCTCTCCGAAGCCCAGCGCCGACTGGCTTTCGTCCGTGGCCAAAAGAAATGCGCTACCGCTGTGAGCAAAGGCATCGGCGCACACGCCGCCAAGAAGGGGGAGCCCATGACGTCGGCAATTGACCTGGCCGAAGTGCTCAAACCCGTTGCGCCTCCGAAGGTCATCGAGAACGTCTACAGCCAAGATGAGTTCGACCGAATCGTCGACGTGATTCGGACGCAGGGACCCTGGCCGGGAATCGTTGCTCAGCACTTTCAGTCGGTCGACGAAATGATCGCGACGACCACCGGCAACATTGTGCCAGATCATGGACTGACGCTCGACGACGTGGCATCAGCGCACTTCCGGGGGTTCTTCGCGAAGAACTCGGTGTGCTTCTTTCCGGAACTCGAGGACATCTTTTACAACAGCCGGTTCCTTGAGCTCGCCAAGTCGTACTGGAAAGCTGAATTCGCCAAGCCCACGCTCATGCTCTTCAACATCTGTGGACCGCACAACACGGGCCTGGCCCCTCATCTCGATGCTGTGACCTTTCGTGGCATCGGTATCGAGAACTCTCCCATCTGGCTGCAAAACATGATGGGAAAATCGGGTCTGTTCACTGACTACGTCGTAAAGATGGCTCAGATCATCACCTGGTGGTATCGCGGCGAGCCGGGCGGATTCACGTATTGGCCCGACGGCCCCTACGGGCCGCCCGCGAATCTCGCCATGCCGATGTGGAATCGGGGCGTCGTAGTGCAGAACGAGCTGATGTTCCACCGCGGTGACCCAGTCGGACCGCCCGAAGACCGGGCTATCGAAGGACTGAAGAATCGATCGCTATTCGGGTATGACTCGGTCAATGACGACTGGGTGATCACAACCGATGGACAGGTCATCAAGCGCTATAGGCCGGAGCAGATCCGACTGCTTGTCCATTGGAACGCTGAAATGTATTCCGATCGAGAAGAGGTCGAGAAGGTCATGGATCATTCCGACGATCTCACCCACGACCGCGTCATTGACACCTTCCTCGCCGACCTCCGTGCCCGAGGAGTCAGCGTGCGAGAACCATCGGATCCGCTGCACGACGCGGAGTTCATTCAGGCTTTGACCAACACATACGACGTCGCGCCGACGCAGGACTGGATCAGCGAAACGGCCTGACCCGATTCCGGCAACCCGAGCGGCGAAGCCCTCTGCCGTCCGCTCGAGACATCGCTTTGACCAGGTGGCGGCTTGAGGTTGGGTCAGAGATTCCCAGGGCAGGGCCGAAAAATGGCGGAGAAAGCCCATGGTGGCAAAAAACGAACAATGTTATTATTCTTCACGAATCGCTGGGAGTTCTGGTGCGACCAGCAAAGGGGAGGGTCATGAGAACGAGACGGCGTGCCCAATTGGGACTGGTGCGGATCGGGCTGATTGTTGGAGCGCTCAGCCTCCTGGTGCCGGGAGTAGTACTCGGCGGTGCATCGCCGGCGAACGGCGCAACCTCCTCCTCTGTCGGCGTCACGAGCACCACCATCAAGCTCGGGATCACCTGGGTTGACCTCTCCACGGTTCAGCAGTTCGTGCACGGGCTCAATGAGGGCAATTACACGGCTGCCTACCAGGCAGTGATCAACGACATCAACAAGCACGGCGGCATCAATGGCCGCAAGATCCAGCCATACTTCGAAGGGGTCGTCCCCGTGGGGAGCGCTGCGCCGCAAGCGGCATGCACTGCCCTCACTCAAGACGACCAAGTGTTTGCCGTGACGGGTTTCTTCCAAGGCAACGATCCGCTCTGTTACGTCTCCCTGCACTCCACGCCGGTTATCGGCGGCAGCATGACCACACAGCAACTGGCCCAGGCCAAGGTCGCGTGGTTCACGCCGACACCGATCCAGAATGTGTTGGAGCCCGCCGTCGCGACAGCCGCAGCGAAGCAGGGGCTCTTCAAGGGCAAGAAAGTCGCCGTTGTCGCCCAGTCCGATGCTCCGCCCGGCGTAATGTCCTCCGTCCTGACAGCCCTCAAGAAGAACGGCGTGAAGCCCGTAGCGACAGCGACCATTCTGGTCAATGCGAGTGACCTCAACGCATCACAGCAGTCGATCGTGAACGTCATTGCGCCGAAATTCCAGAGCGCGGGTGCGAACACGGTCGTAGCGGTTGGCAACGCAGGTCAAAGCTGGCCGACTGCCATGGCGAACCAGAGCTATCAACCCAAACTGGTGGCAACCTCGTACTCGGCGCTTTCGACGTACGCCGACACCTCCGGCAAAGGGATCGATGGTGCGTTCACCGGATATACCAAGCCAGCGAACGTCGGCAGCCGCTCGATCGGATGGTCGGACCCCGCTTTGCAGCGCTGCGTAAGGCTCGTGAAGGCGGGCGGCCAACCAGTGTCATCGCCCTTGACCAACCCGGACGCGGCCCATCTGACGTATGTCGCGGTAGTCGCGGCGTGTCAGAACCTGACGCTGTTCACTGCCATCGCGAAGCATGCGGGCAAGAACCTCAACGACGCGACGTTCCTGCGATCCGGCAACACGCTGGGGCCAGTGAACATCCCAGGTCAGGGCACCGGGGTCTTTTCCAAAGCCACGCCCGCAGGCGTCTTCCCGCTCTACCTGTACCACTACGACGCTTCGTCCCAGCAGCTGGTCGCCAGTCCGACGCCGGCCGGCACTGTCGGATAGAGCCTCGTGATCGAGCCACTCGGACAGATCAAGGAACTGGTTGCAGCGCTGACCCTCGAGGAGAAGTGCCGCCTGGTCACCGGCCTCGACGAGTGGGCGATCAGCGGATGTGAGCGCCTTTCCATTCCAGGATGGCGGGTAAGCGACGGGCCCGTCGGCGTGCGGGGACGAACGACCCCGCCTGGCCAAGTTCCCGCCCTTCTTTTGCCATGTCCGAGTGCATTGGGAGCCACTTGGGACGTCCAGCTCGTGGAGGAGCTCGGCCAGGCGCTCGGCCAGGAATGTCTCGATCGAAGAGTCGACCTGTTGTTGGGGCCGACTGTCAACCTGCACCGATCACCGCGGTCGGGCCGGCACTTCGAGGCCTTCAGCGAAGATCCTGAGTTGACCGCCGGACTGGCGGTGGCGTATGTGGTGGGCGTCCAGTCCCAGGGCATCGGAGCGTGCGTCAAGCACTTCGTCGCGAACGAGCAAGAATTCGCTCGCACCACCACCGATACCCGAATCGACGAGCGCACCCTTCGTGAGGTGTACCTGCGGCCGTTTGAGGCAGTTGTCACCGAAGCAAAGGCCCGCAGCGTCATGGCGGCATACAACTACGTCAACGGCGAGCACGCCTGCTCGAACCAAGCTCTGCTCCGGGACGTTCTCAAGGACGAATGGGGTTTTGACGGTCTCGTGCTCTCCGACTGGAACGCCATGAAGGAGACGGTCGCTCCGGCGCAGGCAGGCCTGGACGTCGAAATGCCGGGTCCCGGTCGATACTGGGGCGCCGGCCAGCTAGCGGCCTCGGTTGAGGTGGGAGAGGTGGAACTGGACCAGCTCGACGACAAGGTCGCGCGCGTCCTCGCGTTCCTCGCGTGGCGGGGACGTCTTCCTGGAGCGAGCGACATTGAGCCCGAGCAGTCCCAGGAGAAGCCGGCCCACCGGGCCCTGGTCCGCCGGGCGGCGGTGGACGCCATGGTCCTTCTCCGCAACGACGGTCTGTTGCCGTTGAGTCCAAACCAGTCGGTCGCCCTCATCGGGCCCGGAGTGGCGTCGACAGCGGTGTTGGGGGGCGGCTCCGCGATGCTCGCTCCTTACCGCCAGACTTCAGTACTAGAGGCCGCCAAGGCTCGCTGGGGCGGGGAGGTCATCTACGCCGAGGGTGCAAATCTGAACCGTGCTGCGACGACGGTGCCCACGGAGTGGATAGGGCCCGGCGGCGTGCAAGCCGAGCTCTTCGACGCTGACGGATTCGAGGGTGCCCCACAGCTGACAAAGCGCCGCTGGGCCGCCTTCAATGTCTGGCATGACCGGAACTGGCCAGCGAACTTCGAGCAACTGGCCGTCCGTCTGCGCTTCACCGTGACTCCGGAGGTGGCCGGTCAGTACCGGGTGACCGGGTCGGGATTCGGGAGAACACGGCTCATGATCGATGGAGTCGTCGTCTCGGACTCCGCCGTGAACGGCTTCCGAGGCCCTAATGCCACGCAAGTTGGCGAGGCGAAGTTGGAGCTTGCGGCCGGTCGAACATACGAGTTCGTTTTGGAACAGCACCCCGAAGCTGGCGGCCCCCAGGTAGCCATCACCGACGTCGGGCTGGAACGTCAGACCGAGCGGGATACCGAACTGCTGGCGGAGGCCGAACGCGCCGCTGCCTCGGCCGACGTGGCAGTGGTCGTTGTCGGCGCCAATGAGCAGGCGGAGTCCGAAGGTTGGGACCGTACGAGCCTGGAGCTTCCGTCGCGCCAAGACGAGCTCGTGCGACGAGTTCGGGCGGCGAACCCACGGACCGTCGTGGTCCTCAACTGCGGTTCCCCGATGCTTCTGCCATGGCTCGAAGAAGTTCCGGCCACACTTCTCGCGTGGTATCCCGGCCAGGAGGCGGGCGACGCCATTGTCGATGTCCTGCTCGGCGACGCGGACCCAGGAGGCCGGATGCCCACCACCTGGGCCTGGCAAGAACGAGACACGCCGGCCTTCCTTCACTACCCAGGCGAGGCTGACGTCGTGCGCTACGGCGAGGAGCTGCACGTTGGCTACCGCTGGTACGACGCCCGAGGTGTGGTCCCGATGGTCCCGTTCGGTCACGGAGGGTCCTACACCACATTCCAATGGGGCTCGCCGGCGGTGAGCGGTCACGGGCTGGACCTGACGGTGGAGGTGCCAGTGACCAATGCGGGGGACCGCCAAGGTACCGAGGTGGTCCAGGTGTACGTGGCCCCCCGTAATCCGGTTGTCCTGCGCCCCGTCAAGCAGCTGGCCGGCTGGGCCAAGCTCCGACTGCAGCCCGGGCAGCAGGCCGTGGCTCGAGTGCAGCTGGCCGAGCGGAGCTTCAGCCGATTCGACGTGGCGCGCCGCACATGGACGGTCGATCCCGGGGTCTACGACTTGGTGGTCGCTGCTTCCGCCCTCGACGAACGCCACCGGCTCAGTATCGAGGTCGATGACTCACTACTTTCCGTTCAACGCATGAATGTCGACGCCGTGGTCGGAGACGTTCTCGCTTCTTGCTAAGGCAGGACACCGAAAGATGATGAGTTGCTGTCCCAGCGAAGCAAGTGGCATGCGGCCGTGACGTCCTTGAACGGTTCGTCCGAGCTCGCATCGGGCGATCTGGCGTCTTCGTTGGTGGAGGCGGACGTCACGCAGGAGCAATCCGCAGATCCTGACTCGGCCATAGTCCTTCCTGACGACCTCCTCCCTGGGGTGGGCGGTGAGGAGATGTCACTCCGCGACGGCGTTCGCAGTGCAGGGATGTCGACGCTCGTGATTCTCGGTCTGTTGACCGCCCTGGACCAGTTGGCGAACGCCGGTCTCAGCGTCCTGGCTCCGAATATCCGGGACAGCCTGCACGTAAGCAGCGGCACAATCGTCTTCATCAGCGCCGCTGCTGGCGGGTTCTTGGTGCTCGGCGCACTGCCGATGGGCTGGCTCGCCGACCGCTACCGTCGAGCGCCGATTATCGGGTGGGCGAGCTTGGTGTTTTCGGCGATGCTCGCACTGTCCGGGCTGGCCATCAACGCCTTCATGCTCTTCTGGACTCAGCTCGGTGCCGGAATCTCCAAGGCGAATACATTCTCGGTCCAGTGGTCCCTGCTGGCCGACCAGTACCCGATCAGGGTCCGGGGACGTGTCTTTTCTGTCTTGGGATTTGGCACGCAGCTGGCGGGAGCCGTCAGCCCGCTCCTCATGGCAGGCATCGCGACCGCCGTCGGAGGTTCGGGTGGGTGGCGGTGGTCCTTCATCGTGTTGGCGATTCCGGCTGCCGTTGTCGGACTTCTGGCCTTCAGGCTCCCCGAGCCCGTGCGAGGCCAAAACGAGAAGGAAGACGTCGTTGGCCAGGTATTCGCTGATGAAAAGACGGCCCCGGTTTCCATAGAGGCTGCATTCGCTCGGATACGTAGCGTCAAGACATTGCGTATCGCCATGTTCGGCTTCGCCGCCCTCGGGTTCGGACTGTTCACAGCGCCGGTCCTCTCAAACCTATTTCTTCAGCAGCAGTACGGACTGAGCACGCTGGGACGCGGGCTGGTTGGAACGATCACCGCGCCATTCGTCTTGATCGTCATCCCATTTGTGGGTAAGCGCTACGACAAGCTCTATCGGGCCAGCCCGTCCCGGGCGGTTGCCATGCTTGGTGCATTGCTCATGCCGGCGGCCCTGCTCACGCCGATCCAGTACTTCATGCCCACCTGGGTGCTGTTCATGATCGTCGGTATTCCCCAGATCATGCTCGTCACCGCGGCCTACACGATGGCCGGCCCGGTCTTTCAAAGCGTCCTGCCCTACCGACTTCGGGGACTCGGAAGTGCATTGGGCGGCCTTTACATCTTCTTCATCGGGGCAACCGGCGGCGCCTTGTTGGCAGCGTTCCTGACGAATGAGTTCGGTGTGCGTGTAGCCGTGCTCGTTCTTCTCATCCCGTCCACGCTGGTCGGTGGCTTTCTGTTCTTCCGAAGCGCCGCATTCGTGAAGTCCGATCTTGCCGTCGCCGCAGCCGAAGTCAAAGAGGAATTGGATGAGTATGAACGGCGTCAGGCTGATCCGGACGCGGTTCCCCATCTTCAGCTCAAGAACATCGACTACTCCTACGGCCCAGTCCAAGTGCTCTTTGGAGTTTCACTGGAAGTCCAGCGGGGCGAAGTACTGGCACTGGTCGGTACGAATGGAGCGGGGAAATCGTCGGCTCTGCGAGTCATCTCCGGACTCGGGACACCGTCGAGGGGGGTAGTCCGGCTCGCGGGACAGACGATCACGTACGTAGCCCCGGAACAACGGGTGCGTCTCGGCATTCAGATGGTGCCCGGTGGCAAGGCCACCTTTGGCACGATGACGGTTGCCGAAAACTTGGAGATGGCGGCCTACACGTACCGTCGCGATCCCGAGCAGCGAGATCGTCGGATCCGCGACGCTCTGGAGCTCTTCCCATTACTGGCCGAGCGCCGCTCGGACCTGGCAGGATCCCTTTCGGGGGGACAGCAGCAAATGCTCGGACTTGCTCGAGCATTGCTGCATGAGCCCGAGGTGCTGCTCATTGACGAGCTTTCGCTGGGGCTTGCTCCGCTCGTCGTTCAAGAGTTGATCAGGGTGTTGCGAGAACTGAAGGCGCGTGGGATCACGATGATCGTGGTGGAACAGTCGCTTTCGGTGGCAGCACAGATCGCTGATCGTGCTGTGTTCCTCGAGAAGGGAGAGGTGCGGTTCGAAGGGTCATGTGACGACCTCCTCAACCGAGACGACCTTGCCAGGGCGGTGTTCCTCGGAGCCGAGGGAGGCTGACGCTGACATGATGCTTGCGACCACATGGTTCAGCTCCCAGCTGCTCGTAAACGGAGCCGTGTCTGGCCTCGTGATCGGCCTACTCGCCATGGGGATCGTGCTCGTGTATCGCGCGACGAAAGTGCTCAACTTCGCGGTTGGGAACATCGGGGTGGTCGGCGCGACGCTCCTTTCGGTGATGGTGGTGAAGTACCACATCCCATTCTGGCCATCCCTTCTCACGGCGTTAGTCGTTGGGACGGCGTTCGCTGCCGCGGTCGAGCTCTCCGTGATCCGCCGACTGTTCACTGCCCCTCGTGTGATCCTCCTGGTCGCGACAATCGGAATCGCCCAATTGGCCCTGGCCCTGTCCACCGCTCTGCCGAGCCTTGGCTCGTCCAGCGCGGCTTATCCGGTGCCCATAGCCGGTCAATGGTCTCCATTTGGGGGAATCCAGATCACTGGTGCTGACCTCTCAATTCTCGTCTGCGTTCCCATCGTGGCTGGGCTGTTGTCCTGGTTCCTGAACCGCACGGTCGTGGGCAAGTCGATCGCAGCATCGGCAGACAATCCCGAGCTCGCTCGTCTCTCGGGCATCAACCCCAAGACGGTGTCCACGATCGTCTGGGCACTGTCGGGGTTGATCGGAACCTTGGCCCTGATTCTCGTCGCGGGGCAGGGGCTGCAAGCGTCAACCCTCAGCCAGTTGGGTCCAGACACTCTCGCTATGGCGCTCATCGCGGCCGTGATCGCGGGGCTGCGCTCGTTTCCATGGGCGATGGCGGCTGGCGTCCTTGTCGGGGTGGTGGAGTCCGTCTTGCAGTTCAATTTCATCAATCAACCTGGCTTCGTCCAGTTCGTTCTGTTCTTGATCGTGCTGATCGCGGTGGCCGTCCAAAGCCGCCGTCGGGTGCCGGAACCGCACGTGTACCCGACAACACCCAAGGTCCAGCCCGTACCCGAATACCTACGCAGTGTCTGGTGGATCCGCCATCTCGACAAGGCGCTGATTGCTGCGGCCCTGTTAGTTGCGGTCGTCCTGCCGATCCTCGTCACGCAGCCATCGAAGAATCTTCTCTACGCCGTGATCTTGGCGTATGCCATTTGCGCCTCATCACTGACCGTCTTGACCGGGTGGTCTGGGCTTTTGTCTCTGGGGCAGATGGCCTTCGCCGGGCTCGGAGCCTTGACTGCCGCCAGTCTGACCATGGGTATGCACGTTGATTGGGCGCTTGGTGGCGTAAACATCATTCACTGGTCGATCCCGCCGCTCCCATTCTGGGTATCGATCGCAATCACCACCGCCTTGATGGCGCTATTGGCCGCCATCATGGGCATCGGTGCCATTCGAGTAAACGGCATGTTGCTTGCGGTCATCACCTTTGTCTTCGCGCTTGCCGCTGAGAATTACCTCTATCAACTCCCGGTCTTCGGTGGCGGTCAGGCGGGCAGTGTCAATTTCATTCGAGGTGGACTCTTCGGGTTAGACCTGAGTTCGCAACGGACCTACTACTACCTCGTCCTCGTAGGCCTCCTTATCGTGCTCTTCTTGTTGTGGCGACTCCGGAGCAATGGAGTAGGAAGGGAGCTTCTCGGAGTACGAGACAATCCGACCACTGCAGCAAGCTACGGGGTCGCGGCCGCCCGTGTCCGAGTCAAAGCGTTCGCACTCGCGGGCGCGATCGCTGGATTCGGCGGCGCGTTGCTAGCTGGCGCCATAGAAACCGTGCCCTACAACCAAGAATTTTTCTTGGTCAACGACTCGCTCACCCTCGTCGCGATCGTCGTCATCGGCGGCTTGGGCTCGATCAGTGGAGCCGTGATCGGCGCCGTGTGGGTCATCGGACTGCCGGCCTTCTTCCCCAACAACAACCTGGTGGCATTGCTCACATCCAGTATCGGATTGCTGGTCGTCCTGTTGTATTTCCCCGGCGGCCTAGCCCAGATCGGCACGTCGGTCAGGAGTGCTCTTGTCGCGATGGCCGAGCGCCGTATCGATCCTCCCGGGAAGAAGCGAAAGACGGCGGTACCCGAATTCGTGCACGAGAGCGCGGAAGCAGCTCAGGAATCGCAGCCACCGATCATTAGTGGTCAGACTCAGGAAGCCATGACCCCAGCCCTAGAAGCTCGAGACATCTCAGTGGCGTTCGGGGGCAACATCGCGGTGGATCACGTGTCGCTGCAGGTAAAACAGGGCGAAGTTGTGGGTTTGATCGGTGCCAACGGTGCGGGCAAGTCGACGCTCATGAATGCGATCGGCGGCTACGTCCCCTCTCAGGGCAAGGTGCTGCTCCGTGGTGCCGATGTCAGTCGCTGGAGCTCAGCACATCGCGCTGCCAATGGCCTCGGACGGACGTTTCAAGGGGCAGTTCTCTTCCCAGAACTCACCGTACGAGAGACCGTTGAATTGGCGTGTGAGCGTCGACATCCATCGGGCCTACTAGCGACTGCCGTCTGCGCTCCCCACTCACTCCACCGCGAGAAGCAGAAGCGCTCGGAAGCCACCGATCTCATCGACTTCATGGGTCTCGGGCGATACGCTGACCACTACGTCTCCCAGCTCTCGACCGGTACCCGCCGCATCGTCGAAATGGCGAGCCTCCTCGGTATGGGTGCACGAATGCTCTGTATGGACGAGCCGACCTCCGGTGTCGCACAACGCGAGGCGGAGAAGTTCGGTCCGCTCATCCTGCAACTGCGCCGAGAATTGGGTGGGTCCGTGCTGGTGATCGAGCACGACATGGCTCTATTGCTGGCTATGAGCGACCGGGTGTACTGCCTGGAGGCCGGCGCGCTCCTAGCGGAGGGACTTCCTGAGGAGATCCGCCGCAATCCGGTCGTGATCGCGAGCTATCTCGGGACGGAGCCGGACACTGAAGCTGGGCGAGGACAGGCGGGCACAAGTCAACAACCGTCGCTGTTTAGTTCTGGCACTGGGACGCGTAATCAATGAAGCAAATCCGGGTGCATGCCCCAAATGACTGGCGGTTGGACGAAGTCCCCAGTCCGACGCCAGGGGACTCCGACGCCGTGGTGCGCATCGCCGCATGTGGCATCTGCGGCAGTGACGTCTCGTATATCCACATGGGAGGTCTAACCAAGGAGCCGATGCCACTGGGCCACGAAATGGCGGGCGTTGTCGAATGGATCGGTCGCGATGTGACAGGCGTCGACGTAGGCGACCGCGTGATCGTATGTCCGTCCGATGTCGGTGGTGGCTCCATCGGTAATGGTGACGAAGCCGGGGGGCTCACCCCAATGCTCTTAGTGCGAGACGTCGCCAAGTCGAGACGCCTGTTCCCCGTGCCAGAGGGGATGTCGCTGACGACTGCAGCACTAGCCGAGCCATTGGCCGTGGGAATGCAGGCGGTGAACCAGGCTGAGATCCACCCTGGGGACAAGGTCGCAGTATTCGGTTGCGGGCCCATCGGCCTCATGGCGATCGCCACCCTGACGGATCGTGGCATCGAGGACGTGGTTGCCATTGACCTCAGTGATGCTCGTCTCGAGCTCGCCATGAACATGGGTGCGAGCAACGGGATCAACCCCTCAGAGCAGGATGTATGGGGAAGGCTGAAGGAGCTTCACGGCACCACACCCTTCGCCTTCGGCCCCACGACGGCGACCAACGTCTATATCGAAGCCTCTGGGTCTGACGATGTCATCGCTGAGGTCCTGAACAATGGCCCCGTCGGCGGACGGTTAGTCGTTGTGGCGCTGCATTACCGTCCGGTCAAGACGAACTATGTCGCACTGGTCATGAAGCAGTTCACGATTCGTGGTTCGATCGAATACCCGACACGGTTTGAAGACGCCATAGAACTTCTGAGCCGCCGTGACCTGTCCGGCGTCATCACACACAGCTTTGGTCTCGAGGAGTTTGGCGAGGGCCTCGCCGTGCTCGAGGGATCCACTGAATGCGGGAAGGTCATGATCACGATGGAAGGGGTTGCATGAGCAACGGCGTGACGTTCGACTTCTCTGAGACATCGGTGCTCGTCACTGGCGGTACAAGCGGCATCGGTTTTGCGGTGGCCTCAGCGTTTGCCCAGGCATGCGCTTCAGTGACGGTTACTGGAACCAAGGCATCGGCCGAGGACTACGAAGTCGACCTGACCAGATTCACTTATCGCCAATTGCAAGTGCGCGATCCCAAGTCGGTTCACGGGCTCGCGGAGCAGATCGATCGTCTGGATGTACTGGTGAACAACGCCGGAGCCAACTTCCCGGACGGCAAGGATGAGTGGGACCCAGACGGCTTCTCCGCCGCGCTCGAGCTCAACGTCGAAGGCGCCATGCGGCTGACGATGAGTCTGTTCGACGTTCTCGGTAGCAGTCCGATGGATGGCGGTGGCTCGGTCGTGAACATGGTGTCGATGACGGCCTATCGGTCCACAACAATCGTTCCGGGTTATTCTGCTGCAAAAGCGGCCCTTCTTTCATTGACCCGAAACATGGCCGTTCATTGGGCCGGCCAGGGAGTGCGAGTCAATGCTGTGGCACCCGGCATCATCGAGACGCCTATGACAGCGCCGATGAAGGCCTTTCCCGAACTTCTGGGTGCAGAGCTCGATCGTTGTGCAATCCGACGGATGGGTACAGCCGACGAGGTCGCTGCGGCTGTGCTCTTCCTGTCGTCGGGCGTATCGGCCTTCACCACCGGCACGGTTCTAGCCGTGGACGGTGGATACCTAGCGAAGTGAGCAGCATGGCCTCTGAAATCAGGATCGATGACCTTGCTGCCCCTGTCCTGAATGACATGCAGCGGTTGGGCGTGGAGTATGGGGAGGCCAGACAGACCGACTTAACGGTCGACGCCGTCTGCGACAAAGCGATCAAACGTACAGGTCTGGATGACTTCGGGCCGCTGGATTTCCATGATCGGCTCGCCGTTCAGCTCGGTGAGATGGACGCTGACCTTGACCGGACGGGGCTTGGTCGTCTCATGTTCTTCAACGATTGTGTCCGCTATGCGGCGAATCGGCTCCGCATCCAGGACCTCCTGACGCGCCATCCTGAGATCCGTGACCTTCCGATCGTCAAGCCCGTCATCGTCGTTGGACTACCTCGTTCGGGCACCACCCATCTCGTGAACTTGTTGGCAGCCGATAACCGGTTTCGGTCAATGCCGCTGTGGGAGTCGTATGAGCCGGTGCCTGACCCGAAAGAAACGATCGACGCGGAGGGGATCGACCCGCGCTGGGCGCGCTGCGAACAGGCGTGGCTTGCGATGAAGTCGGCGGCCCCGCTTTTGGCCGCCATGCACCCCATGGAGCCCGACCATGTCCACGAGGAAAACGAGCTCATGGCCCCTGACTTCTCGAATTACAACGTCGAGTGGGTGGCGAGGGCCCCGAGGTGGAAGGACTACTACCTCACGCACGACCAGACCCCGCACTATTCGTATATGAAGACAGTGCTGCAGATCCTCCAGTGGTACGCACCCAGGGAGCGGTGGGTCTTGAAGTCACCTCAGCACTTGGAACAACTTGGCCCCTTGCTCGCAACCTTTCCTGACGCCACCATTATCGTCACGCACCGGGATCCGGTCGCCGTCGTCCAGTCCACGATTACGATGCTGGCCTACGGAGCTCGAACGGCGTATCAATCGGTTCGGCCTGAGTGGTACCGCGACTATTGGACAGACCGCATCGGTGGGTTGCTCGACGCCTCCATTCGAGATCGTGCGCTCCTGCCGCCCAATCGGACGTACGACGTGCTGTTCCACGAATACATGGCCGATGAATCGGCCACTCTGCGCAAGGTGTACGAAGTCGCCGGCATCGAGCTGACCGATCAGGCGTTGTCAACGATAGATGCGTACAGGGCTGCTCACGCGAGGGGTAGTGAGGGCCGCGTCGTCTATGACCTCCGCCGCGACTTCTCTACAACACCGGAGGCGCTCCGTTCACGTTATGAGGAGTATCTCGAACGGTTTCCGGTTGAGATTGAGGTGCAGTGAACGTTCAAGCGCAGGTCGACCACCTCATCGAAACCCGCCCAGGCAAAGAGCTGCTGATTCCCGCCTACGACGATCCGGCTCATCCAGTGGTGGATGGGCTCATCTACCGATCAGGCGGCACCACTGCGGCGTACATGGTGCTTACGGACACCGGGCGAGTCATTGTCAACACCGGAATGGGCTACGAGGCTCCGCATCACAGGAGGGTCTTCGACGCAATCCGAACAGGCCCGACGTACTACATCGTCACGACCCAAGGCCATGTCGATCACCTCGGAGGGGTCGATCTCTTCCGGGAGGAAGAGACCAAGTACATCGCCCAGGCGAACAATGCCGCTTGCCAAGCTGATGACGCACGGATTCGAGATATCCGGATGCGAACGGCGGGAATTTGGTTCGATAGTCTCGGCACAGATGCTCGCCGAATAGCTCGGGAGAATCCGGGCGTGTCGATGCGGCAGTCGGAACCGGTTCCCGACGTGACGTTCGACCAGCAACTAGGTCTTTCGGTCGATGGTCTTGAGATCGAGCTCTTCGCAGCCGTGGGTGAGACGATTGACTGCTGCGTGGTGTGGCTGCCTGAAGCCCGCGTTGCGATGGTCAGCAACCTCTTCGGTCCGCTGTTTCCTCACTTTCCCAACCTCAATACGATCCGGGGTGACAAGTACCGATTCGTTGAGCCTCAACTGGTCACGAACCGTATGGTCCGCGAACTTCGTCCCGAGGTGCTCGTGACTGGCCGTCACGACCCCATCGTGGGCGCGGAATTGATCGAAGCCTCACTTGATCGATTGCACGATGCGGTCGCCTACGTCCACGAGCGCACTCTCGAGGGGTTCAACGCCGGGGTCGACATGTGGACGCTCATGGAGACGATCCAGCTCCCGCCCCAGCTGCGTGTCGGGCAGGGCTACGGCAAGGTCTCCTGGGCGGTGCGCACCCTCTGGGAGGAGTACCTCGGATGGTTCAAACTGAAGTCGACCACGGAGCTCTATCCCGAGTCGTCTCTCGTTGCGTTAGCCGAGCTGGTCGCGGCCCTCGGTGCCGAGGCAGCTCTCGAACGTGCTCAAAGGGCCTTGGAGCGGGGAGAACCCGTAGTGGCGATCCAACTTGGCGAAGCTGTCGACCGATTCGACCCGAACAGTCCAGGGATCAGTGAGTTGATGGTCAGCGCTCACCAATTGCTACTTGAGCTCGGAGGTAGCGACAACTTCTGGGAGAACGGCTGGCTGAGGACACAAATCTCGCACTGGCAGCGAACCGCGACAGGCGAGCCGAAATAGATCATGACGTTGCAGCGGTCTGCAACACGGAAAGGAGAGGTGCGCCATGTCATTGGATGTCCGCACGAGACGCTTCAGTGAGATTCGTGCCCTTGAGCGTGATGAGATTCTCGACACGGTGCTCCCAGAGGCCGTCCTAGTACATGGGGGTCTTGCCGCAAGGGGCCTCAGGTACTACGACCTTCCAGCGTTGGGCCTCGAGGTCGACGGTCGGACCGTGATCCTGGAGACGGCCGGGGACGTTCTTCGCCTGCGTCCTGACCTGGCTGGATCCGGTGTTGTTGCCGTCCTGGACTCTGGTGCGCTCTCGGATCTGGTCCAGGACGTGGTCTCAACCATGGGCTTGACGATGACGAGTCGAGTGAAGATCGTCGAGGGAGACATCACCGATTGGATCCGCTGGGAGCCGATTCTGCGCGCCCTGTTTGACGGACGCAAGGTTTACGAACCGGGCGATGTCACATTCGTCGATCTCTCGGGGGAGCCGCTCGATCTCACACGCAGTTTCACTGCTGACGACGATCACGCGGAGATGGCGAACTTCTTGGAGCAAGCCGGCTTCCTCCTCCTGAGACAGATCTTCTCGGAAGCCGAGATGGCCGAGCTCGGTGCCGACATCGATTACTGGATAGACCGGGCAACACCCGATGACGGTCAGTCATGGTGGGCGACCGACAGCAGCGGCACCAGCCACGCGGTGAGGGTCCTCTCCTTCCACGAGAAGTCCGAGCTCGTAGGACAGCTCGTAACCGACGCCCGATTCCGTTGGATTGGCGAACTGCCGGACGACGGCCACATCACGGGTGGGAGTGCCGAGGGGCTTGTCAAGCCACTGGGAATTGTCCGTGGCCTTTCCGACCTTCCGTGGCACAAAGACTGTGGTCAAGGCGGGCACTCCTATTCATGCAACGGGCTGACCTGCGGCATCTCGGTGACAAGCGCCGATCGGAGGAGTGGAGCGCTCGGGGTGGTGCCGGGGAGTCACCGAGCGAATACGACGGCTTCAGGTCGGGACGGGTGCCGTGACCTCGAGCCGCTTGTTCTGGAGACCCTTCCTGGGGACGTCACTGTCCACTGCTCTGACACCCTCCACCGAGCCCATCCGCCGATCGACAGGCCCCGCAAGGTGGTGTACACGGGTTTCGGCCTGCCCAGGCCTCAGGACGACGTGAGGAGAGACGTCAGTTCCGCCCGGACGGAGCGTGCTGCGCTGAGTGACGTCCAGTCGCGGATCGAGGCTGCGGACAATGAGGCCAGTCCTCGACGCTATGAGGCCGGGCTCGGCCGATGATCGTGGCTCCGTGAGACCATGACTCAGATCTCGAAGCACAGCGCACAGGGTGGGCCATCGGTGGCATGGGTCGCCTCGATGATTACGCCAAGCACGGACATCGGCGGCGCGCCCTTGATGCGTTGTGCGTTCGACTTAGACCCGGGTCACGGTGATCTCTTCGATGCTGTGCTCCACATTTCGAGCCTCGGTGTGTTTGAGGCATTCATAAACGGTCGGCCGGTGAGCGGCGATGTCCTGAGCCCCGGCTGGACTAGCTATCAGTGGCGACTCCGGCATCGGAGCTACGAGGTCGCGTCCCTCCTGGATGCTCGTTCTGTCTTGGGTGTGGCGCTCGGAAACGGTTGGTACCGGGGCCGGCTCGGATGGGACGACACACCCGGCAACGTCTACGGGGATCGTCTGGGCCTGATCGCCCAGTTGGAGCTGTCTTTCGAAGATGGGCACCAACAAATCATCACCACAGACAACAACTGGCGTTCGGCGCCGTCAGCAGTTCTTGCGAACGATCTCTACGACGGAGAGACCATCGACGCGCGGCTCCGCGATGACGCCTGGAAGATGCCCAACTTCGACGACTCTGGATGGATGCCTGTCGAGGATCTCTCATTTGATCGCTCAAGGCTGGTGCCTTACGCCTGCCCTCCCGTAACCCGCCATGAGCATCTGCGTCCCGTCGAGATCTCGACCTCTCCGTCGGGCCACACCCTGCTCGACTTCGGCCAGAACCTCACGGGATGGACGCGGATCCGTGTGCATGGACCTGCGGGGAGTGAGATTGCTGTACGTCATGCCGAGGTTCTCGATCATGGTGAGCTTGGAACCGAACCGCTGCGGACTGCGAAGGCAACTGACCGGTACATCCTGAGCGGCCACGACGACGCCTTTGAGCCCACGATGACGTTCCACGGGTTTCGCTACGCCCAGGTCGACGGTTGGCCCGGGGCGCTCTCACCAGACGACATCGAGGCCGTCGTCGTCCATACGGATCTTCGTCGAATCGGTACATTCGAATGCTCCAACGAGCTGCTGAACCAGCTGCACAGCAACGTTGTCTGGGGCTTTCGCGGGAATGCGCTTGACGTTCCAACTGATTGTCCCCAGCGCGACGAACGCCTTGGTTGGACGGGGGATCTCGCCGTTTTCGCCCCGACTGCGGCTTACCTCTACGACGTGCGGGAATGGCTGACCGACTGGCTCAGAGACTTGAGCGTCGAACAGCGTGCCGCGAAGGGCCGCGTGCCTTTGGTCGTTCCGGATCCACTGACGATCCAGGGCCAGGGTTTCATGAACGAAGGCGGCCCCTACGCGATCTGGGGGGACGCCTGCATCTGGGTCCCGTGGGCGCTCTGGCAGGCGTACGGGGACCGCGGTGTCCTCGAGTCCCAGTTCTCCTCCATGACGGCACATCTCGAGCTGATCCAGAAGAAGTTGTCACCGAACGGCCTCTGGAACCAGGGATTCCAGTTCGGGGATTGGTTGGATCCGGACGCACCGCCCGACCGGGCATGGGCCGCCAAGGCTCATAAGGGAGTCGTCGCGACCGCGTGTTTGTACCGCTCCGCTCGCACCGTCGCCGACGTTGCGCGGATCCTTGGGCGACCAGAGGAGGCCGAAAGGTACGACGGGCTGGCCTCGCAGACCCGGGCCGCCTTCCAGCAGCACTACCTGCTTGGGGACGGAACCATCAAGAGCGATGCACCAACCGTGTACGCGCTCGCCATTGAGTTTGGCTTGCTCGAGGATGGGGATCGCGCGCGCGCTGGCAGCAGATTGAGCGACCTTGTGCGTGAGAACGGCTACAACGTCGGCACCGGCTTCGCGGGCACCCCGTACATCCTCGACGCTCTGACCAACACAGGCCATCTCGACGATGCCTACAAGATGCTGCTCGAGACGTCGTGTCCCTCCTGGCTCTACCCGGTGACCATGGGAGCCACGACGATTTGGGAACGGTGGGATTCCATGCGTCCTGATGGCACGATCAACCCCGATGGGATGACCAGCTTCAACCACTATGCCCTGGGTGCGATCGCCGACTGGATGCATCGCGCAATCGGCGGCATCGCGCCGCTGGCTCCAGGGTACGAGCGGGTTCTGATTGCGCCACGGCCGGGCGGTGGCATCTCGTGGGCCAATTCGAGCCTGGAGACACCGCAAGGCCACGTCTCGGTGGAGTGGTCGCTCGACGGCTCTGAAGTGGTAGTCAAAGCTTCACTACCGGAGGGAGTGAGCGGGGTGCTCCAACTTCCCGACCGCAAACCCGTTGAGCTACCCAAATGACCAGATGGGGCATTGTGGGTCCGGGGTCCATTGCGACGGACTTTGCGCAAGCGATGGAGCTCGTATCCGAGGGATCGATCGTGGCCGTGGCCTCTCGATCCGCTGAACGTGCGCAGGCGTTCGCACATCGGTTTGATATCCCGCGGTACTACGACGATTACCGCTATATCGCTGACGACCCAGAGATCGACGTGGTTTATGTCGCGACGCCCCAGTCACGACACGCCCTCGACACCCTTGAACTCCTACAGGCCGGCAAGCACGTCCTCTGCGAGAAGCCATTCGCACTCAACTCCCGGGAGGTACACAAGATGGTGGAAGAGGCCCGGCAGCGGGGTCTCTTCTTGATGGAGGCGATCTGGAGTCGCTTTCTTCCTGCCTACAGGATTCTGGTCGACCAGCTCGGCAGTGGTCGCATCGGAGACCCGCTTCTGGTCGAGGCTGACTTCGGCTTCCGCAGCCCCGTCAGTCTTGAGAATCGACTGTTTCGTCCCGACCTGGGTGGTGGCGGGTTACTCGACCTCGGGATCTATCCACTGCAACTGTGTTCGTTGGTCCTTGGTCGCCCATTGGAGGCGCTTGCCTATGGCGTCATCGGGGAGACAGGAGTGGACGAGCAGGTCGTCGCGGTAACCCGTCACGGCGGACCGAAGTTGGGTGCCATCAAGGCTGGAATCCGAGTCAACATGGCCTGTACGGCCAGGATCTCGGGCACAGAGGGTGTGATCAACATTCCGGCGTGGATGCACTGTCCAAATGCCATATCCGTCACGTCCGGCATTCGGACCAAGGAGTTCGATTGCTCGTTTGAGGGCAATGGGCTCAGGTTCGAAATAGAAGAGGTGCAACGCTGTCTCGGAGCCGGACTGACAGAAAGCGAAACAATGCCGCTCGATGAGTCGATCGTGCTGACCTCCACGCTTGACTCCATCCGTGATCAGATCGGGCTCAAGTTCCCAGGCGAGTGACGGGTCCGGCTAACTCCTTGAATTGAACTGCGTTCGCTAGGAGCCCGAGTCTCGCTAGCCATCCCTCTGAACGGCACCGGCATAGCGTTCTCTGATGCCGATCGCATCCACGGAGAGATCAGGCTCTGCCACCTAATTGCCCATCCAATTGCCCAACTATCGAGTCATATTCGTGCTGACTCAGGAAAGGCTCTGGACGACCCCAACTCTGTGAGCTGGTAGAACGCTGCGCCCTAGGACTCGGTGGACCTGTCGACCCGCTCTCT
>CAWEKO010000009.1:0-371831 GCA_963809715.1 uncultured Acidimicrobiaceae bacterium | reverse complement strand
GATGTGGCGCAGAGGACGAAGACAGCCCCTGAACGAAGCCCAGGGCCACAACGCTGAGGCTCAGTTGACGGTGACGCAATCGGGAAAATCCGTGACTGCGTGGCGAGGTTCCGCTCGGATATCGTGCCGGCACGAACCGGCCGGCGCCGTCACCTTGGGGGGTAGGGGGAAGGGGGCGTCCGGCCGGTTCGTACTCATGAACGAGCCTATGGACAACTTCTGGCGACCAGCTGCGGTTTTCGTTACGGCTCCGTGACGATGGCGCGAAGCGACCGCCCACCGAAGGACGGCAGGCGACGGGGCGGTTGACTGGATGGGAGCGTGGGTATGCCGTGATCGATGGCAAACCAACTGGAGTACAAGCTTGAGGAACTGAGTTCAGATTCGGGCACGCTCGCGAAGTACCTGAATGAGGAGAGTGCTGAGGGCTGGGATCTCGTGACGGTGATGGAAGTCGATGGCGACGTCGGTCATTCCCTTCACAAACTGATCTTCCGCCGCGAGCTGGCGAATCCGACCTGGGAGCAGCCACAGGGCTAGTGCCTCGGTCTGAACGCACCGCCCGCCGTCCGACCCATCTGAAGCCACCAGGTCCCAGCGGGTGAGGCCCGAGCTGGTAGCGCCGCAGGACGCACAACGGCCTGCAGGTTGTGGTCGTACACGAAGGCCCAGCACCGCGACGGCTCGATGAAGAATCCCGGCGAGTGATCACCGGGGCGGGGCATCACCGGCTCATTCTGGCTTGGCCACCCCTCAAGGGTCAGCAGCCAGGCACGGGCTTGTGGATCAGGTTCGTCGCGACGGTAGAGCCGTTGGCGGAGATGAGCCCCTTGTAAATCCCAGTCGAGGAAACGAAGTTGCCCTTGAAGGCAATGCCTGCGTCTCCTCCGGCCGTCCAGGACATGTGGATCGTTGACCTGCCACCGCTCCAGGTGCCAGCGTCGTTGCCGCCATGCGAGGTCGCCGCGTGGAAGATGCCGTTGGCAGCGAACTTCTCCTGTTCACACCCGCCACCGTTCGCTTTCTCTTTGATGGTCCAGATCGCCCCCGGCTTGATATGGAGCGCTGGCGCTGCGGCCGAAGCCGCCCCTACCGCCGCCAGTCCGAAGCTCGTCGCCATAGCGAGACCTGCCGCTATCACTGCTGCCCGTCGCAACATGTCTGCATCCTCCTGGTCTTGGTGCCTTAACGTCGTTAGCCCAGTGGCTTCGTGTAGGCCTGCTGAAACTTCAGCAGGCCGTGACTCCCCTGAACAACACGGCGAGAGACCCGGATCCGGTGCTGCCGAAGTACGAAACCGACGGTGTCTTCCGAAACGAGCCCGTGAACGTCAGGCCAGCGCTGTTCCCGTGGGTCCAGGACATGCTGATGGTCGACCCGCCACCGTTCCAGGTGCCTTTGTCACCCAAGTTTGAATGGAAGTGGTGGGTGGCCGTGTTGAACACGACCGATTCACACAGACCAGGAAACGCTTCAAACGTCCAGGTCGCGCTCGGCTTGATATGGAGCGTTGGTGCTGTCGCCGAGGCAATGCCAGCTCCCGCCAATCCGAGACTTGTCGCCATTGCGATTCCTGTCGCCACCATTGCCGACCGTCGCACTATCGCTCGCCGTTTCATGTCGCCGCCTCCCCGCTCTCTGGCCCCTGGGCGTCAATCATGGTCGACGGATCCGCCCAGTGCTCTCCCAGGCCATGCCAACATGCGCCACAGGTGCACCCGCCGCCCCGTGACAGCCGGTAGATAACTTCGGAGTCGCAGTCCCGCGGGATGTCTCGACGTCCTGGACTACACCGTTGTGGCTTGCGGCGCTCCTGCGCAATCGTGGCTCGCCTGTTCGCGATCATTCGGAACGCACAACAGCCCCGCAGTCCGCCGCGGGGCTGTTGTGGCGCCATCCCCCCGGGCTTGCCAGGTTGGGCGTCGCATCGACGGATACCCGCCTAACCCCCACCGAAACGACGACGTTTCGACCGGCCGGAATGGGTATCAACAGACGGAGCATCCGGTGCGCGACGGATTCGCCTCCCCGGCGCGCCGGATGCTGTCTAGTCCCAACCCCGGCCCCGCCAGGCGCTGTCATTCTCTACGCAGGCGGTGCTGGGGTGAGGGGCTGCTGGGCGGGACGACCGAGCGCGAGCGGCGGGAGAGAGTGACCTAGCTGGGAATGACCCGGAAAACCTGTGCCGTCGGAAACGCGGCGATCACATTGGCGGTTTTGTGGTGCCGCTATAGAAAATGATCCAGTCCGCCCTGGCTTCACCTGCCGCCCGTTGTACTTGCGCCCCACCGCGATGTGGAAGAGCTGGCTCTTGTAGCGCAGCGTCGCTTTGCCCGCGTTGACCTTGTCCTGGCGCACCCGGTAGTGCGGGGACACCGTGAAGCGTGGTTTGGCCGGCCGTGCCTTGCTGCGGGCCTTGAAGGCTTGCTTGGGAGTGCGCCGCGCTAGTGAGCGATGCGGGCGCTCTTCGTTGTAGTAGCGGACGAACGCGTCGAGTTGACGCTGGAGAGCGGCGAGGGAGCGGGCGGGGCGCTTGGCCTCGAGGTTCGTTCCGGCAATGTACTGGGACACCAACTCGCCGACGCCGATCAATTAACGAGGTGATCGTGGACCTTGCGGGTGGATGGTCTCGCCTCGGGCCAGCATCTCCACAAACTGCTCGATACGTCTGCCTCGGGTCTCCAGCTTCTTTGCGCTTCCGATCCGATAGAGGATGGAGTACCGATTCGCACTTGTGAGCGTCTGAAACATTGCCTGAGCGCGAGGATTGGCAATCAGGGCGTCCGCCAAATCCTCAGGAACCTCTACGCTCGCTTGCCCGGCGTAGGCAGTATTCCACCGACCATCCGCTTTGGCCCGCCGAACCTCGGCTTCCCCTGACCGATGCATTCGGCCCGAGGCGCTCAACCTCTCGGCGATGGCGATGTTCCGTTGAGACCAAGGGCTCCGAGCGATTCGGGGTGTGAATCGTCGCCGGTACGTTGTGTCGTCACGACGCGCGAGCTGCCCATCGATCCAACCAAAGCAGATCGCCTCGTCAAGAGCCTCGTCGTAGGAGAGCGTTGTCGGATGCGTCGTGCCCTTCTTGGCTAGCACGAGCCACACGCCTTGTGACTTGGAGTGGTGGCCCCTCAACCAGGTCCGCCATTCGGCAGTATCAGCGACCACAAACTCTGGAAGATCCACCGTTTCACGGTATCCGGTTGTGTCGGACTATTGGAATCCGGCGAGGCAGTTAGGGGCGAGTGCTGAGGGCGCCCAGCGATTCCCGGAGCGACCCCGATCGACGCCCTCAGCGGTAGGGAGTCAAGTCGGTTCGGGGGTAGCGCGCCTGGGTATCGGCCAAGGTCTGCTCGTCCCAGTAAGGATCGCCCGGTGCGGGGAACCCAAAGACCGAGCGCTCTCGGGGCGTCGCCCGCTCGATCAGCTCGCACCAATCGGGGCCGAGTGCATGTGCGGGCCAAGCGACTCTGCCGGTCCAGCGTGGCCCCCACACGTCGTAGTGAGCGGACACGGTGAATCTGGCTGAGCGCTCGCCAGTCATGCGCGACCCACGATGCAGTACGTCTGGTCGATAGGAGAACAGGGTCCCCGCCGGCCCGGTCACCGAAATCTCCTCCTCAGCGAAGGTCCCGGCCGGAAGGTAGGTCCAGGCATAGTTACTGCCCCCATCGACGAGGGAGCTCGGCCAGTAGGGAACGCTCTCCCCAACGGACAGCGGGACCACCCTTGTGGGTCCATCCTCCTCGGCGACGTCCGAAAGAAGGATCAAGCTCTGCATCTGGGTGGGTAGGTCGGACTTCTTGGGGACGACCAGGGTGTGGTTGCCGAAGTCGCGGTGGTGGCTCTGGTCGTAGTCGACAGCCCTGGCGTACTTGGCCCACAACTCGGCTTCGTAGAGACGGAGGTCGTTCGATCCCAAGAAACGCTCCGCCAGGTCGAGGAGGTCCGGATGAAAGGTCGGCCGGTTCAGATCCCAGGATTGCCACGGTCCCCCGATGATGCCGGCGAACTGGCTTGTGCCCAACCAGGCGTGAGCCGCCGGGTCGGCGAAGTACTCCTCGGGCCGGGGGAAGTGCAGCCATAGGGCCTCCTGGGCCGCAGCCAGTTCATCGGCGTCGAGGAAGCCCTCGAACACGAGGTAGCCCCGCTCCCGCAGGTCCAACAAGCATTGATCCGGCACCCTCATTGATGGCAGACGCTATCTGCGCGTCTCTGCGCCTCCCAAGTCGAACAGATACGGCAACCAGCCGCTCAGTTCCTTTTGTTCGGCCTCAACCAACGTGCCACCGGGCCAGCGGAGGTGGCACTAGAGACGGCTGATCGGCGGAACAGGTCTCCACATAATTGGTCGTACTGACTCAGCCGTCAGGGGGTTTTTAGGCAGATGTGTCAGCTCACGCTGAATCGTCGGCCAGGACAGCGTTGACGTGCTTCCTCCACGTCTCTCTGAGCTCCTTGGTCACCTCGTGAGTGCGGTACCCCTCAGCCGAGATCAGCTCACCACACAAGCAGAGGCCGATCGCTCCGACACTGCCCTCGAAGCTGAGAACGTGCGAGGTGACGTTGACAAGTCTGTGCTGAACTCGCTCTGCAGCCAACTGCGGCCCTCCGTCTGCTCCCTTGGGCTCTCGTTTCTACGCCGGTTGCAGTTGGGAGTCAAGGGATCGTCGCGTGTTTTCCTACTCTCAACGACCTGGAATCGGTGGTCCAAACGCTTCAACACGTCGTGATGCAGCCAGCCAGCAGCTAGTAGCCCATATGTGCCTGCTTCGGCCTGGGCGTCCGTCTTGGCGGTTTTCTACGTCAGGGGAATACGCCGGATCTGAAAGCCGTTAGGGCTGCCGTTATGAGCTTTCGCCAGTGACGGCGATGCCATGCCTCAGAGCGTAGGGGGGGCATAGGGGTCTGAGTGCGGCCGGTCCCTCGGGCCTGGTCGGGCTAGGACCAAATGCTGGCGGATCCAGTGCCTTGGTGGGCTCAGTACTGGCCCTTGATCACGAAGTACGAGCCTCGGATGGTCCCCGCCAGCTTCGACTTCTGGCGCGCGAACTTGAACGAGCTCAATTCGGCGGGGACGTCCATCCCTTCGGAGAGCTTGAACCCGACCGCCCGCTTCGGATCCGGTCCGTCGAGGGTGTACAGGACGTTGATCGATAGCCCGCTCTCGTAGAACACGTAAGTCCAGCGGATGTTCTCGACCTGGAACGTCGTTGCCTCGAGCGGGAGCGACGTAATGACGATGTCACGTTCCTCCTTGAGGATCCGATGCACCATGTCGATGTCCTTCTTCGCCTTGGCGGCAGGCTCAACCGTGAAGATGTGGTCGTACTTGTTCTTGAAGTAGCGAGCCTCGTTAGCCCGCAGGCCGGCCAGCGAAGCAACCACGGGCGACGAGTCCAAGCCGACGGTAGATACATTGACAAAATCAACGGAATAGCTCATAGGTGGCGAGTATATGAGGCAACACACTTGAACCGTTGGTTGAAATTGACCGGCGGTTCGAGGCGTCCACGAAGTGCCGCAGGCTGGCACCACGTCCCGGCGAAGGGGGACACCCAGTCAATCGATTGGCGATCCAAACCGGAGAACGTTGCCGTCGAGATCAACCACGGCGCCTTCGTGCTGGCCCCACTCGGTGTCCTCAGGCATGTGGACCTCGGCTCCGACCGCTAGCCACTCCTACGCAAGTGCGTCCGAATCATCGACCCAGAGATAGGCCGAATGTCGGGCGACTACAGAGTTGGGGTCCAGAACAGTACCTAGATGAAATTTCAATGCCGTCTCGATTCGCAAAAACCGTATCCGGCTCCTTGGTATTCACGCACGCTGAATCCGAGTCCTCGGTAGTGGTTGAGTGAAGCGTGGAGGTCACGAACAGGAAAGATTGGTGCCGCTCGTCTTATGACTGCCATCGGCAAATCGTACCCATGCACCAGAGTTAGGCCGAGCTGATCCGCGTCCCACCGTCCCGGCGAATGTGCGGCACTCACGGTGTACCTAAGCTCAAAGCGATGATCGGGGATGGACGGCCATGAACGGCTCACCGGGCAAACGGTCGGTGGTTATTGACGATCACATTTGTGGCTTGCCCGGGGTCGGCTTCGGGGGCTACGTCGCCGGACTGCTAGCTACGGAGCTCGAGGGTCCTGCCACCGTCGACTTCATCCGCCCGGCTCCGCTCGGGATTGAGCTCAGTATTGAGCACGACCTGGTAAGTGAAGTCACACTGCTCGATGGCGTCAATGTGCTCGCGGTAGGTCGCCCGCATGAATCAAGCGAGGACCACCCGCCGCCCCCGACGTGGGAGGAAGCAGTGCTGGCATCCGAGGCCTACGTCGCGATGACCGACAACGATTATCCGAACTGCTTTGGCTGTGGTCCCGCCATGCCTGATGGTAAAGGGATGCGGGTCTTTACCGGACCGATCAAGGGGTGCGAACTTGTGGCCGCGGCGTGGTCCCCTTCGGATTTGTTCGCGGCCGCCAACGGTGAGCTCTTGCCTGTCTATGTGTGGTCGGCACTCGACTGTCCTGGAGGTCGGGCCAGGAGGCAGTTCATCTCGAGCGAACCTGCCGTGACGGCATACCTGACCGTTCAGCAAAAGGCACCGATTCTTGCGGGAAGGCCCCACCTCGTCACCGGATGGCCAGTACGACAGGATGGTCGGAAATCATTTGTCGGCATGGCGATCTTTGACCGAGACGGCGTCTTGTGTGCCGCTGGCGAGGCGCTCTGGATCACCGTGACCGCCTGAACCAGATATCACGGGAGGCCGACACGTCCACCCTTCCGGCGTTGAGGAACGCTCGGTACGACCGAGGACCCCTCTGCGAGAATCTCGAACCCTAGGGCCGTTGCGTGCGTCTTATAGCTGTAGGGACCGGGAGGTCGTAGGGATGCCATTCTCAGTATTGCGGCGGGTTGGGGCAGCACTCGCCGTTGGTGGCTTGGCCCTTCTCGTCGTGGGCTGCAGCCATACGGACTCAGATACGAAAGCGCAGGCAAAGACACACTTCAATGCCCAAAGCAGACCATTGCCAGCCATCGTCAACGGCGTTCCCCTACACGACCTTGCGAAGCACGCACTCGGGGCAGCGGAGGGCTACGGGGTGTCGACACCAGTGAATGTGCAAACCGTGGTCACCACGCGGTCGGCGCTCCAAACACAGTTTTCGGTCGCCGGAGGCTCGACCGCACCGGAGTATGTCGTTGCCCTCCAAGGGCGTTTCTCGTGCGGCATATGCGGGACCACCTCGGCAACGGCAGTACCCATGTCGACCACGACCACCGATCCCTCATCGGTCCGTGTCTCGACCATGGTGTTGGAGCTGCCACTGCCTCTCACCAACGGGACCACCGGCATCGCCGTCGGAATCGGAACTCCCGACATGACCAAACTTGGAGAGGTGTACGACCTCGACCCTTACATCAAGTCACTGGCGGGGGTCACGGTTCCCGTCGGCCCGCTCCCGGGGTAGCCATTTGTGCACACGCCCGAAAGTGCCGAAGTGCCGCATGTAATGAGAGCAAGCAGGCAACGAGAATTTTGATGCTGTTTGAGGGTGCTGTGCTACAGCGATCGCACCCTCGGGGATCTATCGTTCCTGGCCCCAGGGCTGGATCCGCCAGTCGGGTTTCGCGTAATCCGGCCCTTCGACACCAACCGTGAACGGGGATATGGCTCGCCAGTCGCCGAGGATATTTCGTCAGCCAAGCTCTACATCCCGCGGCGATCTTGCGAAACGTTTGGAGCACGGTGCGCAAGACAGGTCGCGTCAGACGACTCCGGTTCTTCAAGCGTGCGGTCGAGTGAAATCGAGTGCAGCGATTCGTCGCGCTCGATGCTCGGCGACGGAGGTCCACGAAGCCTCGTTCGCTGTCGGGCGGGGGGTCCCCGAACGGGATGGGAGCTAAATCGCCGCGGGTTCGGGACTGCCGCCCATCATCTTCAGCATCATGGCGCCGTCTGTACGGAAGAAGCGCCATACCAGCACGAGGCCAGCCAAGATGAAGACGATGTTGAGGTAGGTCGTGTAATTCCAGCTGATGGTTGGATTGAGCACAGTGGCATTGCGGGTGGTGGGAACGAGTCCCGCAGCACCGAAGATCAGCTCGACGGCGTAGCCAGCGAAAACCATGGTGGTGTAGAAGGTGGCCAGAATGAACAGCATCATCTTGGTCCCGTAGTACTTCTTGTAGATGACCAGGATAGGCAGGATGATCAGGTCGGCAAAGATGAAACTGATCACCCCGCCGAAGCTGATCCCGCCGTTCCACAACACAGCGGCCAGCGGGACGTTTCCGATCGAACAGACGAAAGAAACGATCGAGATGATCGGTCCAAGCAGGGGACCCCAGATCTTGGCCAGCAACGGGTGCCCGGTGAAGAACAGGTGCTGCCAAAAGCTGTCGGGCACCCAAGCGGCGAGGGCGCCGGCAATCAGCAACCCAAGCACGATGTCTCGCAACACGGCGGCCCACTCCATCACGAAGATATGGGAGACCGAGGTGAATCCCTCGGTTGACGAAAGGCGGGAGAGGAGGCCTCCCTCTGCCTTCACACTCATATCCATGGCGGCATGGCCTTCCATCGAGCCAGCAAGGCCTTGATCGGATTGGCGCTTGGCCGCGTCAACAAGGTGCTGACGGAGGAACAGGCGGAAGAGCACAGCGATGAGGACGATCATGATCGGCCCCCCGACGAACTCGGCTGCGGTGAATTGCCAGCCGAGGAGCAAGGCCATGATGATCCCAAGTTCGATCACCAGGTTGGTCGAGGCGATCTCGAACACCATAACGGCGGTGAAGTTGGCCCCTTTCCGGAAGAGCCCTCGGGCGAGGGCTACGGCGGCGTAGGAGCACGAGGAGCTGGCGCTGCCCAGTCCGGTCGCGACAGCGAGCGTCTTGGGGGAGTCGTTCCCCAGCATGCGTTCGACGGTGCCCTTGCGCACCAGAGCCTGGACGATCGCCGACAAGGCAAACCCCAATATGAGCGACCACAGAATCTGCCAGGTCATCCCAGCGGCCACCATCAGTGCGTGCCCAATGGCGTGGACGAATCTCATTGCTGAACCGTCTCCAAAGCAGGCGACTCAGAGCGCAGGAGTCCAGCTGAGCTGAGCTTCAGAGCCTCAAATCCTGAGCGGGCGTCCATCCGACCCATAGTCTTGCGTCAGATACGACCTCGGTCAGAAGAGGACAACGGTCGCCGCCGCTTCAACTTTACTGGAGGGCCTTGTCTGGGGATGGGCCCGCCACCTGCTGGGAGTCTCCCGGCCACTTCTCCACGCGGCGCTGACGGGCACTTGCCGTCGGGGCCGAGGGCTTTGAGTGCGAGAAAAGGTTGCTGAACGAGTGGCTTTGCGTGAAGCCCTCGCCAACCAGGCAGGCTGCACCCTTCGTACCTGGGTCGTCGTCGAAGTCAAGTCTCGTGACGTGGTTGCGTTCTGCGCCTCGGCGACGGCGTCGGTTCCCCGGTCGTCGCCACCGAAGCAGATGTCTCGGAATGAGCGTGAAGGGATGCCCTCCATCCTCTTGGCCCGCACGGCGGTGATTCGAGGCACCAGGGTCACGGTCTCGGAGCAGCGCTCCTGTGGCACTTCAGAGTCAAGCCGCTCGAGGTGGCCAAATCAATCGGCGTCCGATGCTCTTGATCCACGCCAGGGACGAGAAAGCCAAGTGCCTCCACAGCCGCTACGAATCGCCGAGTCTTAGATCGATCCGCTCGTCATGCTGATGATCCTGTGGAAGCTCTGAGGAGTTGCTTGCGGCCCCCTTCTGCACGATGGTTCCTGGCCGCATTCCAGACCCACGTGGGCGCAATCCAGACGGCCCCCATACTCGTCGCTGTGGTTCGTCACTCGTGCTCGGCACGGAGCTCGACGCCGGGCCCGGGTCAAGCGAGCGCACCATCGCGTCGGCAATGGTTCGGTCGCGTGCGGTCTGGACGCTGGGGCTATACGGTTCCAGGCAGACAACGGTGAGATCTCGAGGGGCAACCTATGCATCGTGACGAAATCGTCCCCTTCACGACGGGCGACGGCCTGGAGGCGAACCTGGTTCACGTTGTCGGTACGGGTCACCCGACCAACGGGCCGGTCCTGTTGGTGCACGGGGCGGGTGTGCGCGGAAATATTTTCCGGGCACCAGTAGCCGCCAACCTGGTCGATGTGCTGCTGGCCGCTGGTTTCGACGTCTGGCTGGAGAACTGGCGGGCGAGCATCGATCTTCACCCCAACCAGTGGACCCTCGACCGGGCCGCCGTCTATGACCACCCCAAGGCGGTTGACGTCGTGCTCGAGCACAGCGGGGCCGACGCCGTCAAGGCCGTTATCCATTGCCAGGGCTCCACGAGTTTCATGATGGCTGCCGTTGCGGGGCTCCTGCCGAAGGTGACCACCATCGTGTCCAATGCGGTGTCCCTGCACCCCGTTCTGCCGCGTCTGGCCCGGTGGAAAATCGAGTGGTTCCACAAGCCCCTCACGGTGATCACCCGGTACATCAACCCTCAATGGGCGATAGAGGCGCCGGACATTGTCGCCCAGGCGTTGGTCGCATATGTTCGGGCGACGCACCACGAGTGCGACAACACCGTGTGCCGGTTCGCCAGCTTTACCTACGGGGTCGGAAAGCCGACGCTGTGGTCGCACGCCTTGCTTGACGAAGCCACCCACGACTGGTTGCGGAGCGAGTTCGGTCCGGTACCGCTCACCTTTTTCAATCAGATGTCACGCTGTGTCCGGGCGGGTCAACTCGTAGCGGTTGACGGTTTGTCCGAGCTGCCGGCGACCTTCGCCAGCGCCCCGCCCCGTACCGACGCCCGCATCGTCCTGCTGGCGGGTGAACTGAACCGCTGCTTCAGCGCCGAGAGCCAGCAGCGCACCTATGAATTCCTGGAAAAGTCTGGCAAGGGTCAGTACGCCGTGAACATTTTCCCCGAGTACGGCCATCTGGACATGTTCATGGGAAAGGATGCGGCCCGTGACGTGTTCCCGACTATCACCGCAGCGCTCCATTCGGACTAGGGCAAGAAAGGACACCATGGGCGTACCCGCACGAATCGAGGATGCGACAGGCCGCTATTCACTGGTGGACGGCATCCCCTTTCAGCTGCCCGTTGCGTCGCACCGTACGCCGGCGCTTATGGCCGTCTTTACCATCGATCCGGTGGCCGCGGTTGACCTATTGCCCGGCCAGGAGCTGCATCCGCTCAGATTGCCGGGCGGACGCGGTGTCCTCATGATCACTGTGATCGACTACACGTCCACCAACATCGGCAAGTACATCGAGTTCAGCATCGCCATAGGGGTAACCCACGGTCGGAAGCCGGCGCCCGCCACGCTGCCGCTGATCTTCCGCCGTCACTACGACTTCGGTCAGTTCGTCTACGACCTGCCTGTGAGCACCGAGATTTCGGTAAAAGGTGGCAAAGGCATCTGGGGCATGCCGAAGCATCAGGCGAACCTCGATTTTCAGGTTGACGCCCGCACCGTGTCGAGCCAATACGACATCGACGGTCAGCTCGGCATGCGGATCACAATACCGAAGCCCCGCTGGACTGGGTTGCCGCTCCGCGTGGGATCCACGAATTTCTGCCAGTTCCGGGGGATGCTCTTCAAATCATCGATCTATTTTCACGGCCACATCGGAGCATCCCTATTTTCGAAGGGCGATGGCGAGTTGATCATTGGCGACCATCCGCGTGTGGCGCCCCTCAAGAAGCTTGACGTCAGCCGCAACCCGCTTCTCACCGCTTACCTTCCGGCCGCGGCGGGGGTGTTGGACGATCACGTCGAGAGCTGGTTTCTGGCGTTCGACGAAGCGCCGATCGGTGCGCCACAGGGACTGGAGAGCGTGGTCGGCCTAGGGCTGTCCGAGACCTGGCCGCCGCCGCCGACCAGCGACGGGCGAAGCGAGCCGGCTGGCGCGTTCAGCCGCTCCTGAGGCACCCCTTGCCTCGCCCCTACCTGGCTCCCAAGGACGCGGACGAGGGCGGCGCGCACCGCTCGCTGGTGTTGGCGGGCGGCGGGATGCGAGTCGCCTACCAGGCCGGGGTACTCGCGGCCCTCGACCAGGCTGGGCTCAAGTTCCACCACGTCGACGGGACATCTGGGGGCACCATCAATCTCTCGATGGTGTTGTCGGGCCTGCCGGTGGCCGACATCTGCGAGCGGTGGCGCACGCTGAATCCCCGGCGATTCGTCGCGCCCCTCCCGATCCGGGACTATGTCACGAGCGCACGGTGGCCGAGCCTGGTGAGCGGGCGCGGCGTGCGTGAGGGCGTGTTCCCCCATCTCGGGGTCGACGCGGCGGCTATCCGGCAATCGGAAGGCGTGCTGGGGACGTACAACATCGCCAACTTTTCCTCGAAGACGTCGCAGGTCGTTGAGCACACCCGTGTGGACATGGACTTCTTGGTTGCCGCCATCTCGCTCCCTGGGTTGATGCCTCCCGTCGTTGATGACGCTGCCACCTACTCAGATGCAGTCTGGATACGGGACTCCAACGTGCCTGAGGCCGTGCGCCGGGGCAGCGACGAGGTGTGGCTGGTGTGGTGCATCGGCAACACGCCGCGCTACCGGCGCGGCCTATTCCGGCAGTACGTGCACATGATCGAAATGGCCGCGACTGGGTCGCTGCTGGCGGACCTCGGCCACCTGGCGGGCGACCCGGACGGGCGCCGGTTGCGCTTGCATGTCATCAAACCCACCTGCCCCCTTCCGCTCGATCCCGCGTACTTCTGCGGTCGGATCGACGCGTCGGCACTGATCGACATGGGTTTCCAAGATGCTCGCCGCTATCTGCAGGACCCCCGCCCCCTCTCTGCACCATGGCCCGTGAATGTCACGGCCATGCGGGAACCGCCTGCTTCAGTCTCGGTCCGCCTGCTTCTCGACGGTCCGTTTGCGCTCGGCTTCACCGACCCGTTGGCCGGGGCCGCCGCGGGACGCAGCCAAGGCACGACACTGCGAGCGCACCTCTGGGCGCAGGCGCAAGCGGTGCCAGGCACTATGGAGGTGGTGGGCGATGTCGACGTGCCCGGATGGCCTCACCGCGTCCTGATCGACGAGGGCCATGTGGTCTTTGCGTCCAAATTGTGCCACCACCCTGGAACTCAGTTGCATCAGCGAGGCGGGCAGGTTCGCGGTGCGTGCCGTCCGCTGTCGTGGCGGGCTCGCCGTCCAGGTCTACGAGAAGGGAGACGGCGACGTGATCGGCGCCGGGATCGTTCCGTTCGGTGCCGGTCAGGCCCTCCGGACGATGCCGAGCATCCAGCCCGCGAATGGGTCATCGATCGCCGCATCAGGACGCGCCTGCATCGCCATGGCCACTACGGTCTGGCGAGCGGCAAGGGGGGACGCCACACATGGCTGAGCACTTCGATGCAGTGGTCGTAGGTTCCGGTTTCGGAGCTTCGGCCAGTGCCTGCCGGCTGGCCCAGGCCGGGCGGTCGGTCCTGATCCTCGAGCGGGGTCGCAGCTACCCGCCCGGGTCTTTTCCCAGAAGCCCGCGCGGCCTTTCGCAGAACCTCTGGGATCCGAAGAATGCGCTGTACGGCATGTTCGATGTATGGGCCTTCCAGGGTATCGAGAGTCTGGTATCCAGCGGCCTTGGAGGCGGATCGCTCATTTACGCCAATGTCTTGCTCCGGAAAGATCCCGCCTGGTTCGTCGACGATTCGCCCGGCCAAGCGCCGCGACCTTGGCCTGTCACCTACGAGGACCTGGAGCCGTTCTACGAGTCCGCCGAAGCCATGCTCGGCGCCCAGCGCTACCCCTTCGACATCTCGCCCTATTCGACGACCGCCAAGACCCATGCCATGCGCCACGCAGCCTGCCCAGCTGGGACTGGAGTGGCAGCTGCCGCCGCTCGCCGTCACCTTCGCCAACGCCGGCGCGGCCCGCACGGCCCGGCGAGCCCATCGTCGAGGAACACCCCAACCTGCATGGTCTCCCGCGTCGTACGTGCCGACTGTGTGGCGAATGTGACATCGGCTGTAACGACGGCGCCAAAAACACGCTCGACTACACCTACCTGTCGCGGGCGGCCGACGCCGGCGCCGAGATCCGCACGCTGTCGGAGGTGCGCCGCATCGAACCCGACCCGGCCGGCGGCTTCACCGTCACCTACATCCGTCACGACCCGGAGGCAGCCCCCGAAGCCCGCGGTGAGACGCGCACGGTGCACGGTGACCGTCTGCTGATCGGGGCCGGGACCTTCGGTTCGACCTATCTACTGCTACGCAACCGGGCCGCCTTTCCCCGCCTTGGAGCCGCCCTGGGCACTCGGTTCTCTGGGAACGGCGACCTCCTCACGTTTCTGCATCACGGCCGGAAGCGGGTCGAGGGCACCGACGTGCCTCGTCCCTTCAACCCGGAGTTCGGGCCAGTGATCACGAGCGCCATCCGGGTGCCGGACATGCTGGACGGAGGAGGGGATGTGGGCCGCGGGCTTCTACATCGAAGACGGCGGCAACCCGCAGTTTCTCAGTTGGGTTGCCCAGAGTGCGGGCGCTCCTCTCGTCGCGGCTCGCCTCGGCGCATTCCTCGCCCGTCGCGCCTGGGCGCACGCCAGAGGGAAGCCCCGTTCCAATATCAGCGCCGACTTGTCGGCGCTCCTCGGCGGTGGCACCACGTCGGCCACCATGCTGCCCTTACTCTGCATGGGCCGGGATGTCCCAGATGGCACCATGAGCCTACGCGGCGGCGACCTGGCGTTGGACTGGACGACCGCCAGTTCTGCCACGTTCTTCGCCCGCGTCGAGGAGAGGCTCGGCCAGCTGGCGAGTGCCCTGGGAGCGGAACTGGCGAACACCCCCCTGTGGCTGTTCAAGCGGGTCATCACGGTTCACCCGCTGGGCGGCGTCCCGATGGGCGCCGCGCCAGACCAGGGCGTCGTCGACAGATGGGGTGAGGCGTTCGGATATCGGGGTTTGCATGTGGTCGACGGGTCCGTGATGCCCGGACCGGTCGGACCGAATCCTTCGCTCACCATCGCCGCGTTCGCCGAGCGGGCCGCTGCCCACATCGTTCACGGAGGAGCGGCGTGACCTACCGGCTGCAGTTCACCGAGAAGATGGTCGGCGCATTTACATTTGGGGAATCGGATTATCGAGCCGGACAACGCACCGGCCTCACGAGTGGCAGCGACCTGATGTTCCGGCTCACCATTGCGACCGAAGACGTGTACGCATTCATCGCCGATGCGGACCACCTGGCAGTGGCGCAGGGATACGTGCAGTCCGATGTTCTGGGCGGACGACGCCCGGTCGAGGCGGGCGCATTCAACCTGTTTGTCGACGAGGGCCCTCGGACGCGCCACATGTTGTACCGGCTCTATTTCTCCGATGCCACCGGGCGGCCGCTCACCCTCGCGGGATACAAGGATGTGAGCCCCGGCCCGATCACCAGAGTTTGGCCCGAAACGTCGACGCTCTACGTTCGCGTGCTGTCGGGTCACGTCCCGGTCATCGATGGCGGAGCCACCGCCGCCGAAGGAATAGTCGGCTCGGGAGTGCTGACGCATTCGCCCCCTCGACTTTGCCTGGCAGCTCACCACCTTTCGGGTGCACGGCCCAGACCGCATGGGAGAGTTCAGGGCCTTCGACGCCTTCGCCCGCCTGTTCATCGGCGAGCTGTGGCAGGTATTCGATCCGCTGCGCCGGGACCGTTGACCGTGGCGGATATCCGTTACGTGATTCTCTCCGATCTGCACTTCGGGGCCGCCAACAGCCTGATGACGTCTCTCTCCGAGGACCCGGCCGACGGCGGGACATTCACGGTCGAACCGGCTGTCCCGAGCCCTCTCATGGAAGCCATGGTGGCGGCGTTGCGCGAACTCACCGCCGGCCAGGACACGGCCCCGACGTTGATCCTGGCGGGCGACGTCCTCGACATGGCGCTTTCCCCTGATGAGGTGGCCGCCACGGCCTTCGGAACTTTCATCGATGCTGCCTTTGGGGGCGAAGGGCGTGTGTTCGCACCGGCGGTGTACTACATGCCAGGTAACCACGACCACCACCTCTGGGAAGGCGCCCGGGAGGCGCAGTACATCGAGTACCTGCACCAACTGGCTGCCGGCGAAACCATCGGGTCGCCGTGGCACACGACCACGCTGGACCCCGAAAAGCAACCACCCTGGACGGCCAGCGATCTGATTTCGACGCTCATCCAGCGGCGCCCCGGTTCGGCCGACGTGGCGGTGCGGGTGGTCTACCCGAACCTGGCCCTGGCCGCCGAGGACGGCCGGCGCTGCTGCCTGGTGAGCCACGGCCATTTCATCGAGCCCATCTACAGCCTCATGTCGAGCCTGCGGGAAATGTTGTTTCCCGAACAGCAGGGCCCGGCGGGCGGGCCGACCGTCGCCAATCTGGAGGTCGAGAACTTCGCCTGGATCGACTTCTTCTGGTCCACACTCGGACGTTCCGGCGACGTAGGTGTCGATGTCGGATTGATCTACGCCGAATTGAGCAGCGCGGCCAAGCTCGACATTCTGACCAGAAATCTCGTCCGCGGCCTTGTTCGCATGAGCCACACGCCCGGCTGGGCGCAGCCCCTGGAAGTCGCGCTCGCTTCGGCCATTGTCCGGCGTGAGGTCCGGCGTGTCGAGGGCAGTGAGCGAGGGAGACCGGACGTGACGCTCAGCCCGAGTTCACGGCTTGGTCTACGCCGATATTTGGAAGGTCCGCTCCATCAGCAATTGGTGGAGGAAATGGGTGCCGTAGCGCCGGAGGTCGCTTTTGTCTTCGGTCATACGCACAAACCGTTTGTCGAGGACTGGACGGTGAGGAACTATCCCGGCCCGGTGCGGTTGCACAACACCGGCGGTTGGGTCGTTGATTCCGGCGGCCCCAGCGCCCACGCAGGGCGGTGCCGCCGTACTCCTCGACGACGAACTCAACGCCGCCTCGGTCCTGTTCTACAGGCAGAGCCGCGACGGTGGCGCAGACCCACCGCGCCTGCTTGCACCCGCGGACGGCGTACCCAACCCCTTTCAGGCATCGCTCGCTGCGTCCGTCGACCCCGCGGCCGAGGTTTGGCGTGCCGTGGCTGCCGCCGCCGCCGATCTGGTGGCCCAGCGCCAGCGCCTCCAGCGGTCACTCACCAGTGCTCGGCAAAAGGTCAGCTAGACCGACGGGTTCGAGGCGGTGGGTCCGGTTGCTGGGACAATTTTGCGAGCAGTGCGAGCTTTGATGCTGTTTGAGAGTGCAGTGTTACACGGAGCGCACCCGGGGCGGCCTCCGGACTTTCCCGGGTCCTGGGCGGGAGCTAGTCGGGTTCTGCTTTGCTGGGCCTCCTGACACTGTAGGTCGGCTCATGCTGCCTACGCCGCACCTGAACGCGGTCTCTGTCGACGCGAGTTGGCAACGACCCATTCATCCCGCAAATCTCAGACCCGGAGTATCCAAATCATCGTTGTCCACTACCACCGATGCATTCTCAGCGGGATGTCTGTCCGAGATGTAAAGGCGGGCTGCGGCATGGTATCGGGACTGATACGCGGTCCGAGCGGCATCCTCTCCGCCCAGTGACGCGGCATCACGAGCCAGGCCACGAGCAAGTGCTACGTCAAAGCTCGTGTTGACAAAAATCCGATAGTCCCAGTGATCAGCGAGTTCTGCCCGTTGGAGAAAGCTTCCATCAACGATGAGAACTGCGTCGGGAGGTGCGAGCAGTGGTGGTTCGTCTACGGGCTGGTCGGTCGCTATATCGATGATCCGAGCCTTGAAATAGCCATCTCCGTCCGGTCCTAGTGGCATGAGAACATTGGTGACAAATGTCGGGAAGTCGTATGCGTCCTCGTAGTAACCCTCTGCCGACAGTGGACCCTTCATCCATCGATGTGCACGGCGGTGGTGGTACCCGTCCATCGACAGATGAACCGCTTGGCGTTCCTGCATCCTCACAGCGGTGATCAGTTCACGAGCAAGAGTTGATTTGCCGGACGCCGTTGTGCCGTCGACCGCCACCCTTGTTGGATGGTCAAGCTTTTGGTTGCACACGATTGTGGCAATTCGAGCGATGACTTCGCTCCGTGGTGTATTCATCCTCGCATGCCTCGCAAGAAACAGCAGCCATCGGACAGTCCGAGACGAGGGCCGGTATAGCAGGAACACACCTGCGAGATCGCTGACTGCCCGAACACGAGGAGGGGATGAGATGAGATATTTCGGTACCCGGGACTACCGCAGCCCAGCTGGTGCCGCGACTCCTGGGTCTCGACGCAATTCTGGTGAGTGACCAAAGAAGTTTGTGCCGAGGCGTGGAACGAAACCTACGCACACACAGGCTCAGTGTGGTCGAGTTTCCGGTTAGGCGTGAAGCCCGAGCCACAATCCCAAAATCAGTGACAAGCTCAATACGTCCTAACGAGGAGATCTTCGATGATTGACAAACCGATTCCGATTCTGAGGCCACCAGTCAAGACACACCGCCACATTGGACAAGCGATCAGCATTCGCGGACTCCGGCAAGAAGTAAGGAGGGCCGAAGGAGTCAACGCCAAGATTGCTGTCTTCCTCACCAACATCGTCGGATCGATGTGGTGCGCTTATGTATTCGCGATAATTGCGTTGATTGGATTACGTCCGGCGTTGATGCCGGGGGGCGAGGGAATAATTGCTTGGATTGCACAAACGTTTCTTCAGTTGGTATTGCTATCGGTCATTATGGTCGGACAGAACGTACAGAGCGTGGCAAGCGATATCCGTTCGCAGCACACGTATGACGACACTGTGCAGATACTCGACCGCCTCGATATTCACACTGAAGGCGGCATCAAGGATCTAGCAGATCGAATCGATGGACTTGAAGCAAAGCTGGGTGAGAAGTAGTGGCTCTGTGGAGTCTCGAATCATTCCGGCCGTATTCTTGCTAAGCCGTCCGACCCGGTATGACGGGTTTGGCCTCGTAGAATGCGGCCTGCGGGCCGCGTGTCGGGTCGAGGGCGATGGCGCCGGCGACGAAGCGGGATATTGAGATGGAGGAAGCCGTGACAAACCTGGAAGATATTCTCGCCGGAATAGTTCGGGAGCTGGGCCCGGACGCCTCCGACGATGACGTAAAAGCGAAGGTCCTCGATACCCTCGAAGCGCTGCCGGAAGCGGACAAGCGTGAAGTTCTCGAGGAGATGGTCCAGCTTGCGAGCAGCGCTCAACTCGCTCATTTGCGTGAGGTTGGCGAAGCCGTGACGGACCAGGAGATCCCAGGTCGGATCGAGTGAGCTTCAGCGTCTGGACCTAGCGCCGGCAACCCGATGCCAGCGTCCGCAGTTGCTGCACGACAGCGCCAACTCCATATCCGACCGCTCCGTAAGTGTTATCCAGCCTATTCGGCATGGTACCCACACTCTTTCTCACTGCATCTGCTGAGTCCCTATTTCTCAATCGACTGGGATGGTTTCCTCGAACGAAGCAACAAGTCGAGCCCCGCGGGGTGAGGCGGTATCAGGCAATCGTTTTTGTTTGACGACGATGGTCGCCAAGGATTCCCTGTCCCGCTATCGCGACGGCTTGTGCACGGTTCCGTACGTCGAGTTTGGCGTAGAGGTGGCGCAGCTGTGTTTTGACGGTGTTCTCACTGATGTAGAGGTGATTGCCCAACTCGCGGTTGGTCATTCCGGTCGGTAGCAGTGATAGGAGTTCACTCTCTCGCTCGGTTAGGCCGATGTCGCGTCCGGGCCACTGCAGCGCCGTATCGATTGCGGCGTGGCGCGACCTCTGAGTAAGAACAACTCGCTCACCCCGAGCCGCAGCTTTGATGCCTTCGATAATCTGTTCGCGGGGCAGAGACTTAGAGATAAAGCCCTCCGCACCACCCCGGAGGGCATGACGCACTGCCTGCGGATGATCAGAAAAGCTGAACACCATGATCGCTCCGTTGCTCGGATCGGAGCTGAGGGAGCGCACTCGCTCGTCGAGTGTGGCGAGCTCTCCGTAGGTGTCGAGCAACGTGACGTGAATCCGTTGTTTTGGCCTCTTGCGCACGGCCATCTCGACGACATGAATTTCTGGTTCATTTGATCGAAGGAGCGCGCGCAGTCCCTCAAGCACAATCGTGTAGTCGTTGACCAGTGCAACTCTGATCGAATCCGCCACAGCTCCAGTCTAGATCGGGTTTGCGCGAAGAATCACCCAATCGGGTGATTGACCCTCGGTGGGCTCTCAATGATCCTGGTGAGGCCGAAGCGCACCGTTTGAGAGCACGTGCGTCGGCAAGGTGACGCGGACACGGCGGCGGACGGTCAAGCGCGAAATGAAAGGAAGAGGTCACAATTTTGATTTTTGCGGGAGCCGGCTTCGCCCTGCACGTGTTGTGGGTTATCGCCTTGATATTGCTTGCCATCTGGCTGGTCGGGTTCTTGGTCTCGGGCGCCGAAAACCGCTGGTATCGGGTCAAGCGGTAGTCAGTCCTTATGCCCTTCTGCTGTTCTGCGGCGCCGGTAAGCCACCGCTCCTGTAGGAGTTTGGTTGAACGGCGGATTGTCGCCACCCATTTGCCCCGGAGCGTCTTGGCGACTCGTCGCAAGTCGATTGAGGAGGGGCGATGACTGTCTCGGACCGCTCGTACTCCGATCGGATAGACGAAGTCCATATCGATCCGTGGGAATCCGAAGATCGCGCTTTCGAAGTGCGGAAACTGGCGTTGACCATGGCGTGCCTGCCCCGAATTCGATATTGCTCAGGGTTCGAGGCGGCACGCTCAGTCGGAGTCCTCACCGAACTTCTTGCCGTTCGATGTAACCGGCTGACATCGAGCGACATCTCACCCTATTCCGGACATGCAACCCAGACTCGATCTGGACACGACGGTGCATCGCTCATTGAAGACCAGCCGATTCGCGAGCAGTGGCCGTCCGGTGAATTCGATCTCGTTTTCTTCAACGAGATCGGGGTCCTCTTTAGCGAGAAAGACATCGGACCTCTCATGGCGTGTGTTTTCGCGTCCACGAGGCAGGGAGCCCATGTGGTTGGCCTGCATCGGCGCGGTCTGGCGAACCATCCGCTCAGCGCGGAGCGCACCCACCAGATCATCGGCGAGAGTGAGCATTTGGTCACGGTTGCGCACTACTCGGAGGAGGATTTGCTCCTTGACATCTGGGAGCGCTCGTAACACGACGCCGCTCCGGGGCGCACTTCACCTGATCAACTATCGCTCGCCATGTTCTGTACGTCGAAGCACGCGAGGTCGACACATCACAGAGGAGAAATGCACCGTGAAGCCTGAGTAGATCAGGTCCTCGTTGCGAATGGACTTCACACGGTCGTCTTTCTCCGGGAGGTGCTCGCACTCTTCGAAAAGGCGATCAACTCGGTGAGCGCAGACTCTCTTTTGTCGCCTTCTGTGCTGCAGGCGCCACCGTACTGTCCGCCCCCAGAATGTGGTCCAAGCCGCCGTCCATCATCGGATACAGCAGTCCGAAACGACTGCCGATGCGCCGACCACGACAGCTTTGACGAAGTCCTTCATACGTCCACCTCCTTTCGCGTCGCCAATCCCACGCACCATCCTCCGAGCAAACCGACAAAGCTGAGATGCCAGTCGAAGTCGAACGCTCCTGCAATGGCAAAACAAACCAGGGCTGCGGCAGCGCAGGACGCAAGCAGATCGGTTCGCCGCACGACACGGAGAACGGCGAAGGCCGAGAGAGCCAGGAGTGCCGCCCCGATCGCCCCCGCGTCTGCTCCGATTTGGAGGTACTCATTGTGCACGAAGTGTGCAAACGAACCGTCGACCGCGTGGAACTGCAGCAGTCGATCAGGGCCTACTCCGATCAGCGGTGCCGACGCCCACTGGTGCAGCGCAGTCGACCACTCGACGGATCGGTCCTGATCGCTCGGTGCCAGTGCCCTCAATCCGATCTCGTGATGCAATGCAGCGACCGCGACGAGGGCAGCGACGAGGACGCCCAGTGCGATGGCGATCCGAGTCGCTGTCCGGGTCGGAAGGGCCATCTGGCCCGGCCACGGTGCTGCCGAGACACCAACGCCCAGCACGATGAGCAGGCCGAGCCACGGCACTCCTCCGCCGTCCGGCGATGAGGCGATCGCGCCGGCACCGACCACGATGCCCGCAACCAGGGGTACGGCGAACCGGACGTAGCGACGCCAGGGCACGATGAGGCAAGCGCCGAGGAAGGCCACATAGGCCCCGCGGCTCTGAGTAGCGAGGAGTCCGGCCGCCGACAGGCACACGGCGCTCCGGACGAGGACGGGGGCGATATCAAGTCCCAGCGCGACCAGCAGGCACATGGCCAGAACGAGTCCGGCGGCATCCGCATAGGTCAAGGTGCTCGAGACGCGCCACAAGCCTTGAGAGGGAATGGCCATCGGGTACCAACGCCAGACCAGCCCGGCCAGACCGGTCAGGGCACACAGACCGCCAACAAGGGCGACGCCGAGGCCGGCCAGCTGTCTGGCGGTCCCGACCAGCGTGCGCGTGGCCGCGTAGGCGGCGGCGAAGCCCAAGATGCTGGCTCCCAGGGGGAGGAACTGCTCGGGAGCGCCCGAGGCGATGGCCCTGATGAGCCACCACGCGGTGAGGGCCACCAGACACCCGACGAGAATCAGCCCACGGGGATCAGGACGATCGAGGGCCAACGCGACGACCAGCATGATCAGGGAGGCCAGCGCAACGGCGAAGGCGTCCGCAGACCAGAATCCTCCCTGGCGCCAACCTTCGATGATCACCAACCCGTAGAGGACGGCGGCACAAATCCAGTCCTGCTGGCGGAGTTCCGTCGGTGTCCCCGTCGGTGTGGACATTGGGCTCACCCTTGATGGCCATCGTTCTGGCGGCTGTGGCCGCCAGTCACCGGATGTCGGCGAGCCGTCATGATCGCCCACGTGGGCCTGGCGCGCTCGGCGCCGCGGCTCAGAACTCGTCGGCTGCGAGGACCGACCTGTTCAGGGGACCAGCGTCACGGGGGGACTCGGGATACGAGGCTCGCCAAAGACATTCTCGGGACCGCGGACAAAGCGAAAAAGCTGAGGCCCGTAACTCCGACGTGTCATCCCAGCCACGGACAGCAGACGACGAGGCCCTTGGGGGACCGAGGGATCGTTCTCTCCCGAGGTCGGTGAGAAAACCTCGGGACTCCAGCCCCGCGTGGCGGGTCCGTTCGGGGTTACCCCGCAGGTGGATCACAGTCGGCATCCAGCAGGCTCGGAGATGATGGTGCCGTGGCCAAACGTCGTCGGAGGCTTCTTTGGTGGTTTGGCGCCATCGGAGTCGTCGTCGTGATCGCGGCCGTCGCCGCGCCGTATGTCTACATCCACTTCATCGAGGGTCCCCCACCGGCCAAGCTCACTTTGCCCCCGACGACCACGACAACCACGGGATCCAAGAGCTCCTCCACAGCGTCTTCCTCGTTCGACGGGACCTGGAACGTAGGGACCGGGTCGGTCGTCGGGTACCGGGTCAACGAGGATCTCGTCGGTCAACACACCACCGCAGTCGGCCGGACGAGCGAGGTCTGGGGATCCCTCGACGTGAGCGGCACCCGAGTCACCAGCGGGAAGTTCATCGTTGCCATGGGGAGTGTCAAGAGCGATCAGAGCCAACGCAATGCGCGGTTCGACGGTCCCATCATGGATGTGAACCGGTATCCCACGGCGACGTTCACCCTCACCGCGCCCATCGATCTGACTTCCCTTCCGGTTTCGGGGGCCACCACGCAGTACATGGCCAGCGGGACCCTCAATCTCCACGGCGTCAGCCGCGCCGTTACGTTCCCACTCCAGATCCAACTCCGGGGAAACAACGTGGACGTCCTGGCTGACATCATGGTCCCGTTCGCAGAGTGGAATATCGCCAATCCCAGCATTGGCGGATTCGTCACGACGGCCGATCAGGGCACGCTCGAGGTCCTGTTGGCCCTGACCCGGGGTCCTGGCAATCCTGCCTCGACCGGCACCGGCCCCGTCGAGAATTCAGGTGGGGGACCGGTCACCGTGCCCAGCACGACGGTCCCGTCGCTCACCGTGCCCAGCGGTTGAGACACGCCCCCAAGCGAGCCTGAGGATCGGACCGCTCAACTCCAATCGAAGAGCCCCTTCATCCGCGCCTTGCCACTCGGGCTGATCTGTCGGTCCGAGAGCGCCTCGGGCCGGTGCCTCTCCAGCCAGGCCGACAGATCTTCGGCTGTCTGCAGGACGAACTCCTGGTCCGTTGCCATGACGTAGAGGTGCAGCGCGCCGTCGTCAGCCGAGGCGGACAACTCGATTTCTCCATTCGTCACGAAGCACCACATGGGGCTGGCTCCGGGTGTTGTGCGCGGTTCGAGGCGCCAACCGGGACGACCTACCACGAGCTCCATCAGGTCGTTCCGCTGTTGCTTCGTTCGCTTGCTCATGCAGCCGCCACTGTACGCGCAGGCGCCGGCCTGGGCCTACCTCGTGCGAAAGATCACCTGGGCACGGCTCGGGACGAGCTTTCCTCCGGAGGCCATCTCCGGCAGCCGTGGGTGGCGCCCCGGGCTCAGCTCAAACGAGCTTTCCCCAGTGCGTGGCGATCAGCAGCAGCAAGGCACCAACGGCGAGCAAGAGGCCGACGACGATGGACCTCGACTTCTGCAGCTTGAGCTGAGGGAAATCCGAGGCGACCAGCCAGAGCCCGGCGATCAGGATCAGGAGAAATCCCACTTCGGCGAACTTGATGGTCGAGCTCTTGTTGATGACGGCGAGAAAGGGCATCATCCCCGCATTCTCGACATTTTCCGAAGACGACCGCAAGACTGCGACCACGTCGTGCACGAACACGTCCGGGCGGACCCCGGCACGGGCGACACATTCCTCGCAGCTTCAGAGCAACGACTCACTCACCCCGTGTCCTTCACTGCAGCGGTGAACTCCGCGATGAGCTCGTCCGAAGGCGAATACCCGGGAAAATAGGCGCAGACCCGGTCGCAGTCAGGAAAGCGACGGGCGATCTCCCGAGCCGCCTCCTTCGGTGAGCCGCGCACGGCGATCCGGCTGAAGAGGTCGTCGTCGACCAGAGCGGCCATCGTCTGCCACTCGCCCCGCTTCGAGAGCGCGTTGAGTTCTGGCTGCAACCCGCCTCGACCTTCCACATCGAGGACCGGTCGGTAGGCCGGTGTGGATCCGTAGAAGGCAACGATGAAGCGCGCGGCATCAGAAGCCTTGAGCTCCTCCTCATTTCGACCTGTTGCCACGATGACCTCCGCCACCACCTCGATGTCCTCGCGGGAGCGGCCGGCAGCATCGAGGCCTGACTCGATGGCCGGAGTGGTGCGTTCACGCATGTGGCGCTCGGTGTTGAAGGGCATGACCAGGACGCCGTCCGCCACCTCGGCTGCCATCTGCGTCATCCGGGGTCCGAGGGCACCGACAAGGACCTTCGGAACGCCGAACGGATTCGGGCCCGGATCGAAGATCGGGGTCATCAGGGTGTGCGTCGTGTATTCGCCGCGAAACTCGACGGTCTGGCCATCCTGCCACCCCTTGAGGATCGTCTTGGTGGCGGCAACGATCTCTTGCATGTGCTTGACGGGGTTGCCCCAGGTCGCGCCGTAGCGACGCTCCACATGAGTGCGTATCTGTGAGCCCAGCCCGAGGCGGAAGCGGCCTTCGGAAAGGGCGTGAAGGTCATAAGCGGCGTGAGCAAGGTGGAGGGGGCTGCGAGGAAACGCAATCGCGACATTGGTCATGAGGTCCAGGGAGCAGGCCGGTGCGGCTGCGACGAGGGGAAAGAAGACGTCATGAGCGTTCTCGAAGCTGAAGACGCCGTCGACGCCCGTCTGCTCCAATTCGGCGGCCCGTTGTGCGGCGTCCAGGACCGAGTTCGACAGCCAAACGTCAACCTTGGGCATCAGGAGCGACGTCCTCGTCGATGCGCACTGACGTGAAGAACGGCGGACCTGTCTCTGCACCCTGGAACGCTCGAGGACACTGACGAGTGACTGTAGACATCCCACGCAACAGACGCGTCGGGTTGACGCTCTTCGTGAGGAGGAGCGAATCGTCACCAACCGGCCCGGCCGGCACTCGCTCCCGGATCCCGTCGTCGGACATTCCAGTGCGTTGCATCGTGTCACGAGTCTCTCGTCTTACGATGGGTCAAGGGCAACGTGCTGGTGGTTGGATCCCGTCTGTCAGCACGTGGCTTCGGCTTCCGGACGAGGCTGTCGTCGGCTCGAGCCGGCTGAGGCTCAGGCGCCGATGGCCGAGGCCTCGGGTACCGGCAGGTCGGCCATGACCCGTTGGGCCACGCCCTGAGTGCTCAGGCCGGCGGAGAGCGCACCGCGACGCAGCAGCTGGCCGAGGTAGGAGATCAGGTTCACGACGTCGAGACGGGGCGAGCGCCCCACGAAGGGAACCGGCTCCGTTGCCGGGTCGAGCCCGCAACCCCCGATGATGTGTTCGCGCAGCGCGAGCAGGACCCGCCGCGCTTCCTCGAGCGAGATGCCGTTTCGGCGAATCCACACGGAAAGCCCCAGTTCAAGGGACAGGTCTCCGCTGGTCGGGTCCACCGGCCCCAGGTCGGCCAGGCCGACCAAAACGGTCGGGCCGAAGCCGCTGGCAGCACTCGTAGACATGAAATCAGTGTGGCGAATCGCTGTATCAAGGTGGTGGACCGGCCCCCAGCTGGTAATTTGCACGTTGTGCCACGCACGATTTGGAAGGGGGCGCTCAGCTTCGGCCTGGTGAACATCCCGGTCGGGCTGTACCCGGCGACCTCCGACAAGAGCATCCACTTCAACCAATTCGAGGACGGGACCTCCGACCGCATCCGCTACAAGAAGGTCAACGAGCGGACGGGCGAGGAGGTGCCGAGCGACCGCATCACCCGCGGTTTCGATCTGGGCGGCGGCGAGTACGTCATCCTGACCGACGAGGAGCTCGAGTCGGCCGAGCCGAGGAAGTCGCGCCAGATCGAGATCTCCGACTTCGTCGGCCTGGTCGATATCGACCCCGTTTTCTTCCGGTCCAGCTACTACCTGGCTCCCGAAGGCGAGGGCGCCGACAAGGCCTACGCCCTGTTGCGGCGGGCCATGAACGATGCCGGGCGGATCGGTATCGCCACCCTCGTCATGCGCAACAAGGAGTACCTCGTCGCCATCCGTCCCGACGGCGAAGCATTGGCCCTGCACACGATGTATTTCTCCGACGAGGTGCGCCAACCCGGGCGCGAGATCCCCGAGCTCCCCAGCGAAAACGAGGTGACCGACCGCGAACTCTCGATGGCCCAGTTGCTCATCGAGTCGATGGAGAGCGAGTGGGACCCCGAGCGTTTCCACGACACGCATCGGCAGAAGGTCGAAGCGCTCATCGAAGAGAAGCGGAGCGGGCACGAGATCGTCATCGAGACCGGGCCCGAGCAGCCGGCCAAGGTCATCGACCTCATGGAGGCGCTCAACGCCAGCATCGCCGCCGCCGGCGGGAGTGGGACCAAGGCGACCAAGAAGAAGCCGACGGCCAAGAAGGCGGCGACGCGCCAGGGCGCACCGGCCAAGAAGAGCCCGGCCAAAAAGGCGCCAGCCAAAGCGCCGGCCCGCACCAAAACGGTGGCCCGCCGCAAGGCGTCCTGATCCTTCTTCTCGGCAGAGCCCGGCGCATCACTTCTGCGCGATAGCGCATTCCCATGCACTGTAATGTGCAGAGATACCGTGATCTGACCTGAATTCCCGCGCATGGGGACCTGATCATGCTGTGATGCCTTCATCGAGCCCCGCTCGAGGAAGGAGTCCCGATGGCCACAGCGCAGGTCCTGGTTCCGGGCGAGAGAATCGACGAGTGGATGGGCTTCGACGGCCTCGTCCAGCTGATCTCCGTCGACGGGCAGCGCACTGTGGGCTGCCCGTACTGGGAACTGGTGGCCGACGTGGACGCCGAAGAGCTGCGCGGCCTCTACGCCGACATGGCGGTGGTCCGCCGGATCGATGCCGAGGCGATGGCGTTGCAGCGTCAGGGGGAGCTGGGCTTGTGGGCACCCCTGCTGGGACAAGAGGCGGCGCAGGTGGGCTCGGCCCGGGCCCTGCGGAGCGACGACTTCGTGTTCCCGAGTTACCGGGAGCACGGCGTGGCGTACTGCAGGGGCGTCGATCCGGTGGCCATGTTGCGCATGTGGCGGGGCACCGCCCACTCGGGCTGGGACCCCTCCGAGCACGGCATCGCGACTCCAGCCATCGTCGTTGGCTCCCAGACCCTGCACGCCACCGGCTACGCGCTCGGGCTCACCCTCGAAGGAGCCGCTTCGGCCGTGGTGGCGTACTTCGGCGACGGGGCGAGCAGCGAGGGCGATGTGGCCGAGGCCTTCGGCTTCGCCGCCAGCTACGTCGTTCCTGTCGTCTTCTTCTGCCAGAACAACCAGTGGGCCATCTCCGAGCCGGTGCGTCTCCAATCGCACACCTCGATCGCCCAGCGGGGCCAGGGCTACGGCATCCCCGGGATCCAGGTGGACGGCAACGACGTGTTGGCCGTCCTGGCTGCCACCCGGCTCGCCCTGGCCCGCGCCTACGACGGCCAGGGCCCCACACTCATCGAGGCCGTGACGTACCGCATGGGACCACACACCACGTCGGACGACCCCACGCGTTACCGCAGCCACGCCGAGGAGGAGCAGTGGCGGGTCAAGGACCCTCTTGCCCGCCTGCATGCGCTGCTCGAGGTCGAGGGCCTGCTCGACGAGCGTTTCGACGAAGAGGTGACGGCGCGGGCGGACGCCGCCGCGGTGGCACTGCGCCAGGGCTGCCTGTCGATGCCCGACCCCGGATCCGACGCACTGTTCTCCCATGTCTACGCCGATCCGCATCCGCTCCTCGAGGAGGAGCGGGCCGACTACGAGGAGTACCTGGCCGGCTTGGACGAGGAGTCCTGATGGCGGCGGCCACCATGGCGTTGGGCAAGGCGCTCAACGCGGGCCTGCGCGAGGCCATGACCCGTGACCCCAAGGTCGTCCTCATGGGAGAGGACATCGGCAAGCTGGGCGGCGTCTTCCGTGTCACCGAGGGACTCCAGGATGACTTCGGAGACCGCCGCGTCATCGACACCCCGCTGGCCGAGTCCGGGTTGATCGGCACTGCGGTCGGGCTGGCCATGCGGGGCTTCCGCCCCGTCTGCGAAATCCAGTTCGACGGCTTCATCTACCCCGCCTTCGACCAGATCGTCTCGCAGGTGGCCAAAATCCGTTTTCGCAACGAGGGCAGGGTGACCATGCCCCTCACCATCCGCGTGCCCTACGGCGGCGGCATCGGCGCGGTCGAACACCACTCGGAATCGCCCGAGGCGTACTTCGCCCACACCGCCGGCCTGCGCGTCGTGACGCCGAGCAACGCGGCCGACGGGCATCGCATGATTCAGCAGGCGATCGCGTCGGACGATCCCGTCGTCTTTTTCGAGCCCAAGCGGCGTTACTGGGAGAAGGGCGAGGTCGACCAGGACGAGGCTGCAGTTGCCGGATTCCCTTTGCACCGGGCCCGGGTGGCGGCGGAGGGGAGCGACGTGACCATCGCCGCCTACGGCCCCATGGTGGCCACCGCGCTGGAGGCGGGCCGGCTGGCCGCCGCGGAGGGCACCTCGGTGGAGGTGCTCGACCTGCGCTCGCTCTCTCCCATCGATTTCGAGACACTCGAGGCGTCGGTGCGCAAGACGGGCCGGCTCGTCGTCGTCCACGAGGCGCCGGTCTTCTGCGGCCTCGGGGCCGAGATCGCCGCCCGCATTTCGGAGCGCTGCTTCTACCACCTGGAGGCTCCGGTGCGGAGGGTGGGGGGCTTCGCCACGCCGTACCCACCGGCCAAACTCGAGCGCTTCTTCCTGCCCGACGCCGACCGCATCCTCCACGAGGTCGACCGCTGCCTGGATGCGCCATGAGCGACGTGCGCCGTTTCCTCTTGCCCGACCTGGGGGAGGGCCTGACCGAGGCCGAGGTGGTGGCCTGGCACGTGGCCACCGGCGACACGGTGACCCTGAACCAGGTCCTGGCCGAGGTCGAGACCGAGAAGGCGGTGGTCGAGTTGCCCAGCCCCTTCGCCGGCACGGTGGTCGAGCTGCTGGCGCAGCCCGGTGACACTGTGGCCGTCGGTGCTCCGCTCGTGACCGTCGACACCGGAGGCGACACCGCCGATGAGGGACCGGCCGAACCGGAGAAGGTGTCGGTGCTCGTGGGCTACGGCCCGTCTGAAGCCGCGCCGAGCCGCCGCCGGCGTCGACGGGGCGGAGACCACCGTGACCACGGCGTCGCCCCACCCCGACCCGAGGGTACTGGTCGCCCACTTGCCGCCCCCCCGGTGCGCTACGCAGCTCGCCAGGCCGGGGTGGACCTGGCCGACGTGGCCGGCCACGGGCCCGATGGCATCGTCACCCGCGAGGACCTGGCCGCCCATCTGGACTCACGGGTACCGGCGGCCGTGGGCGCCCCGCGGTCGGGAGACGCGCACGCCGATGCGCGGCGTCCAGAAACACATGGCCGAAGCCATGGTGCGCAGCGTGGCCGAGGCGCCGCAGGCCTGCGTGTTCTTGACCGTCGACGTCACACCGACGGTGGAGCTGGTGCATCGGCTGCGGACCAACCGTCACTTCGAGGGTCTCCATGTCACGCCCCTCGCGATCGCAGCCCGGGCCGTTGTGCTCGCGCTCGAGCTCCAGCCCACCTTGAATTCGTCGTGGGACGACGCGGCCGGCGTGGTCGTGACCAAGCACTACGTGAACCTCGGCATCGCGGTGGCCGGTCCGCACGGCCTGGTCGTGCCGAACATCAAGGACGCCCACGATCTGTCGCTACGCGAGCTGGTGCGGGCGCTCGACGAGCTGACCGCCACGGCCCGCGAGGCTCGCTCCACCCCCGACGACCTGCGCGGTGGCACCATCACCCTCACCAACGTCGGCATCTTCGGTGTGGACGCCGGGGTGCCCATTCTCAACCCGGGCGAGGCGGCGATCATGGCCATGGGCGCCATCACCCCGCGGCCCTGGGAGTTCGAGGGGGCCGTCGCCTTGCGCCACGTCGTCACCCTGAGCCTGGCCTTCGACCACCGCCTGGTGGACGGACAGGCCGCCTCGCTCTTCCTCAGCGCGGTGGGCGAGGTGCTGGGCGACCCCACCAACCTGTTCGCGCTGAGCTGATCGCCGGGCCCGCCGGCCAGCCGGGGACTGGTGCCCGCACGCAGGGTCCCAGTCGGCGTTCGAGCTCCTCAGCTCACCCACCAAACCGATGGCCTCCTCGCGATCGAGGGCGGACGCGCCCGCCGCCTGCGTACCGAGGGGAGCGGCGCCGCCATGCGATCGCGTCGCGACACTCAATGGGTCGACGAACCTCTGTCGCGTCTCTGGGTCCACGGCAAAGAGCGCGACCCGAGCCAGCGGGGTCGCCCCGGCCGTTGCACCCATTGCCTCGCCCTGCGCTCGGCGCGAGGGTGGGGAGGGGGAGCGCCGTCGCCCTTCGGCGCCCCTGGAGGTCGCCCATGAAGACCGTCCGCGACGTCATGTGCCCCGTCCTCGACGTCTTGCACACCACCGATTCGGTGGCCGACGCCGCCGCCTACCTGACCAGCCACGAAGAGGAATCGGTCCCTTTTTGCCTCGCCGACGGACACCTGGCCGGAACCGTCTCGAATCGCGACATTGTCGCCAAGGTGGTGGCCAAGGGGCTCGATCCACGCCAGGTCCAGCTGTCCGCCCTGGCCGGACCGGGGGAGCCGGTGACCGTCGACGTCGACGTCGACGAGTCCGTCGAGCACGCCGTGGCCGTGATGACGAGGACCAGCCAGACCCGGCTCCCGGTCACGGCGGACGCCCGGGTCGTCGGCTTCGTCACCCAGCGCGACATGGCCCGTACCCTGGCCTTTCGGCCCTCGATCGTCGACCCCTAGCCGCGTCTGCCCCGCAGCTCGCGTTTCCTGCGCGACCACGTCCGCCGCGGTCACCGCGCTGAGCGGGAGTCGGATGGCGCGATGGAAACTCTCGGCCTTCGGGCGCCCTGCCGGTGCAGCCCGAGCTCGTTCCCTCGACGGTGACTTCCGCCACGCCGTGGAGGCGACGAAGGGCGTTAGCCTCGGCCACCATGTGGCCACCGCCGCCCGGGGGGACCTGGGTGCTCGATCTGGACGGCGTGGTCTGGTTGAGCGGCCGGCCCATTCCAGGCGTCGACGAGGCGGTGGCCCGCCTGCGCGGCGCCGGCGTCCACGTGCTCTTCGCCACCAACAACTCTGCGCCCACCCGGGCCCAGCTCAAGAAGCAACTGGGCCACTGCGGCATCACGGCTGCCGACGCGGACCTGCTGCGCTCGGCCGACGTGGCAGCGGGGCTGCTGGCCCCGGGGACCACGGCCGTGGTGTTGGGCGAGGACGGGGTGCTCGAGGCGCTGGCCGACCGTGGCGTGACCGTGGTCCACGAGGGCCCGGCCGATGCCGTCGTCGTGGGCTGGACCCGTCACTTCACCTACGACGATCTGGCCCGAGCCGTGGCCGCAGTGCGAGCCGGCGCCCGCTTCGTAGCCACCAACGCGGACGCCACCTACCCGACGCCCGAGGGATTGATCCCGGGCGCCGGGTCCATCCTGGCCGCGGTGGCCACGGGCGCAGAGGCCGAGCCCGAGGTGGCCGGCAAGCCGGAGCGACCCACGGCCGATGCCATCGCGGCCCTCGTCCCGGCCGGTGAGCTGCGGGTCGTGGTGGGAGACCGCCCGTCCACCGACGGTGCGCTGGCCACCCAGTTGGGCGTCCCGTTTGCCCTGGTGCTCTCGGGGGTGACCCCGCCGGACGGGATTCCGGCGTGCCTCGACGCGGCGGCCACGGCGGTGGACCTGGCCACCCTGGTGCGCCAGAGTGTCCCGACCGGCTGAAAAAGTGCTTGCTGGCAGCTAGCACTTTCGATACTCTGGTTCAATGGCAAGCAATGAGCGGATTCGGAAATATCTCGATGCGGGGTCCGTCCTCGGGCAGCTCACCCGGGGCAGGGCCGAGGAGATCGTGCGGGAGCTGGTGAACGCCGGGGAGATCCCCCGCAGCCAGGCCCAGGAACGGGTGGACGCCATGGTGGAACGAAGCAAGAAGACGAGCGAGAACCTGCTCGAGCTGGTGCGCCGCGAGGTACACGCCCAGCTGGCCAAGATCGACTCGGCGTCGATCGAGGAGATCGCCAACCAGGTGGCCGTGGTCCTGAAGAGATCAGCCGAGGCCGGTCGAAAGGCCACCGCGGGCGCTGCGGGCGCGACCAAGGCGGCAACGCAGCAGGCCACCCAGGCGGCCAAGGGCGCCACCGCCGGTGCCACGAAGCAGGCGACCAACGCGGCCAAGACGGCGACGGCCGGGGCGACCAACGCGGCCAAGACGGCGACGGCCGGGGCGACCAAGGCGGCCAAAGAGGCCCGGCGGCAGGCCGAGAAGACGGCGGGTCGGGCCAAGGGGGCGGCGGAAGCAGCCGTGCCGAAGCGGGCCAAGGCCACGAAGTCCAAGGCCACGAAGACCAAGGCAGCAGCAAGAACAAGGACAGGGACAAGAAGGACGGCCCCAAGAAGGACAAGGCGGAGAAGGCCAAGCACACGGACGAGGCGGTGTCCGACACCAAGACCGCCCCGAAGAAGGCCAGCTGACCCCTTCGCCCCGCCGCCGGCTCGACAACGAGCTCGTGCGCCGGGGACTGGCCGGCAGCCGCCAGGAGGCCCAGGCCGCCATCGCAGCCGGGAGCGTGCTGGTGGGCGGCGCCCCCGCCGACAAGGCGGCCCGGCTGGTCGGGCCGGACGAGCCAGTGGTGCTGCTGGGCCCGGCTTCGCCCTACGTGAGTCGGGGCGGCCTGAAACTCGGGGCCGCATTGGATCGCTTCGACGTGGTCACCGAGGGCCGCCGCGCCCTCGACGCCGGTGCCTCGACCGGCGGCTTCACCGACTGCCTGCTCCAGCGAGGCGTCGAGTTGGTCTACGCCGTGGACGTGGGGCACGGCCAACTCGATGCCCGCCTGCGGGCCGACGACCGGGTGGTGGTGCTCGAGCGGGTGAACGTCCGCACCCTCACCGTGGCCCAGCTGGAGGCGGCCCACCCGGAGTTCGTACCCTGCCCGCTGGTGGTGGCCGACCTGTCCTTTATTTCGCTGCGCTCGGTGCTGCCCGCCCTCTGCGGCCCCGTGGCCGCCCCCGGGTCCGACCTCGTCCTGCTGGTCAAGCCCCAGTTCGAGGTGGGGCGGGCGGCCGCCTCCAAGGGCAAGGGGGTGGTGCGCGACCCCGCCCTGTGGCTGGGCGCGCTCGAGGGGGTCACGTCCGCGCTGAGAGCCGCCGGAACCGGCATAGTGGGAGCGATGGCCTCCCCGTTGACCGGTGCCGCAGGCAACGTCGAGTTCCTGGTCCACGCCCGCAAAGGGTTGACGGACGTGACGGGCGAGACGGGCGAGACGGGCGAGACGGACGTCCTGGCCGGTGCGCTGGCCGAGGCCGAGCAGCTGGTGGCGGTCGGCGGGAGCCGGTCCGGCTGAGCCCGGAGCCCGCCATGGCGACCGTCACTTTTCTCGTCCATCCGGACCGGCCCGACGCGCTGGCCCTGGCCAACGACACGGCAACCTGGCTCAAGGGCCGGGGTGACACGGCGCGCATCCTGCGCTTCAGCGGCCCGGACCGGGTCGACGACGACGGGGTCGAGCGGGACCTCGGTCTGGTCGACCTGGCCGGCTCGACGGTCGCGGTCAGTCTCGGGGGCGACGGCACCTTCCTGCGCATCGTGCGCCTGGCCACGGGCACCGACGTGCCGGTGCTCGGCGTGAACTTCGGCCGGGTGGGGTACCTGCCCGACCTCGGCCCGGACCAGATCCGTGGGGCGCTGCGCAAGGTGTTCGAGGGCGGGGCGACCATCGAGTCGCGCTGCGCGCTCGAGGTGTCCATCGCCGACCGTTCCCTCAGTGACGACATGTCGCTGCTGGCCCTCAACGAGGTCGTGATCGAGAAGATCGACTTCGGTCACACCGTGCGCCTGGCCACCCGGATCGACGGCGAGGAGGCCCTGACCTACTCCGCCGACGGGCTCATCGTGGCCACCTCGACGGGGTCGACCGCCTACAACCTCTCGGCGGGCGGCCCGATCCTGGCCCCCACCTTGCGCGCCATGGTGGTGACGCCGGTGGCCCCGCACCTCTCGCTCGACCGCAGCCTGGTCCTCGGCGAGCACCAGGAGGTGCGCATCGAGGTAGTACCCGACCGGGCCGGGGCGCTGGTGATCGACGGGGCGGACGTCGGCCGGCTCCAGCCCGGTTCGGTCATCACGTGCCGGGTGGCCGCCAAGCCGGTCCGGGTGGTGCGCAACGAACCGCAGACGTTCGGGAGCATCCTGCGCTTCCGCCTGCTGGCCGACCGACCGCGCCCGTGACGCCGTGCTGACCGAGCTGCGCGTGCGGGACCTCGGCGTGATCGAGGACCTCACGCTCTCGTTCGGCCCGGGCATGATCGCGCTGACCGGCGAGACGGGCGCCGGCAAGACGCTGGTGGTCGAGGCGCTCCAGCTGCTCCTCGGGGGCCGGGCCGAGGTGGGGATGGTGCGGGCCGGCGCAGCCGAGGCGCTGGTCGAGGCCCGTTTCGTGCCCGACCAGGATGACGGTGGGGAAGAGACGACCTGGGCCGAGGTCATCCTGGCCCGCTCCGTCCCGGCCGAGGGTCGTTCGCGGGCGTGGATCGACGGGCGCATGGCCTCGGTGCGCGCCCTGGGTGAGACGGCGGTCGGAGCTCGTGGAGATCCACGGACAGCACGAGCACCGGACCCTCGTGACTCCGGCCGCCCAGCGCGACGTCCTCGACGCGTTCGCCGGCACCGATCTCAGCCGGGTGCGCGCCCTGCGCAGCCAGCTGCGGGCGCTCGACGAGGCCCTGGACGCATTGGGCGGCGACGACCAGCAGCGAGCCCGCGAGGCCGACGTGCTGCGCCACCAGGTGCAGGAGATCGCAGTGGCCCAGCTGGACGACGCGGGGGAGGACCAGGCCCTGCGCCTCGAGGAGGAGCGCCTGGCCGACGCCGGCGCCTACCGGGAGAGCGGGCTGCTGGCCACCGAGCTCGTCGGTGGCGACGGCGGCGTGCTCGACCTCCTGGGCCGGGCCGGCACCGCGCTGGCGGGGCGGGAGGGCTTCGAGGCGGCGCGGGCGCGCATCGTGGCCGCCGCGGTCGAGCTCTCCGACGTCTCGCGCACATTGCGCGACGACGTCGAGGGCTGGGAGGACGATCCGGACCGGCTGGCCGAGGTGCACGAGCGCCGGCGCCTGCTGGCCGACCTGCGCCGCAAGTACGGCGAGGACCTGGCCGCCGTGATGGAGTACGGAGAGACGGCCGCGGTCCGGCTGGCCGCCCTCGAGGACGCCGAGGGCGAGGCGGCGCGGCTCGGGGCCGAGCGGGGTGTGCGCCGGCGCGAGCTGGCGGCGGCCGAGGCCGAGGTGCGGGCGACGCGCGCCGCCGCGGCCGGCAGCTTCGGGCAGCGGGTGGCGGCTCGCCTGGGCGACCTGGCCATGGGCGGGGCGCGCCTCGAGGTCGAGGTGGCCCCGAGGGGCACGGGTGAGCCGGTGGAGTTGCTGCTCGGCGCCAACGTGGGTGAGCCCGTGCAGGGGTTGGCCCGGTCCGCCTCGGGGGGCGAGCTGGCCCGGGCCATGTTGGCCATCCGCCTCGTCGCCCTGGGTGGGCCCCAGACCATGATCTTCGACGAGGTCGACGCCGGCGTCGGCGGGGCCGCCGCGCTGGCGCTGGGCGAGGCACTGCACGAGGTGAGCCGGGACCGCCAGGTGCTCGTGGTGACCCACCTGGCCCAGGTGGCGGCCCAGGCCGACGCGCAGATCAGCGTGGTCAAACGGGAGTCGAAGGGCCGGACGGTGACCACGGCGGCGACGGTGGACGGCGAGGAACGGGTGACCGAGCTCTCGCGCATGCTCTCGGGTCACCCGGGCAGTGACGCGGCGCGTGCGCACGCGCGCGAGTTGCTCGACGTTGCGCCGCTCTGAGTCCACCACGCCGGCGGGTCCGGTCGATTATCGTGGCCTGGTGCACCGAACATCTGCGGCAGTGCCCGCTGCCCCGAAGGCGGCGTGAGCAAGTTCATCTTCGTCACCGGCGGTGTCTCGAGCTCGCTCGGGAAGGGTCTCACCGCCTCCTCGCTCGGCCGGCTCCTCAAGAATCGCGGTCTACGGGTGACCATGTGCAAGCTCGACCCGTACATCAACGTGGACCCCGGGACGATGAACCCGGGCGAGCACGGCGAGGTCTTTGTCACCGAGGACGGCGGCGAGACCGACCTCGACCTCGGTCACTACGAGCGCTTCATCGACGAGAGCCTGTCGAAGCGCTCCAACACGACGACCGGCGGCATCTACAGCTCGGTGATCGCGAAGGAGCGGCGGGGCGACTTCCTCGGGCGCACCGTCCAGGTCATCCCGCACGTCACCGACGAGATCAAGGACCGCATCCGCCGTCTGGCCGACGAGGACGTCGACATCGTCATCGTGGAGATCGGCGGCACGGTGGGCGACATCGAGATCGTCCCGTTCGTCGAGGCCATCCGCCAGTTCCGCCGGGACATCGGTCGGGACAACGTGTGCTACGTCCACCTGACCCTGGTGCCCTTCCTGGTCTCGGGGGAACAGAAGACCAAGCCGACCCAGCACTCGGTGACCGAGTTGCGCAGCCGGGGAATCCAGCCCGACGTGATCGTGTGCCGCAGCGACAAGCCGATCCCCGAGAGCCTCAAGCGCAAGATCTCGCTGCAGTGCGACGTGGCCATCGACGCCGTGGTCTCGGCGGTCGACGCGCCGTCGATCTACGAGATCCCGCTGGTCCTGCACGAGCAGGGTCTCGACGCCTATGTCTGCCGCACCTTGGGCATCGACGAGGCGTCACACCCGATCGACATCTCGGAGTGGGAGACACTCGTCACCCGGATCGAGTCGCTCGGTCGCATCGTGCGCGTGGGCATCGTGGGCAAGTACGTGAACATGCCCGATGCCTACATGTCGGTCGTCGAGGCACTGCGCCACGCCGGCTTCCACCACGGTGTGACGGTGGATCTCGACTGGATCGACGCCGAGAGCGTGCCCGACCTGCTCGGCACCGACCGCCTGCGCGGGCTCGACGCCATCGTCATCCCGGGCGGCTTCGGCGAGCGGGGCATCGAGGGCATGGTGGCGGCGGCCGGCTACAGCCGCGACCACGGCATCCCGTGCCTCGGGCTGTGTCTGGGCCTGCACGTCATGGTGATCTCGGTGGCCCGCGATCTGGCCGGCCTGGAGCGGGCGAACTCGCGCGAGTTCGATTCGCTCTCGCCCCACATGGTCATCGACCTCATGCCCGACCAGGCCGAGGTGACCGACAAGGGCGGCACCATGCGGCTGGGCGCGTACCAGGCCGCGCTGCTGCCCGAGTCCAAGGTGGCCCGGGCCTACGGGACACTGGCGGTCACCGAGCGTCACCGGCACCGCTTCGAGTTCAACAACAAGTACAAGTCGAGGCTCGAGGCGGTCGGCCTGCTCTGCTCGGGTAGCTCGCCCGATGGGCGCCTGGTCGAGTTCGTCGAACTGGAGGACCACCCCTACTGGGTGGCCACCCAGGCCCACCCCGAGTTCAAGAGCCGCCCGGACCGGGCCCACCCGCTCTTCCGCGAGCTGGTGGCGGCCGCCCTCGAGCGGGCGGAGGGACGCGAGCCGCACCTGCTCGATCTCGACGCAGTCAGCTGAGTCGCCGGCCCGTGACCGGCTTCCGCCGCGTCTCGGAGGAGGAGCTGCTCCAAGCCTGGCTGTTCCGGGTCGACCGCTTCCACCTGCTCGACCCCGACGGCCGGCCCTTCGACCGCTTCGTGATCCGCCACCCGGGCGCGGTGACCGTCGTCCCGTTGCACGAGGACGGCACCGTGACCCTGGTGCGCCAGTACCGGGCCGCGGTCGATGCCATGGTGCTCGAGATCCCGGCCGGGACGCGGGACAAGGAGGGGGAGTCGCCCGAGGACACGGCCCGGCGTGAGCTGGCCGAGGAGGCCGGGTTGGCGGCGAGCGGGTGGGAGCTGCTCGTCGGCACCTGGAACTCCCCGGGCATGAGCGACCAGCACACCGCCATCTACCTGGCCACCGGCCTCTCGCCCGTGCCGGCCCGGCCCGACGGCATCGAAGAGGGCTACATGACGGTGGAGCGCATCGCCCTGGCCGACGTCGACGCGTTGGTCGCCGACGGCACGCTCAAGGACGAGACGACGGTGCTCGGGCTCTACTTGACCCGGGCCCGCCTGGCCGCCGGCGGGGACCCGGGGTGAGCACGCCGCTGCCTCGCCCGGCCGAGGAGTTCCTGTCCTGGCTCGAGGTCGAGCGGGGACGTTCGCCGCGCACGCTCTCGTCGTACCGGCGCGACCTGGCCGCCTACGAGGAGGCGTTGAGCGCGTCGGGCGTGACCATGGCCGAGGCCGGCGCGGCCGATGTCGCCGGCTACCTGGCGACGCTGCGCCGCACCCATCAGTCGGCGTCGGTCGCCCGCGCCCTCTCGAGCATGCGGGGCTTCTACCGCTTCCTGGTCGAGGAGGGCCAGCGCGGCGACGACCCGACCGGAGACCTGCCGTCGATCTCGGTGAACGACCTGTTGCCCAAGGCGCTGAGCGAGGAGGAGACCGAGCGATTGCTCGGCGCCGTGGTGGGTACCGGCCCTCTGGTGCTGCGCGACCGCGCGCTGCTCGAGGTGCTCTACGGAACCGGGGCCCGGGTGAGCGAAGCCGTCGGCCTCAGCCTGGGCGACGTGGCCGACGCCGTGGAGGCGACCGGCCTGCCCCTGTTGCGCCTTCTGGGCAAGGGGGACAAGGAACGCGTCGTGCCGCTCGGCCGCTGTGCCCGCGAGGCCCTGGCCCACTGGCTCTCGGCGCAGGGCCGCCCGCTGCTCGTGCCCACCATGTGGCGCCGGCGCAGCGACGCCGAGGCCGTGTTCCTCAACGCCCGGGGCGGGCGTCTCACCCGGGTGGGCGCCTTCGGAGTGGTGAAGAAGTACGCCGGTCGGGTCGGGCTGGCCGACAAGGTCAGCCCCCACGTCCTGCGCCACTCCTGCGCCACCCACATGCTCGGGCGGGGGGCCGACGTCCGGGTGGTCCAAGAGCTCCTGGGCCACGCCTCCATCGCCACGACCCAGCGCTACACCAAGGTCTCGCCCGAGCACCTTCGGCGTGCGTACGAGGAGGCCCATCCCCGTGCGGGTACAACAGGAGGAGGGACCGCGTAGCATGATGGGATGCCGAACGAGGCCACAACGGCGGAGACCGCCGACATCGATTTCGCCGCCCTCCTCCGTGAGGAGCAGGCCGGACTCAGGGCGCAACTGACCGAGCTGGGCTTCGCTGACCAGGGGAGCGGCCTCAACTACGACTCGAACTTCGCCGACTCGAGCCAGGTGACGGCCGAGCGGGGCGAGGCCGAGCGACTGGCCAGCGAATTGCGAGAGGCGCTCGACGAGGTCGACGGCGCATTGCTGCGCGTGGAAGGCGGGACCTACGGCAACTGCGAGGTCTGCGGGAAGCCGATCGGTGCCGCCCGGCTCGAGGCGATGCCGGCGACCCGCTTCTGCATCGAGCACGCCGCCAAGCACTGAATGGCCACACAAGGAGCCTCCTCGCGGAGCCGCCCGCCGATGGACCAGAGGACCAAGCAAGCCCTGTGGATCGGGGCCGGCGTCGTTCTTCTCATCGCACTGGTCGCGCATCACAACATCACGAGCACCGAGATCGTCATCTTCTGCGTGATGGTCCCCTCCATCATCCTGCACGAGGTCTCGCACGGGGTGGTGGCCAACGTGTTCGGTGACGACACGGCGAAGCGGGCCGGGCGACTGACGCTCAACCCGGCCCCGCACGTAGACCCGGTGGGAACGCTCATCGTGCCCGCCCTCCTCTCGCTGGGCGGTGTCGGCTTCTTCGGTTGGGCCAAGCCGGTGCCCGTGAACACGTCGCGCCTGCGCAGCCCGCGCAACCAGGGTGTGGTCGTGTCGCTGGCCGGACCGGCGACGAACGCCGCCCTGGCCGCAGTGTTCGCCGTCATCTTCATTGAGTTCGTGCGGAGCAGCCTGCTCAGCACCGGCACATTCACGACCTTCGATCAGGTGATCTTCTACGCCAGCCTGGTCAACGTCGGCCTGTGCGCCTTCAACATGATCCCGCTGCCTCCGCTCGACGGGTCGGTGCTCTTCGAGCGCCTGCTCCCGCGGCGGTGGTGGCCCACCTATCTGCGCTACCGCCAGTACACGATGCCGATCCTGCTCGGCCTCGTGCTCTTGAACTTCTTCCTCTACCCGCACGGGCCGCTGACGTGGATGTTCAACCAGCTCTACAGCTGGTGGGAGGGTGTCCTCGGTGTCGGGTAGTCCCGCTCAGGCCGGCGGCAGCAACCCCATGGCATCGGCCGCCCGGGCGTAGACGGCACCCGCCACTTCGTGGGCCCGGGCGGCGCCCCGCTCGAGCACCGCGTTGACGTAGGCCAGGTCGCCCTCGAGGGCGGTCCGTCGCTCGCGCACCGGACGGAGCAACTCGCCCAGCGCGGCGGCCACGTCGTTCTTCAGGTCGCCGTAGCGTTCGTAGCCCTGGGCCACCTCGAGGGGTGTCCGGTCGGTCGCCGCCGCCAGCAGGTCGAGCAGGTTGGCCAGCCCGGGCTTGGCCACCCGGTCATAACGCATCTCCCCGTCGGTGTCGGTGACCGCCTTGCGCACCTTGCGGGTGATGTCCTCGTCCGAGTCGAGCAGGCCGATGGTGCCCAGCGGCGACTCGACCGACTTGGACATCTTGCGTTCGGGATGCTGGAGGTCCATGACCCGGGCGGCGGTTCCGGGGATGGCCGCCTCGGGGACCACGAAGGTCTCGCCGTAACGGTTGTTGAAGCGGACCGCCACCTCCCGGGTGAGTTCGAGGTGCTGGCGCTGGTCGTCGCCCACCGGGACGTGGGTGGCGTCGTAGAGCAGGATGTCGGCCGCCATGAGCACCGGGTAGGTGAAGAGGCCGACCCGCGCCGTGTCCTGGCCCTTCGCCTTGTCCTTGAACTGGGTCATGCGGCGCAGCTCACCCATGGCCGTGGTGCACTCGAGGAGCCAGGTCAGCCGGGTGTGCTCGGCGACGTGGCTCTGCACGAAGAGGCTGCAGCGCTCGGGGTCGAGGCCGATGGCCAGGAGGTTCAGGGCCGCATCGAGCGTGTTGGCGCGGAGGGCGGCCGGCTCGATCTCCGTCGTCAGCGCGTGCAGGTCGACCACGCAGTAGAAGGCCTCGTTGCCGTCCTGGAAGCTGACCCAGTGACGCAGGGCCCCGAGGTAGTTCCCCAAGGTGAAGTTGCCCGAAGGCGCGATACCGGAAAGGACCCTGTTCATGGCGCCCAATGGTATTGGCGGCGGCGGCCCAGGCCGGACGGGGGTGCGCGTGCGGCAGGGCCGCATTCGGTAACGTCACCGGGTGGCCTACGCGGTGTCCACCCCGGCGTTCGAGGGTCCGATCGACCTGCTCCTGCACCTCGTGTCCTCGCACGAGCTGGACGTCCTCGACGTGCCTCTCATGCCCGTGGTCGACGGCTTCGTCCGCATCCTCTCCGACGAGCGGGAGCTGATCGACGTCAACCAGCTCTCCGAGTTCCTGCTGGTGGCGGCCATCCTCGTCGAGCTCAAGTCCCAGCGCCTGTTGCCCGGACCCGAGAACGTCGACGACGACGAGGAGCTGGCCGGATGGGAGGAGCGCGACCTGCTGCTGGCCCGCCTGCTCGAGTGCCGGGCCTACTCGGCGGCGGCCGACGTCTTCGTGGCCCTGGCCGAACAGGCTTCGCGCTGCGTGCCCCGCGAGGCGGGGCTCGACGACGACTTCGTGGTCCACGCCCCCGACCTGCTGGCCGGGGTCACCGCGGAGGACCTGGCCCAGGCCTACCTGCGGGGTTCGGCCGAGCGGCCCGTGCCCCGCGTCGACCTCTCCCACGTCACGGTGGACACGGTCTCGGTCTCCGAGATGGTGGCCGCGCTCATCGCCCGGCCCGAGACGGCCCGCCCCGGCTCGTTCCGCCAGCTGGTGTCCGAGTGCCAGACCCGCATGGACGTGATCGTGCACTTCCTGGCCCTCCTCGAGCTGTGCAAGATGGGCCGGGTCGCTCTCGGTCAGGGACAGACCTTCGGCGATCTCCAGATCGCCTGGCTGACCCGCGACGAGCTGGCCGGGGTGTCGAGTGGTCGCGGGCTGGCCGAGATGAGCGGCTTCGAAGTCGACGAATACGACGGATGAGCGAGGGACGCTGATGGAAGAGGCCGAGCTGGGCCGCACGATCGAGGCCATCCTCCTGGTGGCCGTGGAGCCGCTGGCCCCGCGCTTGCTGGCCGAGCTGGTCGAGGAGCCGGTGGAGCGGGTGGAGGAGGCCATCGACCGGCTGGCCCGCGCCTACGAGGCCGAGCGTCGCGGCTACATGGTGACCCGCGTCGCCGGCGGGGTGCGCTTTGCGACCCAGCCCGACCTGGCGCCCTACGTGGAACGCTTCGCCAACCGCGACGTCTCGCACCGGCTCTCGACGGCCGCACTCGAGACGCTGGCCATCGTGGCCTACCGCCAGCCCGTGTCGCGGGGCCAGATCTCGGCCTTGCGCGGCGTGAACGTGGACGGGGTGAGCCGCCTGCTCGAGCAGCGCGGCTACATCGTCGTGGTCGGCCACGCCGATGGTCCCGGCCAGCCGGCGCTCTTCGGCACCACCGACCTCTTCCTCGAGCGCCTCGGGCTGAACTCGCTGGACCAGCTGCCCGCGGTGGAGGACTTCCTGCCCGGGCCCGAGGTGGCGGCCGACCTCGAGCGCGAGCTGCAGTCCGCCCTCGGCATCGGCATCGAGGCTGGCTCCGACGACACCTGACGAAGAGGGCGAGCGCCTCCAAAAGGTGCTGGCCCGAGCTGGGTTCGGTTCCCGGCGCGCCTGCGAGGAGCTCATCGCGGCGGGGCGGGTCCGCGTGGACGGCGCGCCGGCCGTGTTGGGGCTCCGGGTCGACGTGGCCACGGCCCGGGTCGAGGTGGACGGTTCGCTGGTGCCGGTGGCGCCCGACCTCGTCTACTACCTGCTGAACAAGCCCGACGACGTGATCACGACGGCCGACGACCCCCAGGGGCGGCGCACGGTGATGTCCCTGGTGCCGGGCGAGCCGCGGGTCTTCGCCGTCGGGCGGCTGGACCGGCACACCGAAGGGCTGCTCGTCCTGACCAACGACGGCGCGCTGTCCCAACTCCTGACCCATCCCTCGCAGGGGGTGGCCAAGGAGTACGTGGCCGAGGTGCGCGGCGGCACACCGCCCCCGGGCGCACTGCGGACCCTGCGCCGAGGCGTCGAGCTGAGTGACGGCCCGACGGCGCCGGCCGAGGTCGGGGTGCTGGCCCCGGGTGTCCTGCGCATCGTGATCCACGAGGGGCGCAACCGCCAGGTGCGGCGCATGTGCGAGGCGGTGGGCCATCCCGTCGAGCGGCTGGTCCGCACCCGCATCGGTCCCGTGCGCGACACCACACTCGCCCCCGGCCGCTGGCGCCACCTCAGCCCCGAGGAGGTGCGGTCCCTGGCCGCCGCCGCCTCACACGCTTAAGGCCAGGTCGCCGGGGGTGCGCGGCCGTTCCCGGTAGAGTGGCCCGCCATGGAAACCGCTCTGATGGTCCGGGGTCTGCGCGGGGCGACCACGGTCGACGCCGACACGGCGGAGCAGGTCACCAAGCGCTCGCAGGAGCTCATGCGCGAGCTCATGGAGCGCAACGGGCTGGTCGAGGACGACATCGTCAGCATCCTCTTCACGGCCACCGGCGACGTGACGAGCATCTTCCCGGCCACCGCCATCCGCGAGATCGGCTTCGGCGCCGTCCCGCTCCTCTGCGCCGCCGAGATCCCAGTGCCCGGGGCCATGCCGCTGTGCATCCGGGCCCTCCTCCACGTCTACACCGCGCGGTCCCGGGAGGAGATGCACCACGTCTACCTGCACGGGGCCCACGCGCTCCGCGATGACCTCCCCGACTGAGCCGACGGCGCGCCGGCGGGCGCTCGTGGTCGGCACCGGTCTCATCGGCGGATCCATCGCCCTGGGCCTGCGCCGGCGCGGCTGGCACGTCTCCGGACTCGACGCCGACGCGGCGCGCACGGCCGAGGCGCTCGAACGCGGGGTGGTCGACGCCATCGGTGACGATCTCGAGGCCGAGATCGTCTTCGTGGCGATCCCGGCCACGGCCGTGGCCAGGGTGGCCCAAGACGTCCTGGCCGCCGGCGCCCGCCGCAGCGATGCCGTCGTGACCGACGTGAGCGGGGTCAAGACTGCCATCGTGGCCGAGGCCGACCACGCCCGCTTCATCGGCGGCCACCCCATGGCCGGGTCCGAGCAGATCGGGCTACGCGGGGCCGACCCCGACCTCTTCGCCGGCGCGGTCTGGGTCCTCACGCCGACCGCGGCCACCGACCTGGCCGCCTTCGACCGGCTGAAGGGCGTGGTCATGAGCCTGGGGGCCGACGTGCTGGTGCTCTCGGCCGCCGATCACGACCGCCTGGTCGCCGTGGTCTCCCACGTGCCCCACCTGGTCGCGGCCACGCTCATGAACGCGGCGAGCGCCGGGGCCGAGCCGGACGGCACCCTGTTACGCCTCGCCGCCGGTGGCTTTCGCGACATGACCCGGGTGGCGGCCGGGCACCCCGGCATCTGGCCCGACATCTGCGCCGAGAACGCCGGGGCCATCGTCGACGCGCTCGACACGCTCATCGGCGACCTGAGCTCGATGCGCGACCACGTGGCCGGCCATGACCGCGCCGCGCTGCTCGACACGCTGGAGGCAGCGAGTGCGGCCCGGCGCAGCCTGCCCGCCCGCATCGCCCGGCCCGACCATCTGGCCGAGTTGCGCATCCCAGTGGCGGACGAGCCGGGGGTGGTGGCCGAGCTCACCTCGCTGGCGGCCAATGCGGGCATCGGCATCTACGACATCGAGATCGCCCACTCGGCCGAAGGCCCGCGCGGCGTGCTCATCCTCGTGGTCGAGGACACCGACGCCGCCACGCTGGCCGCGGCCGTCGAGGCCCGCGGGTACCGCTGCCGGGTGGAGCCGTTGTCGTGACGACACCGGCCGCGCTGGTCGTCGACGGCGGTGTGCCCTGCCAGGGCACCGTGCGCACGCCGGGGGAGAAGTCGATCTCCCATCGCTCGGTGCTGCTCGCCGCGCTGGCCGAGGGTACGTCCGTCGTGCACGGCCTGTCCGACGGGGCCGACGTGGCCGCCTCGTTGGCCGCGGTCGAGGCCATGGGCGTCGCCGTCGAGCGCCGACCCGGCGGGTCGGTGGTGCTCCACGGGGGCCGCAGCCGGCTGCACGCGCCCGAGGGTCCCCTCGACTGCGGCAACTCCGGTACCTCCATGCGCCTCCTGGTCGGGTTCGTCGCCGGCCTGCCCTGGGTAACCGAGTTGATCGGGGACGACTCGCTCTCGGCCCGGCCGATGGACCGGGTGGCCGAACCGCTCGGCCTCATGGGGGCCGACGTGCGCGGCGAGGGTGACCGGTGCTTGCCCCCGCTGCGTGTCGCCGGGGGCCCGTTGCACGGCATCGACTGGACCTCCAAAGTGGCCAGCGCGCAGGTGAAGTCGGCCATCCTCCTGGCCGGGCTCTCCGCCGACGGCAAGACCGTCGTGCGCGAGGCCGTGACCACGCGGACCCACACCGAGGAGATGCTGGCCGAGGCGGGCGCGGAGGTGACCGTGGAGCCGTGGGGCGACGGCCGGGTCGTGACGGTCCGCGCCTCGACGTTGCGCCCGGTCGAGCGCACCGTGCCCGGTGATCCCTCGGCTGCGGCCTTCTTCGTCGTGGCCGGCTGCGTGGCGGCGGCCGGCGACGTCCAGGTGGCGCAGGTCTACGAGGGCCCGGCCCGGCTCGGCTTCATCAGCGTGCTGGCCCGCATGGGGGCGGACGTGACCATCGAGCCCACCGGGCCGCACGTGGCCAGCCTGCACGCCCGGCCCGGGCCGCTGCGGGCCACCGACGATCGCCGCCCACGAGATCCCCTCGCTCGATGAGGTGCCCGCCCTCGCCGTCGCCGCAGCGGTGGCCGAGGGCACCACGGTGTTCACCGATGTGGCCGAGTTGCGGGTCAAGGAGGTGGACCGCCTCGCCGCGGTGGCCGACCTGGTCGAGGCCTTCGGGGCCCGGGCCACCGTCGAGGGCGACACCTTGTCCATCACGGGCGTCGGGGGGCCGCTGCGGGGCGCCCGTTTCGACAGCCGGGGCGACCACCGCATGGCCATGGCCGCCGCCGTGGCCGCGCTGGCGGCCGCACCGGGCGAGCGCAGCGTGCTCACCGGGTTCCGGGCGGTCCAGACCAGCTACCCCGGATTCGCCGAGGACCTGCGCCGGCTGACCGAGGGGGACCACCAACCGCGGGCCCTCCTCGTGGCCATCGACGGACCGGCCGGGGCAGGCAAGTCGACCGTGTCCTCCGCGGTGGCCCGCCGCCTCGGCCTCGACCGGCTCGATACGGGCGCCATGTACCGCGCCGTCGCCGCCCTCGCCCTCTCCAGGGGCATCGCAGCCGACGACGAAGCCGCGGTGGCCGCGCTGGCCGAGGCCGCCACCATCGAGGTCGGTCAGCGTGTCGTGATCGACGGCCACGACGTGACCGGGGTCATCCGCACGCCCGAGGCGGGGCGAGCGGTGTCGCTGGTGGCCGCCAACCCCGCCGTGCGTGCACAGCTGGTGCGGCGCCAGCGGGCCTGGGCCGAGGCCCACGGCGGTGGGGTGGTCGAGGGCCGTGACATCGGCTCGGTCGTCTTCCCCGAGGCCGACCTCAAGGTCTTCCTGACGGCGTCACCCGAGGAGCGGGCCCGGCGCCGGCACGACGAGGCGCCCGAGGGCGTGGCCCGACGGGACCGCATCGACTCGACCCGGGCCGCCTCGCCGCTCCGTGAGGCGGACGACGCCCGCCGGCTCGATACGACCGGCCGCAGCGTGGATGATGTCATCGAGGAGGTCCTGTCGTGGCTGTAAGTGCACCAGAGCCCACGCCCGCGGGCGAGACACCGGCGGCGGTCGCGCCCGGGCGCCACCAGCCCTTCGAGATCGACCCCCGCCGCACCGCGCTCTACCGGGTCGAGCGGGCCATCTTCACCTCGGTCCTGTGGATGTGGTTCCGCCCCAAGGTGGTCGGCCGTGAGCACGTGCCGGCCACCGGTCCGGTGATCCTGGCCCCGGTGCACCGCTCGTTCGCCGACTTCGGCTTCGCCGCCTTCTGCACGGACCGCAAGCTCTTCTTCATGGCCAAGGACGAGATGTGGAAGAACAAGTACCTCGGCAAACTGCTGCTCAGTGTCGGCGCCTTCCCCGTCCATCGCGAGTCGGCCGACCGTGAGGCGCTCCAGCGCGCCGAGGAGGTGCTGCGCCGGGGTGAGGCACTCGTGCTCTTCCCCGAAGGCACCCGCCGCGCCGGCCCCGCGATCGAGGACCTCATGGAGGGAGCCACCTTCCTCTCGGCCCGCACCGGCGCGCCGATTGTGCCGATCGGCATCGGCGGCTCCGACCTGGCCATGCCCAAGGGCAGCACCATCCCCAAGCCCTACACCATCCATGTGGTGATCGGCCCCGCGTTGCCGCCGCCGCCTCGGACCGGGGGTGGGCGCGTCTCCCGCTCGGCCGTCCACACCGCCACCGTGGAGCTGGAGCAGCGCATCCAGGCTGTCTACGACGAGGCCCGGGAGCGCTCGGGCCGGTACTGAGCCCGACCTACTGAGCCCGAACTACTTGAGCCGACCTACTGAGGTGACCTGCTGAGCCGAGCTAGTGAGCCGACCTACCGAACGCAGTGGGAGTCACTCGGCGTTCGGCGTTCGGCGTTCGGCGTTCACGAGTGAACCGGCTCCTTGCGCATCTTCCACCACGTCTCGGCCACCACCCGGCCGTAGCGGAAGCCGAAGAGCCAGTTCTTGCCCTTCTTGGTCGTTCCCGAAGCTCGGGGCAGCCACACCGTGGGGCGTTCGGTCACCCGCCAGCCCCGCCGCATGGCGGTGATGAGCAACTCGGCCGTCTGGTATTGCGGCTGGACGAGGCGATAGGCGATGTCGTCGAGCATCGACACCCGCAGGGCGCGGTAGCCGTTGGACGTGTCGGTCAGCTTGGTGTGACCGATGGTGCTGAGCATCCAGGAGAACACCCGCACGCCTGCCTTGCGGGTGTTGTCGGTCGTCGTGTCGGTGCCCAACACCCGTGAGGCGACGACGAAGTCGGCCTCGTCCTCGACCAGTGGCTCGAGCATGGTCGGGATCTCGGCCGGGTCGTTCTGCCCGTCGGCGTCGAGGGTGACGCAGTACTGCGCCCCCAACTCGATACAGAGTGCGTAGCCCACCCGCAACGCGTAGCCGTGGCCCAGGTTCTCGGTCAGCACGAAGGTCACGGCACCGCGGTCCTTGGAGACCAAATCTGTCTTGTCCTCGCCGCCGTCGACCACGACCAGGGTGGTGAGGGGGAGGCCGCAGGCCTCGCGGGGCATTTTGTCGAGGACGTCGCCGATGTTGTCCTCTTCCTCGTAGGCGCAGATGAGGCCGACGGCGGGGGAGAGTTTCAGCCCGGGGTAGCGCTGGTCGAACTCCCGGCGCGACTCCTCGATGACGCGGCGCGCGCGGTCAGGGTCGGTGTGGACGGCAGCACCGGAGGTGGCGCCGCGAGGAGGACTCAAAGCGACCGCGGGGTGGCAAAGACCTGGCGCACCAGGGGCTCGAAATGCGACAGCGGCTTGGTGGGGTAGTCGGGGTCGAAGCTGTTCTGGTCCCACTCGTCGGCAAACTGGGCAGCCAGGTCGTACCAGGGCTCGCCGACGTACTGGTCGCGAGCGTTGGGGTCGGCTCCCATGTACTCGTAGTAGTGCTTGCCCTGGAAGTCCTGATGGGCCCGGATCATGTGGTAGGTGTCGGCGTCGACGTAGGGCTTGATGATCTCGGCCGCGATGCGGGGGTGATTCATCACCGAGACGGCTTTCCCGATGTCGTGGCACAGCGAGGCGACGACCACCTCGTCGGAGGCACCGGCTTCCTCGGCCCGGGTGGCCGTCTGCAGAGAATGAACGAGCTGGTTCACCGCGAAGCCGTCGGTGATCTCCTCGAGCGACTCGAGCATGCGCAACACCCGTTCGGCGACGCGGGGCTGGTTCTCGATCGTGTCGACCATGATGACCTGCCACTGCTCGGCGGTCGACTGGTCCATCCGGGTGAACGTCATGGCTCAATCATCGCACTGCCGCCCTCAGGAGGCCAGCAGGTCGAGCACGTCGGCCGCCGAGACTGCCCGGTCCTGGGCGACCGGATCGGCCCGCTCGGCACCCGGCCGTGCGGCCATGAAGCCCACGGTTGCACCCACGGCGCGCAGGAGCTCCCGCAGCTCGGGCGGGGGCGGGAAGTACTCGTCCTCCGTGGTGACGGTCACTTCGGTGACGCCCTCGGAAGGGGCCAGCCGGGCGATCACCTCCTCGACCAAGGCTTCGGGCGCCGAGGCACCGGCGGTGACGCCGACCGTGCCGACCAGGTCGTCGGGCAGCTCGTCCGCCTCGTTGACCCGGAGCACCCGCGGGCAGCCGCCGGCCCGGGCCACCTTTTCCAGCGCGACGGTGTTGGAGGAGTTGGCCGAGCCGATGACGACCACGGCGTCGGCGTCGGAGGCGATGGCCTTGAGCGCCGCCTGGCGGTTGGTGGTGGCGAAGCAGAGGTCGCTGCGGTTGGGCATCCACAGCTCGGGGAACCGCGTGCGCGCCCCCTCCATGAGGTCGCGCCACTCGTCGTGGCTCAGGGTGGTCTGGGCCAGGAGGGCGACGGGTGACCCCTCGGCTTCGAGGTCCCCCAGGCCGTCGAGGTCCTCCATGTGCTCGAGAAGCCGCACCGACTGGGGGGCCACCGCCATGGTGCCGACCGCTTCCTCGTGGCCGGCGTGGCCGACGTAGAGGACGGTGTAGCCCTTGCGACTCCGCACCCGGAGCTCGTGATGGACCTTGGTCACGAGCGGGCACACGGCATCGACGACCACGCCGCCCTGGGCCCGGGCGGCCTCGACCACCTCGGGGGCGGAGCCGTGCGCACTCAGCATGAGCGGGGCGCCCTCGGGGACCTCGGCCACGTCGTCGACGAAGACGACCCCTTGCTCGCGGAAGCGGTCGACCACGTGCCGGTTGTGGACGATCTCGTGGTAGCAGTAGACCGGCGGCTCGAAGACTCGCACCATCCAGGCCAGGGCCTTGATGGCTTTCTCGACGCCGGCGCAGAAGCCACGGGGCTCCGCCAGCATCACGCGAGTCACTGCGGGCACAAAGTCCAGGTTATCGGCACTACTCTGGTGCCCATGTCAGCTCCCACGGTGACTTCGGTCACCGAGGCGTCGCCGGCAGCCCGGGCCGGCCTGGCCGTGGGCGACGAGCTCCTGAGCCTCAATGGTCACGAGCCGCGCGACGTCATCGATTTCCAGCGTTTGAGTGACGCCGGGGACCTCAGTGTCCTCGTGCGGCGCTCCGGCGCGCCCCTGGCCCGGGTGGTGCGGGTCGAAAAGGCGGACGGCGAGCCGCTGGGGGTCGAGGTGTCCTCGGCCGTCTTCGACCGCATCCGCACCTGCGACAACCACTGCGCCTTCTGTTTCATCTACCAGCTGCCCAAGGGCATGCGGCGCAGCCTGTACCTCAAGGACGACGACTACCGCCTTTCGTTCCTCTACGGCAACTTCACCACGTTGACGCGCTTCACCGAGCTCGATGCCGAACGGATCTTGACCGAGCGCCTGGGCCCGTTGTTCGTCTCCATCCACACGACCGACCCCGACCTGCGCGCCCAGATGTTGCGCAACCCCAAGGGAGCCACCAGCTTGCGCTGGCTCGAGGTGTTGCTCGACGGGGGTATCGAGGTGCACGGACAGATCGTGGTGTGCCCCGGGATCAACGACGGCGCTGCGCTCGAGGACACGCTGGCCGGCATCCTCGACCGCTATCCCACGCTGGCCAGCGTGGGCGCCGTACCGCTCGGTCTGAGTCGCTACTCGAACGAACCCACCATGCGCGAGCACACACATGACGAAGCGGTGCGGGTCGTGGAGACGATCGAGGAGTGGCAGGGTCTCTACCGACGTGTGCTGGGCCGCCGACTGGTCTTCGCGGCCGACGAGTACTACCTCCTGGCCGGGCGCGACGTGCCGCCGGCCCGTCACTACGAGGGCTACCCGCAGCACGAGAACGGCATCGGCATGTCGCGCGCCTTCGTCGAGGCGTTCGCCCGCCCGGCCTCGGACGCGCCGGGTGGGGTCCGCCACGGCTTCTTCGCTTCGGTCGATGCCGCCCCCGCCGAGGGCTACCGGGCCCTGCGCCTGCCCACGGCCCCGGCCGGACGCGACGAGCGCCCCGTGACGGTCCTGACGGGGACGTACGGGGCGACCGTGCTGGCGCCGTTGGTGGCGTCGCACCCGCGCGACGACATTGCGGTGCGGGCCATCGCCAACGACTTCTTCGGCGGCAACATCGGCGTGGCCGGCCTGTTGACGGGGGAGGACGTGGCTCGGGCGCTCGACGGTGCGGGTTCGGCTCCCGGCGGCGCTTCGGCTCCCGGCGGCGACATGCGCTGGCTGCTGCCCGACGCCTGCCTCAACGAGGGCCGCTTCCTCGACGGCCTGACCCTGGCCGACCTGCCCACCTCCGTCGAGGTGGTGCCCTGCGACGGGCGGTCGCTGCGCCAGGCCCTCGACGGCACCTCCTTCCGCCCCACCTGCGCCGCATGAGCCTCCCGATGGTGGTGGTGGCCGGGCGCCCCAACGTCGGGAAGTCCTCCTTGGTGAACCGCATCGTGGGGACGCGCGCCGCCGTGGTCGAGGAGGAGACCGGGGTGACCCGCGACCGCAAGGTACTCACGGCGGAGTGGGCCGGCGTTCCGTTCTCCATCATGGACACCGGGGGCTGGCTGGCCGCGGGCAACGATCTCGACGAAAAGGTGAGCAGGCAGGCCGAGCGCGCCCTGGCCGAGGCCGACGTCATCCTGATGGTGGTCGACGTGGCCATCGGGGTGACCGAGGAGGACCTGGACGCGGCCAAGGTGATCCGCCGGGCCGGGCCGCCGGTGCGACTGGTGGTCAACAAGGTGGACGACGCAAACCGGGAGGCGGCCGGGTGGGAGTTCGTGGCGCTCGGCCTGGGAGATCCCCATCCGGTGAGCGCACTGCACGGGCGGGGGACCGGCGACCTGCTCGACGAGGTGGTCTCGCTGCTCCCTGATCCATTGGCGGGCGCTGGGTCCGGTGTCGACGGCGAGGACGACGGCTCGGGGATGGCCACGATGTCGGCGGCGTCGTGGGGGTACGGGGCGAGCGGTGGGGCGGGCAGCGCCGAGGCCGATCCCGCCACGCCGCGGGTGGCCATCATCGGACGACCGAACGTCGGCAAGTCGACCCTCTTCAACCAGTTGCTGGGTGAGGAGCGCTCGATCGTGCACGACATGCCGGGGACGACACGCGACACCATCGACACGGTGGTGGACACCCCGAACGGGCCGATCTGCTTCATCGACACCGCCGGGCTGCGCCGGCCGTCCAAGACCGATCGGGGCACCGAGCAGCACGCCACGTTGCGGGCATTGCGAGCGCTGGAACGGGCCCACATCGCCCTCCTGGTCATCGACGCCACGGTGGGGGCCTCCCACCAGGACCAGCGGTTGGCCGAGCGCATCGGTGTCTCGGGCTGCCCGGCCATCGTCGTGCTGAACAAGTGGGACTTGGTACCGACCGACGATCGGGACGACGTCCTGGCCGGCGTGGGCGACCGACTGGCCTTCCTCGGCTCGGCGCCGGTGCTGAAGGTCTCGGCCCTCTCGGGCAAGGGCGTGCACCGGATCCTCCCGGCGCTGCGTGACTCCGAAGAGGCCTACCACCAGCGGGTACCGACGGGGGTGCTCAACCGAGCCGTCCAAGAGCTGCAGGCGCGTCAGGCTGCGCCAAGGGCGCGCATCCGCTACATCGTCCAAGGGGCGATCGACCCTCCCACCTTCACCCTCTTCGTCAACGCCCGTCTGCCGCAGACGTACCTGCGCTACATCGAGCGCGGGCTGCGGGAGAAATTCGACATGGGTGCCACACCGATGAAGCTGCGGGTGCGCATCGGGGGCAAGTGAGGTGCGGGTGCGCTGATGGCGTGGTGCGAAGAGTGCGACACGCTCGTCGAGGACGAGGACCTGGGCGAAGAGGGTGAGTGCCCCACCTGCGGGACCATCCTGGCCGAACAGGAGCGCCGACCCATCCCGTGGTACTTCAAGGCCATGCTGGTGGCCAGCGTCATCTATCTGGGTTATCGCGGCTACCAGGGGATCAGCTGGATCGCCGGCCACGTGTAGCGTCGTTTCGTGGCCATCTACGAGCTGAACGGCGTCACACCCAAGATCGATCCCGAGGCCTATGTCCACCCGGACGCGGTGGTGATCGGCGACGTCGCCATCGGTGCAGACTCGAGCGTATGGCCGCACGCCGTTCTGCGCGGCGACTACGGCACCATCACCATCGGCTCGCGTACGTCCATTCAGGACGGGACGGTGATCCACGCCGGACCGGGCTTTCCCACGATCATCGGCGACGGGTGCGTGGTGGGGCACCTCACGCACCTCGAGGGTTGCCGGCTCGAGGACAAGTCGTTGGCCGGCTCGGGCAGCGTGATCCTGCACCACGCGGTGGTGAGCAGCGGCGCCACCGTGGGCGCCAACGCCGTGGTCCCCAACAACATGGTGATCCCGCCCGGCGCCCTGGCGCTCGGGATCCCGGCGAAGATCCTCGAGGGCCGCTCCGACCAATTCATGATCGGTTTCTCGGCCGACCAATACGTCGAGAACGCGAAGCGCTACCGGGAGTCGCTGCGCCGGATCGATTGATCCCGCCCACCCGGCGAGATCGGGTTGTCGGTCAGGTTGTCGCCCTCGTTCTCGAACTCGATGACCAAAGTGTTGATCTCCCGGGGTGCCAGGCCGCCCGGATCAGTCGCGGGTGAAGCCGGCGATGTCGCGGGCCGTGTCCCGACTGATGTCGGGGCAGGCGATGTTGAAGATCTCGGTCCCGTGCATGGTCCCCATCATCTGGCGACAACGAGCCGGCACGCCCGCGCGGAGGAGCAAGCGGTAGAAGTTGATGCCTTCGTCGCGCAGCGGGTCGCACTCGTTGACGTTGATCACGGTGGGCGGAAAACCCGTCACCTCGTCGACGTCGGCGAAGGACGGCCAGGCCAGCGGGTTGCGCCCGTCGAAGGCTTCAATTCCGTACCCCACGGCGCCCCGGTTGTTGTGCAGGGTCAGCAAGATGCCTTCGTTCTCGACCGAGGACGGGGACTCGGGGGTGGGCCATTGCCCGGCGATATAGGGGCAGAGCGCGTAGAGCCCTTTGATCAGCCCGATGTCCCCGTCACGCTTGAGCTTGAGCCCGGTGGCCAGGGTCAGGTTGCCGCCTCCGCTCTCACCGGCGACGACGACGCGCTCGGGATCGATCCCGATTTCGGCGGCATGGGCGACCACCCAGCGCAGGCCCGACACGCAGTCGTTCAACCCGGCCGGGAAAGGTGCCACCTCGGGGGCGGAAGACGCGACGACGGAGTTGCGGAAGTCGACCATGACGACAGCGACCCCATTGGCGGCGATCAGCTTGGCCCAACCCCGGTACATGCCGTCGAAACAGGACATCGTCGCCATGCCGCCGCCATGGATGTAATAGACGCACGGCAGCGCCTCGGCCGTGTCGGGCTTGGTGATGCGCAGGTTGATGGTGTTCCCGTCCGGCTCGGACGAGAACTGCATGGTGCGCACGGTCAGCCCGGCCGATGGCGCGTACTCCTCGCTGTCGCACAAGTCCTGGATGGCCCGGAACCCCTCCTGCGCCTCGAGGGCCTCGGGCGTGTTGCTCTCGGCAACGAGCTGCTCACGGCTGGCCACGTCGCCGAGGTTGCGTTGCGGCATGGCGGCGAGGATGCCCCGGAGGCGAGGGTCGAGACGGATGTCGTTGGCGATGTCGAGGACCATCGGCATATTGGATCACACCTCTTGCGCAACCGCGCGTTCCGCGGCCTGGCGGCCCGAAGGCAGGCCCGGTCGAAGCCCGTGTGAGGGCCTGGATCACACGGCATCGGAGCCCGTCGAGATGGTCGAGGATCATGACGGTCGTCGATTCTCAGCAACCAACGGCTGCAGGCGGCTGAGACCTGATCGAGTTCGTCTGGACTCACCGGACGCGACGGATAGGCCGGGAAGATGTACGGAGGCGGGGCGCGCAAGAGCCGTAGGCTACGAGCATGACCGAGCAGTACCGCGTAATTCGGGTGCCACAGGCTGTTGACGACCTCGAGGTGGAACTCAACAAGCACGCCGCGGAGGGCTATGAATGGGTGGAACAAATCATGGTGGGTCACGTGGCAGCCATCGTGCTGAGGAAGTCCGACTAAGCGGCACCGCAGCTACTCGGTGCGAACCGCAAACCCGATTGAGCATCCGCCGGCGGGTGCACTGCGGAAGACACCAGAGCCTGGTCGTTTCCATCTGTAAACGTCCTCGCCGTGGTGTCCTGCTGGGAGGAGTTCAGGGCGGAAGAGGATTTTGAGAACGGACCAGTGAAGCTCCCTCCCGGTCCCATCCACCGCAACGTCGAGAAGGCGATACCGGGGCTCATCTTCGTGGCCCCCACCATCCTTTTCGGACTTTCGGCGTCTGGATGGCGTTTGCACTTTGCGTGGCAGTGATAGTCGCTACGTCCATTGGTTGGGCAAGCGTGCATCCGGAGCGACGGCGGAAAGTGGTGGGCCGAAAAGGTGTGATTTCTGGTGGGCCAATTTCTGGGTGTTCGCGGTGGGAGCGACGGCAATCGCCTTTGGGTCTTCCTTTGTTGAGCTCTCCCTGACCCGTACTCGGAGACCTACACCTCTCGTGACGCAACTCCGGGATACTTGTGTCTTGGTTTCCTCCTTCGTGCTCGTCGCCCACGGTGAAGCTCCTGCCGTGCAAAATACGTGGGGCATCATTCTGTCGTTAGTCCGTCAATGCCTATAGCCGTAATACCAGGTAAAAGCCATTTAGTCGGTTCATTCCAACATGCAGTTGTGACTTCATTTGTAGCTCTGTAGCGGGTCGTATTCTCTGAACTGGGGGAATAGCAGGGACCCCGATGTTCTGCAGTGGCTGCCTGGGCGCAGGGGAGTAGAGTTGGCTCCCGTCTCTCAGCTTCGGTCTATTACGGACTGACCGTTACTGACTGAAGCTTCAGAGGGGCGCAGTACAGAGGCAAAACGGCCTCTGAGTAGGAAGCGGGCTGTGGCGCAGCTTGGTTCAGCGCGCTTGACTGGGGGTCAAGAGGTCCCGGGTTCAAATCCCGGCAGCCCGACCATAAATCCCCGGTGACAAGGGGTGTTCACGACGGACGGTTGCGCCGGATAGGTCCTGTGGGTGCAACGGGGTGCAACCGGTACGGGTTACGCGGCCAATGGCGCCGACCGTCGGACGCGCACGTGTCCAAGGCACGGACCGGCCGAATCAACGGGTCCAACCAACGGCCGTCCTCGCCGTCGTGGGCGCCCAACCGACGAGGCGCCGCCCGTCGTCCGGTCCGCCTCACCTAGGAGACTGTTGAATAAATCGCGGTTTGATGCTCGCGATTTGGCTGCCGATCGTCGAGAATTGGTGGGTGCAAGGACATAGCGATCCCAATCGCGAGTTGCTCGACGCCGCCGCCTTGTGTCGCCAGCTCGTTCCTCAGGGCAGCGTGGAGGCCTTCTTGGCCGACCACCGTCGGGAGCTGTTCCCCGATGAGATGTTCGAGGACCTGTTCCGCTCACGACGTGGCCGCCCGTCGGTTCCTGCTGACGTAGTGGCCTCGGTCATGGTGCTCCAAGCCCTCGAAGGGCTCTCGGACCGAGACGCCGCTCGGGCACTGCGTGACCGAATCAGCTGGAAGGTGGCCTGCGGGCTGGCCCTCGACGACGAGGGCTTCGACTACTCGGTCCTCACCTATTGGCGCACCCGGCTGCGCACGTCGGAGCGTCCTGAGCGGATCTTCGATGCCGTGCGCTCGGTCATCGATGCCACCGGGGTCCTGAAGGGCAAGACCCGCCGGGCCCTCGACTCGACCCTGCTCGACGACGCCGTGGCGACCCAAGACACCGTGACCCAGCTCATCTCGGCCATCCGCCGGGTGCGGCGGCTCGTCGCTGGGGCCGACGAGGTGCCGGTGTCGGCGCACGACTACGAGGCCTCGGGCAAACCTCTCATCGCCTGGGACGACCCCGTCGCCAAGGCGGCCCTGGTCGACGGCCTGATCCGCGACGCGCTCGCGCTGCTCGAGGCATTCGACGCTGGTGGGCGCGACCCCGAGGCGACGGACGCACTCGGACTGCTGGCCCTCGTCGCCGGCCAAGACGTCGAACAAGACGAGGATGGCACCTGGAAGATCGCCCAGCGTGTAGCCCCGGACCGGGTGATCTCGACCGTCGATCCCGAGGCCCGCCACATGCGAAAGTCCCGCTCTGAGTACCGCGACGGCTACAAGGCCCACATCGCCATCGAACCCGAAACTGGGCTCGTGACTAAGGCCATCTTGACCAAGGCGAACGTCGTCGACGGGCGCTGCGCCGTCGCGCTGGTCGCGGACGAAGACCCCGGGCTGATGGTTCTTGGCGACACCGGGTATGCGTCGGGTGAGACGCTGGCCGCTCTCCAAGCAGCCGAGCACCGAACGGTCATCAAGCCCTGGCCGATCCAACGCACGGTGCCCGGCGGCTTCGATCGAGACGACTTCGTCGTCGACCACGACGCCGGCACCGCCACCTGTCCCGCAGGGCACACGGTCAAGATCACGCCCAGGCTCAATGCAGTGTTTGGAAGGCACTGTCATGACTGCTCACTGCGAGCGCGTTGCACCACCGCCAAAGACGGTCGAGCGCTCGACCTCACTCCACACGACAGAGAGCTCGTCGCGCGCAGAGCGTCGTGGCGCCGAGGTGAATGCAAAGAGGACTACCGACGATTCCGCCCGATGGTCGAGCGTGCGATTGCGTGGTTGGTTGCCGATTCACACCGCCGGGTCCGTTTCCGCGGGGTCGAGAAGAACCAACTCGGGCTCTCACTTCGCATCGCCGCCATCAACCTGAGACGCCTGATCAATCTCGGCCTGGCTCACGACGGAGCCTGGACGTTCAGCACCACCTGAATCCGCGACGCGCAAGCCTGGGTCAGCAAAGGAGGGGACCTCAGCTACGGGCTCTGCCCTGAGTGGCCAGCTTCAACCCTCTTCGTGGTGGCTCTTCGGTTCGGCCATACCCAGGCTTGCAGGACCGAAGCACGCCGGATCAAGCGTTATTCAACAGTCTCCTAGAACCCGACCAAGGACGAACACGACGGCGCGTGGGTTGACCCTCGTCCGTCATGGCCATGAGGTCACGGGAACACGCCATTCGGCCCGGAGGGACGACAAGGCGACTAGACGGGCCTCCAACGCGTCGCCTCCTTGCGTCGGCGTCCGGCCCGCGGCCAGCAACCTCGGTCGGCCGCTGGCGCCTCGGATGCCACGACCGGCCGTCGTAGTGGCGCCTGTCGCGTGGGTTGGGGTTCCCGCCGTGTGGGAGATATGGCCCGGATGATCCGATCCGCCCAACGGCGAACCGGCCGTTCCGCGAGACGGGCCGCGATTGGTCGTTCACCAAAAAAAATCCGCCGCCCGATTCATGCACAGGACCCGCGTCAACGTGACAAGGCGCGCCGGTAACCGTCGGGCGGGTCGCGCCGTTGTCACGCTTACGCAGCGATACCCAGCGACACGAGCGACCACCGACGACCATTGACGGACACCCATAGACCGGCTTGACACAAAAGCGGATTCATGCGCCGGACGCCCCCCGCTATACGACGCCCACGCTGACGCCCGTTGACACCATCTGCCTACCGCGTCCTAAATGCCTCATGGCTACGACCACAAAGGCAACGACGACGCGCAAGCAACCGGCACGACGCGGGTCGGGCGCCCGCGGTAGCGACGACGCAACCAACGGCGCCTCCGAAACGAAAGAACGACCCAAGTTGCTACGACTTCAAGCCGCCGCCGACATGCTTGGAATCTCGCGTTGGTACTTGAACACGCTCATTGACGAGGGTGTCATAGGAATCGTCCGCCTCGGGGACATGCGCCGCGTGCCACGGACCGAGATTGACCGCGTCCTCAGCACGCGGTTTGAACGTCGACCACCGCGCCGGAAATGACAAAGCGCCCGTTAGGGCGCCTTGCCGATCCACGCGAACGGATCGGGGGTGAGGCTATAGCGCCCAAGCCAACGACGGCGAGCTTCTACGCCGTGCGGGACGGCGGACACGCCACGGGCGGCCAAATCCTCGGCCGCTACCGGGCCGCCGAGGCGGGATGTTGTGGGTGTTGCGGATGCCGCGTCGACGTCGGCGCCTACCTCTATGAGGTTTTGACGGCGGCCGACGTCCTCGCCGTGTGCGGCGTTTGTGTGGGTCAAACGTGGTGACCGTGCCAACCGTCGTCCGGGTCGTCCCCGTGTCGGACCCCGCCACGTTGCGCGAGCTGGCCGCGGTCATTGAAAGACAGCAACGCCCACGGCCGCATGTCCGACTAAGTGACGAGAAACTTTCCGACCTAGCGGACATGTTGTTGCGCGGGGACATGCCTACCGTCGGATGGTGGCGCCGCGCCTTACCCGTTGACGAGGACCGCGCTGAAGAAATGGCCGCGGCACGCGACGACGTGGCACGCCTCCGCGATGAATGGAACGCCGAGCAATGAAACACGACGAACTAACCCGCCAAACGGTTGACGACGTATTGGCCCGGTATCGACCCGGACGCACGTATGACGGATCGTTGTTCCTCGTGAACAGGTCCGGCCGCGTGCCATTCGGAGGCCGACCCGACCGCGTCCGCGGCGTCATAGCTGCGGCGGCAATGCAAAACGGCGACGACGTCCTACCGCCCGCCGTCTCGCGGTCGGTCTACGACGTCCTTGTTGGCCGCGCCGAGGCCGCCGAGGCCGAAGCTACGCCGCTTGATGACGCCGAACCGGTCGACAGCTACGACGACATACCCGAAGAGGACGGCGCCGAACTACTTGACGACGTCGTCGCGTTCATAACCCGCTATTTGATGTTCGCCATGGACGAACACGCGCAAGCGATCGCGTTATGGGCCGCACATACACACGTACACGACGTGTTCACGTCCACGCCGCGTCTACTTGTACGGGCGCCGACCATCGAATGCGGAAAGACGAGGGTACTTGAGGCGATTCAACCGCTAGTACCGGGACCGCGCCTCGCGGTCAGTGTGTCGGGCGCCTACTTGTTCCGAACCATCGGGCGGGAGGCCGTCACGATCTTGTTGGACGAATACGACACCGTATGGCGCGACCGGAGCGACCAAGGTCAAGACCTTCGGGCCATTGTGGACGCGGGCTATCGCAAGGGCGCGACCGTGGGCCGCGTCGTGACGTTAGGTAACGACCACGTCCCCGCCGATTTCCCGATCTTTTGTCCGTTCGCGCTCGCGGGTACGGGTTGGGTTCCCGATTCTGTCCAATCTCGGTCAATCACCATCAACATGCGGCGCCGCCTCCCGAACGAGGTAGTCGAATCGTTCGACCATGACGAGGCGTGGCAGTCGGCCGAACCGCTGGCGCGCCGTCTACGGGCGTGGGCGTTGCGCACCCGTGACCGTCTAAACCCGAGGCCACTACTACCCGAGGGTCTAGAGGATCGTCCCGCCGAGGTATGGCGCCCGCTTTTCGGCGTGGCCGAGGCCGTGGGCGGCCCGTGGCCCACACGGGCCGAGGCGGCGTGTGGGCGCCTCATGGGCGACCGAGGCGAGGCCGACCTAAACACGTTGCTCCTCGTGCATATCCGCGCCGTGTTCGACGGAATCGACGTCACGAGCGACGGCGGCGCCGAGGCCGAGGCCGAGACGCCCGAACCGGTCGACACGATCCAAAGCGCCGACCTTGTGACCCGTCTATGCGGCCGTGAGGATTGGCCATGGGACGAGCTTGGCGGCGGCGGGTTGACGGCGCCGGGCCTTGCCAAGCGGTTACGCGATTTTGGCATTGGGCCGAAGAAGTTTCGGGCGGGGAAGCAGACTCGGCGTGGCTACGGGCGTGGGCAGTTTCGCGAGGCGTGGGAGCGATTCATCCCCGCACCCGAAACCGCTCTTACAAATGCCCCTGATTTAGCCGCCACAACCGGAACAAGTGGAACATCCCTGGTGAGGCCCGTTCCGCCTCGCGAGAGTGTTCCGGTTGCAACCGGAACACGCGAAACACCCGCCACGCCTCCGACCTGGGATGTTCCGGTTGTGGCGCTTATGGCGGGCAAGTCGGGGGGTTTTGTAACGAACGTTTTTGTTGGCGACGCGGACGCCGCGGGCCGCTACAAAATGGCCGCCGCTCGGCGCGCCGCGGGTCAACCGCTAGACGACTCCGACCGCGCCGCGCTGGCCGCCGCAGATGAGACGCCGAGGGACGGCGACCCGCCCACGGACGTCCGGCGCGAAACCGGTGACACGCCGACTCGCTGAGCTGATACCTGCCCTTCGCGGAAGGGTCAATTGACCTAAAGACCGAGCCGTTTACGCATTTGACTGTTGAGGTCATCCGCCACGCGGGCGAAACGACCGACAAGCGCCTCGATTGGTCCAGACGCCCCGGCTTCGTTTTCTGGTGCACGTACGAAGGCCGCTGCTTGGTCACCAAGGTCCTGTCCTGGAGCTAACCCGACGTCCCCTCGGGCATCTGCCGATACTTCGGCCTCGTCCGCTCCGACCTGTTCTGACTGCCGGGCCTCGTCCGCTCCGACCTGTTCTGACTGCCGGCCTGCGCTCGTCCGCCGCTCCGACCTGTTCTGACTGCCGGGCCTCGTCCGCTCCGACCTGTTCTGACTGCCGGGCCTCGTCCGCTCCGACCTGTTCTGACTGCCCGGCGTTGGCCTGGAATTCGGCCACAAGCTCCGACCATTCTTCGTCTGACACTCTTTCGAGGTATCGCAGGGAACTCCTCATCCATCTCCGGCCCGAAGTATCCACCCAGAAGATGATCCACCCGAACCGGTCTTTGAGCACGTCCTTGACCGTGGACGGGCTCAGACGTCGTCCGCCACCCCATTCACCCCACATGTCATCCGGAGTCGGGAGCGGAATGGATCCTCTGGCGTTCGCCGGAACTTGGCTCAGCACCTTTGTCGCAACCACATCCATGTCTTCGCTTCGGGCCAGAATGGCCAAGTGGACGTCGAAGATAGGTCGACGCCCTTTGTTGACCACCCATGCTTTTGTGGCCAAAATCGTTTTCCAACCATCGTCGAGGGTCGGGTCAAACTCCGCGTCCACATCGAGCGCCCGGTCCCAAAGCTCTTCTTCGTGGCGCTCTCGGTCTTGAGCATGGTCGCGACGAATGACGGCGAGAGTGCCGAAGAATGCAAGCACGGTTCCCACGGCAGCTATCCACGTCGGAAGGTCGCCGAAGTGTAATTCCACGGCGGCTCATCATACGCGCATCGTGTAATACAAGCGCGAGATAGCCATACGAATGAAATCGTCAAGACCAAGGCGACGCGGGCGGTGTGTGGCGTGTAGTCCTCAGGCCCGAACAGTTCGCGACGTGGGCGCGGGAAGCGCTGGCGCCATGGCCCGAGGCGTCACGATGAACCGGTGGACATGTACCAATGGCCTTGGCCCGACCCGTCGTGGGCCGAACGGGCGTCGTGTCGGGGTTGGCCGACGACCGCTTTCTTCCCGACCCGAGGCGACCCCGTACCGCCCGCCGTGCGGCGGTTGTGTGCCGAATGTCCCGTTGCCAATGAATGCGCGAGCTATGCAACGCCAATCCCGTTGTTTCAAGGCGTATGGGCCGGACACGGCACCAAGGCACGCCAAGCGGTCCGAAAAGAAACCAAGTGATTCCGTCGTTTGGTCGCGGCGGTAGGTCACACTTAAAACAGGAGGTAGCCATGACCACGACAGAATCCCCCAACACGGCCGAACGCGCCCGCCGCATTAGCGCCTATTGGACCCACCATCCAACGGCGACCGAGGACGACGTAGTCGCGCAAGTCGACGCCGAGCTAGAGGCCGAGGCCGCCGACCGCGCCGAACAAGAGGCTAAGACCAATGCGATGACGGATTCCTTTAAGCGAATGACGGGTTGCGGTTGTTGTCGTGTCGCTAGCGCGATCGGTGCCCGTGACGGGTTGTGTGACGCGTGCCGACCCGTCGTGGCCGCGATAGTGGCCGAACGCAACGGCGCCGACGTTGTAAGCGACGGGCGTAGTCGGCGCGAGCTGGCCGCGGCATACGTCGACCGCAAGGCGGCCCAATGACCACGGACCACGACGACCACATACAAACGAGGGACATACCGGGCGCCCAAGTCCGTCGGGTTAGTCGGGACATGGACGTGGTCCGGATCATCCGCGAGGCCCGTCTTTCCAACGAACACCGCGCCTTCGCTTTGGAATACGTGTGCACGGCCCACGTCCACGACACCCGCGACGAACTAGGCGGCGCCCGCCTCCTTCAACGTGTAGCGGACGAGACGCCGTCGGTTGTCGACCATGGGAACCTTCGCCGGACCATGGAACGATTGGCCACGGCGTTCGTTCACCCGGACCTACGGCGATGACGACGTTGGCCGAACGCCTTGTTGACGACGGACTAGCGGCCGCCCAAATCCTCGGCGCCGCCTATCGGTCCCTGTCGGGAATCGTCGTCCCGTACAACCAACCGACGGACGTCGGGTTCATGGTCGAATCGTTCGACCGTGGCGCGTTCACGGCGTCGTTGGTTCGACGGTCAAACGTCCCGTTGTTGTTGTGGCACGACAACCGTTCCTTCCCGATCGGACACGCCGTCGCATGGGACGACCGCTACAACGGATTGTGGGGACAGTTCGTCCTCGCCATGTCCTCGGTTGCCCAAGTGGCCGGACAACAAGCCGACGAGGGATTCCTAACCGGAATGTCGGTCGGGTTCTCCCCGATCCGTTCGTCGTGGCGCTACGCCTCGGATTGGAACCCGAACCTCGGCCCGGACTACATGGACCACGTCGTTCGCCATGAGGCCCGACTACATGAGGTTTCGCTGACGCCGACGCCCGCATACGACGCGGCACGGGTCCAAGCGGTACAGGCTGACATGCTGAGCTGAAGGGCACGGAGCGACCGGGCAGGGTTCACGCCGTAAGGACCAGTGGACCTGCACATCAATCAGGCATACGCTCACAGTCGTAAATCAGCGGACCCGAGAGGTAGCCGCCTCCCGGTTGCCCGCCTAGCAGGCACACATCCGACCTATCCGGTGGCGCCCGATGACTCAGTCTGCCGCAGGCGGCTTGGTTCATGCCGCATTGGACTTGCTGGGTTTCCTCCGTCCGACCGAGGTGGGCTAGTCGACGGGAGACGTCCGACATGAGCAACGTCACAGGCGCAGTTCGCAAGGTCGCACTCACGACGTGGGAGGGCATTTGGTACGTCGTCCAGAACATTGCATTTGGTGCGGCCTATTTCGGGAAGGTACCCGTCAAGAGAGCAATGCAAGACTTTGGTCTGATCGAGATGACCTCTGCTGAGCACTTCTGGTACGTCGTCCAGAACATCTGTTTTGGCCTTGGGTACTTCGCCAAGATTCCGACGGCCAAGGCCTTATCCGAACTTCCGCAGTTCCGTTCGTATCGGCAGTCCGACCTTGGCACCCTGGTCGTTGGCACGGCGAGCGGCGATGGGCAGATTCCTCCAGCGCTCCTGAACCGCTGTCGGTAATCGCACCGCCTGTCGTCGCACCGCCTGTCGTCGCACCAGTCGAGGCAGAGGCAGAAGGTCCCGAGGAGGAGCCGCCGCCAAAGTCCTGACGCATGGAATGGGGACGCCTACGACGCGGCACGGGTCCAAACGGTACAAGCCGACTCCATCGGGGACTGACACAAGTAGGTCTATCGTCGGGACGTGGCTGACGATCCGTTGAAAGAAATGGCAGAACATGTCGCGTATGAGGGGTTCATGCTGCTCGGCGCGACCCAACTACTCGTACAGAAGTTCCCATCACGCCCGAACGGGGTAGCACCCATAGGGACACCCATGGATGTAGAGGTCGTACAGAACGCCTTGCTTGAATCTGCCTTGCTACACGTTCGTGTGCTGGATGACTTTCTAGGCATGGGAACGCCTTCGTACCGAGACGATGTTGTTGCCGTCCAGTTCCTGCCGTCGTGGGAACCCCGACGCTGCCTATCGCGATACGAGCGTGACTACATAAACAAACGCACTTTGCACCTGACGATACTGAGAGGCGATGGACCATTGCCTTGGCAGGTGGAAAGGTGCGAAGCAGTATTTCGCCGCTTCCTAGAGTTCTTGCGAGCGTTGCAGGCCAATGATCCCGAGAAAGCGGAATGGTTCAGTCGATGGGTTCAGTTGGAGGAATCCGGCGAATGACCCAAGCCCGCGATATGTCGTCTACCGCGTGGCAACGCCTCCGGTTGTACGTGTTTGGCGCGGGATCAATACGCGTGTCGGATACGCGGCCCACGTTGCAAGGGTTACACGACCGAGGTTGACCACGTCATTGCGCGGGCGGACGGCGGCGACATGTGGAACCCGACCAACCTCCGGGCCTCGTGTCGACCGTGCAACCTCGGGAAGTCGGCGGGTCGCACGACGGACAAGCGACGCGATGGGTCGGGACGTTGGACGCCGTACCGAACGACAGAGGCCCAAGCAGACACACGCGCCTATGACCCAACATTGTCCGTCGCTATTCGGGTTGGCTACCCGTGACCACGGCGGCGGGTATGGGTTCCAATGCCAACGGCCGCCATGTCCACGACGGAAGGTGTTGGTCCTCGGTTCCCGATTGGTTGGCCGACCAACACCCAAGGGTGCGGGCGGATCATGGACGACGGGTACGACGCGCCGTCGTTGTCGTTGGTGCCGCGCCGTCATCAAATCGGACGGACCAAGGGTCACGCCCGGTATGGCGGTCGCCCGTCGGCTGCCCATATGTGTGCATCGCTACCCAAAAGTAGGGCATCCTTCTCTCGGTGATCACAGAATCGGATGCGAGGCGTATCGCTGAGGGCGAGCTGGCAACTTACAGCTACCCAGCAGTGATCATTCAAGTGGTTGAAGAAGAACGCGGCTGGGAGTTTTACTGGGATTCCGCGGCATATGTCGAAACGGGTGACACGGAGCACACGTTGATTGGGAACGTGCCGTTTCTGGTGAGCCGACAAGATGGGTCGATCATTTGGCCGCCTCTTCCCACTATTCCGACCGACGACCCCGGTGTCGTCGAAATCGAGGCCAAGACTCTCCGTGTGCCTAGGAAACGAGCGGAGTGACGGCCGTCGACTAGTGACGCCGCCGTAACTACCTCACGACGACTACCAACGACACGAACCGACGGGGGGAGGCGCTTGGCATGGCGCCGACCACGGGGAGACGTGTTCATCATTGGCAACGACCGCGGCACGGGGGAGGCGCGACGTCGCCGACCCGTGCGCGCCTCGGGGGACGGGGGGATGCTTTTACCTTGGGGGGTCGGCCACATCCCGAACGTTGTTGTCTGTTTTTTCTCGCCGAAACCGGCCGGACCTGGGGGTTTAGGACCGAGGACGGCCGATACGGGACGGGTCGGGCGGGTTGCGGCCGGATCAAACCGAACGGTCGACGGACCCCGAGGCGGTCCGTCGTTGCGACATGGTGTTGACGGTCGTTGTCGTCGGCGGAAAGATGACGCCCGGAACGGAAAATCCAAGGCGCCGCCCGCGCCGGTCCCTACTACGACGGACGGGAAACACCCAACGATCCCAACCGCGGCCCGAGCTTGGCCATAGCCCGCGGGTCCGGGCCGACGGACGCCGTCATGGAAGGTCGGCCGTCGTAGTCGGCGGGACGGGTTAGTTACTACGACGGCGTCATTAGTCGACACCCGGTTTGGGGGTCCCCGCCGACGGCCAAATCACCGCGAGAGGCGCCCACAATCGCCCGTGTCGCCACGGACGCCCACGGACGCCCGGTTGGGTCCTCGGCGTCGTGTGCCGCCCGCTACCGACCCGCGTTGCGTTCGCCCGTGTCGACGGCGCGGCGTAACGAAATCTTCCATGACGTCGGCGAGGCCGTCGGCGACGGGTTGCGTCTTGTGGCGATAGGTACGGTCCAACATGTTGTTATTCGCATGACCGAGGCCGTCGGCAACCTTGGTCATGTTGACGTCCTCGTCTACTGCCACGGATGCGGCCGTGTGGCGTAGTTCGTGGGGAACCCGACCCTCAAGGCCCGTCGCCTTGCATAAGGAGGTCCAACGGTGCCGAATCGTGTTCGGGTCCACGTGGGTCCCAACCGTGGTCGTAAACACAAGGCCCGTGTCCGTCCAACGGTCGGCCGCTATGTGTTCCTTGCGTTGGTCCGCTTGGTGGTCCTTGAGCGCGGCGACGGCGACCGGTGCGAGGCGGACGGTACGGACGGACGCTTTGTTCTTCGTCGGGCCAACCTCATAACCGCCCGTCTTGGCCCGTCGAAGGCCATGGCGAATCGTCATTGTGGCGGCGTCTAGGTCCACGTCATCCCATGAGAGGCCAAGTAGTTCGCCGCGGCGGGCGCCCGTGGTCAAGGCGAGGGTCCAATAGGCGGCGAGGCGGTCCCCCTTGGCCGCGGCCAGTAGACGACCCGCCTCGTCCGCCGTTAGGGCGTCCCGTTCCGCGGGAGGCGTGGCGGTCGCGGGCAACACGGTTAGCGCGGCGACGTTGCGGGGGACGTGGCCGCGCTTTTCTGCCTCTTTGAGGACTTGCGAGAGGGTCGTTCGGACGAGGCGAACGGCGTTCCTGCTATATCCCTCGTCGGCGAGGCGTTGCAAAAATGCTTCTACTTGTTCGGGCGTGAGGGTCTTGAGACGCGCCCGACCGAGGCCGGTTTCAACAATGCCCAACGCCCATCGGTAGTTGTCGACCGTGGCAGGGGCGAGGTTGCGGGATGGGAGGACGTAGTCGCGCCACCAACCAAGTTGGTTGGACAAGCTGGCGGAATCCGCGGGTCCAACGGGTATCCCGTCCGCCCCGTTCCCTAGTAGTTCGGTTCGCCTCTTGCGGGCCTCGTCCTCGGTCGCCGCCCGCACCGTGCGGCGTCGGCCGTCCGGCGAGACGACCATGACGCGCCAATTGCGACGGGCCTTGTCGTAGTACACGGACCCCGCGCCGTTGGGTTCCTTGGGGCGCCGTTTCGGCGGGCGTGGCATCGGATCAAGCCTCCGGTCATGGGTGCAACGGGGTGCAACCGCGCCCACTATACCGCGCCTTCAACTACGCCGACCTACATATCCTCCCAGGTCAAAGGCAGAAATGCTCGTTTGACCTGGAGGCCGCGCCTAACTGGGGGTCAAGAGGTCCCGGGTTCAAATCCCGGCAGCCCGACTCGAAAGTGCAGATCAGAGGCCATGCTTCTCTTGCTGCTGGCGTCGGCGTCTTGCCATCCCCGCGAAATCCATGCGCGCCACGGAGTCGGAAGCCCGAAGGCTCGGGATCTCTTCATCATCCGGCTGAGGCGCATCGACCACATCGGACCGGCCAGCGTCCATGGCATCGGCAAACGGCGGCGAGATCACCCGGGTACAAATGGGCGTAGGTCCGCAGGAAGATGGCCGGGTCATGGCCGAGGGACGCGGCTGCGGCGTTGCTGCTATGCATTTGACAGTCCCTCGGCGAGATGAAGGGCTATGCCCCGCGGCAAAGGAGTCCCACCATGCCAGAGCATCCCAATGTCAAAAGGGTGCGAGCCGCCTACGAAGCGTTCGCTAATCTCGATGTAGCTACTGCCCTCAAGGATTTGGCACCTGACGGCGTATTCCATTTCAATGGCGTGGGTCCGCTCAGAGGGGATCACAAGGGCGTCGAGGACGTCACTGCGGTGCTCATCAGCACGTTCGAAGTCACAGGCGGAACGCAAAAGCTCGACATATCGGGCATCTATGCAGACGACCTTCACGCCGTGGTCAACATTCACGAGACTGCCAGTAGGCCCGATGGTGCCACCCTGGACGTCAATGAGGTGCATCTCCTCTCGTTCAACGACGAAGGACGCATCACCGATTTTTGGGACTTGCCCGATGATCCCGAATCACACGATCGTTTCTTTGACGGCCTTTAGGACGCGATAGTCCCCACGCAGCGGGGTCGAGACCTCGGTGACGTCCAAGCCGCTAGGAGGGGCCAGGCTCCTACGCCAAGCGGGGGTACGCCTGAAGGCATACGGGACCCCGTCGTCGTCTCCGGTGCCGGTATCAGAAGATGCTCTCCAGGACGACGAATTGTTGGTTCGTGGGAGTCTGAACATACGGAACCAATCTTTGTCTACGGCCTTTCTGTGTTGATGAGGATCGCCGGCGAGGCAAGCCACAAGGATGCGTTTCACCTCCCGATCGCCACTACGATGATCCGACCGAGGCCTCTTGGCAGAATGCTCGTCGCGTGCCACACCCGGTGCGGTGCTTCACCGAGCCCGTCCAGATCCCGAAGCCGGTAGAGCAGTACGACTCGGGCTCACCTGCATTAAGGCAGCAGCCGACGGACGCGACGTACCTGGCGGTGACGCGTTCTGGGACGCGCCGAGCACGCACGAGCATCGAGCCGCTGGCGCTATTACGAGATCGCTGCGAACCATATGGTTGCGAGCAACCGCCCGCACGAACTGGCCACGTTGCTAGTCGAGCTGTCGGACTGTTCCCGAACGCCGGGTCGGGGCTTGATGGTTGTCGCCGGCAAATGGCGCTGGGCGCTCGCTCATTTTGTCACATTGAACGTTGCACGCGCCGTCTCCATGTTTCCACGCCGCTTTGGCTGGGACACATGGCCCGAAACATGAAGCGATCCGATCGTCCCTACGAACGCGAACGAGTTGGAGTTGATGTTCGCCGAAAGCGTTGCGGCCACTTTCTGATTCCGAAATGTTCCGCTCACGTGACCGACGGTCTGCAGTTTGCTGGACGTCAGCGACCCTGGGAGTGTCAAGCCGATATTGAGCATGAAGCCGCTCCCGCCGATATTCCCCTTGACATCTGCAATCGGAATTTGAGATGGCGGCGAGGATGCCGTTCCGCCGATTGGGGGCGCTTTCGGTACCCGGCCTGCCGCCGCTACCCGGTAGCCACCAGCGGTGCCTTTAATCGAGCTGATGGTCGGTGTCAGATCTGTCGCACCCTTCCAGGTGATTGTGGCGGTACCTCGACCAAGGGGAATTCTTGTCAGTTGTGCAACCAAGGCGTCGCTGGCCGTGGCGATCAGGACCACGACCGCTCCTCCCGCCACAAGGATCGTGGCTACTCGGCGAGGTCCGTTCCGGCCATTCTTTGACATGAACGGATCTTGACACCCAAAGGAGCCCATCCGTCTCCACCGACTTCTCTCCAAATGACTCCACTCTCACTGCAATCACTCGAAGGGTTGACTTCATCCCGACGACGACCAGGCTCCGCCCGCGGGAGGGTTTATCGCACTCAGGGTGCTAACTGCAACGCTGGGTGATACCGTCTCCCCCGCCGGGGGGCGGTCCCTGATCGTGCGGTCCGATCGAATTCAGCGTCACACCCAGTCGGCATCCAACGAGCGGAAGTAGGAAACCGATGAAAAGAAGATTGCCCATTCCAGTTGCCGTTTCGGCACTTGCCGTAGTGAGCATGGTGGCGGGATTCCTCGCCGTCACGGCTCCAGCAGCGTCAGCCGCCGGCGGCACTGCGAAGTGGTTTGTCGCGGCGTCTGGCACAGACACCAGCAATGCGTGCACAGTGAAGTCCTTCCCGTGCAAGACCATCGGCCACGCCCTAGCCGAGCAGGCGGCGAGCGGAGTTGGCGGCATCATCAAGGTCGGCGCCGGCACGTACACCGAGCAGCTGAGCCTCACGCCGGCCAACGACAGTGTGAAGATCAAGGGCGCCGCCGGGGGAGCCACCGTGATCCAGCCCCCCTCAACCGGGCTGTTGAGCGACACGAACACCGACAACGCTACGCCGCAGTACTACGTGATCGACGTGGCACCAGGCACCTCGAGCCTGGTCCTGAGCGGCTTGACTGTGAGCGGAGCGAACGGAACCGCGTTCCTGGACAGTGACGGCCTAGGCTGCGCTCAGGACTATGTGGGCGTCTACTACCACGACGCCTCTGGTTCGATCAACAACGTATCGGTCAACGGTATCGACATGCCGGCCGACCTCTTCGGTTGCCAGGGCGGCCAAGGCGTTTACGTCGACAGCTCGGCGACCGGATCGTCCACGGTGAGCATGAACGGCGTCTCGATGATGTCCCCCGCGACCACGACCACGACCACTGCCAAGCTGCTTGCTGGCACGTACACGAACGACCAGCTCGCAGTCACCAAGGTCCCGGCCGGCTTCAACTCTGGTTCTGTCATTGTCAACGGGTTCGTCCTGAGCGCCACGAAGGACACGAGCAAGGTTCTGTTCGTCAGCGGCACCACCAGCACCGACTCACCCAAGGGTTCGGCAGTCCGTTACGGCGCCTTCACCCCTGCCTACAACAAGAACGGCATCACCTGCCGCGACCAGAACACCAACTGCACGATCACGAACTCGACCGTGCAGGGTGTTGGTCCGACCAATTCGATCGCCCAGAACGGCATCGAGGTCTTCGGTGCTGGGCAGGCAGTTGTTAGTGGGAACACCGTCTCAGGCAACAGTTACGCCGGAGGCGGCGCAGGGAACTCGGCCAGCGGCATCCTGATCCTCAACGCCGGGACGGTCTCCATTGACAACAACCACGTGTCCAGCAACGACGAGAACATCTACGCCGGCGAGGTCCCGCAGTTCGGGCTGGTTGCGGCACCCGTCGGTCAGTGGACCATCGACGGCAACACCGTGTCGGGCGCGACTATTTCGGGCGCATCCACCGGTGCCGACGGATACGGCGTGGGCATGCAGCTCGACAGTACGAGCAACGCGGTCGTTGTTTCGGGCAATACCGTCACGACCAGCGCCCAGGTGGACCTGCTGTTGACAGGCGTCAGTAATGCAGGGATTGGTGTCGTCGGCGCAGGCGACACAGCCAACAGCTTCGGCGGCAGCACGGCTGGGGTCGTGGTGAGTGGCCCGGGCACGGCTTGCGCAGCGGCACCGAGTTGCAATCCCGGAGACCCCTTCTACGGCAGCAGTTTCAACAACTTCGTCGGCAACACGGTGAGTACCAACGAGGCCGGAGTTGTGGTCGAAGGTGCTTACGCGCCGAACCAGGACGGCCTGAATTCCAATCCGGGCGCGGCGTTTGCCAACAACTTCGCCGGGAATACGTGGTCCGACACGATCAACGTCGTTGACTTCAGTGGGTTCAACAACCCCGGAAGCCCCATGCTTCCGCCGTCAGCGCCGATTTTGAACCAGTACGGCCCGATGGACCCCAACAGCGTGCCGGCGAACCCCGACAACAGCTGCGATCCCACTCCGGGTGGGTCGGCGGCGCTGCTTGCCCTCAGTGGAGGCCAGCCGCTCTTCTTCAGCTGCTAGGTACGTATTGAGGACGAGATCCTCTTCGAAGGGGCGGGACCCAGTGGGTCCCGCCCCTTCTCAATTCCCTCCGCCGTTTCAGGCCTACTGCGTTGGCCAAACTCCTCGCCTGACATCGCGGGATGCGAACGAGAGGATCTACGGGAGAAGCGGCAAGGAAGGGTGCTCCAGTGCCCGAGAGGTTCGGCCCCCAACAATCACTTGAGGGGATCTCGCCTCGTCGCTATCGCCGACCGTGCCATTCCGCTCACACGCGTGGTGTGAACGCAGACAGCCATATTCGGGCAACCCAGCCGATGAGCAGGCGGCATACGTCGAGAGTCCGCGTGCCGGCCTCATCGTTGACGTGACTCGCGGGTTGGACTCCCCGCGGATGCAGCGCATCGGTGACGGTTCGCAATCGGAGCAATTTCCACCGACGGACTGGAGCCGGAACCGGGACTAGTGCTCTCAAATATGACAAAAGTCACTGTCCGTGGGACCTTCGTACTTTGTCTGGAGAACACGGATTGATGGTATCGACTTTTCCGCAATTCGCAGTAGTAATTCGATCCATTTCCAACTACGGTTCTGAGTGATTTGTCGAGCTGTGCTCGACGCGGGATGAAGACGCATCAGCGTGCGGCGGAAAGAAAGAGGCACAGATGTCTTCAGTAAGTCGAAATTCTGGCGGTGCTTTCGCGACCAGATCCTGGATTGGGGTCCGAGCGCTGATGGCGATCGCCGCGATAGGAACCATGACCGGCGCGGCTGTGATGAGCTTCGTTGCCACCGGCGCCCCTGCCGGAGCGGTGGGATGCTCGGGCGACACGTGGACCAACTCGAGTGGTGGGTCCTGGGACACGAATGGAAACTGGAGCCTCAACGCACCTCCAGGGACGGGTGCTGCCGCCTGCATCACGGCTCCCGGGACCTACACCGTGACGATCGGAAACGAAACGATCAACGCCGGAGCCGTCACCTTGGGTGGTTCGGGCTCAACTCCCACGCTTGCGATCGGAAACAGTGGCAGTGGCGAGCCGGCGGTGACCTTCGCCAGCGTCACCAACAGCACAGGAAGCAGCCTCACGTTCAACTGGGGAGGCACACTGGCTGTCACGGGAGCATTCACGAATGCCGGAACCGTTGACGAGTCGCTCAACACGCCGAGCGCGTTCAGCATTGGAAGCTTCGACAACCAGGGCCTTTTCCAGACCGGGGGCGGAAGCACCTACACCCTTCCATCGTCCAGCTCCACCTTCTTGAACGACTCGACAGGCACGCTTGATGTGCCAAGTGCCACCTCGCTCACGTTCTCAAGCCCGGGCGGCAACACTGGGACCTTCACCCAGGACGGAATCATCGACGTCGTCGCATCGAACGCGTTGACTGTCTCCGATGCCGTCGTCATCGATGGAGGCAGTATCTGCGGGGCGCCGCTCGAGATCGGCACTGACGGCGGATCCGTAGGTACCCTCACCTTCGCCGCGTCAGTCGGATCCGGCTCGTGCAACTCTGGGTCTTTGAAGGACAACATCGACTTTGCCAACGTATCGACCAATGGAAAGCTGAGCGGGAACATTCCCGCTGCCTACACGGTCGAGATGGGTAATGGCGGTTCGTCGGAATCGAATATCACGTTCTTGGGAGCAATCACGAACTCGGGCACGCTCGAGCCAGGTTGGGAGGGGACCTTTACGGACACCTCCACCCTTACGAACAAAGGCACCTTGGAGGTTCCTGCCAGCTCGTTCTCCAGTATCTACAACTTCACCAATCTGGTGAACAAGGGCAAGTTCACGGTCAATGCTCCCGTGACCATGAACCTGCCCAGCACCGGGGCGCTCAGCAACACCTCGACCGGGACCATCACGGTCGCCACTGGTCAGTCCCTGGCGATCTCGAGCACCGCCAGCCCGCAGGGAACTGTCTCTCAAGATGGGATCATCGACAACAACGGCACAGTGAACGTGGAGGCACCCGTCTCCATCTCGGGCGGCAGCATCTGCGGCAATAGGGTGAACATCGGACTTGACGGCCAGGCCAGTCAAGGCCTGACGTTCGTCGGTGCAGTGGTTGCCGGTCCGGCGTGTGCCACCGGTCTGGCGTCCGATCAGCTGTTCATGGCGAACATCACGGGCACCTTGAACGGGAATGTGCCAAAGGGGTACACGGTCCTCATTGGTGACGGCGGGTCATCCTTCGCTCACATCGCGTCGAACGCGACGACAAACGCCGGGGTGTTGGAGCCGGAAGACGGCGCAACGCTGACCTTTACCGGCTCGTCGTTCACCAACACCGGAACGCTCGAGTTCCCCTCGAATCCGTACACTTCGACCGAGTTCGTGTTCGGCAGCAACGTGACGAACTCGGGAAAGATCACGGCGCAGGCAGGCGGGACGTTCGTTCTTCCGGCGGGCGACACCGTGACCAACGGGAAGAAGATCAAGATCGCCGGCACCGGCACCGTGCTCAACATCACTGGTTCGCTCGACAACACCAAGGTGCTGCAAATCGCAGCCGGTGATGCGGTTGACGTCACGGGCACGTATACCCAGTCCTCATTGGGCAGCTTCAAGCCCGCACTGGCAAGTTCTACGAGCATCGGCCTGTTGAACGTCACCGGCACCGCGAGCATCGCCGGAACGGTCTCGGCGAAGCTGGCTGGCGGGTTCCACCCTTCGGTCGGAGCCACCTGGATCGTGCTCAAGTCTGCCGGGCTCGGAGGGACGACCTTCACCACGGTGTCGGGGACATTCAGTGCGCAGTACGTCTCGAGCGACTCCAACGTGCAGCTGACCTTCACCTAGAGGGCCAGACATCCGAGAGGTTCACCCGCTGGTATCGCCGGTAGCAACGTTTGGCTCACGGTGAATTGAGTTCCACCCCGCTCTGATCGTTCGATCGGGCCCGGGGTGGGACGGGTTCGACGACACCATCACCGCGGAGCAGTGCACTCCTGAGCCAAGGATGCCCTTTGGCGCGGCGTCAGTCCGCCCGGTGAGAGGGATTGGTCCAAGAGGTTGACATCGTGGCGGAGGACGCTGACGTCGCTCCGGCCCACGTCGCCATACTCGTACCCCTGGGTGTAGGCGGTGCCCGAGGGGCTGTCGTCAGTCCGAGTGGGGGTTCCCGGTATCGGTTCGATCCCGGTGTCCTCGTTCCAGTCATCCCAAGACGTCACCATCACGATGGGCAACGACGGCTCGACCTCGGGGATGGCCACACACTTGAAGAAGTGGTCAAGGGTCGATGCCGGTCCGGCTCCGGGCAACCATTGCCGTGGCTGTGCGGGATGGTTCGTCGGTAATCGAAAACCGCGATCGTTGAAGCCCGGTGCGACGTCGGGGATGACCGGAATCCGGTTGTGCGTGGCGTTCCGGTACACGGTCAGAAGGAACCGTTGGTCGGCAGCGATGTTCGTTGATCCCGGATATCCCGTCGAATCAATGGCCGGTCCGAACATCGCCTCGGGATCGCCGTAGTAGTCGATGTAGGAGGTCACGGCGTCGAATTGTTCGATGCGCTGCACCTGAGGTGTCGTGGTCAGCACCGGACCCTGGGGTAACTGGGCCTCCGGCGTGACCCGCCAGTACACCTCGTCCCCGATGAAGAACGGGTTGAAACCGTGCTCCTCGAGTACCTTGCGCGCCCCGTCGATCAAGGCGCCCACGTTCCCCGTCAGAGTCCGCGTCAGATACAGGTACACCACGGGTCGCCCATCGATCCGCAGGTAGGACTTGTTCGAGAAGTAGTGCTTGGCAAAAGAGATCATGTCCGACTCGAAGTGGAGTTCCATCTGAAACGTGACGGGCGTGGCCTCGTAGGGGGGATCGAAGCCCAGGTTCCACGTTTCGTAGAACATGGCGAACTTCATCTGATTCAGATCGGGCGCGGCGAGAAAGTCCTTCATGGCGTCGTCGGCCTGCTCGTAATTCCTGCCCGAGTACCCGGGGTCATCGGGCCACCAGTCGATGGCAAAGAAGTTGATGCCAGCCTTTCGGGCGTCTGTGATGTCTCGGGCCGCCGTTGCGGACGATTGCGAGTTCACCAATGCGGACGGCGGTTGCTGTGGCGGATCCAAATGTGCGCGCAGGGTGCCCGTGGCCAGGTTCTCCGGATTCCAGAGGTAGTAGTAGGCGCCGACCAACGGATGGGGGCGCTCGCTCGTCGGCGTCGCCGACGCCGACGTGTCGAATCCCAGGGCCACTCCGAAGAGGGCTGTACAGGTCATCAGGGCGCCGAAACGCCGGAACACGCTGGCCCGCACGCCGGGAGCATAAGAGAAGGCTGTCGCCAAGTGGGGGTTGGCGCGCCCAGATGGAGCTGCGTCGCTCGGGAGGACCGGCTTATGCTCGGCCGCCATGGCCTCGACGCCCTTCGATCCTGACCTCCGACGCTTGGCGGTACTGCTCCCACGCGGCGGGAGCACTCGAAGGATGTTTCCCCTGATGCGCCGACTGGAGCCGCTGATGGAGCGTCGGTCGGCGCCCGCAGGAGTCAAGACCGAGACGGTCGGCTCGATCAGGATCCGCGTCCACCACCCCCCGGCGGCCGCGTCCACCCCGTACCCGGCCGTCCTCTGGATCCATGGGGGCGGTTTCGTCATCGGGAGCGCGACACAGGACGACGCGGTCTGTCAGGTCTTCGCCCAAAAGCTCGGGGTGCTCGTGGCTGCGGTGAGCTACCGAAGGGCTCCGGAGCACCCGTTCCCCGCTGCCCTGCACGACTGCCATGACGGATTGGAATGGTTGGCCAAACGGGGCGACGTGGACGCGACGCGGATCGCCATCGGGGGAGCCAGTGCCGGCGGGGGACTGGCGGCGGCACTGGCCCTGCTCGCCCGCGAGCGAGGGGCGGTCATGCCGCGCTTCCAGCTCCTTTCGTATCCCATGCTCGACGACCGAACAGTCCTACGCACAGACGTCGACGAGCGGTACTTCCGGCTGTGGAACGGCGAGGCGAACCGGTTCGGCTGGACTTCGTATCTCGGCCGCGAGCCCGGTGCCCCTGACGTCAGCCCTCTGGCCGCACCCGCCCGCGAGGAGAACCTGTCCGACCTCCCGCCCGCATGGATCGGCGTCGGCAGCCTGGACCTGTTCTTCGACGAGGACATCACCTACGCCAAGCGGCTACGCACCGCTGGCGTGCCCTGCGCCGTGCACATCGCCGAGGGCGCGTTCCATGGCTTTGACTCGGTGTCGGCAAAGGCTGGCATCACGCGGGCCTTCCGGATCGAGCAGGTGCAGGCGCTTGCATCCGCGCTCAACGTCGTGGGCTGAGAGACGAACCTCACCGAGAGAACACGACGTCGGGATTCCCGACGACCTCTGCGACAGCAACCGATCTGCACCCCAAAGACGAGAATGACGAGCACCCGCACTCGGCGCGTCTGTGACGTTGCCGGCGCTGACCTGATTCCACGGACAGACGGAGGCGGCCGAACGGAAACGTGAAGCAGCTCCGAGGTGGCGCAGACGTCGGCGCCGGCTCTACGGCCCGGGCCGGACTGGTCGTCGCTTCCGCCATCCGTGTCGGTCACGACACGTGTGCCGTGGGCACTGGGAAACGCGCCTTCGGGGACGCACCCATCGACGGGGACGGGCCGAATCGTGGCGGCATCGGATTCGTTGCCGGTGGGCGACCGTCCCCCTCACGGCACGACGGCAGAGCGGGGCCGACAGCCGTCACATTTGCCCTGTTTGGGCTCTATGGTGGGGGCGGACGGACGACCCTCCAGGGAGGAACCATGGGCATCTTCCAGCGGGCACACGACATCGTGCAGGCCAAGTCGAACAAGGCGCTCGACGCTGCCGAGAAGCCGGACGAGATGCTCGACCTCTCCTACGAGAAGATGCTCGAACAGATCACTCAGGTGCGGCGCGCCCTCGTCGACCTGGCGGCGTCGAAGAAGCGCCTCGAACTCCAGGAGGAGCAGTTCTCGCACACCATCGACCATCTGCAGGACCAGGCCAAGCAGGCGCTGCAGGCCAACCGGGAGGACCTGGCCAAGGAGGCGCTGGCCCGCAAGGCGGCGGCCCAGCAGCAGATCGACGAGATGGAACCTCAGCGCCAGCAGTTGGAGGAGGAGGAGAAGAAGCTCACCACGACGCTCGACGCCCTGCAGAAGCGGGTGAACGACTTCCGCACCCAGAAGGAGACGCTCAAGGCCCAGTACACCGCGGCCAAGGCCATCTCGACGGTGGACGAGAGCGCAGCGGGGATCTCGAAGTCCTTCAACGACTCGGGCGCGTCGCTCCAACGGGCCCAGGACAAGATCGCCACCATGCAGGCCCGCTCGGGTGCCCTCGACGAGCTGCTCGAGTCCGGTGTGCTCGAAGATGTCGGCGGTGGCACCGACGACATTCAAAAGGAGCTCGATCAGGTCGGCACCGACGCCCAGGTCGACAACGAGCTTGCCGCGCTGAAAGCGCAGCTCGGAACCGGCGCTCCGCCGGAGCCCGACGCCCTGGCGCCCGCCGCCGAGTCCGAGTCCGAGGGCGCCGCACCCGCTTCCTAGCCGGTCGCCTCCACGAACTGGGCCACGACGTCGGCCAGCTCAGGACCACGGTCCTCCTGGAGGAAGTGGCCGGCACCGGAGATGGTCACGTGGGTTCGCCCGGCCGCACCGGGGATCCACTCGGCCAGCACCTCGGCCCACCCCGCCGTCCCGGGGTCGCCGTCAGAGAACGCGGTGAGCAGCGGCAGACCCGAGGCCCGCAACGCGTCGACGCTGCCCCGGTTGATGCGGGCGCACTCGCTGCGCGGCGTCGTCCCCATCAGCGCCGGGAGCCGGCGGGGCCCGGCCGCGTAGGAGTCGTCGGGAAACGGAGCGTCGTAGGCGGCCAGGACCGCCTCGGGCACGTCCGAGACGGTCGCCCCCTGCACGAACACGCTCGGACGGAAGGGCGCCAGGTCCTGGGTGAGGCGCTGATAGTCGAGCAGCATCTGATCGACGGTGACCGAGCCGTCGCCGTTGTCGTGCACGGGCCACGCCAGTCGACCGGCCAACGAGGCATCGGCGGTGTGCAGCGCGGTGTTGGCCGCCACCACGCGACGGGCCAGCACTGGCCGCGCCGCCAGGGAACCGAGACCGATGGGCCCGCCCCAGTCCTGGACCACGAGGGTCACACCCTCGAGCCCGAGGGCCTCGGTGAACTGCGCCATCCAATCCACGTGAGCCTGGACCGAATGGGCCGTCGGCGCCACCGGTTTGTCCGAACGGCCGAAACCGATCAGGTCGGGGGCGACGGCCCGCAGCCCACGCTCGACCAGGCGGGCCACCACACTCCGGTAGAGGTAGGACCACGTCGGCTGACCGTGCAGCAGCAGAACGGTCTCGGGGGCACCGCCGGCCCCCTCGTCGACGTAGTGCACCCGCAGGCCGTCCGGCAGCGTGACATAGCGGGGTTCGAAGGGACACCCGGGCAGGTCGCCGAAGCGTGCCTCGGGCGTGCGTCGCACCTCCATGGCGCTCAGTGTGCCCCAACCCGGGGAGTCTGCTGGACTCCGTGCCCGTGAGCGAGCGCACAGATGTGGTGGTGGTCGGGGGTGGGCTGGTGGGCGTGACCCTGGCCTACGAGCTGGCCTCCATGGGTTCAGCCGTCACGGTGGTCGATGCCGGCAGCCCCGGTCGGGCCACCGCGGCTGGAGCGGGGATCCTCTCGCCGGTGACCAGCATGGAGGGCGACCCCGAACTGTGGCCCTTCCTGCGCGGGTGCGGTGTGCACTATCCCGGACTGCTCGAGCGCCTGGCCGGGGACGGAGTGGACGCAGCGGGCGCCGCGTACGGGCGCTGCGGGCTCCTCTCGGTCAGCCTGCGCCCACACGAGGACGAGTGGTACGGACCGTTCGCCGAGATGGTCGACCAGCGCTCACCCGGCCAGGCCTTCGAGATCACGCCGGCGGAGGCCTCGGCACTCTTCCCGCCGCTGGGTCAGGTCCACCGGGCGCTCCACGCTCCGAGCGGGGCCCGGGTCGACGGGCGGGGGATGGCGGCGGCCGTCCGGGCCGGCGCCGAGGCGCGGGGCGCGATCTTCGTGGCCGGAACCGTGACCGGTGTGGAGGGCAGCCACGGTCGCGTCACGGCCGTGGACGTCGACACAGAGGGCCACCTCTCCTGTGAGACCTTGGCCGTCGCCGGCGGGGCCTGGACCTCGGCCATGGGGGAGTGGCTGGCCTGCCCACTCCCCGTCGGCCCCACCAAGGGCCAGATCGTCCATCTCGGCGTAGACGATGCGAGCGGCGACTGGCCCATTGTGCAGCCCCTCCTTACGCACTACCTGGTCCCGTGGCCCGGTGGGCGGGTCGCCTGCGGCGGCACCTTCGAGCCCGGCGCCGGCTTCTCGACGACGGCCACCGCGGCCGGGTTGCACGAGCTCTTGCGCGAGTGCCTGGTCGTGGCGCCGGGACTCCGGGAGGCCAGCTACCTCGAAACCCGGGTCGGCCTGCGGCCCACGTCTCCCGACGACCACGCCCTCGTCGGGGTCGTCCCCGGTTGGTCCAATGCGTTCGTGGTGACCGGGCACGGCGCCAACGGCCTCCTCCAGGGGCCCTACTCGAGCCGGCTGCTGGCCTATGCCATCACGGGCCAGTGCACCGGGAGCAGACGAGCCGCCCCTTCCGAACGGGTTCGACCCGGCCCGGTTCGCCTGACCATCCCACCCGAGCCCGAACGCGTCCGTGAGAATCGATCCGTGATCGGGACCCTGCATCGCAAGGACCAACACGACGTGGCGGCCACGGTCGAGAACGTCCAGGCCGCGCTGGCCGGCACCGCGTTCTTCTGGCTCGACCTCGACGACGAGGCCCACGACGGCAGCGTGGCGGACCTCCTGACGCAGCAGTTCAAGTTCCACCCCCTGGCCGTCGAAGCATCGCAACGATTCGATCAGCGGCCCCGCATGGACACCTACGACAATTTCGTCTACCTGGTGGCCCGTGGGGCCGATCCCGATGGCAAGCCGGACGCGGAGGTCCACTGCTTCTGGACCGATCGCTACATCGTGACCGTCCATCGGGGGCATTGCCAGCCCATCGCCGAGGTCCACGAACGTTTGTTGCGAGCCCATCACTCGCAGAACGTCGACTCACCACAGATCGTGATCGTCTACTTCGTGTTGAGCGCGTTGGCCGACAGCTTTTTTCCTTACCTGTCCGCCTTCGACGACCGCATCGACTCACTCGAGGACGACATCCTCAAGGCACCGACGGAGGCGCAGCTGGGCGAGCTCTTCGCCATGAAGCGTCAGCTGATGGCGATGCGCAAGGTCGTGGCGCCCCAGCGGGACATGATGAGCGACATCAACTCCGGGCTCGCTGACGTCCCGGGCATGACCGACGAGGCCGGTCGGTACTTCCGCGACCTCTACGACCACATGATCCGCCTGGCCGACTACATCGACAACTATCGGGACCTGCTCTCGAGCGTCATGGACACCCATCTCTCGACCGTGTCGAACCGGCTGAACGTGGTGATGAAGCAGCTCACCATCATCGCCACCGTGTTCCTGCCCTTGACCTTCCTGACCGGGTTCTTCGGTCAGAACTTCGCCGCACTGGTGCACTTCATCGCACCGGCCTGGACCTTTTGGGTGTTCGGCGTCGGATTCGAGTTGGTTGCGGCGATCTCCCTCTTCGTCATGTTCCGACTCCGAGGGTGGCTCGGCGGCCCGACCGTCTGACGAGATCGGGTGTTGTGGCGCGGTTGCGTCAGCGCCCGTGTCCTACGGGCAAAGGCGACATGGGTGTCACCGGCAACGAGGCGGGACGCTCGGCGACATGCATCTCGTAGTCGCTCCACCACGCCGCACACCCGTCGGGGACCGGGAACCCGAGCTGCTTGCGCTGCTCGACGATGGTGCGAATGCGCTCTTTCTGCTCACGCACGAGCGAGAGCGTTCCGGCCGGCGCGGACGAGTCCCTGCCGGCGCGCCAGAGCATCTCCTCGAGGCGCCAGGCTTCGCTGCGTGCCTCGGTCAGCGCGTGGGTGCCGGCGGCCACGTCGGCCAGGAGGTCGGCATCGCCCTGCGCCATGACGTCAGCGGCGCGCAGCCAGCCGTAGTCCTTGTTGATGCGCAGGAGGCCCGGCTGCACCTCGAAGAGGCCGACGACGTCGACGACAGGGTCGACGGTCGTCAGCGTGGTGCCTTCCGGCAGTGGCGTGCGCAGGTTGGCCTGCTGACGGTCGGCGATGCCGATCATGGCCATCGCCCGCAGCCCGATATAGCCGGCCGGCGCAGAGGCGTAGTCGCGCTCGTCGCGAGGCAGGACGAGGGGCACCGCCACCACGGCGATGATGCGGGTGGCCCCCAGCTCGACGGCGGCCCGCACCGGGATGATCTCGATGACCCCGCCGTCGACGTAGTCGTCGTCGGCCATGGCGTGGGGCGGGAAGAGCATGGGCACGCTGGCCGAGGCGATGGCTCCGTCGACCACGTTGACCGGCCCCAGCGACTCGCCGGTCGCCGGCGTCCGGGCGTCGTCCTCGACGATGGTGCCGTCTTCGGTGACGTAGCGCAGGACGCCGGCCCGCAGCGCGGTGACGGCCAGGCGCAACTGCAGGCCGGGCCGGCGGATCAGGGCGGGATCGACCGCTTCGATCCCGTTGGCGCCCTCGTGGAGGGCGGTCGCCAGTGGTTCGAGGTTGAGCACAGCGCTGCCGCTCGTGCGCAGGCGACGGCGCACCCGGGGCAGGCGAAGCCCGGCCCCGGCCAAGAGGCGGAGGAGGTGGCGCTGGCGCCGCCGCCGGGCCCGACGGGCCGAGCGCCGCGCCTGGCGGTCCGACGCGGCGGCGGGCACCAGGCCGTCGCCGGGGAGCGTCATCGCCGAGCCGAGCGGGAAGGGCGGCCGGGTCCCCTCGGTGATCTCCTGCTGGATCTCCCGGCCCAGCCGGGTCCCCTCCAGGGCGTCGAGCCACTCCTGCTTGCCGAACACGCGCTCGGGGGTGGTCATGGCGAGGACGTCGCCCTCGATCTCGTCGACCCGACGGGCGAATTCGTCGAGCGTGCGGGCCTGGGCCAGCACGGTGGCGGCGATGGCGCCGGCCGAGGTGGCGGTCACGATCTCGGGGACGATGCGCTCGACGCCGATCAGGTACTGGAGGACGCCCACCTCGAAGGATCCCTTGGTGCCCCCGCCGGCCAGGACGAACGCCGTCGGGCCGCGGTGAGGGGGGATCGACATCCGCTCGAGTCTCTCACCGTGCCCCACGCGTGACAAAGATCCTCACCCCCCGGCGGCGGCCGTCACGACCTCGACCAGCGACCCCGGCCGGGCGGGCGTGCTGGCCCACTCCGAACGCGGGACGACGCAGCGGTCGACGGCGACGGCGACGCCCTTGGGATCGTCCTCCTCGGTCAACGCGACCACCAGGTCGGCGATGGTGCTGCCGGCGGCCAGCTCGAGCGCGTCGCCGTTGACGGTCAGGGACAGCGGGCGACGACTCATGGAGTAGCGACCGGACGTCGCGACAACAGACCGACCACGCCCGCCGCGGTCAGGGGCGCCAGCAAGATGCCGTTGCGAGAGTGGCCGGTGGCCACGGCCACCCCGTCGAGCGCCGTCCAGCCGATACAGGGGGTGTTGTCCGGCGTCGCCGGACGGAGGCCGGCGGACGCCTCGAGCAACTCGAGCTCGTCGATCCCGGGCACGACGGCCCGGGCGTCGCACAGCAGCTCGTGCACCGCCCCGGCCTGCACGGTGGTGTCGGCCCGCTCCTCCACGGTGGCCCCGACGACGAGCGAGCCGTCGGGCCGGGGAACCAGGTAGACCGAGTGCCCGCGCACCAGCCCGCGCACGGTGCGGGTCAGCAGGGGAGGCGCACCGGCGGTGGGACCGAGACGCACGGCGTGCCCCTTGACCGGGCGCAGCGGGGGCAGGCCGGCCCCCTCGAGACCGCCGACGGAGGCCAGGCCGACGCCGGCCGCCAGGAGGACGAGGTCGGTGCCGAGGCGGTTGCCGTCCGCCAGGACGAGGACGGGCCCGGGTTCGACGGCGCGCACCGAGGACTCGACGAAGGCCACCCCGGCCCGCCGGCCGGCCTCGACCAAGGCCCCCAGCAGGGCCCGGTTGTCGACGTGGTGGTCGCCCGGCACCTCGATCCCGCCCCGCAGCGTCGGGCTCAGGGCGGGCACCAGCCGGCGGCACGCCGAGGCGCTGCGCCGATGAGCGGTCAGGCCGAGCGAGTGCTGGTAGGCCAAGAGGTCGTCGAGATGGGCGCGGTCGGACGTATCGAGCGCCACCGTGACCGTCCCGGTCGTGTCGTAGCCGAGTGCGGCCGCGTCGGGGAGGCCGCAGGCGGTGGCGAGTTCGCCGGCGAAGCTCGGCCAGTGGGCGGCCCCCTCGAGCAGCAGGGCCGTGAGGGCCGACTCGCCGAACTGGGCCTCGGTGACCGGCGCCAGCATGCCGGCCGCGACGTGCGAGGCGCCGTCGGGGCCGCCGGGCCGGGGGGCGATCACCGTCACGGTGTGACCGTTCTGTGACAATCGCCAGGCGCAGGCCAGGCCGATGACGCCGCCGCCGACGACGTGCACGCTGGCCTGCGACGACGTCGGGGACGGGGGGCGTGGCGGAACGGGCACCGTTGCTCAGCCTACGAGTGCGGTCGTGTATTCTTGACCTTCGCCCTTTCGGGCACCGTTCGGGCCAACGTCGTCCCGGTTCCTTGCACCTCGTTCACTCGTTCTCGTTCGGACCACACGGAAGGACGCCGATGGCCACTGGCCTCTACGACCCGGCATACGAGCACGACGCCTGTGGCGTCGGCATGGTCGCCGACCTCCACGGCCGGGCCGACCACGACATCGTCGACCGTGGCCTCACCGTGCTCGAGCGGCTGGCCCACCGGGGCGCCTCGGGCGCCGAGGTGGAGACGGGCGACGGGGCGGGGATCCTGGTGCAGGTCCCGCACCGGTTCCTGTCCGAAGCGGTGGCGGACTCTGGGTTCTCGTTACCGGCGCCCGGCGGGTACGCGGTCGGGCTGACCTTCCTCCCCGTCGACGACGACGACGCCCTCAAGGCCCGCTCCGTGGTCGAGCGGCTGGCCGCCGAAGAGGGGCTCGACGTCCTCGGGTGGCGTGTGGTGCCCACCGAACCCGACGGTCTGGGGAAGACGGCGCTGGGGGCGATGCCCCGGATCGAGCAGGTCTTCGTGGCGCCGACGCCGGCGGACGGCCCCGACACCGTCAGCCCCGACACCATGGTCCTCGAGCGCCGGGCCTTCGTCCTGCGCAAGCGGGCCGAGCACGCCGTCGACGGGCTGTACTTCCCGTCCCTGTCCGCCCGGACGCTCGTCTACAAGGGGATGCTCACGTCCGAGCAGCTGCGCACGTTCTTCACCGACCTGCGCGACCCCCGCTTCGAGTCCGGCCTGGCCCTGGTCCACTCCCGCTTCTCGACCAACACCTTCCCCAGCTGGCCCCTGGCCCACCCGTACCGCTACCTGGCCCACAACGGGGAGATCAACACCCTGGCCGGCAACCGCAACTGGATGAGGGCCCGGGAGGCCCTCCTCTCGACCCCCCTGATCGAAGGGGACCTGGCGCGCCTCTACCCGGTCTGCACGCCGGGGGCCAGCGACTCGGCCTCCTTCGACGAGGTGCTCGAGCTGCTGCACCTGGGCGGGCGCTCGCTGCCCCACGCCGTCCTCATGATGATCCCCGAGGCCTGGGAGAACCACGCCACCATGGACGAGGCCCGTCGGGCCTTCTACCGCTATCACGCCTCACTCATGGAACCGTGGGACGGGCCGGCCGCCGTCACCTTCACCGACGGCACCGTCGTCGGGGCCGTCCTCGACCGCAACGGCCTGCGCCCGGCTCGATACTGGGTCACCGACGACGGCCTGGTCGTCCTGGCCAGCGAGGTCGGCGTCCTCGACATCGCCCCCGAGCGCGTCGTGCGCAAGGGACGCCTCCAGCCCGGCCGCATGTTCCTGGTCGACACGGCCAAGGGCCGTCTGGTCGAGGACGAGGAGATCAAGGCCGAGCTGGCCGCCCAGCACCCCTACGACCGGTGGCTGGCCACCGACCAGGTCCGTCTGGACGAGCTGCCGGCCCGCACCATGCTCACGCCCCAGCACGGGCGGGTGGTCACCCAGCAGCGCCTGTTCGGCTACACGACCGAGGAGCTGCGGATCATCGTGGCGCCGATGGCCCGGACCGGTGGCGAGCCCCTCGGCTCCATGGGCTCGGACACGTCCATCGCCGTCCTCTCGGACCGCGCCCGCCTCCTCTACGACTACTTCACCCAGCTCTTCGCCCAGGTGACCAACCCGCCGCTCGACGCCATCCGCGAGGAGCTGGTGACCTCGCTGTCGGCCACCATCGGACCCGAGGCCAACCTGCTGGCGGCCAGCCAGGGCGCCTGCCGCCAGATCCTCCTGCCCCTGCCCGTCATCGACCGCGACGACCTGGCCAAGCTGATGTACGTCAACGAGCACGGCGAGACGCCGGGCTTCAAGGCCTTCGCCATCGACGGGCTCTTCGAGGTGGGCCAGGCCGGGGCGGCCGGGCAGCCGACCGAGGCCGGCGGCGAGGCGCTGCGCCGGGCCATCGAGGAGGTGCGGCGCCGGGTCTCCGAGGCCATCGCGGAGGGGGCCAACCTGATCGTGTTGTCCGACCGCAACGCCACGGCGGAGTGGGCCCCCATCCCCTCGCTGCTGCTGACGGCGGCCGTGCACCACCACCTGGTCCGGGAGAAGGCCCGCACCAAGGTCGGCCTGGTGATCGAGACGGGCGACGCCCGCGAGGTCCACCACATGGCGCTCCTCATCGGCTTCGGGGCGGCGGCGGTCAACCCGTACCTGGCCCTCGACTCCATCGACGACATGATCTCCGAGGGCCTGCTCGAGGGCGTCTCGCCCCGCCAGGCCCGGCGCAACTACATCAAGGCCTGCTGCAAGGGCGTGCTCAAGGTGATGTCGAAGATGGGGATCTCGACGGTGGCCTCGTACACGGGGGCCCAGGTCTTCGAGGCCATCGGTCTCGACGGCGCGCTCGTCGACGAGTACTTCACCGGGACGTCGTCGCGCATCGGCGGCGTCGGGCTCTCCGTCCTGGCGGCCGAGGTGGCGACGAGGCACCTGGCCGCCCACGAGACCCGCCCGACCGAGCGGGCCCACCGCGAGCTCGAGGTGGGCGGCGAGTACCAGTGGCGCCGCGAGGGCGAGTTCCATCTGTTCAATCCGCGCACCGTGTTCAAGCTGCAGCACGCCACCCGCTCCAAGCAGTACTCCATCTTCAAGGAGTACACGTCGGCCGTCGACGACCAGGCGTCGAAGCTGGGGACCCTGCGCGGCCTCATGCGCCTGCGCCCGGCCGCCGGCGGCCCGATCCCGATCGACGAGGTCGAGTCGGTCGCCGACATCGTGAGGCGCTTCTCGACCGGCGCCATGTCGTACGGATCCATCTCGGCCGAGGCCCACGAGACGCTGGCCATCGCCATGAACCGCCTGGGCGGGCGCTCCAACACGGGCGAGGGCGGCGAGGACCCGGACCGCTTCACGCCCGACGAGAACGGGGACCTGCGGCGCTCGGCCATCAAGCAGGTGGCGTCGGGGCGCTTCGGCGTGACCGGCGAGTACCTGGTCAATGCGGACGACCTGCAGATCAAGATCTCGCAGGGGGCCAAGCCCGGCGAGGGCGGTCAGCTCCCGGGCGCCAAGATCTGGCCCTGGATCGCCCGCACCCGCAACTCGACGCCCGGCGTCGGCCTCATCTCGCCGCCGCCCCACCACGACATCTACTCCATCGAGGACATCGCCCAGTTGATCCACGACCTCAAGTCGTCCAACCCCGCCGCCCGGGTCCACGTGAAGCTGGTGGCCGAGGTCGGCGTGGGCACGGTGGCGGCGGGTGTGGCCAAGGCGCACTCCGACGTCGTCCTCATCTCGGGACACGACGGCGGCACGGGCGCGGCGCCGCTGACCTCGCTCAAGCACGCCGGCATCCCGTGGGAGATCGGCCTGGCCGAGACGCAGCAGACCCTGCTCGTCAACGGGCTGCGCGACCGCATCGTCGTCCAGGTCGACGGCCAGCTGAAGACGGGGCGCGACGTGGTCGTCGGGGCGCTGCTCGGGGCCGAGGAGTACGGCTTCGCCACGGCGCCGCTCGTCGTGTCGGGCTGCATCATGATGCGGGTCTGCCACCTCGATACGTGTCCCGTCGGCATCGCCACCCAGAAGCCCGAGTTGCGGGCGAAGTTCAGCGGCGAGCCCGAGTTCGTCGTGACCTTCTTCGAGTACATCGCCGAGGAGGTGCGCGAACATCTGGCCGCCCTCGGCTTGCGTTCGTTGGACGAGGCAATCGGCCGCGTCGATCTGCTCGACACCGACGCGGCGGTCTCCCATTGGAAAGCCGCCGGACTCGACCTCTCCTCGGTTCTGGCCGAGCCCGACGTGGCGCCCGAGATGGAGCGCCGCCAGACCCGGCTCCAGGACCACGGGCTGGAGAAGGCGCTCGACCACGCCTTCATGGACGCCTGCGCCCCGGCGCTCGATTCGGGGACGCCGGTCTCGGTCGAGTTGCCCATCGCCAACGTGGACCGCACCGTCGGGACGCTGCTCGGGTCGGAGATCTCGAAGCGCTACGGCGGGGCCGGTCTGCCCGAGGACACCATCTCGTTGACCTTCACCGGTTCGGCCGGGCAGAGCTTCGGCGCCTTCGTGCCCAAGGGCATGACCATGCGGCTCTGGGGCGACGCCAACGACTACTTCGGCAAGGGTCTCTCCGGGGGCCGCCTCGTCGTGCGCCCGCCGGCGGACTCGCCCTTCGTGGCCGAGGAGCAGATCATCGCCGGCAACGTCATCCTCTACGGCGCCACGGCGGGTGAGGTCTTCATCCGGGGCCAGGTGGGGGAGCGCTTCTGCGTGCGCAACTCCGGCGCCACGGCGGTGGTCGAGGGCGTGGGGGACCACGGGTGCGAGTACATGACCGGCGGGCTGGTCGTCGTGCTCGGGCCGACCGGACGCAACTTCGCCGCCGGCATGTCCGGCGGGGTGGCCTACCTCTACGACCCGGGGCGGACCTTCGGCGTGCGGGTCAACGACGCCGAGGTGGACGTGGAGCCGCTCGACGTCGAGGACAGCGAGCAGGTGCGCCTGCTGGTGCAACGCCACGCCGCCGAGACCGACTCGCCGGTGGCTGCCCGCCTGCTGGCGTCGTGGGACCGCGAGGTGCGCGAGTTCGTGAAGGTGATGCCCCGGGACTACCGGCGCATCCTCGAGGCGACGAGGCTGGCGGAGGCCCAGGGGCGCCCGATCGACCAGGCCGTGATGGAGGCCGCTCATGGGTAAGCCGACGGGGTTCCTCGAGTTCGAACGCTCGCTGCCCCGGCGCCGGCCGGTCTCGGTCCGGTTGAGGGATTGGCGCGAGGTCTACGAGCCCTTCGCCGAGGAGTCGACCAAGCAGCAGGGCGCTCGTTGCATGGACTGCGGCATCCCCTTCTGTCACGAGGGCTGCCCCCTCGGGAACCTGATCCCCGAGTGGAACGACCTCGTGTACCGCGACGACTGGCCCGGCGCCATGGAACGCCTGCACGCGACGAACAACTTCCCCGAGTTCACCGGGCGGCTCTGCCCGGCGCCCTGCGAGGCGGCGTGCGTGCTCGGGATCAACGAGCTGCCGGTGACGATCGAGCGCATCGAGTACGAGATCGTCGAGCGGGCTTGGGACGAGGGCTGGGTGACCCCCGAGCTGCCGACGGTGCGCACCGGCAAGTCGGTGGCCGTCGTGGGCTCGGGTCCGGCCGGCCTGGCCGCGGCCCAGCAGCTGGCCCGGGCCGGCCACGCCGTGACCGTCTACGAGCGGGCCGAGCGCCCGGGCGGGCTCCTGCGCTACGGCATCCCCGAGTTCAAAATGGAGAAGGCCGTCCTGGACCGTCGCCTGGCCCAACTCGAGGCCGAGGGTGTCGTCTTCGAGTGCTCGACCCAGGTGGGCGGCGACCACGCCCCGGTCGAGGGCCCGTCCGAGCCGGGTGAGGAGCGCGGAGCGGGGACCGCCTGCGCCCCCGACGTCCGGGTCATCCCGGCGGCCGAGGTGCACGCCGCCTTCGACGCCGTCGTCCTGGCCGGCGGGGCCACCCTGCCCCGGGACCTGCCCGTGCCGGGCCGAGAGCTCGACGGTATCCACCTGGCCCTCGAGTACCTCAAGCCCTCCAACCTCGTCCAGGAGCGCGCGCTGGCCGCCCCGCTCATCGACGCCCAGGGCAAGCACGTCATCATCATCGGCGGCGGTGACACCGGTGCCGACTGCCTGGGCACGGCCCACCGCCAGGGGGCGGCCTCGGTGCACCAGCTCGAGATCATGGCCGAGCCGCCCAGCGACCGGGCCGTCGACAACCCCTGGCCGCAGTGGCCCCTCATCCTGCGCACCTCGTCGGCCCACGAGGAGGGCGGCCGGCGCCTGTTCTCGGTGACGACGACCGAGTTCGCGGACGACGGGTCCGGCGCCGTCCGGGCCCTGCGTGGTCACGTGGTCGAGATGCGCACCGACGACGGGCGCACCGTCTTCGAGGAGGTGCCCGGCACCGACTTCGAGCTCGAATGCGAGCTCGTCCTGCTCGCCATGGGCTTCGTGGGGACCGAGCGCCGCAACGCGGTGGCCGAGCTCGGGGTGGACGTGTCCCCCCGGGGGGACGTCGTGGCCGACGTCGACTGGGCCACCAACGTCGACGGCGTCTTCGTCTGCGGCGACCAGACCCGGGGTCAGAGCCTCATCGTCTGGGCCATCGCCGAGGGCCGCTCGTGCGCGGCGGCGGTGGACCGTTGGCTCATGGGGACGACGTCGCTTCCGGCGCCGATCGCCCCGGGCCAGCTCGCCATGCGCTGACGTCGGTACGCTCCCCGGATGCCCTTCGGCCACGTCAACGGAATCAACCTCTACTACGAGCTGACCGGCAGGGACGCCGCCGACGGCTCGTCGGTTCGCCTGCTGTGCATCTCGGGCACCGGAGGTGATCTGCGCCAGCAGCCCCGGATGGCCGACGGCGCCCTCAACGAGGGCTTCGCGGTCCTGTCCTACGACCAGCGCGGCCTCGGGCAGACGTCGGTCCCCGACGGTCCCTACACCATGGCCGACTATGCCGACGATGCCGCCGCCCTGCTCGACCTCGTCGGCTGGGAGGCCTGCGCGGTCGTCGGCATCTCCTTCGGAGGCATGGTGGCCCAGGAACTGGCCATCAGGCATCCCGAGCGGGTGCGCCGGCTCGCCCTGTGCTGCACCTCGTCGGGAGGAGCGGGCGGCGCTTCGTACCCCTTGCAGGAGCTGGCCGACATGGACCCGGACGAGGGCCCGGCCGCCCACCTCGCGCTCATGGACACCCGCTGGGACGACGCCTGGCGGGCGGCCAACCCGGACCTGGCCGCCATGATCATCGAGCGCTTCGCGACCTCCGCCGCCTCTCCCGGCCCCGGCCTGCGCCTCCAGCTCGAGGCCCGGAGCCACCACGACACGTCGGACCGTCTCGGCACCATCGGCTGCCCGACCCTGGTCGCCGGCGGCCGGTACGACGGGATCGCCCCGGCCGCCAACAGCGAGTTCCTGGCCCGCTCCATTCCCGGCGCACGCCTGCGCCTCTTCGACGGCGGCCACGGCTTCTTCCTCCAGGACCCCGAGGCCCTGCCGGTCATCGTCGACTTTCTGGCCGTACCGTAGATTCGGCGTCATGGACCTGACGACCACTCCCGCCTGGAAGGCGCTGCAGTCCCACTACGAGAAGGTCGGCAAGGACCTCGTCCTCCGGCAGCTCTTCGCCGACGACCCCGGGCGGGGAGAGCGCCTCACCGCCACCGCGGCCAACCTCGTCCTGGACTACTCCAAGCAGCGCATCACCGACGAGACCATGTCGCTCCTCCTGGACGTCGCCAAGGCCGCCGGCATCGAGGCCCGCCGCGACGCCATGTTCGCCGGCGAGCACATCAACACGACCGAGGACCGCGCCGTCCTCCACGTCGCGCTGCGCATGCCGGCCAGCGAGAAGCTCACGGTCGACGGCCAGGACGTCACGGCCGACGTCCACGGCGTCCTCGACAAGATGGGCGAGCTGTCCGAGCACATCCGCGACGGCCACTGGGTCGGCGCCACCGGCCAGCGCATCCGGGCCGTGGTCAACATCGGCATCGGCGGCTCCGACCTGGGACCGGCCATGGCCACCGAGGCCCTGGCCGACGAGGCGATGCCCGGGCTGACCAGCCGCTTCGTGTCCAACGTCGACCCGGTCGACCTCTACGCGGCCACCCACGACCTCGACCCGGCCACCACCCTGTTCATCATCAGCTCCAAGACGTTCACCACCCTCGAGACGCTGACCAACGCGGCGGCCGCCCGGGACTGGCTCCTCGCCGGCCTGGGGGCCGACGCCGGCGACGACGCCGTGGCCAAGCACTTCATCGCCGTCTCGACCAACACCGAGGCCGTGGCCGAGTTCGGCATCGACACCGACAACATGCTCGAGTTCTGGGACTGGGTCGGCGGTCGCTACAGCTACGACTCGGCCATCGGCTTCGCGCTCATGGTCGCCATCGGACGCGTCGGCTTCGACGAGATGCTGGCCGGCTTCCACGCCATCGACGAGCACTTCTTGCACACGCCCCTCGAAGACAACCTCCCGGTCATCGCGGGCATGCTCAACGTCTGGTACAACAATTTCTTCGGCGCCCAGACCCACGCCGTGCTGCCCTACAGCCATCGTCTGGCCCGCTTCCCGGCCTACCTCCAGCAGCTCACCATGGAGTCCAACGGCAAGTCCGTCCGGCTCGACGGCACGCCCGTCGCCGGCCAGACCGGCGAGATCTTCTGGGGCGCCCCCGGCACCAACGGCCAGCACGCCTTCTACCAACTGATCCACCAGGGCACCAAGCTCATCCCGGCCGACTTCATCGCCTTCGCCGAGGGCACGCACGAAACGGGTGATCAGCAGGACCTGCTCATGGCCAACTGTCTGGCCCAGACCAAGGCGCTCGCCTTCGGGCGCACGGCCGAGGAGATCGCCGCCGAAGGAACGCCGGCCTCCGTCGTCCCGCACAAGGTCATGCCCGGCAACCGCCCCAGCTCGACGGTGGTTGCCCCGAAGCTGACGCCGTCGGTGCTCGGCCAACTCGTCGCCCTCTACGAGCACACGGTCTTCGTCGAAGGCTGCATCTGGGGCATCGACTCCTTCGACCAGTGGGGCGTCGAACTGGGCAAGGTCATGGCCAAGGAGTTGGCTCCGCTGCTCAACGCAGACTCGGCGCCGGACGTGTCCGGTCAGGACTCATCGACCGCCGCGCTCGTCACGCGCTACCGGGCCCTGCGCGGCCGCCCCGTCTGACCGACCGTCCAGAGGCGCAGGCCCGTCAGGGCCGAGCACGCTTCTCCACGGGTATCCGTCAGGGGGGCGTGAGTCCGTGCAGCGGCTGGTGGGGGAGGAGCCCACGCCAAGCCCCCGGCACCGTCCGGGCCAGGCGCCGGAGCTCCTCGAGGTGTACCTCCGAGAGCCCATCGAGGCGCTTCGCCCCCTTCGCCGTCAGCTGCAGCCGAACGATCCTGTGGTCCGTCTCGTCACGGCTCCGGGCCACCAATCCGGCCTGCTCGGCCCGATCGACCAGGCCGACCGCGCTGTGGTGGCGCAGGAGCAGGTAGTCGGCCACCTCGCCCACGGTCGGGCCCCGATGATCCGTGTGGCCTCGAATGGCCAGAAGGAGTTGGTGCTGCGCCGGGGTCAGCCCGACCGCCTCGGCCTGCTGCTCACTCCAGCGGAGGAAGCGGCGCAAACCCGTCCTGAGCGCCAACAAATCCTCGTAGTCGGCATCGCCCAATCGCATCGTACTACGATAGCATCGTTCCACGATGATCCGACGAAGAGCAGTGATCGGAGAGCGTCAACGAATGGAACAGGCGATTGTCGGGTTCGAGACGGACGAGGTGGGGGATTGGGTGGCGCTGCTCCAGTGCGGACACCGCCAGCATGTCCGCCACAAGCCGCCGTTCCAGGAGCGCCCCTGGACGCTCACGGCACTCGGTCGGGCGAACCGGGTCGGCACCCCGTTGAACTGCGTCCTCTGCGATGAGGAGGCAGGGGAGTCGATTTCCGACCAACCCGGCGGCAGCGCGGCCTGCCTGGCCAGCGATGTCTGCCCCGAATGCGGCGGCCTCGACAGCCACCGGACCAACTGCTCCCACCGGACCTGAGAAAATTTTGGCCACCTGTGCCACCTATCACGGCGCAATCCCCCCGATCACGACGGCCGGGTCGCACCCACGTAGAGCAGGCTCCCGAACGCGGCACCGACCGTGGTTGGGAACCGCTCGACCCGCACGTCCGCCCCGGTGAAGGGCGCATCGACCATGACGCTCGACCCTCCCTGCACACCGACATAGAGGCCCACATGGTCGACGCCGCCCGGGCCGCTCCCGAAGAAGACGAGGTCCCCGAGTGCGAGCGGCGCATCCGGCACCACCTTGGCCGTCGCGTCGTACTGGTTCTGAGCCACCCGGGGGAGCGCGACGCCGGCCGCCCGGTAGGCCGCCTGGACCAGCCCCGAGCAGTCGAAACCCACCCCCTGAGTCTCGCCGCCCCACACGTAGGGCGTGCCGATCTGCTGCATGGCCCACTCGGCCGCAACCACGCCGGCACCCGAACCCGTCGGCACGAGGGACGCGGTCGTCCCCCCATAGGACTGGGCCAACGCCAGCACTTGAGCCACGTAGGACGACGAGTGGTTGTACGACTCGATCGCGCCCGCCACGTCCGCACCGTTGGCGGCGCCATTGGCGCACAACATCCGGGCCGCCGCGTACACCGCATCGGTCGGGTCGTAAGGGCTGGGTGGATCGGCCCCGCCCGGAGGTACCGGCTCGTCGTACGCCGCGAACGTTGCTGGTTCGAACTGCATCGGCCCCTCCGCTCCGGCGCTGTTCGCCCCACTGTGCACCCCGGGCAAGGTGGACTGACCGTTGTCCGACTCGATCGTCCCGATCGCCGCCAACACCGTCCAGGGCAACCCGGGACACGTCGTTGCCGCCTGCTGGTACAGAGTCAGCATGGCCGGCGGGATCGACGCGGTAGCGGCGGCCGACGGCGTCGGCGCCCCACCGCCGAAGACCGTCGCCGCCGACCCCACCACCACGAGCCCGAGCAACGAGACCAGCGCCCCGAACGCCGCCAGCAGCACCTTCACCGACGTTGACCACCGGGTCCCGCGGCCCACCTGACCCGTCTGCATCGTGCCACGAGAGGGAACGGTCGGCCCTCTGATGCGACGGGCGCGTCCAGGGCACCCTGCTCATCCTCGACTCACGAAGTGCCGTCTGTCAGAGAGTCGTTCCCTCGTCTCCCCCCTGTACCGGCGTCACCCGTGTCGTGGGGGACACCCCGCAGAGCCAGGCCGATTCGGGCGTCTGCCATAGCCTGATCTCGTGGACACGGGACCGCTCGACTACATCAAAGTCAATGCTGCTGCGTGGGACCAGCGCCACGACGATCAGTTGAAGACGGCCCGTCGAGGGTGGTCGGCGACCGAACATACCTGGGGCATCTTTGGAATCTCAGAGGAATCGGTGCGGCTGCTCCCCGACGATCTCCCCGGCAAGACCACCTTGGAACTCGGATGTGGAACCGCCTATGTCTCGGCTTGGCTGGCCCGATGCGGAGCCATTCCCGTCGGCGTCGACCCGTCTCGGGGTCAACTCGAGATCGCTCGACAATTCCAGGCTGAGTTCGGGTTGTCGTTTCCTCTGGTGCGGGCTTCGGGCGAGCACGTCCCCCTCGCTGATGCCTCTTTCGATCTCGTGGTCAGTGAATACGGAGCTGCTATCTGGGCCGATCCTTACGCTTGGATACCCGAGGCGTCTCGTTTGCTCCGTTCAGGTGGAGAGTTGGTGTTTCTCGGCAACAGCACGCTGTTCATGCTCTGTGTTCCCGACGAGGACGAGACGCCGGCAACGGCGGAGCTGCTGCGGCCTCAGTTCGGGATGCATCGCTTCGAGTGGTCCGATGACCCGACCATCGAATTTCACTTGGGTCATGGCGACTGGATTCGGCTCTTGAGGCAGAACGGTTTCGAGGTCCTTGACCTCGTTGAGCTCCGACCCGAACCAGGTGCAACGTCGCCGTTCGGTTTCGTCGAGACGTGGTGGGCCGAACGGTGGCCGTGTGAAGAGGTCTGGCGAGCCAGAAAGCTCTAGCTGCGAAGCGATAGCTCCGCGATGGATTTCCCTTGTCTAGGCCGTTGGATTCGGCGGGTTCGGAACCGGTAGCTGAGAAGCTGCGGCAACCACCTGCGCATCCGGGGCATCGACGACCAACGGGCCCCCAGGGAGTGGGGCGAGCCAGACGTGGATCATCGGCTGCGTAACGTGATTAGTCGATCCCGTCGTACAGACACCGTTGTGCTCCGTTCCGACCACGACCCCCCTCGTGTTGGAGAAGCAGAGGTTGGTGTGAACGTGCCATTCCGTCAGGCAACCACCCGGCATCGGGGGTGTTTGTCCAACCTGGTTGTTCGCCATGGCGTACATTGCGGCGACCAAGATCGCACCGTGCGAGGTGTTGGCGTACACCAATGCCTCGATAGCACCCGGGTCGAGTGTGTCGGGATTCGCCAGATATGCGGGGTTGGCGTAGTGGACCACCGGTGCCCCACTTGGGGTGATCGGGATGTAGCCCGCCGCCTTGGCCGCGGCAAGGCTCTCGAAGGGTGCGACGGCGCTCACCGTTTGGTCCACCAAAGAGACGGCAGCGGCCTGTTGGGCCGTCGTGGGGGCGGTCGTGCACGTCGGTGTGACCATCTGCATGCCCGCCCCCATCGTTCCCATCGCCAAGGGCCAGGTGATATTCCCGGCTGGGGAGGTGGTGGACAGCGAAAGGGCCGAGTTGGACCCGCCGCCTGCCCCCATTCCAGGCATGCCAGGCATGCCTGTATTCCCGCTATCGCCAGTGGGTGAGGACATGGAAGGCATGGTGCTTGCTCCGGTCGAACTCGCAGGCGGCATCGTCTGCATTCCGCCACTCGGATTGGAAGTGCCCATGCCCGGCATAGTCGTCGAGGAGTTGGTACCGGCAGCGGACGTGCCCATAGTGGGCATCGTCGTACTTGAAGGATTTCCCGAGGTCGGATCCATGCCGCTCATTGAGGAAGGTGAGTTCGAGTGCCTGGTGCCCGAGGAGTCCGCGCCCATCGCACCCATGGCCGACGAGCCATGGACTTGAGACGCCATCGCGACGGAGGTGGTGGCCGCAACGGTTCCTGTGGCAGCCACGGTCCCGACGATGAATGCGGTCGAGGCACCGAGAGAGCTAAGGACCAACCGATTGCGCCGACCGGGGTCGGTGAAGGCGGTATGTCCGGAGAAGAGCAAGAGAAAGAACCCAGAGAGTTCGATCAATGACACCGTCATTCCGACCGGGTCAGCCGTCTCCCAGCCCTTGGCGAGGTAAAAGGCGTAGCCGGCGACGGTACCCCCGAGCATGGCTGCCGACACAAGCTGCCAGTGGGGCCGTGAGGCGAGGGTCCACACCGTGGCGCCAATGAAGCCCAACGTGTCGAGGATGAAGAGCGCTGCCAGCACGCGTTCATCCCCCCAGTGCGTCGGCACGATGGCGGCGTGCACCGTTGCACCGATCACCATTGCCACTACCGATGCCTTGGCGGGAAACGACGTGGCTCTGAGGCGTCGAGAGAGCCGCAGGGCGCTGGCGGATCCATGATTGGCAAACCGGTGGATGATCCAGACGCCAGCCCACAAGGCAAGAGGCGTCACGATGAGCGCGACCAATCCGGGAAAATGCTCCGCGGGCACGGCGAAGATCCCATTGCTTCCAGTCATATCCATGCGCACAGCGCCTCTCGCTCAGATTCGCCGTCATTGTCGCCCGCCCGCATACGTATCCGGCCATGCAGGTGTGAGGAAAGTGTGAGGGTATTCCGAGCCCTTGCGAGCATGGCAAATCCCTCGTCACCGCAAACTGGCTCTTGTGGGTTCTTGTGAAGGTGGCCGGTTCAGCTGCATCGGCAGCTCCGCCCCGGCGCTGTTCGCCCCGCTGTGCACCCCGGGCAAGGTGGACTGACCGTTGTCCGGCAGCTCGATCGCCGCCGACCCCGCCACGACGAACCCGAGCGACCACACCAGGGCCCCGGAGGCCCCCAGCAGCGCTTTCACCGCCGACCGTCGTAAATTCCGAGCGCATGTGCTGCCACGAGAAGGAACAGTCGTTCTGCGACGAACCCACAACGCACGCCCGGACGAGGCTCGTCATACTTGGTCCATGAAAAGCACCATGCAGGAGCGCCCGCTCCTGATCAGCGACATCCTGCGTCACGGCAAGCAGGTCCACGGCGACAGCACGGTCATCACGGTCCAAGCCGGTGGCCACCGCGAAGCCACCTTCGTCGAGGTGGCGGAACGGGCGGAGCAACTGGCCGCCGCCCTGACCCGCCTGGGCGTCCAGGAAGGGGATCGGGTCGGGACGTTCGCCTGGAACAACCAGGGCCACCTGGAGGCCTATCTGGCCATCCCGTCCATGGGGGCCGTCCTGCACACGCTCAACATCCGGCTCCCGTCTGACCAGCTGGCCTACGTCATCAACCACGCCGAGGACCGTGTGATCATCGTCGACGCCTCCCTCGTCCCCCTCCTGGCCGCCATCAAGGACGACCTCAAGACCGTCGAGACGATCATCGTGGCGGGTGAGGGCGACACGTCACCCCTGGGCGAGACCCTGTCCTACGAGGAGCTCCTCGACGCCGAGCAACCCGGCTTCGAATGGCCCGACCTCGACGAGAACTCGGCCGCCGCCATGTGTTACACGAGCGGAACCACCGGCAATCCCAAGGGCGTCGTGTACTCGCACCGCTCGACCTGGCTGCACACCATGGCCGAGCAGGCCGCCTCGTCGGTCGGGATGATGGAGACCGACCGCATCCTCATCATCGTCCCCATGTTCCACGCCAACGCCTGGGGCACGCCGTACGGCGCCTACATGGCCGGCACCGACATGATCATGCCCCAGATGTTCCTGATGGGGGACCAGCTGGCCAACGTCATCAACGAGTTCCATCCCACGCTGGCCTGTGGCGTCCCCACCATCTGGAACGGCCTGCTCGCCCTCGATCAGAAGATCGACTTCTCCACCGTCCGCGCCATCACCGCCGGCGGTGCCGCCGTCCCCGAGTCGCTCATCCGGGCCTTCGAGGAGCGCTTCGGTGTCACCATCATCCAGGGCTGGGGGATGACCGAGACCAGCCCGCTCGCCGCCTTCGGCCTGCCCCCGGCGCGCAAGAAGGACGGCCATGACGACATGTACTACAAGGTCAAGGCCGGCCGGATCGTCCCCGGTGTCGAGATGCGCGTCGTCGCCGAGGACGGGACCACCCTGCCCAACGACGGCCAGTCCGTCGGCGAGTTCGAGATCCGCGGCCCCTGGGTCACGGGCTCGTATTACAAGGACGAGGACCCGGCCAAGTTCCACGACGGCTGGCTGCGCACCGGCGACGTCGGCTGCATCGACGAGCAGGGCTACCTGACCATCTCGGACCGCACCAAGGACGTCATCAAGTCCGGCGGCGAGTGGATCTCCTCGGTCGAGCTGGAGAACGCCGTCATGGCGCACCCCGACGTCTTCGAGGCCGCCGTCATCGCCGTCCCCGACCCGAAGTGGTCCGAGCGCCCGTTGGTGGCCGTGGTCCCGAAGCCCGGACGCAACCCGTCCCCGGCGGACTTCGTCGCCTTCCTGGCCGAGCGGGTCCCTCGATGGTGGCTCCCCGAACAGTGGACCTTCATCGCCGAGGTACCCAAGACCAGCGTGGGCAAGTTCGACAAGAAGGTCATGCGCGCCGCCTACGCCGACGGCGACTACGACGTCGAGCAGGCAACGCTGCCCCAGTGAGCAGCCCCGAGGACGCCCTCGAGGACATGGCCGAACGGCTCGAGGGCGTGCTCGAAGAGCTGTCCGACCTGGCCATCGACGCGCTCAGCCGGGCCACGTCGGGCGACCCCGACTCAGCCGAGACGGGGGAGGCCCTGGCCATGGAGCGAGCCATTCTGAAGGCCCGCCGGGGCGTCGAGAAATCCGTGTTCGCCCTGCGCGAACCGGGCCGCCGCGGTCGCCACCGTGACGCAATCGACGAGGGTGCCGACTAGAACCTCGTCCGTGCGTCTCTTCGTCGCCGTCTGGCCCGACGAGCTCACCCGCAAGCGCCTGGGCGCCCTCCAGCTCGAACTCGGCCGCACCAAGGGCATGCGCTTCGTGGGGCCGGCCCGCTGGCACGTCACGCTGCGCTTTCTGGGCGACGTGGACACGGCCGACATTCCACCGCTCGCCGAGGCCCTCATCACCGCCGCGGGCGCCACGCCCGGCCCGCTCGAGTGCCGTCTCGGCCCGGGCACGGGCTGGTTCACCGGCGTGCGCGTCCTGCAGCTCCCCGCCGCCGGGATCGACAACCTGGCCGCCGCCGTCCGTGACGCCACGGCGTCGCTCGTGCCCGAGGCACCCACCGACCCGACCTTCAACGGCCATCTGACGCTCGCCCGAGCGAAGGGCCGTCGCCTCAGCGTGGCCGCCCTGGGCGAGATGGCCAACATCCCCTTCGAGGCCGCCTTCGCCATCGATGCCATCGATCTCGTGTCGTCGGAGCCCTCGCCGGACGGTCACGTCTACACGACCGTCGCCCGCGCCCCACTCGGCTCCGCCTTCTGACTGCAGGACCTCGTCGGCATTGTGGCGTGAGGTCGCGGACACGTCGACACCGCGTCGCAAGGTCGCGGACACGTCGACCTCTCGCCGACCGTTCATTCTCGATGCCGACCGCCAGCCAGCTCTCCAAGCAGTCGAACCGCGAGCTCATGGATGTGATCGCCGAGTCGGCCAAGCAGATGGCCTCCCTGGCGGCCACCGTCGTTCAGCATGCCGGCGAGCTCGATCGGCGCGAAGGCTGGCGCGACGACGGCGCATCGTCCCTCGAGGGCTGGTTGGTGGCGCGTCTCGGCGTCTCGATGTCGACCGCCAAGGTGTACGCCCACTTGTCCGAGCGCCTCTTCGACCTGCCCCACCTGACGGCCGGGCTCGACAGCGGCGATCTCAGCCTCGACAAGGTACGTGCCGTTGCCGAGTCGGCCACCCCCGAGTCGGACCGGGAACTGGCCCGCCAGGCTCGGGACCTCTCGGTGCGCGACCTGGCCGACGTGGCGCGGGCCATGAATCGCCCGACGTCGGCAGGGGACCAGGACCGCCGTTCCGTGCGCTTCAACGACCTGGTCCGCACCGTCACGGCGCAGCTGCCTCCGACCGCCTACGCCGAGGTCCGGGCTTGCCTCGAGGCACGCGCCAAGCGGGTCCCCTCCGACGGCGAGACGCCGTTCGACCAGCGGTTGGCCGATGCCTTCGTGGAACTGATCCGAAGCTCGGGCCGTCGCCCGGGCCAAGGCTCCACCGACTACACGATGTTGGCGCACGTCCCCCTCGAGGTGTTGACCGATCCCACGTCCACCCTCTGTGGCGAACTGGACCACGCCGGGCTCATCTCAGCGCCCACCGTCCGTGAGCTGCTCTGCGACGCCACGTTGATCATCGCAGCCGACGACGACATGGGTCACACGATGTACGAGGGACGGGCCTTCCGGCTGGCCACCGACACTCAACGCCGAGAGCTTGCCCGCCGCGACCGGCACTGCCGGTTCCCGGGGTGTACCAATGCGCTCTTCGTCGTTCCACACCACCTCGAAGAATGGATCCCCGGAGGCAGGACGGACCTGCCGAACTTGGCTCTCCTCTGCGCATACCACCATCACCTGCTCCACTCGAAGCGGTGGACCCTGACCGGCAACGCCAACGAGGAGATCCGCTTTGTCGGACCCGACGGCCAGGTCCTGACCTCCCGCCCATCACCGCGATGGACGCTGGTGACGTCCCGGCGTGGCGGGCTCAGCCGGAGCGGCCCGGACCCCGGCGCCCCGTAGCGTACGCGCTAGGGAATCGGGACCGAGTGCCCGATCAGGAACTCGGTGATGGCTTCGGCCATGGCCGCCGCCGCTTGTTGCTGGAACGAAGTCGTCACGAGCAGGGATGCGTCCGTCGCGTTGCGCATGTTGCCGCACTCGATGAGCACCTTGGGCACCGTGGTCAGATTGAGCCCGGCCAGGTCGTTGCGCGGCTGCAAGCCGTCCACCCCGTCGTAGGAGCTGATCGGCATCGGCGTCCCCGCCTCGAAGGCGTTGCGCACGACGGTGGCAAAGCCCTCCGACGAGGTGATGACGCCGTTGTTTGGTCCGTCCGGCTCGGGCTCGAGCACGGTGAAGCCACGCCCGTTCGCCGGACCACCGTCGGCGTGGATGTCGACCGCCACGTCGGCGTGGGCGTTGTCGATGATCTGGGCTCGTGTGGTCACGCACGGCCCGACCCCGTCGTTGTTCTGACGGGTCATCACCACCGTGGCCCCCTCGGTCTTGAGGTCAGCCTGGAGGAACGTGGCCACGCTGAAGTTGTACTGCGCCTCGCTGTACCCGCTGTCGGTCGCTGTTCCTGTGGTGTCGCAGGCCTCGGAACCGGTGCCGTTGAACACGGGCTGGTTGATGATCTGCGGTGCGCTGTAGTTGAGGCCGTTGTGGCCGGGATCGATACCGACCACCTTGCCGATCAGCGGCTCGGCCGAACCCAGGGCCAACCAGTACCCGCCACCCGACGGCGCCGCCGCCATCCCGACCACCGTGGCGGACAGGGGCGTACCCCCGAGCGAGCCCTGGTAGCTGGCGTCGCCGTAGGTGAAGACGCCGCCGTCCGACGCCACCAGCCAATAGCCGCCAGAGCCCGGCGCGGCCGCCATCCCGACGATCGGCGCGTCGAGGGTCAGGCTGCCGGTCGAGCCGAAGAAGTGCGCATCGCCGTAGCTGAAGATGCCGCCGTCCGTCGCCACCAACCAGTACCCGTTTCCGCCCGCCGTTGCGGCCATGCCCACGATCGGCGCGTTCAGCGGCTGCCCACCCCGGGACCCCGAGAACTGGGCCTCTCCGTAGCTGAAGATGCCACCGTCTGAGGCAACCAACCAGTAGCCCTTGCCGTCGGGCGTCGCTGCCATGCCGACGATCGGAGCGTTCAGGGTCAACCCGCCCGCCGAGCCTTCGAAGCCGGCGTCGCCGTAGCTGAAGATGCCCCCGTCCGACGCCACCAACCAGTACCCGTCTCCGTCCGCCGTTGCGGCCATGCCCACGATCGGCGCGTTCAGCTTCAACCCGCCCGCAGAGCCGAAGAAGCCGGCGTCTCCGAACGAGAAGATCCCACCATCCGACCCGACCAGCCAGTAGCCGTGCCCATCGGGGGTGGCCGCCATCCCCACCACGGGGGCAGCCGGGTTGTCCAACGCGTTGGCCCCGATGCCCGTCGACCCGAAGGCCACGACCGAGTTCGCCGGCGGTCCGCTCCCACCGGCCGGCCCGGCACCGAAGGTCAGCGCGACCAGGAGGGGAGCGAGCAACACCGGCACGCACCACAGCCGCCCCATGGCGCGTGTTCAGCCGGTGCACTGGTTGATGGCGTCGATGAGCAGGCGCAAGCGGGAGAAGTGGAAGCGATCGAAGCGGAGGGCCAAGCGGGGCAGCTCCGGGTGGTCGTTGCGCTCGGGCGGAAAGGGACCGGCGGAGCGGATGGAACCCCGCACCACGATGTCACCGAAGCGCTCGTTCAGGTCAGCCAGCTCCGCCTTGCTCGGCGAGGTCTGGACCCGCAGGACCAGCAGGTCGCCGACCCAGCGGCACGAGTGGTAGTTCCGGTAGAAGCCCAGGACCTCCTCGCTGGCTTCCTCGACCGAGTTGACCACCCGGTACAGGGCGCGGTCGCCGGGGGACACCCAGCCGGCCGCGATGGCTTCCTCCTCGACGAAGCGCGACCAACCCTGCCAGTACGTCCCGCCCGGCGTCTCGACCATCACCACCGGTGCCGGCTCGGCCTTTCCCGTCTGCAGGAGGGTCAACAGCTCGAAGGACTCGTCCTGGGTGCCGAACCCCCCCGGCAGGATGGCGTAGGCATGCGATTCCTTGATCAGCATCAGCTTGCGCGTGAAGAAGTAGCGCATCTCGACCAGCTTCGGGTCCTGTGCGATGAAGGGATTGGCGTCGCCCTCGTTGGGGAGCCGGATGTTGACCCCGAAGGCATGGTCGCGACCGGCGCCCTCGAGTCCCGCCGCCATGATCCCGGGTCCCGCACCGGTGACCACCATCCAGTCGGCCGCCGCCAGGTGCGCAGCCAGATTGCGGGCCAGGATGTAGACGGGGTCGTCGGGCCGCGTCCGAGCGGAGCCGAACATCGTCATCTTGCGGATGTGCCGGTAGGGGCGGAAGACCCGGAAGGCCTCGGCCATCTCGGCCAACGCCACGTTGGCGATCTTGAGGTCGCCGACCGACGTCCCCTCATGGGCCAGGTCGGCCAGCGAGTCCACCATGGCCCGGAGCTCTCGGGCCTGGGCGATCGAAAGCGTGTCGTCCTCGAAGAGCGCTTCGAAGGCACGCTCGCGTGCTGATTCCTCGGCCTCGCCGATCACATCACGCCCCCGCGGACGCTCCGGCCAGGGCGTAGAGCGTCGAGCGCTGGACCAGCGGGCGACCCAGCGGGGCCACGATGGCCGCCAGCTCGTCGACGCCCATGCGCTGCCCGTGGGAGGCGCCCGCCGCCCGCGAGATGTTCTCGTCCATCAACGTGCCACCCAGGTCGTTGGCACCGGCCCGGAGGACCTGGCGAACCCCTTCAGCTCCCATCTTGACCCAGCTCACCTGGATGTTGTCGATGTCCCCCCGGTAGGCGATGCGAGCCACCGCGTGCATCAGCAGGGCCTCACGGAAGGTCGGACCCCGCCGCGCCTTGCGCTGGAGGTAGATCGGGGTGGCCATGTGCACGAAGGGCAAGGGCACGAACTCGGTGAAGCCGCCCGTCTCGCGCTGGAGGTCCCGGGTGCGCACGATGTGGCGCGCCCAGCTGATCGGTTGCTCGACCGCCCCGAACATGATCGTGATGTTCGAGCGCAGCCCCACGCTGTGGGCGATCCGGTGCGCCTCGAGCCACTCGTCGGTCGTGATCTTGTCCGGGCACAGGAGGGCCCGCACCTCGTCGTCGAGGATCTCGGCCGCCGTGCCCGGGAGGGTCTTGAGGCCGGCTTCCTTGAGCCGGGTCAGGTACTCCGCCAGATCGACCTCGGAACGCTTCGCCCCTTCGGTCACCTCGAGAGCGGTGAAGCCGTGGATGTGGATCGTCTCGGAGCCCTTGCGGACCGCCTCGAGCACGTGCAGGTAGTAGTCGCCGTCGAAGCTCGGGTGGATCCCGCCCTGGAGGCAGACCTCGGTCGCCCCAACGGCTTCGGCTTCGGCCACCCGGCTCGTCACCTCGTCCAGCTCGAGCAGGTAGGGCGCCCCCCGCAGGTTGAGCGACAGCGGTCCCTTCGAGAAGGCGCAAAAGCGGCACTTGAACGTGCAGACGTTGGTGTAGTTGATGTTGCGGTTGCGCACGTAGGTGACGGCGTCACCCACGGTGGACCGCCGGAGCTCGTCGGCGACGTCGGCCACCTGGCGTACCTCGGGACCCCGGGCCGAGAACAGTGTGACGATCTCCGCCTCACCGACCTCCTGGCCGAGCCCGACTCCGGCCAGCACCTCGGCCACGGCGCCGCTGCGTTGTCGCCGACCTCCACCTGCCGCTCCAGGCGCAGAGGCAGACCCGTGCGCAGGCGCCGACGCAGGCGACACCTCGTCCAGCAGGGGCGGGGGGTGCGCCTCTCCACCCGAGCACCACTCGCCGTCGCGGGCCAGGCCCTCGGCGTCGGAGGCATCGAGCACGGGGAAGCGCATGGTCTCGGCCAGCCACCGCGTCGGGGCCAGGGCGAACTCGGGGTACACGGTCAGGCGCGGTGCCAGCACGTGTCCGGCCTCTTCGGTGGCGGCCCGCAGCAGGTCGAGGGCCGGCCAGGCCCGCTCGGGGTTCACGTGATCGGCCGTGACCGGCGACACTCCGCCCCAGTCGTCGATGCCGGCGGCCAGAAGGGGCGCCAGGTCGTCGGAGAGGTTGGGCGGCGCCTGCACGTGGATGTCGGGGGGCAGCACCAGCCGGGCCACCGCGATGGCCCACTGCAGGTCCTCGGGCGCGCAGGGGGCCGCCTTCGCCATGGCCGTCCCCGGCTTGGGCAGGAAGTTCTGGACGATGACCTCCTGCACGTGGCCGTGCCGGGCATGGGCCGCGGCGATGGCCCGCAACGCCGCCAGCTGCCCGGACCGGTCGTCGCCGATCCCGACCAGGATCCCCGTGGTGAAGGGGATGGCCAGCTCGCCGGCCGCCTCGAGAGTGGCCAGGCGCCGGGCCGGGTCCTTGTCGGGTGCACCGCGGTGGGCGTCCAACCCGTTGGCCAGCGATTCGACCATCATCCCCTGACTGGCCGACACCTCACGAAGGACCGCCAGCTCGTCGCCCGGCAGCGCTCCGGCGTTGGCGTGCGGGAGCAGGCCGGTCTCCTCGACGACCAACCGGCACATGGCCGCCAGATAGTCGACCGTCGACGCATACCCGTTCGTCGTCAACCAGTCCCGGGCCACCGGGTAACGCTCCTCGGGCTGCTCGCCCAGGGTGAAGAGGGCCTCGTGGCAACCGGCAGCCTGTCCGGCCCGGGCGATCGAGAGGACCTCCTCGGGCGTCAGGTAGGGCGAGGTCAGCCGGGCCGGCGCCTTGGCGAAGGTGCAATAGCCACAGCGGTCGCGGCACAGCATGGTCAGCGGGATGAAGACCTTGGGCGAGAAGGTGACCCGCCGGCCGTGTGCCTCGTCACGTGCCGCGCCGGCCAACGCAACGAGGTCGACCAGGGGCGTGTGCAGGAGATCTTCGTCGGAGAGCATTGAGGCCAATCTAGGGGGCGTCACCGTTGGCGGCGCGGTCCACCAGCCACACCGTCTTGCCGGCGTGCACCCGAGAAGCCGGGATGTCGTCACCGCGCCGCAGCCGGGCCACGGCGTCCGCCTTGTCGGCACCGTCGACCGTGAACACGGCCAGGCGGGCGGAGTTGATCGCCGGCAGGGTCAGGGTCAGCCGCGGATACGGGTTCACGCCGGTGGGGTCCACGGTGGCCAGCACCAGGTCGCCGGGCCCGGCGTCGAGGCTGTCGGCGCCCGGGAAGAGGGACGCCGTGTGCCCGTCGGGGCCGAGGCCGAGGTGGATCAGATCGATCCCCGGACCCGTCACCAGGTCGGCCATCGTGCGCTGGTACTGCGCCGCACAGGTCTCGATATCGCCCGGCGTCGTCGGCATCGGCGAGAACGAACCTACGGTGCCCACCCGGTCCAGCAACGACTCCCGGACGAGCCGGGCGTTGGAGTCGGCGTGCTCCGGGGGCACGAAGCGCTCGTCTCCGATGTAGATGTCGACGAGCGTCCAGTCGACCTCCGGCCTGGTGGCCAACACCTCGTAGCAGTCTCGAGCCGTCTGGCCGCCCGAGAGCATCAGGGCGAAACGGGGCCCCGGGCGCGCCCCGAAAGCCTGCACCACACTCTCGGCGAAGGAACGCCGGACGTCGTCGACGGGATCGAACACAACCGCGCGCCTGGGCCCGCTCAGGGGACCGGCGTCTCCGTCTCCATGCCCAGTTGGCCCGACTCGAGCGTCACCGCGTGGCCGCCGAACTGGTTGCGCAGAGCCGCCACCATCTTGAGCTGGAGCGAGTCCTTGTCCTGGGAGGCGAAACGGGTGAAGAGCGACGTGGCGATCACCGGCGCCGGCACGCCCCGGTCGATCGCCTCGAGCGCCGTCCACCGGCCCTCGCCCGAGTCGGCGGCCACGGGGGCGATCCCGTCGAAGCCGGCGTCGGGACGCAGGGCCCGCTCGGCCAGGTCGAGCAGCCAGCTGCGCACGACCGACCCGTAGCGCCAGATGGAGGCGATCTCGTGCAGGTCGAGGTCGAACTCGTCGGCTGCGCCCATGATCTCGAAGCCCTCGGCGTAGGCCTGCATGAGCCCGTACTCGATCCCGTTGTGCACCATCTTCACGAAGTGTCCGGCCCCCACCGGGCCCACGTGGGCGTAGCCGCCTTCGGGGGCCAGGGTCACGAGGGCGGGCTCGACCACGGCCACCGACTCCTTGGTTCCGCCCACCATGAGGCAGTACCCCTCGGTGAGCCCCCAGACACCGCCCGACGTCCCGGCGTCCACCAAGCCGACGCCGCTCTTCTCGATCTGGCCGGACAGGGCGATCCATTCCTTGTAGTTGGAGTTGCCGCCGTCGACGATGACGTCGCCCTTGGCGAGCAGGCCCGCCAGCTTCTCGACGGTGGAGTCGGTCACCTTGCCGGCAGGCAGCATCACCCAGACCGCCTTGGGCGCCGTCAGCTTGCCGGCCAGCTCTTCGAGCGTCGTCGCCGTCTCCGCGCCGCGATCGGCCGCCTGCTTCAGCGCGTCCGCGCTCAGGTCGTAGGCCACCACCTCGTGCCCGCCTTTCAACAGGCGCTCGGTCATGTTGGCCCCCATCTTGCCCAGCCCGACCATGCCGATCCTCATGTGGCCTCCCTTTCGCCGGTGGTTGTGCGTGCCGCTCAGAACGTCGCGGCCTTGTCGGTCAACGACTGGAGCAGCTCGTCGAACGACTTGGCGAACGTCGCCACGCCCTCATTCTCGAGGGTCTGCTCCACGTCCTCCATGTCGACACCGGCCGCGCCGATGGCATCGAGCGCGGCGACGGCCGCGTCCGGGTCGGCATCGACGGTGCGATGCAAGGTGCCGTGATCCTCGAACGCCCGCAGCGTCCCGTCCGGCATGGTGTTGACGGTCGCCGGCCCGATGAGGTTGTCGACGTAGAGAAGGTCGGAGTACTTCTTGTTCTTGGTCGAGGTCGAGGCCCACAGCGGCCGCTGGACTCGGGCCCCCTTGGCCCGCAGCGCCTCCCAGCGTTCTCCACTGAAAGCCTTGTGGAAATGCTGATACGCGACCTGAGCCTGGGCCACCGCGGCGGAACCGCGCAGACCCAACACGGCGGCGTCACCCGATTCGCCGCCGGCGAGGGTCTCCAGGCGGCGGTCCACCTCGGTGTCGACCCGACTGACGAAGAAGGAGGCCACACTGGCCACCCGAGGCAGCTCGTCGGCCCGGCCCGCTTGAACGAGTGCCTCGAGGCCGCTCAGGTAGGCCTCCATGACCTCGTCGTAGCGGTCGATGCCGAAGATCAACGTGACGTTGATGCTCTTGCCCTCGCCGATGAGCGTGCGGATGGCCCGTACGCCCTCCTTGGTCGCCGGCACCTTGACGAACAGGTTGGGTTCGTCGATCGTGTCGTGCAGATGACGGGCCGCCTTGATCGTGGAGTCCGCGTCGTGGGCCTGGGCGGGGGAGACCTCGAGGGAGACGTAGCCGTCCTCGCGGTCACTGTCGTCGTAGAGCGGACGCAACATGGCCAGCGCGTTGACGATGTCGGCGGTGGCCATCTCCCAGTAGGCGCTCTCCACGGTGTGGTCCTTCATCAACTCGCGGAACTGGTCGTCGTAGGTGTCCTGGCCGCTGATGGCATTTGCGAAGATGGTCGGATTCGAGGTGATGCCACGCACGCCGAGGTGGATCAACTCGGCCAACTGACCGCCCTCGAGCCAGTCGCGCCGCAGGTTGTCCAGCCACGGGCTCTGGCCGCCGATCGCGTAGAGGTCCTGGAGTCGGGTCATCCGTTGTGTCCCTTTCGCTCGGGGGCGCGCACCGCGCCCCGCCCTGCCATGCTCGCGCCCCGCTGCCATGCTCGCGCCCCGGGCCGGGCCCGCCTGACTCATCCGCCGTTTCGGGCCAGAAGGGCCTTGGCCCGCTCGACCACGTGGTCGGCGGTGAAGCCGAACTTCTCCATGACCACCGCCACCGGCGCCGACGCCCCGAAGTGGTCGATGCCGATGCTGTCGTCGGCATAGCGCTCCCAGCCGAAGACCGATCCGGCTTCGATGCTCAGCACGGGTACCCCGTCGGGCAAGACCGACTCCCGATAGTCGTCGGGTTGCCCGTCGAACCACTCCCAGCAGGTCAGCGAGACGACCCGGGCCGCCACACCCTGGCCGGTCAGGATCTCGGCTGCGCCCACGCAGTGTTGGACTTCACTGCCCGTGCCCACGAGCACCACCTCGGGCGCCCCCTCCGAATCGACGAGCACGTACCCGCCACGCGGGACGCCCTCGGCGGCCTTCTCTGCGGTACCGGCGAGGACGGGCACGTCCTGGCGGGTCAGGACGAGGCCCACGGGGCCGTCCGCCTCGATGGCCCGCTTCCAGGCGATCGCGGTCTCGTTGGCGTCGGCCGGGCGCACGATGAGCAAATCGGGCATGGCCCGCAGGGAGGCCAGCTGCTCGATCGGCTGGTGCGTCGGTCCGTCCTCGCCGAGTCCGACGGAATCGTGCGTCCAGGAATAGACGACGTGCACCTGGCTGAGCGCAGCCAGGCGGACGGCGGGGCGCATGTAGTCGGAGAAGGCGAAGAAGGTCCCGCCGAGGGGCAACACGCCGCCGTGCGCCGCCATGCCGTTCATGGCGGCAGCCATGCCGAACTCGCGGATGCCGTAGTGCAGCTGGACACCACCCTGGTCCTCACGGCTCTGCAGGGCTGCGCCCTTGACGAGGACGCCGTTGTTGCCGGTCAGGTCGGCCGAGCCTGCGACCAGGCCGGGCAAACCGGCCGCCGTGGCGTTGAGGCACTGGTTGAAGGCCCGCCGGGTGGCCAGTTTCGTCCCCGCCTCGAAGGAGGGGAGGGCGTCGGCCCAGCCGGCGACACCGCGCCCGGCTTGGGCCGCCTCCCACGCGGCGCGGTCACCGTCCCAGCCGGCAAAGCGCTCTTCCCAGGCACTGCGGTCCGCCGCGCCGCGGACGATCTCCTTGGCATAGAACTCGCGCACCTCGTCGGGCACCCAGAACGTCTCGTCGGGGGGAAGCCCGAGGATCTCCTTGGTCACCCGGATCTCGTCCTCGCCGAAGGGGGTTCCGTGGGCGTCCGCGCTGTCGGTCAGCTTGGGCGAGGGCCAGCCGATGTGGCTGCGCAGCACCATGAGGTTCGGCTTGGCGTCGGGCCCGTCCGCCGGGTGATCGAGGGCCTCACGGATGGCCACCTCGAGCGCGTCGACGTCGTTCGCCATCTCGCCGAGATTGTGGACGCGCCAGCCGTAGGCTTCGAAGCGCTCCTCGACGTTGTCGTCGTAGGCCAGCTCGGTCGGCCCGTCGATGGTGATGTGGTTGTCGTCGTAGAAGGCGACGAGCCGGCCCAGACCGAGGTGGCCGGCCAGCGAGGCCGCCTCGTGGGAGACGCCCTCCATGAAACAGCCGTCGCCGGCGATGACGTAGGTGTGGTGATCGCACACCTCGGAGCCGAAGCGGTTGCGCACGACGCGCTCGGCGATCGCCATGCCGATCGCGTTGGCAAAGCCCTGACCCAGAGGCCCGGTGGTCACCTCGATGCCCGCCGTGTGGCGGCGCTCGGGATGGCCCGGCGTCTTGCTGCCCCACTGGCGGAACTGGCGCAGGTCTTCGAGCGAGAGGTCGTAGCCGGTCAAGTGCAAGAAGGCGTACTGCAGGATGCAGGCGTGGCCGTTCGAGAGGACGAAACGGTCGCGGTCGGGCCACCCGGGACTGTGCGGGTCGTAGTGCATGATCCGCGTCCACAGCACGTGAGCCAGCGGCGCCAGCGCCATGGCCGTCCCCGAGTGTCCGGAATGGGCCGCTTCGGGTGCGTCCATGGCGATGCCACGGACCACGTTGATCCCCAACTCGACGAGCGCCGGATCCTGTACGACCGGGGGGGCGGCGTTCAACGTCATGAGCCACCCTAACCGGCGCCCTCCGAGGGACGTAAGGCTCGTCGCGTACTCTTCACCCCAATGCCGTCCCGCATGCAGGTGCCCCCGAACAGCGATCTGACGCTCGGCATGACGTGCGTCGACAAGTCCACGCCGGGCCGCTGCGTCTGGCGCATGCAGGCCGACGAGCGGTTTGCCAATCCGGCCGGCATCATGCAGGGCGGGTTCATCGGGGCCTTCTGCGACTCGTCCATGGGGGCAGCGGCCGTGACATACGTCCAAGACCGCAAGGTCTTCTGCTCGAACGCCGAGATCAAGGTGAGCTTCTTGGGCGCAGTGCCACCCGGGATGGAGCTCATCTGCACGGCCGAGGTGGTCTCGGGCGGCCGGCGGGTGGCCTTCGTGGAGGCAAGCGTCGTGGCCCGCACCCCGGGAACGGGGGAGGAGCGCCTGGTGGCCCGGGCGTCGTCGACCTATATCTACAAGGAGAGGGATTGACCACTTCCTCACCCTGGGACGACAGATCCGGGCCTGTGGACGATCGAAGGACCAGTGTTTGCGCTCAATGGGCGCAGAGACCAGGATTGTGCGCTCATGGCACGACGGTCTGACATCGGCAACCACGGGCTCCGCCATGCCGGAGACGACGCGTTCCAGCTCACGGTCGACTACCTCAAGCAGGAGACGATCGACCCGCTCCGGGGGCTCGGCCGCTTCCTCTACATGGGGATCGCCGGCGCGTTCTTTCTCGCCTTCGGGATCCTGTTGATTCTGCTCGGGATCCTGCGTCTGCTCCAGACCGAGACGGGCACGGCCCTCACCGGAGACTGGTCCTGGGTGCCCTACGCCGTCGTGGTGCTCCTCGGGCTGATGATCATTGGGATCGCCGTTTGGCGCATCACCGCCGGACCCGCCCGGGAACGGATGCCGGCGGTGGCGGCCGCACAGCGCGAGAACGCCGCACAACTCGACAATGCCGCACAACTGGACAATGCCGCACGACTCGACAATGCAGAGACCACACAGGAGGCACCGAACTGATGGCCGGCACGACGACGAGGGCGGGCAGCAACGGACGCTTGATCACCCGCGACGACCTGCAGGCGGCCTACGCGCAGGTGGTCGGCGAGGGAGAGGCGACGGCGCGGGCCGCCGCGCCCCGGGGCCTGGCCGTGGCCGGCGCCATCGGCATCCTGATCATCGCCCTGGCCTTCCTGGCCGGGCGCCGGCGGGGCCGCTCCACCTCTGCCGTCGTCGAGATCCGGCGGCTCTGAGGTGGACATCTTCCTGCGGCGCTTCCTGCGGGCCGGGCTCCGCCGGGGGCTGGCGGGTCACTGGTACTGGTTCCTGCTGGCCGGTTCGACCTTCATTCTGCGGCGGGTCCTGAACGACCGCACCGGCAGCGTGTCCTCCGTGACGCTCGCACCGGGCGAGCAGATCCTCATCTCGGTCAGCGACGCCAAGGCGCCTGCTCGCGCCGAAGCCTGAAACCCGACCCGGTGTCGGGACCCGTGGCGGCAGGGGAGCGTGTCCTCCTCATCGACCCCAAGGACCGCCGATACCTGTTGACCCTGGTCGCCGGGTCCACCTTCCATACCCATGCGGGTGTTCTGGCCCACGACGACATCATCGGGGTCGACGAGGGCAGCACCATCAGTGGCTCGACAGGGCGCGCCTTCCTGGTCCTACGGCCCACGCTGAGCGACATCGTGCTCAAGATGCCGCGTGGAGCCCAGGTGATCTACCCGAAGGACCTCGGCGCCATCCTGATTGCGGCCGACATCGGACCGGGCCAACGCGTCCTCGAGGCCGGAGTCGGCTCGGGCGCGTTGTCGATGACGGTGCTGCGGGCCGGCGCCTCGGTGGTGGGCTACGAACTGCGCGAGGACTTCGCCGAGCGGGCGCAGGCCAACGTTGCCGCCGCGCTGGGGCCCGACGCCTCTTACCGGATCGAGATCCGGGACGTGACCGAGGGCATCGACGAGCCCGACCTCGACCGGGTGCTGCTGGACATGCCCGAACCGCACAAGGTGGTCGAGGCCGCGGGGAAGGCGCTGCGGCCGGGCGGGATCCTGTTGGCCTACCTGCCCACCATCAACCAGACGGCCCTGCTGCGCCAGGCCCTCGACGGCCCCGACTCTCCCTTCGGACTGTCCGAGACGCAGGAGATCATGCGCCGGACCTGGCACGTCGAGGCGCGCTCGGTCCGACCGGACCACCGCATGGTGGGCCACACCGGCTTCTTGACGACGGCGCGCCGTATCGTGGCCTGATGGATCCGGCCGTCCAGGCCTACATCGACCGCATCGACCCGGCACGGCGGGCCTTGTTCGATCGTCTGCACGGCATCGTCCTCGAGGAGCATCCCGAGGCCGAGGTGCATTTGTCCTATGCCATGCCCGCCTACCGGGTCGGCGCACGACGGCTCAATCTCGGCGTGTGGAAGCACGGGGTCTCGATCTACGGCTGGCGGGCCGACCGCGACGGCGGGTTCGTGGCCAGGCATCCCACGCTCTCGAGCGGCAAGGGGACACTGCGGATCCGCCCGAAGGAGGCGGCGTCGATCAGCGATGACGAGCTGCGGACGTTGCTCGGGGGTGCGCTGGAACCCTGACGTCGGGCCGCCGGGTCGATGGGAGGCAGAACGGCGCGGCGGCCGTCCGGAGGACGGCGCCGAGAGCGAAGCGGCGAAACGAGGCGGGCTGAAAGGTCAGGCCGGCGGAACGAGTGGCCGTGAAGGGTCAGGCGGCCGAGGAGCGGGGAAGGCCAGCCGCCTCGGCAGCGCTCGTCAGTCGCGCTCGATGAAGATGCACTCGCCCGGGCACTCCTCGGAGGCCTCGACGACGGCGTCCTCGAGGTCGTTGGGGACGTTGGCCATGCCGGCCGAGCCGCCCGGGTCGTTCTTGATCTCGTCGCCCTCTTTCACGTAGGCCAGGCCGTCATCGAGAAGGGTGAAGACGGCCGGCGCGATCTCCTCGCACAGGCCGTCACCCGTGCAGAGATCCTGGTCGATCCAAACCTTCATTTCCCTTTTGTCTCCCTTGTCGATGCCCGACGGGCCAGCTCGACCGTAGTGAGGCGCCACGCGGCACACCAATCCTGCGTCCGCAGACCTCTGCATGCTATCGGGCGGGATGGGGTCCCCGGGTGCATCCGAGTGCCGATAGAACGGATCCATGGCAGGGCTAGGGTGAGTTGCGGTGACCACGATGCCCGATGATGCTGCAGCCCAGGTAGAGGCGCTGCGCGCCGAACTGGCCGATGCCGAGGACGAGATCCACGCGCTCCGCCGGCGGCTGCAGGAAAGCCCTGGGCGCGTCCAGGCCCTCGAGGAGCGCCTGCTCGAATCGAAGGGCCAGCTGGCCCAGGCGACCTCGCAGAACGAAAAGCTGACCTTCACGCTCCAGCAGGCCAAGGAGCAACTGGCCGCGCTGCGCGAAGAGGTCGAGAAGCTCACGCAGCCGCCTGCGGCCTACGGGACCTTCCTCGGCGTGAACGACGACGGCACGGTCGACGTCTTCTCCAGCGGCCGCAAGATGCGGGTGACCCTGCACCCCGACATCGACCCGGGCCAGATCCGCAAGGGCAACGAGGTCGTGCTCAACGAGAGCCTCAACGTGGTGCTGGTGCGCGACGGCGAGTTCTCGGGCGAGGTGGTGACGATCAAGGAGCAGCTCGAGGACAAGCGGCGCTGCGTCGTCTTCGCCCGGGCCGACGAGGAGCGGGTGGCCGAGCTGTCCGACGACCTCATCGGCCAGCGCCTGCGGGCCGGGGACTCGTTGTTGATGGATTCGAGGACCCAGCTCCTCATCGAGAAGCTGCCCAAGCTCGAGAGCGAGGAGCTCGTCCTCGAAGAGGTGCCCGACATCACCTACGCGGACGTGGGGGGCCTGGACAGCCAGATCGAGGCCATCACCGACGCCGTCGAGCTGCCCTACATGCACCGGGACCTCTTCGTCGAGTACTCCCTGCCGGCGCCCAAGGGCATCTTGCTGTACGGGCCGCCGGGGTGCGGCAAGACGCTGATCGCCAAGGCCGTGGCCAACTCGCTGGCCAAGAAGGTGGCCGAGAAGACGGGCAACGACAACGTGCGCTCGTTCTTCTTGAACATCAAGGGTCCCGAGCTCTTGAACAAGTACGTGGGCGAGACCGAGCGCCAGATCCGCCAGGTCTTCCAGCGGGCCCGGGAGAAGGCGGACGAGGGCATGCCGGTCATCGTCTTCTTCGACGAGATGGAGTCGCTCTTCCGGACCCGGGGCACCGGGATCAGCTCGGACATGGAGTCGACGATCGTGCCGCAGCTGCTGGCCGAGATCGACGGTGTCGAGTCGCTGCGTGACGTCATCGTGATCGGGGCCTCGAACCGGGAGGATCTGATCGACCCCGCCATCCTGCGCCCGGGTCGCTTGGACGTGAAGATCAAGATCGAGCGGCCCAACGAGGAGGCGGCAGGGCAGATCTTCAGCCGCTACCTGACGCCGGACCTGCCCTTGGACGGCGGCGAGGTGGCCCGCTTGGGTGGGGGTGACCCGGCCAAGACGGTCATGTCGATGATCGAGGAGACGGTGGCGGAGATGTACCGGGAGGACGACGAGAACCGCTTCCTCGAGGTCACCTACCAGAACGGCGACAAGGAGATCCTGTATTACCGGGACTTCGCCTCGGGGGCGATGATCGAGAACATCGTTCGCCGCGCCAAGAAGCTGGCCATCAAGCGGGTGATCGCCGGCGACAGCGCGGGCATCCGGACGTTGGACCTCTTGGAGTCGATCCGCCAGGAGTACAAGGAGAACGAGGACCTGCCGAACACCACCAACCCCGACGACTGGGCCCGGATCTCAGGAAAGAAGGGTGAACGCATCGTTTACGTCCGAACGCTGCTGAGCGAGGACAAAGAGGTGCAGGGTGGACGGTCGATCGAGCGTGTGGGCACCGGCCAGTACCTTTAGAAGTTAGGGTCAGGCCGTGGCGACCATCAAGGTCTGCGGCATTGAGACCGAATACGGGATCCTCTCGCCGGGACCCGAACAGAATCCGATTGCGGCCTCGTCGGTGTTGGTGAACGCCTACGCCGCTGATATCGAGCAGCAGATCGGCTGGGACTTCGAGGACGAGACCCCTGGGAACGACGCCCGGGGCTTCGCCCGTGAGGGCTCGTTGGCGCCGATGGTCGAGACGCACTTGGCCAACACGGTGCTGACGAACGGGGCCCGCTTCTACGTCGACCACGCCCACCCGGAGTACTCGAGCCCCGAGTGCCTGACGCCGCTCGAGTGCCTCGTCTACGACAAGGCGGGTGAAGAGGTGCTGCGGCGGGCCATGAAGGCGGCTGCACTGCGCATCCCGGACCAACCCGCCCCCGTCGTGCACAAGAACAACTCGGACGGCAAGGGCAACTCCTATGGCTGCCACGAGAACTACATGATGGACCGGGCCGTCCCCTTCGCCAAGGTGATCGACGGGGTCGTGCCGCACTTCGTGTCGCGCACCTTGTACACGGGGTCGGGGAAGGTGGGGTGCGAGACCCCGGCGCTCGACGCCGAGACGGTCAAGTACCAGATATCACAGCGGGCCGAGTTCTTCGAGGAGATCGTCGGGCTGGAGACGACCTTGAAGCGGCCGATCGTCAACACCCGGGACGAACCGCACGCCGACCCCAAGCGCTTCCGCCGCCTGCACGTGATCGTCGGGGACGCGAACCTCTCGGAGATCGCGACGTTCCTCAAGGTCGGGACGACCGCGATCGTGCTGGCCATGATCGAAGACGACGCCGGGCCCGGTCGAGAACTCTCGCTGTCGGACCCGGTGCGGGCGTTGCACCAGGTGTCGGCCGACCTCTCGTTGGCCCGTCCCTTGGCCTTGACCGACGGCTCGACGGCGACCGCATTGGAGTTGCAGTGGGAGCTCTTCGGGGCGGCCCGCAAGTACGCGGAGGACGTCGGGCTGGGCGCGCTGGGGGACGACGGCACGGTGGGCGCCTTGGTCCTCGAGCACTGGGAGTCGGTGCTGACGGGGCTCGAATCGGACCCCTCGACGCTGGCGGACACGCTGGACTGGGTGGCCAAGCGCGAGCTCCTTCTGGCCTATCAGGAGCGGCACTCCTGTGGCTGGAAGGACCCTCGGATTGCTGCACTGGCGTTGCAATACCATGATCTGCGCCCCGACAAGTCGGTCTTCGAGCGGCTGGGGATGCGGACGTTGGTCGAGCCCCGAGACGTGGCCTCGGCGGTGACCGAGCCGCCGCTCGGGACGCGGGCCTGGTTCCGGGGCAAGTGCCTGGCCCGCTGGCCCGACGCCGTCGTGACCGCCAACTGGGATTCTTTGGTGTTCGACATAGGCGCTGATCCCCTGCGGCGCGTCCCTATGATGGATCCCCTGAAGGGGACAGCCGAACATACGGGCGCATTGCTGGCCGCGAGCACGGGGCCGGCGGACCTGCTCCACCGGCTCAACTCATAGGCGAAGACGGTCGAAGTCGAATCCAGAGGGACGGACGGCACGATGGCAGAACAGGAACAGAAGAAGAGGGGATCGAGCACCCGTTCCACCGATGTGGAAACGGAGGTGGAGGAGGCCGGGGCTCCGGCTACCTCCGAGCGGGGCGAAAAGATCAAGGCCGAGCTGGACGACCTGCTCGACGAGATCGACGAGGTGCTCGAGGACAACGCGGAAGAGTTCGTCCGCAACTACGTGCAGAAGGGCGGACAGTAGGCGCCCGTGGCGCTCCCACTCTTCCCCCCGGAGCGTGATCCGGGTCCGGACTTCGTCGGCTTGCTGCGCATGACCGCGGACCGTGACCCGTCGACGGCGCGGCTCGACGGTGCCGCCGGCGTTGCCGGCGCTGCCGCTGTTGGCTCGATGTCGGTGCCGCACGGGACGACCGTGGTCGCCTTGCGTTACGTCGACGGAGTGATCATGGCCGGCGACCGCCGGGCCACGGCGGGCAACATCATCGCCCACCACGCCATGGAGAAGGTCTTCCCGGCCGACCACTATTCGGCGGTGGCCATCGCCGGCACGGCCGGCATGGCCATAGAGATGGTCCGGCTGTTCCAGGTCCAGCTCGAGCACTACGAGAAGGTCGAGGGCTCGACGCTCTCCCTCGAGGGCAAGGCGAACCAGCTCGCCGGAATGGTGCGCCAACACCTGCCCATGGCCATGCAGGGCCTGGCCGTGGTGCCGCTCTTCGCCGGCTTCGACACGTCTCGGTCGACCGGACGCATCTTCAACTACGACGTGACCGGTGGCCATTACGAGGACATCGACTTCCAGGCCACCGGCTCGGGTGGGCGCGACGCCCGGAGCACCATCAAGCTGGGGTGGCGCGAGGGACTGCCCCGGGACGAGGCAATCGACCTTGCGGTCCAATCGCTCTACGACGCAGCCGACGAGGACTCGGCGACCGGTGGTCCCGACCTCGTCCGGGGCATCTATCCGATCGTGGCCTTGGTCGACGTCGAGGGGTACCGCGAGGTACCTGAGGACGAGGTGGCGGAACGTTTTGGCGCCATGATCGCTCGTAAACAGGCGGAGCGTGCCCGATGAGCATGCCGTACTACGTCTCGCCCGAGCAGGTGATGAAGGACCGGGCCGAGTATGCCCAGAAGGGCATCGCCAGGGGGCGCTCGCTGGTGGCCACCACCTACGACGTGGGGATCGCCATGGTGGCGGAGAACCCGTCGCGCTCGCTCCACAAGATCAGCGAGATCTACGACCGCATCGCGTTCGGGGGTGTCGGCAAGTACAACGAGTACGACCAGCTGCGGGTGGCCGGCGTCCGCCACGCCGACACCAAGGGTTTCGCCTTCAGCCGCGAGGACGTCGACGCGCGGTCGCTGGCCAACCTCTACGCCCAGTACCTGGGGAACGTCTTCACCCACGAGATGAAGCCGCTCGAAGTGGAGATCCTGGTGGCTGAGCTGGGCGAGAACAGCGAGAACCAGCTGTACCACATCGCCTATGACGGCTTCGTCAGCGACGAGGAGCACTTCGCCGTCCTGGGTGGGGATGCCCAGGCCGTGGCCGAGCGGATGGGGGAGGCCCGGCAGGCCGACTGGGACCTGGCGGCGGCCATCAAGGCGACCACGACTGCGCTGGCCGGGCCCGAGCGCACCCTGAGTCCGGGCGACCTCGAGGTGGCCACCCTGAGCCGGGGCAACGGCCGCCGGACCTTCCGGCGGATCAACGAATCTGAGCTGGCCCAACTCTTGGCATAGTCGGCAGTACGGTTTGGACCGTGGAACGTCGCATCTTCGGGATCGAGAACGAGTACGGCGTCACGTTCACCCTGCGGGGCCAACGGCGCCTGAGCCCCGACGAGGTCGCCCGCTACCTGTTCCGCCGGGTGGTGTCGTGGGGTCGCTCGTCCAACGTCTTCCTGGAGAACGGCGCCCGCCTCTACCTCGACGTGGGCAGCCACCCCGAGTACGCCACGCCCGAGTGCGACAAGATCGGCGACGTCGTGACCCACGACAAGGCCGGGGAGTGGATCCTGGCCCAGCTGGTGACCGGCGCCCAAGCTCGTCTGCGCGAGGAGGGCATTCGGGGCGAGGTCTACCTGTTCAAGAACAACACGGACTCGGTGGGCAATTCGTACGGCTGCCACGAGAACTATCTGACCGAACGGAACGACGAGTTCAATCGTTACACCGAGGTGCTCATCCCCTTCTTGGTGTCACGCCAGATTTACGCCGGAGCCGGCAAGGTGCTCCAGACAGCTCGGGGCGCTGTGTTCTGTCTCAGTCAGCGGGCCGAGCACATCTGGGAGGGCGTCTCCTCGGCCACGACCCGGAGCCGCCCCATCATCAACACACGGGACGAACCCCACGCCGACGCCGAGCGCTTCCGCCGCCTGCACGTGATCGTCGGCGACTCGAACATGTCGGAGTACGCGACGTTCCTCAAGATCGGGACGACCTCGATCCTCCTGGCCATGCTCGAGGACTCGGCGACCGTGCTGCGGGACCTGACTCTGGAGAACCCGATCCGGGCCATCCGCGAGATCAGCCATGACATCACGTGCCAGCGCCGGGTTCGCCTGGCCAATGGACGCGAGATGCGCGCGCTCGACATTCAGACCGAATACCTCGAGCGGGCGCTGAAGTTCCGGGAGCGCCGTGGGCTGTCGCCCGAGGAGGACAAGGCCCTCGACATGTGGGAACACTGTCTGAAGGGGTTGGAGGCCGACCCCACCTCGTTGTGGCGGGAATGCGACTGGGTGGCCAAGCACCGCCTGGTCGAGCAGGTGCGGGAACGGCACGACATCTCCCTCTCCCACCCCAAGGTGGCCATGATCGATCTGATGTACCACGACGTCGACCGCAGCCGGGGCTTGTTCTACAAGTTGCAGCAACGGGACGAGATGGAGCGCATCTGCACCGACGAGGCCATCGGCGAGGCCATGGTCAAACCACCCGAGACGACCCGGGCCCGGTTGCGTGGCGCATTCGTGAAAAGAGCGAAGGAACGTCGGCGTGACTTCACCGTGGACTGGGTGCACCTCAAGCTGAACGACCAGGCCCAACGAACCGTCCTGCTCAAGGACCCGTTCAAGTCGCACGACGAGCGGGTGGAGCGACTCATCCAGTCATTGTGACGGCCTCGTAGAGTTGACAGCAGATGCTGAACCTGGACCCGGCCAAGCTCCTGGTGATCGCCGTGGTCGCGATCATCCTCCTCGGTCCTGACAAATTGCCACAGGTGGCACGTCAGGTCGGCGGCGCCTGGCGCTCCTTCAACGAGTTCCGGCACCGCATGGAGACAGAGGTGCGCAGTTCCATGCCCGACTTGCCCTCCACGACCGAGATCGCCCGGCTGGCCCGTTCGCCCTCGGCCCTGCTCGACCACCTCTCGAACATGGGGACGGACGAGGTGGACGAGGTGGACGAGGTGGACGACGACCCGGTCCCGGAGCAGGCCGACGGCGAGACCACGGAGCCTGCCGCCATCGTCGGGGGCGATGCGCCGTCTTTGCCGAATGGGTCGGTACCCCCCGAGGTCGAGGACGTCGAGGCGGCGCCGACGGCGGATACGACATTGCCGACGGCCGCGCCCACATTTCCTGCCACGCCCACGGCTCCGTCTTCACCTTCACCTTCACCTTCGCCGGCCACGCCGCCCGATGTCACACCGGATCAGAGGTCACCGGACGTGATCGTGCCGGGTGACCCCAGTCTGAACTGATCGGCCGGACCATGGTCTCCCTTCCGTTCGGGGCGAAACGCAAGCACCGTCCCACGCCCGACGACATGACGCTGGGCGAGCACCTGGGCGAGCTGCGCTATCGGGTCATCATCTGCGTGGTCTCCTTCGTCGTGGCCGCGACCATCGCCGTGTTCGCCTACGAACCGATCCTGCATTTCCTCCTGCGGCCGCTGTGCAGCGTCACCGCGTCGACCAAGCACCACACCAGCAACGGCAGCTCCTTCATCGTCGCCAGCGGCGGGACCTGCAATCTCTTCGTCACGTCACCGCTCGACGGGCTGTCCTTGCGGGTGAAGATTGCCGTGTTCGGTGGTCTCGTGCTTGCCTCACCGATCATCCTCTTCCAGATCTGGCGGTTCGTGACGCCCGGTCTCAAGGCGTCGGAGCGGCGCTACGCCATACCCTTCGTCCTGAGCTCGTTCGTCCTCTTCCTGCTCGGAGCGGCCACCGCCTACGAGACGCTGCCGCACGCGCTCGGCTTCTTGAAGGCGGTCGGTGGACCGAATCTGGTGTCCATCTACGACCCCATCCCGTACCTGGGATTGATCATTTTGATGATGACCCTTTTCGGGTTGACCTTCGAGTTCCCGGTCGTCCTGGTCTCGCTCGAACTGGCCCGGGTCGTGACACCGGCCCGCTTGCTCAAGGCCTGGCGTTGGGCCGTCATCATCATCGTGGTCATCGCCGCCGTGTTCACCCCGAGCTCGGATCCCTTCTCCATGCTTGCCCTGGCCCTCCCGCTCATCTTCTTCTATTTCATTTCCATCGGTATCGGGAAGCTGCTCGGGCGTTGACCACGTTCCGGTGGCCGGTCCAATCGGGCGGCCTGGCGGAGTTCGAGGGGAGCCTCCCGTTCGTTCTCGACGACTTCCAACAACACGCCTTGCGCTGCCTCGATGCCGACCAGTCCGTCCTCGTCTCCGCCCCGACCGGCTCGGGGAAGACGCTGGTCGCGGCCTACGCCGTCCACCGTGCCCTGGCGGCGCGGGGCAAGGCCTTCTACACGACGCCGCTCAAGGCCCTCTCGAACCAGAAGTTCGCCGAGCTCGTGGCCACCTACGGCGAGGACCATGTCGGCCTGCTCACGGGCGACTCCACGGTGCGGCCCCGGGCGCCCGTGGTGGTCATGACGACCGAGGTCCTGCGCAACATGCTGCTGGCCGGATCCGACCTGCTCGAAGCCCTGCATACCGTCGTCCTCGACGAAGTGCACTTCCTCCAGGACCCGTACCGGGGTGGCGTGTGGGAAGAGGTCCTCGTGCTCTCGCCTCCCGAGATCCGCTTCGTGTGTCTCTCGGCCACCGTGAACAACGCCGACGAGCTCGGCGGGTGGCTGCGCTCGGTGCGCGGCGACACGGCGGTCATCGTCGAACGGGAGCGGCCGATCGTCCTGCGCCACCACTTCGCGGTGCACCGGCGCGAGGACGACGAGACACAGCTGCTGCCCCTGCTGCAGCGGAACGGCAAACCGGGTGGCGAAGGCCAGCGCATCGACCAGATGGTGCGCCGGGCCCTGCACGGCCGGGTGGGCCACTGGCAATCGCGGGGGAGGGGCCCTCGTCTCCCGTTCCGGGCCCCTCTGCGCACCGAGATGATCGACGAGCTCGACCAGGCCGACATGCTGCCGGTGATCGTGTTCATCTTCTCCCGGGCCGCCTGCGACGACGCCGTGCGCCAGGTGATGCGCGACGGCGTCCGCCTGACTGACGCCCACGAGCGGACGGCCATCCGCACCGTGGCCGAGCGGAGGGTGGAGCCACTCAACGACGAGGACCTGGCGGTGCTCGGCTACGACGAATGGCTCGAGGCCCTCGAGCGCGGCGTGGCCGCCCACCACGCCGGCATGGTGCCTGTGTTCCGGGAGACGGTCGAGGAGTGCTTCGCCGCCGGATTGCTCAAGGTGGTGTTCGCCACCGAGACGCTCTCGCTCGGGATCAACATGCCGGCACGCTCGGTGGTGATCGAGCGCTTCTCCAAGTACGGCGGCGCAGGGCGGGCGACATTGACCTCGGGCGAGTACCTCCAGCTCACCGGCCGGGCCGGCCGCCGTGGGCTCGATGAGGAGGGTCACGCCGTGGTCTCGTGGTCGAACGAGACGACCTTCGCCGAGGCGGCCCGGGTGGCCGCCGCAGCACCTCCGGATCTGCGCTCGGCCTTCCGGCCCACCTACAACCTGGCCGTCAACCTGGTCTCACGGTTCGATCGGGAGACGGCCAACGAGGTGCTCCACCGTTCCTTCGCCCAGTGGCAGGCCCGCAAACCCGAGCTGCTCAGCCGCCAGCTGGGGCATCGCCTGGCCGTCCTGGGCGAGCTGGGGTACGTCGACGGCTGGAGCCTCACCCCGGCCGGTCGGCGCTTGTCGCGGATCTACCACGAGGCCGACCTGCTGGTGGCCGAGGCCCTGGGCAGCGACGTCCTGGCCGGAGCCGAGCCCTCGGTGCTGGCGGGCGTGCTGTCCTCGGTCGTCTTCGAGCCCCGACGAGCCCGGCGGTTGCCGGGCCACGGCCACGGCCACGGCCACGGCCATGGGAGTGGGCCCGGCCGGGGGCGCGGGTCGCGCCGGGCCCAGCTCCAGGACCGCCTGGGCGACAAGCGCACACTCGAGCTCTCCCGGCGCTGCGAGGCGGTGACCTCCATGGCCGAGCGGATCCGGACGATCGAAGAGGCGCACCTGGTGCCCCGGACGCGCCAGGTGGCGCCCGGCCTGGCCACGGCCGTGGCGTCCTGGGTCCGCGGGGCCTCCTTCTCGACCGCCCTGGCCGTGGCGGCCCGTGACGCCGGCGACCTGGCCCCGGGGGACTTCGTGCGGACCATGAAGTCGGTGGCCGACCTGGCCCAGCAGGTCTCGCACACGGCCGAGGACCCGGACGTGGCCGCCGCCGCCCGGGAGGCCGTGGACCAGCTGGTTCGCGGCGTGGTGGCGGGCGGGCTGCCCTCGGGCTGAGGCCCCACCCGCGACGAGGCCCATCCGCCACAGCTGAGTCAGCCCCGTTCTATCGTTACCCGGGCATGTTCCCCTACTCCGAAGAGCGCTTCACCGCGGACGAGGAGACCGTCCTCAGGCGCTACGTCACCAACCTCGACCTGCCGGTGTTCGCCCTGGTCAACCTGCCCGAGGTCGTCAAGGGAGCGCTCTTCGCCCGCTACTCGAGGTCGCCCAAGAGCCTGCGCCGACTCTTCCTCGACGAGTTCGTCGGCGAGCTCGACGTCTCGGGTGACGCGTCGGTCGACGCCACGGTCGGACTGCAACGCGCCGAGCAGCTCTACGAGAAGGTGTTCGTCGAGTACGGCGACGACTCGGTGGCGCAGCTCGGTGGCGTCCATCTCGCCTGCGAGCAGGCGTCCAACGTCCTCTCCAAGGTGCTCGAGTGGGGACGGCTCATGGCCTACCTCGAGCAGTCGACGCGCTACATCGCATACAACCAGCGGCTCGACAACGGTCAGTACCGCTACTTCCGCCCGCCCGAGATCCTCGACTCGCCCCACGGTGCCCGTTTCGTCGGCGAGATGGACCGCGTCTTCGACACCTACGGTCAACTCATGCCGCGCATGCAGGCATCGGTGGCCGAACGCTTCCCCCAACAGGCGGACGACAGTGATTTCGTGTACCGACAAGCGACACGGGCCAAGTCGCTCGACGCGCTGCGCGGGTTGCTGCCCGCCGCGTCGCTGTCCAACATCGGCGTGTACGGCACCGGCCAGGCCTACGAGCAACTGCTGCTCCGCATGCGCGCCCATCCGCTGCCCGAAGCGCGTCACTACGCGGCCATGATGCTGGACGAGCTGCGCAAGGTCATCCCGTCGTTCCTCCAGCGCGTCGACGTCCCGGCGCGCGGAGGGGAGTGGTCGGCGTACCTCGAGTCGACGCGTCACCAGACCGACGCGCTGGTGCGCCGCCTCTGGCCGGAGCAGGAGGCCGACCTCGGTGACGAGTCCGGCGGCGTCGAGGAGGTGACCCTCCTCGACTTCGATCCCGACGGTGAGGAGAAGGTGCTGGTGGCGGCCTGTTTTGCCGCGATGGATTGCTCGGAGCGCGAAGCCGAGCGGCGGGTGCGCCAACTCGGGCACGACGACCGGGTGGCGCTCCTGCGGGCCTACGTCGGCGACCGGCGCAACCGACGGCACCGTCCCGGTCGGGCCTTCGAGCGCACCGACTATCGCTTCGAGTTGGTCACCGACTACGGCGCGTTTCGTGATCTGCAGCGGCATCGCATGCTGACGATCGAGTGGCAGCGCCTCGGCATCACCCTCGGGTACGACATGCCGGCGCTGGTCGAGGAAGCGGGTCTGGCCGACGAGTACGACGCGGCGATTGCGCGGGCCGAAGACCTGTACCGGTCGTTGGCCGAGGACTTTCTCGAGCAGGCGTCGTACGCCGTGGCGTTGGCCCATCGCATCCGCTACGTGATGCAGATGAACGCGCGCGAGGCGATGCACCTCGTTGAGCTGCGATCGGGGACGCAGGGTCATCCCGCGTATCGACGGGTGGCCCAGCAGATGCACCGGGCCATCGCCGAGACGGCCGGGCACCGTGCGCTGGCCGAATCGATGAGCTTCGTCGAGCATGGCTCGACCGACCTGGAGCGGCTCGAATCGGAGCGGCGGGCGGAACGTCGCCGGACCGAAAAATCTGCGACCCATTGACCAGGAAATACCCTCGTTCTCCCTGGTTAGAGGCCGCTTATTCTCCTTGACGGGCCCACCCCAAGCTTGCGTAATGTACGGCCCAGTCCCGACGCCCGTTCACACGCCGCAGATGCGGCAAGGGTGGGATGTGCTGTGAGCGGCGGTGGTAGGCCCTGGGGGTCGAGTAGAGAACGTGTTGCGTGCCTGGCAGGTCCAGGCCTGCGAGATGGCGCCAAAGACCCCAGGGCCCGCCCGCCCGTCACACCCCTGTAGGAGCGATCGAAACGCCCGCGGGACCGTCTATGCTCCGGCGCGACATGGCGACCAAGAAGAAGGCCAAGACCGAAGAAGTCGAGGCAGAGAGCCCCGATGCCCCGGAGGCGGGTCTCGACGAGGACCTCGAACTGGACGACGACGACCTGGAGGGACTCGACGAAGAAGACGTCCTGGCGGCCGACGACGAGGATGCTGACGTCGTCGTCGATGTCGACGACGAGGAGGAAGAGGACGAGGTCGAGGTCGAGGTCCTGACGCCTTCACCGGCCGCGGTGGTCGAGAAGAGCGGAGAGGGCGACGACGAGGAAGAGGAAGAGGAGCCCGACGACGAGGACGTCGAGGCCAGTCTGGACGTGATCCTCAAGGAGCGCCTGGTCGTCGAGGACGAGCCCGAGGACGAGGAGGCGGCCGACCAGGAGGACAAGACCGAGGGCAACGAGCGGGTGCTGCCCAAGCAGCCCGACGAGTTCGTGTGTCGCTCGTGCTTCCTCGTGAAACACCCGAGCCAGCTGGCCGACAAGAAGAGCATGCTCTGCCGGGATTGTGTCTGAGGATACGCCGGCGGACGCCGACAGGATCCTGCGGCGGACCCTGGACGTGATTGTGTTCGCGCCCGTCGGTATGGCGGTGACGCTGGCCGAGGAACTGCCCGAGCTCGTCGACAAGGGGCGGCGGCGGGTGCAGATCCAACTCGGCAACGCCAGGATCGTCGGTCGCTTCGTCGTGACCCGGGGACAGCGGCAACTGTCCGAGCGCCTCGACGAGGTGCTGCACGGGATGAACGACGACGTGGCCGACGCTGAAGCGTCCGAGCGGGGACAGGAGTCTTCGGTGGGGCGCGACGGCGGCGGGCGGGATCGTGGGCGCAAGCCGTCGCACCGTCCCACGTCGACGGACGACCTGTTGCCGCCGCCATCGGATCCGGCCGCTGTGGCCATCCTCGAGGGTGCCCTCGCCGACTACGACACGTTGAGCGCCTCCCAGGTGGTGCGTCGCCTGGCGAGTCTGGGTCCCGACGAGCTGCTCGCTGTCCAGCGCTACGAGGCCTCGACCCGGAACCGCCGGACCATCTTGAACCGGGCCACCCAGCTCCTCGAGGAGGGGCCGGCGGCCGCAGCGGGCGAGTAACGGCAGTGGAGCGTGCCCGACTGGCCGAGGCGGACGATCGGGCGGCCTGCGCCCGTCTGCTCGACGAGGGCCGGGACGGAGCTCGGGCCATGCGGGGCGGAGCGGCCCTGCTGGGCCGGGAGACGACGGAAAGCCTCCTCGAGCGCTGGAACGACCCCCGGACCGGGCTGTTCGTCGGCGAGTACGAGGGAGCCGTGGTGGGGCTCCTTGCCGTGAGCCTGGCGGCCGAGCCGGTGGCCGGACGGGTGAGCGGGCTGATCGAGTGCTGCTACGTCGAGCCGGACGCCCGTGGTGTCGGTGTCGGAAGTTCCCTGATGGAGGCGGCGGTGGTGTGGGGCCGGGACCACGGGTGCACCGACGTCGACGCGCTGGCCCTCCCGGGTGATCGTCAGACCAAGCAGCGCCTCGAAGCGGCCGGGTTCACGGCCCGGCTGCTGACGCTCAGCCGCCGGTTGGACTGAAGCGGCGCTCGGTGTTGACCCGACGTGGCGGGGGTGGCGGGATCTTCAGGCCGAGCAGCTTGGCCAGGGCCGGCACCGAACCGGCGGCGTTGCGGGCCGCCTGACGGGCCACCTCGTCGTCGGGGATCCCGGCCGGCTTCACCGTCCGGCGGACCGGAGAGGCCACCACGACGTCGAGCAGCTGCATCCACTCCTCGGGCGCCTTGTCGGCCGACATGGCCTCGCCCGCCGCGGCGGCCAGGCGCACGGCGAGATCGGCCGGGAGACGGGTCCCGGGCTCGGGTGGCCGGATCGAGGCCTCGATGGCCTGGTGCACCCGCCCGTCTTTGATCGCGTTCGTCATACGGGCCAGCCACTCCTCCCGCAGCGCGGCGGTGCGCTGCTCGAGCGACTCCTGAAGCGCTTTGGCCGTGGCCCGGCCCTCTTCGTCGAGGGTGAGCGTGCGCGATGCCGTCACTACGGCTCTCAACTCGCGCAGTCGGTACTCCTTGCCCGCCGTCTGCGCGACGCTGGCCCGGTCCTTCCACTCGGCCAGGCGCACGACGGGGAGCAGCTCCTCGGCCATGGCCACGAGCGCGTCGCCGGCGACGGGCGGCTTGCCGCTGGCCTTGGCCGCCGTGTTCTGGTCGTTGATGGCCTGGCGGACGGCCTGAATCCCGCCGCGCAGCAGCTGCTCGGCCACGGGAATCTGCTCGGGTCGGAGCGTGGCCAGCATGGCGTTGCGGTACGTCGTCGACGTGGGCATGGCCGGCCGCTCGCCCCGACCCGGACGCCCCTCGCCGTCGCCCGGACGGCGACCTCCCGGACGACGCGTGCCGCTCCCGCTTCCATTGCCGGCGCCCCCGCCGCTCCCGGTCCCACGGCCCGCGCCGCCTCCGCTCCCACGGCCCGCGCCGCCTCCGCTCCCGCTCCTCGAGCGCTCGCGCCGACCTCCGTCGTCCCCTGTGTCGCCACGGCGCCCACCGCCCCGGCGCTCGCCATCGTCGTCACGGCGCCGCTTGCCGGATCCGGGGGCCAGGATCACCGACACGTCGGGTGCACGCCGGGGCGTGCCCTTGACCTCGATGCGCCCCTCGACCTTCTCGGGCGACCGGGCCGGCTTGGTCTGGGTCAGGGAAAGGATCTCGATGCCCTCGAGCCCGGTATCCACCGTGGCCTGCAGGACGGTGCCCACCTTCTCGCCCGGTGGCACCAGCGACGCGTCAACCGTGCCCTTGGGCTGGCGGGCACCCGCGGCGCGCCAGGTCCAGGACCCATCGCCCGTTTGGCTTGTCAACTCGATGTCAATACGGCGGGACATGCGGCGGACACGCTACCTCGCCGAGCACGAGGACCCGATACCGGGTGCAGAACGGCGTCCCCTAACATGGAACGGCCGTCGGCCGGAGGCGTCCGTCCTGCTCCTGCCGTGCAGCACCTTCGCCCGGTGCACGACCGACGCACCACGCCCCTCAGGAGGAATCGAGCATGAGCGAGGACAGCGAGCAGCCAGGGCCCGCGTCCGTGGCCGGTGAACCTGGATCCCCGGCGACGCTGGGGGTCGACCCGACGCCGGGAGAGTCGACGGCGGCCGAAGAGCCGACGGCACCGATGGGCGGCGACGCCACACCGCCCCAACCGGACCCCACACCCCCGCTGGGGCAGTCCGGGCTCGGTGAGGCGGGAGCGCCACCACCCCCGCCTCCGCTCTACCCCCCACCGACGCAGTCGCCGACAGCGAGCGGTACCGAAGACCATCCCTTCGCCTACCCACCACCGCCCGAGAGCACCGCCCAGTTCGCCCCACCCGTCGCGGCCGCGAAGCCCCGCGGCGCCAAGAGGTCACGGGTCTGGCTCCCGGTCGCCATCGTCGCCGCCGTCATCGGTGGCCTGGTGGGCGCCGGAGTCACCGCCATCGCGGACAACTCCAACAACGGCTCGAGCACCGGCTTCACGATCCACGAGAGCGCCGCCACACCCGGGGCCGCGGTGCTGAGCGGCAACGTCACCATTCCGCAGCTGGTGAGCAAGGTGATCCCCGCCGTCGTCTCCATCGACGTCAAGTCCCAGGGCAACGAGGACGAGGGCACCGGCATGATCGTCACCTCCAGCGGCGAGGTGGTCACCAACAACCACGTGATCGAGCTCTACGTCGACAACGGCAACAGCGGAACCATCACGGTCACCGAGTACGGCCAGACCAAGGCCCTCCCGACGACGCTGATCGGCTACGACCAGAGCAAAGACGTGGCTCTGCTCAAGATCGACAACGCCACCAACGCGCCCACCGTCACCTTCGGCAACTCGTCCAAGGCCGTCGTGGGTGATGCCGTCGTGGCCATCGGCAATGCGCTCGGTCTCGCCGCGGGGACACCGACGGTGACCCAGGGCATCGTGTCGGCCCTCGGCCGCTCCGTCACCGCCGGCGGCGCCGGCACGGCGGCCGAGAACCTGCAGAACCTGATCCAGACTGATGCCGCCATCAACCCGGGCAACTCGGGCGGACCGCTCATCGACACGTCGGGCCAGGTCATCGGCATGAACACTGCGGTCGCCGGGACGTCGGGCGACGGGACCAGCTCACAGAACATCGGCTTCGCCATCCCGATCGCCTCGGTCGAGTCGCTGCTGCCCCAGCTCGAGAAGGGCGGTCAGAGCGGGAAGGGCGGCGGCTATCTCGGCGTGGACATCAGCACCCTCACCCCGGCCCTGCGCCAGCAGTACGGCTTCACCCCGACTCAGGGCGCCGTCGTGCTCAGCGTCGTCTCGGGGTCCCCGGCCGCCAACGCCGGACTGGTCCAAGGCGACGTCATCGTCGACATCAACGGCACCCCCATCACGTCGGCTGAGACCCTGCAGAACACCGTTCAGAAGTACAAGTCGGGCCAGCAGATCTCGATCACCTACTACGTCGGCAACAGCAAGCGCACGACGACGGCGACGCTGGGCAGCCAGTCCCAAGCGCAGCAGCAACCGTCCGGTGGCTCCACCACCAACCCCTTCGGCGGGGGAGGGTTCCCCGGGTTCGGCAACTCGGGCGGTACCGGCGGCACTGGCAACACCCCCTGACGTCCGGGCATCGGACAGCCCCGATCTGAACGTCTGACCGAGGGCGATCAGCCCCCGGGGATGTCGAAGTTCCGGTCCGGATGGGCCGGCGGGAAGTTCATCGGCTCCGTCGGCTGCCACCCGCTCGCCTCGATGTCCTCGAGCACGTGCGCCATGTTGTACGTGTCCTCCTCGTAGGAGAACTTCCCGTCCCCGGCGTAGATCAGCCGCGAGTACCCGGACTGGCGGTACGGGGTCCCGTCGGGCTTGAGGCGGGGCATGATCTGCGTCCACTTGACCACGACGTCGTCACCCTCGATCGCGGTGAACTCGACCGGGAACTTCCAGTCGCCCATACCGACCATCGAGTCGACCAGCCAGTGGGCAATGGCCACCTTGCCCTCGATCCGGCCCCAAGCACCGTCGATATAGACGGCGTCCTCCGTGTAGAAGTCGGACAAAGATCCGAACGCGTCTTCCTCCAGCCCCTCGTCGATACGCGTGCGCAGTTCGTGGTAGCGGTCGACGGTCGCCTTCACCTCGTCGCGTGGATACGGCACAGTTCCCCCTTCATGGTGTGTTCATTGTGCGGCCTGATAAGCCGCCCGGCACGCCTCGAGCTCTCGGAGCGCGGCCGATCGGTCGTTGAATCCCTCGACCGAGACCGACTTCCCCGGTTCGAGGTCCTTGTAGATGCTGAAGAAATGCGAGATCTCGTTGCGCAGGTGCTCGGGCACGTCCTCGATGTCGGTCGCCTGGTCCCACTGAGGGTCGTGCTCGAGCACACTGATCAGTTTGGCGTCGACCCCGGCCTCGTCACGCATGAAGAAGACGCCGAGGATACGCACCCGCACGAGGCAGCCCGGGAAGGTGGGATCGGTGACCAGGACGAGCACGTCGAGCGGGTCACCGTCGCCGGCCAGGGTCTCGGGGACGAAGCCGTAGTCCGCCGGATAGGTGGTGGCGGTGAAGAGGCGGCGGTCCAACCGGATGACATGCTTCTCGTGGTCGTACTCGTACTTGTTGCGGCTCCCGGTCGGGATCTCGATGACGACGTCGATCGCCTGGCCGCTCATTGCGGGTCGGGCGCCGGCGAGCGACGGTCGGGGTCGATCGGGCTCATGATGCCCACACCGTTGCCGTCGGGATCGCTGACCACGGCGTAGCGGGCTCCCCAGAACGCGTCATAGGGCGGCTGCTGGACAGGCACGCCGTCGGCGGCCAGTTCCTCGACGAGGGAGTCGACCTCGTCGCGCCGGTGGACCTTGAACCCGAGGACCACGCCGGGACCGCCGGCCCACCCCGCGTTCCACTGCTGCGCGAACGCCGTGCTGTCGAGGTCGACGTCGAGCGGGACGTCGTCGGTTCGAACGGCCGAGACGTGATGCGCGGCCCAGACGGGATCGCCCCCGTCTTCGAACGCCAGCCCGAGACGGGCGTAGAAGGCCCGGGCGGCGTTGACGTTGGTGACGACCAGGTTGATCTGATCGAGCCGGAGCGGTGCCACGACGGACACCGTAGCGTTAGGGGCTGACAATCGCCGTTGGCCGGGGTCAGCCCCCGAACTTGCCGCCGCCCGGCGTTCCGACGCTTTGAGACCGGAACGCCCCTCCGCCGCCGAAGAAGAAGCCACCACCACCCCCGCCGCCGCCGCCCAGGACGTTGGTGTTGGTGTTGGAGGACGGGACGGCTTGGGCGTAGTCGGCCAGGACGACGCTCTGTCCAGGGCTGAGGCCGGAGAGGACCTGGGTGTAGGTCGCGCCGACCATCCCGATCTTGATGTCCTTGCGGGTGAGCACGCCCTTGTCGAGTTCGAGCACGTACGAGCGGGTGCCCAGCGTCTCGACGGCCGAGGTGGGCACGGCGACGACATGGGAGACCGAACCGGTCGAGATGTCCACGTTGGCCGTCGAGCCCGTGAAGAGCCCGTTGGTCGACGAGGGCAGGGCCACGACGACGGGATAGGTGTAACCGCTGTCGCCGGATTGCACCGGCCCGACCTGGGAGACCGTGCCTTCGACGGCGCCGTCGACCCCGTCCACGTCGACCGACGACGACTGGCCGACCTTGACCGAGGGCACTTGCGAGCTGTCGAGCGTGGCCTGGACCTCATAGGACTTGGTGCCGATGATCGTGATGATCTCGGTGCTCGAGCCGGCGCTGACCGTGTCGCCGGCGTTGATGCCGACCGAGACCACCGTCCCGCTGATGGGACTGGTCAAGGTGGCCTCCTTCAGCGACTGCTGTGCGTTGGTGAGGTCGGCCTCGGCGCTGTCGATGTCGGCCTGATCGGACGCGATCTGCTCGGGGGTGTCCGTGTTGGCGGACGATCCCGACGGCGTCGTCGAGTTCCCGCTGCCTCCGCCGCCGGCACCGCTGTTTCCGGTGGCCGCCGCGCTGATGTCCGCCGTCAGGGCGGGCCCGGAGTGGGTGGACGAAACCGATCCGGACCCGGAGTCGGTGCCGGAGCCGGTGCCGGTGCCGGGGCCGGAGTTGCCCGTGGGTGTCGTACCGCCCGCACCAGACGTGCTCCCGGACTCGGCGGCGAGGGCCTGCCCCAGCGCCGTCTCGTCCTTGGACACCGTCGTCTGGTCCTTGGAGACCTGCTGCTCGTCTGACGAGACCGTCTGGAGGGCCGCCTCGCAGGTGGCCTGGCCGGCTGGGGTGCTGGTGTTGGCACTGGTGCACTCGTTCTGCGCCTGCACCAGATCCGCCGCTTCCTTGTCCTGGTCCGTCACCAACGTGGACTCGTCCTGGGTCAGGGTGGCCTGGTCCTGCGTCACCGTGGCGTTCTGGCCGCTGCCCGCATGGGTGGGGGCCGTCGTCGTGGTCGTCGACGAGGTGGAGCTCGGCGTCTTCGCGGACGACGACGGCGACGAGGACGAGGCGGACGCCGCCGACTCGTTCACCTCGTCTTCGACGAGCTTGGCCTGGTCGGCGGCCACCGTGGACTCGGCCGACGACACCGCCTCACTCAGCGCGGTGGTCTCCAGCGTGCCCAAGGTCTGACCGGCTGACACCTGTTGGCCGGGCGTGACGGTCATCGTGGCGACCTGGCCGGCGACCTGGAACGAGGCCGCGGCATCGCTGACCGGATCGACGTTGCCCACGACGGTCATGGAGGTCGCGATGTCGGCCCGGGTGACCGTGCCCTGGCGGTAGCCGGCACTGCCGTTCCCCACCTCGGCCCAGGCGGCCACCCCACCACCCAGGACGACGACGAGGACGACGGCGCTGATCAGGACGGCCCGCCGGTGCCCGGTGCGGCCCCAGCCGGCGGACGACTTAGGCACCGCCACCGCCACCACTGCTGCCGTTGTTGCCGGCTCCACCGAAGAACCCACCGCCCGGACCACCACCGAAGCGGCCAAAGCCCGCGCTGCAGCTGGCGCCCCCGGTCGAGGTGATCCGGACCGTCGTGGCGGTGATGGCGCCGTTGCTGGCGGCCGGACCGAACGCACTGACGCAGTCACCCACCGCCAGGTCCGTCGCTGCGGCGCTCTGCGTCGCGCTCACCGTCGTCGACTTCGAGGTCGTGATGGTGAGGGTCTGCGTCTTGGGCGGGGTCGGCGTCTTCGCCTTCGAACCGGACGTGGGCGTACCCCTGGTGAACTGGCCCGGGCTCAGGCTGAAGCCGGAGACGGTGAGTGTCGATCCTTTGACCGACTTCACCTTGCCGGACGCGATGGCGATCGAGGCGAGCGCCTTGCCGAAGTTGGGCGGACCGTTCCCTGTGCCTCCCCGCGAGAACGAGCCCCCACCCTCGGCGTTCGACCCGCCGAAGCCCGGCCGGCCGTCGCCTCCTCGGAACTGGAAGCCGCCCGGCGTCCCGCCGGCCGCCGCCCCATCGGCTCCCGAGCCGTGCCGGGTCAGGAAACCGGCACACGATCCGCTCGAGGTGGCGCTCGAGACGGTGATGGAGCGGGCTGCGATGGTTGTCTTGGACTTCTTCGACTGCGTGCCGGTGACAGTGACGCATTCGCCGGCCAACGCGCTGATGGCTTGGCTGACCGTCTTGGAGAACTTCGTCGTCGACGTCCAGCTCACCGTGGTCTGGCCGGAATTGGTGTTCTGCACCTCCATGCTCGAGCTCGAGGCGTTCAGCGCCGCCACGCTGCCGCTTGCTCCTCCGAACCCTCCGTTGGGTCGCGGCGTGGTGGTGGCGGCACCCGCCGTCGAGCTGAGGGCCGCTGCGGCCACCAGGGCGGTGGTGCCGGTGCCGACGATGCGGGCCCAGCGTCGGCGCCCCTGGCCGGGATTGACTGTTGACTGCATGTTCGTGCTTCCTCTTTCCATGTTCGTGATCTCGTGCTCGTGCTCCATGGCCGTCTATTCGTTGCGCAGGGCGTCGATCGGGGCCATGGCGGCGGCCCGGCTCGCCGGGTAGACGCCGAAAAGGACACCGATGGCCAGGGCGATGGCCAGCGCGCCCACGGCCGCCGTCGGGCTGGTCGATATCGGGTCCCCGATGAGGCCGGGCAGGTAGAGGACACCGAGGAGACCGGCCAGGACGCCCAGCATCCCGCCGACGAACCCGAGAACGGAGGCCTCGACCAGGAACTGGCGGCGGATGACCCGCGGCGTGGCGCCGAGGGCCTTGCGCAACCCGATCTCGCGGATCCGCTCGGTCACCGAGACCAACATGATGTTCATCACCCCGATCCCGCCGACGATCAGTGAGATGGCGGCGATGCCCCCGAGGAGGATCGTGAGGGTGTGGTCCACCGAGGTGTTGGCAGCGATCAGCGACGCCTGCGAGGTGATGGTGAAGTCGGCGTCGGTCGGGTTGGTGGTCCCGTGGAGCTCGAGCAGCAGGTGGTCGGCCTCCTGGTAGGCGCCGGTCAGGTCGGCCGACGAGCGGGCCTGGACGGCGATGGAGCTGACCGAGTTGCGCGACGTGCCGCCGAAGATGCGCTCGGCGCCCGTGGTGATCGGGATGATCAAGGTGTCGTCGGGGTCCGAGGTGCTCGTCGAGGAGCTCGAGGCACCCGTCGAGGTCAACACGCCGACCACCGTCACCGGTACGCCGTTCACGTCGACCGTCTGGCCAACCGGGTCCTCCCGGCTGAACAGCTCCGAGGCGGTCGTCGCACCCAGGACGGCGACGGCGGTGTGGTCCTTCACGTCCTCGTTGTCGAGGAAGCGTCCCTGGGCCACCGTGCGACCCCGTACGGTCAGCCAGGACGGCGTGGTCCCCTGCACCGTGGTCGTCGCGGTCTCGCTGCCCGCCGTCAGCACCTCGCTCGACGAGGTGATGCCGGCCACCGCCTTGATGTCGGGTGCGTCGACGGGGGAGGACAGCGCCGAGACGTCGCCCATGGTCAGGGTCGACGCCGAGCCCAGGGCCTCACGGACGCCGGTACTCGACGTACTGGCGCCCGGAGTGACGGTGAGGACGTTGGACCCCAGTGCGTTGATCTCCGAGGTCACCTGTCCGGATGCACCTTCACCCAACCCGACCGCGATGATCACGCCGGCGATACCGATCAGGATGCCGAGCACCGTCAGGAACGAGCGCAGGCGGTGGCTGCGCACCCCGTTGACCCCGGTGCGGAAGGTCTCGAGCCAACTCATCGCACGCTCTCGAGATACCGCTGGTCGTTCTCGGTCAGCAATCCGTCACGGATCCCGACCACCCGACCCGCGGCCGAGGCCACCTCGGCGTCGTGGGTGATCAGGACGAGGGTGCGCCCGGCATCGTGCAGCTCGCCCATGAGGCGCATGACGTCCGCCGCCGACTTCGAGTCCAGGTTCCCCGTGGGCTCGTCGGCCAGAATGAGGTCGGGCTCGGTCACCAGTGCCCGGGCCACGGCCACCCGTTGTTGCTGGCCGCCGGACAACTCGCCCGGCCGGTGGTTCACCCGCCCCGTCAGGCCGACCCGGCCGAGGGCCGCCAGGGCCCGCTCCTTGCGTTCACCACGGGGCACCCCCGCGTAGACGAGGGGGAGCTCGACGTTCTGCCAGGCTGTCATGGAGGCCAGCAGGTTGAACTGCTGGAAGACGAAGCCGATGCTGCGGTTGCGCACCTCGGCCAGGGCCGTCTCGCTCATATGGCTGACGTCCTCGCCGGCCAGGTGGTAGCGACCCGACGTGGGGATGTCGAGACACCCGAGGATGTGCATGAGGGTGGACTTGCCCGAGCCCGACGGGCCGATGACGGCGACGTACTCGCCCCCGAGGATGGAGAGGCTGACGCCCCGCAACGCAGCGACCGAGATGGAGCCCGTCCGGTAGACCTTGGTCACCCGCTCCAGATCGATCACCGGTACCGGGGGAGTGACGGTCACCCGGGACCTCCGCCACTGTTGCTGCTGGGCGAAGCGCCGCCGAAGCCGCCTCCTCCAAAGCCGCCGCCGCCACCGCCGAAGCGTCCGAAACCGCCGCCCCGTCCGGGCCCCGGGGCCACCGGCACCGCCGAAGATGCTGCCCGTCCCGCCGCCGGGGGCCTTGAAGGTGACCTCTCGTTCCAGCACCTTGTCGCCCGCGGTCACACCACCGGTGATCTGGGTCTCACCGCTCTGTGCCGCGCCGACCGTCACGTCCCTGACGACGTGGGCGCCGCCACTCGTCACCTGCGTGACGGTGGCCTGGCCGTTCGTCCCGTAGGAGATGGCACCCGTCGGAACCTCCGTCACGTCGTTCAGCTGCTTGACGATGATGCTGACGTCCGCACTCGATCCGGCAAACAGACCAGTCGGATTGCCCGTGACGTCGACGACGACGGGAAAGGTGGTGACGTTCGAGCTCTGGCTGCCGATGAGACTGATGGAACCCACCGTGCCGAAGACGGGCGTGGTCGAACCGGTCGGCGTAATGTCGACCTGGTCGCCCGTGGTGATCTGACCGATCTGGGTGTCGTCGACCGTCGTGTTCACGATGTAGGAGTCCGTGCCGATCACCACGATCTGCCCGCTCGAGTTCGACGAGCTACTGGACGCGCTGTCCGCGCCGCTGCCGCTGCCGCTGCCGTTGCCACTGCCCGATCCCGATCCCGTCCCCGTCACCTGCTGGCCCACGGTCAGGCTCACCGACGCCACCGTGCCCGAGATGGTCGACGTCAGCGAGGCGTCGTCGAGGTTGGTCTGCGCCGTCGAAAGCGAGGCCTCGGCCGAGGTCACGGACGCCTCGTCGCTGTCGAGCTGGCTGGCCGCCGCCCCCGACGCCTCGTCGCTGGCCAGCCGGTCCTCGGCCGCCGTCACCTGGGCCTGGGCGGCGTTCACGTCCTCGGACAGGGCGGTCGTGGCCACCGTGGCCAGCGCCTGCCCCGCGGTGACCGTCTGACCGGTCTTGACGTTGACGGCGGTGACCGTGCCGGACACGGCGAAGTTGAGGTTGGCCTGGCTCGCCGGCTCGATCGTCCCCGAGCTGGTCACCGTCTGCTCGATCGTCCCCGTCGTCACCGGCACCGTCACCGTCGTCACCGAGAGTCCGGTCGGGGTCGACGAGCCCGACGTCAGCCACACCGTCAGGCCGACGGCGGCGGCGACCAGGACGACGACGCCGCCGACGATGGGCCAGCGCCGGCGGCGCCAGACCGACGTCTGTTCGGCCGCCAGGACGTTCTCGTCGTCGAGCGGCAGTTCCTCGGTGAGGTCGACCGGGGCGGCCGTTACGTCGATTGCACCCGTTTTGGCCATGGAACCCAGTTCAGAGCAGCGATTTCACGACGAGCCGAACCCCAGCTGTGAGCCCGCTTGGGTTTGCGCGATTCAACCCGAAAGTCCAGGTCAGGAAGTCGTCTCTTTCCAAGAAGATGCACAGCTGGCGCCGGACGGGCTCCGACCTCGACGGTGCAGACTGCCGGCACAAGGCAGCGATCCGATCTCCCTTCATCTCCCGCCGGATCGCCGCACTCGCCCTCCGGGGCGTGCGGATCCCCCGAGACGCCGCACGCCCCGTGAGGGAAGCCGTCCGCCTCGACCCGAGTGACCTCTTCTCGGCGGGGCCCCGTCGGTCGAGCGCGGCCGCCGGGCGCATGCGAGGATCCGGCCCCGTGAACGAGCACAGGACACCGCCGGCCTCGGGCAGGGGAGCGCGATGAAGCAGATCCGCGTGCACGGGCCCCACGACGTCCGCCTCGACGAGATCGCCGAACCCGACCCGGGCCCGCGTGACGCCCTCGTCCGGGTCGCCGCCTGTGGGATCTGCGGCTCCGACGTGTCCTTCGTGCACATGGGTGGGCTCACCGGCCGCCCCATGCCGCTCGGTCACGAGCTGGCCGGCGTCGTCGAGTGGGTCGGCGACGAGGTGACCGGCAGCACCGTCGGCGATCGGGTCGTCGTCCACCCGGTCGACGAGGAGCTTGGACGACTGGGTAGCGGTGCCGGCGAAGGCGGTCTCACCCCGTTGCTCCTCGTGCGCGAAACGGCCAAGGGGCGACGACTCTTCCCGGTGCCCGACCGGATGCCGTTGCCGGTCGCCGCACTGGCCGAGCCCACGGCGGTGAGCTTGCAGGCGGTCCACCAGAGCGACGCCCAGGCGGGCGACACGGTGGCCGTCTTCGGCTGCGGGCCGATCGGTCTCCTCGCCATCGCGGCCCTGGCCGACCGCGGTGTCACGGATGTGGTGGCCATCGACCTGAGCCGGCGCCGGTTGGAGTTGGCGAGGGAGTTCGGCGCCGCCCACCTGCTCGATCCTGCCGAGGACGACGTGTGGTCCGAACTGGCGCGCCTGCACGGCACCACGCCCTTCATGTTCGGGCCGACGCCGGCGACCGACGTCTACATCGAAGCGTCGGGGTCGGACCGGGTCATCGGCGAGATCCTCGAACACGGTCGCGCCGGTGGCCGCATGTCACTGGTCGCCCTGCATTACCAGCCGGTGCCGACCAACTATGTCCAGGTCCTCATGAAGCAGTTCACCATCCGCGGGTCCTTCGAGTACCCGCCTCGCTTCGAGGACGCCATCGAGCTCCTTGATCGGCGCGACCTCTCCAGCCTGGTCACCCACACCCTGCCGCTCGAAGAGTTCGGACGCGGTCTCGATCTCCTTGAAGGGTCCAAGGACTGTGGGAAGGTCATGATCACCATGGACCAGGGGCGATGACCAACCGGCTCTCGTTCGACTTTGCCGGTACCACCGTCCTGGTGACGGGAGGCACCAGTGGGATCGGCCACGCCATCGCCTCGGCCTTCGCCGCGGCGGGGGCCGACGTGACCGTCACCGGTACCCGTGCGAACGCGTCGGAGTACGAGCCGGACCTGTCCCGCTTCACCTACCGCACGCTCGAGATGAGGAACCGGCAGGCGATCGACGAGCTGGCCGCCGACATCAAAGACGTCGACGTGCTGGTCAACAACGCGGGGGCGAACTTCCCCGACGGGCGTGACGAGTGGGACCCCGACGGCTTCTCCGCCGCCCTCGAGCTGAACGTCGAGGGTGCCATGCGGCTGACCATGGGATTGCGCCCGGCCCTGGCGGCCAGCGCCATGGCCGGTGGCGCCAGTGTCGTGAACCTGATCTCCATGACCGCGTTCCGCTCGACCACCATCGTGCCGGGCTACGCCGCGGCCAAAGCGGCACTTCTCACCCTGACCCGGAACCTGGCGGCCCGCTGGGCGGCCGAGGGCATCCGGGTGAACGCGGTGGCACCGGGCCTGATCGACACGCGGATGACGGCACCGATGAAGGCGTTTCCCGAACTGCTCGAGGCCGAGCTGGGCCGGGCCCTCGTGCCCCGCATGGGCCGGCCCGAAGAGGTGGCGGCGGCGGCCCTGTTCCTCTCGAGCGAGTCCTCGGGGTTCATCACTGGCAGCGTTCTCGCCGTCGACGGCGGCTACCTGGCCCGTTGAGGTGGCCGACCAGATCCGCATCGACGACTTGGCGGCACCGGTCCTCAACGACGTCCAGCGTCTGGGTCTCGACTACGGCGAATCGAAGGTGACCACGCTGACCGTGGACGCCGTCTGCGCGGCGGCGACCGCCAGGACCGGGCTCGACGACTTCGGCCCCGACGACTTCACCGAGCGGCTCGGAGTGCAGCTCGAGGAGATGGACGCCGACGACGACCGGACCGGCCTCGGCCGCCTCCTGATGTTCGGCGACTCGGTCCGCTACGCCGCCAACCGGCTCTTGGTGCGCGACCTCTTGCACCGCCACCCCGAGATCCTCGAAGTCCCGATCACCCGCCCGCTCATCGTGGTGGGACTGCCCCGCTCGGGCACCACCCACCTCGTGAACCTGTTGGCGGCCGACACCCGGTTCCGTTCGATGCCGCTGTGGGAGTCCTACGAGCCGGTGCCCCACCCCGAGGAGGAGTCCGGCGGAAACGACGGGGTGGATCCCAGATGGACGCGCTGCAACAACGCGTGGGAGGCCATGCAGGCGGCCGCGCCCCTCGTGGCGGCCATGCACCCGATGGAGCCGGACCACGTGCACGAGGAGATCGAGCTGCAGCTCCCGGACTTCTCCAGCTACACCCTCGAGTGGGTGGCCCGCGCCCCGCTGTGGCGCGACTACTACCTCGCGCACGACCAGGCGCCGCACTACGCCTACATGAAGGAGCTCCTCCAGATCCTCCAGTGGTACCGACCCCGGGAGCGCTGGGTCCTCAAGTCGCCCCAGCACCTCGAGCAGCTCGGACCGCTGCTGGCGACGTTCCCCGACGCCACGGTCGTGGTGACCCACCGCGACCCGGTGGCCGTGGTCCAGTCCACGATCACCATGGCCTGCTACGGAGCCCGGACCGCCTACCGGACCCCTCGGCCCGAGTGGTACCGGGACTACTGGACGGAGCGCATCGGCCTGTTGCTCGACGCGTCGTTGCGCGACCGGCACCTCCTGCCCGAAGATCGCACCGTGGACGTCTACTTCGACGAGTACATGGCCGACGAGGTGGCGACGCTCGAGCGGGTCTACGACTGCGCCGGCATGGAGGTCACCGCCCAGGCCCGGGCCGAGGTCGCCGGCTATCGACACGCCCACCCGAGAGGCAAGGAGGGGAGGGTCGTCTACGACCTCCGTCGACACTTCTCCACCACGCCCGAGGAGGTGCGCGGCCGGTTCGGCGCCTACCTCGACCGTTTCCCCGTACGCACGGAGGTGGCATGAACATCGCGGCACAGGTGGACCACCTCATCGACACGCGCCCGGGCAAGGAGCTCCTCCGTCCGGTCTACGACGATCCGGCCCACCCGGTCGCCGAAGGGATCTATCGCTCGGGCGGCTGCACCGCGTCCTACCTGCTCCTCACCGACGAACGGGCGGATCATCGTCAATACGGGCATGGGCTTCGAAGCGCCTCATCACAAGCGCGTCTTCGACGCCGTACGGCCCGGCCCCACGCACTACGTCGTCACCACCCAGGGCCACGTGGACCATCTCGGTGGGGTCGACCTGTTCAAGGAGGTCGGCACCGTCTACGTGGCCCAGGAGAACAACCAGGCCTGTCAGGCCGACGACGCGCGCATCCGCCGCCTGCGCATGCGCACGGCGGGCATCTGGTTCGACACGCTGGGCACGGACGCACGCCGCATCGCCCGGGAGAACCCGGGCGTGTCGATGGGCCAGTCCGAACCGGTGCCCGACATCACCGTCGGCGACCGGCTCGAGCTCCACGTCGACGGCCTGGACATCGAGCTCGTGGCGGCCGTGGGGGAGACCGTCGACAGCCTGATCGTCTGGCTTCCGGAGCGACGCACCGCGCTGGTCAGCAACCTCTTCGGTCCGCTCTTCCCGCACTTCCCGAACCTCAACACGCTGCGCGGCGACCGCTATCGCTTCGTCGGGCCCTACCTGGAGAGCGTGAACAAGGTGCGCGCCATGCGGCCCGAAGTACTCGTCACGGGCCGGCACGAACCGATTGTCGGGGCGGAGCTGATCGATGCCTCCCTCGAGCGGCTGTCCGGCGCCGTGGACTATGTGCACCAGCGGGCCCTCGAAGGTTTCAACGCAGGGACCGACGTCTGGACGCTCATGCGCGAGATCGAGCTCCCCGCACGATCTCCGGGTCGGCCAGGGGTACGGGACGGTCCCCTGGGCGGTGCGCACCCTGTGGGAGAGCTACGTGGGCTGGTTCAAGCTTCGATCGACCACGGAGCTCTATCCCGACTCCGCTCGGGATGCGATCTCCGACCTGGTGACGGCCCTCGGCCCCGAGGCAGCCCTGGACCGGGCCGAAGCGGCCCTCGAACGCGGTGACGTGACGGTGGCCATCCACATCGCCGAGGCGCTCGAAGCCCTCCAACCCGGCCAGGCGGCGCCACGGTCGGTCTTGTCCCAGGCGCACAGCCACTTGCTCGAACACGGCGGGGATGTCAGCTTCTGGGAGAGCGGCTGGCTGCGTGACCAGCTCCAGCGCTGGGGGAGTGACGGACCATGAAGCACTACCACGTCGGCATCATCGTGACCGATATCGAGGCGGCCAGCACGCGCCTCTCCGACATGTTGGGCATCACCTGGGGACCCGTCATGCAACTCGACGCCGTCGACTACCGCGACGGCTCGGGATCAGACCTCGTCCTCCCGACGACGATGCGATATTCGACGGGGGATCCGTGCCTCGAACTCATCCTCGAGGTCCCAGGGTCGATCTGGGTCCGCAACGACGCCAGCAACCTGCACCACGTCGGCTTCTGGGTCGACGGCCTGAGTGACCGCAGCGCCGCGTTGAGCGCCTCGGGCTGCCCGCTCCAGCTCTGCGGTCGTTCCGGAGAGCACGTCCCGGTCTCGTTCTCGTATCACCGGGACGAGGAACTCGGAATCCGCATGGAGCTCGTCGACTCGTCGATGCGCGACACCATGGCCTTCCTGTTCGAGGCCGAGCACGGCGCTCCCTGACACCGAGGCGCCACGGCTCCGCTTCACAGCTTCACGCTCACCCATCACGAGCGGCGAAAGCCCAGATCCTTCCCCTGGTTTCTGGACAGACCGCCGATAATGTTCATTATGTTAAGTAGTCCGCAAAGACGAGCGAGACAGGTTCAACGGCTTGGTATCGCCGGAGCCGGGGCTTGACCCGGCCTAGATCCTCCCCTGGTCCTGGAGTCCGTCCACAACCAGGCGCTTTCCCATGGACACGACTTCGTCGGTGTTGTAGCCGAGACGCCGGTAGAAGTCGATGACCTCCTGGTTGGAGCGACGGATCTGGAGGTTGACCTTCGGACATCCGATGTCGGTCAAATAGGACTCCGCCGCTGCCACGAGACGTTGGCCATACCCACAGCGTCGGTGGTCCGGAAGGACGCCCAGGTAGTTGATCCAGCCCCGGTGGCCGTCGTAGCCGGCCATCACGGCCCCGACGAGGAGGGAACCGACCTCGAGCACAAGGAGTCCTCGGGGATCCTGGCCGAGCTTGCGGTCGACGTCTCGGTCCGCGTCGTTCCAGGGTCGGAGGAGATCACAGGCCGCCCAGAGGGCGATCAAAGCTTCCCGGTCCTGTGGGCCGAAGGGGCGGATCCGCAGCCCGTCGCGGTCTGTGTCGGTCATCGGCTCGCGTGCAGGGGTGACCTCCATGGTCAGTGGCGCTCGGATTCCCACGGACAGCGGATATCCATAGGGCAACTTTGCACGCGATGGAGCGGCTCGCGGTAACTCCGGTTCGTCGGCCGACCGTCATCGATCCCCGTCCCCGATCGAGTCCCGAACCGTGTTCCGCAGGTGCGTGGGCCCGGTGTTGGATCTCCACACGTGCTGGATCCCGTAAATGGGGTCTTGCGCGAGCAACCGAAAATGTTTAAAGTGACAGGCGACAAGGCCACTTGGTAAAGGTTCAAAGTCCGGACGGAGCAGAAGGTGAATCGCCAGGTGAAGGGCTTGTAGGAGAGATAAAAGGTGAGTACCATCCCCGGTATGTCCGGGGATTTTTGCGCGCCTATCGTGGCGCGCTCTTTGTCATGGGAGAGCGTCCGATGACTGGCAGCACTCCCCCGCCCGACGCCGAGGTCGCGGCCGAACAGGCCTACCTCGACGGTGCACTGCAGGCGCTGAGCGCCATGCGTGAGAGGGCACAACGGTTGCTCGATGACCTCATCGCGGCGGGGAACCCCGACCTCGACTACGTGGCCGCCCTCTCCCATCGAGTCTCTCTGCTCGCCGACAGTCCCCGGCCACTCCTCTTCGGGCGCATCAACGAAGACGCGGGCACCTCGTGGCACATCGGACGCCGGCACGTCGAGGACGCGGGCTCCGAGCCGGTCGTCATTGATTGGCGAGCACCCGTCGCCGTGCCGTTCTACCGAGCGCGTGCGAAGGACTCCATGGGTCTGAGCAGTCGACGCCAGATCATGGTCGACCGGGCCTCAGTCGTCGCGGTGGCGGACGACCTCTTCGGTGGGCCGGGCGACGACGGGGAGACGACGCGGTTGCGCGGGGCGACGCGCTCCTCGCCGAGCTGGAGCGAGCTCGGACGGGAGAAATGCTCGACATCGTCGCCACCATTCAGGCGGAACAGGACGAGATCATCCGTGCGCCCCTCGAGCAACTCCTGACCGTCCAAGGAGGTCCGGGAACCGGCAAGACCGCAGTCGGCCTCCACCGAGCGGCGTTTCTTCTCTACAACCATCCGAGTCTGTCCCGTGATGGCGTGCTCGTTCTCGGGCCGAGCAGGGCGTTCCTGCGCTACATCGCACAGGTGCTCCCATCTCTGGGAGAGGAAGCCGTCGTCCAGACGACGATCGCTGACATCGCACCCAAGGCCAAGGTCCGCGTCGAGGAACCCATGGAGGTACGCCACCTCAAGGGCGATATCCGCATGGCGGAGGTCCTACACCGCGCCCTGCACGGGCGACGCCAGCCGCTCCAAGACGACGTGACGCTCCGCGTCCGCTTTGCCCGAGGCCGGCTGCAACGCGACACGGTCAACGACCTTGTCGACTCCATCGCGAGCCGGCCCGCCCCATACAAGGCCGGGCGGCTCGCCCTGCGTGCCCGGCTCGTCAGTGAGGCCCGCAGAGTATTTCGGTCCTCGGCCAGACTGGGAGCGGACGAGCCTTGGTTCGAGAAGGAGTTGACTGCGTCCGAGGATTTCTCCTCGCTCCTCGACTCGCTCTGGCCGAGCGTGTCTCCGACCGCACTCGTGCGCGACCTTCTCTCGAGTCGCGTCCAACTCGAGCGGTCTGCTCGAGGCCTCTTCGAAGCCGAGGAATGGCCTCTGTTGTTGCGCACTCGTACGGCGACCGTGTCGTCCACCGCGTGGAGCGTCGACGACCTTGCGCTCCTCGACGAGGCAGCGTTTCTCACGGGCGGCCGGACCCGTTCCTATGGCCACGTCGTGGTGGACGAAGCGCAGGACCTGACGCCGATGCAGTTCCGGATGATCGCTCGACGCGCCCCGTCGGGGTCGGTCACGATCCTGGGAGACTTGGCACAAGCGACCGGCCCTTGGACCTACGCCGACTGGGCCGAGGTGAGGGAGCTTCTGCCACCCGCAGCACCACCGCATCACGACGAACTCACTCTGGGGTATCGCGCCCCGGGACGCGTCCTCGACTACGCATCGAGACTCTTGCCTGCGGCGGCGCCGGCCGTCACTCCGACCTCCTCGATTCGCCTCGGCCGGACCGATCCCACGATCCTTCGAGTAGAGGAGGGGGAACTCATGCTCTCGGCGATGACCGAAGCACGAGCCCTGTCGAAGGACCATTCGTTGATCGCCGTCATTGTCCCCGAAGACATGGCCGAGGCGATGGCCAAGCTGGCTCGCCATCAGGACGACGTGGGCATCCTCGAGCGCGATGCGATGACCAGGCAGGTCACTCTCGTCCCCGTGACCTCGGCCAAGGGCTTGGAGTTCGACGCCGTCGTCGTGGTCGAGCCAGCAGCCATCGCCGGGGCCGACCAGCGCGGCCTCCGCCTCCTCTACGTGGCGCTGACTCGCCCGATCCAGCATCTCAGCGTCGTGCATGCGCTCCCGCTGCCCAGAGCGCTGACCGACTGACGGTCCCCTACGATCGACCCATGGCGATGAAACTGGATGGCAAGGTGGCACTGATCACCGGGGGCAGCAACGGCATCGGCGAGGGCGTGGCTCGGCATTTGGCTGGACAGGGGGCGCAGGTCGTCATTGCTGACATCGACGATGCCCGCGGCAAGGCGCTGGCGGACCAACTCCGTGGATACTTCGTCCACACCGACGTCGCCGATCCCGCGGCCTCCGTCGCCGCCGTGGGCGCGGCCGTGGATACCTTCGGCGGCCTGCACCTGGCACACCTCAATGCCGGTGTGACGTCCTGGTGCAGCATGGGTGAGGACTTCGACCCCGAGGCCTATCGCCGCTCCATGTCCATCAACCTCGACGGCGTGGTGTACGGAATCGCCGCGGCACGTCCCGCGATAAAGAACTCCGGCGGCGGAACAATTGTGGCCACGGCCTCGATGGCTGGTCTCGTTGCGGCGCCATTCGACCCGATCTACAGCGCGAACAAGCATGCCGTCGTCGGTCTGATCAGATCCCTCGGTGAGAGCTACGGCGCAGACGGGATCCGCGTGCACGCGCTGTGTCCCTCGTTCGCGTACACGAACATCATCAAAGGTTCGGAGAAAACGCTTCAGGACATGGGCTTTCCGATCCTCGACGTGGCCGACGTGGTGGCTGCCTTCCAGCGCATCATCGACTCCGACTCGACGGGCGAAGCCTGGTACGTCGTGGCGGGCCGTGAAAGTGAGCCGTTCCAGTTCCGTCGAGCCCCAGGTCCTCGACTCGACTGACGGGACGCTGGTCTACTATTTGGCGGAGCAGTACCGGCGATGGGTCCCGCCGGGGGGTCATATCCCGAACCGCCTCGACATGGCTGATGGCTCCTGAGAATTCGAGCAGGAGACGCCATGGATGAATCGATACCCCCGCGACCCGATCCCACCCAAGATCGCGCCGATCCGGACCTCCTCGATGACCCGGTGCTCCCCGCCCTGGGCATGTCAATCTCCGCGATGGCCGCGATCTTCCTCGGTGGCGCCGTCGGCACCCTTCTCCGGTACCTCCTCGAGGTCCACCACCCGATCGGCCAGGGTGGGTTCCCATGGCCGACCCTCATGGTCAATCTCAGCGGGTCCTTGGCGATCGGCCTGATCCTGCCCCTGACGGAGCACGCATCGCACAGGCTGCCACTCCTTCGGCCGCTCTTCGTCGTGGGCATTCTCGGTGGTTGGACCACGTACTCCACCCTGGCCGTGGAGGCCACGCTGCTGGCGAAGGACGGGCATGCCCTGACCTCCCTCAGTTACCTGGCCGCGACGGTCGCCGGCGGGACCGCCTTGGTGATCATCGGACACGGCGCCGGCAAGAAGCTGCTTCCCTCGTGAGCTCCTCCCCCAGCCTTGGGTTGGTGCTCCTCGTGGCTGTGGCCGGTGGTGCTGGTGCGGTTCTGCGGGCACTGCTCATTCACCACATCGGTGTGCGCAGGGCGGACCCGCTTCCGGTCGGCACGGTCGTCGTGAACGCGAGTGGTTCCTTGCTCCTCGGTATCCTCACTGGCCTCGCGCTGTACCACGGGGTGGGCTCTCACTTCCTCGCCGTGGCAGGGACGGGTCTCTGCGGGGGCTACACGACGTGGTCAACGGCCAGCTGGGAGACCGTGCACCTTCTCCGTACCGGTCATCGATCCGAGGCCGTCGTCTACACGTTCGGCGGACTGATCGTGTGCCTCGGAGCGGCCACAGCAGGGATCGGCCTGACCGCCCTCTTCTGATTGGGAGCTCCGCTTTCGAGTCAGCTCTCGAAGGCCTCCGGTGGAGGGCACGCACAGACGAGGTTCCGGTCACCGTACGCCTGGTCAATTCGAGCGACCGGCGGCCAGTACTTGCCGTCCGTCTGCCCGCTGGGGAACACCGCCGTCTCGCGGTCGTACTGACGTTCCCACGCGGCCACGACCGCGGTCGCCGTATGCGGCGCGTGACGCAGGGGACTGTCCTGCACGGACCACGTGCCGTCGGCGATCTCCTCGATCTCAGCACGGACGGCGATCATGGCGTCACAGAATCGATCGAGCTCGGCCAGGTCTTCGCTCTCGGTCGGTTCCACCATGAGGGTGCCGGCAACCGGGAAACTCACGGTAGGCGCGTGGAATCCGTAGTCGATGAGCCGCTTCGCCACATCATCGACGTTGACCCCCGTGGCCTTGGTCAGGGGTCGCAGGTCCAAGATGCACTCGTGCGCCACCAGGTCGTTCTTACCCGTGTAGAGGATCGGAAACGAGGAGGCCAGGCGGGAGGCGACATAGTTGGCGGCCAGCACGGCTGACTTGGTTGCGTGGGCAAGGCCGGCATCGGACAACAGGCGGATGTAGGCCCAGCTGATGGAAAGGATGCCGGCGCTGCCGAAGGGCGCGGCACTCACGGGGCCGATCCCCTCCCGCTGCGCAAGGCGTGGATGGAGGGGGTGGGAAGGGAGGAACGGAATCAGGTGCTCGGCGACCGCGACGGGGCCAACCCCGGGGCCGCCGCCTCCGTGCGGGATGCAAAAGGTCTTGTGCAGATTCAGGTGGGACACGTCACCACCGAACTGACCCGGCTTGGCCAACCCGAGGAGCGCGTTGAGGTTGGCACCATCGACGTAGACCTGACCGCCAAAACGGTGCACCAGGTCACACATTTCGCCAATGCCTTCTTCGTAGACGCCGTGCGTCGAGGGGTACGTGACCATCATCGCGGCCAAGCGGTCCCGATGGTCTTCGCACTTGGCTCGCAAGTCGTCGAGATCGACTGTCCCGTCGTTCTTCGACGCCACCACGACGACACGCATGCCGGCCATCACGGCCGATGCTGCGTTCGTTCCGTGCGCGCTAGACGGAATCAGGCAGACGTCGCGCTCGGGTTCACTTCGGGACTGGTGGTAGGCGTGAATAGCCACGAGTCCGGCCAATTCGCCCTGGCTACCCGCATTGGGCTGGACCGAGACTTTCGCGTAGCCCGTGACGTCGGCCAGCCAACCTTCGAGCTCATCGATCAGGGCCAGGTAACCGGGCGTGGTCTCAGCAGGAGCGAAAGGATGCACCTCGGCGAACCCGGGCAACCCCAGCGACTCCATTTCCGTGGTGGCGTTGAGCTTCATGGTGCACGAGCCGAGCGGGATCATGCCGCGGTCGAGAGCGAAATCCTTGTCAGAGAGGCGACGGAGATAGCGCAGCATGGCCGTCTCGGAGTGGTGCTCGGAGAAGACCCGCTGCGACAGGATCGGACCATGCCGAAGCAGATGCCCGGGCAGGGCGTCCATGGCGTCGTCCGAGGATCCGGTGCCCCGCGCCCCGAAGGCGCTCAGGACGGCTGCAACATGGTCTGCTGTGGTCGTCTCGCCGCAGGAGATTCCGACGTGGTCCTCGTCGACGAGCCGGAGAAGAACGCCACTGTCGTGCGCCGCGTCGACGACTCCGCGCGCTCGTTGTGGCGCCTCTACCAGCAGGGTGTCGAAGAACTCGTGGGCGGCCAGTTGGAACCCCGCTTGCTCCAATCCCGTCGCGATCTCCACGGTTCGCCTGTGCACGCGCCGGGCGATGCTGCGCAGGCCGTCGGGTCCGTGATAGACGGCGTACATCGACGCCACCACGGCCAGCAGGACCTGAGCGGTGCAGATGTTCGATGTGGCCTTCTCGCGACGGATGTGCTGCTCACGGGTCTGCAGGGCCAGACGGTAGGCCGATCGTCCCTCGGCATCGACTGAGAGGCCGACCAGGCGCCCGGGCAGGTCCCGCTCCAAGCCCGAGCGCACCGCCATGAAGGCTGCATGTGGTCCTCCGTACCAAAGCGGAACGCCGAAGCGCTGCGAGGATCCCACCACGACATCGACACCCCACTCCCCCGGTGGCGTCAGCACCGTGAGAGCCAGGAGATCGGCTGCAACAGCGACGAGTGCGCCGCCACCATGTGCCTCCTCGGTGACGGCAGCGAAATCGCGGATCCTCCCCGAACAGCCGGGGTACTGCGCGACGACGCCGAACTGCTCACCCGTCGGCAGGCCCTGGTCGAGGTCCCAGACCACGACCTCTATTCCCAGCGGGGCCAGACGGGTTTTGAGGACAGCCAGGGTCTGAGGGAAGCAGTCGGCATCCACCACGACACGGTTGGAATCGCCCTTGTGGCGCCGCCGCATCAACGTCACCGCTTCCGCCACCGCCGTCGCCTCATCGAGTAGGGAGGCATTCGCCGTGTCGAGCCCGGTCAGGTCCGACACCATGGACTGGAAATTGAGCAACGCTTCGAGTCGGCCCTGGCTGATTTCGGGCTGGTACGGCGTGTAGGCGGTATACCAGGAGGGGCTCTCGAGGACGTTGCGCCGGATGACGCCCGGCGTGATCGTCCCGTAGTAACCGAGTCCGATCATCGGCTCGAGGACCTCGTTGGAGGCGGCCAGGAGGCGCAACTCGTCGAGGACTTCGTGTTCGGTGGCGGCCGACGGAAGCCGCAGTGCGTCCAGGCTGCGCACGGTGCCGGGAACGGCGGCGTCGATCAGGGCGTCGAGGCTCTCGAAACCGAGTTCCTTGAGCATCACCGCCTGCTCGTCGTCAGATGTGCCGACATGGCGATGCAGGAAGCCTTCAAAGGTCTCAAGTCGCTTGCCCGTCGTCTCGGTCACGGAGGTCTCCTCACTTGCACTGCGGCTCACGCAGTGCCTCTTGGATGTCCTCCCCGCTCTGTCATGTGACCTGAGAGTCTCGCCGCCCACGGGCGACTTCCACCTTCGGTGCGCGCACACCTGTGCCCGCTTTCCAGAGTTGCCTCACCGAAGCGGTATGTCGGCCTGAGAGTTTCTCGGGGAGAGTTGCTCCTCCGGCGTCCCCTCGCCTGCTCTTTCGGGGACTCTGGCGCTTCGGTTCAATCGGCGTATTCAGTTGTGTGCGTATCTTACGGCACCCGACCAGGCCCAGGGCGGTTTCCCCAACCACCTGGTTATTCACTCTCGTCCCGGACCGGCCACAGAGGTGGCCGGACGAGCGTCGCGGCCCGCTCCCTACCCCGTTGCACGACGGTCACCACGTCTCCTTCAAGCAGCTGGGCATCGGCGTCGACGAGCCCCAGACCGATGCCACACTCGCGCATCGGCGAGAAGTTCCCGCTCGTCAGTATCCCGACCTGTTCGCCCTGGAGCTGGATTTCTGCCCCGTCCCGGAGTGGCTGTCGGCCCTCCGCTACGAGGCCACGGAGCCGTCGGGCCGGACCTGTTGCCCTTTCCTCCAAAAGGGCCTCCCGGCCGGTAAACGCATCCTTGTCCCAGCCCACGACCCAGGCCAGACCGGCCTGGAGGGGGGTAATGCCCGGACCGAGCTCGTGTCCGTGTAACGGGAGGCCCGCCTCGAGGCGCAGCGTGTCGCGGGCACCGAGTCCCGCCGGTTGGACCCCGCTCGCCAGGACCGCGTCCCAGAAGGCCGGAGCGACCTCGGCCGGCACCTCGCACTCCACGCCGTCTTCGCCGGTGTAGCCGGTGCCGGCGACCAGGCAGGGGGCGCCCTCCCACTCGAAACGCTCGACACAGAACCGATGCACGGACCCGGCCTGCGACGACACCGCGAGCAGGTGGTCGCGTGCCTCTGGGCCCTGGATCGCAATGACCGCCCGCTCATGTGTCACGTCCTCGCCACCGATTGCACCACGGACACTGCTGGTGTTGGAGGCATTGGGCATCACGTCGAAGCGCTCCTCCTCCACCCACCAGACGATGATGTCATCGACGACCGAACCGTCCTCGTCCAAGAGGTGGGTGTATTGCGCCCGCCCCGGTTGCACCTTGCGCAGGTCGTTGCTGAAGGAGTGCTGGAGGTGCTCGAAGGCGTCACTCCCCACGACGCGCACCGTTCCGAGATGGCTGACGTCGAAGGCAACGGCATGCTCACGACAGGCCTTGTGCTCGGCCACCGTTCCGCTGGGATACGACAGTGGCATCTCCCATCCGCCGAAGGGGACCATTCTCGCACCGAGCGCGATGTGTGACGCGTGCAGGGGCGAGACCCTGTCCTGGTCAGGCATCGGGCCAGACTACGCGGCTGAGGAGGACGGCACCTCCACGCCGTGTGACTCGAGCAAAGACATGAAGTCGCGCTGGTACACGACGACGATGGGCACCTCGGGGTAGAGCTCGCGCATCCGCCGTACCTTGCCGTTCTTACGGGTCACGAGGCGCTGATCCGCCGTGGTCAACTCAATGAACACACCACGTTGGGGAAGGTAGAAGTCTGGCCGGAAACCGGCGATCGGCATCCCGTTCTCGTCCCACTTGAGCGGAAACTCGACAGGTTCGTACTCCCAGCGTTCACCGGCGAGATCGAGCAGCGCAGCGAAGAGCTGTTCGGAGGGGTGCGCGCAGCGCAGCTGCGCGGCGGGAGTCGACGCGGGATGGTTGCCGCGTTGCTCCGCGCCGCGATCGATGGTGTGCGGGGAGTCGTCGCTCACGCGCCGGCGGCCTTGGCCACCGACACGCGAGCAGGACGGGATTTCGGAGTAGTTGTGCGGTCGGCTTTCTCGGCGGCCGCCTGATCGAGTCGAACGATGTCCGCCTCGAGTTCGTCGAGTACGCCCGCGAGCGGCACGATGTTGAACACGCCCTGACCGCCGGCGAGCAAGTCGACGACCTCGCCGTTGGTTCGAGCCAGCACCGAACTCGAACCGGTGAGCACCAAGTTGGCCGAGGCCAGATCCGACCCGAGATCTTGGCGCAGACACTCGACCGCACGCCGCGCCGACTGCAGGGAGACGCCGGCGTCGAGGAGTTGCTTGATCACCTTGAGCTCGAGCACATCGGAGTAGGAGTAGATCCGCCTCGAACCACTGCCCGTGGCCGAAGCGACGGACGGTTGAAGAAGCCCGGTCCGGGCCCAGTAATCGAGTTGGCGGTAGGTGATCCCCACAAGGCCGCATACCTGCGGCCCGTGAAACCCACCGACCTGGGTTTTCGACACGTCGGCCACCACACCTCCCTACTCGAATCTCCGGAAACCATGGTACTGGACCCCGGACGACACCGCTGTAGTTACGGAGACGTGTTTCTCAATTCTCGGTGACGTCCTGGCGCTTGTGGTGCCGGCCGCGGTCCGGGCCGTCTTCGTGGGTGTGCTCGGACTCGTCGATGGGCCAGGCCACCACCGACCCCTGGACGCTCAGGCCGACACGGGAGCCAGTGACGAGTGGGGTGCCCCCGGTCACGCGGACGACCAGGTCGGCGAGCTGCTCGGTCTCGGGCCGCACCCTGGCCACCGCGTCATGGCCGTAGTACTCATAGCTCTCGACCGTGCCGGCAAGCCGGTTCGGGTCGACGTCACCGATGACCAGCTGCTCGGGTCGGACCATGACGTGGGCCAAACCGGCCCTTTGGGGTTCCGGCCATCCCTCAACCTGCAGCGAGCCCAGTGGCGTGTCGGCCACCATGGCCGCCGCGGGTCCGTTGGGATCCTTGGCGCTGACGTTCGCGTGCAGCACGTTCGACTCCCCCAGGAACCGGGCCAGCGCCGGGTCGAGGGGGCGCTGGTAGATCCCCGAGGGCGTGTCCAGCTGGGCGATCACGCCGTGGCGGAGCACGGCGACCTGGTCGGCCATGGACAGAGCCTCGTCCTGGTCGTGGGTGACGAGGATCGAGGTCGTGCCCGCCCGTCGCAGGACGTCGTGCACCTCGCCGCGCACGCTTGCCCGCAGGCTGGCGTCGAGCGAAGCAAACGGCTCGTCGAGAAGAACGATTTCGGGGTCGGTGGCCAGGGCGCGGGCCAGTGCGACCCGCTGCTGTTGTCCTCCCGAGAGTTGGTGGGGATAACGCCGGTGCAAACCCGAGAGTCCCACCATGTCGAGGAGCTCGAGGACGCGGGCCCGACGGTTCGGCCCCCGGCGCAGACCGAACGCCACGTTGCGCCCGACCGACAAGTGAGGAAACAGCGCACCTTCCTGTGGCACGTACCCGATGCGACGGTGCTCACTGGGCACGAAGACCTGGTGGCCGTCGTCGACCACCTCGCCACCCAGGCTGACCTCGCCGGCGTCGAGGCGCTCGAAGCCGGCCACGATCCGCAGCAGCGTCGTCTTGCCACTGCCCGATGACCCCAGAACGGCGGTAAAGCTCCCCGCCGGGATGGTCAGGTCGACGCTGTCGAGCACGGCGAGCTCACCGAACGACTTATGGACGCCGCGGACGGCGAGCTCCTTCATCGCCCAATTGTGGCCGCTGGCAACACCTCGGTCGCGATGGGCGTGGGTGCGGTCACACCGGCCGCCGCCGTTCGGGCAGGCAATCGGTCGAACCACCGCCCCAACACGTAGCTCGGGACCGCGGCGATGAGGACCATGATCCCTGCGTACGGTGCTGCCGCCCCGTAGCTGAGGTTGGTCTGCTGGGCCCAGAATCCGGTCGCCAGCGTCTGCACTCCGGTGGGGATGAGGATGAGGGTGGCGGTCAGCTCGGTTGCCGTCTCCAAGAACACGAGGCAAAAGGCGGCCGCCAGACCGGGCCCGATCAGGGGCAGCGTCACCCGCCAGAACACCGACAGCCGGCTCACCCCAAGCGAGTGTCCCACCTCCTCGAGCCCGACGGGGGCCCGGGCGACGGCAGCACGCACAGCGACGACCGCCATCGGGAAGAACATCACCGCGTAGACCACGATGAGCAACGGGCTCGTCTGGTACCAGCGGCCTTCGAGGAAATGGTTGGTCACATACACGGCGCTCAACGCGATGACGATGCTCGGCACGGCCAGAATCAACATCGACGTTCGTTCGAGCACCGCGATGCGCCGGCTCGGATAGCGGACGGACAACAGAGCGACGGGGAGGGCGGCGATCATGGCCACCAGTCCCGCTCCGGCCGCATAGCTGGCCGTCGTGAGGGTGGCGTCCCAGATCGAGGCACTCGGCACGGTCGACGTTCCACCCGCGACGATCAGGTACACGATGGCGCCCACCGGGACACCCAATGCCAGCACGGCGATCCCGGTCATGAACCCGAGCACTGGGAGCGTGCCACGGCCGAGCGGACGGGGTCGGAGCGCGCGCGAAGCGCCGGAACCCACGCGGGCGGCACGTCCCTTCCCCCGTGCCGCACCCTCCCCCGCCAGGAGGATGACGCCGAGGAGCACGAGGATGAGGGAGAGCGCGCACCCGGCCGAGGTGTCAAAGCCCACACTGAACTCCGTGTAGGCCGCCGTGGTGAGCGTGCGGAAGCCGAGGATCTCGAAGGCGCCGAACTCGGCCAGGCACACCAGCGCCACGAGCACCGAGCCGCCGAGGATGGCCAGACGGGCCTGTCCCACCGTCACCTTCCAGAAGGTCGTCAGGCGTCCGAGCCCGAGGCTTCTGGCCACCTCCTCTTGGGCCGGGTCGGCGTTGCGCATGTTCGCCGCCACCGGCAAGAACACCAACGGATAGACGGCGAGCGTCATGACGAGGACAGCAGCCCAGAAACCGCCGAACGACGGGAAGATGGCCCGCCAGCCGAAGCTCGCCACGAAGTCGGGAATGCCGAGGGGGATCACTGCCAGCACGGCCCACATCCCGCGGCCGGGCAGGCTGGTCCGCTCGACGAACCACGCCAGCACGGTGCCCAACGCAGCGCACAGGACGGTCACCACCACGGTGAGGGTGACCGTGTTCCAGACGAGCTCACCGGTCAGATGGCGGAACAACAGTGGCTGAAGGGTCGACCAGCCCGTCTGGAACGCCTCCACCACCAAGAAGATGAGGGGTGTGATGACGGCCAACGCGATGACGACCGCCGCTGCGAAGAGGACGGGTGGCCCGGTGCGATGCCGGCCCGGCCCATGGTGGTGATGCAGGTGGTGACGAACCCGTTCCCAGCCGTGGTGCCGGGGCACACGGTGGCCTCCCTGACCACGGTGTCGCTGCCGGTCGTCCGGTTCGTGGTCGCTCCGCTCCCGGCGCCGGTCGCCCGGCGTTTCGCCCGGTCCCTGGGTCGGAGCCGCAGCGGTGGTCACGCCACCGTGCCCACGCTCACAAGAGCTGCGCCTCCTGGAGCAGCCGAATGGCCTCTGCCCCGGTGCCAAGCTGCGCAGGCGTGATCGGGTTCGGCTGGAGCTGGTTGAACGGTGTCTCCGGTTGCGCGGTGGTGACCCCTGAGGCAATCGGGTACTCAAAGCTGTCGCTGTGCGCAATGATCTGCTGGCCCTGAGCCGAGTCGAGGAAGGCCACCAGTTTTTGCGCCTCCGCCATGTGCTGGGTGGAGCGCAGGATGCCTGCCCCTGACACGTCGACCACGTAACCGACGTCGTGCGGTGCGAAATAGGCGATCGCCGAGTGCATGTTCGCTGCGCCGATTTCGGCCCGCTCCCGGTACCAGTAGTACTGATTGACCAGGCCGATGGCGACCTGCCCACGGTTGACCTCGTTGACCACGCTCTCGTTGTCCGGGTATTGGTGGCTGTCGCCGGCGTTCGCCTTGATCCCCTCCAACCACTTGAGAGCGGCGGCGGTTCCGTAGGTGTGGGCAATCGAGGTCACGATGGGCTGGAAGTCCGTCTCACCGCCGGCCACGGCGACCTTGCCCTTCCACTGGGGCTTGGCCAGCTGCATGGCCGATGTCGGGAGCTGACTCGGCTTGAGCAGGGACGTGTTGTAGACCATGACGCTGACCCGGCCCGAGACACCCGCCCACATGCCCTTGGCCGACTCGTATTTCGCGGGCGTCGTGGCCAGCGTGGTCTTGGCCACCGGCGCCAAGAGGTGCTTCGAGGCCAAGAACTGCAGGGGCGGCGTGTTCTCAGTGAAGAACACGTCGGCGCGGGCATGCGAACCCTCGGCCAACAGCTGTTCGGCCATGGTGTCCTCGTCGTCGAAGCGCACATTGACCGGGATACCCGTCTTCTTCTCGAACGCGTTGACCAAAGCGTGGGTCGTCTGTACGTGTTGACCGCTGTAGAGAGTGATCGGTTCGTTCGACGAGGAGGCGCCGGCGGGCGAGGGCGCGGCCGCCGCCGACGCCGCGAGCAGGCCGGCACCAAGGGACGCAGCCAAGAAGGTGGTCCGGGCGGTCCGGACTCGCTTCGCAGTGTGCGCGAAGCGGGCGAAGGGACGAGGGCGGTTCATGAGGCGACTCCTGGACAGGCCTTGTGCAACGTGGCCTCCGCTTTCTTGATGGCCGTGGCGGCCCTCTTGTCTGTTCCGTTCGAGTGGGAGGAGGCCTCGTCGGCGGGGACGGATCTGGGTCAGTGCGGCGACGACCGGATCGGCGTCCGAGTCGGGCCGGGTCTGCTGGCAGGGGGAGGTCGGCACCTTCGCCGCCGCGTCCGCTCCCCCAGGGGGCCTCGCGGACGACCCGCCCGAGCGGCCGCCCACCAAGGCCGACACGTCGCCGCCGATCTTGACGGGGACTCGATGGAGCCGCATCGGCCGCCGTTCCGTTTTCGACACGGGCATTCCCTCTCCCTGGTCTGGTGTCACGCCTGAAGTTAGGCACAGCGAATATTAGGGTCCCCTAACTTTACCGGGATTCGACGCGCCGTCAAGATCAGGCCGTCAAAATCCGTGTTGACCACTTCGCCGAGGCGGGTCGAGCCGGTCCGGAAGGGTCAAACCACGATCAAGATCAGCAAGGCCCGATCGCGAACGAAGCGTGTCGTGGAGAGGCGGCGACCCACCAGTCATCGGCCTCGCTCGGGTCTAGGACCGGGATGCGACCCGCTACGTGATCCGCTCGAGCGACTTCCCGACGCGGTCGAGTGCCCACGCATCAGGTGTCCGCAGGTCCGACCAGAAGGCAAAGGGGTCTGCGAGCACTCCCTCGTGGTCGAGCCAGATGGTGAGCAACACGCCGTGGCTCACGACCGCGAGGCGTTCGCCCGAAATGAGGTCGACCCCCAGCTGATCGAGCCGGGCAATCACGTCTTCACGACGCTCCCATCCCTCGACGACCTCGCCGCCCAGGTAACGGGCGACCGCCTGCCGGAGCTCGTCGGTCGTGGTGTACCACGGCTTCTCGACCTCGCTGAGCTGCTCTCGGACGCGAGTCGGCACGGAAGGAAACGCAGGCTCGGCAGTTTCGCGCGCTTTGCGCTCTGGACTCGTCCACACGAGCGTGATCGGGGATCTCTCCGCAATCCGTCCTCCCAGAGCGCGCGCGTTGTCCTTGCCTTCGCGGGTCAGCCGCCACTGCGCTCCTGGCGTGTCACCGGAGACGAGCGGCTCGGCATGCCGGATGATGACGATCGGTGTCACAGCGCAATGCTTACCTGATACTCGGGCGGCAAGGGTCGGACCTCAGGAGGGAGGTGGCGAACCGAAGTCGAGGCGACCCTCGTGCGGGCTCGACGGTTCCGCGTAGAAGCGCACCGGGATGCGGCCGGCTTGACGGGCCAAGGCCCCGCTCTCAACGGCGAGGCGCATGGCCCGGGCCATGGACGCAGGGTCGTGGGCCCGGTTGACCGCGGTGGCCACGAGGACGCCGTCGCAGCCGAGCTCCATGGCCAGGGCGGCGTCCGAGGCGGTGCCGATGCCGGCATCGAGGATGACGGGAACGTCGACGGCCTCGCGCAGTAGGGAGATCGCATGCGGATTGCGCAGTCCGAGGCCGCTGCCGATCGGGCTGCCCAACGGCATCACCGCGGCGCAACCGACCTGCTGCAGGCGCAGCGCGAGCACCGGGTCGTCGGTCGTATACGGCAGCACCGTGAAGCCGTCTTCGGCCAGTTGTTCGGCTGCCGCCAGCAGCTCGACGGCGTCGGGCAGCAGCGTGCGGTCGTTGCCGATGACCTCGAGCTTGACCCAGTCCGTGCCGAAGGCCTCGCGGGCCAGCTTCGCCGTCAGCACGGCCTCCGATGCCGTGTAGCAGCCGGCGGTGTTTGGCAGCACCCGCACATCGAGATCGTCGAGCAGGGTGAGCAGCGAGCCGTGGGTCGACTGCTCGATGCGGCGCACGGCCACCGTGGCCATCGCCGTGCCCGACTCGACCAGCGCCCTGCGCAACGCCTGGAGGCTGGTCATGCCGCCGGTCCCGAGGAGCAGGCGCGACGCCAGGACGTGGCCGGCGATGACCAGCCGGTCGACGCCCGACGTGGGCTCGGTCGGCGGCGTGTCCACGTCCGGCCGGGAGCTGGAGGCAGAGGCAGAGGCAGAGGCGATGGAGGCGGCCACCAAACGACGATACCCCCCTGCCCGTGCTGTCTAGGGTGGTTCGGTGACCGACCGCTCCACCCCGCTGGTCGCGCTGACCGTGGCCGGCTCGGACTCGGGCGGCGGCGCCGGCGTCCAGGCCGACCTCAAGACCTTCGCCGCCCACGGCGTGCACGGGACCTCAGCGCTGACCGCGGTCACCGCCCAGAACACGGCCGAAGTGCGCGGCGTGGTGCCGCTCGACCCGAACTTCGTGCGGTTGCAGATTCAGACGGTGCTGGCCGACTTCGACGTGCGCGCGGTGAAGACGGGGATGCTGGCCAACGAGGGCATCGTCAACACCGTGGCCTCGCTGGCCGCTTCGGGCACACTGCCCCGACTGGTCGTTGATCCCGTGCTGGTCTCCTCGGTCGGACACCGGCTGACGGAGGACGCCTGCGTCGACGCCTACCTGGCCCGGCTGCTCCCCCACGCCCTGGTGGCCACCCCCAACCTGCGCGAGGCGGCCGTGCTGGGGGCGACCACGGTCGAGGCCCTGGCCGCCGACGTCGACGCCCGCGTCGAGGTGGCCGAGAAGATTCGCGCCTCGGGCGTGTCCTGGGTGGTGGTCAAGGGCGGCCACCTGAGCTCGTCGGCGGACGACGTGGTGGCCGGACCCGCCGGCGTCGTCGTGCTCGAGGGCACCCGCGTCGACACGGGCAACGACCACGGCACCGGCTGTTCCCTCTCGGCCGCCATCGCGGCCAACCTGGCCCTGGGCCTCGACGTGCTCCCCGCCGTGGAGGCGGCCAAGGCCTTCGTGGCCCGGGCCCTGGCGGGTGGGGCGGCTTGGCGCCTGGGGGCCGGCCACGGGCCCCTCGACCATTTCGGGTGGTCGGCGCGGCCCTAGTCTGGACGGGCCATGTCGCTCGTTTCTGACACCGCTCCCCAGCGTCCACCGGTGCGCGGCGGTGTGTCGATGCGCCCAGCCATGATCGTGCTCGGGCTCGCCGTGCTCATCATCGGGCTTTTCGTCAGCCTTTCCCTGGCCACCTCGTCACAGCTTGCGCCGGTGCACAAGAACGCCGGGGTGCTGAGCGTGGTCGGCTCCTCGCTCAAGGCGGCCCCGGCGGCCAAGGCGCTCGCCCCGATCATCAGGCAGGGTCAGCCGCCCGCCAACATCGTCAGCGCAGTGGACATCCCGGTGGGCGCGGTCCGGACCTCGAGGCTGAACAACGCCGGCCAGTCGGGGCAGTACGACTCGCAAGTCACGCTGCACTCCGACGCCTCGCAGGGGGCGCTGCTGGCCTTCTACGCGTCCGACATGAAGAGCCGGGGCTGGCAGGTCTTCGACCGTGGGCCTGCCGCCAACGACCCCAACGCGCTCGAGGTGCTCGGGAAGCTGGCGGGCACCGACGGGTACTACTGGGAGATGGGCGTGACCGTCCAGGCGACCACGTTCGGCAAGGGTGCGCCCGCTGCGGGCGACACGCCCTTCACCCTGCGGCTCCTGCAGGAGCCCGACCCCGAGTAGCGATCCCGGTCCGGTCTGACCGGGTTCGATCGGTCGGGTCGGTCAGGCCTTGCTGACGGCGGTCAGGTCCGGAAGTGACTCGGCGTCGCCCACGTTCGGGCGCCGTGTTGGCTCGGCCAACAGGTAGGCCCACACGAAAAGGTTGACCGGGTACACCAGGTAGCCGACGCGTGGGTTGGGGGCCAGCAGGATCAGCACCGCCATCACGACGCCGGAAATGGTGCAGACCTCGGCCACCGAGCGCGGCGTGTGCTTGATGAGATGGCGGAGCAGGCCCACTCCGAGGATGAGCCCGACGCCGAGGGGCAGGGCGCGGCTGAGCGAGGGGAACCAGGTGACGAGGACGTGCCCGGGCAGCGCACTGGCCGCCGTCGAAGGGATGGCGCTCAGGCCGAGCGGGAACAGCACCACGTCGTCGATGAGGGCGAAGGGGCCGCGCAGCGCGAAGGGGAAGATGGTGGGCACCGCCACCACCAAGATGCCGGCGAGCATGACCAGCGGACGGCGCCGCCCCCGGCGGTCCCAGGCGCAGAACAACGCCAGGACGGCGAGTGGCCAGGCCGTGAATTTCATGGCCGAGGCGATGCCGAGCACCACACCGGACGCGAACGGACGTCGTCGTTGCGCCAGCACCACGGCGAGCAACATGAAGGCGACGACCGGGATGTCGTCGCCACCCGTGGCCAGCGGGAGCGCGGCCAGGGGGAGGATGACGAGCACCTGAACGGCCCGGATTTTGCGGCGGCCGGGAGCCCGGCACAGGTAGAGGGCCACCGCCGCCACCGCCAGCGTGGTGAGGCAGAAGAAGATACGGGCATCGCTCAGCTCGCTGTTGGGCCAGATGTCGCTCGGGATGCCGGCCACCGCCAGGACGGGGAGGTACGGCAGGAAGCCGGCGTAGTTGGGCTCACCCGGCGGGTGGTACGGCACCTCGTGATGGAAGCGCTGGATCTTCCGATAGGGGTCCGTCCCCTTGACCAGGTCCTGACCGCCCACCTCGACCGCGGTCACCTCGGGCTGGAGGTGGGAGCCGGGAACGCCCTCGAAGCGCCACAGGATCTCGAGGCCCATGGGAATGGCCAGGGCGCCGGCGAAGACACAGGCGGCGATGACGATTCGGGCCACCCAGGCCCGGTGGTGCTGGCGTGTCGTCAGGGCGGCCCGCCCGTCACCGCTGCGCCGACGGGCTCGTCGCACCACCACGGCGAGCACGACCGAGGCCAGGGCACCGATGGCGAAGGGCGACAACGCCATGCGGCCCCAGACCTGGTAGAGCGCGTTCTCCGACGTGTAGATGGTGATCACGGCGAAGACGGCGCTGCCGAAGTAGAGCAGGGCGTCGCCCGCCTCGGGCGAGATCCGCGACAGGGGCGTCCAGGCGCGCTGCCAGGCCGCCGCCAACGCCGGAGCGGCTCCGGGGCGGCCCATCGGAGTGGCGCGTGAAGTCGAAGTGGCCATAGGGAGGTCAAAGCCTCGCACAGGGTGGAGACGCGGGAGGGGAACTCCTGAAACTCTAGAGGCCCAACTCCGAGAGATAGAACGTCAATTCGGCCTCGAGGCACGCGGTCAACGTCTCGGCCCGCCGGAACCCGTGGCCTTCGCCCTCGAAGAACACCAGCTCACAGGGGCGGCCTGCGTTCGCCAGGGCGTCGCGCAGACGCTCGGCCTGTTGGGGCGGCACGACCGGGTCCTCGGTGCCCTGGAGGAGGAGCACGGATCCGGCCATGGACCCGGCCCGGCAGACGGGCGACCGCTCCACGTAGAGCGCCTCGGCCCCCGGCAACGGGCCGATGAGGCGATCGGTGTAGCGGGCCTCGAAGTCGTGCGTCGTGGCCACCAGACCCATCAGGTCGGTCACCCCGTACCAGGACACGCAGGCCGAGAATCCCTCGCCCGAGGCCAGGGCGTTCAGGGCCGTCAACCCGCCCGCGCTGCCGCCCCGGATGGCCATGCGTCGGCGGTCGACGTCGCGCCGGTCGGCCAGGTGCAGGGCCGCATCGAGGCAGTCCTCGGCGTCGGCCACCCCCCAGAGGCCCCACAGGGCGTTGCGGTAGGCCCGGCCATGGCCCGAACTACCGGCGTAGTCGATGCAAGCGGCGGCGAATCCCCGGGTGGTGAAGAACTGGACGGCCAGATCGAGCCCGGCCTGGCAACTCGAGGTCGGGCCGCCGTGGCACCAGACCACGAGGGGCGGGGCGCCGGCGGCCGAGCCCGCCCCGGCCAGGGTCGGCCGGTACAGCGTGCCGAACACGGGACGCCCCGACCGGCCGCGCAAGGAGAAGGGCTCGCCCCGGGACACGTCCCCCTGGCGCAGACCGGCCACCGCGTTCGCCCGGGGCCGGAGGGGTGACGCCCCGCCCCCGGGCCGCCACACCCACACCGCCGCCGTCGCGTCCGGCGTGGCTCCGATGAAGGCCACGCCCTCCTCGTGGGCACACACGGCTCCGATGGCGACGCAGGGCTGGGTGGCCTCCTCCGTCAGGCCGGTCGCCGGGTCCACCACCACCAGGTCGTCATGGCCTGCCGCGGTCCGCCGCAGGACGAGGGTGCCGTCGGGCAGCTCGGCCATGGTCGCCTGCCCCAGCAGCCAGTCCGGCCCGTGGAATTCCGCTTCCTCGGCGACAACCGGCCCGGCCAGCGCACCCGTGTCCAGATCCGCCACGAAGGGCTGCCACCAGCCCCGCCGGTCCGAGACGAAGCGCAGACGCCCGTCGGCCTGCCAGGCCGGCTGCCCCACCGACTCCCCCGGGCCGCCGGCGACCAGGAGGGGCTCGCCCATCGGTGCCATCGAGTCCGGGTCGACGGTGTGCACCAGGAGCTCGCCCGCGTCCCAGGGCATGTCCGGGTGGTCCCAGGCCACGACGGCGACCCGGTCGCCCTCCCGGTTCACCACGGCGCCACCGTAGAAGTCGCGCCCCTCGAACAGCACCGTCTCGGCCGGCTCCGCCTCCGGGTCGACGGCCAGGGCCACGACGCGGTGCACCGGCCGGGTCGCACGCTCCGCATGGACCTCGCGCACGGAGAGGACCCAGCGGCCGTCCGCGGTGGCGCCCAGTCCGCCGTGGCGGTGCTGCTCTCCCGGGGGCGCCTCGTCGCTCAACGGGCGTGGGGAGGCGGCGGCCGCACCTCCCTCACAGACCCACACCCGTTGGTCGCTCTGGTCCACGTAGGCGAACGCACCGTCGGCCCAACCGGGGACGAGACACATGGCGCCGCCGCCGTACTCGTGCACACGGCTGCGGATGCTCACGCCCGAGGGCGAATGATCGACCACGTCGGCGCCGTCTGCCCGCACCAACACGACCCGACCGTCCTCGGCCGGCCGGGACTCGAGCCAGTACAGCGAGCGGCCGTCCGAGCGGAGCTCGGAGAGTGAAGACTTTGCCGCCGCGACGTCGGTTGCGGCGAGCGGCGACGCCCAACGTCCGTACCCCGCCGTGCCCATTGTCGCAACGTAGCCCCAAGCCGAGGGCGCCCGGCGGAGCTGGGCCTCTACAGTTGTGCGCGTGCAGTTCCCGGCCTACCTGCTCTCGAAGACCGGCGAGATGATCCGCCACGGCGTCGTCCAGCTGTCCGACCGCGACCTGCCCGAGGGCGAGGTGCTGATCCACGTCGAGTGGAGCGCCATCAACTTCAAGGACGCCATGGTCACCCGACCGGGCAACAAGGTGGCCCGCACCTTCCCCCTGGTGCCCGGCGTCGAGCTGGCGGGCGTGGTCGAGGAGAGCACCAGCGACGAGTTCACCCCCGGCCAGCGGGTCCTCGTCCAGGGCTACGAGCTGGGTGTGTCGCACCACGGCGGGTTCGCCGCCTACGCCCGGGTCCCGGCCGACTGGGTGGTCGCGCTCCCCGACTCGTTGACCTGCCGCAATGCGGCCATCATCGGGCTGGCCGGCTACACCGCCCTGGTCTCGCTCAACCGCCTGCTGCACCACGGTACGACACCCGACGACGGTCCGGTCCTCGTCACCGGCGCTTCGGGTGGCGTCGGCTCGGCGGCCGTCGCCCTGGTGGCGAAGGCCGGCTTCGAGGTGGTGGCCTCCTCGGGCAAGTCGGCCGAGCACGACTACCTCAAGGAGCTCGGGGCCTCACGAGTGGTCGGGCGCGAGTTCACCGAGGATGACGGGCGGACGCTCGGCCCCCAGCTCTGGGGTGGGGTGGTGGACTGCGTCGGCGGCAAGGCTCTGGCTGACGCGTTGCGCACCGTGCGCTACGGCGGTGCCGTGGCGGCCAGCGGCCTGACCGGTGGCAACAACCTGGCCACGACGGTGTACCCCTTCATCATCCGCGGCGTGTCGCTGCTGGGCATCGACACGGTCGCCACGCCGATCGAGGAACGGCGCACCCTGTGGGCCGACATGGCCGAAGCATTCCCGCTCGAGCACTGCGAGGAGATGGTGCACGAGGAGATCGGGCTCGACGGGCTCACCACCGCCCTCGACCAGGTGCTCGATGCCGCCGTACGCGGTCGTGTTCTGGTCACGCCCGAACCCTCGTCCTGAGCCGGACTTCGTCCGGTTCGGTCCGCTCAGGCGCCCGTGGCGTAGACCGGTGACACGTAGACCGTCCCGTTGTTACACGGCGACATCGTGAGGGGGAAGGTCGGGCTCGAGCCGCGCCCGTTGGGCAGTGTCGCCGACGCATCTTCGGATTCGGGGCAACTCGTCTGCGCCCCGGTCGGCACGTCGGAGTACTGGTAGGCGAACTGTGCCGTGCTGCCGGGTGCGATCGTCACCGTGGCCGGCCCGGCGTTGGCCTGGGCCGAGACGCTGACGGTCAGGCCGTTGACCATCGTCACGGTCAGCGGAGCCTGGCTGCCCGAATAGAGCGCCAGCGTCGGGTAGCCGTTGACCGTGCACGGCGTCGCACCCGCATTGGTGAGGACGACGGTGCCGGTGATGGTGCCGGCCGCGCCCTGCCCCTGCCCGGACGCGCCCTTGATACTGCAGGACGCCACCGCCGCGGTGCTCGAGGTGGTGGACGAGGAGGAGGCGGCCGCCGTGGTCGTCGTCGTCGTGCTGGTCGAGGGGTGATGGGCGGCGGTGGTCGTCGTCGTCGTCGTGCTGGCCGAAGGCGAGGGCGAGCTGCTGCACGCGGCGAAGAGAAGGGCAACGCCCGCCAGTGCGGCGGGCGCCCAACGACGTGGGCTCACGCCTCGAAGTCCTCGGGGCGCACCGAGTCGAGGAACTGGCGGAACTGGCCCACCAGTTCGTCGGAGGTTTCGTCGTCCTCGTCCTCGGTGTCGAGGGCGAGGATGATGCCCTCGGACTCCATCAGCTCGTCGGAGACGAAGAGCGGCGATTCGGTGCGCACGGCCAGGGCCACGGCGTCGGAGGGCCGGCTCGAGACGATGGTGCGCTCGGTCCCGCGCAACAGGTGCATCTCGGCGAAGTACGTCGACGCCCGCAGCTCGGTGATGATCACGCGCTCGACACTGATGTCGAGCGCGCCGAGCATGTCCTTCATCAGGTCGTGGGTCAGCGGGCGCGGCATGGTCACACCCTGAAGCGCGTAGGCAATGGCGGTCGCCTCGGGGCTCCCGATGAAGATCGGCAGCGTCCGCCCTTCGCCCTCGGTCTCCTGGAGGAGCAACACCGGCGTGTTGGACTGCAGGTCCACCCTGACAGCACGAAGGAGCACACGGACCATGTATGAAATGTAGCGCCCGGATCGACGGATGCGTCAGCCCCCCAGGTGCTGGCGCAAGGCCTGGTGCAGGAGGGTGGCGCGGATGGACTGGCCCAGCGCGGCCAGCTGGTCCGAGGTCTCGACGGCCCGTTGGCGGGACTCGGGGTTGCGCTGGCGCAGCAGGGGGATGATCACCTGCTCGATCAGGTCCAGCTCACGGTCTACGGCGTTGCGGTAGAGCCGCAGGTGCCTCGCCTCGATCCCAAAGGCCCGGAATTGCGCGGCCAGGTTGGCCAGGGTGAACGCATCCTCGTCGTAGGTGGCGATCCCGGCCACGTCCACCGACGCGATCAGCCCGAACCCCTCGAGTCCGGCCAGTTCCTCGGCCGAGAGCCCGCTGGCCGCACAGACCTCTTCGCCGGTCATGCTGGCGCCAGTCACCATGGACACTCCCGAATTCGCACTTGCGCCGGGGCTGGCGCCGGCACCGCCGTCCGTACCTGTCCCCGCGCCCGCTGGCGTGTCGCCCCCGGGTCGGGCCGCCCGCTCCGCCGCCTTGCCTTCATTCGGCGCGCGCCCGCTGCCCGGTTGGTTCGACTCCTTGGATGGGCCCGGCTCCGCCGGTGGCTTCGACGGTTCGCCTCCCTTGGTACGGGAAGCACCCGACGTACCGCCTCCGCCCGTGGCCGGCGCGCCTGCCGCGGGCCCGCTCGCTGCCGCCGCGCTCGCCGCGGACCCGGTACTCGCCATCTGACGCGACGACGCGCTCGCGGCGGCACCGCTGCCGACCGGCACCGGCTCGTGCTGACGCGGCGCCCCGACCGGACGCGCCGGCGCCTCGTCGATCACTTGGACGCCGCGGCGTTCCGCGCTCGGCGTCACGGCGGCGTCGGGCCGCTGTGCCGTGCGGCGCGAGGCGTCGGCCAGAATGCGCGCCATCGCCTCCTCGTCGGCCTTGGTCGGTTGCTCTTCCACCGTCGCACTCGGCGCCGCGGTGGCTGCGGCCGGGCGAGCGGCATTGGCGGCGCGCGCCGGCTTGCCGTTGCCGGCGTCGGCGCCGCCGACGGACTCGTCGAGCTCGCCGTCGGCCAGGCGGTCGCGGATGACCTTGAGGGGAAGGAAGTGCTCGCGCTGTTGCCTCAGCACCCAACGCAGGCGCTCGACGTCGTGGTCGAAGAACTTGCGGTATCCCGAGGGCGAGCGCTCCGGGTTCACCAGGCCCTGGCTCTCGAGGAAGCGGATCTTCGAGATGGTGACGTCGGGGAACTCTTCGCGCAGCAACGTCAGGACGTCACCGATCGACAGGTAGGTACGGCTGCTCACTCGTTCCCCGCCACCAAGTAGACGAGCTTGAACTTGCCGATCTGCACCTCGTCACCGGGAGCGAGTTGGACCTCGTCGATCCGCTCTCGGTTCACGTAGGTCCCGTTCAACGAACCCACGTCCCGCAACTTGTACGTCCCCGCGTCGCCCGGCGTGATCTCCACGTGCCGGCGCGACACCGTGATGTCGTCGAGAAAGATGTCGCTCTCGGGGTGGCGCCCGGCCCGCACCACGTTCTCACCGAGCAGGTAGCGGGCGCCGATGTTGGGGCCGCGCGTGACCACGAGGACACCGGCACCGTGCGGGACCGCGACCAAGGTGACTTCGGGCTTCTCCTCACCTGTCTCCGCGTCGTCGGGATGCAGCGTGACGGTGGCATCATCGCCGTCCGCCAAAAGCGCGTTTCCGCAGGAAGAACAGAAGTTGACTCCCTCCGGGTTGCGGTGCCCGCAGTTGGAACAGAACACGACGTCCACGGTACCCCACCCCGCCTCCCACTTCTCCTGGCTACATCAGGTACCCGGGGTTGGTCAGTCCGCAATGAGGCCGCCGTAGGCAGCCGCGTCGAGCAGGCGTCCCGGGTCCTCGCCTGCCGCGAGCTCCAGCTCGCAGATCCATCCGTCGCCGTAGGGATCCTGGTTGATCTGGTCCGGGGCTTCGGACAGCGAGTCGTTGACTGCGGTCACGGTTCCCGACAGCGGCGAGTAGATCTCCGACACCGACTTCGTCGACTCCACCTCACCGAGCTGCCCGCCCACCTCGACCGCACTCCCCACTTCGGGGAGATCCACGAAAACGATGTCGCCCAACGCGTCCTGGGCGTAGTCGGTAATGCCGAGACGGACCTTCGTACCTTCGACCCGCACCCATTCGTGTTCCTCTGAATAACGCAGATCTCCCGGGACCTCCATAAGAGCGGAACCCTACCGGAGAGGCCGGGCGGCTCGCAGGCTCGCCCGCCGGATCGCAGGCTCGCCCGGCGGTTAGGCGTCGAGGAGGACGGTCGCCAGGCGGCCGGCGTAGGCGGTGGCCAGCGCAGTCGAGGCGACGACGTCGTTCCCCTCGGCCCAGACGTGCGTGATCGGCGCCTCGGGATCGGGCACCACCAGGGCCCAGCCGACGGCGGAGCGAACCTTGATGCCGTCGACCAGCACCAGGTCGGCCCCTTCCTCCGTCAGCTGCTCCATCAAGGTCCGCATGATGAGGCCCTTGTGCTCAATCGGCGTCGCCACCTCCTCGTGGCGGATGGGCATCGGGGGCATGGCCTGGACCATCTCGGCCAGGGTCTCGTGGTGCCGCCCCAGAAGGGACACCAGCCTCGCCAGGGCCGCCGCCCCGTCGAAGGCCGGTAGAAAGGCCGGGAACACGTAGCCACCCCGGCGATCCGAGGCAAAGGTGACCCCGCCCGAGGCGGCGGCCTGGAGGAGCCCGGAGGCCGACAGCGGGGCCAGCAGGACCTCGACGCCGCGGTCCTGGCACAGCTCGAGCGCCCGCGCGCTGGCCGTGACCGGAAGGGTCACCAGGCCGCCCTCGGGCAGGCGTGTGCTCAGATCGAGGAAGGCCAGGAGCGCCTCGTCGTCGCTCAGGACATGTCCCCGGTTGTCGATCAGGGTCAGTCGCTCGCCGCCGGCATCGATCACCGCACCGAGGTCGGCGCCCGAGCTGCGCACGGCCTCGGCCACCCGGGCCTCGCTCTCGGACGGGTCGACGGCGATCATGGCCGGCGTCTGCGCGTACGGGTTGATGCTCAACACGTCGGCGCCGATCTTCGAGAGCAGGTTCGGCATGACGAGGCTGGCTGCGCCGAAGGAGATGTCGAGGACGAGTTTCACCTGGCGCTGCTCGTCGTGGCGCAGGCCGAAGGCCTCGACCACGTCGGCCGTGTAGTGCTCGATCGTGCGCGGCGAGTAGTCGATGTCGCCGATCTCCGCCGCGGTCACCCGACGGAACTCCTCACGGTGGAACATGCGCTCCACCCGGCGCTGGTCGCCCTCGGACAGGTCGATGCCCTGGTCGTCGAAGAAGCGGATCACCACCGACTGCGGGTCGTCGGGGCTCAGCCGCACGGTGATGCCCCCCCGGTGCCTGCGGATGCGCACGTGATGACACGTCACCGGCACCGTGGCCAGCTCGAGGTCGGCCACGTTCACGCCGACCGCGTTGCAGCCGACCATGAGTGCCCGCTTGAGCACGCGCGCGATGCGGCTCGTGTCGCGCGACGCCGTGATGTACGAGCCCTTCTCGAAGCTCGAGGCCCACGCCTTGGCCAGGCGCACGGCGAGCTCGGGGCTGATGTCGACGTTGGCGATGCCCTGCACGCCGTCGCGACCGAAGAGCGTGCGGGCCCCGCCCGACTCCCAGACAATGGACGCGTTGACCTGCGCCCCGGCCTCGACCACCTTGAAGGGGTAGACCTTGACGTCGGTGCGCACCTCCGCGTGGCTGCCGATGAGGCAGCCCTCCCCGACCACCGCACCGGGGTCGACCCGGGCCCCGAGGCGCAGGTCGCAGGAGCGCCCCAGCACCGCCCCCTCCACCCGGGCGGCGGGGCCGATGTACGAGTTCTCCCCGATCACCGAGCGGCGTACCACGGCCCGCTCGCTCACCTGGGTGTTGGCCCCCATCGTCGTGAAGGCCCCCACGACGGCGCCGGCTCCGATGGTGCAGTTGTCGCCGATGAAGGCCGGCGACTCGATGGTGACCGAGGGGTCGATCGACGTGCTCTTGCCCAGCCAGACGCCAGGTCGCAGCTCGAAGCCGGACACCTCGACATCCACCTTGCCGTCGAGGATGTCCTCGTGGGCCTTCAGATAGGCCGCCGTGGTGCCCACGTCCTCCCAGTAGCCGTCGGCCACGCAGCCGTAGAGGGGCTGGCCCGCCTCGAGCACGGCCGGGAAGACCTCGCTCGAGAAGTCGACCGCCCGACCCTCGGGGATGCGTTCGAAGATCTCGGGCTCGAGCACGTAGATGCCGGTGTTGATGGTGTCGCTGAAGACCTGGCCCCACCCGGGCTTCTCCAAGAAGCGCTCGATGCTGCCGTCCTCCCGGGTGATCACGATCCCGAACTCGAGCGGGTTCTCGACCGGCGAGAGGGCGATGGTGGCCAGCGCCTGGTTCTTCTCGTGGAACTCGATGACCGAGGTCAGGTCGATATCGGTCAGCACGTCGCCCGAGATGACGAGGAAGCGCTCGGTCAGCTCGTCGCGCGCGTTGCGCACCGAACCGGCCGTCCCCAGCGGGGACTCCTCGGTGGCGTAGACCATGCGCACGCCCAGCTCGCTGCCGTCGCCGAAATAACTGCGGATGACGTTGGGCAAGAAGGCGACGGTGACCACGATGTCGGTGATGCCGTGGCGCCGCAGCAGCGAGACGATGTGCTCCATCATCGGGCGGCCGACCAACGGGAGCATCGGCTTGGGCAGGTTCGACGTCTGCGGGCGCAGGCGGGTGCCCTCGCCGCCCGCCATGATCACGGCCTTCATGCGACGCTCCCGGCGTGCCGAGCCGCCCGGCCGTCGCGCAGGGCCTGGCGGGCGGGGGCGATGTAGCTGCCGGCGGCGATCCAGGCCAACGTCAGCCCGACGATGCCCGTGACCCAGCCGATGACCCTGATGGGCTCCTGCCATCCGGCGTCGCCGTAGCCGAGCAGGAAGGTCGGGTAGGCGAACATGAGGCCGAAGGTGCCGGCCTTGCCGACCCAGAGCACGTCGATGCGTGCCGCGCCCAGCGCGGCCAGCAGCAACACCATCGCCGAGACCAGCACCTCGCGGGCGATCGTGGCCAGACCGAACCACAACGGCACCGCGCCGTAGACCATGATGGAGATCACTGCCGTGCCGACGAGGATGCGGTCGGCCAGCGGGTCCATGACCTTGCCGAGTGTCGACACCTGGTGGAAGCGACGGGCGACGAACCCGTCGACCCAGTCGGTCGCTCCCAACGCAGCCAACAAAATGGCCGCCGCCGTCTGCTCGTGCGCCCCGAAGAGCAGCCACAGAAAGAGTGGAATGCACAACAGCCGCACGAAGGTGATCGCGTTGGGCGCGGTGACGACGTGCCCGAGACCCTCGTCGTCCACGTGACGATTCTACGGGAGTGCTCCGCAGCGACCTCGCCCGGGGTGTGGAAGAGTTGCCCTGTGCCTCGATTCGAACCGTTCCGGGGTCTGCGTTACGACCCCGAGCGAGCCCCCGTTGCCCAGGTCATCGCCCCGCCCTACGACGTCATCTCGTCGAACCAGCGCACCCGCCTGGCCTCGCGGAATCCCGCCAACGCCGTGTTGGTCGAGCTGCCCGAGACCGATCTCGGCGGCGGGCGCGACCGCTACGCCGTGGCCACCGACCTCTTCACCAGATGGCAGGAGGACGGGCTGCTGCTGCCCGACGCCGAGCCGAGCCTCTACCCCTATCGCATGACCGACCAGGCGGGCCGGGCCACGACGGGGGTGATCGGTGCGCTCGGCCTGGCCGAACCGGGGGCCGAAAGCGATATTTTGCCCCACGAGCAGACGCTCCCCAAGCCCAAGAGCGACCGCCTCGACCTGCTCCGGGCCACCCGGGCCAACCTCTCCCCCATCTGGGGCCTCTCGATGGCCCCCGGGGTCACCGCCACCTTCGACCCGACCGACGACGACCCGGTGGCCGACGCCTACGACGACGACGGGGTGCGCCACCAGCTCTGGGTGCTCAGCGACCCCGACGCGGTGGCCGCCGTGGGCGCCGCCGTGGCCAAGGCCCCGGTCGTGCTGGCCGACGGGCACCACCGCTACGAGACGGCTCGGGCCTACCAGGCCGAGTGCCGCGAAGCCGACGGCGGCCAGCCCGGCCCCTACGACCTGGTCATGGCGCTGGTGGTGGAACTGGCCGAGGACCAGCTCACCGTCGGCGCCATCCACCGCACCGTGAGCGGGCTGCCCAAGGGATTCGACCTGGTCGGGGCCCTGGCCGAGTGGTTCGACGTGGTGCGGGCCGGCGCAGCCGACGACCGCACCCTGGGCGCCCTGGCGGACTCCAACTCGCTCACCCTCGTCGAGGGCGGCCAGGCCTACCTCCTGCTGCCCCGGGCCGAGACGCAGGAGCAGGCGGGCAACGACCTCGACTCCAGCCTCCTGGCCACCGTGCTGGCAGCACTGCCCGAGCATGAGGTCATGCACCGCCACGGCGTGGCCGAGGCGCTCGAGGCACTGGAGAGCGGCGAGGGGCAGGCGGCCTTCTTGTTGCGGCCGGTGACGGTCAAGCAGATCGACGAATGGGCCAACGAGCGCCGTCGGATGCCGCCCAAGACGACGTACTTCAGCCCCAAGCCGCGCACGGGTATGGTCTTCCGCTCGCTCGACCTGGGCTGAGCGCCCGCCCCGGAGTTGGGCCAAGATCCCTGGGCCGCCTGACACAGGACCGGACGCCACAGGGCCGGCCGCCAGAGAGAGGCAACGCATGCACGACTCGGTCACCATCCACATGAAGGCCTCGCCGCAACAGGTGTGGGATCTCGTCAGTGACGTGACCCGGATCGGCCGCTACAGCCCCGAGACCTTCGAGGCCGAGTGGGTCGACGGGGCCACCGGGCCGGCCACCGGGGCCAAGTTCCGTGGGCACGTCAATCGCAACGGCCGCAACCTCATGCGGTATTGGACCACCTGCACCGTCCGGGAGTGCGTGCCCGGCCAGATCTTCGCCTTCGGCGTGGGCAACTCGGACAAGCCGTTGAACATTTGGCGTTACGACATCGTGGAGGCGGGCGACGGCTGCGACGTGACCGAGTCGTTCACGCTCACACCGACGTTCGGGCTGCGGCTCTACTGGGCCGTCCTCGGGTGGTCCCGGGGCAAGACGAACCGCAACGGCATGCGGGCGACACTCGAGAAGGTGCGTGACGACGCCGAGGCGCAGCCGGCGCAGACCTAGACCGAGAACTGGAGCTCGCGAGACCGCGTCAGGACGCCGGACGCGCCGCCGGAGGGCTTGCCGAGCGGCCCGCGTCGCCGTCGGCTCAGTCGACCGTCCAGCTCGATCCCGACCGCAGCAGACCGGCGATGTCCCCCAGCCCGCGCTTGGTCTGCGCCTCGGTGATCTGCTCGGCCATCTGCGTCCCGTACTCGGGCCGCGCGACCGCCCGGAAGACACCGATCGGCGTGGGCTCGTAGGGGCCCCGGGCCAGCCGGGACAGGGCGAAGGCCAGGCCGGGGTCGTCACGTTGCTCGTCGTGCACCAGCAGCGCCTCGTGGCCGACGTCGGCCACCGCGACGATCTCGAGCGAGCCGTCGGAGCGCTGCACCACGCCGCGCTCGGCACCCTCGGCCCCGAACACGATCGGCTGGCCGTGCTGGAGCGGGATGAGCATGGAGGAACGGGCGTCCCGGCTGGTGATCTTCTCGAAGGCTCCGTCGTTGAAGACGTTGCAGTTCTGGAGCACCTCGACGAAGGCGGCGCCCTGGTGCTCGTGGGCCCGCCGGAACGTCTCCTGCATGTGGGCGCGGTCCATGTCGTGGGTGCGGGCCACGAAGGTGGCCTCGGCCCCGAGCGCCAGCGACACCGGATTGAACGGCGTGTCCACCGAGCCGAACGGGGTCGACTTGGTCACCTTGGCCACCTCGGAGGTCGGCGAGTACTGGCCCTTGGTCAGTCCGTAGATCTGGTTGTTGAACATCAAGATGTTCAGGCGCACGTTGCGGCGCAGGGCGTGGATGAGGTGGTTGCCCCCGATGGAGAGCGCGTCGCCGTCACCCGAGATGACCCACACGTCGAGGTCGGGCCGGGTCGTGGCCAGCCCGGTGGCGATGGCCGGCGCCCGCCCGTGGATCGAGTGCATCCCGTAGGTGTTCATGTAATAGGGGAAGCGGGCGGCACAGCCGATGCCCGAGAGGAAGACGGTGTTCTCGCGGCGCACCCCGAGCTCGGGCATGAGCATCTGGACGGCGGCCAGGATCGAGTAGTCGCCGCAGCCGGGGCACCAACGCACCTCCTGGTCGCTGCTCCAGTCCTTGCGGGCGGTCACGGGCACGGCGGTGGCCACCGCGCCGTTGCCGTTGCCGTTGCCGTTGCCGTGGGCGTGGCCGTTGGATCCGTTGGTCTCGCTCATGACTTTCCTCCGAGCAGCGCGGTGATGGCCGCCTCGATCTCTCCGACCCGGAACGGGACGCCCTGCATCTTGGACATGGGCTGGGCGTCCACCAGGAACTCGGCCCGCAGGATGCGGCTCAGCTGCCCGAGGTTCATCTCGGGCACCAGCACCTGGGTGTAGCGGCCCAGCACCTCGCCCAGGTTCGACGGCAGCGGGTTGAGGTGGCGCAGGTGCAGGTGGGCCACCTTCATGCCCCGGGCCCGCACCCGCTTGACCCCGGCGAAGACGGCGGCGTAGGTGGAGCCCCAGCTGACCAGGAGGAGCTGGGCGTCGCCGGTCTCGTCGTTCACGCTGACCGGCGGGATGTCGGCCGCGATGCCGGCGATCTTGTCCCGGCGCAGGTGGACCATCCGCTCGTGGTTGACCCCCTCGTAGGAGACGTTGCCGCTGCCGTCGGCCTTCTCCAGGCCACCGATGCGGTGCTCGAGCCCGGCCAGGCCCGGGGGGGCCCAGGGACGGGCCAGGGTCTCGGGGTCGCGGACGTAGGGCCAGAAGACCGGGTTGCCCTCCGCGTCGGCGTGGTTGGGCTCCGAGGCGAAACCGGGGTCGATGGTGCCGAAGGAGTCGAGGTCGGGCAGGCGCCACGGCTCGGCGCCGTTGGCCAGGTAGCCGTCGGAGAGCAGGATGACCGGCGTCCGGTACTTCACGGCGAGGCGGGTGGCCTCGATGGCGGCGGCGAAGCAGTCGCTCGGCGTCTGCGCCGCCACGATCGGCACCGGCGCCTCACCGTGGCGCCCGTACATGGCGTGGAGCAGGTCGGCCTGCTCGGTCTTGGTGGGCAGCCCGGTCGAGGGCCCGCCGCGCTGGACGTCGACGATCACGAGGGGCAGCTCGAGGTTGATGGCCAGACCGATGGTCTCGGACTTGAGGTCGAGGCCGGGCCCCGAGGTGGTGGTCACGCCGAGCGCCCCGCCGAAGGCGGCCCCCAGGGCGGCCCCGATGCCGGCGATCTCGTCCTCGGCCTGGAAGGTGCGCACCCCGAACTCCTTGCGCCGGCTGAGCTCGTGGAGGATGTCCGAGGCCGGCGTGATCGGGTAGCTGCCGAGGAACAGGGGCAGGCCGGCCAGGCGGGAGGCGGTGATGAGGCCCCAGGCCAGCGCCTGGTTCCCGGTGACCTGGACGTACTCGCCCTTGTCGAAGGTGGCCGGCTTGACCTCGTAGTTCGACTCGAAGAGCTCGGCCGTCTCGCCGAAGTCGTAGCCGGCCCGGAAGGCCCGGGTGTTGGCGTCGGCCACCTGGGGCCGGCCGCCGAAGCGCTGGGCGATCCACTCGATGGTGGGCTCGACGGGGCGGGTGTACATCCAGCTGATCAGGCCCAGGGCGAAGAAGTTCTTGGAACGCTCGGCGTCACGCGGCTTGACCCCGGCCTCCTTGCAGACCTCCTGGGTGATGGAGGTCATCGGGACCTCGTAGACCGTGTAGGCGGCGAGCGAGCCGTCGGTCAGGGGGTTGGCCTCGTAGCCGGCCTTGGTCAGGTCCCGCTCCTCGAACGAGTCGCTGTTCACGATGAGGACGGTGCCCTTGGCCATCAGGTCGATGTTGGCCTTGAGGGCGGCCGGGTTCATGGCCACGAGCACGTTGGGCGAGTCGCCCGGGGTGAGGATGTCGTGGTCCGAGATGTGGACCTGGAAGGCGGACACCCCGTTGACCGTGCCGGCCGGGGCCCGGATCTCGGCCGGGAAGTCCGGGAAGGTGGACAGGTCGTTGCCCAGCAGGGCGCTGCTGGTGGTGAAGCGGTCGCCGGTCAGCTGCATGCCGTCGCCGGAGTCCCCGGCGAAGCGCACGATGACCTGGTCCAACTGCTCGGTGTGATGCTGCGTTCCCGATGCCACGGGCTGCCTCGTCTCTGTCGCTGGCTCCGGACGCCCGAGAACCGGCCTCGCTGGGGTCCCTCTCGCCGGGGCCGGCCTCGTTCGCGCCGGCGAGCCCTCGTGGGCGCGCCGCGCACTTCGTCCAATGTTTCGTTCGGGTTAACTCTACTCTCGCCTACGCAGAACTCACCTGCATCCCAGGTAGGAAAGGTGGTCCTTGGTGCTGTCGCGCCGGGTCTGCCCTCCGGACCGGTTCCGGCGGTCGGACCGAGGCCGCCCCCGTCAGGGGATCGGGCGGCTCGGGTCAGGCGCCTCGGGTCAGGCGATCGTGACCGAGGCGTCGAGGTAGACGTCCTGGATGCTCTGGATCAGGGCGGCTCCCTCGGCCATCGGGCGCTGGAAGGCCTTGCGGCCCACGATGAGGCCCATGCCGCCGGCCCGCTTGTTGATGACGGCGGTGCGCACGGCCTGGGCCAGGTCGCCCTCGCCCTTGGACTCGCCGCCCGAGTTGATGAGGCCGATGCGGCCGGCGTAGCAGTTCACGACCTGCCAGCGGGTGAGGTCGATCGGGTTGTCCGTCGTCAGCTCGTCGTAGACGAGGGGGTCGGTCCGGCCGAAGCCGATCGCCGTGTAGCCGCCGTTGTTCTCGGGCTGCTTCTGCTTGATGATGTCCGCCTCGATGGTGACGCCCATGTGGTTGGCCTGACCGGTCAGGTCGGCCGAGACCTCGTAGTTGACGCCGTCCTTCTTGAAGGCCGGGTTGCGCAGGTAGCACCAGAGCACGGTGAACATGCCGAGCCGGTGTGCCTCGGCGAACGCCTCGGCCACCTGCTGGAGCTCGCGGTCCATGTCGTCGGAGGCGAAGTAGATCGTGGCCCCGACGCCCACGGCGCCGAGATCGGCGGCCTGGCGCACCGAAGAGAACATGATCTGGTCGTAGGTGTCGGGGGTGTGCAAGAACGCGTTGTGGTTCAGCTTCACGATGAAGGGGATCCGGTGCACGTACCGGCGCGAGGCCAGCCCGAGCGTGCCGAGCGTCGTGGCCACCGCCGAGCAGTCGCCGGCCAGCGCCAGCTCGAGCAGGTTCAGCGGGTCGAAGTAGATCGGGTTCTTGGCGAAGGACGCCGCCGCCGAGTGCTCGATGCCCTGGTCGACGGGGAGGATGGAGACGTATCCAGTGCCGGCGAGGCGTCCGTGGTCGAACAGGCTCCCGAGGTTGCGCAACACCGTCGGCGAGCGGTCGCTGTTGGTGAAGACCCGGTCGAGATAGTCCGGTCCGGGCAGGGTCAGGTTCTCGCGGGGGAAGGCCTTGGCGGTGTAGCCCAGCAGGCTGTCCGCGTCGTCGCCCAGGAGCGCGTGGAGGTCGGTGCTCATGGGGATCCAGCGTAGTGGAGGGGCTGGGGGGCGCCCTTTGGGGTTGGCGAGTTGTGACGAGGTTGTGACGGGGCTGTGACGGGCTCGGGACGGAACTTGGGGTTCTTGGTCTCTTTCTCGCGACCGAAGCGCGAAATCGGGGCGGGTTGACGCCTCTTTCGCGATAACGACCCATACGATGCAACCAATCGGGGGACGCAACGACGGGGCGAGCGAGCGGAGGCTGATGGACGTTGTCGGTTCCCGGCGGAAGGCGCAGGTGCGCGTCCCCCCGGCGATCCTGGTGGTCGCAGCGGTGGTGGTCATCGGCGCGCTCGTGTACGTGACCGGCTCGAGTACGGGCTCGGGTCCGTCCCACCCGAGCGTCTCGTCCACGGCCGACCGGAGTGCACACGCCGGGTCGGGCAGCTCCCCAGGCCGTGCCGGGTCGGGTTCGGACGCGGCCCAGACGACCGGCTTCTACCTCAAGTCCTCTGTTCCGCCGGCCGGCGCCCAGGCGGTGCCCTCCAACACCACCATCACGCTGACGTTCTCCGAGCCGATCGACCTGAAGAAGGCAGCGCCGGTCCTGAGCCCCAAGATCGGCGGCACCTGGGTCCGGAGCTCGCCGACCACGCTCGCCTACCACCTCGCGTCGCCCTTCGTCCCCTCCACCGAGGAGACGGTCACCCTCCCCGACGGGCCCTCGGGACTGCGCGCCGTCAACGGCTCCACACTGTCGAGCCACGCCTCCTTCACCTTCTCCGTCGGGGCCGGTGACACCCTGCGGGTCCAAGAGTTGCTTGCCGGGCTGGATTACCTCCCCCTGAGCTACACCCAGACCGGTCCGGCACCCGCCGTGGCCAACCTGGCCCTGGACCAGCCCGGTGCCTTCGCCTGGCGCTGGCCCGACCAGCCCCCCCAACTGATGTCGTTGTGGACCCAGGGCACGACCAACGAGATCACCAAGGCGGCTGTCGAGGCGTTCGAGAACGACAACAACCTCGGCGTCGACGGCGAGGTCGGACCGGCGGTGTGGACGGCGCTGATCAATGACACCATCAACCACAAGACGGACCCGGTGCCCTACGTCTACGTGGTGGTCAACAAGGTGGTGCCGCAGAACCTCACCCTCTACGAGAACGGCGCGGCCAAGTACGTGGGCATCCCGGTGAACTCGGGCGCCCGAGGTGCCGACACGACCGACGGCACCTTCGCCGTCTTCGAGCACGTGCGCTTTTCGGAGATGAAGGGGACCAATCCGGACGGTTCCACCTACGACGACCCCAACGTGCCCTACGCCAGCTACTTCAACGGGGGCGACGCCCTGCACGGCTTCATCCGATCCTCGTACGGGACGCCGCAGAGCAACGGCTGCGTCGAGATGTCGTACACCAACGCGGCCCTGGTCTGGGCCCTCACCCCGATCGGCACCCTGGTGACCGTCGAGGGGCCCGACTTCGGCACCGCTCCCCCGCCGACCACGACCACGACGACGACGGCGCCGCCGACCACGACAACGGTCGCTCCTCCCACGACGACGGTGGCCCCACCGCCTCCGCCGGCTCCACCGGCCGCTCCCCCCACGACCGTGCCGGTCGCCCCGGCCGTCTCGGGAGGGACGCCCTAAGCCGGTCGGGCCGTGGATCAGGTGGAGGTTTTTGCGGTTGCCTTTGCCGGCGCCGCTTCGGGCTGCACCGGCACCGTGGTCGATTTCCGTGCGGCCGCGCTGGGCGCGGGTTTGGTGCTCTTCCTCCGGGCGCCCGTCCGGCCGCTGCCCGTACGTGGGCGACGTTCGGGTCCGAGTCCGCGCAGCCGGTCGGCCACGTCGTAGGCCCCGGGTTCGGCCCGCAGCACGCGCTCGAAGTACTCGCGGGCCCGGGGCACGTCGCCCGCCCGCTCGTAGAGGTCGGCCAGCAGGTACCACTGGCGCAGATGGCGCTCGGAAGGGTTGCGCAGCGCCTTGGAGGCGCCGGCCGTCGCCAGCATGGCGATGGCCCCGTTCAGGTCGCCGCCGTCGGCCAAGGAGGCCGCCGCCACGATGCGGCCCTCGGCCAGCACGTCAGGTTCGGGTGAGCGCTGGCGCAGCTCCGCCCAGAGCTCGGCCACCTTCTTCGGTTTGTGCAGCGCCCGCTGGCAATCCATGAGGATGGGCAGGTGCTCGGTCGAGTCGCCGAGTTCGCCGAAGGCCTTGAGATGGCGCGCCGCCTCGCGCCACTTGCCGCACCGGTAGGCGGCCAGGCCGGCCAGCTCCCGCACGTCGGCCACGGCGGGAGCTTCGTCGGCGACCGGCTTGATGGCTCGGAGCGCATCTTGGAAGCGGCCCCGTTCGAAGGCGCCGAAGGCCGACTCGGCCCGCTCCACCAGGCGCTCCCGGTGGGCAGCAGTGGCCACGTCGGCGGCATTGCGGATTTCCGTGGCGACGTCGGCCGGAAGGGCGCGCTTGCCCGAGAGCGCGGCCAGTGCGGCGCCGGTGCTGCCCGCACTGCCGGCGCTGCCGCTGCTGTCGTCGCGCCCGGCGCCACCTTTGCCCCGACCTCGGCCGGCTGTCTTGCCCTTGCTGGGCTCGGCGTCTTCCCATTCCTGGCGCGCGCCGTCGGCCCGGACCCACTCCTCCCGGCGCCGCGAGGGCGGCGGCGTGTCCTTGCGGCGCGTCCGTTCGTCGATGAAGTAGGTGTTGCGCTGCCCACCCTCGGGTTCGCCCTGGGCGGTGACCTCGCGGGCGCCGCGGCGGGCGACGTTCCCCCACTTCTTGGCGCCCCGGGGGAGCGGCTTGGCGGCCTCCTCGGAGGGGCGGTGGCGCTCTGCACTGTCTCGGGCGGTGGCCCTGGTGCCGGAGCTGTCCCGATCACGAGATGCGTATGGCCGAGAACCCGTGCCGCCACTGCGGGCGGGTGGCCGTCCCCGGCTCGCGCCGGTCCCGGACCCAGTCCTCGCACCGGTCGCCCGACCGCCTGTCGCCCCGCTTCCTGTCGGCCGGCTTGTGCGGGGCGCCCCGCCGGGACGACCTCCGGTGCGTGTGCTCGATGCCGGTCGACCACGCTCGCCAGAGCTCGCACTCCTGCTGGCGGGCCGGCCCGAGTCGTCGCGCCGGGCACTCGGGCGCCCACTCGCACTCGCTGGGCGGCCGGTCGTCCGCGTGCCTTGCCCCCACTGCCCCGGCCCGTCGCACTGCTGCGCCCGCCGGTGCTGCCCTGACTCCGCGTGCCTGAGCGGTTGGCGCCCGGGCGGCCAGTCGCTCGGGAGCCTCCCGACGCGCCCGGTGCCACCGGTGCGAGACGACGAGGAGGACGAAGAGCGGGGCGCCGGCTTCCGACCCGTCGAACCCGTACGGCCCTTGCCGGCCGCGGCTCCAGCGCCGGAAGGGCGACCCGACCCGGACCCAGAACGTCCCGACGGGGCGCGCCGAGGGCTCCGGGATCCGTCAGAGGGCATCGAGCGAGTCTAGTTGCGCAGGGTCTCCGCCTTTCGTACGCTCCGTGTCCTTGTGGTGGCGCCTGTCGTCGTGCTCGGGGCGCCATTCGTCGAGCTCGACGAGCCGCGGCGACGCCAATCCAACGAGGAGCAGGAGCTCCGCCACAGCCAATGTTCGTGCGGTCGGCGGCCGCACAGCACAGGCCGAGCACGACAACAGCGGTGACGCACACCGCCACGATGCGCCAACGCTCCATCCCGTCGAGCTTGGCCTGAAGCATGGCGGTCACCACGAACGAAGAACTCCGCCACTGGGATGGCGATGGTCAACCCCGCCTCCGACCTGTGTGGCACCGTGCCCTCACCGCCTTGCGTGCTCGCCGCGGCCAACTCGAGCCCGGTGCCCAGGGCGGCGATCGACGAGAAGACGTAGTCGTCCCCACAACCCCGCAAGAAAGAGGTTCCGCGCGACGAATCGCAGGAGCCACTTTCGTCCCAGCGCAGAAAACGAAGTCCCGAAACGACAAAATCCCCTCGAGCCTGAGCTCAGAGGGGATCGTGTCGATAAGAAATCCCGGCGGCGACCTACTCTCCCAGGGGGCCTCCCCCCAAGTACCATCGGCGCGGGCGGGCTTAACTGCCGTGTTCGGAATGGGAACGGGTGTTTCCCCGCCGCCATGGCCACCGGAAACTGTGCGCTCGGCGAGTTGCCGACTCCCCCGACATATGTCGAGGAAGGGCACCTCACCAGGACTGCAGCGCAGTCCCTGAGCGTCCCAAAGCGAGCACGAGCGGTAGATCTCCAAGCCCTCGGCCGATTAGTACCGGTCGGCTGAATGCGTTACCGCACTTACACCTCCGGCCTATCAACGTGGTCGTCTAGCCACGGGCCTTACCAGGTTAACCCTGTGGGAGATTTCATCTCGAAACGGGCTTCGCACTTAGATGCTTTCAGCGCTTATCCCACCCGTAGGTCGCAAACCAGCCGTGCCCTTGGCAGGACAACTGGCACACGAGAGCTACGTCCGTCCCGGTCCTCTCGTACTAGGGACAGCCTTTCTCAAATCTCCTACGGCTGCATCGGATAGGGACCGAACTGTCTCACGACGTTCTAAACCCAGCTCGCGTACCGCTTTAATGGGCGAACAGCCCAACCCTTGGGACCGGCTTCAGCCCCAGGATGCGACGAGCCGACATCGAGGTGCCAAACCTTCCCGTCGATATGGACTCTTGGGGAAGATGAGCCTGTTATCCCCGGGGTACCTTTTATCCGTTGAGCAACGGCGCTTCCATAAGCAACCGCTGGATCACTATGCCCTGCTTTCGCACCTGCTCGACTAGTAAGTCTCGCAGTCAAGCTCCCTTTTGCCATTGCACTCGACAGCTGATTGCCAACCAGCCTGAGGGAACCTTTGGGCGCCTCCGTTACATTTTAGGAGGCGACCGCCCCAGTCAAACTACCCACCTGACGCTGTTCCTGATCCGGATAACGGACCAAGGTTAGAGTCCCGGCACTAAAAGGGTGGTATTTCAAGGTTGACTCCACACTGGCTGGCGCCAATGCTTCAAAGTCTCCCACCTATCCTACACAAATAGTACCAAAACTCAACATCAAGCTGTAGTAAAGGTCCACGGGGTCTTTCCGTCCTGATGCAGCTAACGAGCATCTTTACTCGTACTTCAATTTCGCCGGGTCTGTGGTTGAGACAGTAGGAAAGTCGTTACGCCATTCGTGCAGGTCGGAACTTACCCGACAAGGAATTTCGCTACCTTAGGCACGTTTGTTACTACTCACTACCGGCGCCAACTTCTCACCCATTTGCGTTGTGAGCGGCTAGGTCATTTCTGCCTAGCTCCTCATGTCGCCATGAGGGTCGGACTGTATCTTCGTCACCGGCCGGCTTTCGTCGACTAGTGAGCCCCGCGTGCAGTCTCTGAGGATCCTGCCAGAAGCAGTTTCCTGCTGATTGTCCGCACCGGACGGATTTTCACTGCCCATGTCGCCACCGAATCAGACCGGTGTGCACACGGACGAGTACCGCCGGATACTCGGATGTTCCAGCATATAGCGGGGTTTTTTCAAGGGATTACTCCCCTGAAGCCGCACTTGTGCTTACGGCCGCCGTTTACCGGGGCTTAGGTTCAGAGCTTCGTCCGAAGACTAACCCTTCCCCGTAACCTTCCGGCACCGGGCAGGCGTCAGAGCGTATACGTCGTCTTACGACTTAGCACGCTCCTGTGTTTTTAGTAAACAGTCGCTTTCCCCAATTCTCTGCGGCCCCTTTGGGCATCAGGACGCGAAGTCCATCACCCTATTGAGGCCCTCCTTCTCCCGAAGTTACGGAGGAATTTTGCCGAGTTCCTTAACCACAGTTCTCCCGATCGCCTTGGTATTCTCTACCCGCCCACCTGTGTTGGTTTGGGGTACGGGCACCGTGCCAACTCGCTAGAAGTTTTTCTTGGCAGCATGGAATCAGTGACTTCGCCTGAAACGGCTCGGCATCGCGTCTCGGGATTGATGGGACCCGGATTTACCTAGATCCCTCCCTACACGCTTACCCCAGGACAACCAACGCCTGGGCTCACCTATCCTCCTGCGTCACTCCTTTGCTGTCCGCCCCAGAGTTTGTCGGTTCGACCCGAAGGTCAGCCCCTTAGTACCCCTGGCTTGGAATGGACGCGGACACGGTGGTACTGGAATATCAACCAGTTGTGCATCGACTACGCCTCTCGGCCTCGCCTTAGCTCCCGACTTACCCTGGGAGGATTAGCCTTCCCCAGGAACCCTTGGGCTTACGGCGGAGGAGTTTCTCACTCCTCTCTCGCTACTCATACCAGCATTCGCACTCGACCACGCTCCACGACGGTTCACACCACCGCTTCGCTGCGAGATCGACGCTCCCCTACCACTCCTGCATAAAGCAGGAATCCGCGGCTTCGGCTCTTGACTTGAGCCCCGTTACATTATCCGCGCAGGACCACTCGACCAGTGAGCTATTACGCACTCTTTTAAGGATGGCTGCTTCTGAGCCAACCTCCTGGCTGTCTTTGCGTTCCCACATCGTTTTCCACTTAGTCAAGAATTTGGGGCCTTAGCCGGCGGTCTGGGCTGTTTCCCTTTCGACCAACGAAGCTCATCCCTCGTGGTCTCACTGCCGGGTTCTTGAGCATCGGCATTCGGAGTTTAGTTGGGGTCAGTAAGCTTGTAGGCCCCCTAGCCCATCCAGTGCTCTACCTCCGATGCTGAACACCCGACGCTGCACCTAAATGCATTTCGGGGAGAACCAGCTATCACCGAGTTTGATTGGCCTTTCACCCCTTGCCACAGGTCATCCCCCCAGTTTTCAACCTAGGTGGGTTCGGCCCTCCACGAAGTCTTACCTTCGCTTCAGCCTGCCCATGGCAAGCTCACTCGGCTTCGGGTCTACAGCATGCGACTCAACGCCCTATTCAGACTCGCTTTCGCTTCGGCTACCCATCGCTGGTTAACCTCGCCACACACCGTAACTCGCTGGCTCATTCTTCAAAAGGCACGCCATCACGGCTGACATCCACCTGATGTCATCGCTTTCACCCGAAGGGATCGCGACAACGGTGGAGCAACGACGCTTTGACTGTTTGTAAGCCAACGGTTTCAGGTACTATTTCACTCCCCTCCCGGGGTACTTTTCACCTTTCCCTCACGGTACTAGTTCACTATCGGTCGCCTAAGAGTACTTAGCCTTACGAGATGGTCCTCGCAGATTCACGCCGGCTTTCCCGGATCCGGCGCTACTCGGGTGCTCAAGCGGAGTTCAATGTGTTTCGTGTACGGGACCATTACCCTCTTCGGTTCAGCTTTCCTGACTGATTCCACTACGCATTGAATTTGTAACTCCGTGACGGATCTGGTGTTCCGTCTCTCGAGTCCCACAACCCCATACCGGCAGCGCCACCAGGCTCATACACCGGCACGGTTTAGGCTCTTCCCGTTTCGCTCGCCGCTACTCAGGGAGTCACTGTTGTTTTCCTCTCCTCGGGTTACTTAGATGTTTCAATTCACCCGGTTCCCTCGCCCTGCCCTATACATTCAGGCAGGTGTAACACCTCATGACAGGTGCTGGGTTGCCCCATTCGGATATCCACGGATCGTCGCTTGGTAGACAGCTTCCCGTGGCTTTTCGCAGTCGCCCACGTCCTTCTTCGGCTTTAGGCGCCAAGGCATCCACCGTTGGCTCTTTGTAGCTTGGAGAACAAAAGATGCTCGTGCTCGCTTTGGAATTCTCAAGGGACGGGTGCAGCGCGACGCCGAGGACGGATCTCCGTCACCGCCAACCGCAAAAGCCATCGCGGAGAGCAGCCGGAACAACCGCCCGACCAGGGCACGCACGGGGTGAGCGGTCCACCCGCCGCCGGGTGCCGACAACGACGCGGCCGAAACGGGGACACGAGGAGCTCCCGAAGGGCTCGGACTCGTGATCCGATCCGCCCGCGCCCGGCACGATGCAGAGGGGGACGTCACCGGGAGGGACCCGCAAAGGGCCGCTCCCTCAAAACGAAATAGCGAGAGTCCGACTGGCCTCGAAGGGACCGGTCTGTGAAGGGCGGGCTCCGACCGCCTCACCGAAGTGAGGCAATCAAAGGCGGCCGATCATCTGCCGGTGTACGAGAGCAGCCGAATAACCAGTGTTCAACTGGGTAGTGATCGGCATGGATAGCCGATAGCACTCCTTAGAAAGGAGGTGATCCAGCCGCACCTTCCGGTACGGCTACCTTGTTACGACTTCACCCCAATCACCGATCCCACCTTCGACGGCTCCCTCCTAAAAGGTTGGGCCACCGGCTTCGGGTGTTACCGACTTTCGTGGTGTGACGGGCGGTGTGTACAAGGCCCGGGAACGTATTCACCCCGGCGTTGCTGATCCGGGATTACTAGCGACTCCGACTTCATGGAGTCGAGTTGCAGACTCCAATCCGAACTGAGACTGGCTTTTGGGATTGGCTCCTCCTCGCGGATTAGCAGCCCGTTGTACCAGCCATTGTAGCATGTGTGCAGCCCTGGACGTAAGGGGCATGATGACTTGACGTCGTCCCCACCTTCCTCCGAGTTGACCCCGGCAGTCTCCTACGAGTCCCCGGCATTACCCGCTGGCAACATAGGACAAGGGTTGCGCTCGTTGCGGGACTTAACCCAACATCTCACGACACGAGCTGACGACAGCCATGCACCACCTGTGTAAGGCCCCGAAGGACACCGTATCTCTACGGCTTTTCCCTACATGTCAAACCCAGGTAAGGTTCTTCGCGTTGCCTCGAATTAAGCCACATGCTCCGCCGCTTGTGCGGGCCCCCGTCAATTCCTTTGAGTTTTAGCCTTGCGGCCGTACTCCCCAGGCGGGGCACTTAATGCGTTAGCTGCGGCACGGAAACCGTTGAATAGTCCCCACACCTAGTGCCCAACGTTTACGGCGTGGACTACCAGGGTATCTAATCCTGTTCGCTCCCCACGCTTTCGCTCCTCAGCGTCAATTTCGGCCCAGACCACCGCCTTCGCTGCTGGTGTTCCTCCTGATATCTGCGCATTTCACCGCTACACCAGGAATTCCGTGGTCCCCTACCGAATTCTAGTCATGACAGTATCGAGTGGCGGCTCCAGGTTGAGCCTGGAGGTTTCACACCCGACTTATCAAACCGCCTACGAGCCCTTTACGCCCAATAAATCCGGACAACGCTTGCACCCTACGTATCACCGCGGCTGCTGGCACGTAGTTGGCCGGTGCTTCTTCTGCAGGTACCGTCACTATCGTCCCTGCTGAAAGGAGTTTACAACTCAGAAAGCATTCGTCCTCCACGCGGCGTTGCTGCGTCAGGCTTTCGCCCATTGCGCAAGATTCCCCACTGCTGCCTCCCGTAGGAGTCTGGGCCGTGTCTCAGTCCCAGTGTGGCTGATCGTCCTCTCAGACCAGCTACCCGTCGAAGCCTTGGTAGGCCATTACCCCACCAACAAGCTGATAGGCCGCGAGCCCCTCCCGAAGCGGAATCCATTTCCTTATCGAATCATGCGGTCCAATAAGGGTATCCGGTATTAGCACCGGTTTCCCGGTGTTGTCCCAGTCTTCGGGGCAGGTTGCTCACGTGCTACTCACCCGTTCGCCACTCACTCTTCATCAGTATTGCTACCGAATGGAGCGCGTTCGACTTGCATGTGTTAGGCACGCCGCCAGCGTTCGTCCTGAGCCAGGATCAAACTCTCCATCGAGACTCACGACCGACTCGATACCCAAAAAGGGTCTCTCACCGGCCAAGAATCAGAGAGTCGCCAGGTTCTGACTCGAACCATTGGCAACCACAGGCACGTTCACCTCAAAAAGAGGATCCGGAGCCTGTGTTACTTCGTATTACTCATTGACGTACAACCCATCGACTTCCGGTGAAACCGGAGCGGATGAATTGCCCGCACTGGCTTTTGGCTCTCACTATTCCGTTTTCAAGGAGCGACCGGGCACACACCTGGTACTGCCGGTGTTGGTGCCGGGTGTTCCAAAGGACTGTTCCGGACGGATTGCTCCGCCGGAGAGTCTCCTTCGGCTGCCGGACGGACCTGGGCGGTCTGTCCGGCGGGAAAGTTACGTTACCAGACGCCTGATGCGTCGTCAACGCGTTCGACCGGGGCGATTTCGACCGCACCGGCCAGTGCCGACGCGGGATCGAGGCCCCTCGCCTGGCAACAGACTAGCGGGAGACCCCTCCAGCACTGCGGATACCCCCGGAGCCCCGAAAGTCCCTGGCTGGCCTCCCCGACATCCAGTACTCGCATGGCCGTTGCGGACGCCGGCCCGAGACCGACCCCGGGCACGATCTCCCTGGTCAGAGCGGTCCCCGCGTCGCCAGGTCCGTGTGCAGGGAGTCGCCGCCCGGCCCCGCCGGACCCCGGGGAGGCGGCCGGACCGGGTCCGGGAGGACCGCAGCGGATCTGAGCGGCTCAGCGACTCACGTACGGATTCCCGGCCACCCAGAAGCGCCAGGGCCGGTCGGCGGCGACCGAGATGCCGATCCGGACACCTCGGCCCGGACGCCGGGGCGGCACAGTGCCGTCATCCTCGAGCCGCACCGGGGCCGGCCGGCCGGTGGGGGCACGGCGGCGGCCCTCGGGCGGCGGGGCGAGGAGATCGGTCCCGTTGTCCGCCCCGGTGATGGCCAGGGCTTCGCAGAGCTTGGCCGGCCCGTTGCACAGATCGATGTCGCGGCGGGCGGCCGGGCGGCTGGCCCGCATGTCCTCGACGCCCCGCAGTGGTTCGAGCGCCCGGATCAGCACGGCGGCTGCCTCGCCGTCCGGACCACAGACCACGTTGGCGCACCAGTGCATGCCGTAGGTGAAGTACACGTAGAGGAAACCGGGCGGCCCGAACATGACCGCCGTGCGCGGGGTCAGGCCTCGGTAGGCGTGCGAGGCCGGGTCGTCGGCCCCGTGGTACGCCTCGACCTCGACGATGCGACCGGCCCGCTCCCCGTGGACGAGGACCTTGTTGAGGAGAGAGGGCGCCACCCGCAGCGGACCCGCCTCGAGCTCGCCCCGGGCCACGGGCGAGCCCTCGTTGGTGTTCTCAACGGAGCCACCGATGTCGGCCACGGGTCAGCGAGGTTAGGGCTGCCGGACGACCACGCGCCGAGCGCACGGCGGCCGGATCCTGGAGAAGGGGTTGAGCGTGCGCCGGACCAGCCGGCTCACTCGAGGTGCCCGGGTCGGGTCCCTCAGGCCGTCGCCGCGGAGATGTGATCCGGCGCGTCCGCAACCGAGGTCGGCCGGTGGCCCGATGGGGTGACCACCACACCGGAGGGGGACGGCCGGTGGCGTCGGGCCTGTCCGGCCGTACCTCGTGCCATGAGACTGAGGAGCGCGAGCTCGTCCACCATGGCGCGGGCGAGTCCGGGCAGATCGGGCAGAGCCGACGCGCCGGAGTTGATGCCGACGAAGAGCGTGTCCTCGTAGCTCTGGACCGTGATGTTGAGCGCCACCCCGTCGACCACGGGCCCCATCGGGTACACCGCCTCCATGCGCATGCCGGCGAAGTAGAGCGGGATGTCCGGACCGGGCACGTTGGAGATCATCAGGTTGCCCGCCCGAAGCTTGCGCACCACACCGGCGCGCACGCCGAACTGGACCATCGGCTTGACCAGTGCCGGCGGCATCGCCTCGGTCAGCATGGAGGCCATCGGGCCGTAGCCGACGGCCCGCTCCTGGCGCTTGCACGACCAGCTGTTGGCCTTCACCGTGCGCAGGCGCTCGAGCGGCGTCTGCTTGTCGTTGGAGAGCGGCACGAACATGGCCGAGAGGGAATTCCCGCCCGCATCCTCGGTCCCGTCCTCGCGCACGGAGACCGGCACGATCGCCACGAGCGGGTTGTCCACGTCGTGGTCGTACCGGGAGAGGTGGGTTCGCAGCGCGCCCGAGCACACGGCCAGCACGACGTCGTTCACCGTGGCGTTGAAGCGCTCGCGCAGGACCTTGACCTCTCGCATGTCCAGCCGCGTGAAGCAGACGTCGCGGCGCGGCGAGAGCGCCTGGTCGAAGAGTTTCGGCGCGCCCAGCGGAATGGAGACGGGCCCGTTGTCGTCGCTCATGGCGCAGCGGGCCATGCGCACGGCGGTACGCCCGATCTCGCGGGCCGCCCGCCAGGTCTCGAGGGGCCGTGTGATCATGTTGGGTAGCGCATCGGTGACCAGACGGGCCTGCGAGGGCAGGCCGGCCGGGATCCACGGGCCAGGGCGCTCGATCGGAGAGCGGCCTTCGGACGTGAGGTCGAGCAGTTCCGCCATCAGCGCGGCGCCGGCCACGCCGTCGACCACGGAGTGGTGCACCTTGGCGATGAGGCCGACCCGGCCGTCGGCCAGGTCCTCCATGACGTGCATCTCCCACGGGGGCTGGTCGGGCTGGAGCGGTCGGCCCATGACCTCGGCCACCATCTCGGTGAACTGCTCGTCACCACCGGGTGCGGGCAGCGCAACGCGGTAGAGGTGGTTGGAGAGGTCGAAGTGGGGGTCGTCCACCCAGCGCGGGTGGTCGAGGCCGAACGGCACCGTCATGAGCCGGCGCCGGAAGGCCGGCAGAGCCGGAATGCGTTCGATCAGCACGTCACGCACCCGTTCGAACGTGTACCCGCCCTCGGCCGAAGCCGGGTCGAAGACGCAGGCGTAGGCGATCTCCATCGGGGTCTCCGGTGTGTCGGAGTAGATGAACATCGGATCGATGCCGCTCAGTCGCTGCATGTCTGTCTTCTCTCCAAAATGATCTCCACGAAAATGGTCTCCACGAGAATGGTGCGGGATCGGTGGAACGAATCGAGGGTCCGGCGTCGCCCGCCCACTCCCCTCTTTTGGCACCCCCAGGTGCGGCACCACCTGTCGTCGCCGACCAACTCGGGGCCCAAATGGCTGCTCCATCCAGAGTGCAACATTCCGGCGCGTCCAAGCAACTCGAAATCCCCGTATCCCGCAGATCTTTATGTTCCGTTCACCTGAGGGCCACCCGGGCCCGGATCCCTCCACACGGCGGCCACACCGCCGGCGACCCGGCCGCCCGGGCCCCTGATGTCCTGGTGAAATGGGCGTCGGGCCGCAGCGGCGTCAGGCCGGAGGGGCCGCCGCCGGACGCCACTGGCCCAAACGGGTGCGGTCCACCTCGAGGCGCCGGGCGAAGCGCTCCCTCTGCTCGCCGACCGGACCCGGGCCGGCCCCTCCCGGCGTGCGCCGACGGGTCACCGCCACGCCGGGCTCGAGCAGTTCCGTGGCGGCCTCGCCCAAATCGGGATGGGCTTCCACCAGCTCGACCAGCGGCACATGGCGTTCGAGCGACTCGCGCACGAGGCCGCCGATCAGCGCGTGGGCCTGGCGGAAGGGCATGCCCTGCTCGACGAGCATCTCGGCCAGGTCGACGGCCGCGGCGGCCGGGCCGTCCGCTGCCGCCGCCATGCGCTCCTCGTGCCAGACCACCGTGTCGTAGACGCCACGCAGAGCGGCCAGCGCGCTGCGCACCTGGGCCACCGCGTCGAAGAGCGGCTCCTTGTCCTCCTGGAGGTCTCGGTTGTAGGCCAGCGGCAGGCCCTTGAGCGTGATGAGCACCGCGTTGAGGTGCCCGATCAGGCGGCCGCTGCGGCCCCGGGCCAGCTCGGCCACGTCGGGGTTCTTCTTCTGGGGGAGCATCGAGCTCCCGGTGGCGTAGGCGTCGTCGAGCGTGGCGAAACCGAATTCCTCGGTCGACCACAACACCATCTCCTCGCCCAGGCGCGACAGGTGCACGCCGAGCAGTGCGAGGTCGAAGAGCGACTCGGCCACGAAGTCGCGGTCCGACACGGCGTCGAGCGAGTTCTCGAAACGGCCGTGGAAGCCGAGCTCGGCCGCGACGTAGTCCGGATCGAGCGGGAGCGACGACCCGGCCAGCGCACCGGCACCGAGGGGCGAGACGTTCAGCCGGTCGACCGTGGTGAGGATGCGGTCCACGTCGCGCGCGAGCGCCCACCCGTGGGCCAGCAGGTGGTGGGCCAAGAGCACCGGTTGGGCCCGCTGGAGGTGCGTGTAACCGGGCAGGTACACGTCCGCGGCGTCGGTGGCCCGCTGGGCCAGCGTCTCCTGCAGCGCCATGATGTCGTCGGCCACCCCCACGAGGGAGCGCCGGCACCACAGGCGCAGGTCGGTGGCCACCTGGTCGTTGCGGCTGCGCCCGGTGTGCAGCTTGGCGCCGACGTCGCCGGCCAGCTCGGTGACCCGGCGCTCGACCGCCGTGTGGATGTCCTCGTCGCCGGGGGCGTAGACGAACACGCCGGTGGCGAACTCCTCCTCGACCAGATCGAGCGCGTCGATGAGCGCGCTCACCTCGCTGTCGCTCAGAATTCCGACCTTGCCCAACCCCTTCACGTGGGCGCGCGAGCCCACCAGGTCGTCGAAGGCCAGGACCTTGTCGTAGGGCAGGCTCACGGTGAAGTCGGCCACCGCTTCGGCCATACCCGTCGAGATGCGGCCCTCCCACAGCGTCATGACGCACCCCTGTCGGTGCTGGTCCGCGCGCCCGCGCCCTGCGCTCCGGGGCCCTGGCGCGACGACCACGTGGCCACTCCGAGACCCCACAGGCGCACGAAGCCCTCGGCGTCCTGGTGCCGGAACGTGTCCGAGGCGTCGTAGGTGGCCAGCCCGTGGTCGTAGAGGGCGACCGGGCTGCGCCGGCCCACCACGGTGCAGGTGCCGGGCGCGGCGAAGCGCAGGCGCACCTCGCCGGTCACGTGGCGCTGGCTCTCGGTCACGAAGGCCTGCAACGCCCCGCGCAGCGGCGAGTACCAGAGGCCGTCGTAGACCAGCTCGGACCAGCGCGGCTCGAGGCGCGCCTTCTCGTGGTGCAGGTCCCGCTCGAGCGTGAGGTCCTCGAGGTCGGAATGGGCCACGATCAACGCCAGGGCCGCCGGGCACTCGTAGACCTCCCGGCTCTTGATCCCCACCCGGCGGTTCTCGACCATGTCGAGCCGGCCGAAGCCACGGCTCCCGGCGATGACGCCCAGGCGGTCGATGAGCTCGAAGGGGCTGAGCGACGCGCCGTCGAGGGACACGGGCACGCCCGACTCGAAGCCGACGATGACCTCGACCGGCTCGGTCTCGGTCACCCGGGTCAGGGTGTAGACGTCGTCGGGGGCGGGCGCCCACGGGTCCTCGATGGCCCCGCACTCGATGGCCCTGCCCCACAGGTTGTCGTCGATGGAGTACAGCTTCTCCTTGGTCACCGTGATCGGGATGTCCCACTTGGACGCCAGCTCCACGCAGTCCTCGCGGGTCAGGCCCCAGACTCGGGCCGGGGCGTGAATGGAGAGGTCGGGGGCCAGGGCGCGCACGCCCACCTCGAAGCGGACCTGGTCGTTGCCCTTCCCCGTGCAGCCGTGCGCCACGGCGTTGGCCCCGTGGGCCCGGGCCTGCGCCACCAGATGGCCCACGATGACCGGACGCGACAGCGCGGAGACGAGCGGGTACTTGCCCTCGTAGCGCGCGTTGGCGGCCAGCGCCGGCAGGCAGAAGTGCTCGGCCATTTCGTCACGGGCGTCGATCACGACCGCCTCCACCGCGCCGGCGGCCAGGGCGCGGGCCCGGATGGCCTCCCAGTCCTCGCCGCCCTTGTCGGCCGACTGGCCGACATTGACGGCCACCGCGATCACCTCGACACCCTCGTGCTCGATCAACCACCGCACGGCGACGGACGTATCGAGCCCGCCGCTGTAGGCCAGTACCACCCGATCAGACATGTTCACCCTCGTTCTTCCCATTCGATGCGATCCGTTGTGTGACGGCAATGCCCGTGCTGATGCCGGCGACGTCGCGCAGGTGCTCGGCCATGGTTGCGCCGCCCATGTCGTCGACCACCACGACGAGCACCGTGTCGTCGCCCGCCACCGTGCCCACCACTCCCTCCAGTCCGCTGCGATCGAGGGCCGAGCCGACGACGTGGGCCGACCCCGGCGGCGTGCGCAGCACGACCAGGTTGGCCGAGTGCGCCACCTCGACCACCCACTCTCCCAGCACACGGCGCAGGTGGTCCTCCGGCGCGATCTGCTGCACCGGCAGATCGGGCAGGGCATACGCCGTGTCTCCGCCGGGCAGGCGCACCTTCACCGCGCCAAGGTCCTCGAGATCGCGCGACACCGTGGTCTGCGTCGCCTCGACGCCCTCGCCGGCCAGCAGCTCCACCAATTGGGCCTGGCTCGTCACCGCCTGCGACTCGAGCAGCTTGGTGATGCGGTGCTGGCGCTGGTTCTTGGTCAAGCGTCCCGGGACCGTCACGGGTCCTCCCCCGGCCCGTCGACCGCCCAGGCCAGGATCCCCCGCATGGCCGTGCGCCGGTGCGCGGCCTGGCGCCACACCACGCTTTGGGGACCCTCGAGCACGGCGTCGCTGATCTCTTCGTCGCGGTGCGCGGGCAGGCAGTGCATCACGATCGCTTCGGGGGGCGCCTGAGACAGCAGGTCCTCGTCGACGGTGAAGCCGGCGAAGGCAGCGCGGCGCTCCGCCCGCTCCTCCTCCTGGCCCATGCTGGTCCACACGTCGGTGTAGAGCGCGGCGGCATCCTTGACCGCCCGCACCGGATCGTCCGTCTGCTCCACGTGGCCGCCTCGGCCGACCGCGTCGCCCAGGGTCTGGAGGGCTCGCATCTCGTCGGGCGAGAAGCTGTAACCGGCCGGCGCGGCGATGCGCATCGTCATCCCTTCGTAGAGCGCGGCCTTGGCCAGCGAGCGCGCCATGTTGTTGGCGTCACCGACGTAGGTGAGCGTCTTGCCCGCCAACGGCCCGAGGCACTCGCGCAACGTCAGCACGTCGGCCACGGCCTGGCACGGATGGGCGTCGTCGGAGAGCAAGTTGACCAGCGGGACGTCCATGTTCGAGCGACGCAGGGCGGCCCCCATGCGGGCGAAGAGTGCGTGGTCGAAGACGCGGGCGCAGATGACGCGGTGGTAGCAGGCCAGGGTGCGGGCCACGTCCTCGGCCGTCTCTCTGGTGTCGAGGCCGACCTCGGTCCCCTGGATGTAGACGGGATGCCCACCCAGATCGACCACGGCCATCTCGGTCGAGTTGCGCGTGCGGGCCGAGGGCTTCTCGAAGAGCAGTGCCGCGCCCTGCCCGGCCAGCCGCCGGCCCGGTGGCCATTCGAGCGCCAGGGTCAGGATGCGCTCCCAGGCGCCGAGGTCGAGGTCCTCAATATCGTGCAGGCTGCGCACGGGTCCGGTCTACTCCCCCGCCGATGCCTCGGCGCCCGCACCCACCTCGACCAGGGCCTGGCCCAGGAGGTCGAGCGCGCGGGTGAGCTCGTCGTCGCCCACGAGGAGCGGCGGGGCCACCCGGACGGCGTCGGGGCGCACCGGGTTGACCAGGAGCCCGAGCTCGAGGGCGCGGGCCGCCACCTCTTTGGCCACGGGAGCGTCGAGCTGGGCCGCCAGCAGCAGCCCCGCTCCGCGCACCGACACCACCCCGGGCAGCGTCGCCAGCCCGGCCGTCAAGATCGCGCCGGCCCGGCGGGCCCGTGCGCACACGTCCTCCGCCTCCATGGTGGCCAGCGTGGCCCGGGCCGCCGCCAGCGCCAGGGGTTGGCCCCCGAAGGTCGAGCCGTGGTCACCCGGTCCGAAGGCCGCCGCCACTTCCGCCCGGGCCCAACAGGCGCCCACGGGCATGCCGTTGCCCAGCGCCTTGGCCATCGTCACCACGTCGGGTTCGAGTCCCTGAGCCTGGAAGGCGAACCAGTGCCCGGTGCGCCCCAGCCCGGTCTGCACCTCGTCGAGCATGAGCAACACATTGCGCTCGCGGCACAGGGCCGACACGGCGCCCAGGTAGTCCGAGCTCGGCACGTTGACACCACCCTCGCCCTGGAGCGGCTCGAGCAGGACGGCGGCCACGGTCTCGGTTTCGAGCGCTTTGTCCAGCGCGGCCACGTCGTCGTAGGGCACGTGCACGAACCCCTCGGGCAGCGGCAAGAAGGGCGCCTGTTTCTCGGGTTGGCCCGTGGCGGTGAGCGTGGCCAGCGTGCGGCCGTGGAACGAGTTGTTGGCGCTGACCACCACGTGACGACCACCCCAGGCCCAGCGTCGGGCCAGCTTGAGCGCGCACTCGTTGGCCTCGGCCCCCGAGTTGGTGAAGAAGACCTGCCCCCCCGCCTGCCCGGTGCCTCCGTTGATCAGGCGGTCGATCGTACGTGCCACCTCCGGTCCCAGCGCGTTGCCATAGAGATTGGACACGTGGGTCAGGGTGCGGGCCTGCTCGGCCACGGCGTCGGCCACGGCCGGATGGGCGTGGCCGAGCGACACCACGGCCAGGCCGGTGATGAAGTCGAGGTAGGCCCGGCCGTCGGCGTCGTAGACGACGGTCCCCTCGCCGCGCACCAGGGTCACCGGCGGCTCGGCGTACGTGCGCATGAGGTGCTCGCGCCCGGCCGAGGTGGGGGCCGTCACGGCAGCACCATCGTGCCCACGCCCGAATCGGTGAAGAGCTCGAGCAGCAGTGAGTGGGGCACCCGGCCGTCGAGGATGTGGGCCCGGCTCACCCCCGCCCGCACGGCCCGGACGCACGCCTCGACCTTGGGCATCATGCCGCCGCGGATGCCCCCGCTACGCACGATCTCGTCGATCACCTCGAGCGACGCCTGGTGGATGACGGTCGTCGGGTCGTCCGGGACGACCCGCAACCCTTCGATGTCGGTCAGGAAGATGAGCTTCTCGGCTTCGAGGGCCTCGGCCAGCGCCCCGGCCACCGTGTCGGCGTTGATGTTGTAGGCCTGGCCGCTCTCGTCGGCGCCGATGGTCGCCACCACCGGGATGATCCCCTCGGCCACCAGGCGCTGGAGCATGGTGGGGTCGACCACCGACACGTTGCCGACGAATCCGAGATCCACGTTGGTCGGGGCCGCCGTGATGAGCTTGGCGTCCTCGCCGGACATCCCCACGGCCAGCGGGCCGTGGACGTTGATGGCCGAGACGATGTCGCGGTTCACCTTGCCCACGAGCACCATGCGGGCGATGTCGAGCGTCTCCGCGTCGGTCACCCGCAGACCGTCGCGAAACTCGGTCACCTTGCCCAAACGGGTCATGAGCTCGCCGATCTGGGGGCCGCCGCCGTGGACGACGACGGGCAGGATGCCGACGGCGCGCATCAGTACGACGTCCTGGGCGAAGCTGGCGAGTGCGTCGGTGGAGCCGTCGCCTTCGCCGTCACCGCTGCCGTGCAGCGCGTTGCCGCCGTACTTGACCACGACGATCTTGCCCCAGAAGCGCCGGATGTAGGGCAGGGCCTCCACCAGCACCGAGGCCGTGTTCGCGGCCGCCGCCTTCTGAGCCCGCGACACCTTCGGCGGGACGGGGGCCCGGTCGATCGCGCTCACGACGTTGTCCGGTTCTCGTCGATGTAGCCGTAGCCGAGGTCGGTGCCCAGCACGACCGCCTCGCCCGAACCCAGGCCGAGCTCGCAGTCGATCTCGATGTGGCGTCCGGCCAGGTGGGCCCGCACTGCGCCGGCATCGTGTGGCGCGGCCACGCCGCCGGCGCACACCACGACGCCCCCGTAGGCCACCGACACGGTGTCGATGTCGAAGGGTGTGCCGGCCGAGCCGAGCTCGGAGACGATGCGGCCCCAGTACGGGTCTTCGCCGAAGAGCGAACACTGCACGAGCATGGAGTCGGCCACCTTGCGCGCGGCCACGTGCGCCGCCTGATCGCTTTGCGCCCCGCGCACGCGCACGTGCACCACCTTGGTCGCCCCCTCGGCGTCGGCCACCATCTGCTCGGCCAGCGACCGGCAGGCCTCGGTCAGGGCAGCCGTCAGATCGTCGGCCGTCACCGGCGCACCCTCGCCGCTGGCCAGGACGAGCACGGTGTCGTTGGTCGAGGTGGCGCCGTCGACGGTGATGGTGTTGAACGAGTCCGCCACCGCTCGGGCCAGCGAGGCCTGCAGCGTGGTGGCGTCCACGTCGGCGTCCGTGGTGCAGACGGCGAGCATGGTGGCCATGTTGGGCGCCAGCATGGCGGCGCCCTTGGCCATGCCGCCCACGGTGAAACCGTCCCCCTGGACGACGACCTCCTTGGGCACCGTGTCGGTCGTCATGATCGCCCGCGCGGCCAAGGCCCCGCCCTCGGGGCTGGCGTCGCGTTCCGAGACGATGCCCTCGAGCTGCGGCTCGACCACGCTGAGCGGGAACGGGATACCGATGAGCCCGGTCTGGCACACGAGGATCTCCTCGACCGCGGCGCCGATCCCCGACGCCACGGCGCGGCACAGCCGGGTGCAGGCGTCGCGGCCCGGGGCACCGGTGGCCGCGTTGGCGTTCCCCGATGTGAGGATCACCCCCGCAGCCCGACCCGCGGACGAGCCGAGATGGGCCCGGCTGACCTGGACCGGCGCCGCCGCGGCCAGGTTGGACGTGAACACACCGGCCGCCGGCACCGTCCGCCCGTCTGCGGTGGCCACGACGGCCACGTCGAGCGCGCCGTTCGCCTTGATGCCACCCGAGCCGCCGGTGGCCACGAAGCCCTTGGGCGCGGTCACACTCACGGGTAGAGGCCCACGGTGGGCAGGCCGGTGGTCTCGGGCAGGCCCAGGGCGGCGTTGGCACATTGCACGGCCTGGCCCGACGCCCCCTTCACCAGGTTGTCGAGCGCACAGAGGGAGACCACCCAACCGGTGCGCGGATCCACCCGCGCCGTCACGTGGGCGGTGTTCGAGCCGGTCGTCGCCTTCGTCGAGGGCGGTTCGTCGGTCACCACGACGAAGGGCTCGGCGTCATAGGCCTCGTGCAACGCGGCCATGACGTCGGCGGTCGTGAGCGAACCGTGGACGGCGCTCGGCCGGGCGTAACAGGTGGCCAGGATGCCCCGCACCATCGGCACCAGGTGGGGCGTGAACAGCACCTCGGCGCCGAGGATCTGCTCCATCTCGGGCGTGTGGCGGTGGGTGAGCAGTCCGTAGGCGGTGAAGTCCTCGTCGACCGCACCGAAGTGCAGGGTGTCCTTGAGCCCGCGGCCGGCGCCCGAGACCCCGGAGGCGGCGTCGACCACGATGCCCTGCGCCCCGACGAGTCCCTGGCGCAGCAAAGGGGCCAGAGCCAGGCCGGCCGACGTCGGGTAGCACCCGGCCGCGGCGACCAGGGTGGCCCCGGACAGCTCGCTCCGGAAGAGTTCGGGCAGGCCGAAGACGGCCTCGTCCAAGAGCTGGGGTGCGCGGTGCTCCTCGCCGTACCACTGCCGATACTGGGTGGCGTCCTTCAGCCGGAAGTCGGCCGCCAGGTCGACGATGCAGCCCACCCGCTCTCGCAACGCGGGGACGAACTTCTGGGACTCCCCGTGGGGCAGGGCGCAGAAGACCAGGTCGAGGCCATCGAGCGTGGCCAGGTCGGTGTCCTCGTAGACGAGACCGGGGTAGGCGGCCCGGAGGGAGGGAGTGTGCCCACCGACGGGCTGCCCGGCGTGGGAATGGGCGGTGGCCACGCCCACCTCGAAGCTGGGATGGGTGCTGAGCAGGCGCAACAGCTCGGCTCCCGTGTAGCCCGACGCTCCGGCGATGCCCACCTTCATCGCATCAGTATACATATCTCTGCATACTCATGCGTATCCACAACGCGAGCCGACCGACGGCCGGGTCACACCCCGAGTTGCTTGCGCCAGTAGACGGAGCGAGCCACGACCTCGAAGCCCAGGGCGTCATTGACGGCAATCATGTGCTCGTTCTCGGCCGCGTTCCAGGTACTGATACTGCGCACAGCCGGATGCCGTTCCTGCAGGGCCCAGAGGTTGACCAGCTTGGTGGCGTACCCCAGGCCGTGGCCACGGTGCTCGGAAACGACGAGCGTGTCGTGCTGCCAGGCCGACTCGGGCGCGCCGAGCGGGACCACGACTTCGCTGAAGGCGACGAGCCGGCCCGATCGGTCGTCCCGGGCGACCGTCGTGACTTTGCCCCGGTCCTGCGCAGCCAGGTTTGCTTCGAGGGCCCGCACGCGGGCGGGGTCCCACTCCTCCTCATCGAGCTCCTGCTCTCCCACCGGGACGTCGGTCGACATGCGCCGGCCGAACTCGCAGCGGTCCTCGAGGTAGTCGTCAGGCCAGCGGTCCGCCCACGTGAGCAACGCGTACCCCTTCGGTCGTGCCCGTGGGTCGTCACGGAGAACGCGTGCGCGCTCCGGCGACAGCGGGAGACGGAGCAGGCGTCGCACCATCGGCAACGCCGGAACGAAGCCGAGGCGCCGGGCGAATGGCCCGGCCCTGTCCACGAAGCCGGCGCGGACCGGCGTCTCGTCCATGCCACCGAGCTCGGTCCGCCCTTCCGCCCGGGCGAGCCGCGCCGCGGCCTCGACGATCGCCGTTGCCACCCCGTGGCGACGGTGCGCGGGAAGCACCCGCACGTCGAGCCGAGCCACGTGCCGGTTCTCGCGGCGAAACGTCTCGAGGTCCGCGACGCCCACGAGTTCGCGCCCGCGACACGCCACCAGGCAGCGGTGCTCCTCCGGCCCGTCGCGATCGAGCGCTTGGCCCAAGCGTTCGGACCGCTGCCATCCCGGCATGTCCGGCCACCGCTCCACGTCCATGAGGTGCCAGGCGCCGAACCATTCATCGAAAGACGTCGCGTCGTGCGGGTCGACGACTTCGACGTCAAAGGGGACCGAGGTCGCCGGCACCCCCACCGCTCCCTCAGACCGACTCGAGGTGCTTCTGCCAGAAGATGGCCTCGCCCAGGATCCGGAAGCCCATCATGTCGTTCACGGCGATCATCGGCGCATTGACCGCCGCGTTCCCCGTGACGACGAACCCGATGCCCGGCCAGTGCCGGGAGAGGAACTCGAGGTTGGCCAGCTTCACGGCCAGACCGAGCCGGTGGCCCCGGTGCTCGGGATGCACGACGGTGATCAGCTGCCAGGATTGCCGCGGCTCGTCGTCGCAGACGAGGATCTCGGTCATCGCGACGGCGCGGCCCGACGGCACGTGTTGGGCCACCGCGCACAGCTTGATGGCACCTTGCTGTTGGCGCAGCTCGTCGTACTCGGCCATGCGCGCCTCGTCCCAGAACTCCTCCTCCTTTTCGCCGTCGCCGGCCGGCTCGTCGGTCGACATGACGCGCAACAGCCTCCACTCGTCCTCGGCGAACTCCTCGGGCCACGGGGACAGAAAGGTCCGCACGCGGTAGTCGGCCGCCTCGCGAGCCGAGGACACGACGTCCCCCAGCTCCGCCGTCTTGGCGGGCTCGAGCGGCACGTCGAGGCGACGGCTGTTCGCCGCCATGTTGGCGACGAAGCCGACCTTGGCGGCGAAGCGCAGCGAGGCATGGTCGTGAGCCTGGGCCACGGGGACGTCGACGAGGGCGTTCAGGGAGCGCCGGCGTTCGGCCCGGGCCAACTCGCCCATGTGCTCGACGATGGCCGTGCCCACGCCGCGTCGCCGGTGTTGCGGATGGACCGCCACGGTGACCTCGACGCTGTGCGTGTTGTCGAGCAGCGGGAACTCGAGCAGCCCGACGCCGAGAATCGGGCCGTCACGTTCGGAGCGGGCCGCCACCATCAGGTAACGCTTCGATTTCCCGGTGAAGCGGGCGAAGGCCGTGATGTCGCGCAGGCTGAAGCCGGTCAGCTCCGGCCAGAGGTCCTTGTCCGACGCCGCCAACACGGCCGCGCCCTCGGCCAGCCCGGCGTCATCGGTCGGATTGATCCGGTCGACCAGCACCCGACCACCTTGCCACGTTGTCAGCGCAGGACCGCGCCGAACTCCTTCTCCGCCGCCTCGATGCAGCGGGCCCGCAACGTGCCGACCTCCTCGTCGGTCAGCGTGCGGTCCGGAGCGCAGAAGCGGAGGCGGTAGGCCAGGCTGCGCGCTCCCTCGGTGATGCCGGTGCCCCGGTACACGTCGAAGAGGGTCACCGACTCGAGCAGGTCGCCGGCGGCGGAGCGGAGCCCGTCGGCCACGGCATCGGCCGGCTGGGCGTCGTCGACCACCAGCGCCAGGTCGATGTCCGAGGACGGGAAGCGGCTGACCGAACCGCCACCGGTGATCCGCCGGGGCACACGCTCCTCGTCGAAGAGGAGCCCGAGGTCCACCTCGAGCCAGCCGATCCGGCGCGGCACGGTGTTGCCGCCCGACGTACGGGTCAGCCCGAACGCGGTGGCGACGGCGGGATCGACCTCCCCCACGGCGCCGATCACGACGCGTTCGCCACCGCTGTCCACGACGAGATGGGCCGAGCGGGTCGGATGGAGGCCGGGCAACGAAGGCAGGTCCGCGCCAGGTGCCAGCAGGCGTACGTGGTCGAGACGGAAGGCATCGGCCAGGACGCGCCAGGACACCACGGCCTGGCGGGCGTCGTCGTCCTCTTGGGCGAAGACGGCGGAGAGCAACTCGCGCTCTCCTGGGAGCTCGGCGCGCTCCATCCCACCGGCGCCGGCCCGTTCGACCACCCTGGGTGTCCCCTCGCCGGGGTGTGAGAAGACCACGCCGACCTCGAAGAGTCGCACGTCGCCCTGGCGCCGGGCGGCGTTGTAGACCAGCGCGCCCAGCAGCCCGGGCAACAGGGAGCGGCGCAGATACGGCTTCTCGGCATCGAGCGGGTTGGAGACGCGCACAGCGTCACCGGTCAAACCGACCTCGGCGTGCTGCGCCGCGGAGACGAACGTGTCGGTCCAACCTTCGGACGCACCAAGGCCGCACAAGACGTCCTTGGCCAGGCGACGGTTGCGCTGCAGCACGGTGAGCCCGCCGGGCTGGGGCCACGAGGGTGTGCGCCGGGGGACGTTCGAGTAGCCGAAGGTCCGGGCGATCTCCTCGATCACGTCGTCGACCCCGTACGGCTCGGGCCGCACGTCGGGCCGGTTGGTCGGGATCATCACCTCGAGCACGCCGTCACCGCCGGGCTCGAGGACGGTGAAGCCGAGAGGACCGATGAGCTCGGTGATGCGTTCGCCGCTGAGTTCGACGCCGATCTGGCTGTGCACCCGGGCCACCGGGACCCGCACGACGAACGACTCGGGCACCTGGCCGCGCACGTCGAGCATTCCGTCGGCCACCTCGAGGTCCGGCACGCTCTCAGCGAGCAACTGGCAGAAGCGGGCCACCGACGTCTCGATCCCCCAGGGATCGCAGCCGCGCTCGAAGCGGGCAGATGCCTCGGTGCGCAGGCCCAGCCGCTTGGAGGTGCGGGCGATGGCCATCGGGGTGAAGTACGCCGCCTCGAGCAGCACTTCGCTCGTGCCGTCCGCGATCTCCGAGGAGGCGCCGCCCATGATCCCACCGATGCCGACGGGCGTCCCCTCGGCGTCGCAGATGAGGCAGTCCTCCCCGGTGTCGCCCAGACTGCGCCCCCGCACGCCCACGGCGCGCTCCACCCCGTCGAGGGTCTCGACGGTCTCGCCCGGGCGGGCTCGGCGCACCGTGAGGCCGCGGCCGGGCAGGAGGGAGATGTCGTAGGGGTGCGTGGGCTGCCCGAGCTCGAGCATGACGTAGTTGGACGCGTCGACCACGTTGTTGATCGGGCGCATGCCGGCGAGGAGCAGGCGCCGGGCGATCGGTCGGGGCGAGGGCCCGACGCGCACATTGCGCAGCACGCTCACCGTGAGGCGCGGGCAGAGGTCGAGCGATTCGACCCCCGCCGTGGCGGCGGACTCCACCGCCCAGCCACTGGCGCGAGGAAGCGGAGGCTCGGGGGAGGTGAAGTCGAGGCCCAAACGCGCGGCCAGGTCGCGGGCGACCCCCACCATGCTCCAGGCGTCGGGCCGGTTCCCCTCGACGGCCAGGTCGAAGACCACATCGGGGGCGAGGTCGAGTGCCTCCAGCAGCGGGGTGCCGGGTTCTCCCGGCGCCTCCTCGCCCAAGATCAACAGGCCCGCGGCGTCGTCGGAGAGGCCGAGCTCCGTGCCCGAACACAACATGCCGTTGGAGACGACGCCACGCATTTTGCGCTGCCCGATCTCGAAGCCCCCAGGGAGAATGGCACCGACCGGAGCGAGCGGGACCCGGTCCCCCACGGCGAAATTGTGCGCACCGCAGACGATTTCGACCGGGTCGCCGGTGCCGGCGTCGACCAGGACGCGGCGGATCTTGTCCGCACCCTCGATGGCCGAGATCTCGAGGACCCGGCTGACGACGACGTCGCCCAGCCCCTCCCCCACGTGCTCGATGCCCTCGACGACGAGGCCGAGGTCGTCGAGCGCGGCGCGCAGCATCCCCACGTCGTCGGGGAACTGGGCGAAGTCACGGAGCCAGCTGAGTGGAGCGCGCACGGGGGATCCTCGTATGGGTGGGCCGGGTCAGAACTGCGTGAGGAAGCGGATGTCGTTCTCCAGGAAGGAGCGCATGTCCGGAATGGCGTGACGCATCTGGGCCAGGCGGTCGATGCCGAAGCCGAAGGCGAAACCGGACCAGATGTCGGTGTCGACCCCGACGGCGGCGAACACCGCCGGGTCGACCATGCCACAGCCGCCGAGCTCGATCCAGCCCGTATGCGAGCAGGTCCGGCAGCCCTCACCCAGGCACACGGTGCAGGTGATCTCGTATTCGGCCGAGGGCTCGGTGAAGGGGAAGTAGGCCGGACGCAGGCGCGACTGCATGCCGGCGCCGAAGTACGCCTCGGTGAAGGACTGGATGGTGCCGGCCAGGTCACCGAAGGTGATCCCCCGGTCGACGACCAGACCCTCGATCTGGTTGAAGACCGGGAGGTGCCGGGCGTCGGGTGTGTCCAGTCGGAAGCACTTGCCGGGCATCACCGCATGGATGGGAAGCGTGCCCCGGCGCACGGCCTCCTCCATGAGGTGGATCTGCACCGGCGACGTGTGGGTGCGCAGCAGGACCGTCTCGGGCTCACCGACGTCGAGGTACATCGTGTCGTACATGCCACGGGCCGGATGGGCCGGCGGGATGTTCAGGGCCTCGAAGTTGTACCAGTCGGACTCGGCCTCGGGCCCCTCGGCCACGGTGAAGCCCATGCCCACGAAGACGTCCTCGAGCTCGGCCCGGGCCGTGGTCACGAGGTGCAGATGTCCGCGGTCCGTGGCGCTGCGCACCTGGGCCGGGATGACCTCGGTGAGGTCGAGCCGATCCGCGGCGAGGGCGGCGCTCCGCTCGCCCTCGGCCAGCTGCTCGCGTCGGCCAGCCAGCTGGCCTTCGAGCCGCGTCCGCACCTCGTTCAGCCGGCGTCCGGCCTCGCGACGGGCCTCGGGATCGAGCCCGCCCAGGGCGCGGTGGGCCCGGGTCAGGTCGGACCGCTTGCCCAGGTACTCGGTCTCGACGCGCGCCAGCGCGTCGGTCGACGCCGCGGCCGTGATGGCCTCCTCGGCCGCACGGGCCAGGCCGTCAATGTCGAGATCCACGTTGTCAGTCACCATGTCGAAGCGTGCCGCCCTCGTCGGCATTGGGGGAGATGCTACGTGCCCCGGCACCCCCGGCCCGGCGCTGGCGCGCCGCCTCGAAGCCGACCACCGCGCTGGCCACGCCTACGTTCAGCGATTCCGCCCGGCCTTCCATCGGGATGCCCAGCGCTGCGTCGAGCGTCTGGCAGAGTCCTTCGTCGAGGCCCGAGGACTCGTTGCCGAGGAAGACCGCGCTCGGCACGGACCAGTCGAAGTCGGTGTAGTCGTCCCCGTGGCGCACCACCGTGGCCAGGGTGCGGAACCCCGCCTCGGAGAGCTCCTCCGCCACGGCACGCGGGTCGTCGCGGACAGCGAAAGGGATGTGGAAGAGCGACCCCGCGGAGGCGCGCACCGTCTTGGGGTTGTACGGGTCGACCGAATCGGCCGCGAAGAGCACCGCGGTCGCTCCCGAGGCGTCGGCGGCCCGCAGGACGGTGCCGGCATTGCCCGGGTCACGCACGTCGACCAGGACCATGACCAGCGAGCCCGGACGAGCGGCCAGGACGTCCGCGCCGGGTTCGGCGAGCATCGGCACGACCGCCAGGACCGGCTGCGGTGTCACGGTATCGGCGACACGCTCGAGCACTCCGGCGGCCAGCGGGAAGACCCGGGCGCCCGCGGCTGTCGCCCGGCGGCACACCTCCTGCGTCGGGCCGTCGGACCCGCCTTCGGGGGAGACGTAGACCGACTCGACAGGTGCGCCGGATTCGAGGGCACAGCGGATGAGCTCGACCCCTTCGGCCACGAAGGCGCGTTCGGACGAGCGCGCCGAACGCTTCTGCAGCAGCCCGCGCAACCGGCGGACCCGCCGGTGCGTGAAAGCCAGCCGCTGGGTCAGGAGGCGACTCCGGCCGCCGGTGCCGCCGCCAACGCGTCCTGTGCCGTCTTGACGAGCGCGCCGAAGGCGGCGTCGTCGCTCACGGCCAGGTCGGCCAGGACCTTGCGGTCGACCTCGACGCCGGCCAGGTGCAGGCCGTTGATGAGCCGGCTGTAGCTCATGCCGTGCTGGCGGGCGCCGGCGTTGATCCGCTGGATCCAGAGCTTGCGGAAATCGCCCTTGCGCGCCCGGCGGTCCCGGTAGGCGTACTGCATGGAGTGCATGAGCTGCTCGTTGGCAGCCCGGAACGTCCGGCTCTTGTTGCCGTAGTACCCCTTCGCCTGTTCCAGGACGGCGCGGTGGTGCTTGCGGCCATGGACGGCACGCTTCACTCGGGCCATGGGGGTGCTCCTCTCTTCAAGGTCTTTCGGTGGGTCAGGTGGATGTGCGCCGGAGCGCGGTGGAGGACTGCGGCGTCAGATGCCGAGCATGCGACGTGTCGCCCGCTCGTCCGCCTTGGAGATGTCCGCTTCGCGTCCGAGCCGGCGCGTCCGCACGCTGCTCTTCTTCTCCAGAATGTGCGAACGGAAGGCCTTGCGCCGGCGCAACCGGCCGGAGGCCGTCACCTTGATGCGCTTGGCGGCGCCCCGGTCCGTCTTCATCTTCGGCATTACGTCATCCCTCTTCGGCTGATGCGGCGACTTCGCTGACCTCTTCGACCACCGGAGTGCTCCCGTTCCCGTTCGCCTCGGCCGCCGGTGCACCGTTCCCCGAAGGTTCCGGTGGCGCAGCGCCGCTCTTGCGGTCGCTCCGCTTCTCGTTGGCGGCCTTGGACTGCGCGGCCTGGCGGGCCCGCTTGTCGGGAGCGAGCACCATGATCATGTTGCGGTTGTCGAGCTTGGGCTCCGCCTCCACTTTGGCGATGCCCTCCATCTGCTCGGCGATCCGGTCCAGGATCCGCTTGCCGTGTTCGGGGTGATACACCTCGCGGCCACGGAACATGATCGTGATCTTGACCTTGTGCCCCTCGTTCAGGAACTTGCCCACCTGACGGGTCTTGGTGTCGAAGTCTCCCGGGCCGATCTTCGGCCGGTACTTCATCTCCTTGATCCCGACGTGGACGGCCTTGCGGCGGCTCTCCTTGGCCCGCTGGGCCTCGTCGAACTTGAACTTGCCGAAGTCCATGATCCGGCAAACGGGCGGGTTGGCCATGGGAGCCACCTCGACGAGGTCGAGGTCGAGGCTCTTGGCGATCGCCAGCGCCTCGGGCAGCGGCTTTATGCCCAGTTGCGCACCGTCGGGGTCCACCAGCCGGACTTCACGGGCACGGATTCGGTCGTTGATCCGGTGCTCAGTTGTGGTTTCAGCGACGATGCGTCATCACACCTCTCACTCGGGCCCGCGGTCCTTCCGCAAGCCAATCGGAGGAGCGAGGCCGACCCGCGAGTAAAGCCCGCGCCGGAGACGAACGACCTGGCGCACCGCAGCTCACCAAGACAGCGAGCAAGTGGCCAGGTGGAGGCCCCAAGACTGGTGGCCTCGCTTCCATGTAGTCAAGGCTGAATACAGTACCAGCATGAGCAGCCTTTGGACACCGTCAGGTGAGCATTTCCCAGAGAAGGAACCTGCTGACGACCCTCGATCCTCCCTGGCCGACGCCGATGACACGGAACCGTCGCCCGAGGAGGCACAGGCAGCCATGGAGGCCATGCGGGCCCAGCTGGCGCAGACCCCGGCCGATGTCGTCATCGCCAACCACTGCTACGGCCTCTTCGAGCTGGCCGCCATCTATCTGTCCCAGACGCCCCCGGTCCTCTTCCAAGCCCGCCTGGCCATCGACGCGCTGGGCGCCGTTCTCGACGGCCTGGCCGGACGGCTGGGCGAGGCCGAGCCGCAGCTGCGCGAGTCGCTCTCCCAGCTGCGCCTGGCCTTCGTCAGCCTCGAAGGCGCCGAGCAGGCCGGCGCCCAAAGTGCGGCCGCCGGAGAGAGCGGGAGCGGCGCCTCGCCCAACTGAGCCGGCCGCCGCCTACGGGATCGGTCCTGCAATGGCGATTGCGCCGCCGGGTGACGAGGATCGGCTACCGGGGCATCGCCGCCCAGGCCGGAGTCGCGCCGACGTGTGCGTGGGACCCGCCCGCGGCCCGGGTGCCGCCCTACGATGCGGTTTGCGATACACCGTTGGTTCTCCGCCCGAGCAATGCTGCTCCACCTGGGGTTCTGCCTGATCGTGGCCGGGTGCGCGGCGGCGACCTGGTGGCAGGCGCGTCGTGCCCTGGGGGGGAACGGCCTGAGTTGGTTCTACACCTTCGAGTGGCCGATCCTGGCCGGCATCGCGATCGCCGCCTGGTGGCACCTCATTCACGAGAACCCGGAGGAACGTGAAGCCCGCAAACGCGAGGGGGCCGAGAAGGATCCGGCCGAGCGGGCGGCCGAGTGGTGACCGACCCTCGTGGGATCAGAACCGTGGCTCGCTAGCGTGACCAGCGTGGACCCGGGGGGGACACCCGTTGGCCAGGAGGGCAGCCCGGCGCCCACGCTCGGCGCCGGAGGACGTCACGCGACCGGGCCCGATCGGGTCTTCAAGTGGATCGCAGCCGTCGCCGCAGCGTGCCTCGTCGGCTTCGTGATCTTCGTGATCGTCCGGGGTCCGCCCCGGGCGGCGCCGGTGCCATCCTCCGCAGCCCTCGAGTCCGCGCCGCCTCCCGTCCTGAAGGCGGGCACGGTGGCCCCGGGCTTCTCCCTTCCCCCCCTGGGTGGCACGAGCCCGATCGCGCTCGCCTCTTTCCGGGGCAAGCCGGTCATCGTCAATTTCTTCGCCTCCTGGTGCCGCGACTGCCGGGCCGAGCTCGGCGCAATGGCCACGGCCGCCCGAGCAGCAGAGGGACGGGTCGCCGTGGTCGGCGTCGATTCCAACGAGAGCTCCGAAGCCGCGGCCACGAGGCTGTTGGCCGCGGCGGGGGCCACCTATCGAGTGGCCGTCGATGCCCATGCCACGGTGGCCTCCGAGTACCTCGTCAGCGCTCTCCCCGTCAGCTATTTCGTGGACGGCCGGGGACGCGTCGTGGGCGCGGCGCTCGGCCCTCAGAAGGAATCGTCGTTGCGGCGCTGGATCGCACGCCTCGACGGTGGCCGATGACGGGGCCACCCGGGGCGGAGGGGACAAATCTGGCCCCGCCGTCCTTCGAGGCGGGATCGGCCGCCCCCTCCCCCGCCCCGCCGGTGGACCGGGCGGCGGCCCTCGCCGAGGGCGCGCCCGGCATTCCCGCCAAATTCGTCTTCTGGGTGCTGGGCATCGCGCTCGTCGTGAGCCTGGGGGGTCTGCTCGGCGAGCACCTGTTCTCCTCCGCGGGGCTCAATCCCGTGCCCACCACTGTTCCTCACGCCGCGGCGACCCCGAGGCCGGCCACCACGCCAAGCGCTCCGACCGCCGCAGCCGATCGCTCCCTCGACGCTCCACTCGTGGCCTTCATGGGTGTGACCTCCACCGCGCCACACCCAGCTCCCGCGTTCGCCCTGACCGACCAGAGGGGCCTGCCCACGTCGGTGCCGGCGCAGCCGGGGCGGGTGATCGTCCTGACGTTCTTCAATGCGCCGTGCAACGACATCTGCCCCGTGGTGGCCGCCGAATTGGAGCAGGCCGATGCCGTCCTCGGCGCCGCGGCCTCCAACATCGAGTTCGTCACCGTCAACACGGACCCCTCCGCCCTGGCCCGGTCCGACGAAACCCCGTCCGTCCAAGGGACCGGCCTGGGTTCGTTGCCGAATTGGCACATGGTCACCGGCTCCCTGCCCACCCTCGACTCCCTCTGGAAGTCTTACGGCGTGTCGATCTCGGTCTCCGAGAAGACAGGTCTCGAGGCACACAACGACATCATGGAATTCATCGACCCCCAGGGTGACCTCCGCTATCGGGCGACGCCGTTCGCCGACGAGAGCGCGACGGGGACCTTCAGCCTGCCGGCGGCAAGCATTGCCCGTTGGGCGCACGGGATCGCCGCCTACGCGGAACGGATCGTCGGCCAGTGACCGACGTTGCCGCGTCGTCACCGAAGAAGGCACCGGTCTGGCAGCGCCACCGCGGCCTGGCGATCGCCGCGGTGGTCTTCGTGATACTCCTGATCACCGTCCTCTCCGATCTGCCCACGAGCACGTCGAGAGCGGACGACATCACCGAGGAACGCAGCGTGATGAGCGAGGTGAACACCGACCTCGGACCGTGCGCGCTCGCCGTGCACCAGGCGGTCGGCATCTGGAACCTGCAGGTCACGCACGCGCTGACGCCGGCCGAACGCGCTCCGACGCCCGGCCTGCTGGGTGACGATCAGACGGCCTGCTCCTTCACGAACGAGAACATCTACGACCTCGCCGGCATCCAGGTTCCCGGGACGGCGGCCGGCAAGCAGCTGGGCCAGCTGGTGGCGACGGTGACGTTGTGGACCACCTCAGACTCCCTGCGGGCGATCGAGGACGTGCAGACGCTGATGGGCGACCCGGGCAACGCCGCGGTGCTCCACAATCTGTCGAAGGAGGAAGCCCAACTCGCCACCGATCGCCGCACGGCCATCGCGCAGGAGAACGCAGCGGACCGCAACCTCGGCACTGATCTGCCCCGCGTCGACCTCCCTCAAATTTCGGGTGCGAACACCGGCTGAGGGTCAGGTCGCCGGCGCCCCTCCGCCACTTTTTCGAGTCGCCGGGGGCAAGCCCCGGCGTCGCTCGGCCTTGGTGAGCGCCACGAGCTCGGCGTCGGGATCCTCCTCGGTCTTGAGCCACGTGAGTGCGTTCCAGAAGATGACGGGGGCGAACGCCGCAGCCGCGACGAACCAGAGGACGGCGGAGGCGATCTGCTGGTCGGCCGGGGCGCTCAGGCCTCCCGCCGCGTGGTGGAAGTTGCGATAGACGTCGTGGTCGGACAGGCCGACCACGTAGGCGAGGATCCAGAACGCCCACATCGCGAAGGCGGCCAGCACGGCGCGCCGGAGGTATCCCGAACGGGGGGCGAGGGGCGGCGATGCCACGAGCTCGAGCCAGAGGCCCAGCCCGAAGATCAGGAGGCTTGCCGCCTCGGGGACTGCGAGCCAGCCGTGTCGGGCCACTGCAGCGACCGCTCCGGGAGCGTGCCAGGCCACGGCCACCCCGAGGTCGCAGGCGATGAAGGCCAGCGACCAGGGGAGCTCGCGGTGGCGCCGTCGCCGGTCGGAGACCCGGTCGGCGATTCTCGGTGGGTTCGCCGCCCCTCCGGCGTCCGCCAGGCGCAGCAGGCGCCACGGTGCGCCGGCCACCACCAGAGCAGGAACGACGATGGCGAAGAGCGAGAACTGCAGTGTGGCGGCGTACTCGCTGTGCCGGGCCGCTGCGGAGAGTGGCGGGACCAGTCCGACGACCATCACAAGGGCGGCGCCCGAAAGGCACCAGGGCCGCCACGGTGCGCCGCGGGCAGGGGGCCGCACGTCGGCGGCCCCGCTGTTCATTGCGTGGGTCGGCGCTGGAAGAAGCCCCAGAGCATTACGACAGCCAGGACACCGAGGGGAATGGCGAACGTCAGCGCCTGGGTGCTCGCGACATCGGCTGTGATCACGGGTTCAGCCCTCCAGGCTCAGATGACATAGAACAGTAGCCAGAAGAGCGTTGCGATCAGGGCGATGAACCCCCAGAAGTACGTGCACCCGTTGAGGTTGGCCCGGAAAAGGCGCGCCACGGGCAGGGTCGAATCGGGGGCGCCTCCGTCCTGGGCGATGGCCCGGCGCAGCCGTATCTCCCTGGCCAGGATGGTCTCGATCCAGTAGGTGCCGCTCAAGACGAGCGCAATGTTCATGATGCCCCAGGCGATGAAGCACGATGCGTAGGCGCTCGACCCCGGGAAGAACGGCAGGACCGTCATTTGCCAGATCTGGAGGCCGATGGCAATCAGTCCTCCGAGGACGGCCGTCCAGCCGGCCACCTGCCAGTCCAAGGTCTGCTTCTCACGGAACCGCCGGTCGCCGAACTGGACCAGCAGCGCGCTTGCCACCGTGATGGCGAAGATCGCTGCGCCGGTCGCCGTGGGCGCGGTGACCCCCCGGGGCCGCCAGAGATTCTCGTTGTTCGCCGAGCGCAGGTAGAAGTAGGCGAACGCCAGGGCGGCGAAGGCGAAGGCCCAAATGCCGATGACGAGCCGGCCTCCGGTCCACAGGGCTCCTTCCTGGGCCCGGAGTTCGAACGCGATCTCCTCGGGGGTCTCCCTCAGCTGGACGAAGCTCTCGAACTGCTGGTTGTCGACAGGGTTCTGGTCCATGGCCTCCACGCTCACAGTATTGGGGGTCGTGGATCGCCGTCGCCGTCCGCCCCTATCCCGAGCTCCTCGTGACCGACCGAGCCGGCCGGAGCGGCCAAAGACATGGCCATCCCGAGATCGGCCACCGGCGCCGCATCGGGCTCGCCGTAGTGGTACGGGTCGTTCAGCACGACGGGGATGTGCTCGAAGTTGAACCAGGGCACCGGGGTGGGCGTCTGCCACTCCAAGCCGAGCGAGTTCCACGGGTTGGGTGGCGCCTCGTGCGGCGTCAGGTAGATCGACCAGACGAAGTTGATGATGAAGAAGAAGAACGATGCGCCGAGGAAATAGGCGCTGATGCTCGAGATGTCGTTCAAGGTCTGCAGGTTCGTGGCGTACTCGAACACGCGTCGCGGCTGGCCGAGCAGTCCCACGAGGAACAATGGGAAGAAGGTGAAGTTGAAGAAGATGAAGAACGTCCAGAAGTGCCATTTGCTGAGCTTGCGATTCAGCGTCTTGCCGGTGATCTTCGGGAACCAGAAGTAGAACCCTGCGAACAGGGCGAAGATGAGCCCGCCCATGATCGTGTAGTGGAAGTGCGCGAGCACGAAGAAGCTGCCGTGAACGGTGACGTTGACCGGGACGTCGGAGAGGAACACACCGGTCACACCACCGATCAGGAAGTTGAACAGCATTCCCAGGCAGAAGAGCATCGGGGTGTCGAACCTGATCTTCGCTTTCCACAGCGTTCCCAACGTGACGAGGAAGAGGAACCCCGTCGGGATGGAGATGAGCTCCGTCGTGAGCATGAAGAGCGGCCGCATGTCCGGGTTGATGCCGCTCTGGAACAGGTGGTGTTGCCAGACGAAGAAGGACAGCAGTGCCACGCCGAGCATGCCCGCCGCCGCCACCCTGTAGGCGAACAGGGGCTTGCGGGTGAAGACCGGCATGATCTCCATGACGATCCCGAATCCGGGGAGGGCCATGATGTAGACCTCCGGATGGCCGAAGAACCAGAAGAGGTTCTGCCACAGGAAGTTGCTGCCGCCATGCTCGTTCACGAAGAACGCGGTCTGGGCGGTGCGGTCGAGGACGCCGAGCAGCGCCGCCACGACCAGGGTCGGCGTGGCCAGCGTGAGGAGAGCGGTGGTGGCCAGGATGCCCCAGACGAAGATCGGCAGGCGGCTCCAGGTCATGCCCGGCGCCCGGTAGTTGATGATGGTGGCGGCCAAATTGAACCCGGCCAGGATCATGCCGATCCCGATGACGGCAAAACCGACCAGATAGGAGTCCATCCCTCCCGCAGCCTGTGTCTGGAGCGGTGCGTACCCGGTCCAACCGGTCGGGAAGCCGCCGAAGAAGAGCGCGCTCAGAATGACCAGGTACCCGGCCATGAAGATCCAGAACGAGAAGGCCTCGACGCGCGGGTAGGCCATGCGCCGGGACCCGATCATCAGGGGGATCAGCCAGTTCCCCAGGGGACCGACGACGGCCGAGGAGGCCATCATCATCATGATCGTCCCGTGCTCCCCGACGATGGCGATGTAGGTGCCCGGGCCGAACACGTGGTTCGTCGGGCTGAGGAGTTCCGTGCGGATCAGCATCGCGAGGAGCCCGCCCGTGAACAGAAAGGTCAGGACGCCGACCGCGTACTGCCACCCGACGACCTTGTGGTCGTCGGTCATGCGGAAGTAGCGCACCCAGCTCTGCTGAGGGGGTCTGGGAGCGAGCTCGTAGCCGAGGATCTTCGCCAGCGGGTAGTTCAGCCCACCGATTCCGGCCATCCACCCGGTCACTCCCAGCGTCAACCCGAGCACGATGGCGACGTCGTTCAGGTCGCTTGCTCCCGGAGTCTGCAGATAGCCGCTGGCGATGACGTTGCCCAGCCAGTGGCCGATCAGGTACCCGACGACGCCTCCGGCCATCGCCCACAGGACGTTGGGGCGTAGCCACTCCGAGCGGAGTGACGGCGTCGGCGGGGGGCCCAGGTCTTCCTCTCCGGGGTACTCGAACTCGGGGACCTGTGTGGTGTCAATGGCCATGTCAGCCTCCACCCTTCGGCTGTGGAGCGCCGTACTGCTCCACGTGGGAGTAGGGATCGACGTTGTCCGGGTAGTACCCGCCGTCGGCACCGTTGGCATCGGGGGTATAGGTGAGCGCGTACGGCGGGAGCAGTCTGGTGTTCCGGCGCAGCTTCGCCGCCGTCGTCTTGGCCCAGGACACGAACTGCTGTGGTCGGACGACCACCCCGTTGTTGAACATGGCGCCATGCCAGATGCCGCACAGCTCGCTGCAGCGCACAGTGAAGGAGCCGAGCTGCTGGGTCGTTGTGTAGGCGACGTTGTTGTAGTCGGGGTTGGCATCGGCCTTCACGTTGAGCTGGTAGGCCCAGAAGCTGTGAACCACGTCGAGCGAGGTCACGTTGAACTGAATCGTGGTGTTGTCCGGCACGACCAGCTCGTTGGTCTCGAAGCCTCCGAACGTGGGGTATCGGTAGGTGAACTTCCACTGTTGGCCGATCACCTGGATGGGCAGGATGGTCTTGGAGGCCGGAGTCCAGATGGGACTGGACCCTTGGCCGCCCCCAGCGCCGCCCGGCTGCACGAGCTCGTAGGTCCCGAAGCCGGCGAGGAACAGCACGATGACCGTCGTGGTGAGGATCCAACCCATCTGAATCCCGTAGTGCCCCCGCGCGTCGGGCCCACCGACGGGTTCGGGCCCGCCTCGAGACGCCCGCCACACCACGAAGGCGTAGATGAAGTAGATCCAGACGGCCAGGAGGATAGGCAGGGCGATGACGAACAGCACGTTGAAGTCGAACTGGGCCCCCTGAGCGGTGTCGGTCATCGTCCCCGGCGGGATGTGGGGCCCAGCCAGGAAGTAGAAGAGCGGGTCGAGAACGGCCGAAAGGACCACCCAGATGGCGATCAGCCGCCACCAGTGACGGGTCTCGTCTTGCGGCCTCGTCGACTCGGGTCCGGCGGGCGTCGCGGCGGACTCCGCCGCTGCCGTCTCGCTCATGCGACCACCTTCATGAAGCCACCCATGTAGCCCAGCGTGGACATAGGGCCCCCGTTGCCGAAGAGCCATCCCGCCGCGCACGGGACGAAGCACTGCCAACGGTAGTTGCCGGTCCCTGGGCTGTTGAAGGCGAACCTGATGACCTTGTGCGGTGAGCTCGTGGTGCACGGCGCCGCCGCGCAGAGGTTGGCGTTGGGGTTGTTGCCGTACAGCGGCACGTTGATGCCGAGCGAGGGGATGGTGAAGGTGTGTCCAATGCCGTTGACCCCGGCGTTGGAGTTGATGACCCGGAACAGCTTGCCGTTCAGGGTCGCCACGTCGCCGTAGGTCCCGGTTACCTGGCCAAGCTGCTGGTTGCGCAGTGGGCTGCCCGAGTCGTAGTTGATGATGGTGACATTGACGCGAACGTGCTCGGGAACCTGGAACACCGTGGTGTGGACCCACTGACCCTGCGGCGACCGGACGAGGTACGAAACCCAGTCCGGATGGTTGCCCGACCCAAAGGCCCCGACCGTCTGCAGGGTGATGTTGACGGGCTGGCCCGAACTTTGGGAGGTGAAGTCGACCGTGGGAGGTGTGCCGAGCAGATTGACGATGAGGACGACGGCCGCCACGGCGCACAGGGCAAAGAGAACGGCCGTAACGGCCACCTTCCACGCCAGGCTCATCAGCCCCTCCCGGTAGAAGTCTCCCGTTCATCCCCTGGATTCCGATCGAGGAGATTTCCAGGGACGTTACGGTTCCGGTGCTTTCAGGTCAACTATTTCTGTGCAACGGCTGTATGCGGCCTGGAGTCCGGCTGGGCCCGGCGGGGTCAGCCGTGGCGGGCCCGGTCCCTCGAGGCCCGGAACGCTTCGAGGGAAGGTCCCGGATCACGGTGGAACAACCGGTCGACCCCCAGCGAGAACCCCCCTTCGCTGTCGATGGCGCGCCGGATGGTCACCGCGAGCGCGGGCACGGCCCAGAAGTCACCGCAGATCCACAGGATGGCTGCGCCGATCTGCTGGTCGGCGAACGGCGAGAGCGTCACGCCCGGTACGTGGGCGTAGACCGCGTACCAGCTTCCCGCGCTGAAGAGTGAGAGCGACATGGCCATGACGAACATCGCGACGTTGGTCGAGAGGATGGCGCCGACCTGCCAGAGCGGAGAGGCCTTCAACCGGAAGGGGTACGACGGGATGATCTGCAGCCAGAACAGGACGCCGGTGACGAAGAAGCTGGCGTGCATCACCCAGACGTGAACCGTCAGGTTGTCCTGCGCAGCATCGAAGAGCGCCGGGACGTGCCAGAGCACCATTACCAGGTTGAACGAGATCAGCGCAGTCCACGGGTTGAGCGCGAACCGCCCGACCGCTCTCAGTGGCTGGGAGAAGCGTCCCAGGAGAACGGAGCGGATGAGCCGTCGCCGCAGTCCCACCGGCAGACCGTGGAGGAGCGGCAGCCATGGGGCCCCTGCGACGATGAGGATCGGAGCGAAGAAGCCGATCAGGATGTGCTCGATCATGTGCACGAAGAAGTAGTCGTCCGCCCAGTAGTCGATGGGTGACGTGACGGCGATGAGGAGAAGTGCGAGGCCGCCGTAGAAGAAGAGTGAGCGGAGGCGCCGGCTCCGGCTCCGCTCCGGAATCGAGCGTCGGCGCAGATTGGCGAGGCCGAGCTCGTTGACGATCACGATGAGCGCCACGACCACCACGAACGGGTCGAAGCTCCAGTTGTCGACGAGGTAGTTCACCGGGCGGATCCGTCCCTTGTGCGCCTGCGCGTCACGGTAGCCCCCGTCCGCTACGAAGACGAGCCGTAGAGGATGGGCACCTGCGTGGTCTGCACGTGGCTCCAGGTGGCTCCCGACGGGGTGAGAGCGAAGACGCGCAGTGCGCTCCCGTTGACGCTGAAGACGTCCACCGCTGCGGCATCCACGCTCGGCGTGTCGCCCGGGAGGACGAGTCCCGTCGCCCCGGAGGGCGGCGGCGGCAGGGAGGACCAGGCTCGTCCACCCGGTCCCACATCGAAGACGGCCCGCTTGGACTTCGACATGCTGACCAGGACCGCGACCCGCCCGTCCGCCCCGACGGCGCTGGCTCGGACCGAGTCGGCGGTCGGTACGGGAAGCGGGGCCGACATGGTCCAGACGGAATCGTTTCCCACCCATGCGGCTTCGAGCGCCCCATGCCCTGCACCGCCAACGGATGCGAGCAGCGTCGTCACCCCGCCGGATGTCTCCAGCCGCAAGACGTCCGTTGCTCCCCTCCCGCGACCGACGGCCAAGGTGGGCCCGGCCACGTGCCACGACCCGTCGGTCTGACTGAACAAGCCCACCCGTGCACCACGCGCACAGCCGGTGGCGACGAGCGGAGCGCCGGCCGCCGAGAACGCCACCGCGGCGATCGCCGAGACATCGCATGAGGGCGCAGCGCGGCGGAGCGCAGCGGTCGAGACCAGTGGTGCCCAGGAACCGAGGCTCTTGGCCGCGGCCAAGACCGTGCCGTCGTGCAGGACGGCGAGCCCGGCTGGGGTGCCGGACGTCTCGATCGCCAGCGCGTCGGCCAACTTCGCCAGGCCGCCGGGGAGGAAGACGGGACTCCAGGAGGATCCTCCATCACTGCTCGAGGACAGGGGTGAGAAACGGAGGAACGCGCTCGGGAGCACGCCGGCGGCGATCGAATTGCCCGAAACACCCGCAACCAGGCCGCCGTTGTCGGCCGTCCCCTCCGGAGTGACGAGCGTCCAACGGGAGGATGCCGGCACGGCGTGAAAGAGCTCCCAGAAGGTGTTGTTCCGTTCCGAGAGCTGTCCCATGGGAATCGTCAACCAGGAGCCGCCGGGTGTCGAGACCCCGCTCGCTGCGAGCGCCGGGACGGTGGCGCCTCTCGCCGGGAGCGCCCACACAACGGCCCAGAGGACACAGCCCGCCACGCTGATGATCGACCACCGGACCACGCGGAGCCGACGGGCCACCGGGGCGGGACCGACCTCACGAACGGACGTCGTCGATGCGGCTCAGGAGCAACGAGGAGAAGGACGACGCGTAGGCGTGCGTCGGGCCGGGCTCGTCGACGAGAGCGTCGCGTTCTCGACCTTGCGGGTCGATCACGAAGGCCAGGTCGCTGTGCGCCACCATCGCCCCGGCCGTCGTGGTGTTCACGAGCACTCCGTAGGAGTCCCAAACGTGCTGGAGCGCCGACAGCGAGCCCGTGAGGTAGTGCCAATTGGCCAGGTGGGTCAGGCCCTCCTGACGGTCGAAGGCGTTGGTGAAGGTGGCAGAGCGGTAAATCGGGTTGGCGACGATGGCGACGAAGTCGACGCGCGCTCCCTGGCTCGAGAGCTGCTGGTCCGCCTGACGGAACTCCTGCGCGATGAGCGGACAGTCGGTCGTACACACGGGGTCGAGGAAGGTCAGCGCCACCGTGTGTCCGCGCAGGCTCTCCAGGCTGAAAGGGCGGCCGTTCTGGTCGGTCAGCGCGAACGGCGGCGCCGGCGAATCCAGGGAGTTGGGCGTGCCGTCCAGCGCTTCGCTGAGGATCGGATCGGTACTTCGGCTGACCGCGGCCGCACCCATGGGCGCCGCCCCGATCACCACGACAGCCAGAGCCGCCAGGGCGGCGAACGAGCGCAGCACGTAGGAGGGGGTGGCGCGCCAGAGCCACGCCGCGCCTGAGCGCGGATCAGGGGTCGCAGCCAAGGCGCTCGCGCCGGCACCGTCCACGGTGCCCTGCAGGGCGTCGGCCTCGACCGGCACCCTGAAGGCGGCCAGGTACCCCGACACGAAGAGCAGCGCCATCGGCAACATGGAGTTCGGGTCCGTGCCCACGCCGCCGAAAAACCCGAAGTCCTCCACCAGCACCCAGTCGGCCAGGCAGAGCACGACCAGCGCGCCGATCCCCACCAGGACGGCTCGGCGGCGGCCGCTGATGAGCAGGCCTCCGATGGCGGCCAGGGCGACGACAGCGAACAGATTGACGGCCCACCCGTGGGCATCGTCGAAGGAGCCGAACGAAGCTACCCACGACGAGAGGAACCCCGGCTGCGACGTCCGCGACATCTCGCCGACCATGGACGGCAGGGTGCCACCTCGCCCCTGCCAGAATCCCCGCCCCGGCCATGCCTGGAGCACAGCCATGCCCACCAGGAACACTCCCCCCACCGTCAGGATGCGGCGCCCGAGGCGCTGGGTCATGAAGGCTCGCTCGGGCAGCGCCACCAGGAGGCCGCCGACGCAATAGAACAACACCGCCCCCGGCGTGCCGAACAACCACGTCGCCCCGGGGGCAAAGATGCCCCCGAACGCCTCGCCGAAGATCCAGACCACCAGGCCCCAGCCGACGCTGGCCGCGCCACCCAACCGCGACCAGCGGCCTCGGGGAGCCACGATGAGCCAGAGACCGAGACCGAGCTGGATCCATACCGCTGACGACGCCGCCTGGATCGGATGGTTGGACCAGATGCTCACGCCCGAGTTGACGACGTGCTGGACCCAGTGCGGCGACGTTGCGGCCGAGGGTTGGATCACGTTCGACGGGAGACCGAGGGGCATCGCCGATTGCAGTTGCAGGAGGCCGTCGAGGATCCAGAGGCTGCCGAAGCCAATCCGCAGGACCCTCCGGGCGGCCGGCTCAGGCGTCGCGTCGGTCGTGACGACCGGGGTGGCCCCTCCCTGAGCACTGAGCTGCCGGTACTGCACGGTCCGGACGACGTTGAAGGCGATGGCGCAGACCGCTCCGATGAGGAGCACCACCAGGAGCTGGTGGAACAGCTCGCTGTGGAAGGCGGAGACGATGACCGAGTTTCCGCTCTGTGGCGCACCGCCCATGCCGGGCATGCGGATCAGCCCTCCCCGTGTGAGCTCGTGGTCGACACCCGGTGCACCGCGCGGAGAATACTGCCGACGGCGGGTCCGGCCCGCTCAGGAAGAACCCGATGCCTCGCCGGGGATGAGCGACCGCGCCTCGTAGCGGCCGCGGTGACCCGGTGACACGGTGAAGACCACGGCGGTGCCGACCTCGATGCTCCGGCTGCCGTCCGCGATGGCGGTGGCATGGAACGCATGGGTCGTCCCGTCGTCGTCGTGCACCGTGCCCAGGCCCCGGGTGGGTTCGAAGGTGGCGACGCGCCCGTGATGAGGCCCGGCGGAAGGGATGGGTCCGCCCATCCTCAGTGGACGATCTTGGAGAGGGGGAGCTCCAAGATGTCGGTGGCCCCCTGATCGCGCAGAGCGGGGATCAGCGTGTTGATGCCGGACTTGGCCACGACGGTCTCGAGCGTGTAGGCGCCACCGCCTGAGAGCTCCGAAATGGTCGGGGCGCGCATGGAGGGGAGGACGCCGAGCACGGCATCGAGGTTCTCGGCCGAGACGTTGAGCTTCACCAGCACCTTGCCCCGCGCCTCGAGGGTCCCCTGGAGCAAGGTGAGGATCTGTTCCATGGCGTGACGCTTCTCGGGGTCCGCCGCGGCGGCCGGGTTGGCGACGAGCTCGGTGTGCGACACCAGCAACGTCTCGATCACCTTGAGACCGGCGGCCCGAAGCGCACCGCCCGTCTCGGTCATGTCGACCACGGCGTCCGCGATGTCGGGCACCTTGGCCTCGGTCGCCCCGTAGGAGAGCGCGATGTCCGCCTCGATGCCGTGGGCGGCCAGCGCCTTGCGGGTCAACTCGGGGTATTCGGTGCTGACCCGGAGCGGTGCGGCCCGTCCGGCCAATCCGGCGGCGAGCTCGGCGAGTGAGTTGGCCGGGGAATCGGCACCGACCGCGAGCACCACCCGGGCCGGGTTCGACGTGTTCTTGGAGTAGGACAGCTCACCGAGCGAGACGACGGTGCTCCCCCGCTCCTCAACCAGGTCGCGGCCGGTGATGCCGAGGTCGAAGAGGCCGTCGGCCACGTAGAGGGGGATCTCCTGGGGCCGCAGGATGCGCACCTCGCTGATGCGCGGGTCGTCGATGGTGGCCCGGTAGGCCACGTCCGAGGCGCGATCGACGGCGAGATCGGCGTCCTCGAACAGCTGCATGGTGGCGCGTTCGAGCGAACCCTTGGGCAGGACGAGGCGGAGCATGGCGCACAATCTTCGCAGATGCACCGAAGCCCACCATGCGTCAGGAGTCGGGGCGTCAGGCGTCGGGGCGTCAGGCGTCGGGGCGTCCGGCGCCGGCAGGACGCGGCCGGCTGCACCGGTCGGGCACACTGTGGGCGTGGCGCCTGCCGAACCCTACGACGCACAGAACTTCCTCCGGCTCCTGGGCATCGACGTGCCCTTGCCCGAAGAGGACCGTGACATGGTGGCCCGGCTCACCGTCGGCCACAGCCTCATCGCCGGCACCGGCTACCTGTGGGCACCGGTGGTCATCGCCATGGCCGACGCGCTGTGCGCGTTCGGCGTGAGCCGTCACTGGCCCGACGGCGCCCGAAGCTTCACCACGCTCAACTGCTCGTCGCAGTTCCTGTCCAGCGCGCAGGAAGGACAAGAGGTGACGGCGACGGCGTCGCCACTGCATCTTGGCCGCTCGACCCAGGTGTGGGATGCCACGGTGATGAACGACACCACCGAACGTCTCATGGCGTCCTACCGCTGCACCCAGCTGATCCTCTATTAGGAGGGACCAGGACCCGGACCCGGAGCGGGAGCCGGCGGGGACGGACGAGACGGGGCGTCGCGCTCAGTGCGTACCGGGGACCGGAGCGTCGGATGGCTCCAGTATCTGGTGCTCGGTGGCGGCCGCCGCCATGATCTTGCGCTTGGGTCGGATGCCGCCGCTGGCGAGACGATCCCGCCAGTCCCCCGGCGCGTACTCTGCCGGTTCGGTGGCCTGCACGAACTCGCGCACGACTCGGACGAAGCGGGCCGGGTCGCTGTGATGCGGGAAGTGCCCGGCCTCGTCGAAGATCTCGAGCTCGCTGCCCGGGAAGGCGAGATGGGCCAGGCGGGCGTGGCCGAGCGGGATGATGGCGTCACGCCGGCCCCAGATGATGAGGGTGGGCACGCCCTCGGCCAGGTAGGCCCGATCGAGCATGGTGATGACCTGGCCCCGCCAGTCCACCCCCGAACGCAAGGTGCGCAGGATCGTTCTGCGTGCCTCGGTGTTGGGCAGGGCGTCGAAGACGGCGAGCATTTCTTCGGCGTCGCGGCCGAGTGCGGTATCGAGGATCCGCAGCAGGTTCGCGCCCACGCGGCTGAGCAGCTTGACCGGCGGGGTTCCGAGGAACGGCATCAGCGCCTCGGCACCCGGGATCGCCGCCATCCGCAGCAGCGGGCTCACCGAACGGCCCACTCCCCCGCTCCCCACCAGGACGAGCCGCTCGCACCGCTCAGGGAACTGGTAGGCGAACTGGGCCGCCACGCCGCCGCCGAGTGAATGGCCCAGCACCGTGGCGCGGTCGATCTCGAGCACGCTCAAGAGGTCCCGCATCCCGTTGGCATAGCCCGTCACCGTGTAGTCCGCCCTCGGCTTCTCGGAGCGACCATGGCCGAGCAGGTCCGGCGCCACGACGGTGTGATGCTCGGCCAGCTGCTCGACCACGGGGCGCCAGCTGTCCGAGCTGTCGCCGATACCGTGGATGAGCAACAGCACCGGCCCAGAGCCCGCCTTCACGTAGGCGCGGCGGTACCCGTGCACGGTGACGTAGCGCACCCCGAAGGCACCCTCGCGGCGCACGCCGGCCCGGTAGCGGATTGCGTTGGGGTCGACGGCGGACGAGTCGGCGTGCTCCGTGGTGATGGCGGCCGGGATGGCGTCGGCTGGTGTGTCGCCCGCGGGTGCCACCGATGTGGCGGGCGCGGCCGGGCCGTCACCGGGGTCCGTGTCGGCCACCGCCGTCTCGGCCTGGGCCATCTCTTCCTGGGTCATCTCGTCCGTGCGTTCCATGCCGACCTCCCGACCCGGTCCGGTTGGCGTGGGTGCGTCCGTCGGGTCCGCCGCTTGTGCTGCACGCTAAGCAGCAGAGGTGTCCTCGCAGTGTCGGCCGCGTGAACGCTCCATGAATGCCCGTCTGGGCCCGGGGCTCGAACGCTCCTAACTCGTCAGCGGGCGCGTGCGCAAGAGCCGCACCATCTCGATCCCGGAGAGGGCCGCCTCCCGACCCTTGTTCGAGTGATCGGGCCGTGAGCGTTCGAGCGCCTGCTCGAGCGTGTCGGTCGTGAGGACGCCGAAGACGACCGGCAACCCCGTATCGAGTTGCACCCGCTGGAGGCCCGAGGCGCACTCCCCGGCCACGAAGTCGTAGTGACCCGTGTCGCCGCGGATCACGGCGCCGAAGCAGAGCACGGCGTTGACCTTGCCGGCGTGGGCAAAGGCCCGGGCCACCAACGGCAGCTCGAAGGCCCCGGGCGCCCAGGCCACCGTGACATCGCGGCGGTCCGTCCCCGCCGCCTCCAGCGCCCCGAGCGCGCCCTGCAACAGCCGCATCGTCACACCGCCGTTGAAGCGGGCGCAGGCAATTCCGAGGCGCAGACCGGTGCCATTGTGCTCGCCCTGCAGGTTGGCGCCCACCTGCGCCGTGACGTCGTCGAGGGCGCCCTCGGGCAGGGCCATCAGATCGCCTTCGGCCATCAGCGGGGACCGCCGGGCAGTCGCAACATCGCAGCGGGTGTCACGGCCTCACTGTTTCATACGCCGCGGCGGGTTACAGGACGTCGTCGAGACCGTGGAGCAGATGGCCCATCCGTTCACGCTTCGTGCGCAGGTACGCGATGTTCTCCGGGTTCGGCGAGGGTTGGAGTGGAACCCGCTCGGTGATGTCGAGGCCGAATCCCTCGAGGCCGCCGTACTTGACCGGGTTGTTCGTCATGAGGCGCATGGTCGTCACGCCGAGATCGACGAGCATTTGGGCGCCGATGCCGTATTCGCGGCTGTCGACCGGTAGTCCCTGGGCCAGATTGGCTTCGACCGTGTCCGCTCCTTCTTCCTGGAGCTGGTACGCCCGGATTTTGTGGCCGAGCCCGATCCCGCGACCCTCGTGCCCGCGCAGGTAGATCAGGACGCCACGCCCCTCCCGCTCGATCAGTTCCAGCGACGCGTGCAGTTGGGGCCCGCAGTCGCAGCGCAGCGATCCGAAGACGTCGCCGGTCAGGCACTCGGAGTGCACGCGCACGAGGACGTCCTCGGTCCCGGCCACGTCGCCCATGACGAGAGCGAGATGCTGCTCGTTGTCGAGCACCGACTCGTAGACCATGGCCCGGAACTCGCGGCCGCTGGCGGGGATGCGAGCCTCCGAAACCAGGCGCACCAGCTTCTCGTTCTGGCGCCGGTACCGGATGAGGTCGGCAATGGAGATCAAGGGCAAGTCGAACTTCTTGGCGAAGCGCTCGAGGTCGGGCAGGCGCGCCATCTCCGACTTGTCCTCCGTGACGATCTCGCACAGCACCCCGGCGGGCGACAACCCCGCGGCACGGCTCAGATCGACGGTGGCCTCGGTGTGCCCGGCTCGCTTGAGCACGCCGCCGGTCCGGTAGCGCAGGGGGAAGATGTGGCCGGGCCGGTTCAGGTCGTGGGGCCGGGTCTCGGCATTGATCAGCGCGGCAATGGTGCTGGACCGGTCGGAGGCCGAGATGCCGGTCGTGGTCCCGTGGCGGTAGTCGACGCTCACCGTGAACGCAGTGCGCTGGGCCTCGGTGTTGGCCGTCACCATGAGGGGCAGGTCCAGGGCGTCGGCCCGCTCCGGCAGGAGTGGCACGCAGATCACCCCGGACGTGTGGGCCAGGAAGAAGGCGATGTTCTCGGGGGTGGCGGCCTCGGCCGCCATGACCAGGTCACCCTCGTTCTCCCGGTCCTCGTCGTCGACCACGACGACCAGGCCGAGGCGCGCGACCGCATCGACCGCTTCCTGCACGCTCGAGAACCCCATCAGGCCGCTACCTCCACTCGAAGATCGTCACCCAGGCGCTCCACCGAAACCAACCTGCCCTTCCATACATCGTCAATTGTGCCAGCTCCCGGACCGGAAAAGAGCGGTCGGGCGTCATCGCCCCCAAAGAAGACCGGAGCCAGGTACAGCACGTAGCGGTCGACCAGGCCGGCGACGTGGAAATCATGGGCCACCCGGGCGCCCCCCTCGACGAGCACCTGGAGCACACCACGGCGGCCGAGCTCGTCCAAGACCTGGCCGAGATCGCCCGAGAGCTCGAGGGCCGGGTGGACCCGGGCTCCTTCGGGAGCACGGCCCAGGACCACCCGGAGGGGCTGGGGGTGCTCGACGCCGTCCCCCAGACGAACGGTCAGCTCGGGGTCGTCGGCTCGGACGGTGCCCGCCCCGACCAGCACGGCGTCGGAACCGGCCCGCAGGCGATGGACGTCGCGCCGGGCCTCCTCGCCGGTGATCCAGCGGCTGGTCCCGTCGGGCGCAGCGGTGCGGCCGTCCAGGCTGGCCGCCATTTTCAGGACGACCCAGGGTTGACCGGTCGTGCGGTGCTTGAGGTAGGGCGCCAGCTGGTCGGACACCTCGGTCGCCGCCACGCCCAGGGTCACGTCGATGCGGGCCGCCGCCAGCGCGGCCAGACCCCGGCCGGCCACCTGGGGATCCGGGTCCTCGACGCCCACGACGACGCGGACCACCCCGGCGTCGATGATGGCCTCGACGCAGGGCGGCGTCCGTCCATGGTGGGAACAGGGCTCGAGCGTGGTGTACAAGGTGGCCCCGCGGGCGGCGTCTCCGGCCTGGCGCAGGGCCGTGACCTCGGCATGGGCGCCGCCGGGCGGTGCCGTGGCACCCTCACCGAGGACCGTCGAGCCGTCGGACGACACGAGCACGGCCCCGACCCACGGGTTGGGCGTCGTGGCGGAACGCACGGAGGCGGCCAACTGCATCGCCCGCCCCATGTGCTCCGCGTCGTCCATGGTCACGCCCTCGTCTCCTGGACCCCCAGGTTTCGAGGGCAATTGTAGAACACGTTTCAGTTTTTGTCGAGATCCCCTGGTCAGGATGCCCGTAGTTCGGCGATCAACCCGGTGATATCGGGAATCAGTGCCGTGTGAGGCGCCGGCTCGAGGGTGGCCCGGTCGTGGGCGCCGCTGAGGACGCCGATCACCGCGCCGGCGTGGGCCGCCGTGCCCGCCACCAGATCGCTCACCGTGTCGCCGGCGACGGCCACGGCCGCCGGATCGTCCACCCCGAGGCGCTCCATGGCCCCGAGAACCAGGTCCGGAGCGGGGCGCCCCCGCCCCACGTCGGCCGGCGACAGGGCCAGGTCGATCTCGGAGCGCCAGCCCAGCGCATCGAGGAGGGCGTCCCGGGTGCTCGGGGCGAATCCGGTGGAAAGGCACACCCGCACGCCGGCCGCCCGCAGATCCCGGAACACGCCACGGGCGCCGGGGATCTCCGCGGCGCCGCCTCCGGCCACGATCTGCTCGTAGGCGACGGCGAAGGCTGCCGTAGCCCGGGCGGCGGCGTCCGTGTCGAGGAGGGCGGCGAAGACGTCCGCCTTGGACCAGCCCATGGTCTCGAGCACGAGGGTCCGGGCCTCGGCGTGGCGGCGGCTCCCCGGCTCGATCCCGACGGAGAGCAGTGCGGCCTCGAAGGCCGACTCCACGGCCCCGTCGTCGCGCACGGTGGTCCCGGCCATGTCCAGGCACGCCAAGGCGTAGCGGCCGATCACGCGGCCACCCCGGCGGCGGCCAAGGTGTCGGCCGCGATGGCGGGCGAGCACGTCATGCCCCGGCCACCGGGTCCCGTCACGATCCACACCGACTGCTCCACCTCCTCACGCAGGCACACCCGGCCGTCGAGGCATTGGGCGTAGACCCCTTCCCAGCGCCGGCGCACCGGAGGAAGCGGTCGCCCGAGAATGCGACCGGCCCGCGCCAGCAGTTCCTCGGTCGGGTCCTCGCTGAGGGCGAAGTCGAAGGGCTCGTCGTAGGCGTGCGTGTCGCCGATGGTGAGCCCGCCGTCGAGGCGCTGCACCAGCAGGAGCTGGAGCCGGTGCTCGGCGGCCACCGGGTTCTGCGGGGACAACCGATCGAGTGCAGCCACCTCGTAGGCCGGGTAGTAGCGCAGCGAGTCGGCATCGGCCACCGACGTCGTCAGGGTGCCGGGAAAAGGCGCCGTCTCGAGCATCTGCAGCCTCACCCGGCGCAAGGACGCGGCGAGGTGCGCCGTCTCCGGGAGATCGTCGTAGGCGGCTCCGGTCGCCACGACCACGACGTCACCCTCCCAGCGCGTGCGCTGCGCGTCCACCACTGCGCGCGGGCCGAGCGAGACCACCCGGCGACCCGGATGGAAGGCATAGCGGTCGGGCGCCCGGCGTTCGAGGTCGGCCCGGAGCGCGTCGGCGGCCCGGCGCGGTTCGACCACCCCGTCGAGCGCGCAGTGCAGTGCGCCGGCGACCTCGTCTCCGGCCACGGCGGGATTGGCCGCCCGGACCTCCTCGGGCTCGAGGAAGGTGATGGCGCGTGCAGCGGCGTCGGGCAATCGGGCGAAGGCCTCCATGACCGCTCGTTCGTTGTCGTCCCCCGCCACGGTGAGCGACCCGTTGGCCCGGAAGCCCACCTCGGCGATGGCGGCTCCCACCTCCTCCCAACGGCGACGAGCCCGCCGGGCCACCTCGAGCTCCTCGCCCGAACGGCGGCCGCTGACCCAGACCAATCCGAAGTTCCGGACGGACGCCCCCACGGGTCCGGCCCCCGCCTCGAGGTGGTCGACGGTGAAACCGGCCTCGACGAGCTCGAAGGCATGCCACGTCCCGACGATGCCGCCTCCGACCACGACGCCCCGCACGGCAGCCTCAGGCGGACACGTGGACTGAAGCGCGGATGGCGTCCGCCGCCTCCCACGGGCGCTCGTGCCCGAAGATGGCGCTGCCGGCCACGAACACGTTGGCGCCGGCTGCGGCCGCCACGGGAGCGGTTGCGGTGTCGATTCCACCGTCGACCTCGAGATCCACCGCCAGGCCGCCGGCGTCGATCGCCCGGCGCACCGCGGTCACCTTTGGCATCACCTCGCCCATGAAGTTCTGGCCACCGAACCCGGGGAAGACCGTCATGCAGAGCACGAGATCGACGCTCGAGAGGTACGGCTCGACCGCCTCGAACGGCGTGTCCGGGTTGAGCGCGAGACCGGCGCGCAACCCGAGGGAGCGCATCTGCGTGATGAGCGCGTCGGTGTCACCGATCTCGACGTGCACCGTGCACCCGTCCGCACCGGCCTGGGCGAACGGCTCGAGGTAGCGACCGGGTTCTGTCATCATCAGATGGCAGTCGAAGTAGAGCGGCGTATGGCGACGCAGCGACGCCACCACGGGCGGACCGATCGTGACGTTCGGCACGAAGTGCCCGTCCATGACGTCGACGTGGAGCCAGTCGGCCGCCGGGGCGACTTCGCCCACCTGCTCGGCCAGGAGGCCGAAGTCGGCCGACAGGACCGAGGGGGCGATGCGCAGATCGCCGGGACGCCCGGCATCGCGTTCCCCGTTCATCGCCGCGCCCGGCACGTCTCTCGGCGGCGCGCTCAGCTGAAGCGAGCCCAGCAGAGAATGCGCTTGAACCCGTAGAAGTACGGCTCGCGCTCGCCCAGCTCCTCAATGAGCCGCTCCCGGTAGCGCTCGACGAACGCCTCGAACAGATCGGGATCGAGCCTCTTGCGATAGGGGGTGAGCAAGGTTCCCATGACCCACTCGACCACTTCGCCGGTGGACTCGAGCTCGTGACCGTAGACCTCCATGCGGACCACCTGGTCCTTGGCGCCCAGCTCGTAGAGCAGATCGGCATAGACCTCGGGTGAGAGCACGAAGCGTCCACGATCCTCGGGCACGTCGCCGTAGAGGGCGTCGATGAACGGTGACTCGTTCGCCACTTCCTGAGCCAGCAGGTGCGAGGGATGACGGAAGTTCGCCGGTACCTGGAAGGCCAGCTGGCCGTCGGGTCCGAGTGCGGTGCGCATGCGGGCCAGCAGATTGAGGTGATCGTCGACCCACTGCAGGGCCGCGTTGGAGAACACGAGCTGCAGGCCTTCCCCGAGCCAGGCGGAGATGTCGCCTTGCATGAAGGAGAGGCCGTCCACGTCCGCGTAGGCCGCCTCGGCGCGTTCGAGCATCGCCGGAGAGGAGTCGACGCCGATGGTCTGTTTCCCCTCCATCTCCTCGTGCAGGATCTTGGTCAGGTCTCCCGTACCGCAGCCGAGATCGACGATCTGCCCACCGGGTACGGGATGACACAGCAACAAGAGGTCGTTGAAGGGCTGCTGGCGCTCCGAACGGAAACGCTCGTACTGATCCGGGATCCACCCGTCGATCGGAGTCAGTGTCACCGCCTGCATGTCTAGTCCGTTCCGAGACGCTCGCCGGGCGCAGGACGGACTCCGCGCAGCCAGGCGTCGGCTGACAAGGGAGAACGGCTCTCCGGCTGCACCCGGATCAGGCGCAGCGAGCCGCGCCCGGTGGCCACCTGGTCGCCGCGCAACTCCCCGGGGATCCCGCCTCCACCGCCGCCCTCGCCGAGCACCGCGGCGTCGAGCACGTTGAGGCGCTTGCCCCGAAAGGTGGTCCAGGCCCGTTGGAGACGCACGACCCGAGCGAGTTGGACTGCGTGGTCGGACCAATCCAGGTGCAGGTCCTCGCGGGTGATCTTGTCGGCGAGCGTGACCTCGCCGCGTTGGGGTTCGGGGTCGCGAAGACCGGCCACACCGTCGGCCAGCGCGTCGACCACGAGCGCGCTGGCCATCTCGACCAGCTCCGCCCGTAGGGCGTCGAGGGTGATGTGCTCGTCCAGCGGCAGGCGGCGCCTGGCATAGACCGGCCCGGTGTCGAGTCCCTCTTCGACCTTCATGAGACAGACCCCCGTCTCGCGATCGCCGGCCAGGATGGCCCGCTCCACGGGCGCCGCACCGCGCCAACGGGGCAACAGCGAGAAGTGAAGATTGACCATCGGCACCTCGGCCAGCAAGCGAGCCGGGATGATCCGGCCGAAGGCGACGACCACTCCGAGCTCGACGCCGGCTCCGGTGAGTTCGTCCATGTCGTGGCTCACCGGGATGCCCAACTCGGTCGCCGCCTCCTTGACCGGACTGGGCGTGGTCTGGCTGCCCCGGCCCCGCCGGCGATCGGGCCGGGTCACGCACAGGACGATGTCGTGCCCGGCGCCGGCCAGCGCGCGGAGCGGCGGGACCGCCATCTCCGGGGTGCCGAGGAAGGCCAAACGAGCCATTCGCTCACCGTACCCATTCGGGGATGGAAGGAGGCTGGACGTCCTCGTTCCCTCGACCGACGGGGCGTCACCGACGGGGGCGGCCCTGCCTCGGTAGGGTCAACCCGTTCTCGTGATCCGCAAGGAGGTGTCGTGCGGTCCTGCACCGTGGTGGAGCCCGAGTCGTCCGCAGCCGGCGTCGCGTCGGTCCGGCGGGCCGTGGGTCATGCGGTGGCGTGACGACCGAACCCACGGGTGCACACACCAGGCCAGCTCGTTCGGGACATCCACCGAGTGCCGGCCACGTCGTCATCCTCAACGGCGAGCCCCGCTGCGGCAAGACCTCGATCGCCCGCGCCCTCCAACACGGTGCGTCCCAACCGTGGCTCAACCTCGGCGTTGACGCTGCCATGAGCTGGCTCCCCGAGCGCCTCCATCCGGGCATCGGGCTCAGGCCCGGTGGCGAGCGCCCCGACCTCGAAGACACGGTCGTCTCGCTCTACGGGGCGCTCTACGACGCCATCGCCGCGCACGCGCGGCAAGGCCTCAACGTCGTGGTCGACGCAGGGTTGCACGAGTCATATTCGCGGCCCCTCCCGATCATCGGCGACTGTGCCCGCCGGCTGAGCGGGCTCCCGGTGCTCTTCGTCGGGGTTCGCTGCGCCCCCGACGTCATCTGGCAGCGGCGGGCGCGGACCTGGGATCAGCACCGCGAGTCGGCCGACCGGTCTCTCCTCGACGCGGTGGCGCGCTGGACCCGGGCGGTGCACGCCTTCACCTACGACCTCGAAGTGGACACCTCGGGGTCGAGTCCGGCCGACTGCGCGGCGCTCGTGCTCAGCCGGCTGCGCGACGGCCCACCCGGGCAGGCCTTCGGCCACTTGGCCCGCGGGGAGCGCGGGGCCGGTCCTGCCGACCAGGCGTTCAGCTCTTGAAAAGCTTCAGCTCTTGAAAAGCGAGGTCAACCCGTCGGGATCCGACGCCGGGAGGTCCAGCGTGCGGCTGCGCAGGATCTTGAGGGCTTCCTTGCGCTGGTCCTCGTCGAGCCGCTCCACCAGCAGGATGCCGTCGAGGTGGTCCAGCTCGTGTTGGAACACCCGTCCCTCGAGCTCGGTCGCCTCGATGGAGACCTCGTTGCCGTCGAGGTCCAACCCCACCAGGTGGACGCCGTTGGGGCGCACGATGTCCCAGCTCAGGCCGGGCACCGACAGGCAGCCCTCGTCATAGACCCACTCCCCGTCGCTCTCGATGATCTGCGGGTTGATGATGGTCACCGGTCCATCGCCGATGTCGTAGACGAAGAGGCGTCGCTGCACGCCCACCTGGTTGGCGGCCAGGCCGGTCCCCGGAGCGGCATACATGGTCTCGATCATCGACTCGACCAGGCTGGCGATGGAACCGTCGATGTTCTCGATCTCGCGGGTGCGCTCCTTCAGCACGGGATCGCCGTACTGGCGAATGGTCAGGCTGGGCATCCCCCCACTTTACCGGCGGCCTCCGCCCGGCCGCCCTCACACGCTGATCGGATCGACCTCCACCCGCAGCCCCCGACCCGGCGGGCGGGGCACGCTGGCCAGGAGGTCGCACAGCGTCTCGTGGTCGGGGGCGCGCAGCAAGAAGCGGTCATCGGCGAGTGCCGAGACCGAGACGGGCGCGCCCCGTGCGGCCTGGCCGAACGACTCGGCGTAGGCCGGGGCGCTCGGTCCGGAGAGAACGGCCAATGCGACGAACGGCGGCAGCGCCGCCGCCTGGCGCACCGCGGCCTCGTCGGCCAACACGGGTGCGGGTTGGCCGAGCGAGACGGCGTCGAGCACCGGATGGTCCGGCACCCGTGTCTGGACCAGGACGCGGGACGAGGGCAGGGCGGAGGCCCGGCCACCGACGAGCCGGCCGGCCCGCACGAAGAGGGCCAACGTGTCCTCGGTGGCGGAGAGACGGGACGCCAGCAGATCCAGGTCGATGTCGAGGAAGGCGACGGCCGAGGCCCGGCGCACCCGGTGGAGCACGGCCTCGGTGCCGATCAGCACCGGTGCCGTCGGCACGTCGGGTACGGATCCCTTCTTGGGTCCGGCCACCTCGCCCACTTCGGCCCCGAGGAGGGCGGCCAGTTCCTCGCGCAGGCGGCTCACCCCGGCCCGCAGCGTCTTCATACGCAGACGTCCGCAGTGGGCGCACACCACCGGGCGGGTTTCGCCGCAGCGGGGGCAGGCCAGAATCTCCGATTCGCGCTCCTTCGCCGCGGCGGCGCCGCAGCGGGCGCACCGGGCCAGCTCGCCGCAATGGGCGCAGGCCAGGAGGCGGGCCCGGCCCGTTCGGTTGTACACGCAGACGAAGGGTCCGCGTTCCTCGACCACACCGGGCGCGTCGAGCACCGAGTGGGCCAGACGGACCAGCTCTTCGGAAAAGAGGCCGGTGCGGGGGTCGGCCTGGCGGCGGTCGACCCGCTCCAACGCCGGCCAGCCCGCCCGCTCCTTCGGGACGGACGGCTCCACCGTGGTGAGCGTCGCCGCCGCGGTCACGCTCACCGGCGGGACCGGTGAGACCACGAGGCAGGGCGCACCCTGGCGCCGCGCCCGCTCGAGCACCACATCCACCGCGCTGTAGGTCGGGCTGCTCTCTTCGCGGTAGGCGGCGTCGTGGGCATCGAGCACCAGTGCGGCCGCCAGTTGGGGCAGCGGCGCCCACGCGCCGGCCCGGCTCCCCACTACGACGGGCCATCCGGCCCGCGCCTCGGCCCAGTCGGTGGTGGCCGGCCACCCCCGACGAACCAGGCGCTCGGCCAGGCGCTCGGCCCACCCGGCCGAAGGGACCAGGACGAGCACGCTTCCTGCCCCCCCACCCGGATGAATCTGGGTCAGCGTCGAGAGCACCAGCTCGAGGAGATCGGTGGCCGGAGGAAGCCGAACCACCGTCGCCGTGGCCGCCTCCAATGCGTCCACCCACGGGTGTCCGGGGCGCACGTCGCCGGGAGGTCCGCCCGGAGACGGCGGCACGCGTGGCAGCGCCCGCACGATCGTTCCCGGCGAGGCGGTCCCGAGGAAGGAGGAGGCCGGACCGGCCCAGCGCCAGGCCGCCCAGTCCGCCAGGTCGACCACGGCGGCCGGTGGTCCCCAGCCCAGCCACGACTTGAGGTCCAGCACGGCGCGTCCCTCGGCCCCGGCGACGGCGTCGTCGACCACCCAGCCCCGCACGCTGCGCCCGTGCAGCGGCACGCGCACGCGCGTCCCGACCACAACCGGCTGGTCCCAGGCGTCGGGCACGGCGTAGTCGAAGACCTTGGCGACGGCAGCCACCTCGGTGCGCACGCGCACGGTCCGTCGCGTCGTCACCGTTGGTCGGATGCGGGCGCCGAGGCGGACGACGCCATCGCGCGGTTGCTCCCTCGAGGGGGCAACCGCGGGATCAGAGCCCGAGGGCGGACCGCAGGTCGTCGACGCGCGACGTGGCCTCCCAGGTGAACTCCTTCTCGGACCGACCGAAGTGGCCGTAGGCCGCGGTCTTCTTGTAGATCGGCCGGCGCAACTCGAGATCGCGGGCGATGGCCGCCGGGCGCAGGTCGAACAGCTCGCGCACGGCGTCGGAGATCTTCTCGGGGGCGACCGTCTCGCTGCCGAACGTCTCCACCAACAGGGAGACGGGGTGCGCCACGCCGATGGCGTAGGCCACCTGGACCTCGCAGCGCTTGGCTGCACCGGAGGCCACGACGTGCTTGGCCACCCAGCGCGCCGCGTAGGCGGCGGAGCGGTCCACCTTCGATGGATCCTTGCCCGAGAAGGCGCCGCCACCGTGCCGGGCCATGCCGCCGTAGGTGTCCACGATGATCTTGCGGCCGGTCAGCCCGGTGTCGGCGTGGGGCCCACCCAGCTCGAAGATGCCCGTCGGGTTGACGAAGATGCGCAATCCCTCGGTGTCGAGGTCAGTGGGCAGCAGCGGGGTGATGACGTGCTCGATGAGGTCGGGGCGCAATTGCTCCTCGAGATCGATGCCGCCCGCATGCTGCGTCGAGATGAGCACGGTGTCGATGCGCACGGGACGACCGCCTTCGTACACCACCGAGACCTGCGTCTTGCCGTCCGGTCGCAGATAGGGCACGGCTCCGGCCCGGCGCACCTGGGCCAAGCGCTCCGCCAAGCGGTGCGAGAGCCAGATGGGCAACGGCATCAGGTCGGGCGTCTCGTCACACGCGTACCCGAACATCATCCCCTGGTCGCCTGCACCCTGCGCGTTGAGCGTGTCCTCGCCGCCGCTACCGGAACGCAACTCCAAGGCGGCGTCGACTCCCTGCGCGATGTCCGGAGACTGGGAGTCGAGCGAGACGAGCACACCACAGGTCTTGCCGTTGAAGCCGTAGGCGTCGTTGTCGTACCCGATGTCGCACACCGTCTCACGCACGATGGCGGGGATGTCCACGTAGGTCGTGGTCGTCACCTCGCCGGCCACCACCACCAGGCCGGTCGTGAGCAGCGTCTCGCAGGCCACCCGACTCGCGGGGTCACCGGCGAGCATGGCGTCCAGGACGGCATCGGAGATCTGGTCGGCCATCTTGTCGGGGTGGCCCTCGGTCACCGATTCCGAGGTGAATGTGGTCTTCACGTGCTGCTCCGCTTCTCGTTGTAGTGGGCGATCACCCTATCCAATAGCTCATTTGCCACGGCATCCTTGGAGGTCAGGGGGATTTCCATCTGCGATCCGTCGACGTCCAGGATGACCACTGCGTTGGTGTCATGGTCGAAACCCGCGCCAGGTGCACTGACATCGTTCACGACCAGGAGATCCACACCCTTGCGCTCCAGCTTGCGCCGGCCGCGGGCCAACGCATCGTGTGTCTCCGCCGCGAATCCGACCAGCACCTGTTCGGGGGCCCGGCGCGCCGCCAAGGCGGCCAGGATGTCCGGCGTCCGTTCGAGCACCAGCTCGGGGACCCCGTCCTCCTTGGACAACTTGTTGTCCGCGGTCGCCTTGGGCCGGAAGTCGGCCACGGCTGCCGCCATGATGACGACGTCGGCCACGGCGGCGGCCTCCGCCATCGCCTGTTCCATGTCGGCCGCGGTCTCGACGTCGACGCGGGCCACGACGCCGGACACGTCGTCGGGCAGCGCCAAGGGGGACGACGTCACCAAGGTGACCTGCGCCCCGCGCCGGGCCGCGGCGGCCGCGACGGCGTGCCCCTGCTTGCCCGACGACCGGTTGGTGATGAAGCGCACCGGGTCGAGCGGCTCGCGGGTTCCTCCTGCGCTCACCACGACACGGACCCCGTCGAGGTCGCGGGTCACCGAGGACGCCCCCAACCGGGCCAGGATCCGTTCGACGATGCGCGCGGGCTCGGCCAACCGCCCCTCCCCGCTGTCCCCGCCGGCCAGCCGGCCGCGCTCGGGTGGGACGACTTCGACGCCGCGCTGCTCCAGGCGCGCCAGGTTGTCGCGCACCGAGGGGTGCTCCCACATCTCGGTGTGCATGGCCGGGCAGACCAACACCGGGGCCCGGGTGGCCAACAAGGTGGCCATGAGGAGGTCGTCGGAGAGCCCGGCCGCGTAGCGGGCGATGGTGTGCGCCGTGGCCGGCACCACGACGATGAGATCCGCCGTCTGACCGAGCCGGGTATGCGGGATCGGTGAGTCCTCCTCCCAGAGCGAGCGCTGCACCGGCTCCGAGGCGAGGGCGGAGAAGGTCACGTCGCCCACGAACCGGGTCGCCTCCGCGGTCAGGACCGGGACGACGTGCACGCCGGCATCGACCAGCCTGCGGCACACCTCGACGGCCTTGTAGGCCGCAACGCCGCCGCTGACACCGAGCACGACGCGAGGTTGCTTCGTGGTGGTGTCCTCGTTCGCGGTGGTGTCCTCGCCTCCCAGCGATCCAGCCATCGGCGCTGGCGCCGTGCCTCGCCCGCCAGCGCCTAGCTGGCGGTCGGGTCCTCGCCGCCGATGTCGAGCGTCTCGATCTGCTCGGCGTCGCCGGTCTCGTCGCCCTCGACGACAACCTCACCCAGCAGCCCGGCCTCGGCCGCGTCGGCGATGGCGGCAGCCAGGGCGGCCTCCTCTTCGGGATCGGTCCGGGTGAACGTCGCCTTACCGGCCGCGATCTCTTCGAAGGCAATGGAGACCGGCTTCCCGGACACCGAGGCGACCTGGGGCGGAACCACCTTGCCCAGCCCCTCGCCGAGGCTGTTGTAGTACGAATTCACCTGGCGGGCGCGGGCCGAACCCAGCGCCACCAGGGTGAACTTCGAGTCGACCTTGTCGAGCAGCTCCTCGATGGGTGGGTCCATGAGCGTGTGGCGGCCTTGAGCCATCAGGATTCCTCCGGGTTCGCGGCGCAGGGGGCAGCCGAACGAATCTCATCGATTATAGCCGTCAGCTGGCCCATGGCCCGGTGCAGGTCGTCGTTGACCACGGTGTATGACGCGATCGCCCGGCCCCGCTCCACCTCGGCCCGACCCAACTCGACCCGGCGCGCGATGTGCTCCACGCTGTCGCCGCGGGCGGCCAGGCGCTCCGCCTGCACCTCGGGCGACGGCGGCAGGAGCAGGATCACCGTGGCGTCCGGGCGCTGGACCAGCACCTGCTCAGCGCCCTGGACGTCGATCTCGAGGAGCACGTCGGAGCCGGACGGGGGGTCGGGGATGGGCGTGCCCATCAGGTAATCGAGGAACTCGGCCCACTCGTAGAAGCCACCGGCGGCCACGGCCTCCTCGAACGTGGCGCGGTCGACGAAGACGTAGGCCTGCCGCTCACGTTCGCCGGGACGGGGGTCCCGGGTGGTCCAGCTCCGGCTCAGCCAAAGACGTGGATCCTGGGCGACCAGTGTGGCCGCCATCGTGCCCTTTCCGGCCCCACCAGGGCCGATGAGCACGAAGATGCGTGGTTCAGTGCGCAGTCTCTTTGAGCAACGCGTCGCGTTGCTTGGCGCCCAGGCCCTGGAGGCGGCGGCTGTCGCTGATGCCGACGGTCTCCATGAGGCGGCGGGCTTTCACCTTGCCCAGGCCCGGCAGCGATTCGAGGACTGAGACGACTTTCATCTTGCCGATGGTCTCGTTGGAGTCCGCCTCGTTGAGGAGATCCGCCAGGGTCAGCTGGTTCAGCTTCAACCGTTCCTTGACCTCGGCCCGCTCACGGCGAACCCTGGCGGCCTTTTCAAGTGCAGCGGCGCGCTGCTCGGGAGTGAGTGCGGGTGGTTGCGGCATGGCGAGACCATAGCGCCTCTGCCAGGGGTATTCATATGATCGTGGGCTGATTCAGGCCATGGCAACGGCCAATTCGCGGGACAGCGAGACGGCCTCGCGACGCATCGCGGCGCGGTCCGGACCGTGCCTGAGCAAGCCCCGTGAGCTGCTGGGAAGGACGGTGCCGGGGGAACATCGGGCGAACCTGGTCGCCACGTCGGAGGGTCCCGCCCCCTGGGCCCCGAGTCCAGGGGCCAGAATTACCCCTCCGAGCTGGGACAATGGATAGCGTGACGGGCTCAGGGTGGCTCCGATCACCGCTCCGATCGTGCCCATGGGCACGTCCTCGGAGGCGTTCAGGGCACCGATCTCGCCGAGGAGCATGTCCTCGACCGCACTCCCCTCGGAAGTGGTGGCCAGCTGGAGGCTGCGTCCCTCGGGGTTCGAGCTCCGGGCCACGACCAGGACGCCCCGCCCGGTCACCCCGGCCAGGCGGAACAGTGGCGCCAGCGCGCCCAGGCCCAGGTAGGGGTGCGCGGTCACCGCGTCGGCCGCCAGCGGGCTGGACTCGCTCAGCCAGGCCTCGGCGTAGGCCTCGGCCGTCGAATCGATATCGCCCCGCTTGGCATCGGCGATGACCACCAGGCCGGCCGACTGTGCCTCGGCGATGAGCCGCTCGAGCTCGGCCAGACCCGCCGCGCCGTGGCGTTCGAAGAAGGCCACCTGCGGCTTGACGACGGCGACCGCACCGGCGAACGCCTCGACGCAGACGCGACAGAACTCGCGCAGTCCCCTCACGTCGTCGGTCAACCCCCAATCGGCCAGCAAGGTGGCCGAGGGGTCGATCCCGGCGCAGAGCGGCCCATGGGCGGCAACCGCCGCCGTCACCCGGTCCAAGAACCCGTCAGCCATGGCGTCCTCCATTCTTCGACACGACCTCCTCATCCTCAGAGCCGCGGACCGCCACCTCGGGCAGCGTGCCCACCGGAGCGACCCTCCCGCCGGCCCGGCGGGCGGACCGCAGCTCGTCCACCGACGTGTGCCGGGCGTCGCACCAGTGGTCCAGCTCGCGCAGCACCCGCCACGGCGCCCGCGGCTCGCGGAAAGTGGCGGTGCCGACCTGCACGGCGTCGGCCCCGGCCTGCAACAGCTCGACCGCGTCGCGCCCCGAGAACACGCCGCCCACGCCGACGAGGGGCAGATCCGGAAAAGCGGACCGGCATTCCCACACGGCCCGCACGGCCACGGGGTGGACCGCCGCCCCGGAGAGCCCGCCCCCGCCGGCGCCCAGGACCGGTCGACCGGTGTCGGTGTCCAGCGCCATGCCGAGCAGGGTGTTCACCAGGGTCAGTCCCTCGGCCCCGGCCTCCACCGCCCCGGCGGCGATCTCGACGACGTCGGGCACGTTGGGGCTCAGCTTGGCCCAGCGCGGCACGCCGCAGGCGGTGACCGCCAGCACCTGCCCGGTGGCCTCCGCCGAGTGGGCGAACATGCGGGAGCGGTCCTCCACGTTGGGACAGCTCACGTTGACCTCGAGCGCCACGATGCAGGCCCCGTCCCGCGAAGCGGCCGCCCTCGCCACGATGTCGGCCGCCCGCCGATAATCCTCGACCGAGCGGCCCCAGATGCTGACGACCACCCGGGCGCCCGACCGGGCCAGCGCCGGCAGCTCGTCGCGGGTCCACGCGTCGAGTCCGGGACCCTGGAGCCCGACGCTGTTGAGCATCCCGGGCCCGACCTCGTGCACGCGTGGCGCCGGATTGCCCGGCCAGGGATCGACCGAGAGCGACTTGACCACCATCGCGCCCAGCTCGCGCAGCGGCCCGTAGTCGGCCAGCTCCGTCCCGTGTCCCGACGTCCCCGACGCCGTCATGATCGGGTTGGGCAGCGCCACGGCACCGACCCGCGTCGCCAGCCGTGAGGAGCGCCGTTCGGCGGGGTTGTCGGTCACTGCAATCGACCCCTGGGGGCCGGATGGAGGTCCTGGAGCGGGCGCACCTCGAGCGGGTGGGAACGGGCATCGGCCATCCCTGCGGCGGCGGCCCGGGCCGCGGCCAGGGTGGTGAGGCAGGGCACCTTGTAGGCGACGGCGGCCGAGCGAATGTGCTGGCCATCGGCGCGGGGACCCAACCCCCGAGGGGTGTTGACCACCAGCTGCACCTTGCCCTGGGCGATGAGCTCCACCGCGTCGGAGGCCACGCCCTCCTCGCCCACCTTGGCCACGAGCGTGTCGACGGCCAGGCCTTCGGAGCGCAGGTAGCCGGCCGTGCCCAGGGTGGCGGCGATGGAGAAGCCGAGCTCGCTGAAGGACCGGGCCACCTCGAGGCCGGCCGGCTTGTCCCGGTCGGCCAGGGACAGGAAGACCGTGCCCGAGTCGGGCAGGCGCGTCCCCGCCGCCATCTGGCTCTTGGCAAAGGCGAGGCCGAACGTGATGTCGACCCCCATCACCTCGCCCGTCGAGCGCATCTCCGGCCCGAGCAGCGTGTCCACTCCGGGGAAACGGTCGAAGGGCAGGACCGCCTCCTTCACGCTCACGTGGTCGAGCACCGGAACACGCCCGATGACGTCGGGCGCCAACATCCCCTCGGTGCGCAGATCGTCCAGTGTCTGGCCCACCATGACCCTGGCCGCCACCATGGCCAACGGGACCCCCGTGGCCTTGGCCACGAAGGGGACCGTCCGGCTGGCCCGGGGATTGGCCTCGAGCACGTAGGCCTGCCCGTCCTTCACCGCGTACTGCACATTGATCAGCCCGCACACTCCGAGCGACTCGGCCAGGGCCGTCGTGAAGCGTTCGAGGGTCTCGATCACGTCCGCCGAGAGTGTCTGTGGGGGGAGGGCACAGGCCGAGTCTCCCGAGTGCACCCCGGCCTCCTCGACGTGCTCCATGACTCCGGCGATCAGGATTTCGCCCGCGCCGTCGCGCACCGCGTCGACGTCGACCTCGATCGCATCCTCCAAGAAGCGGTCGACCAGCACCGGCCGCTCGGCGGTGACGCCACCCTCGCGGGCGAGCGCGCCGGTCGTCATGGACTGCATGACCCGGCGCACCCCCTCGTCGTCGTAGACGATCTCCATGGCCCGGCCCCCGAGGACGTAGCTCGGGCGCAGCAGCACCGGGTAGCCGACCCGCTGGGCCACGGCGAGGGCCTCGGCCCCGGTCGAGGCGGTACCGCCCGGTGGCTGCGGAATGGACAGCCGCGCGCACAGCGCGTTCCAACGCTCGCGGTCCTCGGCCAGGTCGATGGAGGCCGGGCTCGTCCCGAGCACGAGCTGGGACGGCAGTGAGCCGGCAAGCTTCAGGGGCGTCTGGCCGCCCAGCGACACGATGACCCCGGCCACCGAGCCCCCCGCAGCCAGCTCGGCCTCGAGCACGTTGGCCACGTCCTCGTCGGTCAGGGGCTCGAAGTAGAGGCGGTCCGACGTGTCGTAGTCGGTCGAGACCGTCTCGGGGTTGCAGTTGATCATCACCGTCTCGTACCCGGCGTCGCGCAACGTCATGGACGCGTGGACGCAGCAGTAGTCGAACTCGATACCCTGGCCGATCCGGTTGGGCCCCGAGCCCAGGATGACGACGCGGGCCCGCTCCGACGGCCGCACCTCGTCCTCCTCCTCGTAGGTGGCGTAGTGGTACGGGGTGAAGGCCTCGAACTCGGCCGCGCACGTGTCGACCGTCTTGAACGTGGCCCGCACGCCCTCGGCCAGCCGGGCCGACCGGACGTCGGCGGCCGGCTGTCCGCGGAGGAAGCCGATCTGCGCGTCGGAGAAACCGAGGCGCTTCGCCCGCCGGTAGTCGGCCCGGGCCAACGCCGGCGCCGACTCCAGGCGCGCCCGCTCGGCCGAGATGCGCTCGAGCTGGTGCACGAACCAGGGGTCGATCCCGGTCCCGCCCACCACGGCGTCGGCCCCGAGACCGCGGCGCAGGACCGCTTCCACCTCGAAGATGCGCTCGGGCGTGGGCACGGCGATGCGGGACAACAACTCCTCGTCGCTCAGCGCGTCGAGCGCCGCCTCGGCCGGGTCGGCGTTGAGCCCGGCCCGGCCCTGCTCCAACGAGCGCAGCGCCTTCTGCAGCGACTCGCAGAAGGTGCGGCCGATGGCCATCACCTCGCCCACGGACTGCATGCGCGTGCCCAACCGGCCCTCGGCCCCGGGCAGCTTCTCGAAGGCCCAGCGCGGCACCTTCGTCACCACGTAGTCGATGGTCGGTTCGAACGAGGCGGGCGTCGCCTTGGTGATGTCGTTGGGGATCTCGTCGAGCCGGTACCCCACCGCGAGACGGGCGGCGATCTTGGCGATGGGAAAGCCGGTCGCCTTGGAGGCCAGCGCGGACGAGCGCGACACGCGCGGGTTCATCTCGATGATGACGCGCCGCCCCGTCTCGGGGTCCACCGCGAACTGCACGTTGGAACCGCCCGTCTCGACCCCGACCCGGCGCAGGCAGGCGAAGGCGTCGTCGCGCATGGCCTGGTACTCGACGTCGGTCAGCGTCTGCGCCGGCGCCACCGTGATGGAGTCGCCGGTGTGCACACCCATGGGGTCGAGGTTCTCGATGGAGCAGACGACGACGCAGTTGTCCGCCCCGTCGCGCATGACCTCGAGCTCGAATTCCTTCCAGCCGGCGATCGATTGCTCGACGAGGATCTGGCCGACCGGGCTGGCCGCCAGCCCCTCGCCGGCCAGCTGGCCGAAGTGCGCCGCGTCCTCGGCGATGCCCGTTCCCTTGCCGCCGAGGATGAAGCTCGGGCGCACCATGATGGGGAACCCGATCTCCACCGCGATCTCCTCGGCCTCGGCCAGCGAGTGGGCAAAGCCCGAGCGGGGTACCTCGAGCCCGATGCCCTCCATGGCCGCCTTGAACTGGTCGCGGTCCTCCGCCGTGGTGATGGCCTCGGGCCGCGCCCCGATGACCTCGACGCCGTAGCGCTCGAGCACGCCCCGCTGCACCAGCTCCATGGTCAGGTTCAGCGCCGTCTGGCCGCCGAGCGTGGGCAGCAGGGCATCGGGTCGTTCCTTGGCGATGATGGCCTCGAGCACCTCGGGGTCGAGCGGCTCCACGTAGGTGCGGTCGGCCGTGTCGGGGTCCGTCATGATCGTGGCCGGGTTCGAGTTGGCCAGGACGACGCGGTAGCCCTCCTCCTTCAGGACGCGGCAGGCCTGGGTGCCCGAGTAGTCGAACTCACAGGCTTGGCCGATGACGATCGGCCCCGACCCGATGACGAGGATCGACGAGAGGTCGTCGCGGCGTGGCACGGGTGTCCCCCCGCCCTCAGTGCGCCCCGGCCCGGGCGGCCCGGGCGGAGGTGGGATGGGCCAACATGAGGTCGCGGAACGAGTCGAAGAGGTAGCGGGCGTCGTGGGGCCCGGGCGCAGCTTCGGGGTGGTACTGCACCGAGAACGCCGGCGCGTTGCGGCAGCGGAAACCCTCGATCACACCGTCGTTGAGGTTGACGTGGGTCACCTCGGCGTCGGGGACCGAGTCGGGCGCCACCGCGTAGTTGTGGTTCTGGCTCGTGATCTCGACCACGCCGGTCTCGAGGCGCTGCACCGGGTGGTTGGCCCCGTGGTGCCCGAAGGGCAGTTTGTAGGTGCGTCCGCCCAGCGCGGAGGCCAGGATCTGATGTCCCAGGCAGATGCCGAAGATGGGCACGCGGCCCACCAGGTCGGCCACGGCACCCGTCGGGGCGGCCAGCGCGGCCGGGTCGCCCGGGCCGTTGGAGAGGAAGACCCCGTCGGGCTCGAGGGCCAGCACGTCCGCGGCCGCCGTGCCGGCCGGGACCACGGTGATGTCGCCCAGGGTGGTGAGGAGGTCGACCATGGTCGTCTTGACCCCGAAGTCGTAGGCCACGATGCGCAGACCGTCGCTCCCGGCGGCGGCCGGGCCGCTCGCCGCCCGGGCATAGGGCGCGGCCACGGTGACGCCCGAGACCAGGTCCATCCCGTCGGTACCGGCCGCCCGCGCCGCGGCGCTCCGCAGCTCCGCTTCGCCGGCCGTGCCGAAGGCACAGGGCACGGCGCCGGCGTCGCGCACGTGGCGGGCCATCCGGCGCGTGTCCACCCCGGTGAGCGCGGGCACCCCGTGGCGGGTCAGGAAGGGCTCGAGCGCCTCGGTCGAGCGCCAATTGGAGGGCAACTCGGCCAGGTCGCACACCACGACGCCCCGGCAGTGCACCCGCGCCGCCTCGTCGTCTGCCGCGTTGGTCCCGTAATTGCCGATGTGGGTGTTGGTGAACGCGATCACCTGCCCCGCGTAGGACGGATCGGTGATCACCTCCTGGTACCCGCTCATGGCCGTGTTGAAGACGAGCTCACCCACGGCGATGGGGACCGGTGCGCCGGCGGCCTCGCCCGCGAACACAGCCCCGTCGGCCGTGACCAACAGGGCGGGCGATCTGTCCCGGGGCCCCGGCGGCGGAGGCGTCACCGTTGCGCCGTCGCGTCGATGACGACCGGCTCGCCGCGCAGCACCGTGTGACGCACGGCACCCGTCAGGGTGCGGCCGGTGTAGGGCGTGTTGCGGCTCCGGCTCGCCAGGTGATCGGGATCGACCGTCGTCGTGGCGGTGGGGTCGAACACGCAGAGATTGGCGGTGGCGCCCACTTCGACCGGCCCACCCTGCGCGCTGTGCCCGCCGGCCCGGGGGTCGGTCGTCCGCAACCGGGCGATGGCCGCGGGTTGCGCGCTCATCAGGGCGAACACCCGCTCGGGTCCGAGGTGGGGCGAGAGGACCTGCCAGGAGATGGGCAACGCCGTTTCCAGGCCGAGCATGCCCGGCGGCGCCTGGTCGAAGGGGGCGTCCTTGGCCTCGGGCGCGTGCGGCGCGTGATCGGTGGCCACCGCGTCGATGGTGCCGTCGCACAGCCCGGCCACGACCGCCGCCACGTCGTCGTCGGTGCGCAGCGGCGGGTTGACCCTGAAGACCGGGTCGTAGCCGGCCACGGCGGCATGGGTCAGCAACATGTGGTGGGGCGCCGCCTCGGCCGTGACGGGCAGGCCCTCGCGCTTGGCCAGGCGGACCAGCTCGACCGAGCCCGTACTGGACAGGTGGAGGAAATGCACGGGCGCGCCGGTCAGGCGGACCAGCGCGATGTCGCGGGCCACCATGACCTCCTCGGCCGCCGCCGGCATGCCCGGGAGGCCGAGCCGGCTCGACCACGCTCCTTCGTGCATGACGCCGCCCTGGGCCAGGCAGCTGTCCTCGCAGTGTTGGGCCAGCGTCACCCCGAGGCCCTTGGCGTAGTCGAGGGCGCGTCGCATGAGCCCGCCGTCCTGCACGCCGGCGCCGTCGTCGGTGAAGAGCGTCACGCCGAGGTCGGCCAGCTCTCCCATCGGGGCGAGCGCCTGGCCGGCCCGCCCGACCGTGATGGCCCCGGCCACCGCCACCTCGGCCGGCGCGCCCCGTCCGAGCTCGAGCACCTGGCGGGCCACCCCGGCCGAGTCGATGGCCGGTTCGGTGTTGGGCATGGCCACGACCGCGGTGTAGCCGCCGAGCGCGGCCGCCCGGGCGCCGCTCTCGACCGTCTCGGCCTCCTCCCGCCCGGGCTGGCGCAGGTGGGTGTGCAGATCGACCAGGCCGGGCCCGACGAGGCAGCCGGTGGCGTCGAGCACCGTGCACCCGGCCGGCGCGTCGATGGTCTCGGCCAGTGCGATGACCGTGGCGCCGGCCACGGCGATGTCGAGTCGGGCCAATCCCCCGGGACCGACCAGCGAGCCGCCCCGGATGACCAACGATGGTTCAGGCAACGGCCGGCACCTCCACCGCTCCGGGCAGTTCGCCCCCGAGCAACAAGAACAGGATGGCCATGCGCACGGCCACCCCATTGGTCACCTGCTGGGTCACCACCGTGCGCGGCAGGTCGGCCACGTCCGAGGCGATCTCGACGCCCCGCACCATGGGCCCAGGGTGGGTGACGATGGCGTCCTCGCCCAGCCGCGCCACCCGGCGCGCCGTGAGCCCCCAACGCGCCGTGTACTCGCGCAGCGAGGGCACGAACGACCCACTCCCGCGTTCGGCCTGGAGGCGGAGCAGCGAGACCACGTCGGCGTCGGCCAGCGCGTCGTCGAAGTCGTTGGCCACCTCGACCGGCCAGCCTTCGAGCGAGGGTGGCAGCAGGCTGCCCGGTGCAGCCAAGGTGACGTGGGCTCCCAGGGCGCTGTAGGCCAGCACCTCGGAGCGGGCCACCCGGCTGTGCCGCACGTCGCCGACGATCAGGACGCGCAGGCCTTCGAAGCAGCCGACGCCGAGGTCCCCGGGCGCGACACCCTTGCGCTCGGCGAGCACCTGGCGCACGGTGAAGCAGTCCAAGAGGGCCTGCGTCGGGTGCTCGTGCCACCCGTCGCCCGCGTTGATGACCGCGGCCCGCTCCACCCAACGGGTCACCTGGTGCGGCGCGCCCGAGGAGGAGTGCCGGATGATGACGGCGTCGATGCCCATGGCCTCGACCGTCTCGACCGTGTCGCGCAGGCTCTCGCCCTTCTTGACCGACGACGAGGCCACGGCGAGGGAGAGCACGTCGGCCGACAGGCGCTTCGCCGCGGTCTCGAACGAGAGCCGGGTGCGCGTCGACTCCTCGAAGAAGAGGGTGGCCACCACCTTGCCGCGCAGCGTGGGCACCTTGGGCACCGAGCGCCGCTCCACTTCGGCGAACGCCTCGGCCACCCGCAGCACCTCGCCGATGCCGTCCGCGCCCCCGAGGTCGGCCACCGAGAGCAGATGCTGGGGGCCGCTCACCGGTCCTCCAGAGTGCCGATCCAGACGCCGTCCTCGCCGACGTCGACCATCTCCTCGCGCCGCGTGGGCAGGTTCTTGCCCACGAAGTCGGGCCGGATGGGCAGCTCGCGGTGGCCCCGGTCGACCATGACGGCGAGCTGAACGGCCCGGGCCCGGCCGAAATCGTTCAGCGCGTTGAGCGCGGCCCGGATGGTCCGCCCCGTGAAGAGCACGTCGTCGACCAGGACCACCACCCGGCCGGCGAGATCGACCGGCACGTCGGTGACCGCCTCGGGCAGGACGGGGCGCAGGCCGATGTCGTCGCGGTAGAAGGCCACATCGAGCGTGCCCACCTCCAGCGCACACCCCTCGATGTGGCGCAGGTTCTCCGCCATCTTGGCGGCCAGCGGGACGCCGCCGGTCTGGAGCCCGATGAGCACGACGTCCTCCGCGCCACCGTTGCGCTCGATGATCTCGTGGGACATGCGCGTCAGGGCGCGCTGGACGTCGGCGGAAGTGAGGACTTGGGAGTGGGCCACGAACACGCCCCCGTGGGGTCGCGTATGACTGCGCTCGCGTTCGGCCACTGCTCCTCCTGCCGTGTGAGCCTCACGGGACTCACTTCACGGTCAGGGAGACACCTTATCGCGCCCGCCGGCGGCGGTCGCCGAGACGCTTCAGCCCCGGCCGTCGAACGGCCCTGCCGGTTCGCCCGCTCAGCAGCAGTGTCCCTGCTGCTCCGGCGACATGGGGATCTGCCCGGCGACCGTTGAGATCACACCGGTGCGGGGGTCGATCATCCGGATGGCGTCGTTGAAGAAGTCGGCCACGTAGACGTTCCCGTGCCCATCGACTGCGGCGCCGAGTGCCAGTCCGAAGCTGGCGGCGGAAGCCGGTCCCCCGTCACCCGCGGTCTGACCCGGTTCCGGGGACGTCTCGACGCCGGTTCCAGCGACCGAGACGACCCGCCCGCTGGCCAGGTCGAGCTCGAGCAACCGTCGGCCGTAGGCCTCCGTGACGAAGAGCGTCTTGTCGTTGCCGACCGCCAATCCTGTCGGATCGTGCGCACCCCCCGTCCCCGCCAGGGTGGGATCCCGACGTGTGGAGTAGATCGTCGACGTCACACCGGTGGCCGCGACCTTCTCGCGGATCGAACCACATCCGGTGGCGACGAAGATGTTCGAGGAGCTGTCCACTGCGACACCCACCGGCGCGCACGGATGGGAGGCCGCCTGGCAGATCCCGTCCAGCGGGCCGCAATGGATCCCCGGTCCCACCGCCGTCGTAATGACCCCGGTGGCCTGCGACACCTTCTGGACCTCGTTGTTGCCGGTCTCGGCCAGGTAGAGGTCGCCGTCGGGACCCACGGCGACGGAGTCGCTGAGGCCCCCGACGGCGGTTCCATCGCCCGCGAAGTTCAGCGACGCTCTGACGGCTCGGCCCCCAATTCCGCTGGAGCCGCTGCGGCCGTCTCCGGCCACGGTCGAGATGACCCCATCGGCCGCCGAGACCTTACGGACGCGAGTGCCGTCTTGGAAGTAGACGTCGCCGTTCGGCGCCACGGCGACGCCGCTCGGGCTCGAAAGGGTGGCCTCGGGGCCCGGGCCACCGTCGCCGGAGAAACCCCCCGCCCCCGTTCCGGCCACGACCTCGAGTTGGCGCGTCGCCCCGACGACCTCGAACACGCGGTTCCCATCGGTGAAGTAGACGTCCCCACCTCGGTCGGCCGAGACGCCGATCGGACCGCTCAACTGGTACGAAGTGGCGAGACCGAGCGAGGGGCCGTTCACCCTTCGCTGTGCGGGCGGGCGGGGAAGATGAGCGGACGAACGGGGCGGCGGGGAAGGACCACCTCCCTGGAACGTCGTCACGACCACGGCCGCGACGACGAGGACCAGCGTGATCAACGCAGTCCGTCGCCGCCGGCGCCGGCGCTGCTCGCGCCGCGCCTCTCGGATGAGGGCTTCGGTCCCCTCTGGCTCGGTGACCTCCGGTCGCGGGCGGGTGAGCGTCACCGCAGGCCCTGAATGATCTGGATCAATTCGTCGGGCTGATAGCCCTGCACCCGGGCGTAGCGCACCAGATCCCTCACCCGCGCGACCAGTGCGCTGCGCTCCGGCGCTTGTCCGCTGACGGTGATCCCGTGCCCCCGGCGAAACTCGACGAGCCCTTCGTCTCGGAGCTGTCGCATTGCCCGAAGGACCGTGTTGGCGTTCACGCCGAGAACCTTGGCCAGGTCCCGAGCCGGAGGGAGTCGTTCGCCCGGGACGGCTTCACCGTCGGCGATGGCTCGACGGATTTCAGCGGCAACCTGCTCGTGGAGGAAGAGCGGGTCGCTGGGGTCGACGCGGAGGTCCGGTGTGATGCCAATGAGAGTAGCACTATTGGCGTCGCTGATCAACGGCGGGCCACCGAGGTCGACGGCAGGAACCCGGGGATCAGCCCGGCTTCACCTCACGGGCGATGGCGGAGAGGATGCCGTTGACGAAGGCACCGGACTCGTCGGTCGAGTACGCCTTGGCCAGCTCGACGGCCTCGTCGATGACCACGGCCGTGGGCGGGCCCCCGGGGTCGGACAACTCGGCCACGGCCAGGCGCAGCACCAGGCGGTCGATCACGGCCATGCGCTCGATGGGCCAGTTGGCCGAGGCGCCGCCGATACGGCGGTCGGCCTCGTCGCCTCCCGCCGAGACGTGCTCGAGCAACGTGCGGACGTAGGGGTCGGGCGGCACGGCCAGCGCGTCGGCCACGGCCACGGGGTCCTCCCCCTTGAGCTCGGCCTCGTAGAGGAGGGAGAGCGCCCGTTCCCGTTGCTGGTGGCGGGGGGCGTCGTCAGCCATGCCGGGCGCTAGGCCCGGGTCAGGTAGTCGCCTGAGCGGGTGTCGATCTTGAGGACGTCGCCGGTGTTCACGAACAGGGGCACCTGGACCACCAGGCCCGTCTGCAGCGTGGCCGCCTTGCGGGCGCCCGAGACCCGGTCGCCCTGCATGCCGGGCTCGGTCTCGGTGACCGTGAGCTCGACCGCGGCGGGCAGGTCGACGCCGACGATCTCGCCGTTGTACATCGCGATGTTGGCGTCGTCGCCTTCCTTCAGGTAGTTGGGCGCGTCGCCGAGCGTCTCCGGGGCGGCGTTCATCTGCTCGTACGTCGTGGTGTCCATGAACACGTAGTCGGTGCCGTCGCGGTAGAGGAACTGCATGTCCCGCTTGTCGATGATGGCCTGCTCGAGCTTCTCGTCCGCCCGGTAGGTGCGCTCGATCACCGCACCACTGCGCAGGTTCTTGAGCTTGGTGCGCACGAAGGCACCGCCCTTGCCCGGCTTGACGTGTTGGAACTCGACGACGCTGAACAGACCCTCGGGCAGGTCCAGGCTCATGCCGTTCCTCAGGTCATTGGTCGAGACTGCCATGGATGTCCTTTGTGAATCGGGTCAGGGGGCGAGCACCGTCCTCGGTCACGACGAGCGTGTCCTCGACGCGGACGCCACCGTGCCCGGGAACGTACACACCAGGCTCGACGGTGACGACGAAGCCGGGGGCGAGGATAGCAGTGCCCAGCTGCGAGACCGTCGGGGCCTCGTGGATGTCGAGGCCGACGCCGTGGCCGGTGCCGTGCTCGAAACGGTCGGCCCAGCCGGCCTCGCTGATGATCTGGCGGCAGAGGTCGTCCACCTCCTTGGCGCTGATGCCGGGGCGCACCGCCTGCGCGCCGGCCGCCTGCGAGGTGCGCACCACCTCGAAGATGCGGGCCAGCTCGCCCTCGGGGTCGGTGTCGACGCAAAAGGTGCGGGTCATGTCGGAGCGGTAGCCCTCGAAGGTGGCACCGAAGTCGACCACGACCGGGTCGCCCGGGGCGATGGCACGGCCGCCGGGGTGATGGTGCGGCTTGGCCGAGTTCTCCCCCGCCGCCACGATGGTGTCGAAGGCGGTGCTCTCGGCACCACCGCGGCGCATGGCCGTGTCGAGCTCGAGCGCGAAGTGCTCCTCGGTCACGCCCTGGCTCATGAGGGGCAACACCTCGAAGAGCGCGGCGTCGGCGATGGCGGCGGCCCGCTCCATGCGGGCGATCTCCGCCGCGTCCTTGCGCTCGCGCAGCGCCTCCACCGCGCGCGAGGTGGGCACCAGGTGGTCGGGGTCCACCAGGTCGGCCCAGACCCGCTGGCCGCTCCAGGTGATGTTGTCGGCCTCCAGCCCGATGCGGGTGTGGATGGTGAGCAGGTCCAGCGCCGCCTTGCGCTGGGCGGCCACCGGCCCGATCTCGATGTCGACCTGGGCCTCGGCGCCCGACCCCGAGAGCTGCTCGGCCGACTGGGTGCGGTAGCGCCCGTCGGTGGTGAGCAGGGCGCGGGCGCGGCTCACCGTGAGGACACCGGCCGAACCGGAGAACCCGGTGAGGTAGCGGATGTTGGGCAACGTGGTCACCACGAGCGCGTCGACCCCGAGATCGTCGAAGGCGGCGCGCAGGCGGTCGATGCGGCCGGTCACCGTGAGCGGAGGCAAGGCCGTGGTGGCCGGCGTGTACGGGTTGACCCGGGCCCCCGTCGGGGCCGGGGCGGAGGCGCTCGTGGTGGTCATCGGTCCTGTGCTCCCTTCAGCAGTGCGGCAACGGCATCGATGGCGAGCTCGTAGCCCAGCCCGCCGAAGCCGGCGACGACGCCGGAGGCGACCGGCGCCAGCACCGAGGTGTGGCGGAAGGGCTCGCGGGCGGCCGGGTTCGAGAGGTGGAGCTCGACGAGGGGCCCGTCGAAGGCGGCCGCCGCATCGTGCAGGGACCACGACGTGTGGCTCAACGCACCCGCGTTGACGACCAGCGCGTCGGCCCGCCCGCGGGCCCCGTGCACGGCGTCGACCAGCTCGCCCTCGTGGTTGGTCTGGCGGTGCTCGAGGTCGAGCCCGTGCCGGGCCGCCGCCGCCTCGGCCCGCTTCACGTGGTCGGCCAGCGTCTCGGTGCCGTAGATCTCGGGTTCACGCTCACCCAGCAGGTTGAGGTTCGGCCCCGACAGCAGGAGGACGAGGCTCACGGTCGGGCACCCATGTCCGCCAGGGTAGCGACCACGTCCGCCACGGCCACGCTGCGCACGGCCTCGACGCCCTCGGGCCCGTCGAGCACGAAGGTGAGGTCGTGCTGCGCCTTCTTGTCGCGCCCCATGAAGGCCACGAGCTCCTCGGCCCGGGCCCCCGGCGGCAGGTCCGTCGGGCAGGTCGAAACTGCCCACCACCGCCCGGTGCTCGGCCACCCGCGCCGCGTCGATCCGCCCCAGGCGCTCGGCCAGGCGGGCCGCGAAGAGGATCCCGATGGCCACCGCCTCGCCGTGGCGCAGGTCCCAGTCGGGGTGCTCGCTCAGCGCGGCGCCCTCCAACGCGTGGGCCAACGTGTGCCCGTAGTTGAGGATCATGCGCCGGCCGCCCTCGCGCTCGTCCTCCGACACCACCGCCGCCTTGATGGCGGCGCAGCGGGCCACCTGCTCCTCGATGGGCTGGTCCGCGCTGGGCCCCTCTCCCAGGAAGGCGTACTTGGCGATCTCGCCCCGCCCGCAGGCCCACTCGCGCCGCGGCAGGGACTGCAGTGTCTCGGTGTCGCAGAGCACGGCGTGGGGCTGCCAGAACGCACCGACCAGGTTCTTGCCCTCGGGCAGGTTCACCCCGGTCTTGCCGCCGATGGCCGCGTCGACCTGGGCCAGCAGGGAGGTGGCCACGTTGAGGTAGGCCGTGCCGCGGTGATAGGTGGCGGCGGCGAACCCGGCCACGTCGGTCACGATGCCGCCGCCGACCGCGATGACCACGTCGGCGCGGGACAGGCCCGAGGCGGCGAAGCGTCGGGTCAGCGACTCCACCGTGGCCAGCGTCTTGGCCCCCTCACCGTCGGCGATGGGACAGACCTCGAAGGGCAGCCCCGGGTCGAGGTCGACGAGCCACCCGGCATCGCTGATCGCCTCCTGGGTGACGACAACCGCCAGCTTGGCCCCGGGCGGCACGAAGCGGGCCACCTCGTGGCGGGCGCCCGCGCCCACGAGCACGGGGTAGGACCGGTCGGCCAGGTCGACGGAGAGGGCGTGCACGTCAGTCCCCGGTCCCGGTCGTCCGGTCCCGGTTCCGAGACCGTCACTGCCACCCTCCACGACATCGATCACCGCGTCGGCCCCGACCGCGGCCAGGATGCGCTCGGCCACCTCGTCGGACGCGAGGTCGTCGACGTCGACCACGACGTCGGCCACCTCCTCGTAGAACGGCGCCCGCTCCGCGCTCAGCCGCACCATGGCCTCCGCCGGATCGTCGTCCAGCAACGGGCGCCCGACGCCGTCACCGACCCGGGCGGCCAGCGTCTCGGGCCGCGCCCGCAGCCACACCACGGTGCCGCTGCGCGACGATGCGTTCCCGGTTGTCCGGGCTGAGCACGGCGCCACCGGCCACCGAGACCACCGAGGGCAACGGGTCGGCGCAGGCGCGGGCGAGCACGGTCGCTTCGGCCCGCCGGAAGGCGGCCTCGCCGTCGCGGGCGAAGAGCTCGGGCACGGTGAGCCCGGTGTCGGCCTCCACGTCGGCGTCCGAGTCGAAGTAGCGCCAGCCGAGCGCGGCGGCCAGCAGCTGCCCGGTCGTCGTCTTGCCCGCGCCCATCATCCCGACCAGCAGGATGCGCGGTGTCATCCCGCCGCGCTGCCGATGCCGTCCGGGTCCGGCGTCGCCTCCGGCTCGTTGCCCACGAAGTCGCCCGCGCCCGGCGCCCGCCGGCCCACCGCGGCCGACGGCGTCGACCCCAGCGCGTCGGCGTACCCGTCGCGGTTGCGCACGATCTCGGCCAGCGAGTCGCCACCGAACTTGCGCAGCGCCTCGTTGGCCAGGACGAGCGCCACCATCGACTCGGCCACGACACCCATGGCGGGCACCGCCGTGGTGTCGGTGCGCTCGCGGAAGCTGTGCGTCGACTCCTTCGTCACGACGTCCACCGTCTGGAGCACGGGCCGGTTCAAGGTGGCCAGCGGCTTCATGGCCACCCGGGCCACCACCAGCGCGCCGTTCGAGATCCCGCCCTCGATCCCCCCGGCCCGGTCCGTCGGCCGGACGTAGCCGTCCGACTCGTCGTAGAGGATGGCGTCGTGGGCCTCCGAGCCGCGCCGGCCCGCGTTCTCCCACCCTTCGCCGATCTCGACCGCCTTCACGGCCTGGATCGACATCAGGGCCTGGGCCAGGTTGGCGTCGAGCTTGCGGTCCCACTGCACGTGGCTGCCCAACCCGACCGGAACGCCGTAGGCCAACACCTCGGCCACCCCGCCCAGCGAGTCGCCGGCCTTGCCGGCCGCCTTCACGGCGGCGATCATCGCCTCCTCGGCCGCCGGGTCGAAGCAGCGCACCGCGCTCTCGTCGACCCGGTCCAGGTCGGCCGGTCCCGGGCGCGGGCTGTCCGGTCCCGTCGCCGCCTCCCCCAGCCGCACGATGTGGCTCACGATCGACACCCCGAGGTGCGTCAGCAGCAGCTTGGCCAGCGTCCCCGCGGCCACCCGGGCCGCGGTCTCGCGGGCCGAGGCCCGCTCGAGCACGTCGCGGGCGTCGTCGAAGCCGTACTTGAGCATCCCCGGCAGGTCGGCGTGGCCGGGCCGGGGCTGGGTGAGCAGCTTGGCCGGTGCGCCGGGGTCGGGGGACATCTCCTCGGTCCACTTGGGCCACTCGCTGTTGGCGATCTCGATGGCGACCGGCGAGCCGAGCGTGCGCCCGTGGCGGATGCCGCCGACCAGGGTGATCTCGTCGGCCTCGAAGCGCATGCGAGGGCCGCGTCCGTAACCGAGGCGGCGCCGTGCCAACTCGTTGCCGATGTCAGAGGCCTCGACCGGCAGGCCGGCGGGCAGTCCCTCGACGACGACGACGAGGGCCTTGCCATGGGATTCCCCCGCGGTCAGGAAGCGCAGCACGGGTCAACGCTACCGGACGACCTGTACGCCCCCTCAGCTGGGGCGCGGGTCATCGGCGGTTCCGGCAGGGCCGGCACGCGCACCTGGCGCGTCCGGGTGCGGAGCTCAGGAGTAGAAGGGGTTGTCGCCGCTGCCGTGGTCGGTGACGTCGGTCACCTTGGTCAGCTCGGGCACCTCTTCGAGCAACGTGGTCTCGATCCCCTGGCGCAGCGTCATCTGCGACATGGCGCAACCCTGGCACCCGCCGGACAGGCGCAGGTAGGCCGTCCCGTCCTCTTCGTTCAGGGCGACCAGATCGGCCCGCCCGCCGTGGCTGGCGATGGAGGGGTTGACCGCCTGCTCCAGGACGGCCATCACCCGGGTGGCCAGCGGCCCGCTGATGCCCTTGGCCAGGATCTCGGGCGGCACGCCCGGATTCGCCTCCTCGACGCTCGGCGTATTGGGGTTGACCAGTACCAGTCCGCCGCCGCCGTCGTCGGACCACTCGAGCCGGGCTCCGCGGCAGACGGTCGACACTGGCCTCGGGCACGATCACCACGAGCTCCTCGTGCTCGTGACGGGCGTCACCCTCGCCGGCGTCGGAGACGGCCTGGAAGTAGAGGTCGTAGACGAACGAGCCCTCCTGCACGCCGCGCACCTCGAGCCACAGGGCCAGCGAGCCCGGGTCGGGCTCCTGTCCGATCGCCTCCTTGACGATCCCGAACGCCTCGGGCGTCAGGGTCACGACGGGGGCGGTGGTCTGGAGATCTTCTGCGGTCGTTGCCATGACGCACAAGTCTACGGCGCTGGTCAGGTCACCCTGGTCGCGTGGCCCGACAATCGGGGTAGCCGGCTGCGCCACCTCGGGCGGACTCCCCCGGGCAGCCTGCACCGGAGCGCCGGACAGGCTCGACCGTCCTCGGCAGCGCCGCGACCCAGTCGGGCCGCGCCTCCTCGGAGCCGAGCCCGCGCCAGCCCGGGCCGGGCCGGGCTGGGCCGGCCGGGCTGGGCTGGGCCGGGGCAAGTGGGGAGTATTTGGGGCGAGCAGGTGATCCTGGCCGTCGAGCACCGAAGCGAGGACGGAACGACGACGAGCTGACTTCGCGCCGCGGGCAAGTCCCCGCAGACATCGGAGACGCAGGCATCGGAGACCGGGCCCGGGCCCGGAGCTCTCCGCAGCGGTATTCGGTCCGGCTCTCGTCGCGATGGCCGCCCGACGTCGGTCCGCCGGCGAGACGGGGCGGGTCGCCAGAAGATCGGCGCGCCGTCGCGGCTCGTGTCGTCGCGGTTCGCGTCGTCGCGCGATTTCGCGGCGAACGGTGCCTCGCCCAAGGAGGCACACGCTGTATCGTCGCTCGACATGGCGCGTGAACCCATCGACCCGCACGAGTGGCTGAGTTTCGAGGACGACGAAGAGGAGCGGACATGGGTCTTCGACGCCACGTTCCTCACGAGCAACTGGACCTGCATCTTCGGCAACGGCTGCCAAGGCGTGCTCACCGGCCCGGCGCCCGAGCTCGTACAGGGCTGCTGCAGCTACGGCGCCCACCTGGTCGACAAGAAGGACGCCCGGCGGGTCGAGAAGGCGGCGGCAACCCTGACCCCCGAAGAGTGGCAGAACCACGGCAAGAAGAAGAACGTGATCGAGGTCAACAAGCACGGCGAGACCGTGACCAAGCTGCTCGGCGACGCCTGCATCTTCTTGAACAAACCGGATTTCGCCGCCGGCGCGGGCTGCGCCTTCCACATCGCCGCAGCGCGTCGAGGCGTCAACTTCATGACGCTCAAGCCAGAAGTGTGCTGGCAACTCCCCTTACGGCGCGAGGACCAGGTCGACGACGAGGAGGGCCACGTCACCTCGGTCGTGCGCCAGTGGGACCGGCGCCACTGGGGCAAGGGCGGGCGCGAGTTCCACTGGTGGTGTACCGAGGCGCCCGACGCCTTCGTGGGAACCAAGCCCGTGTACAAGGAGATGGAGGCCGAGCTCACCGAAATGGTGGGGGCCAAGGTCTACCGGGAGATGGTCTCGCTGCTCGACGAACGGGCCCGGCTGCGCCGGCAACGCGTGGCCCTCCCCCATCCGGCCGTGCGGCGACGCTCCGACACGGAGACGGCGTCGGTCGGTGCCGTGGAGGTGAAGGTGGAAGGTCCGAGCCGGTCGCCTGGGAGGGCGCGCTCGCGGCGCAGCCCATCAGGTTGAGCGGTGATCAGGCTGGGCGGCTGACGACGTTTGAGCCGCTGATCAGGCTGGGCCGCTGATCAGGCTGGGCGGCTGAAACGACAGATCAGTCGTTGAGCGGATCGTCGTCCGACGTGGACGTCGACGTCGACGGCATGGAACCGAGGATGCGGTCGTACTTGTCCTCTTCGGCCATGCACCACGACGCGTGCACGTCGTCCGGCTCAGCCCCGCACTCGACGCACTTCCCTGTCGACTCTGTGGAAGATCGCTTCAGGCTTCGCGCTTCCTCGAAGCGCCGATGGCGTCCCTTTTTCACGAGAACTCCTTGTCACACCCGGTCCGCGACTACCCAACCCGCCCCACGGCCAGACTGCACGGGCCCTTCCGACCGTCTCACAGTGTAGTGGCTGGCGGGCACTCCCCCGCCCTCTCCCAGCTCAGAGGAGCAATTGAGCGGCTGCCTGGACTCTGTCCTCGAACCCCCGGATGTCGTTGACCCCAAGCGGTCCGACCCGGAGCACCTGCCAGCGCTCCCCCTCTCCCTCGAGGTGCATGCCAACCAACACGGCGTCGCCGTGCACCTCGACCTCGGTAACGGTGGAGACGCGGCGCCCGGCCTCGCGCCCCTTCGAATACCACTTCAGTACCTGTTTGCGATTCTGACAGGGCGGCGTGGCATCGCCCGGCGCGCCCCAGTGCACGTCCGGGCTGAGCAGCTCGGCGAAGCGCCCCACGTCGTTGCTCTCGAGTGCCTCGCGGACATGCGCCGCCACCAACTCGGCCGTCACGGGCTTGGCGACGTGGGGCAGGCCGTCACTCACTGCCCTCCATTCCACCATCTACGCTGAGCGCCGTGCCTGCGGCGTTCGATCCTCAGGAAATGGTGGCCCGCTTCCGGCAGCGGGCCGAGGCGGTGCGGACTCGGGGCATGCCACCCATCGAGGGGCCCGAGCGGGTGCGCTTTCGTGAGCAGGCCCAGCGCGATTTCACGGATTACGCCATGATCGGCGACGCCGAAGCCGAACTGGTCGACGGCATCTTGACCTTGCGCATCGACCTGCGGCCCAAACCGGCGCCCGGGGACGGAGACGGAGACGGAGGCAGAGAACCAGCCCTAGCCGCCGTAGTGCATGCGGGTGTCCTCCATGCGCAGGACCCCGGCCTCGGCGGGTTCGCCTCCCACCTCGGTCACCTCGCCGATGTAGAGGTCGTGACTGCCCAGTTCGTCGACCCGCTCCAGACGGCACAGCAGATAGCCCGCCTTCGAGGCCAGGACAGGCACGCGTTGGGGGCCGACCTCCTCGACGGCACGGCCGCTCATGGACGTCACCGTCCCGTCGGGCGCCCGCTCCACCTCGACCACCGGCTTGACGAAGCGCCGCACCACGTCGCGGTCGGCCCGGGCCAGGACGGTCAAGGTGAAGCCCTCACCGGCGCGGACGAGACGGGCGGTGACCGACTCGCGTTCGAGGGCGACGGCGACCAGCTTCGGCTCGATGGAGACCTGGACGACGAGGTTGGCCGTCATGAGATTGACCTCGTCCCCGGAGCGACTGCCCACGAGGTACAGGCCTGTGGTGAGGCTCCAGAGCACCCGGCGACGGTGGCGGTCGAACTCGTCGGCCCCGGTTTCGGGCGTGGCGGCGCCGGAATCTCCGGACGGGGGTGGCGTCGGTGCGGTCATCCGAAGATCCCCCCGACGCCGGAGTTGCCGCTGTTGCCCGACGTCGTCGTCGTCACCGGCGCCGCGCCGGTGATCTGGCGGATGCGCTGGATCACCTCGTCGTAGAGGGCGTCGGCCTTGATGCCCTCGCGCTCGGACTTGGTGAGCAGCGTTTGGTTGGTGGCGCCCGAGTTGTAGCAGTCGTTCCCCGCGTCGCCTTCGAGGCCGTAGGCCTTGGTCAGCAGATCGGTGACGGTGGGGTCGGGCGAGGGCAGCGAGCTGTTCGCCATCTCGGCGTCGTTGATCATGGTGCTGCAGGCAGCGTGGAGCGCTCCGGCGCCATTGGGCGTCACCTTGGCGATGCGCGCGTTGTCAGCGACCAGGGTCCCGATGTCGGCGCCGAAGCTGGTGCCCTTGACCCACGCCGACATGCGGTGGGCGGCCGAACCCTGCTGGTCCGCCCCGGCACACGAGGTCAGGGCCAAGGCGGATCCGAGCACGACGAACAAGAGGGCGAGGGTCGTGGTCCGGTGGCGCCGGCGTCGGTCCATGCCTGGCGGATCAGGTGGCCCGGACGATGTGGACGTCGCGCTTGCCCTTGCGCAGCACCACGTAACGGTCGTGCAGCAGGTCGGAGGGGCCCAGAGTGCGAGCAGCGTCGTTCTGGCGCACGTTGTTGACGTAGGCGCCGCCCTGGTCGATGGTGCGCCGAGCTTCACCGCGCGACTTGGCCAGGCCGGTGCGCTCGAACAGGTCGACCAGCCCGAGGCCACCGTCGACCAGCTCGGCCCGACCCAGCTCCGTCGTCGGGGCGTCCTCCGTCACGGCGAGCAGCATGTCCTCGCTCAGGCCGGCGATCTCCTCGCTGAAGAGCGCAGCCGAGGCCTCCTCGCACCTGGCCACCTCGGCCTCCCCGTGCACCATCGCCACGACCGCACGGGCGAGGGCCTTTTGGGCCTGGCGGCGCTCCGGGTGCGTCGCCGTGTCCGAGTCCAGTTGGGAGATTGCGTCGTGATCCAAGAAAGAAAAGAACCGCAACAGCTGGCCGACCTGTTCGTCGAGCGTGTTGACGAAGAACTGGTACATGGCGAAGGGGCTGGTGCGCTGCGCATCGAGCCAGACGGTGCCGCTCTCGGTCTTGCCGTACTTGGTGCCGTCGGGCTTGAGGACGAGCGGAGTGGTGAGCCCGTAGGCCTCGTCGCCGCAGACCTTGCGGATGAGCTCGACCCCGAGCGTGATGTTGCCCCACTGGTCGCTGCCGCCGATCTGCAGTTCGCAGCCGTGGTCCTCGTGCAGGCGCAGGAAGTCGTAGGCCTGGAGGAGCATGTAGCTGAACTCGGTGTAGCTGATGCCTTGGTCGGGTCGCTCGAAGCGCGTCTTGACCGACTCCTTGCCCACCATCTGGTTGACCGTGAAGTGCTTGCCCACATCGCGCAGGAACTCGAGGGTGGAGAGCTCGGCCAACCAGTCGGCGTTGTTGAGGAGCAAGGCCCGGTCGAGATCGAGGAACTGGGCCAGCTGGGGGCGGACCCCTTCGAGGTAGGACTCGATGGTCTCGAGGGTCAGGAGCTGGCGCTCACTCTGCTTGCCGCCCGGGTCGCCGATCATGGCGGTGCCCCCGCCGGCGAGGGAGATGGGGCGGTGCCCACCGTCCTGGAAGCGGCGCAGCGTGCAGAGCTGGAGGAGATTGCCCACGTGGAGGCTGTCGGCACTCGGGTCGAAGCCGGCGTAGAGCGTGATGGGGGCGCTCGGGTCATCGAGGCGCTTCGGGAGATCGGGGTCGGTCACCTGGTGGATCAGGCCGCGGAAGGCGAGGTCCTCCGAAAGCGTGGGCATGCCTTTGATGCTGCCATACGCAGGTAGGTTGATTGGCCGCATGGTGATCGGCACTGGCTTCTCCCGAGTGGTGCCGTTGCCCATGGAGGGATCGTTACCGCCGGATCTCCAAGGGATGCTCTACCGGGTGGGGCCGGGGCGCCGGGACGGGGCGGCCCCGACACGGGGTGCGCTGCACGCCGTGGAGCTGCGCGACGGTCACGCGGTGTCGTACCTGGAGGTCGACTCGCCGGCGGACGCCGGTGTCTTCTGGCACGCCGGTTCGGTGCTGGCGCTGCCCGAGGCGGGTCTGCCGTCGCAGTACTCCCGCCTGCTGGCCGAGGAAGAGTTCGGTGGTGGTCTGACGGTGCCGATCGCCTCGCACGTGCACCGGGTCGCCTCGGACGGGGCTCGGGTGCTCTTCTCGGTGGACGACGGGCTGGGCGTGGGTGATGACGCTGACGCTCGCGCCGGCGGGGAGACCGACGTCTGGTTGCGCCTGGGCGAATGGGATGCGAGCGGGGGCCTGCGCAACGCGCAGTCGATTGCGCTCGAGCGCGCCACCTGGCAGCACGACATCGGGGTGACCGAGGACCATGTCGTGTTCATCGAGTCGCCGACTCGGCGGCTCGAGTTGCGGCGTGGTGGGGGCGGGGGCGGTGAGGCCGGCGACGATGTCGGCTCTGCGGAGACGTCCGACCCGGCGGTGCCGTTCGGGTGGGTGCCCGGCGCGGAAGGGTGGATCGGCGTGGTGCCCCGGGGCGGCGACGGCTCGCTGGTGCGTTGGTTCCGCGTCGACCCGTGTGTGGTCACCCATGTGCTCGGTGCGTGGGAAGAGGTCGGCGGCCCGCTCCGAGGGCCGGACGGCGCCGCGGGTGCATCAGGGGCGGGTGCATCGGGGGACCTGCGCGACTTGGCGCTGGTGGTGTGCCGCTACGACGCCCCCGAACCCGGACAACTCGTCGATCTGGGGGCCTCGGTGGTGGGACCGGCGGGAATCGGGCGGACGCCGATCGGCGGGAGTCTGGCCGTCCTGGAGCGCTGGCGGCTCGTGGGCGATCGTCTCGAGCGCCAGCAGTTGGACGACCGGCATGTGGAGTATCCACGGATGGACCAGACGTGTGAGGGCCAGGCCTTCCGGTACGGCTACGCCGTCGAGCTCGTGGCGACGCCGGGGACCTCGAGTGCGACTTCAGGGTCAGGCTCGACTTCACGTTTAGGGTTGGAGTTCAACGGGTCGGCCTCGGGCGGTTCCGATGAAGGCGCCCTGGTCCACCCGGCCGGCCTCTTGAAGTTCGACCTCGACCGGGACGAGGTGGCGTCGTGGAGCCCCGTCGAGGGGAGGCGGGTGAGCGAGCCGATCTTCGTGCGATCCGTCGACGGGCACAACGACGAGGAGGGTTGGCTCCTGACCGTGGTCGACGATCCCGACCGGGGAGCGAGCGACCTGTACGTGCTCGACGCCTCCTCCTTTGGCCGGCGCTCACCCGAGGCGGTGATTCACCTGCCCGAGCGGCTGCCGTTCCGGAGCCACGGGGAATGGGTGCCGGCCGACCGCTATCGCTGAGGAGCGAGCCGGCCCCGCTCTGTGTGGTCGTCGGCCGGACATTTGCCTGGGCGGGTCGCATGCGCACCGGGTCATTCGGCAGTCCGAAGTTCGTCGGTTCAGGATTGAGTGTGCTGCTGGGTGTGCTGCTGGCGTCGGCACGCACGGTCGCTCGCCGCCTGCGCTCTGCCACAGGTCGTCACTTCGACGCGTGTTCTCGCAGTCGTTGATCGGCATTCCAGTTGATCGGCATTCCATCGGTGGTCCGCGCGGTGGCTGCGCACATTCATTGCGTTCTCGCCCGCAATGCTCGCCATTTGTGCGTGCATATGTTTCCATAGCAACTCGAACGCGAGCACGAAGGAGGTGCACATATGAAGTTGTCGACAATCGATCAGAAGCCGACGCTGTGCGCCCCCGCTGCCGCGGGCAATCACGCTCTGCTGGGCTGACCAGCATCGAGTTCGCGGCGAGCGCGCCAGCGCCCCGCTTCTTCACACTTTCGGGCCATCGGCTCTGCCGCGTCGCGCCCACGCCGTTTGTTACACCCCCCGTACATACTTCTTCTCTGTTCTCAAGGAGCAACCATGCACCCCGAACTACTTCGAGCCCTCGCCAAAGCCAGACACGAGGATCTCCTCTCTGCACGACGCAGCCGAGGTCAACCACGAGTCCACCACGATGACCAATCACCGCGGTTCTCCCGTTCACGACAGCGCGTGGGATCGTTGCTCATTTGGGCAGGTGCGCGGGTGATCGGCGACGGACGAGCCACGCTCGAGCTCTCGCACAAATAACCATCACGACCGTTCTCAGAGTGCCAGTCGGGCGTACTGAGTGATCTTCGGCGCCTCCCGAACATCGGGGCGACCGTTCATTGTGTATGCCATCGAAAACCCTGAGAGACGGACCTCGACCTGAAACAGTGTCGAGGAGGACCGAGTCGTTGATCGCCAGTGTGGCGCAGCACCACAAGGCAATCTCGGCCCACCAGAGTCAGCTGCTCAACGCCATCGTGGAGCTCGATCGGCGTAAGGCCTGGAGGGTCGACGGCTCGTCCTCCATGGTGGCCTGGCTTACCCTGCGCTGCGGTGTGTCGGCCAGCACTGCCCGCGACTGGGTCACGGCGGCGGCCAAGCTCCGGCGGCTGCCCAAGATCTCCGATGCCCTCTCGAAGGGGAAGCTCTCGTTCGATCAGGTGAAACCGCTCGTCGAGGTGGCGAAGCCGGAGACGGACGCCTCCCTGGCCGAGCAGGCCACCCACTGGTCGGCCAAGCAGGTCCGTGAGCTCGCCATTGCCTCGCGGCATCAATCGGACCAGCAGGCGACAGGGTTCTACGCCCGCCGGTTCCTCCGCTTCGACGATCGGCGGCGCAGCCTCACGGGCGTGCTGCCCGTCGACCAGTACGCCATCGTGAAGAGCGCCCTGGTCGACCGAGCCTCCGGGAAGGTGCGGGAGAACACTCCATTCGATCAGCGCATGGCCGACGCATTGGTGGCGGTCTGCAAGGGGGTTTCGGGGGCTGACGACGGTAGCGGTCGGGCCGGGGGCATGCGGCGCAATCGCCCGACGATGGTCGTCCACGCCGATTTCTCCTTCCTGGCCGGCGGTCCCGGAGCGGCTGAGCTCGATGTCCTCGGTCCCGTCTCGACCGAGGTGGCGCGGCGCCTGGCCTGCGACTCCAAGATCTTCCTCTCGGGTGACGGGCCAGATGGTCGCTCGCTCGACCTCGGCCGCACACGGCGAGACCCCACCGACGCGCAACGAATCGTCATTCGCCGGCGCGACAAGGGCTGCCGGTTTCCCGGATGTACGCACGTCGAATTCACGGACGTCCACCACCTCCGGCACTGGATCGACGGCGGGGCAACCGACCTCGAAAACCTGGTCGAGCTGTGCGACCAGCACCACCGGGCGGTCCACGAACTGGGCTGGACAGTCTCAGGCGACGCCAATCTCGAACTGACCTTCCGAAGTCCCACCGGCCGCATCAGCACGTCAACGCCTTCACCCACGTTCACCCAAGCGCGCGACGGACCGCCTGGTTGATTGCTTCGTGCAGGGCGACGTTCTCGGGCCGCCCTGGTACCCGGACATGGATCATGGAGGGAGCTGGTTGGTCGAGCGCGGCCTTCAATTCGTCCGTCGTCGCAACTTCGTGCACCCGTAGCCCGAAGCCGCGTGCCACCGCGCCGATATCGCTGCGAGGTGGCGTTCCAAAGAGACGCTCGAAGACCTCCGGTGCGAGCGCCCCCGCCTGGGGCAGGAACGAGAAGATCCCTCCCCCACCGTTGTCGACGACGACGAACGTGCAACGAGCCTCAGGATCGAGGTTGACCAGGCCTGAAACGTCGTGGAGGAAGGCCAGGTCACCCAAGAGTGCGATGGTCGAGCACGAGACCGGCGTGACGGCGGCGACACCGAGGGCCGTCGAGACGACGCCGTCGATGCCGTTGGCGCCGCGGTTGGCCAGGACGCTCGGCGGCGACGGCTGCGGCGCGGCGAACCACTCGAGGTCCCGGATGGGCATGGACGCCGACGCGACGACGGTTGCGCCCCGGCTGGCCGCGTAGGCGTAGATCTGGCGGGCCACCTGAGGCTCGCTGAGCTCGGTGGCCAGGGTCGCCTCGATGGCACTCTGCGCTGCATCTTCCATGGCTTGCCACGAAGCCGACCACGTCGGGTCGCCCACCCGTGCCGACTCGATCGCCGCCTGCAGCCATTGGTCGGTATCACAGTGGTGGAACTCGGTGGCGACGCGAGTCGGGTCGGTCCACTGGCGCCAGGGGTCGACCACCACGACGCGAGCACCCTTCTCCGCGGCCCGGGCGACGTACTCGCCGAGGGCCTTGGACAGCCAAGGGGAACCCAGGAGCACCACCGTCTCGGGAGGTGGCGGTTCCGTCCGGACGATGGCATCGGCGGCAGCGATCGTTCCCGGGTAGCGGCAGCCTGACCGGGGATCGGCCAGCACCGGCCAGCGGAGACGTTCGGCCAGAGCCTGGACGAGCGTGGCGGTTGGAGGTTTGGGAGTAAGCCCGCCAACGACGATGATTCCGTTGCCCTGAAGGGTCACCGGTTCAGGCACGGGCCATTGCGTGGCCAGCGAGCCGACCAACGGACCCGGGCCATCCGGAAGTTCGCCAGGTGTGCCGGTCAAGGGTTCACGGAAAGCCAGGTTGAGATGGACGGGCCCGGGACCCGAGGGCCCGTGCATTGCCTCTCCGAAGGCGCGGGCGGCCAGGGGGCGCCAGACGTGGGCCTGTTCGGATGTGGGGACGCCCGGGTTGGACGACCACCGGGTCGCCGTCGTGAACAGACCGACTTGGTCGATGGTCTGCGGTGCTCCTGTGTCGAGCAGCTCTGGTGGGCGGTCGGCCGTGCAGACGATCAGGGGGACGCGAGCGTGATGGGCTTCCACGACCGCCGGATGCAGTTCGGCTGCGGCGGTGCCGCTGGTGACACAGACGACGGTTGGCCGTCCCGTGGCCAGGGCGAGACCGACGGCGTAGAACCCTGCGCTGCGTTCGTCGAGACGCACATGCACGTTGAGGCGAGCGGCGAGCGCGACGGTCAGGGGCGTGGAGCGTGATCCTGGGCAGATCACGGCTTCCGTGACACCACAGCGGGCCCATTCGTCAACCAGGGTGGCGCTGAAGGTGGCCTGTACGCTCACCCGGCGTGCCACTCCATGTCGAGGTTCGCGGCTCGGGCCCACCCCTGGTGGCACTGCACGGCTTTACCCAGACAGGTCGCCTCTGGGGCGCCTTCGGCGATCTGCTCGAGAAGGACTTCACGATCGTGGCCGTCGACCTCCCGGGTCATGGCGGTTCGGGCGGCACCCGCGCCGACCTGTCGACCGCCTCCGGCCTGGTGGCCGAGGCGGTGCAGGGCGTTGTCGGCGATGAATCCTGTGACGTGGTCGGGTACTCGCTCGGCGCGCGCGTGGCCCTGCACGCTGCCCTGGGGGACGAGCTCAACCTCCGCCACGTCGTGTTCATCGGCGTGACCGCGGGTATCGAGGACGAAGGACTGCGAGACCAACGCCGTGCTGCTGATGAGGCGATGGCGGATCAGCTCGAGTCCTCCGGCGACGTCGGCGCGTTCATCGACCACTGGCTCAGCGGTCCCATGTTCAACCGCTTGACCGAGACGGGTGCGGCCGACCGGACCGAGCGCCTCCGCAATACCGCTGAGGGGCTGGCCTCGAGTCTGCGACTCTGCGGTACGGGCACCCAGATGCCCTCGTGGGATCGCCTGGGTTCGCTCGCCGCACCGGTCCTTTCCCTGGCGGGCACCGACGACATCCGCTTCGCCGGCCACGCTCTGCGCCTGGCCCGCCTCGTCCCTCGCGGCGTCGCCACTCTCGTTCCCGGTGGGGGCCACGCCGTCCACCTGGCTCAGCCAGCGCCGGTGGCACGCCTGGTGTCTCATTGGTTGCGCGCCGTCAGTCCCGATTGAGACGTCCTCACAGCAGCACACCGAGGGCCAACAGCAGACCACCCACGATCTGCAGGCGAGCCGTGTCGCCCAGCATGGGCAGAAGCTCCCGGCCCTTCTTGTCGCTCAGGGCCAGGCGAACGGGAGCAATGGCGAGCGGGAACGCGGCCAGGGCGATGAGGGCCCACGCCTGGTAGTGAGCGACGATGACGATTCCGACGGCTGCGGCCATCAGCGTTCCGGTGTAGAGGACGCCCGCTCCCTGCCGCCCGAGGCGCACGGCCAATGTCTTCTTCCCTGCTTCGGTGTCAGTCTCGAGGTCGCGCGCATTGTTGGCCTCGAGGAGCGCCGCCGCCAACAATCCGACGGGGACGCCGGCCCAGAGCGCGTACGCCCAGTCGTAGGAATAGGCGAACAGGTGGCCAGAGACGGAGACCGTGAACGGTGCGTGCTGGACGTAGGCCGAGCCCGCGGTCGCAACCAGCCCGAAGAACACAAAGACAAACACCTCGCCGAGACCGAGATAGCCATAGGGTCGCGGACCACCGGTGTACGCCCATCCGGCGATGGCGCAGAGCAGTCCCAGGGGAACGAACCACCAGGTCACCCTGGCCGCCAGGATCAGGCCGGCGCCGCCGGCCACCGCGAAGGCCACGAGAGCAGCCACCTTGACCTGGCGCACCGTGGCCAACTTGCCGGCCACGAGCCGCACCGGTCCCACCCGGTGCTCGTCGGTACCCCGCACACCGTCGGCGTAGTCATTGACGTAGTTGGTACCGACCTGGATACCCAGAGCGACCAGCAAAGCGAGGAGGGCGTTGAGCCAGTTCAACTCGCGCACGAAGGATGCGCAGACAGCGGCGTGACAGGAGCTCGTGAGCTGCGGACTGGTCAGCAGGACCCTGCCGCTCGCTTGGTACCCGACCGCCGTGCCGACCAGTACCGGAACCACCGCCGCAGGAAGCGTGCGCGGCCGCGCACCGGCCACCCACAGCTTGAGCGGGGGGTTCACGGACGCCGGGGAAACCGGGAGAAGTCCGGAGCTCTGTGTTCGACGAACGCGTTCCGGCCTTCCTGCCCCTCCTCGGTCATGTAGAAGAGCATGGTGGCGTCGCCGGCCAACTGCTGCACACCGGCCAGGCCGTCATCGGCGGCATTCATGCCTGCCTTGATCATGCGGAGAGCAATCGGCGAGAGGGTCAACATCTGACGGCACCAGGCCATGGTTTCCCTCTCCAGGTCGTCCAGCGGCACCACGGTGTTGACGAGCCCCCAGTCGAGCGCCTGTTCCGCGTCGTATTGGCGGCACAAGAACCAGACTTCCTTCGCACGCTTGAGGCCGATCGTCCGGGCCAGGATCGAGGACCCGTAGCCGCCGTCAAAGCTGCCTACCTTGGGTCCCGTCTGGCCGAACCGGGCGTTGTCCGCCGCAATCGACAGGTCACAGACCAGATGGAGGATGTGACCGCCCCCGATGGCGTACCCGGCCACCATGGCCACGATGGGCTTGGGGATCCGCCGCATGAGGATTTGGAGATCGAGCACGTTGAGCCGCCCGATCCCGCGCTCGGCAACCGTGTCGTCGCCCATATACCCGTCGTCACCGCGGATCTTCTGGTCGCCACCCGAGCAGAAGGCATCGGGTCCTTCGCCACAGAGAATGATGACCCCGACGTCTGGGTCGTCGCGGGCCATCGTGAAGGCGTCGGTCAGCTCGAACAGGGTCTGGGGCCGGAAGGCATTGCGGCGCTCGGGCCGGCAGATCGTGAGTTTGGCGATGCCCTCTCCCACCTCATAGCGGATGTCCTTGAATGCGCCGCGCTCCTCGAACTCAGGGAGCGGCAGTTGGCGCAACTCGTCGAGGGGATCGTGCGGCTTGCCAGTGATAACGGTCTGCACGGCGACCTACGCTACTGGCCAGTGCCAGAACTCGTCGCACTCGACCTCCCTGGTGGGATGGGGTTTGTGGACGCCCTACGGGCGGTCTGGGACACCGGCGACGCGGCAGCACCGCTCGACCCCAGATTGCCCCCGGTAGCCAAGCGGGTCCTGCTCGACGCACTGCGGCCGACTCGGATGGTGGGTTCGGATGGCGAGCAGCGCAAGCTTTCCGGCGGCATCGGGGTCGAGGCGGGCGACGCACTGGTGGTGGCGACCTCGGGGACTGCGGGTCAGCCCAAGGGTGTCGTGCTCACCCACGAAGCCGTGGCGGCCTCCGCCGCCGCGACCACTGCCCGCCTCGGCGTCGATCCAACACGTCACACCTGGCTTGCGTGTCTGCCCCTCGCCCACATCGGGGGGCTGTCGGTCGTGACCAGGTCGATCGTCTGCGGTACCCCGTTGCTGGTCATGCCCGGTTTCGACGCCGACGAGGTCGAGGCGATCGGCCGCTCCGGTCGAGCCACCCACGTGTCCTTGGTGACGACCGCGCTCCGACGCCTCGATCCGTCCGTCTTCGAGTGTGTGCTGCTCGGAGGGAGCAGGCCCCCGTCTGAACTACCCCCGAATGCCATCGCGACCTACGGCCTGACCGAGACGGGTTCCGGCGTGGTCTACGACGGAACGGCACTCGAGGGCGTCGAGGTGGCCTTTCGCAGTCCGGACGGATCGACCCCATCCTCCACCGGCGAGGGCGAAATCCTCCTGCGGGCCCCCATGCTCTTCCGCTGCTATCGCGACGGCGCAACGGGGCGGGTCGAAGGACCCGACGGACTCCCCTCGTGGTTCGCCACCGGCGATGGTGGGGCGCTCGGTGCCGCCGGCCGGCTGTCGGTCTCCGGCCGCATGGCCGATGTCATCACGACGGGGGCGGAGACGGTCTGGCCCGACAGCGTCGAGCGCGCCTTGATTGCGCACCCAGCCGTGGCCGAGGTGGCCGTCTGGAAGCGACCGGACGCCGAATGGGGCGAGCGGGTCGTGGCCTGGGTCGTCCCGACCGACGACAGTCCGACGCTCGAGGAGCTGCGCGAGATCGTCGCCGAGGCGATTGCGCCGTGGGCGGCCCCGAAGGAACTCGTGATCGTGGACGACCTGCCCCGCACGGCGGCGGGCAAGGTCCGTCGCCGTGAGCTCGACACTCTCGCGCCCTAATCCACGACGTCCTCTGATTGGCGTGATCTCAGGATTGCACCAAGGCGCTCGAGCTTGTCGGGGTTCGACACCACCCGGACCGCCACGACAATGCCGTCGAGAATATCGAGGACCATGGCCGCCACCACGGTGGCGCCGTCCATGAAGACGCTGGCCGGTTGCCCGTTGAGAATGGCCCCGTGCGGCACGCCCGCCACCTTCTTGGCCACGTTCATCAGGAACCTCGAGCTGCGGTAGGAACCGACCACCGGCCGTACCGCAGCCCGCACTTTGCCGCCGCCGTCGGTCCAGACGACGACATCCTCCGAAAGCATGTCGAGGAGACCCGCGAGGTCTCCGGTGGCGCACGCCAGGAGGAAGCGATCGGTGATCTCCCGACCGTGCTGGAGATCAGCGTCGAAGCGCTGACGCCGCATCTCGATGCGTTGCCGAGCCCGCGTGGCCAGCTGGCGGCACGCCGGCTCGGACCGACCCAGGGAACGAGCCACTTCCCCGAAGGTGTATCCGAAGATGTCGTGGAGGAGGTAGGCGGCCCGCTCCAGCGGAGTCAGCTCCTCGAGGAGGACGAGGAAGGCCAGCGAGAGCGAGTCGGCCTGCTCGACCGCTGACGTGTCGTCCATCACCACCGGCTCGGGCAACCACGGGCCGGCATAGGCCATCCGCTGGGAATGGGCCGACTCGAGCTCGTCGATGCAGAGGCGGGTGACGATGGTGACGAGGTAGGCCCGGACGGACCGGACCGGTTCGTCGCCTCGGCGGATCCAGCGGATGGAGGCGTCCTGCACGACGTCCTCGGCGTCGGCGGCGCTCCCCAACATGCGATACGCAATGCCGAAGAGGAGCGAGCGCCACTCCTCGAACGTGGCCGCGTCGGCCTCGACGTCACGCAATGGCGGCATGGCCAGACTTCGCCGTCACGGTCTCCGCCGGGGGGATCTCACAGGTCTCCGAGAAACCCTGGCTGTGCAGGCCCAATCCGGCGTTGAACCGCGACCGCAAATTCTCGAGCGCGACCCACGCCGCCAGCTCGACGATCTCGGCGGCGCTGAACACCCTCCGGAGCCGGGCAGCGAGCTCGTCGGAAACCTCGGCGGGAGAGCCCGACGCCTTCTCGGCGTATTCGAGGACCGCTCGCTCTCTCTCGTCGAACAGGTCGCTGTCGCGCCACTGGCCAGCCGCGCGGACCTTGGCCGAATCGATGCCTTCGTTCATGCCTTCGTAATAGGCGTAGTCAGTGCACCACGAGCACCCAATCGTGCCGGCAGCCGCCTGGATGGCCAACCAGCGCAAGGTCGGGTCGAGCTTCTTCAAGCCAATCTGCGCTGTGGTCTCCAGCGCGCCGACGGCAACCAGGACGCCGGGATGATGTGCGGCCGCGGCCATGGGCTCGATCATTCGTCCGAACCGGCGTTTCGCGTAACCGAAGGAGAGTCGGGCGATGATGCCCTTGGGTTCGTCGACCAACGGGACGTGTGCCATGTCATGCCACCTTTCGCTCAAGGTTCGGTCGTCAACACCATGAGACGGAGCGGCCTCTCGAATTGTGACAGACGCCTCAGCCGACTCCACCCGTCGGCCTGCTCACCGTCCCGCCGTCCACCACGAACGTCTGACCTGTCACCCACGATGCGGCGTCAGAAGCCAGAAAGAGCGCAGCCGTGGCGATGTCATCGGGTAGGCCCAATCGGCGCAACGGGATGCGCGCCGCGACCCGTTCTTCCCCCGGTCCTTCCCAGAGAGCGGCAGCCAACTTGGTCTTCACCAACCCGGGTGCCAGGGCGTTGACCCGAACGTCGGGGGCCAGCTCGTAGGAGAGCTGCTTCGTGATGTGCAACACCGCTGCCTTGGTGACGTTGTACCAACCGATGTTGGGCTCGACGCCCAAACCGCCGATGGAGGACACGTTGATGACCGAGCCATGGAGGCCGGCCTTCACGGCGGCGGCCGTCCAGACCAGGACTGAGAGTTGGTTCACCTCGAACGTCTTCTGGGCCCGGACCACGTCGATATCGATCATTGGACCGAAGTAGGGGTTGGTGCCCGCATTGTTGACCAGGATGTCGATCCCACCGAACCGGGCCACGGTGTCGGCGACGCACGACTGGGCGTCCTCGGGACGGCCCACATGACCAGCTACCCAGGCCACTCGCTCCTCTGGTGCACCCCGCGCAACCAGGCCGACAGCCGACTCGGCCAGGTCCTCGGCCGTACGGGAGCTGATCATCACATTGGCTCCCGCCTCGAGAAACCGGGCCGCGATGCCCAGGCCGATGCCCCGGCTGCCGCCGGTGATCAGCGCCGTCTTGTCCGTGAGGTCGAGCTCCATGAGCTGAGCCTTGCACGGGCGGCACCACCGACGTCATTCCCCGAGGCGCGCCCCGGCCCGCTGGGACGAACCACCCGGCCGACGAGGCAAGATCTCCTACGCCAGCGAGCTGACAATCCGTCCGGGTCCGCGTCTACGGTGTCAGCCAGGCAGGCTGGAGTGAACGCGATGCCCGACAACGCATCCAAGAAGGCGGCGAAGGCTGTAGCGGCTGGCGCAAAGCCGACCCTCCTCGCTGGCGGCAACCCTCAGATCGCGAAGGCCGAGGGCGATGCCCCTGTGCAGGCGTACATCGCGGCCATGCCGGGCTGGAAACGCGACATCGGACGCCGCCTCGACGCGCTCATCGTGCGCAACGTGCCCGACGTGGGCAAGGCGGTGAAGTGGAACTCACCCCTCTACGGCATCGAGGGGCAGGGCTGGTTCCTCGGCGTCCATACCTTCACGAATTACGTCAAGGTGACCTTCTTTCGAGGCACGTCGCTGCGACCGGTTCCACCCGGGGGGACGGGCAAGGACGGGCGCTGGATCGACATCCACGAAGACGATCTCGACGAGGCGCAGATGGCCGCGTGGGTGAAGCAGGCGGCCGCAATACCGGGTTGGGGCGAGGCCAGACGACGGTGAGCAAGTGGCACTCTTTGGAAGACCCTGAGCGGCCGAACACCGGCGCCTCTCGTTCCGTCCGACGACCCTGCGGTTGCGCGGATTCGGCGTTCTGAGCAGCCCGGTCACCCGCCATCTCCTTTCACTGACCCCTGCCGGAGCGATGACGGGCGAGCTTGTTGGCAGATTCTTCCAGATGCGACCCGAAGAGCCGTAGGGCTCGATCTGCGAATACGCCTGTCTCGGGGCTGTTCGTCCTCATCAAGTCGAACGTGAGGCTGTTCGCGCAGGCGCTGTAGTGGTTCAGAGATTTGCGGAACACGCCAAGACTGTTGTCCCCCCGAGCGGCTGGCTTTCGAGCTCCACGCCGCAATGTTTTCCTCATCTGCCTTGGATTCGTCATCAGGGCCGGCAGGGTGGTTCTTGGCAAACTGGATGCATGCCGGACGCCCAATGGCCCCTCTTTGACCTTCGAGTGCACACGCCCCGTCTCGAGATTCACCTTCCAACCGACGCGGACCTCTACCGCCTCAATGAGCTCGCCGACCTCGGGGTCCATGAGCCGGATGCAATGCCGTTCACCATCCCTTGGACCGACACTCCGCCGCCAAGACGCCACCGTGAGTCGCTCAAGTTTTGGTGGTCGGAACGGGCCAACTGGAGTCCCGAGAACTGGAGCTTCACCGGCGCGGTTTTCGTCGATGGGGATCCCGTCGGAGTGCAGGGCCTGATGGCGAAGAACTTCGGCCGCCTACGGACGGTCGAGACCGGCTCCTGGCTCGGTCGCCGGTACCAGGGTCAGGGTCTCGGGAAGGAGATGCGAGCTGCCATCTTGCACGTCGCTTTTGAAGGGCTCGGGGCAATCGAAGCCTTGAGCGGAGCATTTCACGACAACCAGGCGTCGTTGGCAACGTCAAGGTCATTGGGGTATACCGAGAACGGCGACCGACTCGTTCTGCGACGGAACAGGCCAGATCGGATTATTGATCTGAAGCTGGACCGCACGACGTGGGCTGCACGGCGCCGCGATGACATCGAGATCGAAGGTCTCGAGGCTTGCCTCGAGATGTTTGGCGCGGTCCCCCTGGGTCGAGAACCAGACGGCCCAGAGCCTACGGAGTGAGCCGCCGCCTCTCCGCGCATGGGTCCCACGCGTAGAGCCGCGGACCGGGGGCTCAGATCGTGCCAACCGGGTTCCGAGCGGCACTCAGTACGCTGGCTGCGTGCCCCCGAACCGGCTTGCGGAGGAAACCAGCCCCTACCTGCGGCAGCACGCGGGCAACCCGGTCGAGTGGTACCCCTGGGGCGAGGCGGCGTTGGACCGGGCCCGCCAGGAGGACAAGCCGATCTTCCTTTCGATCGGATACGCCTCGTGCCACTGGTGCCACGTCATGGCGCACGAGAGCTTCGAAGACCCGGCCACTGCCGCCGATCTGGCCAAGTGGTTCGTGTCGGTCAAGGTCGACCGTGAGGAGCGGCCAGATCTCGATGCCGTCTACATGGCGGCCACCCAGGCTCTGACGGGCTCCGGTGGTTGGCCGATGTCGGTCTTCTGCACTCCCGACGGCCGTCCGTTCTATGCCGGGACGTACTTCCCGCCTGAGGAGCGTCATGGCATGCCCTCGTTTCGCCGTGTCGTGGAAGCGCTCGGTGGGGCCTGGGTGAACGACCGGGAACAGGTGCTCGAGCAAGCGGACGCGCTCGCCGACGCCGTACGCAAGGAGATGCGCCTCGCCGAGTCTTTGGCCGAGGAGGGCGGTGGGTCGAGGCTCCACGTGCCGGGGACCACGACGGCGCTGGATGCCGACCATTTGCAAGAGGTCGTCGTCGAGGGGTTGGCGGCGGGATACGACCCGCAGTGGGGTGGCTTCGGGCCGGCCCCAAAGTTCCCCCGTCCGACCCTGGTGGAGCTGTGCCTCCTCGGGTCCCGCCGCAAGGGCCCGGGCGCTGAGGCGGCAGGGCAGATGGCAGTGCGCACACTCGACGCCATGGCGGCCGGCGGCATCTACGACCATTTGGTGGGCGGGTTCTGCCGCTATTCCACCGATGCTCGTTGGCTGGTCCCGCATTTCGAGAAGATGCTCACCGATCAGGCCCTTCTGGCCCGGGCTTACCTCCATGCCTGGCAGGTCACCGGCAAGGCCGACTACCTCGGTGTCGTCAATGAGACGTTGGACTTCGTCCTGCGCGACCTCTCCACGCCCGAGGGTGCGCTCTATTCGTCCTTCGACGCCGACGCCGGCGGAGTTGAAGGCGCGCATGCCACCTTCACCCTCGACGAGCTCGTGGAGGTGTTGCCCGAACGGCTTGTGGGCCCCGCGGCTGAGTGGTACGGGATCACGCCGCGTGGAAACTGGGAAGGTCGCTCCATCCCGGTGCGCCCCGTCGGCGCGCCCCTGGCCCGGTCGCCCGAGATCGAGGAGGCCCGGGTCCTTCTGGCCGCAGCACGGGCGCAGCGAGTCCAACCGGCGCGGGACGAGAAGGTCCTCACCGAATGGAACGCCATGACCGTGGCGACACTGGCCGAGGTTGCGGCCGCGACCGGCAACGCCCGCTACGGCCAACGGGCCGAAGAGATCGGCGAGTTCCTCTGGTCCTCGATGTACTCGGGCCCGCGGCTGATGCGAAGTTGGCAAGGTGGACGTGCTCGCCACCTGGCCGTGGCCGCAGACCACGCCTGGTTGGCCGAAGCCAGCCTGCGGCTCTCGGAGTGGACGGGCAAAGTCCTCTGGCGCGAGCGGGCGCGCCAGACGACCCACGCGCTGCTGGACCTGTTCTGGGACGAGGACTCGGGTGGGTTCTTCTCCTCCGGGAGTGATGCCGAGACGCTGATTGTCCGTCCCAAGGAGTTTCTCGACGGAGCGCTCCCTTCGACCAACTCGATCGCCGTCTCGGCAATCCTGCGGGTCAACGCCTTGGTCGACGACGCCCGCCTCGACGCCGCGGTGGAGCAGACGATCGCGTTGGCCCGTCCGCTCCTCGAGCGGCATCCGGGCGCGCTTCCCGACCTGGTGGCGGCACTCCCCCTCTGGACCAATCGGCACGAGATCGTCATCACGGGCGAGCGGCCCGACCTGTTGGCGGAGGTGCGCCGCCGGTGGCTCCCCACCGCCGTGCTGGCCTGGGGCGAGCCCGACGACGGGCCGCTCTTCGTCGGCCGGCCCGGGCGGCCCGGCCAGGCCTTCGTCTGCCAGGCCCGATCGTGCCTGATGCCGGCGGCTGACGTCCCCACCCTCGTCGCCCAGCTAGAAGATATAGCGGTATGAGTTTCGACGATCCCACCGATCCGGGGCCGGGCAGCCGGGACGCCGGGGTCGATACCGATACGGACACGAGCAGGGATACCTCGATGGATCCCGGCCTGGACCACGGCTCGGACCACGGCTCGGACCACGGCTCGGACGACGGCATGGATCCCGAGGCCTCCGGTAGCGGGTCGGCCGGTGGCGGGTCGACGGACACGAGTAACGGCGACGGCGAACGGGCCGGGAGCCGGGGTGGCACGCGCTCGGCCAAGCGCGAGCCCTCGACCCCGACCGATCCGGGCCGTCTGCTCCGCCGTTCGGCCCGGCGCAAGGAGTGGATCCCGACTTCCGGTGGTTCCACCCTGCACCTCCTGGTCCTCTCCTCCACCCGGGAAGACACGACGGTGGTCGACCTGGCCACGCGGACTGTCATGCGCGTGCGCGTGCCATGGCCCGAGAACCACGATCCGGACATCGCCACGTTCGACGTCGTCGAGGTGACGCTGGCGGCCGACCCCGAACGCGACGACCTGGCCCAACCCGAGGCGACGACCGTCGAAGACCTACCGCGCCATGTCGGCACGCTGCGGGGCCGACAGCTGCGCAAACTGCTGCAAAGACTGGTGGCATCCCCCGATGGCCCCCTGCTTGGCTTCCCTGGTCCTTCGGCCCCCTACTGGGAGTTCCGTGGCTTCCGCCCCTCGGTTGCCCTCATTGAGCCCACTCGGAGCCCCCAGCTGATTCGCCGCCAAGCGGACGGGACGACCTGGGTGCGGTTCGGCTGGGACCGCGAGGACGTGTGGCTCCCGGTGGAGGACCGCAACGCAGCGCGGGCGCTCGATGCGGCGCGCCGGGAGCGGCTGAGCGGGAAGAGCCTGGCCACGGCGCTGGGCTTCAATCCGCAGTACCTGCTCGTCACAGTCAGCCCGCCGCGTGACGGGCACTGCTACAAGGTCTGCGCGGCGGTCCTGCCCCGGGGGTGAGGCCCGGCGGACCAGGAGACACGCCGACGTTGCAAGCGGACCAGTTCGACGGTACGCCCTCGAGCCGGCTTTCGCCTCAGCGGCCGAGCTTGCCTCCGGCCAGATCCTCGGCCATGGCCCAACCAAAGGCCACCAGGCGGTCGCCCTTGTCGGAGTCGAAACTCGTGAAGTGCTGGTCGACGCCCTCAGGGATCTTGACCTTGGCCGCGATGAAGTCGAGGCCACCGGCCACCCCGCCGTCACCCTTGAGGATGAACGTGCGGTCGTCCAGCCGGCTCTCGCACCCGAATCGCTTGGAGAGGCGACGGGCCCAGGCCCGCTCTTCGCCCGAGGACTTGTGATCGGGGAACGGCACGACGTCCTGGAGCCCGGCGAAGGCCCGGAAGCCCTCCGGTGAGAGCAGGCGGGTACCGAGCAGGACGTCCTCGTCGGGGAAGGCCAACAGGGCACGGCGGTACTGGTCCGCCATGATCCCCTTGAGTGCCGCTTCGGCCCGCGAGGTCCGGTCGACCAGCGCCAGGCCCACGAGGAGCGACGGGGTCCCGCCGATGCGCTCGAGCGTGCAGAACGAATAGCCGCGGAGCTTGTTGCCCTCGCGGGCCTGTGTGATGAGGACCCAGGATTCCCGCTCTTTGGAGAGGAAGCCGATGTCGTAACCGGGCGGGCGGTCCGCGCAGAGATCCGCCATTTCGACCAGCTCAGCGTCGCTGAGCGCGGTGCAATCCTTGGTGCTCACTACGATCGGCATGAGGTCCAGTCTACTGGCTTCGCTCGAGTCGTTCCCAACCGGACCAGGCCCGCGGAGCCGGCGGCGGAAGCGAAATCACACTCAGAATACCAGCTCAGGGAGGATTTCAGGCATCACACGGCCCGGGTTTCACGACAGGACCGCGCTCTGCCCCAGCAGCCGCTTCAGCTCCCCAACGAGACCGTTCTTGCAGTCGACGTTGAATTCGGGCGGCAAGCGGAGCACCTTCTCCCCCACGTGCAACATGACCGGAGACGGGCCAGGGTGGCCGGACAGGACGTCCTTGAGGCCCTCGACCCTGCGGTCGGTGAGCACGCCGAGGGGGAGCTTGATGTGGAGGTCGGACTGGCCTCGGTCAAGCATGGGCCGCGACACTTCCATGCAGACGATCTTCGGCTCTTCTTCCCTCGTGTCCAGCCGGCCCTTGATCACGACGACGGCGTCGTTTTCGATGAGCGCCCCATACTCGGCCATGGTCCTCGGGAAGACGAAGACCTCCATCGCGGCCTGAAGGTCTTCGAGCACGAACCGGGCCATGAGGTCGCCCTTCTTCGTATAGGACCGCCTCAGATCGGTGACCACGCCCCCGACCGACCGCACCGGCGCCCGGTCGCCGGCAACGGGATCCTCCTCACGCATGTCCGCCAGAGACGAGTCGGTGTGGCGGGACAGGGCCGCCTCGAACCCCATGAGCGGGTGGTCGCTGACGTAGAGGCCGAGCATCTCCTTCTCGAAAGCGAGCCGCTGACCCTTGTCGAATTCCGTCTCGGGGATGGCGACCTTCGCTCCGCCCCAGCCCGGGTCGGATTCCTCCCCCTCCAGGGCGGCGAAGAGCGTGGTGATGCCGAAGTCCTGCTCCTTGCGACGTTCGAGCGTCCGATCGACGACGGCCTCGAGGACCAAGCACAAGCCCTGGCGGGCATGGCCGAGCGAATCGAAAGCGCCCCCCTTGACGAGCGACTCCATGGTCCGCTTGTTGAGCACGACCGGGTCCACCCGGGAACAGAAGTCGAAGATGTCCTCGAAGGGTCCGCCCGCCTCGCGCTCGGCCACGATCCGCTCAACCAGGCTCTCGCCCACGTTGCGCACGGCGGCCAGGCCGAAGACGATGGCCCGGCGTGTCGCGGGCTCCGACGCGGAGATCGAAACGGTGACGCCTTCGTCCTCCCTGACGGTGCCGGCCGGTGCACCGACAATGCCTTCCACCTCGGAATCTGCGTCCACATCGGCATCGGGCGAGGACCGGTCCGGAGCGAATTCGGCCACCGAGCGGTTCACGTCGGGCACGAGCACTTCGATCCCCATGTTGCGGCACTCGGCGAGATAGACCGCCGTCTTGTCCTTGTTGTCCTTGACCGACGTCAGCAGGGCCGACATGTACTCGACCGGGTAGTGCGCCTTCAGCCAGGCGGTCTGGTAGGCGACGAGTCCGTAGCCGTATGAGTGCGACTTGTTGAACGCATAGTCGGCAAAAGGCTCGATGATGTCGAAGAGCTGGGTGCCGAGTACCTCGCCGTAGCCCTCGGAAATGCAGCCCGCCACGAACTTCTCGCGCTCGGCGGCAATCAAGGCCCGGATCTTCTTCCCGCAGGCCTTGCGGAGATTGTCCGCTTCCTCGAGGGAGTAGCCGGCGAAGCGCTGGGCCACCCGCATCACGGACTCCTGGTAGAGCATCAACCCGTAGGTGTCCTTGAGGATGGGCTCGATGTCGGGGTGCAAGTAGGTCAGTTCCTTGCGCCCGTTCTTGAGCTCCGGGTAGTCGCGGTGCATGTTGGCCGCCATGGGGCCGGGTCGGTAGAGCGCGACCAGAGCGGCAACATCGTCGAAGCTCGTCGGCGCCAGAGCGCGCAGGGTCTGGCGCATCGCGGCGCCCTCGAGCTGGAACACGCCGACCGACTCGGCTCTGCGCAGCATCTCGAGGGTGGGCTCGTCGCCCAGGTCGAGGTTGTCGATGTCGGGTCTTTGGCCCGTCTCCGCCTCGATCAGATCGAGCGCCCGCTCGATGATCGAGAGGTTCCGCAGGCCGAGGAAGTCCATCTTCAACAGACCCAATTCCTCGACACCGTGCATTTCGTACTGGGTGACGATGGGCGCGTCTTCGGGTACTCCGCCCGAATCAGGCTTGCGCTGGATCGGGAGGTAGTCGGTCAGGGGGTCGCGGGAGATCACCACCGCGGCCGCGTGGATGCCGTCCTGGCGACGAAGGCCTTCGAGGCCGAGGGCCACGTCGATGACCTCTTTGGCCTCGGGGTCGGTGTCGTGCATCGCTCGCAGGTCACCCGCCGTGGCGTAGCCGTCCTCGTAGCCCTCGATCTTCTCCAGGCACGCCCGGAGCGGCGTGTCCCGGCCCATGATGAGCGGGGGCATGGCCTTGGCGATCTTGTCTCCCACGATGTAGGGCTTGCCCAGCACCCGCGAGGCGTCACGCACAGCCGCTCGCGCCTTGATGGTCGAGAAGGTGATGATCTGGGCGACCCGGTCGCTCCCGTACTTCTCGGCCGTGTAGCGCATCACGTCGGCTCGGTAGCGCTCGTCGAAGTCCATGTCGATGTCCGGCATCTGTTTGCGGCCCGGATTGAGGAAGCGCTCGAACAGAAGGTCGTAACGGATCGGGTCGAGATCGACGATGCGCAAGCAGTAGGCCACGCAGCACCCGGCAGCCGAGCCCCGACCCGGGCCGACCCGGATGCCCGACTCCCGGGCGAAGCGGATGAGGTCCCAGACGACGAGGAAGTAGGCCGGGAAGCCCATGTCGCCGATGACGTTCAACTCGAACTCGAGTCGCTCGAGCACCTCGGGCGGCATCGGGTCGCCGTAGCGCTCCCTTGCCCCTTCGAAGGCCAGGTGCTTGAGGTAGGCCTGGGCCCGCTCCTCGTAGGTGGCCCCGGTGAAGCGATCGGGCACGGGGAACTCCGGCAGGCTTGGCTTGCCAAGTTCGATCTGTACATCCGCTCGCTCGGCAATCAGCAACGTGTTGTCGCACGCCTCGGGAACCTCGCGGAAGAGGTGGCGCATCTCAGCCGCCGACTTCAGGTAGTGCTCGGTTCCCTCGAACTTGAAGCGGTTGGTGTCGGAGAGCAAAGCGCCCGTCTGTACGCAGAGCAACGCATCGTGGGCCACTGCGTCCTCGCGGTGGGTGTAGTGACTGTCATTGGTGGCCAGCAGGGGCGCACCAATACGTCGGGCGATCTCGACCAGCTGCGGATTGGTGCGGTGCTGGTCGGCAATGCCGTGGTCCTGGAGCTCGACGAAGAGGTTGCCCTGGCCGAAGATGTCCTGGAGCCGGGCGGCCCGCTGCTCTGCCCCCTGGTAGTCACCGGCCAGGAGCGCCTGCAACACCACCCCACCCAGGCAGCCGGTGGTGGCGATGAGCCCCTCGTGATGGCGCTCGAGCAACTCCCAGTCCAGCCGCGGCTTGTAGTAGTAGCCCTCGAGGTAGGCGGCGGACGACAGCTTCATGAGGTTCCGATAGCCCTCGACCGTCTCGGACAGCAGGGTCAGGTGGTAGTAGAGCTTCTGACCGCCCTCGACGTCACCGCCCGTGTCGTCCACCCGGCCCCGGCGCACCGGACGTTCATGGCGTGACTCGCCGGCCATGTAGGCCTCGGTGCCGATGATGGGGACGATGTCCGCGGACCGACAGGCCTTGTAGAAGTCCAAGACCCCATACATGTTCCCGTGGTCGGTGATGCCGAGCGCGGGTTGCCCGTCGGCGACCGCGGCCGCCACCAGATCCTTGACCCGAGCCGCCCCATCGAGCATGGAGAACTCGGTGTGGGTGTGCAGATGCGTAAACGACCGCTCCGACACCGGCCCTCCTTTCGCCACGTTCGAACTTACACCGGTGTGGTTCCCCCGGGACTTTGCAATCTATCCCGTCGGTGGCTGGCCGCGGAGGACGACCGACCCACCTGCCTTGTCGTGGAGGGTCTGACGCTTCTGGTCCCAGACCGGGTACAGCACGTCGATCAGCCAGACCAGGATGAGGAAGGGGTTCAGCAGCTCCAGCGACCGCAACACGCCCTCGGTGAGGGCTCGGAGCCCTGCCCTCGGGTACCCCAGGCGCTCGAACGAGCCGTCGCGGACGGCTCGCACCCCTACCGCCATCATGCCGACCGTCTGGCCCCGGCGGCTGCCGCAGAAGATGGTGCCGTACACCAGGTAGAGCAGGGCGGTGATGACGAACGGCAGGGCCGAGATGCTGCGCTGGCGTTCGGTCCCCCGCTTCATCATGTAGTGGATCTGGAGCGTATGGCTGTGGCGCATCAGGATGACCAGGACGACCGTCACTGCGGCGAAGATGACGAAGTCGATCAGGTAGCCCCCAACCCGGATACCCCAACTGGCGTAGACGGGCCCGGCCGGGCCGGATTCCCATTGTGGTGACGGCGGCGGATATGCCCCGGGGTACTCGCCGCGACCGGCGGGGTACTGCGGCGGCGGAGGTGGGGCAAAGGATGGTGGCCGTGCCGAGGATGGCGGTGGAGGTGGGGCGTCGCCCGGCGAGGCGCCTGTCCCCGGCCCGGCCGTGCCCCCGGAGTCGGCCCCTGATCCCGAGTCCATCCCGTCACTCACGATGTGTCTCCTCCACCAAGACTTGTGGCGTCGGCTCGAATCCCTGGCTGCGAGCCCTCAGCGATGCGCAGGTCCTAATGGGGGGCGACGCCCAGGCTGCAGGAGGCAGGGGGATCCCGTCACAGGTAGGCGCCGGTCCGACCTGTCTCCCCCGCCGAGGGCAGCCCGCGCTGTTGCATCTCCTCGAGCTGGGCCCGCGCCGCCATTTGCTGGGACATGAGCGTGGCTTGGATCCCGTGGAAGAGCCCTTCGAGCCAGCCCACCAGCTGGGCCTGCGCGATGCGGAGCTCGGCGTCGCTCGGGGCTTCGACGTCGAAGGGCGGCGTCATCCGCTGGAGCTCGGCCACCAGGTCCGGGGAGAGCCCCTCAGACAGATCGTGGATCGACTGCTCATAGATCTCACGCAGGCGGACGCGGCTCTTCTCGTCGAGGGGTGCCGCCCGGACCTCGTCGAGCAGGGTCTTGACCATGGAGCCGATACGCAACACCTTGGCCGGTTCGCTGATCGACTCCGTCTGGTTCTTTTCCTCGTCGGTTCCCTCGGCGGCAGCCAGGATCTCGTCTGGCGCCACGGCGGCAGCGGCTGTGTCCGCTGCGCCATCCGCGCCATCTGCGCCCGGGTTGAGTTTGTCGTTCGTATCGGCCATCAACGTCGGCCCGCCGCCATTCGCACCATGCTCATTCCATCCTCATCGGTTCGCTCGTCGTGTGTCTCTGCTCGTCGTGTGTCTCTGCTCGTCGTGTGTCTCTGCTCGTCGCGTGTCTCTGCACTCGTCGATCATTCTGCGCTCGTCGGCCATTCTGCACGACGGCACGACGGCACCACACACTGGTTCGCTCAGGCGGTGGACCACCCCAGCAGCGGAACCAGCATTTCGGCGGCGGTCAAGGACCCGTGCCGGGCCTTCAGGCGGAGCTCGCCGGTGTCGGCCGGGTCCAGGAATGCCGTGGCGACGAACGGGACCAGGGCTACGTCACCCAGGCGGGAAGAAACGGTCGCTGAGGGCAGGCCGCCCAGCCATCCGTCCTTGACGATCTGTTCCTTCGTGCGCACCCAGGCGATGTCGCCGTAGAGGTCCTGCGCCGCGGCGGCAACGTCGTCGATTGCCCCCTCACGAACATGGAGCCAACGGAAGCGCCCCTCGCCGCTGATCAGGGCCACGCCGTCCATGATCTCGGGCCCGAGCACCTCGACCGAGCCGCCCACTTCCACCTGGCCGTGATCGGCGGTGACCACCAGCGCGCAATCGGGCGGGAGCACGGCGAGCACGTCACCGACCAGGCGGTCGGCCGAACGCAGCTCGTCGTCGTAGAAATCGCCGAGGCCCTGGGCGTGGGCGATCTTGTCGATGCCCTCGTAATAGGCGTAGACGAACGGCACTCCGGCCGAGGTCAGACGGCGTACCGAGGTGACGAGGCCGGCCTGGGTGTGCCAGCGGTGCAGCTCGACCTGGCCGAGATGGGCCGCCGTGAACCCGGTCGGCCCGTAGTCGTAGCGGGTGACCACCGGCACCGGCTCGGTGGCCCCGGGGAAGGACGGGCAGGGCTGGAACTGCTGGGCCGGCACGCGCATGCGGGCGTCTCGCCCGTGGATCGACCACTGCAGGACGTTGAAGACCTCGCCGTCGAGGGCGACCCGGTAGCCGACGACCCCGTGCTCGGCCGGGACCTGTCCCGTGACCAGGGTCGTCAGCGCGCATGCGGTCGTGCTCGGGGCGACCGAGGTGATGGACTGCCCGGCACCGCCGCTGAGGACCGGGGCCAGATGCCCGCGTGCCGCGAGCTGCTCGGCCCCCAGCCCGTCGATCACCAGAAGCACAATTTGTCGGGCGCCGGCGACGCAGGCGGGCGCCCAGCTGGGCAACGGCGTGCCGGTCGGGTCACCCAGGTGGCGAAGGAGGCCCGGCACCACCCCCTGGAGGCACGCCCCACCGAAGTCCGGCAGGACGAGCTCGGCCGGCTCCCCGGAGGCTCCGAATGTCGCCGCGTCGGGACCTATTGCCGTTGCCGGGGCAGCCATGCCGTCGTTCACGGTGGCCCACCCTACGACCCGCAGACCCTCGATACGTGCCTCCGGGCCGGTAGCATTGACGCACGTGAGGGTCTCGACACGGGGTGACTATGCCAGCAGGGCGCTGCTCTCTCTGGCCCTCCACGGGGCGGAGACGCCGACCTCGGTCCGCGATATCGCCCTGCGCACCGGCCTGCCCCAGCCCTATCTCGAGCAGATCCTCCTCGCTTTGAAGGGCGCCGGACTGGTGCGCTCCAAGCGTGGCGTCGGAGGCGGGTACGTGTTGGCGCGGCCGCCTGAGGAGATCTCGCTGGACCAGATCGTCTCCGCGGTCGACGGACCCATCGCCGCGGGCGATTTCGGCTTGCCCCACGAAAACGGGGCCTGCGACCACGAGGGCCAATGCATCTTGCTTGCCGTCTGGGCCGACGTAGGCGAGACGATCCGCACCCACTTGCAGTCCTACAGCCTGGCCGACATGGTCGATCGGGCCCAGGGGATCGTGGCCCCGGCCCCGGCCCCGGCCCCGGGCGTGGCTCCGGCGCCGCGCCTGCGCCGGTCTGAGCGCTCAGGAGGCCGGCGGGTTCACCAGGTTCCACCTGAGCACGGCCGACCGGTCGTGCTCGGAGGACAGGATGCTCAGGGCACCGGCGTCGAGTATGAAGAGGCGCCCGGCCGCCGGGGGGAGGCCCAACCAACGGGCGGCCAGCACCCGGAGGAGATGACCGTGGGCCACGGCAAGGGTGTCGCCGGCGACGGATCTCGCCCGCTCGACCACCCGATCGGCCCGGCGGCCCACCTCGGCCGCCGTCTCCCCCTCGGGCACGCCGTCGCTCCAGAGGTCCCAGCCGGGGTGGCTCTGCTGGATCTCGGCCGTCGTGAGGCCCTCGTAGGCGCCGTAGTCCCATTCCATGAGGTCGGGATCGACCTCGCCTTCGAATCCGGCCAGGGAGCACGTGTCCGAAGCCCGGATCAGGGGGCTCGTGAGGACCTGGGCGAATTCCGTGAGTCCGGAGCCCCGTAGGAGCGCCCCGACGGCCTCGGCCTGGCGCCGGCCGACGTCGAGGAGGGGAATGTTCGTGCGGCCAGTGTGTTGACCACTTTGTGACCATTCGGTGGCCCCGTGCCTGAGCAGCACCAACCGAGGCGCCATGGGCGGAAAGACCAGCACGGCGTGGGTTCGGGGCGCAAACCCGGCACCGAACACCCTCCTGGAATGATCCAGGGACAGCTGGTGTTGTACCGCCCAGAATCAGGTTGATCCTGGTCGTTGCCGGGAACGTATGACTGAGAGCGAGAGAAAAAACGTCTGGAGCGATGATGAAGAGCGCGGTGAGCACGTCGGACACGTTGGGATTGATGCTGCGTGACCTCGACCAGTTCCCAATGCCCGACCACGAGCAGCAGGTCGAGTTGGCGAAGCGGGTCGCGGCGGGCGACGACGCGGCCCGGAAGCAGATGGTGGCCGCCAACCTGCGACTCGTCGTGCACTGGGCCCGGCGCTACCAGGACCGGGGCGTCGACATGGCGGACCTCGTCCAGGAGGGCACCTTCGGCCTGATGCGGGCCGTCGACAAGTTCGACTGGGAGCGGGGCTTCCGCTTCTCGACCTACGCCACGTGGTGGATCCGCCAGGCGCTCCAGCGCGCCGTGCAGCAGCACGGCCGCACCATCCGCATCCCCCTGGAGGTCGGTGAGCAGATCCAGCGGCTCGAGCTGACCAAGGCGGAGCTGGCCACCACCCTGGGCCGGCCCCCGACCGAGAAGGAGCTCGACGATGCCACCGGCATGACGGCCGACCAGCGCGAGTCGCTCGAGGACGTGGCCCGGGTGACCGCATCGTTGGACCAGCCGGCTGCGCTCGAGTCGTCCACGACTCTCGGTGAGTTGGTGGCGCCGGACGATTCCGACTTCGCCAGTGACATCGAGCAGACGATGGTCTACGAGCAGGTGCGCGAGGCGATCGAGCGGCTTCCCGACCTGCAGCGCGATGTGCTGCGCCTGCGCTTCGGCTTCAACGGGGACACCCCGGCGTCGCTGCAGTCGACGGCGGAGCGCCTCGGCGTCGGAGTGCGTCGGGTCCGCCGCGCCGAGGAGGAGGCGCTCGCCGCGCTCTCGACCGACGGAGAGGTCGTCGGCCTGCACCAGGCCGCCTGACCGGCCCAAGCCGTCTAGCCGGCGAGGTACGCCTCCAGGTCGCCGGGCAACGGTGACGTGAACTCCAAGCGGGCTCCCGTCCGCGGATGGGTGAAGGCCAAGCCGAACGCATGCAGGAAAAACCTGCCGCTGCCGAGACGCTTGTCCGCGGTCCCGTAGCGGGCGTCGCCCACGACCGGGTGCCCGATGGCGGCCATGTGGACGCGTATCTGGTGGGTGCGCCCGCTCTGGAGTGCGAGCTCGAGCAGGGTCGTGGCCTCCGAGGTGGGGGTGGCAGGGCGGTGTTCACGCACCGTGTACGCCGTGCGGGCCGGCTTGCCCGAGGCGGTGACGGCCATCTTGGTCGGGGTGCGGGCCGAGCGGCCGATGGGCGCCTCCACCTCCCCCCTGTCCTCGGCCACCACTCCCTGGACCAGGGCCACGTAGCGGCGTTCCATCGTCCGGGTGGCCAACTGCTCGACGAGGGCCGCGTAGGCCTCGGCCGTGCGGGCCACGGCCAGGAGCCCCGAGGTGCCCTTGTCGAGCCGGTGCACGATGCCGGGACGATCGGGTGGGCAGACGCCCTCTTCCACCAGTGCAGCCAGGTCGGGGAAGCGGTCCAGGAGGCCGCCGACCAGGGTGCCCTCGGCGTGGCCGGCACCGGGGTGGACGACGAGGCCGGCCGGCTTGTCGACGACGGCGACGTCGTCGTCGGCGTGGACCACCTCGAAGAGGATGCCCGACTCGGGCGCCACGGCGGAGTCGCCCGGCGGGCGAACGTGGACGGTGAGTTCGGAGCCCTCGCGCAGCACGTCCTTGCCGGACAGGGCGGGCACGCCGTCGATCAGCACCCTGCCGGCGCTGACCAACTCGGCTGCGACAGAGCGGGAGACGTTCGCCAGCATGGAGACGCCCCGGTCGACCCGGACCCCGGCCATGAGGGCGGGGACGTCGGTGGTGACGACGTCGCCGTCTGCGCTGGATCGGTCGTGCTCGGCCGTCACGGCGCGTCCGCCTCGGCCTCGGCCGTCGGCTGTGCCAGAGGTGGCGGCGGGTCGTGTTCGGGGGCGTCGGGTCGGCCAAAGAGGAGGCAGGCGATCACGATGACGATGCCTACCGTCACGCACGCGTCGGCCAGGTTGAAGGTCGGCCAGTGATCGAGGGTGACGAAGTCGGGGACCTCTCCGCCGTGGCCCCCGAAGATCCGTTCGGCCAGGTTGCCCAGCGCACCGCCCAGGACCAGCCCGCCACCCACGGCGAGGGGCACGGTGCGCACCCGAGAGACGACGACGGCGAGGACGACCAGGCCGATGCAGAGCAGCACCGTGACCACCACCGCCCGGCCGCTGAAGAGGCTGAAGGCGAAACCCGAATTGAAGGTGAGGGCGAGTCCGAATGGACCCCAGACGTGGCTCACCGTGTGGATGTGGCGGATGGCGAGCGACGTGGTCACCAGGTCGGCGACCACCACGACGGCTGCGATGGCGAACGCCAGTACCCGGATTCGGGTCAGCGACGCGACAGGCCCCCGCTCTTGCACGCCACACAGAGCCGCGCGTAGGGCAGGGCCCGCAGCCGCGGCTTGGGGATGGGCTGGTAACAGCGCTCGCAGTAGCCGTAGGTCTTGTCGACGATGCGCACGAGGGCATCGTCGATCTCCTCGACGGCGATCGTGGCCTGGCCGGAGAGCGCCAGGTTCCGCTCACGGTCCACCGTCACCGTGCCGCCCTCACCCGACTCCTCGTCGAACTGCACATCGCCGGGCTCGCGCTCGAGAGCCAGCGAGTCGGCCTCGGCCCGCAGCGAGGTGGCTTGCTCCTGGTAGATGGCGCGCTCGTCATTGAGCAGTTCCCGGACCTCGTCGAGGAACTTCAGATCCTTGGAATAGGGACCGGTCTTGGGTCGCACAGGCGCCGGAGGCTTCGGCTTGGGCGTGAACGTCGTGCGCGGGGCGACGACAACCGCCGGGGCGGCACCATTGCTGCCCGCCGGGGCCTTCTTCGCCGGTGCCTTCTCGGCCGGGGCCTTCTTGGCCGTCGTCGGCGCCTTCTTGGCCGGTGCCGCCTTCTTGGCGGCCGTCGTCGGCGCCTTCTTGGCCGGTGCCGCCTTCTTGACCGTGGCCGCAGGCACCTTCTTGGCCGGGGCCTTCTTGGTGGCCACGGGCGGCTTCTTCGCCGAAGGCGCAGCCTTCTTGATCGTGCTGGGGGCCTTCTTCACCACAGGGACTGCCTTCTTTTTTGAGAGAACGGAACTCTTAGTCGTCGATGCTCCAACCTTGGAGGAGGCGGATTTCTTCCCGCCTGCCGCAGACGAGCCCGCCCGCGACCCCGACACCCGTTTGACCTGGGTGCTCTTGCTGGCCGGGGTCATTCCGCCCTCCTTCACACCCCAAGCGGCGGTTGCTGTCCCCGACGACGACCGCGCCAAGGAGCGGGTGACCATACAGGACAACTCTGACAGGGGCAATACGGCGGATCCCCTACACAGCGGTACTAGACGGGGCGGGGTGCTCCCGAAATGGCGGCGCCCGAGGCGCTCTGCAGATTCAGCGTGGGCGGCCCCGCGTCCGCCGCCGCCAGCTCGGTCCCCGAGGCGGCCGAATCGCCCGCCTGTCCCGCGCTGGCGGCGATAGCAGCGGCCTTGGGCCGGACTCCCATGAGGGAGTTGGCCGGCTGGACGTTCTCGTCGACCCACTTGAGAATGTCGCTGAGGGCGCCGCGCAGGCGGTTGCGCTCTGATTCGAGGTGACGCGCCATGCTCTCGACATCGGTGGCCAACTCGGTACGGGTGGACTCCAGGCGGATGACTTCCTCACGCAGCTTCTTGTTCGACTCGGCCTGCATCTGTGCCGCGGTCGCCTCGGCGGCCGCGATTGAGCCGCGGGCCGTTTCTTCGGCCTGGGAGATGATCGCCGCCGCTTCGGCCTCGCTCTCGCGCTTGGTCTGGTCGACGAACTTCTGGGCCAGCAGCAGGGTCCGCTGCAACGTCTCGTCGCTCAGCGCGGTGTCGGTCGCCGCTGCCGCGGCAACGGGCGCGACCTCCTCGCTCGCCTCGACGGCCGGAGCGGCGCGCTTCTCGCGCTCGAGCTGTGAGATGCGCTCGCTCGCTTGACGTAGCCGCTCGTTCAACTGACGAACGTGCTCTTGGAGTCCCTCCGCTTCCTGGGCGGCGCGGTCCAAGTACTCGTCCACCTCATCGACGTTGTACCCCTTGAGACCAAGGCGGAACTCGACCGTGCGCAGAGTGTCGAGGATCGATGTGGGAGCTTGCGAATTGTCCATGAGCCCGAAGCTTACTTATCCCATCCCGGCGTTCGGGGTATGGGCCTCAGCCGCGCAGGACCGGAATCAGCACGATCTCCGCCACGAGGATGACGACAAGAAAGGAGAGGTCCAGACCGCCGATGGGCTTGATGATGGCTCGCACCGGGCGTAGCACGGGGTCGACGGCCCGGTAGAGGAAGTACTGGACGCGGGCCAGGGTCGTTCCCGGCTGAATTCGGAACCAACTCAGGAGGGCATAGGGGATCATGAACAGCCAGATATAGGCCTCGATCAACCATGCGAGCAGCTTGAAGATGTTCACCAGCCCCTCAGGGTACTGGGGTCAGTCCCGGCCGAAGCCGCGGTCCGCCAGGCGTTGCCTCTCCTCGTCGGAGATCTTGACGTTCGTCGGCGCCAGCAGGAATACCTGGTCCGCCACCTTTTCCATCTCGCCGCTCAGGGCGTAGGTCACGCCGCTGCAGAAGTCGATCATGCGGCGCTGCAGGTCACGGTCGGCCATCTGGAGGTTCACGATGACAGGCCGACTGTCCTTGAGGCGGTCGGCGATCTCCTTGGCGTCGCCGAAGCGTGAGGGGGCGACCACGTGCACCCGGGCCGACGCCGTCGCCAACGGTGGGGGTGCCGACGGGGTGATGGTGGTGTCGGCCGGCATGGCCCGCACCTGGCTCGGGCGGGCGGCCACGGCGGCCGCACCGGCCTTGGGCTGGGCCGGGATTGCAGACTCGCGAGGAATGGTCCGAACCCGGCTCATCCCTCCGCTGAACTCCTCGGCGGGGCCCTGGTCGTATTCAGGGGCGGCAGGGCGGGCCTCGACCCGGCTGGTCGCGGCCGAGAAGCCGCGGGGAGCCCGATCCTCGAGGTCGTCGTACTCGTCGTACTCGTCATCGAGCAGGCCGAGATACACCATGGTCTTCTTCATGAACGAGGGTGCCATACCTTCTCCTGTCCCGGCACAGCGTAGTGCCTGCTCGCCAGGGGGACTGGGAGCCGCAACGCCCCCATTACGCAGCACCTTCACCGTGCCGCGGTGGTCGCTCACCGAAGAGGGCCCTCCCGATGCGCACCATGGTCGTGCCGGCGGCGACGGCCGCCTCGAGGTCGTCGCTCATGCCCATCGAACGTTCCCCGAGGCCCAGGCCGTCGGCCAGATGGGCCACCGTCTCGAAGGACGCGCGCGCCACCTCGGCCGGACCGGGCGCGGCCACCGTCATGAGGCCCACGACGTGGAGGTCGAGGGCACGCAACCGCCCCACCAGGTCGGCCACCTGATGGGGCGGACAGCCGTGACGGCCGGGCAGCTTCGTCGTGTCGACCTGCGCCATGACCGAGGCACCGGGCGCGAGGCGGGCGATCCGTTCCCCCTCGGTGACCCGGGTCAGGCTCTGCCAGAGGCCGACGACGGGCGCGAGGGCGGCCACCTTGTTGCGTTGCACGGCTCCGAGGAAATGCCAGACCGGGTCATCGGCTCTGCCCGGCGGGTGGCTGACCAGGCCGGCTTTCTCCACGAGCTCCGCCGCGTAGTTCTCGCCGATGTCGCGCAGTCCCGCACCGAGGGCTGCCTCCACTGCGTCGGGTCCGAAGCCTTTGGTGACGCCGACGATCCGAATGTGCTCGGGATCACCGCCGGCGCGCTCGATGCGCTCCCGGAGAACCTCGAGCCTCGAAGCGACCTCGTCGCTAGCGCAGGAAGGAGGGGACGTCGAAATCGTCGTCGCCGAGGTCGAGCTCTTCTTCGGTTCCTGTGGCGTCGGCGAAGATGTCCACCGGCTCGGGCGTGTCGAAGATCGAGGCCACGCGATCGGCGCCCTTGGGCGGAACGCCTTCTTCCCAGCGTTCGAAGCCGGCGGCGATGACGGTCACTCGGACCTCGTCGCCCATGGTGTCGTCGATCACGGCGCCGAAGATGATGTTCGCGTCGGGGTGGGCCACCGAGTGGATGATCTCGGCCGCCTCGTTGACCTCGAACAGACCCAGGTCGGACCCGCCGGCGATGTTGAGCAGAATGCCGCGCGCGCCCTCGATCGAGGCCTCGAGGAGGGGCGAGGTGATGGCGGCGCGGGCGGCGTTGGCGGCTCGGCCGTCGCCGATGGACGATCCGATCCCCATGATGGCGGTTCCGGCATTGATCATGACCATCTTCACGTCGGCGAAGTCGGTGTTGATCAGCCCGGGAACGGTGATCAGATCCGTGATGCCCCGCACTCCCTGCATGAGCACCTCATCGGCCATCTTGAAGGCGCTGAGCATGCTGGTCTTGTCGTTCGAGACCGTGAGCAAGCGGTCGTTGGGGATGACGATGAGGGTGTCGACCTTCTCCTTGAGGATCTGGATGCCCTTCTCGGCCTGCATGGCCCGGCGCCGTCCCTCGAACGTGAAGGGTCGGGTGACGACACCGATGGTCAACGCTCCGGCGCCCTTGGCGACCTCGGCCACGACGGGCGCAGCGCCGGTCCCGGTCCCGCCGCCCTCACCGGCCGTGATGAAGACCATGTCGGAACCCTGCAGGGCCTCCTCGATGTCGGCGCGGTGCTCGTCGGCTGCCTGCCGCCCGACCTCGGGATCGCTCCCCGCACCCAGGCCCCGCGTGAGCTGGCGACCGATGTCGAGCTTGAGATCGGCGTCGCTCATGAGCAGCGCTTGGGCGTCGGTGTTGGCCGCGATGAATTCGACGTTGCGCAGCCCCGAGTCGATCATCCGGTTGACGGCATTGACTCCCCCTCCGCCGACCCCAACCACCTTGATCACGGCCAGGTAGTTCCCCTGGGATGGCACGGTCGTCATGGACTCCCTCGTCTCCGGGTCGATCGCCGACCGCCAGCTCGCTGATAGGTCCCGCCCCGCGTTGCCGGTGACGTGCGTCCAGCCACCAATCCCTGAACCTGTGGGGAAGGTTGAAGTTCACAGCGCGGCAACGTGACCACACCATACGGGGGGCATTCGGGCAGGTCAAGCATATGGCATCACCCCGGCGTCACGGTTACCGCGTCGGGGACACTCACGTCGATCACGTCTCCGGCATGGAGGGTTGCACCCGCCAGGACGGAGGACACGTCTTCGTATTTGGCGGTCAACTGAGAGGCGGAGCCGATGTTGACGGCGATGGGCGTCGTCATGGAGAGCTGCACCCAGCCGCCGGGCTCGACGGTCACCGCGGTCACCTGCGCGGAAAAAGATGGGGGCAAGGTGGTGGCCACCTTGAGACCGGCGGCGTCCTTGGGCGACAGGAGCGACCCGGGCGCACCCGGGGCGACGGGCACCGTGAGGAGGAGCAAACCGGGCGGACGAGCCCCGGGCGCCACCTGGAGCACCCGCCCGTCCCCGCTCAAAACGGCCCAGGTGCTTCCCGGTGCGGCCATCACCAGGCGAGGCACCTCTTCGGTCACGGCGATGTGAACCCCATCGGGCTGAGACGTGCGCACGGTGGCGGAGCGGACCCAGGGCAGCCGCTCGATCCCCGCGGCCGCGGCGCCCCCGTCGACGTCGAGCAGGGGTGGATGGTTGGCCAGGCCGGCGGCGGCCACGACCTGAGCCGCTGACTCGTGGACGGCTCCGGTCACGGTGATGCTCCGGGCCGCGAAGAGCGGCGAGTGGAGGAGGAACCAGCCACCGATGACCACCACGGTCACCACCAAGGCGCCGACCAAGATGAGGAGGCGACGGCGACCCTGCTGGCGGAGGACCCCAGCCCGGCGTGCCGAGATGCGCGGGTCCATTCGCCCCGCGGATCGGCCCTGTCCGCTCGGGCGCGTCTTCTCCGCCACGGGCGGTGTCATCGGTTTCGGTCCTCCATCCGACCCACCGGTCCAGTCTTCCCGGCGTCGAAGCCCAACAGGCGGACCTCTGCCAGCAATTCGATCCCGCTCCGTTCCTTCACGACGGCGCGCACGTGCGCCATCAGGGCGCGCACATCGTCGGCGCTCCCGCCCTTGTCGGCCTGAATGAAGTTGGCGTGCTTCTCCGACACCTGCGCCGTACCGAGACGGAAACCCTTCAATCCGGCCGCCTCGATCAGGCGCCCGGCCGAGTCGCCCTCGGGATTGGTGAAGACAGAGCCGGCATTGGAGCCACCGGGTTGATGTTCCCGGCGCCACTTGACGATGTCGGTGACGCTGGCGCGCTCGTCGTCGGCCGATCCGGGCCGGACCGCGAGGTCAGCTTCGAGGACGATCCGGGACGGACCGACGCTCGAGTGCCGGTAGCTGTAGTCGAGACGGTCGACGCCGTCGCTGCCACCGTCGTCACGCAACAGGTCGAGCCAGCGGTACCGGACGAGACAGGCCGCCATGTCCGAGCCATGTCCACCCGCATTCATGCGGACGGCTCCGCCCACCGATCCGGGCACGCCGACGGCCCACGAGAGCCCCGACCATCCGGCGTCGGCCGCCCGGCGGGCCAGCACGGGCAGGGACAGCGCGGCACCCGCTCGCACGGTGGGTCGAGGATCGGCCTCGGCGTTGCTGTGCTCGACTGACACCGGGTCCGGCAGGGCGAGTCCGGCGAAGCCGGAGCCGAGGCGCACGACCAGACCCTCGAAGCCGCGGTCGGCCACCAAGAGGTTCGACCCGCGGCCGATCACGAAGACGGCGATCTGTTCGCGCGTCCCCGCGCCGGCGGCTCCCACCTGACGGCAGGCCGTCCGGACGGCCTCGAGGTCCCCGGGTCCTTCCACCTCGGCGAAGAGCGCGGCCGGCCCGCCGACTCCGTAGGTGGTCATCGGTCCGAGCGGCTCGTATCGCCTGGCCCGCGGGCCGAGCAGGTCGCCCAGGGCCTCGAGCACCGTGGCGGCCGTCACCACGACGGCGAGTCGAGCAGGACGTCGGGCAGCGACGTGAGGTCGCCCGCGCCCAGGGTCAAGCAGAGATCACCCGCCTGCAGAGTCTCGGCCACGGCATCACGCAGCCGCTCCCAGGCCGGGGCGTAGAGGACGGAGAGCCGCGGATCCGACGAGCGGACGGCGTCGGCCACCAGCCGGCCGGACACACCGGGCACCGGCCGCTCGCCCGCGCTGTACACGTCGGTCACGATCAAGACGTCGGCATCGGCGAACGCAGTGCCGAATTCGGCAGCCAGGGCGGCCGTGCGAGAGAAGCGATGCGGCTGGAAGACCGCCACGACGCGGGACCAACCCCCGGTGCGCGCCGTGGCCAGAGCGGCCCGGACCTCGGTCGGCAGGTGGGCATAGTCGTCGACGAAGGTGACGCCGCCGACCTCGCCACGGAACTCGAAGCGCCGGGGCACCCCGGCGAAGCGGGCCAACGCGGCCTGGGCTGCCGCAAACGGAGCACCGGCCACGAGTCCGGCCACCGCGGCCACCGCGCCGTTCAACGCGTTGTGCCGACCGGGCACGCCCATGTCCAGCTTGCCCAGCGTGCCCTCTGGTCCCTCCAATGTGAAGGACACCGAGCTCCGGGCCAACTGAAGATCAGTCATCACGTATGTGGTCCCGCCCGCCGAGCCAATCGTGATGGCGCCGCGCTCCTCGCCGATGGCCGCAGCCTCCGGGTCGTCCGCACACACCACGGCCCCCTCCGTCGCCGCGCCGACGAACTCGGAGAAGGCCGTCCGCAGTTCGTCGAACGTCCCGTAGAAGTCGAGGTGATCCGGCTCCACGTTCGTGAGGACGGCCACATCGGGACGGATGGCCCGGAAGGTCCCGAAGCTCTCGTCCGCCTCGACCACCAACCAGTCGCCGGTGTCCCACACGGCGTTGGTCCCGATTTCGTTGACGTCGGCACCGATGACGAAGGAGGGGCGCAGGCCGGCCTCGACCAGGATGAGCGAGAGCATCGAGGCCGTCGTCGTCTTGCCGTGCGTGCCGGCGACGGCCAGGCATCGTCGTGTGGCGCAGATCGCGGCGAGCATGGCCGAACGGGGAACAACGAGCAGACCGGCGGCCTGGGCCTCGCGCAGCTCGACGTTCTCAGGCTGTACGGCGGGCGAGGAGGTGACGACGTCGGCGTCACCGACGTTCTCGGCCCGATGACCGATCCACACCGTGATGCCCTGGGAACGGAGGCGCTCGGCCACGGGCGAGTCGCGAAGGTCAGAACCCGAGACGACGTGGCCCATGGCCCGCAGCACGATGGCGATGGCGCTCATCCCGGCCCCGCCGATCCCGATGATGTGAATTCGTCGGGGCACCAACAGGTCCAACGAGATGGGCGCCTCCTCCCCCGCCGCAATCACGTCGTCGTCAGCGGGCATTGGCATCGACCAGCTCGGCCACCCGGGCGGCGGCGTCGGGGTGGCTCAGACCCTGTGCGGCCTCGCGCATGGCGCGCAGCCGGGCCGGGTCGCAGAGGAGTGCCTCGAGCTCGTCCGCCAGCCGGCGCCCGTCGCATTCGGAATCGGGCACGTGCACCGCCGCACCCGTCCGGACCAACGCCTCGGCATTCTTCGTCTGGTGGTCACGCGGAGCGCCGGGAAGTGGGACAAGGATGGCGGGCACTCCGGAGATGAGGAGCTCGGCCACGGTCATGGCCCCGGCCCTGGTGACGCAGACGTCCGCGGCGGCGTAGAACTCGGGCATGTGGTCCTCGAAGGGGACCACCCGGTAGCAGAGATGTCCGTCTCGAGCCGGCTGGTTGCTCGGGCCGTCGACACCGTTCGCGAACTCCTCGTAATCCCTTCGCCCGGTCACGTGATAGAGCGAACGGGATCCGTCCAACCGGTCCCGCCACGAGCGGGCTACCTCGGCGACGGCGCGATTGATGCGCCGAGCACCGAGCGAGCCGCCAAAGACGGCCACGGTCGGCTGGTCGGACGGTAAGCCCAGAGCGGCCCGCGCCGACGCCTGGCCATCGGGTGTGCGGTCGAGCGAGGTCAGCCCGCTCAGCACCGGCGTGCCGGTGACGTGGGTTCGCGGCAGCGCCGTCTCGGGGAAGGCGACGGCATTGGCCACGGCGAACCGCCCGAGGAATCCGTTGACGGCTCCGGGAACGGCGTCGGTGGTCATGGAGACCAGCGGCACCCGGGTCAGCAGGGCGGCGAGCCCAGCCGGGAAGCTGGCATACCCGCCGACGATCACGACGACGCGCGGGCGACGGCGGGCAAAGGAGGCGAATGCCTGCAGGCAGGCCCAGAGCAGGCCGGCGACGGCACCGATGTTGGCCAGGATCGCCCGAGGCGCCAAGCTGCGCCGGATCCCTCGACCCGGCAGGAGCGTGAAGGGAAACTCCAAGGCCGGCCACGTCGTGGCCTCGTGCCCGCGACGCGAGCCGTAGAGCTCGATGCTCTGGGCCTCGTGCCCGCGACGCACCAGGGCGCGCGCGATCTCGAGAGACGGGACGACGTGGCCGCCGGTGCCGCCGCCTGCGATCACCGCTCCGCGCCCTGCGCTCACCGACCCCGGCCGGTGCGGGCCACCCGGCCGGCCGACCCACCTCTGGTTGCCTGCGACCTCGAGGTCGGGCCGGGCAACGCCCGGAGCATGTGGCCGCCCTCGGACTGCCGGGCGACGTTGATGAGGATGCCGGCCGCGGCCATCGTGATGACGAGGGAGGAGCCGCCAAAGGAGATGAACGGGAGAGGGATCCCCGTCACCGGCAGGAGACCGACCACGGCCCCGATGTTGATCACCGTCTCCGTCGCCACCCAAGCGGCGAGTCCGAGGGCGAGGAGGGCCCCGAAATGGTCCCGGGACTGGGTGGCGGTCCTGATGCCCAACCAGACGAAGGAGGCGAGGAGGACGAGGACGAAGAGAGCTCCCAGGATGCCCAGCTGCTCGCCGATGACCGAGAAGATGAAGTCGGTGTGCGCGTTCGGCAGATAGCCCCACTGGGCCTGCCCGCCACCGATGCCGGCCCCGAAGAGGTGGCCCGATCCCAAGCCGATGAGTGACTGGACCACTTGGTACCCCGAACTCGATCCGTGAGCCGAGGGATCGACGAAGGAGAGGAGCCGGACCCGCCGGTACGGAGAGGACAGTCCCACGATGACGGCCAGGATCACCAGAGCCCCCATGACCTTCATCACCGGGCCCAGGCGCACACCCGAAACAAAGAGGAGAGCCAGCGCGATGACGCCGAGGACCATGGCCGTCCCCATGTCGGGCTGAGCGAGGATCAGCACGCAAGCCGCCCCGGTTCCCAGGAGCACAGGTCCGATGATCCGGCGGTCCGTCGAATCTTGATCGAGACGCCGGGTGATGAAGTCAGCGGCGAAGACGGTGAGAGCGAGCTTCATGAGCTCGGAGGGTTGGAGACGCAGTTGCCCGAACCCGACCCAACGACTCGAACCCTGGACGTGGACACCGAGCCCGGGCACGAGCACCACGAAGAGGAGGGCGAAGGTCGCCACGAGCAGGATCGGACTGATCCGCCGGAGCTTGTGGTAGTCGAATCGAATCGTCAGCCAGAGCACGATGAGGCCGATGGCCATCCACATGGCCTCGCGGATGAAGATGGCCCACGGCGTCCCGTAGGTGGCGATGGAGATGACGGTGGACGCAGACCCCACCATGACGAGCCCGAAGACGCAGAGGAGACCGACAACGACCAGGAGAAGGGTGGAGGTCGAGATCTGTCGCCCGGCGATGCGGAGACCGACATCCTTGGACGATCGCGATGCGTCCGCCGGGGCACGCCGTGTCGGACCGAGGGGGCGCGGAACGGTTGTCGTGGTGGTCGCACGGGCGGTCGGTGGCGTCACGGCCGTCTCCCGAACGATACGCGGGCGCGCCCCTCAGTACGGTCCGACACCCGTTGCACGTCGCAAGTCTCTCGCACCGTTCCTGCGAGGTGGTGGAGGGTCATGTGAATTTCGCCACCGTCAGGAAGTCGCCGTAGAAGATGCCGAGCCCGAGCGCGCAGAACAGCCCGCCGAGGATCCAGAAGCGGACGATCACCGTCGTCTCGGGCCAGCCGGCGAGCTCGAAGTGGTGGTGGATGGGAGCCATGCGGAAGATGCGGCGGTGGAACACCCGGAAGCTGATGACCTGCAGGATCACCGACAGCGTCTCCATGACGAAGAGGCCTCCGATGATCAGCAGCAGGAGATCGAGGTTCAACAGCAGGCACAGTCCCGCCAACCCGGCACCGATGGCCAGGGATCCCGTGTCGCCCATGATGATCTTGGCCGGCGCCGCGTTCCACCACAGGAAGCCGATGCAGGCGCCCGCCAGGGCGACCGCGAGCAGCGAGAGGTCGATCGCCGACGCCGGAAGCACGTGGTAGATGTACTCGTGGCGGAAGATCCAGTACCCCATGATGGAGAGGACGGCGAAGCAGAACGTCCCCGACCCGGCGGCCAATCCGTCCACTCCGTCGGTGATGTTCACCGCATTGGACGTGCCCACCATGACGAGCACGGCGAAGATCACCCAGCCCACTGATCCGAGATTGATCCCGATGGGCTGAGCCCGGGTGAACGAGAGCGCGGTCGACGTATGCGCCCAGTGCACCGCGAGCTCGGCGAAGACGAGGGCGCAGACCAACTGGGCGCCCGACTTGGCACGCTTGTTGAGACCGAGGCTGCGTCGCCGGTGCACCTTGATGTAATCGTCGAGATAGCCGATCAAGCCGAAAGCCACCACGGCTCCCACCGTCAGATAGCCGGACCTCGAGAACCGCACCTCGGTGCCGATGTGACCCACGGCGTACCCGAGGACCGTGCCGGCGACGATCAAAATCCCGCCCATGGTCGGCGTACCAGCTTTGACAATGTGCGAAGCAGGTCCGTCCTCGCGGATGTGCTGGCCGATCTCTCGGCTCCGGAAGTAGCGGATCAGGACCGGCGTGAGGAGGATGGACACCAACAAGGCGACGCCTCCCGATACGAGCAGACCGAGCACGGGCGTTAGCCCTCGGGCTGCGAGTTGTCGGCCGCCGTTGCCTCGAGTGCAGTCGCACCCCAGGTCGAGGGGTCCGTCCCGTAGCGTCCGGACAGCACCGCTCGCGCCTCTGCGGCGTCGTCGAAGGGCAGCCGTTCCCCTGCGATCTCCTGGTAGGTCTCGTGTCCCTTGCCGGCAATGACCACAATGTCACCGGGGCGCGCCAGCCCGAGAGCATGCCGGATGGCCACGTGCCGGTCGGGTTCGACCGTGACGTTCTTGTTCTCTTTTCCGTTGGGGATTCCACGCAACACGTCCTCGATGATGGCACCGGGATTCTCGTACCGAGGATTGTCCGAGGTCAGGACGGCAAGGTCGGAGAGGCGGACCGCCGCCTCGCCCATCATCGGCCGCTTGGACCGGTCCCGATCGCCCCCGCAGCCAAAGACGCTGATCACCCCTCCGCCCCGGGTCAGGTTCCGGGCCTCACCGAGGACCACCTCGAGTCCGGCCGGCGTGTGCGCGTAGTCCACGAAGACCGTGAAAGGCGGACGGCCTGCCTCGCCCTGCCGGCCCGGCATCGCGATGACCTCGAGGCGCCCGGGCACCGGGGAGACCGAGCTCAGTGCGTCGGCGATCGCGTCCGGGTCTATCTCGAGCGCGACGGCAGCTTCCGCTGCCAGCAACGTGTTGTCGACATTGATCGCGCCGGTGAGCGCGGTGCGGACGCGCCGCTGGCGCCAGGTGAACTCCGTCCGTCCCGGGGTGAGGACGAGGTCGGTGGCTGCGGCCCGGTGCACGGCGACCGCGGGAATCCGTATCCGTTCGAACAGTCTCTTGCCCCAGGGGTCGTCGGCATTGATAACTGCCCGTAGCGCGTGGTTGGCTGAGAAGAGCCTTGCTTTCGCCTCGAAGTACTCGTCCATGGTGCCGTGATAGTCGAGGTGGTCGTGACTGAGATTGGTGAAGACGGCCACGTCGAAGTGGATACCCTCCACTCGCGATTGCATCAGCGCGTGGCTCGACACTTCCATGGCGACGGCGTGACGCTGTCCGTCGGCGCGCTGACGATCACGTACCTCGGCCAGCACACGCTGCAACTCGGTCGCCTCGGGAGTCGTGCGCGCGCCCGAAAGGGTCCCCATGACATCGGTCGGGAACCCTGTGGCCACCAACAGGTCCCCGAGGATCTGCGTGACCGTCGTCTTTCCGTTCGTGCCGGTCACGCCGACCATCAGGAGATCACGGGAAGGAAAGTCATAGAAGGCCGCGGCCAGTCGCGCCATGGCCGAGCGCACGGTGCCCGGTGCCACCCGGGTCTGCACGATGGCTCGGTTCTGGAGTTCCGGAATGAAGTGCTCACACAGGAGGCCGACGGCACCTCGTTCCACTGCGTCAACCGCGAAGGCATGTCCGTCGTCGACGATCCCGGGGACGCAGCAGAAGAGATCGCCCGGCCTCACCCGCCGGCTGTCGTGCGAAATTCCACTGACCAGCACGGTCGCGGGGTTCCCCATCGACTCGATGACCTCGATGTCGTCGAAGAGAAGATTCATGGATACGGTAGGCATGGTCGACCCGACAGCGTTGCATGCGTCGGGCACAGCTGCGTCACAAGGGCAAGGGGTGTGTGAGCAGCAAACCTCACGTGATGTCCTGCGCCTGGGCGCTCGCCGTCTGGGTGCTGGTGCCTGGAGTCACGCTCGTCTGGGCTCCCGGCGTCGTGGGGATGTCGTAGCGGTGGAGCGCATAGCTCATGATCTGGGAAAAGACGGGTGCGGCCACCGTGCCGCCGAAGATCGGGGTCGGGCGGTCAAGGACCACGATCATCGAAAGGGTCGGATTGGCCGCCGGGGCGAAACCGACGAAGGAGGCCATGTACGCGCCGGTCACGTAGGAGTCCTTCCCGGTGGTCGGGATCTGGGCCGTGCCCGTCTTGCCCGCCACGGTGTAGCCGGGGACGGCCGCGTTGCCGCCGGTGCCGGCGTCCACCACCTGACCGAGCATGGAGGTCAGCGCGGAGTCGACCGAGGGCGAGAACACCTCGTGGGTGGCCGACGGCGCGGCCTGCGTCATGGCTCCCGACGGACTGACAGTGGCCTGGACGAGCTTCGGTGCGACGAAGGTCCCCCCGTTCGCCACGGCGTTGTAGGCGTCGAGGACCTGGAGCGCGCTGACGGCGTCCACCTGTCCGATCGGGAGCGACACATAGTCGGTTGGCTCCCAGCTGGCCGCAGTGGCCAGGAGACCCGGTGACTCGCCCGGGAAGTTCAGCCCGGTCGGCTGACCGAAGCCGAGCGCCTTGACCTGATTGAGCAGCCGCGTCTCGTTGACTTCCTGCGCAATCTCCGACGTGCCGATGTTCGAGGACTGGGCCAGGATCTGCGTGGCGGTCAACTGCTCCGTCGGGTGCGGCTCCGCGTCGTGGAACGTCGAGCCGTCGAGCTGGATCTGATCGGGCACGGTGAACACCGAGTTGGGGTTGATCAAACCCGCCTGCAACGCAGCGGAGAAGGTGACCAGTTTGAAGACCGATCCCGGTTCGTAGAGCTGGGTCACGGCGAGGTTGCTCGGCGCCTCGTTCACAGCATCACCAGGACCGATGGGCACGACGCCGCCCGTGGGCGCGGCCGGGGCGGTCGGTGACGTCCCCAAGCCGTTCGGATGCGTTGCTGCCAGATTGGCCATGGAGAGGATCTGCCCAGTCTTCACATCCATGACGACGGCGGTGCCGCTCACCGCGTGTGAGGAGACGATGGCCTTGGCCAAGGCCTGCTCTGACTCGTACTGCAATTGCGTGTCGAGAGTCAGCTCGACGCCGGCCCCGGGCTTCGTCGCCACCCGGTTGGTGACCGGCGACTGCGGCAGGGGCACTCCGGAAGGAGATTCCAGAATGGTCTCCTTCCCGTCCGTGCCGGCCAACTGGTGGTTGTTGCCGTACTCGAGCCCAGCGGCGCCCTGCCCCGCGGCGTTGGTAAAGCCGACGACGGGTGATGCCAGGTTCCCATTGGGCACGATCCGCTTCGCGTCATCGATCAAGGTGATGCCCGGGAAGGCATCCGTCGCGATCTTCTGCCCGTCGGACTTCGAGAGTTGCTTGGCCAGTACCACGTAACCGGAATGACGGCGCAGCTCGGCGGCCAAGGTGGTGGCGGGCACATGGAGTATCGGGGAGAGCGCCAATGCGGTCTGCACCGGGTGCTCCACTTGAAAGTCGTCTGCCACCACATCGTCGGTGGCCACCGACAGCGCCAGCGGCGCACCGTCTCGTGCATAGATCCCACCGCGGAGCGACGGGAGGGGAACCGTGATGGAAGACTCGCCTCGCGCCGCTGCCGCGTAGGTTCCCGCATGCAGCACCTGGATCTGGACCAGACGGGCCATCACGAGCACGAGGGTCAAGACCAGGATGAGGCGGACCAGCCTGACCCGCCGCACGAACGTCCCTGTGGCCCACGATCTCCCGTGTTGGCGCGACGATTTCCTTGCCGGGGCGCGATGTGGTCTGGCCTGGGTGGGCCGCGCGGTGGACGTCGGCCTCTGGCCCGGGCGACCGGTCGGGGTCGTGCGCGGACGCTCGCCGGGGCGGCCCGGACGGGCGGGACGAGCGGCCCGGCGCGGCGGAGCCACCACCGCTTCGTTTCGCTGACCGGTCGGCCTTCCGGGCGATGTCCGAGTCGCCGTGCGGGCCGCCGGCGGAGCTGATCCGGCGCGCGCGCGCCGAACGTCAGGTCGGGTAGTGACGCTCACGGCGTGGTGGATCCGCTCGCGGAAGCGGTCGAGGCGCTGGTCGTCGAGGTGGTGGTGGCCGGCGGCGTCGTGGTGGTGGTGGTGGTCGGCGCAGGCGCCGCTGTCACGTTGGGCGTCGCAATGGGCGCATTCAGCGGTACGTACGGCAGCTCGATGACCTGGGCCGGGCGCACCATGCCGGCCTTCGTGGCGTCGCCCACGATGCGCCGGGGCGTCTCGAGGTTCGCCACCTGCAGCTCTGCCTGACGGTGTGTGCTCTGTTCCAAAGACAGCTCGTGTTGGAGCGCGGAGATCTGCACCTGGTCGTTGGCCAAGACGGCCTGGCCGATCACCACGGCCACGAGTGAACCAACGACCAGCGCGAGGGCGACGATCTCGATTATGCGCCCCCGTCGAGTGGGCTTCCCGCTGCGTGACCGGACGATGCGCAGCGAAGGGCGGCGCGGCCGGCTCGCATCAGACGCACCGAGACGACGGGACCGCGCTGTGGCCGTCGACGCGGCGGGAGGCGCCATCAACCGGCCTCCGTTCGCACCATGGCGCGCAGACGAGCGCTTTCCGAGCGCGGGTTCGCTGCGATCTCGGACGCAGATGCCTTCCGCGAGCCGCGGAAAACGAGGCGGTGACGGGCGACGGCACCGCACACGCATGGGAGTCTCGGCGGGCAGACGCAGCCGCCCGTTTCGAATTCGGCGAAGGTCTGCTTAGTCAGACGGTCCTCGCCCGAGTGGTAGCTGATCACAGCGCACACGCCACCGACGGCGAGCGCAGAGAGGGCGACCGGCAGGGCGGTGGCGAGCTCGCCCAACTCGTCGTTCACCTCGATTCGGAGCGCCTGGAACACGCGGCGGGCCGGATGGCCCTTCCGCCGCACCGCCGCGGGAACGGCGGCCGCCACGACGTCGGCCAGCTTCTGCGTCGAGGTGATGGGCCGGGCCGCGACCACGGCACGCGCGATGCGGCCCGACAGGCGCCCTTCCCCGTTCTCGCGGAAGAGAGCAGCCAGCTCGGCCTCGGAGCGCTGGTTCACCAGCTCGGCGGCGGCGATACCGGAGGACTGATCCATCCGCATGTCGAGCGGGCCGTCAGAGCGGAACGAGAATCCCCGATCCGCTTCGTCGAGTTGGGGCGAGCTCACGCCGAGGTCCAGCAGAACGCCCGAAAGCGACGTCGCACCGGGCTGGGCATCGAGAACGGAGGACAAAGCCGAGAACGGGGACCGGATCAGGGTGATCCGGTCCCCGAACAGAACCAGTCGCGACCGGGCGGCTTCGAGAGCCAACGGGTCGCGGTCGAGGCCGATGATCCGCAGCGCCGGATACGCCTTGAGCAGGGCCTCGGAATGCCCGCCGCCCCCGACGGTGGCGTCGACGACGGTTCCGGGTGGCACTGCGGCGTAGAGCGAGACCACTTCGTCGCGCAGTACGGGAATGTGTGAGAACGGGTGGGCCATCTGCAGCCCCTCGGCCGGTGGGTCGAGAGGGAGGTGGAGATCCGAACGACCGACCTGGAAGTGGGTGGAGTGAACCTCCAGAAAACCGGTCGAGGAGCTGCACATGGTCCTGCACGTCTCGCGAGTCCTCGCGTCGTCAGTCATCGTCCTTGCTGAGTGAGTCCTCCTCTCTGTCTCTATTTCTGTCTCTATTTCTGTCTCTGTGTTCCTTCTTCCTACGAGTCTCCGAGCAACCAGCCCTCCTCGGGCTGCACCTTCTCGTCCCAGGCGGCCGGATTCCACATCTCGACCCGATCGATGACACCGAGGACGAGCACCTCGGTCTCCAGCCCCGCGAACGTCCGCAGATGCCCGGGGATCGGCATGCGCCCCTGACGATCGATCTCGACCTCCGCCGAACTCGAGGCCCACACTCGGGCCCGGTTCCGCTCCGCACGTCCCTGCGCGGCCTGCTCCTGCATCGACTCCATCTGCCGCTCGAACTCTCCGAGCGTCCACAGGGCGATGCAGCCCTCCGAGTGCTCGGTCAAGAACCCGCCGTGCTCGAAGTGGGTACGGAACTTGGCCGGCAGGATCACCCTGCCTTTCGTGTCGAGCGAATGCTCGTATCTCCCAACGAACCCTGCCACCAGCCGTTTCTCCCACGACGCTCCCTGATCTGCGTCCTTTGGCGCCCTTGCAAAGCCCTCTGGCACCCCTTCACACCATTTCGCGCCACTTTACGCCCCTTTCCTCCACCAGACAACTACTCCGCTCCATTCGCAACCCAAAAGAAACACTCCGGGCGTCGAGGCGTCCGCCCAGGCCCGACCCGGACACGAAAAAGACGACCGTGGAAGCGGTGACGACGATTCCCGCCGAACGCCCTCGGAGGGCCGGTGCGCGAGCGCTAGCCCAGTTGGTCGAACGAACGCAGCAGCGAGTCAGCCAACGCCCTTACGTCCCCCGCCGACCCGGGCACCAGTTCGGCCATCCCCACTGCGACGCCGCGCACGGAATCGGCCAACCCGCCATGCCCACCTTCGTCTGCCACCAGCAGCGCCGCCAGAGAATCCGGGTCCCAGCGCGTGTAGAGGCACGAGGAGAAGAGTGCGCCCTCCCGAGCCCGCCACTGGGAAAGCCCGACCAGCTTGCGCCGGCCGGCGAACACCTCACCCGGGCCACGGCCTGCGAAGCACACCAGGTCTCCGAGTGCTCCCGGCTCGGACTTCCCGGCATGGACGGTCAGACCGTCGACTCCCGCCTCGCCCAGCGCGGCGGACCACCAGGAACCGGCCCACTCCGTCGCCGCCGCAACGTCGAGCACCCAGAGGGGGTCAGCGCGAGGGATCCAGGTGTCGAGCCAGAGATGGTCGCCCGGTTGGAGCAGCACCGCTCCGCCGCCACCGCGCCGGCGCTCGACGGCGACACCAGCCGCCGCCGCCGCCGGGGCCGAGACCACGGAGGGCGGCTGCGTGCTCCCCAGGACGAGCGTCGGCTGCGAGGCGGCCCGGACCACGGCCAGGCGGCCGGACTCGGAACGAAAGCGCTCGACGTCGTAGAAGGGTGAGGACGCCGGGGAATGAGGCAAAACGAATCAGGAGGCCGCAGCGAGATACGGCTCCCACAGCGGATCCACGTCCGAGAGGTGCCGCAGCCGCCAGAGATGCCCATCCGGTGGCGCCGGCTTCACCCGCATCGTCCACCCCAGTTCGGAGAGCAGTTGGTCGGCCTTCTCGAGATTGTCCCGCTTGCAGGCGGCCACCACGTTGGTCCACTCGTGCGTGCCACCACGGCTGCGCGGGATGACGTGGTCGATCGTGTCCGCCGGCTGCGAGCAGTACACGCACAACCCGCCGTCGCGGCGGAGCACGGAGCGACGGGTCACCGGAGGCGTGCGGGCCCAGCGCGGGATGCGCACCATGTGCATCAGGCGGACGATGGAGGGGACTTCGATCTGCATCCGGGCGGAGTGGAACACCCTGCAGTCCACGCGGACTGCAACCGACTCGGCTCGCCCCGCCAGCATGAGAACGACTGCACGACGGTCCGAGACGAGTGCGAGCGGCTCGTAAGTCGCATTGAGGAGGAGCACCCGCTCCATATCCGACAGAGGCTACCCGCCGGGGGGCCGGGTCCTCTGACACCACCGCAGGAAGGCAACGACATCTTCCTTGGTGAGGTCGCCCCCACTCCCGTCCCCGCCGTAGGCCGTCACGAGGCGAAAGTGCCAATACGCGTCGCCCGGGACGGGAAGAAAGGGGGCCCGGTGCCACCAGCCCCGCCGGGCCAGCCTCCGCACGGCACCCATGGCCGGCCACCACAGGGAGGGATGCTCCAGGACGGCACCGAGGACCACCCGGACGTGCCGTGACCAGCCGCCGCCACGATCACTCACCGCTGCCCCCACGCCCGAGGGCGCTCCAGCCGACCCGGGCCGCCCCGACGAGCGGCCCGCTGTCACCCAGGGCGCCGGGCACGACCTTGGTCCCGCGGGCGAAGTCGAGACGGCAGCGCAGATCCATTTCGGACTGCGCCGCCGCGAAGAAGGGAGCGCCGAAGCCGAGGGCGACCGACCCACTCACCACGGCCAGAGGCAGATCGAGCAGGTTCGCCACCGACGCGAGCGCCAGGCCGACCAGGCGGCCGGTCCGTTCCACCAGCTCCGGCGGCGCCTCCGCCGCCGGCCGCCCGGTGATCGCCGCGATGGCCGTGCCCGACGCTTCCGCCTCGAGGCAGCCGCGGCCGCCGCACGGACACTCCCGCCCGTCGGGGACGACGATCACATGACCCACGTGCCCCGCGTTTCCCGACCGGCCGGAGAGCAAGCGGTCGTCGAGGACCACTCCCCCGCCCACACCGGTCGATACGACCATCCCGATGAAGTCACCCTGACCCTTGGCCGCGCCGACCCATCCCTCACCGAGGGCCAAAGCCTTGGCGTCGTTGTCCACGTACGTGGGCAGACCGGTCAGCTCGGCAACTCGGCGCCGCAAGGGAAACCCTCGCCAGCCCGTGATGTTGAGCGGCGAGACCTCTTCGCCGCCCGGACTCATCGGTCCCCCGCACCCGACGCCACAGACGGTGAGGTGGTCGTCTGCGGCGACCCGGTCCATCGTGTCGGTGACGAGCGCAGCCAGGTGGGACCAGAGCTCCTCACCGGACGGCGAGGCCGCGGCCGTCGGAACCTGGGCCCGCTGCACCAGATCCCCGTCCTCGGTGACCAGGCCGCAGGCCAGCTTTGTCCCGCCGATGTCGACGGCCAGTGCCAGATCTGCCACGGATCGAGAGACTACGGAGGACACGCCGTTGCGGCACGCACCCACCACACCCCGACCCCCCTGACGGGCGAACCGCCGCCCCACCCAACCCGGTACTGCGCAGCGACCCCCAGACGCGAAAATGCCCCGCCGGCAAAGGCGGGGCACCCGGCAGGGACGGCCGGTCATTCCTCCCGGCGGTGGAAGCGGGAGCGGAACCAGTCGCGGGCATCGCTCACCGCACCTTCGATGCCACTCGGCGCTGCACCGTCACGAGCGGCGTCGCCGTCCTTGGCCCGCCGGATGTCGTGCCACCCGGCCTTCCCCATGCGGCGCAGGTTTCGCTCGAACCAAACGGCCGAGGCGAACATGATCACGACGCCGAGGAACCCGGCCAGGACCGACCAGGAGTACAAGGCAACCAGGATTACCACGCCGAGGACGAAGGTGACCGCCGCCCACTTGCAGTAGCGGCCCGCGTGCCGATAGACGGTCTCGGAACGCACCCGCTCGGCGAATTCGGGGTCCTGGCGAACCAGCGACTCCTCGAGTTCAGCCAGAATGCGCTGCTCGTGGTCGGAAAGCGGCACTAGATACTTCCCCCTGGAATCTCCACATCCATCCGACCGACATGTTTGCACGCTCGGATGGCGCGGACAATCTGAATTTGTCCCCCGTGCCCTGCCCGAACGGCTGTATCCACCAGGTGCAGCTTAGAAGCCCCCAACGCCGATCGCGACGCGGTCACCAGCCGCTTCCCACCGCTCAGCTTTAACTCAGACAGCGCCCTGCGGGCCATGCCGCCCACCTACTCCTCGGACGTGCCCCGGGTCCGGTGACGCATCAGGAGGGCGCCGATCAGCGCGCCGAGCACTCCCGCGATCAGGATGACGAGGATCAGGGGCTCGGACCGGTCGTAGATCCAGAAATTGATCTTCACCTTGTTCAGGTTGGCCAGCGCGAACCAGATGAAGAAGATGGCGGCCACCGCCACGCCGACCAGGGCCACCGTGCTCCGGCCGCCCCTTTCCCCGTCGCCGTCCGCGGCGACCGGATGGTCTCCCGCGGCACGCTTGGCCTTTGCCATCTCTCCATTCTGCCGTGTGCCGCCCCGGGACGGGTGCCACCCGTCCCGGCCTCACCCCCGGCCCACGTCACCTGCTATGAGAGTGGTCCCGAAAAACCACCGGGACGCACGGACGCCACCAAGGAGCAGCCAGCCATGAGCACCAGCACCCGCGAGATACTGACCGGCGCCCGGACCATGTGGGAGCTGGTCGAGCGCCGGGCCCAGGCCTCGTCCGACCACCCCATGCTCATCGCGCCCGACGGCGAGACACTCACCTTCGGGCAGTTCAGCGACCGGGCCGAACGGGTGGCCGCCGGCCTGCATGCCATGGGCGTCACCAGCGGGTCAGTCGTCTCGTGGCAGCTCCCCACCCGCATCGACACAGTTGTCCTCTCCATCGCGCTCAGCCGGCTCGGCGCGGTGCAGAACCCGATCATCCACCTCTACCGCGAGCGCGAGGTGGGCTTCGCACTCCGCCAGACCGGCGCCATCCTCTTCGTGCACCCTGGCATCTGGCGCGAGACCGACTACGGCGCACTCGCCGGGCGCGCCCTCGAGGATGCCCCGGCCGCGCCGACGCTCCTCTCCACCGAAGGTGGCCTGCCCGAAGCCGACCCTGCCTCCCTCCCCGCACCTCCCCCCGGGGCCTCCGCGGCCGACGCCCCCATCCGCTGGATCTACTACACGTCGGGTTCCACCGCCGAACCCAAAGGCGTGCAGCACACCGACCAGACGCTGATCGCCGGCGGATGGGGTCTCGCCCGCGCCCTCGACATGGGGCCCGACGACGTCGGGTCCATCGCCTTCCCCTACGCCCACATCGGAGGCCCCGACTACCTGATGTCGATGCTGTCGATGGGGTTCCCGGCCGTGCTCCTCGAGGCCTTCTCGGCTCCCGACGCCCTCGAGGTCTTCAACCGCCACGGCGCCACGGTGGTCGGCGGGAGCACCGCCTTCTACGTGGCCTATCTGGGTGAGCAACGAAAGCAGCCGGGCCGGCCGATCCTCCCGACGCTGCGCCTGATGGTCGGCGGGGGCGCGGCCAAGCCGCCCGAGCTGCATTACGAGGTGCGCGACGAGATCGGCGGCCGCGGCGTGGTGCACGGCTACGGCATGACCGAGGTGCCGATGATCGCCAACGGCTCGCCCCACGACACCGACGAGCAGCTGGCCAACACCGACGGCCGGCCGGTGGAAGGGGCCGACGTGCGCATCGTCCGTCTCGACGGACGGCCGGCCGGCCCCGACGAGGAAGGCGAGATCCGGGTCAAGGGCCCGATGGTCTTCCACGGCTACACCGACCCCGAACTGACCAAGGATGCCTTCGACGAGGACGGCTACTTCCGCACCGGTGACCTCGGCCGCCTGCGGGCCGACGGCTACCTGACCCTGACCGGGCGGCTGAAGGACGTCATCGTGCGCAAGGGCGAGAACATCAGCGCCAAAGAGATCGAGGACCTGCTGTACACCCACCCCAAGGTGGTCGAGGTCGCGGTGATCGGCCTCCCCGATCCCGAGCGGGGCGAGCGCGTGTGCGCCGTGGTGCAGCTCACCGACGACGCGGGCGGCCTCGAGCTCGCGGAGGTCGTCGCCTTTTGCCAGGAGGCGGGTCTCATGACTCAGAAGATTCCCGAGCAGGTCGAGGTCCGGACCGACTGGCCCAGGGCGGGGACGGGCAAGATCGTCAAGAGGACCCTGCAGACCGAATACGGCGCGGCGTGAGCCCCGGATCGGGCAGAGAGCGGACCACCGGGCCCGCCGGGGCTCCGCGTCGCAGTCGCGCCCTGCCGCCGGCACCCCTCGCCGCCACGAACACCGGTGGCCTCTACCGGATCTCGTTCGTCTGCACGGGCAACATCTGCCGCTCCCCCATGGCCGAGGTCATCACCCGGAGCCTGGCCGAACGGACCGATCTCTCCGACGGGACCGACCTCGGGAGCCACCTGGACGTCCGCAGCGCCGGGACGGGCCCCTGGCACGAGGGCGAGCCGATGCACCCGCTCGCCGCCGAGGCTCTGGTCCGGGCGGGCTACCCCCGCCACCCCCACGTGGCCCACCAGTTCTCGAGAGCGGTCGCCGGACAGATCGACTTCGTGGTGGCGCTCGACCGCCGCCACCAGCAGACGCTGCGTGGCCTCGGGGTGGATCCGGACCGGCTTGCCCTCCTGCGCTCCTTCGACCCGGCCTCGGGGGTGGGCGCCGACGTTCCCGACCCCTATTACGGCGACGATGCCGTGTTCGACCAGTGCCTCGGGATGATCGAGGCCTCATGCTTGGGCCTCGTGGCATCGCTGGCCACCCACTGGGACACGCTCGGCGCAGCCTGAGCCCCCGGGGAGCCGTTCCGCCACCGCTCCGGGCGTGCCCGGGTGAGACCACATCAGGTGTGAGATAGTGCCGCCGTGGTCTCACGCAGGGTCCGCCGGCGGCGGAGGCAGTTCGCCGTCGGCGGGGCTGTGTTTCTCTTGTTCCTGATCTGGCTGATCTTCTTCTCGGGTGGCGACGGCAAGACGCCGTCCCCGTCGTCGGACCAGTCCTCCTCGACGACACACGGCACCGTGGTCACGGCCGCCCAGCACTTTCCCAAGCGGTCGCCGCTGAACCCGGACTGGAAGGGTGACGGGAAGGCGGTGACCCTCGGCTTCGGCGGCGACGTCCACTTCGCCGGCGCCGTCGGCGAACGCCTGGCCAACAACCCGACCACCGCGCTGGGCAGCACCATCCCGCAGCTCTTCGCCAACACCCAGCTGAGCATGGTCAACCTCGAGACGGCGGTCACGAACGGAACCTGTCCCGAGCCCCAATCCAAGCCCTACATCTTCGACGCGCCGGCCTCGGCCATCACCGCGCTCAAAGCGGCCAGCATCGGCCTGACCACCGAGGCGAACGACCACGGAATGGACTGCGGCCCACAGGGGCTGTCCCAGAACCTCAACATCGCGGCACAGGCGAAGTACCCCATCATCGGGATCGGCAACAACGCGGCCCAGGCCTTCACTCCCTACCGGGTCACGCTGAACGGCCAGCGGATCGCCGTCATCTCGGCGACGCAGGTCATCGCCGACAATCTCGTCAGTGGCTGGACGGCGACGAACACCCAGCCGGGCATTGCCTCTGCCATCGACCCCACCGCCCTCGTCCGCGAGGTCCAGCAGGTGCGCAAGACCGCCGACACGGTGATCGTCTACGTCCACTGGGGCACCGAGACGCAGGCCTGCCCGAATCCCCAGCAGGGTCCGCTGGCCCAGCAATTGGTCAAGGCGGGGGCCGACATCGTCATCGGCTCGAACGCCCACGTCCTCCTGGGCGCGGGCTACATGGGCAGCGCCTATGTCGACTACGGCTTGGGCAACTTCGCGTTTTACGACGACACGGCACCCGAGACCGACAGCGGTTCGCTGATCGTCACAGCCGTCGGCCGTCACGTCACGGGCGTCGCCTTCCGGCCCGCCACCATCCTCAACGGCCTCCCTCAGCCCCTCACCGGCGCCCCCGCGCAGACCGCCCTGCAGAGCTGGAACTCGGCCCGCAGTTGCACCAACCTGGCGGCAACGCCCTCGACCAGCGTGGCCACCATGCGCGCCGAGTCGGTGCCCTTCGTGGCGCCGGCCGCACCGGCCACCACGACCACCACCGCTCCGGCCAGCGGCGCGACGACCGGCAACGGCGGATCGGGGACCACGACGACGACCACCCACGGGAGCAGCGGCGCGACGAGCGGGAAAAGCGGATCGGGGACCACGACGACGACCATCCCGCCCACGACGACGACCTCGCCGACTGACAACGCCGGCGGTTAGCCGACCGTCCCGAACCCGCGCGCACCCTCCTCGAACGGCACCCGGGGCCCCGCGCGCCACGAAGCTGATGGCGCCGGACCCTCTGAGGTCCACGAACCAAGTATCCCCAGATGTCTCCAGCCTTCAGGGCTTGAAAGGAATGTCGGTTACGTGTCCCGCCAGTTCGACGCCGACCCTCGAGTTCGAACACCACTCTGTCTTCGCATCGCTACGACGACTCGCTCGCTGAGCTGACGTCGCCGCGTCAGACGCACCGTCAAATCCAGCGCGGGTACGCTCATTGGTGGAGTGCCGCATAGTCCCGTCGACAGAATTATGTGCATCGACCTGGAGCTGGCGTGTGTTCCATCGAGATAGTCGTAAGGTCCCGACACCGTTGCTCTCACGCCCTTAGCTTCAGGCGAACGGAGTGCCGATGAACGTGGATCTTGCCGCCTTGGCCTTCGTCCTCGGAGCTTGCGTCAGCCTGGGCACGAGTTGGGTTCTGGTGTCGCGCCTCGAGCGAGTCGGAGAGCGACTCGGGCTGTCAGAAGCGCTGCTCGGCATGGTGGCGGCACTGGCCGCGGATGCACCGGAGATCACAGCATCGATCACCGCCTTGGTGCACCACCAGTCATCCGTGGGGGTCGGAGTCGTCCTGGGTTCCAACGTGTTCAACCTGGCGGCCCTCCTCGGGCTGGGTGCTGTCGTGGCCGGCCGAATCAGGCTCCATCGCAAGGTTGTCCTCCTTGGTGGAGTCATCGCGATGTTGATCGGCATCAGCTGTCTGCTCAGCGTCGGAGGAGCCCTCTCGGCCACAACAGGATTTGTTCTCGTCGTGTGCGTCCTCATCCCGTACGTGGTTCTTCTGGGAGCACACGAACGGTTCCTTGGACTGTTCGGGCGCCCGAATAGGTGCACATCCTGGATCACAGCTGCAGTCGTCGAGGAGGAGAGCGAGCTTGAAGAGGCAATCCACCCTCGTCGAGGTACTCGCGTCGACGCGGTCGTGGCCGGGTGTGCGCTGGTTGTCGTCGTCCTGGCCAGTGTCGCCATGGAACAGGGCGCATCGTCCTTGGGCGCGCACTTTGACATCCCTGACATCGTTCTGGGTGGTCTGATCCTGGCCGCCGTGACCAGCCTGCCTAACGCTGTCTCGGCGATCTACCTGGCCCGGCGGGGCCGCGGCGCGGCGGCACTCAGCACTGCACTCAACTCGAACTCGCTAAACGTCGCCTTGGGGCTCCTGTTGCCCGCCGCGCTGATCGGTCTGGCGAAACCCTCGTCATCTGGGATGTTCGTTGCAAGTTGGTATGTGGGACTGACTGCGATCGCGCTGGCCCTCGCGTATGTCGGACGTGGTCTCGGCCGAGCAGCAGGGTGCTGCATCATCGCTGGCTATGTCCTCTTCGTAGTCTTGGTGCTCGCCATCAGTTAGGGCGGTGGCAGCGACGAGGTCGGTTCGAGTTCAGAGACAAAACATACCGGGCAAGGTTCTTCCGCCCAGATCGAGGGTGGAGACCGCCGGCAGACCTCCACCTCAGTCCGCCGAGGCGGCCGCGGCGGCGACCGGCATGGCGTCGGCCACCAACCGCTCGTCGTCGGCCAGCAGCGAGTGGGCGAGGTCCTTCACCATCTCGATGACCTCCGGATGCTCTTCGGGGTTCCACCCCTCGAGGAGCTCGGTGAGCCCGCTGCGCCGAGCCTCGGTCAGACGCACCATCGCCTCGGTTCCACGCGGCGTCACGTGCAGATCGTGGTCGCCGTCCCGGCTCCGGGCCTCGACCATCCCGGCCGCCACCAGCCCTTCCACACCGGGCGCGATCAGCATCGGGTCGACCTTCAGGCGCCGCGCCAGGTCGGTGGCCGTACAGGCCGGGTTCTCGGCCAGCCGATAGAGAAGCCAGACCGAGCGCGGCGGCAGGTCGACGCCGGCCCGCGTGGCCAGGGTCTGGTAGAGCTCGCCCCGGTTCTCCCGGGACGACAACCGCTCGAGCGCCAGCTCGATCTCCTTGAGCGACGACCGGTTCATCCCGTGCGCCTCGCCGAGGTCCGACGTCCCCACCGTCTTGCGCAACTCCACTTCGGGCAGCAAGAAGCTGAGGAGGAAGGCGAAGAACGAGATGGGCACCGCCACCAGGAACACGGTCTGGATGGAGTGGGTCACGGCAGCGGCGTACTTGTCGAAGAAGGCGAGCCCGGCTGCCGTCGACCGCAATTTCTGCAGCAGGGCCAGGTCGAGCGTCTGCGGGTTGAACGACTTGAGGACCGAAGGCGGGATCTTGGCCAGGGCCGCCGCGAACGTGTGGTTGAACACGATGGCGTAAATGGCGCCGAACACCGCTGTGCCGAACGAGCCGCCGATCATCCTGAAGAAGGTGGAGGCGCTGGTCGCCACACCCAGGTCCCGGTAGTCGACCGAGTTCTGCACCGCCACCACCAGGACCTGCATGATCAGGCCCATGCCCAGCCCGAAGACGAACATGTAGAGGGCGAGCACCCAGGCGTTGAGGGAGGCGTCGATCGTCGACATCAGGTAAGCCCCGATCGTCATCAAGGCTGTTCCCACGATCGGGAAGATCTTGTAGCGGCCCCAACGGGTGACGAGGCGGCCCGAGGTCACCGAAGCCCCGAGCATGCCCACCATCAGCGGCAGGATGCGCAGGCCCGACACGGTCGGGCTGACCAGCTTCACGTTCTGCATGAAGAGCGGCAGGAACGTCAGCGCGCCGAACATGGCGAAGCCCATGACGAAACCGATGGAGCCGGCGGCCGAGAACACTCGGTTGCGGAACAGCTTCATGGGGATCACCGGTTCGGCCGCCGCCATCTCGACGAAGACGAAGGCCACGAGGAGCAGGACACCGATCCCCGCCGTCAGGTAGCTGGGCGCCGATTGCCACGGCCAGGAGGTCCCGCCCAAGCTCAAGAAGAGGATGAGCGACGTCACGCCACCGGTCAGGACGAGGGTGCCGGCGTAGTCGATCTTGTGATGCACCTTGCGCAGGTGGCCGGGCAGCACGGCCTGGGTCACGAACAGGGCCAGGATGCCGAAGGGCAGGTTGATGTAGAAGACCCAGCGCCAGGAGAGGTAGGTCACGCACAAACCGCCGATCAGCGGCCCGATGACCGTGGCCACCGCGAACATGGCTCCGAAGAGGCCCATGTAGCGGCCGCGCTCGCGAGGTGAGACGACATCACCGATGATCGTCTGCGCACCCACCATGAGCCCGCCGCCGCCCAATCCCTGCAGCGCGCGGAAGAGGATGAGCTCGGTCATGGTGTGGCTGAAACCGCACAGTGCCGAGCCGATGACGAAGATCACGATCGCCGCCTGGAAGAAGACTTTCCGCCCGTACTGGTCGCCCAACTTGCCCCACAAGGGTGTCGACACCGTCGAGGCGAGGAGGTAGGCCGTGACGACCCAGGCCAGGTGGGACCCGCCGTGCAGGTCGCCCACGATGGTCGGCAGCGCCGTCGACACGATCGTCTGGTCCAGCGCGGCCAGCAGCATGCCGAGCAGGAGAGCCCCGAGGATGAACCACAGTCGCTGTTTGGTGATCTTCTCGGCTACCGGGTCCTCCGGTTGCGGGTCCTCCGCTGCGACATTGACCCCCAGCTCACCGACGTCTGCCACGTCTCGCTCCCATCAGTCCCGGCCCCATTATGGGTGCCCACCGCCCGACTCCGCTCGGACCCCTTCCGGCGGCCTCCGTCCGGCGGCGGGGCGGGCGACCCGCCGCGCTCCGGTCAGGTCCGTCCACCTTCGGGCCCGGAGGCGAGCCGCGCTACGGTCGCCACGGCGGATGCAAACTGGCGCGCCGGACATCGCCGGTTGTCAGGCCCGATCGGGCGACCCGCCACCGACGCGCACCGTCAGTCCACCAGAAATAGATCACGAACCGAGCCAGGAAGGCCCTCCCATGCACACACGACTCACCGATCTGCTCGGGATCGAGCACCCCGTCATGCTGGCCGGCATGGGCGGCGTCTCGTACTCCGAGCTCGCCGCCGCGGTCTCCGCCGCGGGCGGGTTCGGCTGCCTGGGCGCGTCGACCATGGGCAACGAGACGATGCTGTCCGAGATGGCGGCAGTCCGGACTGCCACGGACCGACCCTTCGGCGTCGACCTGCTCACGGCCATGCCGGGCGGTATGACTGAGCAGGTCGAGATGATCATCGACGGCGGCGCCTCAGCCTTCGTGGCCGGCCTGGGCGTGCCGACCGAGGTCGTCGATCTCTGTCACCGGCACGGTGTGTTCGTGGTGAGCATGTGCGGCAAGGTCGAGCACGCGGTCCGCGCCGTCGAGGCGGGTTGTGACCTGGTCGTTGCCCAGGGCACCGAGGCGGGTGGGCATACGGGGCAGGTGGCCTCGCTCCCCCTGATCCCCCAGATCGTCGACGCGGTGGGGTCCCGCGTCCCTGTGGTGGCGGCCGGAGGGATCTTCGACGGGCGCGGCCTGGCCGCGGCCCTGTCGCTCGGCGCCGATGGCATCTGGGTCGGCACCCGGTTCATCGCCACGCCCGAAGCCCGGGGCGTGCTCGGGTACAAGGAAAGGTTGCTGTCGAGCCACGAGGATCAAACGACGGTCAGCCGCGCCTATTCGGGGAAGACCATGCGCGTCGTCCGCAACGAGTACACCGACTACTACGACGCCCACCCCGCCGAGCTCAAGAGGTTCCCCGAGCAGCTCGGCGTCTCGTACAGCAACGGGACCATGCACCTGGGCGGTGACTCCTTCACCGAGGGGGTGGACGTCGACCGCGAGTGCTACCCGGCCGGGCAGGGTGTCGGTGCGATTGGCGAACTCGTCCCGGCGGGCGAACTCGTGCGTCGATTCGTGGCCGAGGCCGAGGCCGCGCTGGACAGGATCACCGCCCTGCGCTGACGACCTTGCGCCAACGACGCGACGCTGGGCGCGGTCCGCTGATCAGGTCCCCGGCAGACCGACCGGGCAGGACACGCCGATCCCGCCCAGGCCGCAGTAGCCGCCTGGGTTCGCCTCCAGATATTGCTGATGAGACGGCTCCGCGTAGTAGAACGCCACCGATGGCCTGATCTCCGTCGTGATCGTGCCGTAGCCCGCCTCGGACAAAGACTCCTGGAAGCGGGCCTCGACCTCCTTCGCCACCTGCGCCTGCTCAGGTGTCGTGGTGTAGATGGCAGAGCGGTACTGGGTTCCGACGTCGTTTCCCTGGCGCATTCCCTGCGTCGGGTCATGGCCTTCGAAGAAGGTGCGCACCAGCTCCTCGTAGCTGATCTGGGCCGGGTCGAAGACCACGAGCACCGCCTCGGCGTGTCCGGTCCGGCCCCCGCACACTTCCCGGTACGAGGGGTTTGGAGTGAAGCCACCGGCGTAGCCGACTGCCGTGGTGTAGACGCCGGGCAGCGTCCAGAACAGGCGCTCGGCCCCCCAGAAACAGCCCATCGCAAAGATGGCGCGCTCCAGACCTTCGGGGAAGGGCGGGGTGATCGTCGTGCCGAGGACGAGGTGGGGCGCCGTGACCGGCATCTGCTCCTCACGACCGGGCAAGGCCTGCTCGCCCGTGACCATCCGCTTCTTGTGTGAGGTGAACAGTCCCATGGCGCCTCCGCTCCCAGTCCCTTTGCTCGACTCCCTTTCAGTATGGGCACCGCAACCCGATCCTCGTGCGTGAGACGTCCGATCGTTCCTGGCCAGGCGGTTTTTTTGGACTTATCGGCGTATTTTGTACCATCAAAGACCTATAACGATATATCATTAACTATCCGAAAGATCGGAAGCCGGGCTTGGACAAGGCGCCCGGAACCCGCAAGAACCCCGGAACCCGCAAGCAGGAGGCCGCCGATGGATCCGAACCAAGGACAGTCCGCCTCTTTCGGCGACGAGCCGGTCCCGCTGACGGCGGCCCGCCGCACGAATCCAGCCAAGGTGCGCAAGGCCCGGGTCAGCCCGGAACGCCCCGGCGAGCGCTGCCGGGCCGAACCGGGCACCTGGGTGCCGGTGATCGACCTGACGCGGTGCGAAGGCAAACGTGACTGCACCGAGGTGTGCCCCTACGACGTGTTCGAGGTCACCCGGATCTCCGACGACGACTTCGCGTCGCTCGGCGTCATGAGCAGGTTGCGCAGCATGGCCCACAAACGCCAGGCGTCCTACGCGGTGCGGGCCCAGGACTGCCATGCCTGCGGACTCTGTGTGGTGGCCTGCCCCGAGCAAGCCATCAGGTTGAGCCCGGTGTCCTGATTTCGGATCCGCAACACGCAACACCAACTCATTCTTTGGACCAACTCATTCTTTTATGGAAAGGAAACACCCACAATGGGAAACGGACATTCACACGATCACGAACACCCGCACGATCACGAAGACGTGCGCGGTCACATCCATGACCACCTCCACGAGCACTTTGGGCGGGGCATGCGGGGCGGACCTCGAGCGCGGGGACGCTGGGCAGCCGAGCGCGGCAGTTGGGGTGGAGGACGGCGCATGCGCCGTGGCGACATCCGTAAGGCCATGCTGGTTGCCCTCCGCGAGGGGCCGGCAAACGGCTACGAGATCATGCGCCGCCTCGAGGAGATGAGCGGCGGCCTGTGGCGCCCGAGCCCCGGGTCGGTCTACCCCCACCTCCAAATGCTCGAGGACGCCGGCGTCGTGCAGTCGAACGAGGTCGACGGCAGCCGCACCTACACGCTGACCGACTCCGGCCGGGAAGAGGCCGAGCAGGCCGCCATGCCCGTCCAGGACGGTGAGTCGGAGGACCAAATCCGGAATCTCCGGCTGGCCGCGGCGCAGCTGATGGGCGCGGCCAAGCAGTTGTCGGGCGTCGGGGAGGGGCCGCAGATCGAACGGGGCATCGCGGTGATCCAGAAGGCTCGCAAGGAGCTCTACCAGATCCTCGGCGAGGACTAAGGAGGCGCACCCGACCAGGGCAGGCGTACTCCCCCGCCCGATACTGTGCACAGTGACGTCATGACGACCTCGACCGCTACCACCCCACCCGAGAGCCGGGCCCTCGCAGCAGGAGAAGTCATCATCGAGACCGTCGGGCTCGCCAAGACCTATCCGGGCACGGACTTCCGGGCCGTCGACGAGCTCAACCTCAGCGTCGGGACGGGGGAGGTGTTCGGACTCCTGGGTCCGAACGGCGCGGGCAAGACCACCACGGTGGGCGTCTTGACCACTCGAGTCATCCCGACCGGCGGCCAGGCTTTCGTGGGCGGGATCGACGTGGTTCGCCAGCCGACCTTGGTCAAACAGATCATCGGCGTCGTCTCGCAGCAGAACACACTCGATCGCCAGCTCAACCCGTGGGAGAACCTCTATTACCACGGACGTCTGTTCGGAATCCCGGCGCGCGAGTGCCGGCGCACCGCGGACGATCTGCTCGAGCGTTTCCAGCTGACCCGCTTCGCCGAGGCCTCCGTCTACGCACTCTCCGGCGGCATGGCCCAACGGCTCATGGTGGCCCGCGCCATCTTCCACCGCCCGGCTGTGCTGTTCCTCGACGAGCCCACCGCCGGTCTCGACCCCCAGGGTCGACTGGCTCTCTGGGAACTCCTGCGAAGCCTCAACGCCGAGGGCCAGACCATCATGTTGACGACGCATTACATGGAGGAGGCCGACAACCTCTGCAATCGGCTGGCCATCATGGACCACGGGCGCATCCTCGCCCTCGATACCCCAGCCGCGCTCAAGCGCAGTGTCGACGCCGACACCATCGTGACCGTGAAGGCCGCGGGCGACCAGGACCTTCTGGCCGAGGCTTTCACCGGCCGTGTCGACGGGCTCACGGGAACCCGCCCCATCGAAGGGGGAGTCGAACTCCAGGTGCGCGGCTCCGAGCGACTGGTTCCTCGAGTTGTCGAGGCGGCCGAGGCGGCCGGCTTCACCCTGGCCGACCTGAACGTGACCGAACCGACGCTCGAGACCGTCTTCATCGGGCTGACCGGAAAGGATCTGCGCGACTGATGGCGACGACCACGGCCCACGCCCAAGAATCGTCCTTCGGCTCCCCCTCGTCCCGCCACGTCGAGCTGAAGCCGACACGCACGGCCGCCGCGGCCAGCTGGACTGCCTTCGGTGCGCTCATCCGGCGTGATCTCCTGGTGCTTCGCAAGCACTGGGTCGAATTCACGGTCCGCACCCTGGTCCAGCCCTTCCTCCTCTGCTTCGTCTTCCTCTACGTCTTCCCGAAGATCGGGCAGGGCATCGGAGGGGCCAGCGGCGTTCCCGGCGCGCAGTCGGCGTTCGCCACGGTGCTGGTCCCCGGCGTCGTCGGATTGTCCATCATGTTCCAGGGCATCCAGGCCGTCGCCATGCCGCTTGCCCAGGAGTTCGGCTTCACCCGCGAAATCGAGGACCGTGTGCAAGCGCCCTGTCCGATATGGCTGGTCGCCATGTCCAAGGTCATCTCCGGCGCCGCGCAGGGGCTCATCTCGGCGATCATCGTCTTCCCGATTGCCTCAGTGGTGCATGCGGCCGGAGTCGAGGCCCAGATCAACCTCCACTGGATCTTGATCCTCACCCTGGTCCCGCTGTCTTGCATCTGCATGGCGTCGCTGGGATTGTTGCTGGGGACGTCCTTCGAGCCGCGCAACCTCGGACTCATGTTCGGCTTCATCGTGCTGCCGATCACATTCCTCGGCGGTACCTATTACCAGTGGACCCGGCTGTCCGCCGTGAAGCTGGGAAGCGTCCACTGGCTCCAGATCCTGGTGCTGATCAACCCGCTCATCTACATCAACGACGGGATGAGGGCCGCGTTCACCGATGCCGCACACATGCATCTCTACGTGATCTACCCGGCCATCGTCGCCTTCGGCGTCGTCTTCCTCACCCTCGGCCTTCGCAACTTCCGCCGCAAGGTGCTGGCCTAAAGCGATCGTCCGGTCTCCTCCCTCCATCGCGCACGCTGATCCACCGTGATCAGAGGACGAGATCACATCCTTCTCGCCCGTTCGCGTCGCGTGAAGGCTCGGAGGATCGGGAGATCACCGGCACGGCGCGTGCGAGCTCGAGGCCGACGCCCGTGCAGGTCGCGATGGCGTCCGGGGGCGGGTCGGCCACCCTCATGCCGGCGACGCTGCACACCACGTCATTGCCGTGCACGACGATCTCGAGCACCCGGGTCCGGAGGTGCTGCCCCAGCGGCACCTGCCCTCCAGACACGCGTATCACCGGGACAGCACGTGTCACCGAGGCGTCCGTGAGCAACCCGACCAGTTCGTCCCGCGCCGTGATGCAGGCCGCGTTGACGATCTCGGGGCCCGTCTGCGCAAAGGCCTCGGCGGCGGCACGCAGGGAACCGGAAAAGGGGTCCGCGTCGTCGGACCCGTCGATCCGTTTGGGCCCGTAGTACTCCAGCACCGTGACGGTACGCAGCCCCACCGGTTCGACGTTCTTGAGCAGCTCTTCGAGCCACAGCACGCTGTGGACCGCGTGCGACGCCACCCACCGACGGTGTAGCCGGCGATGGCGCTGGGCTCAGGCCAGGCACCGACCCCATCGGGGCGACCCAAAAGCCCACGCAGCCATTCGCCGGCGCCCAGATAGGTGTCGACCGCTTCGAGGGACAGCGGAATCCCGTCCAAGAACTAACGTAGCCAGGGGCCGGTGCGCTTGCTACCTGGCCTTTGCGTGAATTCTGCGGGAAACGCGCTTGGTTGTCAGACCCCCTGGGTAGGGTGATTCGAAACCGCGCCGGCCGTGTGCGCAACCGCTCACGGCGGGGGGCGAAGGGACGGGACACATGAGGAAGAGCGGACCACTTTCGCCGTCTGATCTCCGGGATGCGTATGTGGAGGTTCGTGCGACGACCGAGCGTCTGGCGTCCGTGCTCAGCGCGGAGGACCAAACCGTGCAGACGATGGCCGACGTCAGCCCGACGAAGTGGCACCGCGCCCATATGACGTGGTTCTTCGAGACCTTCGTCCTCGGCGGCTACGCGCCTTCCTACCGCCAGTACAACGAGGCGTTCGCCTACATCTTCAACTCGTATTACGAGACGGTCGGTGCACGGCATCCGCGTCCCGATCGCGGCCAACTGTCGCGACCTGGCATCGAGGAGATCGCGCGCTACCGCGCCCACGTCGACCGAGCCATGGCCTCGTTGTTCGAGGAGCTCGACCAGCCGGGACTCCCCGAGCTGATCACTCTCGGTCTGCACCATGAGGAACAGCACCAAGAACTGCTGCTCATGGACATCAAGCACGTGCTCTCGAAGAATCCGCTGTACCCGGCGTACGTGGATGCGCCGCTGACCCCCGCCGCCACCCACCCTCCGAAGGCTGGCTGGCTCGAGCACAAGGGCGGTCCGGTCGAAGTCGGTCACCGAGGCAAGGGTTTCGGTTTCGACAATGAGTTCCCTGTCCACACGGTCCATCTGACCCCGTTCGGCCTGGCCGATCGGCCGGTGACCTGTGGCGAATGGCTCTCGTTCATGGAGGATGACGGCTACAACCGCCCGGAGTTCTGGCTCTCCGACGGGTGGGCGGTCGTCAACGCCCAGCACTGGGACGCGCCGCTCTATTGGACGCGCGATCCCGACCGGCCCGACCAATGGCTCCAGTTCACGCTCGCGGGCCTGCGCCCGGTCGATCCCGACGAGCCCGTCTGTCACGTGAGCTACTACGAGGCCGACGCCTTCGCCCATTGGACCGGGTTGCGGCTCCCCACCGAGTCCGAGTGGGAGACCATTGCGCTGATGCGCGGCGAGGGTACGAATTTCCTGCGCGATGACATCCTCTCGGGCCGCCCCCCGCATCCCCGACCCGTCCTGACGGACAACGGGATCTTCGGCGACACATGGGAGTGGACGTCGAGCGCCTACTCGCCCTATCCCGGCTTCCGAGCGGCGCCCGGTGCCGTCGGTGAGTACAACGGGAAGTTCATGGTGAGCCAGTACGTCCTCCGCGGCGGTTGCTGCGCCACCCCGGCCGGGCACGTGCGTCCGACCTACCGCAACTTCTTCCCCCCAGGAGCCCGCTGGGCCTTCAGCGGCGTCCGACTGGCCCAGGACCCCTGAGGACATGACCTATTCGATCGACGTGCACCTCTCCCCCGACGAGGTACGGCGTCAGATGCGCGGCGACGCCATCGAAGGCCTGCAAGGCCGAGTGAAGTCCATCCCGCCCGTCTGGTTCTACGACGAGCGGGGCAGCCGGCTCTTCGAAGACATCACCCAGCTCCCCGAGTACTACCCGACCCGGGCCGAGCGCGCCCTCCTCGAAGCGCACGCATCCGACATCGCCGAACTCTCCAAAGCAGACACACTGGTCGAACTGGGTGCCGGCGCCTGCGACAAGACCAGGATCCTGCTCAGCGCCATGCAGGAGGCCGGGACCCTGTCGCGGTACGTGCCTTTCGACGTGAGCGACGATTTCCTGCGTGACGTGGCGGCCACCTTGGCCGAGGAATACGACCAGCTCGATATTCACGTGGTGATCGGCGATTTCCACCAGCACCTGGGCAAGATCCCTACCGACGGGCGCCGAATGATCGCTTTCCTGGGCGGGACCATCGGCAACCTGGACCCGGTCCAACGGGCCCGGTTCCTGGCCGAGCTCAACGGGACCATGTCCGACGGCGACTCCCTGCTCATCGGCACCGATCTGGTCAAGGACCGAAAGCGGCTCGTTGCCGCCTATGACGACGCTGCCGGTGTCACCGCCGACTTCAACCGCAACGTGCTGCGCGTGCTCAACGAGCAACTCGGGGGCGACTTCGATCCTGGCCGGTTCCGTCACGTCGCCCTGTGGAACGAGGGCGAACAGTGGATCGAGATGCGGCTGCGCGCCGAGGAGGCCACCGACGTGACGCTGACCGGCGCCGGCTTCGTCGTGCACTTCGACGAAGGGGAGGATCTCCTGACCGAGATCAGCGCGAAGTTCACTCCCGAACGGATCGAACAGGAGCTCCGCGAGGCCGGGTTCGCGGTCGAGGGCATGTGGGGCGCCGACGACGGGGATTTCCTCCTCACTTTGGCGCACCCCTCTCTCTAGAAGGTTGCTCGCCGCTCTCGAAGTGGAGTTCGCTCAGCGCAAGTCGCGCTCGAGCACCGGTGACGCCGAGACTTCCGGCTCGGCGACGGCACCGGACGGGTCGCCGCCGTCGGGCGCGCTCGTCGGGCCACCCCGGCGCCGTCGGCCCACGATTCGCCAGCCGACGAACAGTCCGAGGAGGACGACCACGGCCCCGATGCTGAGCAAACTGGCCACCAAGAGGTGGGGCGGCCGGTAGTAGAACGTCACCAGATCGTCGCCAGCCGGAACCTGAATCTGCTGGACCAGATCGTGGGACTGCACGGTGACGGTCCGGGCCGGACCCCCGTTGACCGACACCGATCCTTTCCAGCCGGCGTCCCAAGCGACCGAACGGATGACCGTCGCCGTGGTCGGTGCCCGCACCCGGATCTCCTCCGACTTGGTGGTACTCGAGAGCACCTGTACGGGAACGGCGCGTCCGCCCCTCGTGATGGCTGCAATCGGCCTCGAGGCCTCGACGGAGGTGAAGACCGCATAACCCTGTGAGAACCCGGCCACACGCCACGCTCCGGGCACCAGCACCGACGAGAGGGAACCGCCGAGTTCGTAGGGCGCACCCTCGGCCGTGACGACGACCCGGTGGGACGGGATCGACCCCGCGAGCACCTGGAGGGACAGACCGACCCACGAACCTGACGGCAGCGCCACACTGGCCCGCGTGGCACCAACCCGTACCGTGGTCGAGCGTCCCCACCGCGTCGAGCCGTCTGCGGCGAGAATTCCGAAGCGGACCGACGCCCCCGCCGTCGCCGGTGTCCTCAGCAGCACAGTTGCCGTCGTCGGTGCCAGCGGTTCACCGAAGAACCAGGACTCGGTCTGGCCCGCGGAAAGAGCCGGGCGGTCTCCGGGATAGAAGGGGTATGCCGTGTCGTTGTAGTTGGCGCCGTAGCCGCGCCGGAGCACGGGGTCGGTGCCGAGGTTCTTCTTGACCGGCGTAATCGAGCCGATCGAATCGGGCACGGTGCCGAGCGGCACCAAGAAGTACTCGGGCAGGCTGATCACCTCTCGGAGATTGAGCTGGTCGAGTGCCCCCGCCGAGAGCTGCCCGAGGTCCAGGTCGTCCTGCTTATGCGTGTGGGTGGCGCCCTCGTAGTTGCCGTTGACGATCGACGCATAGCCCGACACGGAGGGCAGCCGCGGGATGATGTTGAGATCCGGGATGCCCTGGGGGCTGCCCGGGTAGCTGGCGTAGGTCTGGGGGTCGTAGTTCACCAGACGACCCCCGGCCGGCAGGTGGGCGGCCATCAGTTGCTGCACCGGCGTGGTGCCCGACAACAGGTCGTTCGGGGGTGAATTGGTCAACTGACTGGTCAACGCCATGACCCCGATGTCGGCTGCGACGAAGACCGCAGCAGCCCAGCGCCACGACCTGGTCGACAGGCGCGCCCGCAGCCACACCACGGCCGCCGCGCCAGCACAGAAGAGAAGGGCGATGAGCACCGCCTCGCGCACCGTCCTGGCCATGGAGGGGTGGATGGACACACCGGCGAACGTCTGCACGACGCCGGCGGGCGAGGCCAGCGTCCACACGCCGAGGGCGGCCAGCAATCCGAAGGGCACCAGGCCCGCGGCCCGCTCGTAGCGCGTCATGGAGTCACCGGCCTGCGGCCGCTCGGACCGATCGAGCCAGCCGGCGAAGAGGACGCAAACCGCGGTGGCCACGGTGATCATGTTGCGGCTTTGCAGGCGCTGATGGCCGTAGAGCGGCAGGCTGTTGAAGACGTGCTCCAACGGCGTATGGGAGCCGAGCGCCAACAGGTAGCCGAACAGACCGACGACGTACCAGGTCAGTCGGTCACGCGGTCCGATCCGGCTGGGCCAGCGCGGATGGAGCAACGTGATGACCGCCACCAGGGGAAGGATCCCGAGGTACACGCCCACCTCGGGCAAGTTGTACTGGCTGAAGAACTGGGCCTCGCCCAGGTGGCCATACCCTCCGTTGATGTAGGGAACAAGCCACAGGATGCTGAAGGCCCTCGGGTAGCTGCCGGCGGCGGCGACGACGCCGCTCCCCCGCTGCGAATTGCGGATGGCTTCGAGGCCGGGCAGCCACTGGATGGCCGCCAGCGACAACGCCAGCACGGCACCGGTGGCGCCGCGAGAGACGACGCGCCACCAGCGTTGGGCGTTGAGACCGGCCGACATCACCGCGAAGGCCAAGACGAGCAGCGCCTCGTCGAGCATGGCCTCGGGTGCCCCGGCCAGGATCACGCTGGCGAAGGCGATCCCGAGCAGAATCGACCAGCGCCAGCGCCCGTCGCGTGCGATGTGATGCATGGCGAGGAGCATCCAGGGGATAGCCAGGAACCCTTCGGTCATGTCGACGTGGTTGACCTGGCTGAGGACCGGACCGGCGAAGGCGAACGTCGCCGCGGCCACGACACAGGCCGTCGTCGAGAGCTTCAGCGCCCGCAGGAACACGTACATGCTGATGCCGATGCCAGAGAAGAGGATCACCTCGGTGGCGATCCAGGCTGCCCGGTCGGGCAGGATCACGAAGAGACCCATCAAGGGGTAGAAGGCGCCCGCATTGAAGTCGGCCAGCAGTGGGGTCCCACTGAAGATGTATTGGTTCCAGAACGGCAGTTGGCCGTGGCGCAGCATGTCGCCCACGAGCACGTGCAGCGGGTAGTTCTGCTGCAGGTTGTCGCCCGTGAGGATCAGGCGGCCGCTGATCAGGTCAGGGAGCACGAAGCCCAAGAAAGGCACCGCGACCAGCACGAGGTAGGGCCACAGTGGTCCCGTGTGCGCTCGAACTCGGTTCACGTGCGAGGGGTTGCCTTCCGGAGGTGCCTAGGGTGCCGGGTGATCTCGGGATCCCGAGCCCGCCGCGTGCGACAGACGGGTCCGGGTGGCGCCGGCCAACCCGAACGGTTCGGGCGAAAGCTACCCCCTAGCGTGGAGATCCGGCTCAGTGCGAGGGCTCAGGGCTGCGTCCGCCCAGCTCGGCTCGGGAGGTCCGCGAGATGGCGCTCGAGGTGTTGCGCCACTGCACGTTGGGTGCGAGCGCGGCCCGGTCCAGCCGCTCGATGTGCTTGCGGGCGATGGAGAGCAGATCGCTCAGCAGCTCGTTGCCCAGCAGGTGTGGGGCCAAGCCCAGGTCCAGCAGCTTGGTGTGCGCAGCCCGGTAGTAGTGCTCCTCGAGCTCGACCCGCGGATCCTCCAGGTGCACGATCTCAGCCCCGCCGACCGCCTCGGAGACCATCCCGGCCAGGTCCCCCACGGAGAAGGACTCGGTGAACTGGTTGAAGACACGGAACTCCCCCGCCTGGGCCGGGTGGCGCAGGGCCAGCTCGATACAGGCCATCGTGTCACGGATGTCGAGGAAGCCACGGGTCTGCCCGCCCTTGCCGTAAACAGTCAGGGGCTCCTCGGCCGCGGCCTGGATCACGAAGCGGTTCAAGACCGTGCCGAAGACGGCGTCGTAGTCGAACCGGGTCGCCAGGTCCGGGTGCATGGTCGTCTCCGGAGTGGACTGGCCGTAGACCACGCCCTGGTTCAGGTCGGTGGAGCGGAGGCCCCAGGCCCGGCAGCAGAAGGCGATGTTGTGGCTGTCGTGCACCTTGGAGAGGTGGTAGAAGCTGCCGGGCTGTTTGGGGAACGGCAGCACGTCGGTCCGCCCGCGGTGGGTGATCTCGATGTACCCCTCTTCGATGTCGATGTTGGGCGTGCCGTACTCGCCCATGGTGCCGAGCTTGACGAGGTGGATGGCAGGGTCGACCTCGGCGATGGCGTAGAGGAGGTTGAGAGTCCCCACCATGTTGTTGACCTGGGTGTACACGGCGTGTTTGCGGTCGGCCATGGAGTAGGGCGCGCTGCGCTGCTCGGCAAAGTGGACGATGGCGTCGGGTCGGTTGGAGCCCACCATGTCAGAGACGAAAGCGGCCTCGGTGAGGTCGCCGATGAACACCTCGAGCCGCTTCCCCGAGATCTCCTCCCACCGCTCCACCCGGCGCTGCAGCGAGGCGATGGGAACCAGGGAGTCGACCCCCATCTCCAGGTCGTAGCCGCGCCGAGCGAAGTTGTCCGCCACCGCCACGTCGTGGCCGGCCCGGGAGAGATGCAGCGCGGCCGGCCAGCCCAGATATCCGTCGCCCCCCAGGACCAGAATTCGCACCTTGACACCTTCCGTTCGAGCAACAGCCAGATGTCACATGCGTGACCGCGGGAGTCTTCCGCTGTATTCTGGGAACAACCTGGGAACGCTATGAGGGAAGCATTCGGGCCGGCCACCTCATCCGGATCGAGCTGTGACAGAATCACTGCAGTTTCATGACGATCCACCGGGCCCGCACCACTCCCGGCTGCACGTTCGTGACCAAGGAATCCCCTCCATGGAGCTCGTGGCCCCGAAGGCGATGATTCAGGACCCAGCGCAATGACACAACCCGAGACGACCGCGGACCCCCGCACACCGGACCTGCCCGTGATCGGCGCCCCGGCGCCGGTCCGCCTGGTGCGCACGGCCCTGCTCGGGCTGCTGGGCACAGCGGCCATCGTTGCCGGCTCCCTCATGGGCGGGCAGTCATTCGAGACCCATCTGCCCGGCGCATGGTTCTTGGGCATGCCCGGCGGCCTGTTGGGGTCGATCGGGACGAATGCGTCACTCCCGACGATCTCGTCGCTCGCTCTCGTCTTCGGTGGACTCATCCTCTTGACCCGGGTCTGGATGGGACTCCTGCGCTACTTGCGCGAGCACGAGGGCTTTCCCGTGCGACGAGTCGTTCTCGTCGTCGTCATCTGGGCCGTTCCGTTGCTGCTGGCGCCGCCCCTCTTCAGTCGCGACGTGTACACCTACGCCGCGCAAGGGGAAATGGTCAGCCATCACATCAATCCGTACTCATACGGGCCGAGCGTCCTCGGGGCCACGCCGTTCAACGAAATGGCGGACGCCGTGTGGTCGAACACCGAGTCCCCCTATGGGCCCACCTTCCTGACCGCCGACAGCGTGCTCGACCAGGCCTCGGGACACCAGATCCTCGCCGACCTCCTCCTGTTGCGGCTGCTCGCCCTGGCCGGTATCGGCCTGATGGTGGCGGCGACGCCGACGCTGGCCCGATCGATGAAACGAGATCCGGCCCACGCCGTGCTCCTCGGTGCCGGTTCACCGCTGGTGCTGCTGGCGTTGGTCGGCGGCGCCCATAACGACGCGTTGATGGTCGGCCTCCTGATGGCCGGCTTGGCCGTGGCCAAACGCGTCGGCACCGTGCCCGGCGTCATTTTGTGTGCGTTGGCGGCCGGGGTGAAGTCGCCCGCCGCGCTCGGCGTGCTGTTCTTGGGTTGGGTGTGGGCCGGACCAGGTGCACCGGTGCGCCGCCGGATGGCGCACACCGCGCTGGCCGGTCTCATTGCTCTGGCCACCATGGAGGTGGTCGCGCTCATCTCAGGGACCGGCTGGGGCTGGATCCGCACCACCTCGACGGCGGACGCGTCCTTCACCGGGGTGACGCCGGTGAACGTGGTTGCCCGTGCCGCGTCCATCGGCAGCCACCTGGTCCAGACGCCGATCTCGACCATGGGCATGCGCCCGGTGTTCAGCGTCGTGGGACTCGCCATCGCCGTCTATGTGGGCTGGCGTCAGCTCCTGCGTTCGCCCGAAGAGGGTCCGGTGAAGACGCTCGGCATCACGCTGCTCGTTCTGGCCCTCCTCGGTCCGATCGTCTGGGCCTGGTACGTGACCTGGGGCATCGTCGTCCTCGCCCCGGCAGCCAAGGGCCGCATGACCTCGCTCCTGATCGTGATCAGCACCTTCTGGGCCTTCGCCGGTCTGACCTCGGTGCACGGGATCTTCGAGCGGATGTTGCACACCTTCATCGTCCCCGACCTCCTGCTCATTGCCTTGCTGGCCGCGATCATGATCATGCCGTTGGGGCAGTTCGGGATCCCCCGGACCAACCGGGACCGCATGCCGAGCATCATGCCCGGCGAGACTGCTCTGGCAGGCGCCGGAGCCCCCTGACCCTGCGCTCAGTCGGCCAGGTCCGCCTCTGACACCACTCGCGACGGCCGGAGGCGAGCCAAAAGCTCGCCCGGTACACCGTTGCGAGCGCCGTACTCCTCGGCCCGATCCGGCCCCATGTAGCGGCCCCCGATCACGGTGGCCCACCGCCGTACATCGGCCACGTCGTCGCTCAGCGCGACCGTTCCCTCGAGCACCACGAAGCTGAAGGGCGGCCGTTCGTCATCGACGCACAGCGAGGCGCGCGGGTCCCGGGCCAGGTTGCGGCCCTTGACCGTGGTTGCACCCGTGTTGAACAGGACGGTGCCGTCGTCGTCGACCGCGTACCACACCGGAGCGAGATGCGGCCGCCCGTCGGCCCGGACGGTCGCGAGCTTGCCCGTGTGCGGCGGCACCGACATGAGGAAGTCGACCACTTCTCGTTCGGACATGTGGTGCGCCATCTCAGCTGCCGCTGCCGCTGGCGTGCGTCTCGTAGGCCGCCTGCCAACCCTGGATCATCGGCCCGAAGGCGGCGGGGTTGTAGGCGTCCTCCTCGTAGGAGAACTTCATGTCGCCCGCGTAGTGCAGCACGGTGATGTTGTGGGCCTGGTGGACCGAGCCGTCGCCGGGGTCTTGCATCCGGTTCTCTATGCGACAGATCCACCAACCACGCTCCTCGTCGCAGACGCACCACGAGTGTGGGAAGGCATTCATCGCCTTGTTGGGCCACTGGGCCATGAGCGGAGCGATCCAGTTGTAGATCTCGTCAGGCCCGTGAAAGGTGCCGAAGGTGTGCTCGAGGTAGACGGCGTCGTCGGTGAACAAGTCGGCCCACTCGCGCCATTGCCCACTGGTCGCGCACCGGGCCGCCGTCTCCATGTAGTGCTGGTGGGCCCGCTCGAGCTCGTCCCTGCTCCAAGTGCTCATGACTTCAGTATCCATTCGCTCATCGTGACACTGCGCAAGGTGCTCAGGTCGGTGAATGCGTTGATCTCCTCGATGATCTGCGTGACGTGGGCGTTCATCGCCTCGGCGTCGCCATCCGCACAGTAGAAGAGCATGGGATCGGTCACATGCTCGAGGGAGGGCCAGGCCTCCTCCACGATGGCCGCCACCGGCGGCGCCCCCTCGGTCAGCGGCCGGAAGACGGCGTTGCGCACGTAGCGGCACCGCGGTTGGATCTCCTCGGTGATCGGCGAGATCCGGGAGTGCCAACGCGTGATCCACTCCTCGTAGGTCAGCTCGGGATGCTGCTGAATCAGCGCCACGGTGAGCACGCCCGGGGACCGCTCGCCGTCGGGCCAGGTCCGCGGCTCCGACCACTGATTGCCGCCGTAGTCGCGGTAGAGCGATTCGACCACGGAGTACCCCGCCAATCGGCGAGACACCCCGCCCAGCACCTCTTCGAAGGGAAGACGCTGCTCGACGCTGTCGAGCCAGACCGAGACGAGCCCGTGCAGCGGCGTCTCACCCTCAGGGGTGGGCACGGGCGCCGGGATGTCGCTCGCGGCATCCCAGACGTCCATGCTCAGACCGCGTGGCTCGAGCGCCAGCAGCTCGCTGGGCACCCGGCCCAAGAGGAGCTCGGCCACCTCGTCCCGGGTGCGGTCCGCCTCCAGCCAGACCAGGTACATCACCTTCTCCATCGTTCCCCCTCCATCGTGTTCACCAACGCAATTCCAGCGCCTCGCGGAGAGTCGCCTCGAACTCGGCGTCGCTCAGGGTGCGGCGCAGTTGGAGCACCATGGCGGCGTCCTGGCCCACCTCCACCCGCAGAGGCGTCTTCGGATTCTCCAACGCGTCGGCCACCGCGGTACCGACCAGCTCGGGCGGTGGCCGGCCCTCGGGACCGACCAGTGTGCTCACCGTGCCGCGCCACTGCGCGTACAGCTCGGCGTAGTGCTCGGGCCCGAGGTGATCGTCGTCGTGCTTCATACCCGGCGCGATGTACCCGGGCTCGACGAGAACCACCCGGATCCCGAAGTGGCCCAGCTCGTAGTGCAGGGTCTCCGAGAGCGCCTCGAGCGCGTGCTTGGATGCCGCGTAGGCCCCTTCGAGTGGCGTCCCGATCTTGCCCTGCACCGAGCTGATGTTGACCAGCACACCGCTCCCCCGTTCCCGCCAGGCCGGGACAACCGCCTGGGCCATGCGCAGCGGTCCGAGGGTATTCACCTGAAGCACACGGGCGAACGCGTCGAGTGGGTAGGTCTCGAGCGGACCGGTCCCCGGCACGCCGGCGTTGTTCACCACGGCGTCGAGGTCGCCGGCGGCGGCCACGGCCTGGGCCACCGAGGCGTCGTCTGCCACGTCGAGGGCGAGGCACTGCGAGGCCCGGAGCCCCACCAAGAGGTCCGGATTGCGGGCGGTCGCCACCACCTCGTGGCCGCGGTCGGCGAGCACCTCGACGGTGGCCCGACCGATGGCCCGTGCCGCCCCGGTCACCAGGACACGCACGCCCTCAGCTCCCCTGGTGCTGGGGGAGGCCGACCAGCTCCTCGCTCAGCCGCCACAGGCGGCCTGCTGCATCGGCGTCCTGAGCCCAGCGCCTGGGCTGGCGGGGCTGGCACTTGACGAAGTACTCGCCGCTCACGCCTTCGACGTCGGGCGAGGAGGCCAGGTAGACCGACGTCCGCGCCCCCTTGGCCGGCGAGAGGAAGAATGGTGAGGCGATCTTGATGCCGAAGGCGAGGAAGCCGCGGGCGTCTCCGTCGGCGCCGTACCCCGTGCGCACGGTCCCGGGATGGAGCGAGTTGGCCGTCACACCCGTGCCCGAGAGCCGCCGCGAGAGCTCGAGGGTGAAGAGGATGTTGGCCAGCTTCGACTGCCCGTAGACCCGCATGGCCCGGTAGTGACGGGTCGATTGGAGGTCGTCGAAGGGCATGCCGTGCCGGGCCGCACTGTGCGCGGTGGAGGCCACGTTCACGATCCGGGCCGGTTTCGACTGCACCAGCCGATCGAGGAGCAGATTGGTCAGCAGGAACGGGCCCAGATGGTTCACGGCGAACGTGGTCTCGAAGCCGTCGACCGTCTCGCTGCGGCGCGTCTGAATCAGGCCGGCGTTGTTGACCAGCACATCGAGGCACGGCGCCAGCTCGAGAATTTCGGCCGCGCCCCGCCGCACGGACGCCAGGTCAGCCAGATCGAAAACGACGAGTTGGATCGCGGCCTGTCCGTCCACGGTGTCGTTCATGGCGGCCACGGCGGCCCGGCCCTTGTCGGCATTGCGCGCCGTCACGATGACCCGGGCTCCCATGGTCGACAGCGCCAGGGCGGTCTGGTATCCGATCCCCGAGTTGCCGCCCGTGACGACGATCGTCTTGCCATACATGTCGGGCACTACGCGCCTGCCTCCCCAAGGACCTCGTCTTCCACACTCGACGGCCCTGCCCGCCGGGACAGGGAGCCGTGGACAGGCGTCAGCATTCCACACCCACCGGGGCTCACCGCCAGGTGTCGCGGGCCTCGACCAGGCCCTTGGTGGGATGGAGGAAGGAACCACTCAGCGTGCGTTCGGCCGTGCGCATGTGCCAGTGCAGCAGCTCCTGGGAGGCCGACCAGGCCTCCTCGAGCACCTCGGAGCCGGCCGGGACCTTGCCGTTCCCGGTGCCCTTGCCGCTCCCGGCGTCGCCGACCAGGCCGGCCAGGAGGTTGTGCGTCTGCCCGGGGTCCTCGTCCAGATCGAAGAGCAAGGGGGGCAACAGATCGGACGCCGCCCCGAACTGCACGTACTTGTACCGGGGGCCGCGCGACACGGCGAGGGAGCAGTGGCTCATGGGCAGGCCGAACGCCCGCTCGGCGAATCGATTGACCGGATCCGAAAATGCCCATTCGAAGTGGGCAGTGTCGCGCCAGCATTCGGGCGGGGCGCCCGTCTCGAGGAACGGGGCCAGGGACCAGCCGTCGGCCTGCAGCGGAACATCGGCGCCGAGGTACCCGCAGATGGTCGGGAGCACGTCGACCGACTCGGTCACGGCGTCGACGACCTGCCCCCGTGTCCGGTCGGCCGAGCGCCGGGGATCCACCACGATCAGCGGCACGTGATAGCTCTCGTCCCAGTACCCGAGCTTCTCGAGCAGCCAGTGGTCGCCGCCCATCTCGCCGTGGTCACTGGTCAGGACGACCAAGGTCGAATCGGCCAATCCGGACGATTCGAGGTAGGAGAAGAGCGGGGCCAGCCCGTCGTCGACCTCGCGCTGCGCGCCGTAATAGGTGGCCCGGATCTGGCGGCGCTCGCCCTCGTCCCGCGGCGCACTGATGACGGGGACACCCGCCGTGACCATGGCGGCGAAGGGATGGATGGCCGCCTCCTCCTCGGGGGTGGCCCCACCGGTGAAGGGGCCGACGTCGTCGGCCGCGTAGAGGTCGTGGTAGCCGAGCGGGTTGCGCCGAGGCGGGTGGGGCCGGATGAAGGAGGCGTGGACGAAGAAGGGATCGTCCCCCTTCTGCTCGAGGTAGTCCACCACGGCGGAGCGGACGAAGGAGGTCTGCGACAACTCGACCGGGAAACGGGCGGGAGCCCAGGTCGAGCCGTGGCGGTCGGCGCCCGGAAAGCCCTTTATCGGCTCGTAGAGGTCGTGTGGGTTCAATGGGACGTCGAACCCGCGCTCGGCCAGCCAACGTCCCCAGGCCGGGGAGCCCTGCTCCCATGGGTCCTCGATCAGAGCCCGGAACCCGGGCAGCACGCCCTCGTAGCTGAACAGCCGGGGATCTCCGGGCGGCACGGTACGCGGGTCGACCGAGGTGTCGGTGTAGCCGAAGAGGACGGGGTCGTACCCCATGGCTCGGGCGATCAGCGCGACGTTGGTGAAGCGGGCGTCGAGGGGCGTGCCGTTGAGCAGCGAGCGATTCCGGTGTTGGTACGTCCCGGTGTAGAGGCAAGCCCGCGACGGTCCGCAAGGGGCGGCGTTCGCCCAGTGGTTGGCGAAGAGGACGCCCCGGGAAGCGAGGGCGTCGAGCGTCGGTGTCTGCACGAGCGGATGACCGAGTGCGGACAGACAATCACCCCTCCACTGGTCGAGGGTGATGAAGAGCACGTTGCGAGCAGCCGGCATGGCGCAACTCTTGCCCATGGCGGACGCTTGGGCCCGGAACCGCCAGCCGGGCAGTGCGTCCGGCCTGACGATCCGGAGCTCAAGAGGTCCGGATCGATGTTCCTCCCAGACGGGTTCCGAAGTCGATCAGCCAGGCTCCGAGGCGCGGAGCTTTGACCCGGTGCACCGCTCGGCCACCGGCGGCCGGCATTCCGGCGGCCGAATGCTGCGTCGCCCTCGGCTCAGTCGTCGTCGAGGCGGCAGGCCGGCGTGAGACCCGCCGCCCACCTGCCGTCTCCAGCAGATCCTGGCGGTGGGCTGATGCCATTGACTCGACTGCCCTCCCTTGGATCATTGCGTCCTCACCTCTTTTGAGCGCTTCTCACGCTCGATACCTGGCTCTCTTTTGCTCTGAACACATCATACCCGCCAGTTGACAGGAAATCAAGAATATTCTAATATAGGTGTATGCCTATGTTCACCGATGAGCCGATCGGCCGACCGCAGCAGCCGTCGGTCACCTCCTCCGCCTCGCTGTCCGCCGACCTCTCCTGGCTTCTCTCGGTGGCGGCCCGGCCCTCGATGCAGGCCAAGTACCCCAAGCTGGCCGAGATGTTCCACGGCCGGGAGGACCTGGCGGAGCGGATCCGGAACTTCTGGGACGACGGCTCCCAGGAGATGTGCTTCACCGAGATGCAGGTGCTGGTGCACCACGGAGGGGGAACCTGCGAGACCGACCCCGAGGCGGTGTGGCGGGCCATTGAGAACGCCGTCGTTACTGTCCCGGTCGAACTCGAGATGCCGTCGGAAAGTCGCGAGGAACTCGCCATCTACGTCGCCCGCTTCCGCAAGCTCAAGGAGTCTCCGGAGCTCGTACGCGCGTACATCGACCTCCTCAAGGAGGTGTGGGCGCCCGTCAACGACGTTTGGCAACAGTCGCTGCCCGTCATCGAAGAAGCGGGTCGTCACGTCGTGGCCCAGTACCACCAGAACGGTCAATCACTGGATCAATTGGTACTCCCGGAGTGTGACATCCTGCGCGACCGGATGCCCGAGATCATGAGCGGCCTCGGTCAGGGCATGTCGCTGCTCTTCATCCCCTGCCTTTTCTTCGGCTCGAGCATGTACCTCGAGTTCCCCAACCTGGTCGTGCTGGGCACGGGCGTGGGCCAGGGCGACCTCGTGGCCCGGGCCCGGACGGAGTCGGTGGCACGCCGGCTCAAGGCCGTGGCGGATCCGACCCGTCTGGCCATCCTCCACTCCCTGGCCACCGCGCCCAGCACGGTGGGCGAGCTGGCCGTGCTCTTCCGCATCGCCCAGCCCACGGTGAGCATGCACGTCAAGGTGCTGCGCGAGAGCGGGCTCGTCAGCTCGGAGCGGGTCGGCGGGCGGCTGCGCCTGAACGCCGACGCCTTCGCCGTGGAGTCGCTGCTCGGCGACCTACGCGATGCCGTGCTTCAACGTGCCGAGGGCGCCAGCACCACGGGAAGTGACCTGACCCCGGCGACCGTCGAGGACGGCACCCGTTCGGGCGTCCCCGTCACCGCGTAGCCGGCGAAGCGGGCCAACAGCTCCTCCACGAAGATTCGCGCCTCGAGTCGGGCCAGGCTGGCCCCGAGGCAGACGTGCTCGCCAAAGCCGAAGGCGAGATGCACCGGGTTGACCGGCCGCTGCACATCGAAGACCGATGCCGTGGCGCCGAAGATGCGCTCATCGCGATTGGCCGAGGCGTAGAGCATGCAGAGGTAATCGCCCGCGGCTACCGCCGTGCCGGCGATGGTGACGTCGGCCGTCGCCGTCCGGCAGAAGGCGTGGACCGGGGTGACCCAGCGCAGGCACTCCTCCACGGCGCCGGGCACGAGCGCGGCGTCGGCCGCGACGAGGGCCCGCTGGTCGGGATGCTCGTGCAGCACGAGTGCGGTGCCCGAGAGCAGGGTGCGGGTCGTCTCGTTCCCCGCCACCAGCAAGGTGAGGAGGAACATGAACAGCTCATCCTTGCTGAGCGGGCAGCCGCCAACCTCGCTGCCCACCAAGAGCGAGACGAGGTCGTCGCCCGGCTGGCGCTGCTTGGACCTGATGTGCTCCACGATGAAGCCGGAGAGCTCGCCGAGCGCCGCCATCGTCTCGGCCGGCGGCAGATCGGGCGACTCGATCGCCGCGTCCGACCAGCGCCGGAAGTCGGCGCGGTCGGTCTCGGAGATGCCGAGCAGATCGGCGATCACGATCAGCGGATAGGGGGCGGCCAGCTCGGCCACGAAGTCGATCTCGCCGGTGGCGTCCACCCCATCGAGCAGGATCGAGGCCGTCTTGCGGATGGACTCGCCCAGCCCGGCCAGGGCGCGGGGCGTGAAGCGCCGGTTGACCAGGCTGCGGAAGGAGGCGTGCTCGGGCGGATCCATGTGCAGGATGGAGCGCGACGCCTTGGCGTCGCCCCAGGGGGCGGCGCGGAGCGGGTCGTTGACCAGGGCCCCGCGGCCCGAACAGAAGGCAGACGGGTCGCGACTCAGGTCCCGGATGTCGTCGTAGCGCGTGACCGCCCAGAAGCCTGGACCGCAGGCGTGGACGGGATCCGAGTCGCGCAGCCGGGCCAGCACCTCGAAGTAGTCGGGGCGGAGGAAGAAGTTGGGGTCACGCGGATCGAGCTCCGCGCTGGCCTCGGTGTACTGGTCGGCCGCCATGGGTCGAGCGTACTGTGCACCCGGACCAGTGTTTCCGGACTTGGAACGGCGATGCTCAGTAGGGAGGGAGGCAGGCAGTGACGACGGTGCGCACCGAAGACCAGATCCAGGTCGCCTCCAGCGGCACCTCCTCGTGACCTCGCCTTACCCGGCCTCGAGCGAGCACGCCCCCCTCTCGGGCCTCGACGAGTTCTTGGTCCACAACGCGCCCTACCCCGTGCGCGTGATGTGGACACCCGACGCCCAGGCCTACGAGCGGGTGTGGTTCACCTGCCAGGACTCGGTGGGCCAGCTCCTCGTCGTGGTCGGTTTGGCCTTCTACCCCAACCTGGGCACCGCCGAGGCCTTCGCCATCGTGAACCACCGAGGCCGGCACACCACGGTGCGGGCCCACCGCAAGCTCGGGACCGATCGCATGGACATGACACTCGGGCCCTTCTCCTTCGAGGTGGTCGAGCCCTTCCGCCAATGGCGGCTTCGTCTCGACCCCGACGCCGTCGCTGCCGCCGTTGAAGACAGCTCCGCCGTTGGCGACGGCAGCGGCAGCGAGGCGACCGACCGAATCGGTTTCGACATCACCTGGTTCGACACGAAGCGTCCCGTCTTCCGCCAACTGGCCGCCGGCATGATCGTCGGCGGCCGGGCCATGAGCCCCATCGCCGGGTACGACGGCTTCGGCCGCCAAGAGGGCTGGGTCGACGTCAACGGCACGCGCCACGATCTGTCGAGCACGGCCTACCGTGGCACGCGCGACCACCATTGGGGCACCCGCGACGGTGTGGGCGGACCTGGGCGCTACATGGGTATGCAGCATCCGCACAGCGGCGAGTGGGTGGAGTTCGAGGACTTCGGGATCTGGGGCGACCACGTCCTCTACAACCTCGGTGATCCGCGCAAGCGCAGCGCGACCCTGCGCGAGCGCCGTCACCGCATGCGCTTCGAACCCGACACCCACCTGTTGGCGGCGGGCGAGGTCGACCTCGTCTTCGCCGACGACTCGGTCAAGACGATGACCTTCGAGCGGCTGGGCCATCAGATTGCGTTCCTACGCTGCGGTATGTACGGCGGGCCCAACGGTGGCACGCCCGACGGCAACCTGTGGCACGGCATGGCCGTGGCCAGCGGCAACGAAACCGTCGTGCACGCCGAAACCTTCGACGTCACGGACCCGGCCGTGCGCAGCCGCCTGGCCGGCCAGGACCAGCACCACTGCCGCGTCGAGTGCGAAGGGGAAGTCACCTACGGCCTGGTCGAGCCCTACGACACGCTCTGCTACGACGTCTCCAAGGCGGGCGTGCTCGGCTTCTCCCTCCTCGAGGGCTGACGCACGCCCCGCCGCCGCGCTGGGCCGTCCACACCGTCCTCTTTTCTCATCGGGTCGCGCACCCGATGTCGCCACCGATCGTTGTGTACGCCGTCTCGGCGCCCCGATCAGGGGACGAGGACGGTGGCGGCGAGCGCCATCCGGTGGTCCTTGGACCACGGTGGTCCCAGCGCCGAGCGTGGGCCGTGCAGCACCGCCTCGGCCCGTGACCCGAGCATGCGAGACGCCTCGGCCTCCACGTCCTTGGCCTCGAAGAGATGGACGGCCCAGGAACGGGCCCGGCCGAGTTCCGCCATCACCTGGCGGTACATCACCGAATCGGCCCGACTCTCGTAGGGCACGCGCCGCAGGAGAGCGATGTCGGTGGGAAAGTCGGCGGGCCAGGCCCTGAGTGAGAGCGAGGCGATCGGCGACGGCACCGTGGCCGCCAGGTCGTCAAAGGCCGCGCTGGTGGCCCGGACCACCGACGCCCGCACCTCGGCCACCAGGACGGCCAGCGCCTCGTCGCAGAGAGGCTCTCCCTGACGGTGCATGAGGTGGGGGCCACCTTCGTGATGGATCGGTGCGGGCGGCAGGCCCGGTTCGATCAGCTCGATCCTTCGGCGGTCCACGACATCGTGGTCCGCCGAAGCCGTGACGGCAACGGCCCAGCCGAGGTGGTGGGCGATGCCCAGTCGGATGCCCGTCACCCTGCCTCTGCCATGCGGGCGAGCAGGACGGCACCCATGGGATTGTCGGCTCGGCGTCGATCGCCAGTGATGCGCTGGTGGCGATCGTTGATGGCCAACGCCCGCACCAACGCGAAGACCTCGTGCCAGTCCAGGTCGGCCAGCACGCGGCCGCTGGCCTCCTCGTAGCGGGCCACGGCGTCGTCGCGCCGGGGAAAGCCCTCGACCCGTTGCCCGAAGAGGGACTCCATCATGTACTCGAGGCCGAAGTGCCAGCCGAGGTCCATCTCGGCGGGACCGATGGAGGCGAGGTCCCAGTCGAGCACCCCCCGCACCCGCCGCTCCTCGTCGAAGACGAGGTTGCCCAGTCGCACGTCGCCCCAGAGCAGAACCGGCGCCGCTTCGCCGGGTACCCGGGCCGCGCACCAGGCCAGCGCCTCGGTCAGGGCCGGCAACGGATCGCCCTCCGACGTCCAGTCGACGTACGCCGTCCAGCGGTCCAGCGCGTCGCGCACCGTCGTTCCCGGCAACACCTCACCCAGGCCGGTCTCGCGCCATCCGACGGCGTGGACGCCGAGCACCGTGTCGATGAGCTCGTCGTGCATGCGCCCCTGCAGGGTGACTCCGGCCGCGGTGACGTAGTCGTCGAAGACCGGTGCCGGTCCGGCGATGTCGCCGCGCACCAACGGCATGGCCAGGAACGAGGTGCCGATCCATTCGGGATCGCTCACGGTGACCGACGGCGACGGCGCCGGCACACCGGCGGCGGCCAGCGCGTTCTGCACCATGGCTTGGGGCGCCAGCTCGTAGCCCGGGAAGGTCGGCTCGAGCGGCGGCAGCCGGACCACCACCCCCGAGCGATCCGGGCCCAGATCGATGAGCACCGTCTCGTTCGCCTGACCGCCGTCGGCATGGGCGATGGAGCGGATAGCCGGCGGGGACGCGGGATCACCTATAACGGTGGGCACCTGATCGGGACGGGCCGCCATCCAGCGCCCCAGTCCCTCCTCCAGTGCGGCGTCGTCGCGTCGGCCCCCCGTCGCCATCCGCGGAGGCTAGATGACCGCTCAGTTCGGCGGCACGCCCTGCGGTATGGCAAGTGGCCTACGGCAGGTAGAGGATGGCCTGCCAGCGCCCGGTCGTCTCGACCAGGCAGAGCGCCTCGCCCGCCTCCACGCTCCAGGTGACGATCTCCTGCTCCGAGGATTGCGCCGCCGTGCGCAGGACCAGCCCGCGTCGCACGTGGTCCTGGCGCACCACCCAGCCGGCGGGCAGGTCGATGCCGGCCAGCGCCAGGCGAGCGATCGCCTTGCCGCCCGTCGGGTGCATCAGCCCGACCGACACGCCTTCAGTGTCCCGTCGCTCGGCCTTGGGCGGAATAAGCGTCGCCATGGTCACGGGCGAGGCCCGGTTCCCGAACATGGCAAAGAGGCCGGCCGACGGCTCCGCTGCTTTGACCGAATCTTCGGGCACGCCCGGGAGGAGGTTGATCCACCCGTCACCGCCCTGCCGCACCTTGGCCAGGGCGGCAGAGGCGTGCTCGATGTCGGGGGGCGTGAACTCGAACGTCTCCTTGGGCTGACGACGGTTCACGCTGGTACGTCCGAGGCCAGACGCGCCACCACCTCGGACGCTGGCCGCGCCTCGGCTTGGCTGTGCGCGCTGCCGGCATACAGGCTCATGTGCTGGGGATCACCGGCCGCCGCGGCGGCGGCGCGCAGCGGTCGAGTCGCGTTGTTGATCTCCGGGTACGCCGCCGGCGCACCGGCGTGGTCGCGCACCATGGCGTTGACGAGGGCCCGGGCGCGGCGCCCGCTGAAGGCGCGGGTCACCGCGGTGGAGCCGAACGAGGGATCGGCCAGTGCCGCCTTCGCCAGCGGGTGTGCCCCGCTCTCGGGGCAACGCAAAAAGGCGGTACCGGCCTGGACGAGCGTGGCGCCACGGGCCAGGAGATCGCGCACGTGGGCGGGACCGCCGACCCCACCGGCAGCGATCAACGGCACCAGGGTCCGGCCCCAGACCTCCGCGAGCAGGGCGCGGATCGGCCGGTCGGCATCAGGGCGGAAGTCGTTGGCCAGGCTGCCCCGGTGCGCCCCCGCCTCCGACCCCTGCAGGCAGAGCGCGTCGGGACCGACCCGCAGGGCCACCCTGGCCTCCTCCGGCGTGCTCACCGTCACCACGACGAGGGAACCGGCGCCCTGGAGGGCCTGCACCGCCTCTGGCGCCGGCACGCCGAACGTGAAGCTGACCATCGCCGGCGGGTCGGCCAGGAGCAGGTCGAGCTTGCGCGGGTAGTCGTCGTCGTCCCAGGCGGGATCGCCCAGCGTGGTCCCGAGCGCAGCCGCCTCCGCCCCGAGCACCCGAAGGTAGGCGGCGAGTCCTTCGGAGTCGGTCGTCGGCCGGCCGGGCAGGAAGAGGTTCACCCCGAAGCGCGCCACGCCGGCGGCCCGTACGCCGGCCATCTCCTTCGACAGGACCTCGGCGGTCTTGTAGCCCCCGGCGAGAAAGCCGAAGGCGCCGGCGCGCGACACCGCCACCACCAGGTCGACCGTCGTTGGCCCGCCGGCCATGGGCGAGGCCACCAGTGGAACCGGGCTGAGTGCACGCAGACGCCCGGCGGCGGGGGTGGCGGGAACGGCGCTCGGCACGACCAAGGCGTATCAGCGCCCGCTACGGTGGGCAACTCCATGACGTCGCTCGACCTGGTCACCACGCTGCGTTCGACGGGAGCAGCCCGCGACTTCCACCCCGACCCCGTGCCCGACGAGGTGCTCGAGCGCCTGCTCGACACCGCGCGCTTCGCCCCCTCGGGCGGCAACCGTCAGGGGTGGCGGGTGATCGTGATCAAGGACCCGGCGAAGCGGCGCGCCCTGCGCGACCTCTATCTCGACGGGTGGTACCCGTACCTGGCCATGGCCTCGGCCGGACTGGTCCCGATGAACCCTCTCGCCGACCCGGCGGTCGAGGCCGCCGCGGCCGCCCGTGCACCCGAGTTGGCCGAGGCGGGGGCGGCCAACCCCGGCTTCGCCGAGACGCTGGACTCGGCGCCGGCTCTCCTGCTCGTCCTGGCCGACCTCGCCGCGTTGGCCACCATCGACCGTGACCTCCCCCGCTACACCTTCGTCGGCGGGGCAAGCATCTACCCCTTCGTCTGGAGCCTGCTGCTGGCCGCCCGCACCGAGGGCCTCGGCGGCGTGACGACCACCGTGGCCATCCGGCGCGAGGCCGACGTGAAGGCACTCTTCGACATCCCCGACACCGTGGCGGTGGCCGCCCTGGTCGTGCTCGGCCGCCCGGTGACCCAACCGCGCCGGTTGACCCGGGCGCCGGTCAGCTCCTTCGCCTGGTTCGACCGCTACGAAGGCACACCCCTGGCCGATTCTTGAGCGCCCCGGACGAAGACCGGCCAGGACACCACGCTTCGACCGGCCCATGGCGCCGTGCTCAAATGGCGCATGGCCCAGAACGTGCTCGGCGACGAGCTCCAGCCCTGCAACTACGACCCGCTGACCGGCTTCTACCGTGACGGTTGTTGCAACACGGGCGCCGAGGACCTCGGCGTGCACACCGTGTGCACCCGACTGACCGCCGAGTTCCTGGCCTTTTCCGCCTCCGTTGGCAACGACCTCTCCACGCCGCATCCCGAGTTCGGCTTCGACGGGCTGCAACCCGGTGACCAGTGGTGTCTGTGCGCGCCGCGCTGGCAGGAGGCCTTCGAGGCCGGGGTGGCGCCCCCGGTGGTGCTCGAAGCCACCCATGCCGCCACCCTGGAGTGGGTGCAGCTGAGCGACCTGGTCGCTCACGCCGTCTCGGAGCCCTAACCTCGCTCGCCATGAACAAGAACGCGGCATGAGCGGCACCACAGTCAGCGTGGACAGGGTGATCAACGCGCCGGCCTCGGCCATCTTCGCCATCGTGTCCGACGCCTCGCGCCATCCCGAGATCGACGGATCCGGATCCGTGGTCAAGCTGAAGGAAGGCTCGCCCGAGCAGCTGCACCTCGGTTCGGTCTTCGGCATGTCGATGAAGCTCGGCGTGTCCTATTCCATGAGCAACACGGTGATCGAGTTCGAACCCGACCGGCGCATCGCCTGGCAGACCCGCGTGGCTGGGCCACTGGGGCGCTTTCTCGGCGGCCGCATCTGGCGCTACGAGCTCGAGGACACGGGCGCGGGCACCAAGGTCACCGAGACGTGGGACATCTCCCAGGACAAGCAAGGCCTCCTCCTGCGCAGCAGCAAAGTGGCGCAGCAGTTCGCGGGCACCATGTCCAAGACGCTCGACAAACTCGCAGCGCTGACCGAGTCCCCGGCCAACGGCTCCGGGCCCGCCTCTTCGTGAGCGGCAACGGCACCCCGATCGACGCCGCCCAGATCGACGCGGCCTGGGAGGAGCGCATCCTTCCCGCCCTCAGCGAGTACACCCGCATCCCCTGCCTCTCCCCCGCCTTCGACCCTGAGTGGCAGTCCCACGGCCACATCGACGCAGCGGCCGCCCTTCTCCGCCAGTGGGTGGACGATCAGGGCGGCGGCCTCTCGACCGAGGTCGTCCAGCTGCCGGGGCGCACGCCGGTGCTGCTGGTGGACAACGGGGGCAGCGGCGATCCGATCGTCGTCTACGGACACATGGACAAGCAGCCACCGCTCGGCACGTGGCGTGAGGGCCTCGGCCCCTACGAACCCGTGCGCGAGGGGCATCTCCTCTTCGGGCGAGGGACGGCCGACGACGGCTACGCGACGTTCGCCGCCGTGACCGCGCTGGCGGCGGCGGGCGGCGGCCAGGGCCGCGTCCTCGTGCTCATCGAGGCCAGCGAGGAGAGTGGCAGCCCCGACCTGGCCGCGTACCTCGAGCACCTGCGGGCTCGCGTCGGGACGCCGCGCCTCGTCGTCTGCCTCGACTCGGGCGGACTCAGCTATGACCGCCTCTGGCTCACCTCGTCGCTGCGGGGGAACCTGGTGGTCACCGTCACGGTCGACGTCCTCACCGAGGGCATCCACAGCGGCCAGGGGGGCGGCGTCGTACCGTCGTCCTTCCGCATCCTGCGCCGCATCCTGTCGCGTATCGAGGACGAGACGACCGGACACATCTTGTTGCCCGAGCTCCAGGGAGCGGGCATCCCCGAAGCCCACCTGGACAACCTGCGGGCCGTCGCCGCCGAATTCCCCGACAGCGCGGCGCCCGTGGTCGAGGGGCTCAAACTGATGGCGGCCGACCCGGTGCAGCGGCTCACGGCGCGCACGTGGGGGGCCGCCCTCGAGGTGACCGGCGCGGACGGGCTGCCCAAGCCGCGCGACGGGGGCAACGTGCTGCGGCCGTCGACCACGCTCAAGTTCTCGCTGCGCCTGCCACCCGACGTCGACGCCCAGGCGGCGAGCGACGCCCTGATCTCCGCCATCACCACCGACGAGGGAGCACACATGACCATCGACATGGAGGCGGCGGCCCAGGGCTGGGTGGCCGAACCCCTGCGCGAGGACATCGCAGCGCTCCTGACCCGGGTGTCCAACGAGCGCTTCGAGCGCGACCCCGGCGCCGTGGGCGAGGGCGGCTCCATCCCCTTCCTGGCCGATCTGCAGCAGGGCTTTCCCGGCACGCAGTTCGTGGCCACCGGGGTGTTGGGTCCGCACTCCAACGCCCATGGGCCCAACGAGTCACTGCACATCCCGATGGGCAAGGCGGTCACTCATCTCGTCGCCGAGCTCCTGGCCGCCGGGGTATGAGCGTGGCAAACGAAGACACGGCGGCGCTGCCGCTGGCCGGCAAGGTGGCGCTGGTCACCGGGGGCAGCCGCGGCCTGGGCAAAGCCATGGTGCTGGCCTTCGCCGACGCTGGAGCGGACGTCGTCGTGTCCAGCCGCAAGCTCGAGAACTGCCGGGCGGTGGCGGCCGAGGTGGAGAAGAAGGGCCGCCGGGCCCTGGCCGTCGGCTGCCACGTCGGTCACTGGGACGAGCTCGAGGGCCTGGTCGAGCAGTCCTACGACGCCTTCGGCCGAGTCGACGTGCTGGTGAACAACGCGGGCATGTCGCCCCTCTACCCCGACCTCGAGTCCGTCACCGAGGAATTGTGGGACAAGGTGCTCGGGGTCAACCTCAAAGGCCCGTTCCGCCTGACCGCTCTGGTGGGCACGCGCATGGCGGCCGGCCCATATGGTGGATCGATCATCAACGTTTCGAGCACCGGCTCGCTCCGCCCCGCCCCCGACATGCTGCCCTACGACGCGGCCAAGTCGGGCCTGAACACCTTGACCGAGGGCTTCGCCAAGGCCTTCGGGCCCACCGTGCGGGTCAACTGCATCATGGCCGGACCGTTCCTGACCGACATCGCCAAGGCCTGGGATCCGGCGGTCCGGGAAGGGGGCATGCCCCGACACGCACTGGGCCGCGCGGGTGAAGCCGAAGAGATCGTCGGTGCCGCCCTCTATTTCGCCACCGATGCTTCGTCGTACACGACCGGCGCCATCCTGCGCGTCGATGGAGGGATCCCATGACCGTCACCCCCGCCGCAGACCGCGCCGACTTCTGGTTCGACCCCCTCTGTCCGTGGGCCTGGATCACCTCGCGCTGGATGCTCGAGGTCGAGAAGGTGCGCGACATCCACACCGAATGGCACGTGATGTCGCTGGCCATCCTGAATGCCGACCGCGAGGAACTCTCGGAGCGCTACCGCGGGTTGATGGAACGGGCCAAGGGAATGGTACGGGTCTGCATTGCGGCGGAGCAGATGAAGGGCAGCGAGATCCTGCTGCCGCTCTACACGGCGCTGGGCACGCGCATCCACGTGCAGGGACGGGGCAGGGACGAGACCGAGGGTCCGGTCGTCCTGGCCGAGTCCCTCGAGGAGCTGGGCCTGCCCGCCTCGTTGGCCGAGGCGGCCACCTCGGACGAATTCGATGAGGCGCTGGCCGCCTCGCACCACGCCGGGATGGATCCTGTCGGCGACCAGGTGGGCACGCCGGTGATCCATTACAACGGCCGAGCCATCTTCGGTCCCGTGGTGACGCCTGCCCCCAAGGGCGAGGCGGCCGGGCGCCTGTGGGACGGGGTGCTGCTGTGCACGGGGACCGAGGGCTTCTTCGAGTTGAAGCGGACGCGCGACCTGAGGCCGATGTTCGACTGAGTCGGCTCGCCGTGCTCAGCCCGGAGCGGCCGGGAGGAAGCTGAAACGGACCCGCCGGCGCGGGTTGTCCTCGTTGAGATCGACCAGCACCACGGACTGCCAGGTGCCGAGGGCGACGTGCCCACGGAGCACGGGCAGGGTGACCGACGGACTCACGATGGCCGGAAGGACGTGGTCGGCTCCGTGACCCGGTGAGCCGTGGGCGTGCTGGTACCGGTCGTCGCGGGGCAACAGGCGCTCGAGCGCCCCGAGCAGGTCTCCTTCCGACCCGGCGCCGGTCTCCATCACGGCCAGCCCTGCCGTGGCGTGCGGGGCCAGCACGTTGACCAGGCCGTCACCCTGGCCGGCGCAGAAGCGGGCCAGCTCCTCGGTCAGGTCGACGACCCGGCGAACCGAGGTATTGACGTCGATCTCGGTCGTGCGCATGAATGGAGTCCCGTCACCTTGTGCCGTTGTCAACGGACGATGAGTGCCTCGCGGAGACATTGGTCGGGTTGACCGTCACCGTCTCCATGTTCGCGCTGCTGAATTCGCGCTGCTGAAGCTGCCCGAGAAGGAACGGTTCACGACGGTGGAACTCTGCGTCGCCGTGAACGTCCTCTCGGGGCGCGCACCGCACCGACGTGCCGCCGCCCGCGACCGCGTCACCAGTACTGCGCCATCAGCTCGCTGACCCAGACGGGCTGGCGCACCTCCGAAGCCGTGGGCTCGAACTCGCGCACGTAGGGCTTCACGTCGAGCACGGGCGTGCCGTCCACTGCATCGAGACCGCGCACCCGCAGGTCGAGACGATCGACGCCGAGGAGTCGACAGGACGACACGCCCAAACGGTTGGGCCGCATCTTGGCGCGTTGGGCGAACATCCCCACCTCGGGCCAGTCCGCATTCCCCCGTGGATGACGGGCTCCGCTCTGCACAGCCGCCTCGTCGACCAGGTGGAACTGGAAGACGACGACCAGGTGCGAGAAGGCGCCGAGCCCTGCCACGGCATCGAGGCCAAACCGGTCGGTGTCCAGGGAGATCACGGCTTCCACCTGCCCCCACTGGTCGTCCACGGCATCGCGACGGCCGCCGACGACGAATCCCACGGGCTCCAGCGTGATCACGCTGGACAACGGTAGTTTCTGCCGTTGTGACCGGTGAGGAGCGCGGAACCTGACCGGCATCATCGCCCTCAATGAGCTGCGCCGCCGGCTGCGCGACCGCTCGGTGCTCATCACCAGCCTCGTGGCTCCACTGGCCATCGCGGCGATCCTGGGGTTCGCCTTCGCCAACCGCCCGCCCACCGGCCCGCTACCCATCGGGGTGAGCGGTGCCTCCCCCGCCGTCGTGCGGGCGGCGGCCCATGCGGCGCAGCTGCCGCCGAACGTGACCGTCCACACGGTCGCGACGCCCCGTCGCCTCGAGCGCGAGGTGGCCGACGGCACCCTGGCCGGCGGTGTCGTGGCCTATCGGGTGCACAGGAGCCTGGGCAATCTGCTGATCCCGATGGTCTCCCCGGGGGCGACCAAGACGCCCGGCTTCAAGGTGGTCGATCGGCCGAACGCCCTGGTCGGTCAGGAGACGGCCCAGGCGGTCGCGGCGGGGCTGGCCAGCCGGTTCTACGCGTCGCGCCTGGGTAACGGGACGGCGTCGGACTTGGCATCGCTCAATGTCGAGTCGGCGACCGTGGGCAATGGAGGCAAGGCGGTCCTCGACTACTTCGCGCCGTCGATCGCCGTCGTCTTCCTCTTCATCGGCAGTGGTCTCGGCATGCGTTCGCTCATGCTCGAGCGGACCGGGGGGACGCTCGTGCGCATCGCCGCCTCGCCCGTGCGCCCGAGCGCCGTGGTGACCGGCAAGTTGCTGGCCGTCGGGATCACCGGCCTCGTGTCCATCCTCGTCGTCTGGGGGGCCACCGCCGCCGTCTTCGGGGCCGATTGGGGTGACCCCCTCGGCGTTCTCCTCATGTGCCTGGGTGCCGTGGCCGCCATGTGCGGCTTCGGAGTCCTGGTCACGTCCTTCGCCCGCAACGAGCGCGAGGCTTTCGCGGCGTCCCTCATCGTCGGCCTGGTCCTGGCCCTCCTCGGCGGGAACCTGCTGCCGCCGGGAGCACTGCCCGAATTCCTCCAGGTCCTCAGTCTGGCCACACCCAACGGCTGGGCCCTGGTCGGGTTCGGACGGTTGTCCTTGCTCCACGATCCCACCCGCGACGTGGTTGGGCCGTTTCTCGTGCTCTGCCTGATTGCCCTGATCACCATCGGGCTGGCCATGACCCGGGTGCGCCGGATGGTGGCGCCATGATCCCCGTGGTCAGGGTCAACGTGCGCCGAGCCGTCGGCGACGTCCGTCTCGTCTTCGTCGCCACGGCCTTCCCCGTGCTCTTCATCCTCGTGACCGGATTGCTGGCCGGCAGCCCGCGCGAGCCCGTCGGGCTGGTCCACCCGCCGGCACGGCTCCTCCAGTTGGTGAACCACACGGACGGGCTCAAGGCGCATGTCGAGGCGAGCCGGGCCACGCTGGACGACGACATTTTGCGGGGGCGGGTCGTGGCCGGGTTGGTGACCCTGCCGGCCACAGCCGACCACCTGCACGTGCAGCTGGTCACCGAGGGTGCCAATACCAGCGCCGTCCAGGCACGCACCGACGTCGTGGCCCTGCTCGATCTGATGTCGGCCGAGGGCACCCGCGCCAAGGTCACCGACACCACCTTGGCGCACACCGACATCCCACCGCCCATCAGCCCGTTCGCCTATGTCGCGCCGGCCGACCTCGTGCTCTTCCTCGGCATCACCGTCCTCCTCTTGTCGTCGGGCCTGGTCGAATCGCGCCGGATCGGCATGTTGCGCCGCCTGGCTGCAGCCCCCATCCTGGGCCGCTCGGTGATGGCGGCGCAGACGGTGTCGTGCCTGGTGGTGGCGGCGGGACAGTCGGCCGGCCTGCTCCTGGTCGGCCGAGTGATCTTCGGGGTGCACTGGGGGAACCCGGCCGCGGTCTTCGTCGTGTTGTTTCTGCTCTCGTTGAGCTACGCCGGAGCGTCGGGCATCCTCGGCGCACGAGCCCGCTCCGAAGAGCAGGCGGTCTCCGCCGCCGTCGTTCTGGGCATCGTCTGCGGCATGCTCGGCGGCTGCATGTACCCGCTCGACGTCGTTGGGTCCGTCGTGCGGGCCATCGGGCACGTCGTGCCCCAAGCCTGGGCCATGGACGCGTTCGTCAAGCTGATCTATGACAACGTCAGCTTCGCCGCCGTGTTGCCCGAGATCGGCGCGCTGGCGTTGTTCGCTGCGGTGCTGACGTTCGCGTCGGTGCGGGTCTACGCCCGGACGATGTACTCGCCGGGGTGAAAGCGCCGGGTCAGCCGGCGAAACTTCCAGGTGTGGTCCGGCCACAAGGTCGTGTTCCGGCCCCGGTGGTCGAGATACCAGCTGCTGCAGCCGCCCTCTACCCAGACCGAGTGTTCCAGACGCTTCTGCAAGCGCTCGTTGTAGCGTCGCTGCACCCCGGGACGTACCTCGACCGTGGCGACACCGGGTCGCGCCATGAAGTCCAGCGCGCTGGCGACGTAATTGATGTGCGACTCGATCATGTAGATCATGGAATTGTGGGCCAACGTCGAGTTGGGCCCGATCATCAGGAAGAGGTTGGGAAACCCGGCCACCGTCGCACCCGCGTAGGCCTCGACACCGTTGGCCTTCCAGTGCTCCGAGAGGCGCACGCCGTCGCGCCCGACGATGTGCCCGGCATAAGGCGGTTCGGCCGCCTCGAAACCGGTCCCCATGATGACGACGTCGACAGGGCGGGCGATGCCGTCCTGGCCCACCACCTCGTGGGCGGTGAAGGACGCCACCGGGCAGTCGACCAGCTCGACGTTGGAGCGCACCAGCGACGGGTAGTAGTCGTCGGAGAGAAGCATGCGCTTGCATCCGGGCTCGAAGTGCGGGGTGAGCCGCTGGCGCAGGTCCGGGTCGGGAACCTGGCGGGCCAGATGACTCAGCGCGAGCTTGCGTACCGCATCCGTACGTTTTGTCCCGTTGCCGACGAAGATCGACAGCAAGGATTCGAACAGCATGTAGATACGCAGGCGCGAGATCCGTTGGGTCGTGGGCACGGCGCGGTAGAGGGCCTGCCGGAGGCGAGACACGGCACGATCGCGCCGGGGCATGATGAACGGCGGCGTGCGTTGGTGCAGGTACAGGTGCTCGACCACCGGCGCGATCTGCGGTACGAACTGGATGGCGGAGGCACCGGTGCCGACGACGCAGACCCGCTTGCCGCTGAGCTCGAAGCCGTGGGCCCAGTTGGCGGAGTGGAAGACCTTGCCCCGGAAGCCGGCCAACCCGGGGAAGTCCGGGATGGACGGCTCGCTGAGCGGGCCCGTAGCCCAGACCAAGACCGGCGCGGCGTACTCCTCGCCCTCGACCGTCCGGATGTGCCAGCGCTCGGCCGCGGCGTCCCAGCGAGCCTCGGCCACCGAACAACCGAAGCGAAGATGGCCGCCGATATCGAAGCGGTCGACGCAGTGGCGCATGTAGTCCCAGATCTCGCTCTGAGAGGAGAAGGCCCGCGTCCAGTCCGGCTTGAGGGCGAACGAGAAGGAGTAGAGATTCGAGGGAACGTCACAGGCCGCGCCCGGATACGAGTTGTCGCGCCAGGTACCACCCAGATCGTCGCCCCGGTCGAGCACGACGAAGTCCTCGATGCCCATCTCCTTGAGGCGGGCGGCCATGCCGAGCCCGGAGAAGCCGGCTCCGACGAGGACGACGCGGTGCTCGTGAATCACGACGTGGTGGCCACGAAGTCCACGATCACCTTGGCCAGCTCCTCACCGCGGTCTTCCTGGAGAAAGTGCCCGCCACCCTCGATCGTCGTGTGCGGCTGGCCCTTCGCACCGGCGATCCGCTCCTTGAGGTTGCGGTCGGCACCCCGGGTGATGGGGTCTTGGTCGCTGAAGGCGCACAGGAAGGGCCGGTCGAACGCAGCCAGTCCCACCCAGGCGGCAACGTTGGCGTCGTGGGCCGGGTCGTCGGGGCGTGACGGCACGAGCATCGGGAACTGGCGTGCCCCCGCCTTGAAGGTCTCGTCGGGGAACGGGGCGTCGTAGGCGGCCCTGACGTCGTCGGGCACGTCGGTCACGCAGCCGCCCTTGACGATGACGCCGGTCGGGAATTCCTCCACCTCCTGGGAGAAACGCTGCCAGGCGAAGAACGCATCACCGGGGTTGGTGTCGCCGGTGGGCAGGAAGGTGTTGGCCGCCACCACCCGGGCGAAGTGCTCGGGATGCTCCCCCACCAGTCGCAGCCCGATGAGGCCGCCCCAGTCCTGGCCGACCAGGGTCACGCCCCCCAGCCGGAGCCGGTCGAAGAGCAGCTCGCGCATCCACTCGACGTGGCGGGCGAAGGTGTAGTCGCTGCGCTCGCTGGGCTTGTCGGAGCGGCCGAACCCGACCAGATCGGGCGCGACCACCTGCAGCCCGGCACCGGTGAGGACCGGGATCATCTTGCGGTAGAGGTAGCACCAGGAGGGCTCGCCGTGCATGAGCAGGACCACCGGCGCGTCCGGGTCACCCTCCCGGAGGTAGTGGACGCGCAGCGTGGCGCCCTCGGAATCTGCGATCTCGACGTAATTGGGCGCGAAGTTGAATCCCGGCAGGCCGTCGAACCGTTCATCGGGCGTACGCAGCGTTTTCATTGAGGCCCGAGCCTACGCCGTCCCTCCTGGAACCGCCGGGTGCCGGATGCACCGACGTGGCCCCCGCCGTAACCTGACACCGACGTCACCCATCGACTCCCGAGGAGCACCCGCAATGGTCACCGATGCCCAGCACTACGACCCCTTCACCGCCTTTGACGACGTCGTGGCCGGGACGACCCGGGACCCCTACCCCGCGTTGGTCGAGAACGCGTCGGGACACCCCTCTGTCCAAGGGCTTCACCATGTCGCCCGACGTCTTGCCCGAGGGCTTCGACCTGGAGCCGGGGTGGATCGCCTACCGCTACGACGACTGCTCGCGGATCCTGCGTGACGCCAAGACGTTCACCTCGACGGGCTACGACACATCCATCGGGATGGTGATGGGGCACATGATTCTGGGCATGGACGACCCCGAGCACCGGACCCACCGCAACCTGGTCGCGCACGCCTTCCGCGAGAAGTCCCTGGCCCGGTGGGAGCCCGAGTTCATCGGCCCGATCGTCGACGAGCAGATCGACCGCTTCGCCGCGGACGGCGAGGCTGAGCTCGTCCGCCAGCTGACGTTCGAGTTCCCGGTGCGGGTCATCGCCCGTCTGCTCGGCCTGCCCGAAGCGGATTTCCTCCAGTTTCAGCGCTGGTCGATCGAGCTCATCGGTTTGGTGGCCGACATCGATCGCGGGCTTGCGGCATCGGAGTCCCTGCGCGAGTACTTCGCGGGCATCGTCGCCGATCGGCGGGCCCATCCGGCCGAAGACGTCATCAGCGACCTGGTCTCGGCCGAGGTGGACGGCGAACGACTCTCCGACGAGGCCATCTACTCCTTCCTGCGACTGCTGCTTCCGGCGGGGGCCGAGACGACGTACCGGTCCTCGGGCAACCTGCTCTACCTGCTCCTGACCCATCCCGACCAGCTCGAGGCCGTGCGGGCGGACCGGGCGCTCCTCCCCCAGGCCATTGAGGAAGCGCTGCGGTTCGAACCACCGCTTCTCACCATCTCCCGGACCGCGACCTGCGAGGTGGAGATCGCCGGGATCACCCTGCAAGAAGGCGAGGGCATCACCACGCACCTCGGCTCGGCCAACCACGACGAAACGCGGTGGGACGACCCGGAGACCTTCGACATCTTCCGCCCCGCCATCCCCCACATCGCATTCGCCCACGGGCCGCACATGTGCCTGGGGATGCACCTGGCCCGGCTGGAGACCCGGGTCCTGCTCAACCGGGTGCTCGACCGGCTGGACGACCTGACGCTGCAGCCCGGCGACCGCGACCCGCACATCAGGGGCGACATCTTCCGCTCGCCGAGTTCGTTGCCGGTCTCCTTCACCGCGACGGCCTGAGCGCACCGCGCGGCCACGACCGGAGCGATCCCGACAACCTTCAGTCGGGGCGGATCGACTCGACCGTCTCGCCCCGGGCGACCAGCACCGTGCTGACCAGATAAGGCGGGAACAGGCCGTGGGAGATCACGCCCGGGACCGCGCTCAGCTCGGCGGCCAACCGGGCCGGGTCGTCGATCTCCCCGCCGTAGTCGGCCAGCACGCCGGCGTCAGGGGTGCGCGGCGCGTCCCGTACCACCGCGAACTCCAGCCTGCGCAGGGTCGAGGCCAGGCCGAAGGCGAGGAGTTCGAGGGGAACCGGGGCATGGAGCTGCGGTACCGGTTTGTCCGACGACACGATGACGACGAAGCGGTCCGCCGCCGCCGCCACGATCCGCTCCCGGGTGTGCGCCCCACCGCCCCCCTTGACGAGCCACCCGAGTGGGTCCACCTGATCGGCGCCGTCGATCGTGAGATCGAGTCGGTCCAGGTCGCCGAAAGGCACCACGTCGAGGCCGTGGGTGCGGGCCGAGTCCTCCGTGGCGGGCGAGGTGGCCACGCAGGTAATGGCGAGGCGGCGATCGGCCAGGGCCGGGATGAGCTCGGCCACGGTGGTCCCGGTCCCCAGGCCAACCCGCATGCCGTCCTCGACGAGGGCGGCGGCGGCCCGGCCGACCACCCGCTTCTCTGCGGCGATGTCGATCATGGGCTCAGCTGCGCGGGATGTCCTTCCAGGGCAATCCCTTGTCGGCCCGGACGTCGCCGGGCAGCCCGAGGACACGCTCGCCCAGGATGTTTCGCATGACCTCGGACGTGCCCCCTTCGATGGAGTTGGCCCGCATGCGCAGGAACGCCTTGTGCACGTCCGGTGAGCCGATCCCGACCAGGTCGGGCCGCACCATGGGGTAGCCGGCCGGGAAGAGCATGCCCTCCGGGCCGAGCAGGTCGAGGCAGAGCTCGGTCACGCGCTTGTTCTCCTCGGCCATGGCCAGCTTGGCCACCGAACCCTCGGGTCCCGGTGTTCCGGCCCGCCGCGTCTGCGCCGCCCGCATGTTGGTCATCGAGTAGACCTCGCCCCGGATGTAGCACGACATGAGGCGGTCCCGCAGCGCGCACGCGTGTGCAGAGGTGTCGCCCTGCCAGCGTTCCTTCCAGAGACGTATGGCGTCACCGACCCTGCCCCCGCCCCGCCGGGTCACGGCGCCGCCGATAGAGACGCGCTCGTTCATGAGGGTGGTGACGGCCACGCCCCAGCCGTCACCCTCGCCGCCGATTCTTTGGCCGTCACCCATGCGGACGTCGGTGAAGAAGACCTCGTTGAACTCGGCTTCGCCGGTGATCTGGAAGAGCGGACGCACCTCGACGCCGGGTGCCCTCATGTCCACCAGGAACGCCGTCATGCCTTTGTGCTTCGGCGCATCCGGATTGCTGCGGGCGACGATGAGCCCGAACGACGAGAGATGGGCCAGCGTGGTCCAGACCTTCTGACCGTTCATGAGCCACTCGTCACCGTCACGCTCGGCGCGGGTCGCCAGTCCGGCCACGTCGGACCCGGCGCCGGGCTCGCTGAAGAGCTGGCACCAGATCTCCTCGTTCGAGAAGAGGGGGCGCAGGTAGCGCGCCTTCTGCTCGGGCGTCCCATGGGTGGCGATCGTGGGTGCGCACATGCCGTACCCAATCGGGTTCTTGATCCCGGCGGCCGGAGCGCCACCCGCGTTCAGTCGCTGCATGGCCCGCTGCTGGTCCTTCGGAGTGAGGCCGAGCCCGCCACAATCGGGTGGGAAGTGCACCCAGGCCAGGCCCCGATCGAATTGCTCCTCGAGGAACCTCTGGGGCGGTGTCGTGGCGGGCGGGAAATCGGCCAGGAGGCCGTCCACCAGGTCGTCGACGTTCGCGCTCATGCCCGCACCCTATAGCGTGCATCCGTGCAGGCACCTGTCCGCGACGTCCCGAGAAAGACACGGTGCGAGCAGGACCACGGTGAACGACGAGAGGCCGCCCCGGAGTGACCGACGTCGTGACCCTTGGCGACGGAAGGGTCCTGGCGTACGAGCAATACGGGGACCCGGCCGGCTTTCCGGTCCTGAACTGTCACGGCGGCATGAGCTCGCGCCTCGACGCCGCCCCGGCCCATGACGCCGCTCTGGCCAAGGGCGTGCGGCTCATCTCACCCGACCGTCCCGGCATGGGTCTGTCCACCTACCAACCGGGGCGCCGCCTCCTCGACTGGCCCCACGACGTGCTCGAGCTCACCGCGGCGCTCGGGATCGAACGCTTCGCGGTGATGGGCTGGTCGGCCGGGGGGCCGTACGCCGCCGCCTGCGCCGCTCGACTCGGCGGCCGGGTGACCGCGGCTGCGCTGCTCTCGAGCTCCGTGCCGCTCGACGCCTATGGGACGAATCGGGGGTTGACCTCCGAGGACCGCGGCTTCCTGTTCCTGAGCCGCCACGCGCCGTGGCTGGCTTCCGCCATCATGAAGGTGAGCATCGTCAATTCGAGCAACACCCGGTTGCTCAGCGCCGCCCTGCGTTCGTTCCCACCGGTGGATCGCAGCGTGATCTCCGAGTGGGGACCACCCGAGTTGGCGCTGTCCTTCGTGCGCGAATCGATCCGCCAAGGCCCCGCCGGCTGCATCCAGGACTACCGGATCTTCGGGGACCCCTGGGGCTTCGCCCTCGAGGAGATCCACCGTCCCGTGCAGATCTGGGAGGGTTCAGACGACCGGACCGGACCACCCGGATATCGCGAATTCCTCCACGCCCACATCGCCGGGTCGGTCGTCACCGTCGTCCCCGGCGAGGGACATCTGTCCCTTCTGCCTCATCAGGCCGGGGCGATCTTCGACGCGCTGCTCGGCGGTGACCAGAGCGCGGAGTCCGCGGCGCGGTGGAGCGTGGGGTAGGCGTCGATCATGGAGCGCAGCGTCTCGACCTCCACCCCTCCTACAAGCCGCCCCAGTTTTTGACTTGATACGGCGCCACGTTGGGCGTCCCGACGTTGAGTTGGATCTGATAGTGGTTGCCGAGCGGCAGGTTGCGGGGATCGCCGGTGTAGAGGGCCGGCTGCTTGCCCGGGGATGTGAAGAAGACGGTCACCTTCCCAGTGGCCGGACCGACCTGGTTCGAGCTCAGTGGCTGGCCCCACAGGTCGAAGAACTGGCCGAGCGTGAAGGTGTCCGACGCGCTCGGCGACTCGACGTGGATGATGCCGTCTTCGGCGTGCACGTGCAGCCAGTAGAAGCAGCTCCCGGTCTCGACGAACGGTTGGCCCGCCTGGTCGGTGGTCTGGAAGCCCGGGACGCCGATGCCGTAGGGGATCACCTGCTGCTTGCCGTTCACGAAGATGGTCAGGTGAGTGTGCACGTGCACCACCGTCTGTTCACCGGCTTGGCAAGCCACCCCGTTGATGGTCTGGCCCGTACCCGCGTTGATCAGCGTGGCCAGTTTGGGGCCGGAGGGGACGGCCACCGTCTCGGGCCCCGGCGTGCCCTCGGGCGGCTGGACCCAGCTCGCTTTCATGGAGGCGGGGATGGCGTGGAGGGGCACGTGAGGGTTCGTGAAGCTGGAATCACCGGTCGAGCCGCCGCCCGTCAGCGTGAGGACCAGGACGACCACCAACGCGATGACGGCCACGCCGCCGAGGCCCCACAGACCGACGCGCAACTGCTTCTGGCGCTGCTCGGCGCGGCGGCGCTCCTCCGCCCGGCGCTGGTTCTCCGCCCTGCGCTGGGCCTTCGACTGCGATCCACTGGTCATCGGCCGCTCAGCGTAGCGAACCAGTCCCAACGAGAGGCATCGACCGGCTCCAGCGGCCCCGCCCATTCGACGCCCTCGGCCAGGTCCCGGCACAACGATCCCAGGGCCTCCGCCACCCTCCACAGGTCGCCGTCCACGAACGCCACCGTGACGTGGCGGCCATCGGCACCGAACTGCCAAACCCCGGCCACCCCGTCCTGCTCGATGAGCCTGGGCGCCTCGAGCCCCGGACCCACCACTGTGTAGAGCCCCTGGGAGGGCCGGAACGGCACCGCCTCGGGCGAGACGAGCACCCGCGGTGCGGCCCAGCGGCCCTCGATCTCGAAGGGACCCGAGAGCAGGGCTTTGCGCTGACGGAAAAAACGGCCCTTGGCGTGCAGGTCCTTGGCCAGGTCGAAGAACGGCGGGATCACGGACTCGTCCCGCAGAAGGTAGAGCGTCATGTAGTGAAAGGGCTCGAGGAGCGACTGTGACGCCACCTCCGCCGCACGGCAGCGGGGCGACCGGACCCAGCGTTCACCGAAGTTGATGCCGTCGATGGTGAACTGCTCGGGCTGGTGGTCGAAGGCGTGCCAGAGGTTGTAGGCCTCGTGCGCACCGGGATCGGTGATCTCGGTGAACGAGAAGAAGCCGAGCACCGGATGAGGGTAACCGCTGCCCGGAATGCAAGAATCTGCGGCCGATGAATCGGGCATCGACCTTCCTCGCCGGCACCAAGGTCCTCGACATGAGCATCTGGCGTCCTGGCCCCTACGCCACGTCGCTCCTGGTTGCCCTGGGCGCCGACGTGCTGAAGGTCGAACCCCCGGGCGGTGACCCGATGCGGTACTACGGGGGCCTCTTCGACGAGATCAATGCCGGCAAGCGCAGCATCGTGCTCGATCTCAAGGATGACGCCGGACACGCCCGCGCCTTCGAGCTGGCTCAGCAGGCAGACGTGGTCGTCGAGGGTTTCCGGCCCGGGGTGATGGCCCGTCTCGGCTTCGGCGACCCCGACGTCCGGGAGCTCAATCCCCGCATCGTCTACTGCTCCATCTCGGGCTATGGCCAAGAGGGGGCGCGGGCCAGCATGCCGGGGCACGACGTCAACTACCAGGCGTTGGGCGGCGCACTGACGCCCGAGGGTGGGCCCGGGGCCATGCCGCGGCTCCCCGCCGCCGACTTGGCCTCGGGCGTGACCGCGGCCTTCGGGATCTGCGCGGCGCTGCTCGGCCGCGCCGCGAGCGGTCTCGGTGCCTACCTCGACGTGTCGATGACCGACGTGATGTCGACGTGGACCGGACGGACGGGCGCCACGACCGGCTCTGCCGAGGCGTCCACCTCGGCGGCCCAGGCCGTCCCGGGCTACGGGCTGTTCGCGACTGCGGACGGGCGGCAGGTCTCTCTCGGCGTCGTGAACGAGCAGCACTTCTGGTCGAGTCTGTGCCGGGAGCTCGGCCTCGACGACGTGGCGGACCTGGACTTCGACACCCGTTGTGGCCGGGGTGCGGAGCTTCAGAAGGAAGTGGCGGCGGCGATCGCCGGGCGCGAACGTGACGACCTGGTGGCGGTACTGACCGACGCGGGCGTACCCGTCGCACCGGTCCTGGATCGCCGCGAGATGGTGGCCGCGGCGCCGTTCCCGCCCTTCCCGATCCGTCTCGACCTCCCCGAACGGCCGGGAACCGTCCCGGCCCTCGACGAACACCACGGACAGGGCTTTCGGACATGACGCATGGTGGCGACCTGGGTGACGCTGCTCTTGTCCTCCTGAGGTTCGGCATGGTCGTGCCTACGGCCGGCAACCGCACTGTGAGCAGGGAAGAGTGGGATGTACAGTTCGTCGACATCTTTGAACAGATCAATGCCGGCGCAGGCGGTAACCCGATCAACGTGGTGACTCGCGACGTGCTGCCCCCGCGAAGCTGACCCGAAGGAGCACCATGCCCCCGCATTCGACGACCCGGCGCCCGAGGAGGCACCTCCCCGTCCTCGCATCGCTCGTCGCCTGTCTCGCCCTCCCGGCGCTGCTCGCTCTGAGCCCCGGAACGGCCGGCGCCGCCGCCCCGGACAACGTCGCGCAACCGGTGAACTTCGGCGATGCCGTCTTCTACGGCCCGGCGGGAGGACTCACCCTCAACGCGCCCGATGTGGGGATGGCCTCGACCTCCGACGGCAAGGGCTACTGGATCGTGGCCTCCGACGGCGGGATCTTCACCTACGGCGATGCCGGCTTCTTCGGCTCGGCCGGTTCCATCCACCTGAACGAGCCCGTTGTCGGCATGGCGGCCACGCCGGATGGCGGCGGCTACTGGCTGGTGGCCTCCGACGGCGGGATCTTCGACTACGGCGACGCCGGCTTCTTCGGGTCCCGAGGTGGGCAACCCCTCAACTCGCCCATCGTGGGCATGGCGGCCACGGCCGACGGGAAGGGCTACTGGCTGGTCGCCGCAGACGGCGGGATCTTCAGCTATGGCGATGCCGGCTTCTTCGGCTCGGCCGGCTCCATCCACCTGAACAAGCCCGTGGTCGGTATGGCAGCAGCTCACGGAGGGACCGGCTACTGGCTGGTGGCCTCCGACGGCGGCATCTTCACCTACGGCTCGGCATCGTTCTTGGGCTCCATGGGCGGGACGCCGCTGGTCTCCCCCATCGTCGGCATGGCCGCCTCGGGCGCCGGGTACCTGCTGGCCGCCGCGGACGGAGGCGTTTTCAACTACGGCACGGGCTTCTACGGCTCCATGGGTGGCGCTCCGCTCACCAATCCGATCCGGAGCATCGCGGCGACGCCGAGCGGTGCCGGCTACTGGCTCCTGCCCTCACCGAGGCCGCCTGCCCCGCCGACCGTGCAGCTCGGGTCCACGGGTGCCGCCGTGGCGCAGCTGCAGCAGCAGCTCTACTCGTTGGGGTACTGGGTCGACACGACGAGCGGCAACTTCGATGACAGCACCCAGCAAGCCGTGTGGGCGCTCCAGAAGGCGGCCGGGCTCAACCCCGACGGCGCGGTCGGTCCGTCGACCTGGGCCGCCGTCCAGGCCGGCATCAAGCCGACTCCTTTGCCCGAGAGCGGCTACCAGATCCAGATCAACCTGGCCAAGGACCTCATCATGGTGGTGAACAACAACCAGGTCGTCTGGACGCTGAACACGTCGACCGGCGGGGGCTACACGTACACCGAGGACGGCCAGACGAATGTGGCGAACACTCCGACGGGGGTGTTCCACACGTTCCGCGTCGTCAACGGGACGGTGACCGACTCGCTCGGCACCCTCTTCATGCCCCGGTTCTTCTTCGAGGGTTTTGCCATCCACGGCGACACCAGCGTCCCGCCCTACCCCGTGTCGCACGGGTGCGCACGGGTCAGCAACGCGGCCATCGAGTGGATCTGGGGGGCCAACATCGATCCGATCGGAACCACCGTCTGGGTCTACTGATCCATCCGCCGCCCCCGGCCGGGCGAGGACGTCGAGCGGTCGCTTCGGGCTGACCGGCGCCGCTCAACGCGGGGGCAACGGGATCGCTCCCGCCTCCTGGCGGATGGGGACGTTCAGCCGGTTCCACACGTTGATCGAAGCGATTTGCACGAGCAGCGCCGCCAGCTCGAGCTCGTCGTAGTGGCGGGCCGCTTCCTGCCACACGTCGTCGGGGACGGGGTCGGTCCGATCGGCCAAGCGCGTGACGGACTCGGTCAACGCGAGCGCGGCGCGCTCGGCCTCGGTGAAGAAGGGGGCATCGCGCCACGCTGCGACGGCGAAGAGCCGCTGGTCGGTCTCGCCACTCTTCTGCGCCATGCGAGCGTGCATGTCGACACACAGGCTGCAGCCGTTGATCTGACTGGCTCGTAGCTGCACGAGGTCCGTCGTCTTCTCCGGTAGCTCAGCTTTGGCCGACGAGGCACTGAGCGCTTGAAGCGCCTGGAAGGTCTCGGGAAACAGCAGGGCGGGGTTGGTCATTCGTTGCTCCATGGTGCGCTCTCCTTGACGGGTCCGGGTTCTCTTCGTTTCATCCCGGCTCTCACCCCATAAGACCCCGACCCTCGCGAAAATGTGACAGAGCCCCACCAGTTGCTCCCATCCACGAACCGCACCGTTCTCTCGACGGCCGTTGCAACCGGCAGGTGCGCAGCGTGTCGCACGCTCGAACCCACTCGAACCGCGATCGTCGGGTTCCTGACCAGGGGTTCCCCGTACTGCTGCCGCGCGAGTGTTGGCCCGGGTCGGGGGCGGGTAGACATGAGAGATGGCATCGCTTGCGGCTTCGGTCGTGGTCGGCGGTCGCTACCGCCTCGACGGTGTGCTCGGCGAGGGTGGTATGGCGCTTGTCTACGATGCCTTCGACCTGACGCTCGAACGTCCCGTCGCCGTGAAGGTCCTCCGGCCCGAGGCCGATGCCCTGCCTGACGTGCAGCGTCGCTTCCAGCAGGAAGCCCGCTTCGCCGCGCAGATCCATCATCCGCACATCGTTGCCATCCTCGATTTCGGCGAGGACAAGGGTCACTCGTTTCTCGTCATGGAACGCCTTTCCGGCGTCACGCTCCGCAACGAGATGGCGTCGGGCCCCGTTCCCCCGCGCCGAGTCGTGATGGTGGCGACCGAGATGCTGACGGCGCTGCGGTCCGCCCACCGCCATGGCGTGCTCCACCGCGACATCAAGCCCAGCAACGTGCTCCTCCAGGACGACGGACACATCAAGCTGACTGATTTCGGGATTGCCAAGGGTTTCAACCACGGCCGCCCTCTGCCGACCAACCCGGACGAGACGATGACCGGCGTCGTACTGGGCACGCCGGGCTATCTGGCGCCCGAACGAGCGGCCGGTCTGCCCGCCTCGGTACAGTCCGACCTCTATTCCGTTGGTGCGGTCATGGTGGAAGCCTTGACCGGGACGCGTCTGACTGCCGGGACTGAGCTACCGTCCGGCCTGCCCGCGTCGCTGTCCCACGTCGCCGGACGAGCCATGGCCCTCGATCCCCGAAGCCGCTTCGAGTCAGCCGACGCCATGCTCATTGCGTTGCGACCACCGGCGAATCCTGCCGACGTGGCGACCCGGGTCAACGTGCCGACGCCCATCACCGCAGCGCCGGTGACGTCGGACACGACCGGATTTGCAGCTGGAGCTCCTCCGACCGCACCTGCCTTGCTGGCCCAGACCGCCGCCCTGACGATGGGGCCCGAGCCCGCCGCACCGCGTCGGCACAAGTTCCGGACCGCTGTCGCCCTTGCGGGAGTGGCCGCGTGTGCCCTCGCTGCATTCCTGTTCGTCCTTCTCGAGGGTGGCGCACAGACGACAGGGCGGGCGCAGCCCCCGCACACCCATGTCGCATCCAATGCCTCTGCCGTCTCTACGACGACGACTTCGACTTCGACCTCCACGACTACCACCACGACGACGTTCGTGACGACGACCACAGCCCCGAAGCATCACGGCGGTTCGCCCCTTCATCAGCTTCACGAGCAGCAGCGAAATGGAAGCCTGCTGCCCGGCGGCGGGCCCAGGCATGGCGGCGGCCACGGCAACCGGGGTGTTCAAGGCTGACGCTCTGCGGACGGGGCGTCGACCGTCTTCGGCTGCCTGGATCGACACCGGCGGACCGAGAACGAGTTACTCGTGGGTAGGCATTTCTTTGTTCAAATCCGACAACAATACGGTGCACGCATTCATTTCCAATGCTGGCCTCTCTTGAGAAGAGAACGCTGCAGAGCACTCGTACCAAATCCACGTGACAAGAGGTTCAAAAAGCCACTTGTCGCGCTGTTGAAGCGCTCGGTGGATCGGGCGTTGACCGCCTTCGTGTCAATTGGCTTTCCTGCTCCGCATTGGCGAAAATGCACCAGGTTTTCGGCCATATGGGTTCTCGTCTCTTGCCGCAATCAGATGGCAATACCCCGGGAAAGCCGTAGCGTCGTTTGCGTTCGGACCACAGAGTGGCACGGCCAATTCAATGACCTTCTCGGACCAGGATCATCTTTAAGGGGTTGTGCAACCGGCACGAAGACTTGTGGCTCGGGCAAGATCACAAGTGTGCAGGGAGATACCTCCGGGGAGCATCAAGCGGGGCGAACACCAACCACCTTCTCCGAGAATGCCCTAATGCCCTGGTATGTGGGCCTACACCGCGAGTGCGTCGCTCATCGCCGATGAGGTGCTCACCGTCAATCTCGCTTCGGACAGCACGAAGAGCGCCACCGTCGGTGTGCCATCTCTCCGGAGATCTGCATCAACTCGACCTCTCCTGGCGAGCGAAAGATCACCCCATGCGCCGGGCACGAAGCTCGTGATCGCCGCCTCGTGAATCAGCAAGAGACGTCCTGCATGAAACACGGGAGGAGGGTTCGCCGCAGACGAGGGTCTCCGTTGGTTCGTCTGCCCATCGATTCAACGTTTCCTATTCGGAAGTCCTGCACAAGCTCGTGAACCGGCAAGTTTCGATGTCTCGAAATTTCTTTTCGCGCCGAAACCGCCCGCCAGCTCGCCCAGCGTCACTGCTCGGACTCGGCAAGGACTCGGCTGTGCACCCGCTGAGTACCCGGTTACCGCTAGGTAGTCCTCACCCTCGACGAGTCCAGCGCAACAATCCACGCGCATTCCTTCCATCGGAGGCCAATCGCATGCGACGAGCTATGCGTGACAGTCGCGCGACGTCCGAAACATATTGCTGACACTCTGCTGAAAAACGTCACGTGTGCTCGTTGCACTTCGAATGCTTTTTCGTGGGGAGTGATTGACAACGGCCGACGCACGCGTGAAACTCACCCCGCTTTCACGATCTGGTGAAGGCACAGAGAAGAGGGCATCAGCCCGCAACCACACAGGGGGGGAGCATCTAGTGGAGTTGTCGATACGGATTCTCCCCGGGTCAACACTTAGATGAAGGAGAATACGAGAGTGCTCAAGAATCGAATCATGGTTGGTGCCGCCATCGCAGCGGCCACAATCGTCCCGATTGCTGGCGTGTCCGCTCTGGCGGCTAGTCCAGCCGGGGCAGCCGTCAAGCCGGGTCTCGACTGTGCCAGTGTTACGGGCAGCGCGAACGCCACGACGATGACCGCCAAGCTCAGCTTCAAGAGTTGCACACCCAGCACGAAGACCGGCGGCTCGGGCAAGAGCACGGGTTCAGCGACCTCGACCTCGAGCACGATCACGTGGGCGAACGGGAAGAAGACCAGCTTTAGCGAGGCCACTTCAACTGGGACGCTTTGCGCGTCGGGTAACGTCGCCGATGAGGTCATCACCGGCAACGTCACCTCGGACAACACCAAGGCCACCACGGTGGGCGCTGCGGTGTCTGGCGAGATCTGCGCCACCGTTACTGCCACTGGCAAGATCAAGCTCAAGAACGCACCGGGAGTTCACTTCCACATCAACGGTGTGTAACTAGCTGTTCTGTTTCAAGATACGAAAAAGGGGCTCGCCACTTCGGCGGGCCCCTTTTTCGCGCGACAGCACACGAACCCTCGAGAGTGCCGTCTTCTCTTAGGCTTGCATCCCGAACCACCGCTTGCGTCGAGTCGATCCGAACTCGAACTTCGAACGTGCCAACTCCTCGGAAGGCTCCGTGAATCTCCCTACCGGCGTTGGCCCCCCGAGGAAATCGGCCTCGAACCGCGCCACCTTGTCACCACCGAACTCGACGTAGCACGTCGCAATACCTTTGTAGGGCTCCGGTGCCGCGCCACCGCGCATCTGATGGACCAGGACGTCAGCGAGGGTGCGGGCCTCGCCTTCAGCGATCGCACCGACCCTGGGTACCGGGGCGCTGGTCACGTCGCCCACGGCGTAGACGCTCTCGAATTTCGTGGCGAACGTAGCGTGGTCGACGGCGATCCAGCCGTCCTCCTCCAACAGTCCCGAGTCCTCGAGCACCGCAGGTGCCTTGTGGACCGGAATGCCGAGAAAGAGGTCGTAGTGGGTGGTTCGGTCGTCGGCCAGAGTGGCTGTCTTGGTAACAGGGTCGAGGGCGATGACTTTCGACTGGGGCCACCAGCCGATGTCGCGCTCCTCGAGAGCCTTCAGGATCCCTGCGGATGCCTCGTCTGAGATCGGGATCGGCTTGGGCATGGGGCTGATCACCTTGATGGTGCTCTGTGACCGCCGACCTTCCTTCTCGAGGAAGTCGTGCATCATGATGGCTGTCTCGAACGGAGCGGCCGGGCATTTGAAGAAGGGCCCCAACACGCCGACGATCACGTCGCCGCCCAGCAAGGTTGGCAGGACGTTCCTCACCCGGTTGGCTCCTTCGACCGAGTAGTACTCGGTTCCTTCCTCAACCATTCCGGGGGTCGCATCGGGGTCGAGGTCGGCGCCCAAGGCCACGACCAGGACATCAGGTTGATAGTTCGAGGCATTCGTGGTGACCCGGCGGGAGGCGGCGTCGATCGAGGTGATCGTCTCCCGCCGGAAGGTGACTCCAGGCTTTTTCAGGTTTGCGTAGGGCAGGCGGACCGAGGCGAGGTCAGAGCGCCCGAACATCAGGTCGAGCTTCGAGAAGCCGAACACGAACGCGTCGTTGCCGTCGATGATCGTGACCTCGACGTCGCCCGGGAGATCTTCCGAGAGCCTGGTCGCCAGCTCCAAGCCGGCGAACCCGGCTCCCAAGATCAAGACGTTCTTCATGGGTCCTCCCGATGCCAGAGTTAGTTCGGACGCTATGCCTGTTGCAGAGTATGGCCTACCGACAGGTGGCTTGGTGCACACGTCGACGGTGCCTTCAGTTGGTGAAACCTTGGCCCTCTGCCGTGGTCCACGGAAACGATCTGGGTGCGCTGGTTCCAGTCGGGGCGAGACCGCTCGAATGCCTGGCGGGATGTCCCCCGGGAGAAACAATTACAACACCCGCTCTCTCGTAGCTGGTGACTGAATCACGCACGCGACGCTTGGTACCGTCCACTTCACGTTCACAAGTGGGTGGCTACTCGCAGTTCGCCGAACAGCGTGCCTCGGCTCTCCGAGGACTCGGGAGTCTCAGCTCGGCACATCTGGCGTTACCCCCAGCTCGCCATTGGCGAGACGGCGATGTCTCACCAGCGCTCGGAGGGCTCATCCGAGTCCAGTTGTCGACCTTTTCGTTTGGCGGACCTGGCATCCCTACGGATACGCCCATCGCATCCTTCTGTGCGTACCAAGGTCCCGTTGCTTGCGCTGTTCGAACGTTCGTTTCACTCTGCCTAGAAATCATGCAGGTACCTTGTGAAGCGCCCGGGCAGAATCGCAAAGGAGAGGTATGGCATTCGATGTAGGCGAGTTACTCCGATCCAGGCACGGGGAGAACTACGCCCTTCATGAGAAGCACCTCAATCATCAGCTTGCCCGGGTTCTCAAGACGATCGGTTTCGATCGCTTCTACGTCCGCGGTGAAGGTTCCTATCTCTTCGATGCCGAGGGTGAGCGGTATCTCGACTTTCTCTCGGGCTTCGGTGTCTATGCCCTCGGTCGGAGCCATCCTGCGCTGAAGGCCGCGCTCCACCAGGCCGTCGACCTCGACCTCCCCAACATGGTGCAGATGGATTGCTCCCTTCTCCCGGGGATCCTGGCGGAGCAGTTGGTTGCCCGCTGCTCGGAGGAGATCGATCGTGTCTTCTTCTGCAACTCCGGAGCCGAGGCGATCGAGTCAGCCATCAAATTCGCGACAGGCCACCCAGCGGCCACGCATTCTCTTTGCCGAGCACGCGTTCCACGGCCTGACCACCGGTGCGCTCTCACTGAACGGTGGAGCCGAGTTCCGCGAGGGCTTCGGTCAACTGCTCCCCGGCACCGAGTCCGTGCCGTTCGGCGATCTCGAGGCCCTGCGTCGAGCGCTGAAGGACCGGGACGTGGCGGCCTACATCGTCGAACCCATCCAGGGGAAGGGGGTGTACATGGCCCCTCAGGAGTACTGGAGCGAAGTACAGGAGCTCTGCCGATCTCACGGAACCCTCCTGGTGCTCGACGAGGTGCAGACGGGCCTCGGGCGAACCGGGAAGTTCTTCTGTTTCGAGCACTGGAACCTCGAGCCGGACATGATCACGCTCTCGAAAGCCCTCTCGGGCGGCTTCGTACCCGTGGGCGCCGTCCTGATGACAGACCGTGTCTTCTCGTCCGTCTACAGCTCGCTCGAGAAGGCGTTGAAGCATTCGACGACATTTGGGCGGAATCAGCTGGCCATGGTGGCGGGCCTGGCCACTCTGGCCACCTTCGACGAAGAGAACATCGTCAGCCGAGCCCACCAGAGCGGACTGGCCTTCGAAGCGGCGCTGGCACCGCTGGTCGACCGATACGAGATGTTTCACGAGGTCCGGGGCAAGGGGTTGATGATCGGCCTTCAGTTCGGCCCCCCACAGTCGAAGGCCCTCCGTCGGCGCTTCAACACCCTCGAGCACCTGCGTCCCGCCATCTTCAGCCAAATGATGGTGGTGCCTCTCTTCCACCGTCATCGAATACTCACCCAAGTGGCCGCGGACAACGTCAACATCATCAAGTTGTTGCCCCCCCTCATCTGTAGCCAGAAGGAGATCGACTACTTCGTCGACGCTCTCGACGACGTGCTCAAGGACGCGCACAGCGGCTCTGGGCTGCTGCTCGAATTCGGTCGCACCATGGCCAGGGGTGCACTACGCAAGTCCGGGAAGGCTCGCCCACACGCGGCCTGACGATCCACCTCACATAGTGAACAACGGCAACGGGAACGGAACCTCAGCAAACCTCGCCCACGAGGTGGGTCCGTGACATCGGACCTGAAGATCACGGAGGGCGACCGGATCGTCGTCACCGGGGCATCGGGGTTCATCGGCTCTGCGGTAGTCCGAGCGCTCCTTGCCCGCAAGGCGCGCGTCGTCGCGCTGACAGAACCCGCCGGTGACGTCCGGAACTTGGAGGGCCACGATGTCGAGCTGATCGAAGTCGACGTGCGCGATGGCGACGCTCTCACCAAGGTTTGCGACGGTGCGCGATTCATCTTTCATCTCGCGGCCATGTACCGATTCTGGGCACCCCGACCAAAGGACTTTTACGACGTCAATGTCGGAGGAGCGCTCAACCTCGTTGAAGCGGCTCGCCGATCTCACTGCGAGCGGATTGTCTACACGAGCACGGTTGGGGTGTTGGGGCTCGAGGGAACCGCGGATGGCGAAGCGGCCGACGAGACCTGTTACGCGGATATCGCCCATCTGTTCGGTCTCTACAAGAGAACGAAGTACGTCGCTGAACATGAGGTCCTGCGGGCCGCCGCTCAGGGCGCGCCGATTCGCTCTGTGTTGCCCACGTTTCCGATTGGTCCGGGAGATGTCAGGCCAACGCCCACCGGCAAACTGGTAGTGGATTTCCTCAACGGAAAGATTCCGGCCTTCGTCGACACGACGCTCAACGTCGTCCACGTGGATGACCTGGCCAACGGCCATCTTCTGGCGCTCGAGCGTGGGGCGATCGGACGCAGTTACATCGTGGGAGGGGAGAACATGGAGATGGGTCCCTTCCTGGCCGGCCTGGCGGCTGTCACCGACCTTCCCATCCGCGGCCCCAGGTTCCGAGGACGCTTGCTTTGGGAGTCGGAGCGCTGTCCCAACTGTTTGAGGGACGGATATTGAAGCGAGAGCCGTTCGCCGCTCTCGAGGCGGCGCGGATGTCAACCAACCAACATGATGTTCACCGACGCTCGGGCGCGCCATGAGCTGGAGTACTGTCGCGACCAGCGTCGCAGGCCATGGTCGACGCGGCACGGTGGTTCGCCGAGAATGGTTATGTAAATCCCAAGCGCCTTCGGCTGATGCAGCTCGACGTGAGGCTTGGGAACTCGCTCAGAGCACTGGTCGTTCGTGCGGAACGAACAGCCCAAGTTCCAGCTG
>CAWEKO010000008.1:0-406518 GCA_963809715.1 uncultured Acidimicrobiaceae bacterium | reverse complement strand
CTCTACATTGCGAAAGTACGGTTCTCAGTCTTTTGACCAGGTCCTTTCCGAGGACCTTCCTGGTCGTGGCGTTTCGATCCCCTCAGGTTCCCTCACGATCCCTCTCCTTCCCTCTCGATAAGGTCACGTAAGGTCACGCCCGAACGGACTTGGGGCGTGACCACGGATCGGTGGTTAGGTCTGATCGGCAGGGCTCTCATGACGCGGCGAATGGCGCCTGGTTCCCTGCGGTCCAAGCGCTCGCACGGCTGAAAAACTTGTCCCGCTCACCGATCGTGGAGTGCACGGAGGAGGCCTCGGCGTGAGGTGATCTGAAGTTTGAGGTAGGCATTGGAGAGGTGCATCTCAACGCTTCGCAGGGTTACGAACAACGCTTGGGCGATGTCCTTGTTGGTCATTCCTTCGGCGGCCATCTCTGCCACGCGGTGTTCGCTGGGCGTCAGGGCTTCTATCCCGGTTAACGCTACGCGTCGTGGCCGTGCGCCGGCGAGGATCAACTGCGCGTGGGCGGTCTCGAGAAGAGCTGTGGCTCCGCACTGCTGGGCGAGGTCCATGCCCTCTGCCAGCCGCTGGCGGGCCTCTCGGATTCGTCTCTGGCGTCGTAGGGCAGACCCGAGCTCGACGTAGGCCCGGGCGAGCTCCAGTCGATCCTGGCTCTGCCTGAGGGGTTCTACGGCTGCTTCCAGATACTCGATGCCTTGATCCCCGGTGCCCAGGCTCCCAAGGATGCGCGTGGCGACGCCGATCGGTCTGGGTGCTGCGAATCGTTGGGCCAGCACGAGTTCTTCTTCGGCGAGCCCGTGTGCGGTTTCTGTTTCGCCGAGCGCTTGGTGTGCGAGCGCCGCCGCGGAGCGCCACGGTACCGGGACGACCGTGCCGGGGATTTTCATGGCTTGCTCCCAGCGAGCGACGGCGAGCAACTCGTCCAGCGCCGCCTGCGGGTCGCCCCTCGCCATGTGGAGCTTGGCGCGGCTCTCGCGAAGGACTTGGCTGGTGGTCAGCTCGGGATCGTAGGTTCCTTCCAGCCGGTCGAGCACCGCCTGGGCGCGCTCGAGGTCGCCGCGCTCGACCAGCACTGAGACCATGGTCGCGGCGGCGATGTGTACCGCGATGCCCCAACCGATCTCGGGAGCGAGCTCGAGGCAGGTGTTTGCGGCGGCCTCGGCGGGACCAAGCTCCCCCACCCGGTGTCGGGCGAGGGAGGTGAAGGCTGACGCCAGGGCGAGTCCGAACGGAGTGCCCTGGGCCTGGGTCTGAGCGACGGCTTGGCGGAGCGTCGGCTCCACGACGTTGAGGTGGCCGGCGTAGATCAGCACCCACAGCAGCGGGTAGAACACCGGCTGGTCCTTCTCGATCTGCTCCCGGAGCAGGACGCCGCCAGCCAGCGCGTGCTCCGCAATCCTGGCGGCTTGGGTTGCCGGGCCACCGGTTATCACGGTGTCGGTCGCAGCGGGCACGAGGAGGACGGGGGCGATCTCATCGGGCAGCGTCGCGGCCCGCAGGCGAACCTCGCGCAGCCGCTCAGCGACGCGGGCTCGGCCTGGTGGCGTGGTGGCCCCGGACTGCAGCAGCAGGGCCTCGATGTGAGCAGCCACGTCGGCCTCTGGGGCGCTCTCGAGGGCCCGCTCGCAGACGAGCATCGACTCGTCCATCCTGCGGGCGTCAAAGTGAAGCGCGGCGCCCAGAGCGAGGCCCGCGGCCGCCCGCCGTTGAGACTCACTGGTCAGCTCGAAGCCCTCTCTCATCAGCTCGAGCCCATGGGCGTCTCCGGCTCGGGAGGCGGACGATCCCAGCTCGAACAGCAACCCCGGGCGCTCGTCGTCAGATGGCGGCTCGGCCAGGGCGCGCCGCAGGTAGCGGGCCGCGGCCTCCGGCGCCCCGCGGGAGAGCGCCATGCCAGCTGCATCTCGGAGGGTGGCGACCCTGGCCGGGTCCCCCGCTGGATCGCAGGACAGAAGATGCAGCCCGATCGACTCGGGCTCGGCTCCTCGATCGGCGAGCAGGCGGGCGGCCCGGGCGTGTAGCTCGGATCGGTCGCCGGTGGAGGTGTCCTCGTAGATCGCCGTCCGGACGATCGGGTGGACGAACCGCAGCGGCTCGCCCGGTTCCATGACCCCGGCTTGGCTCAGGGCGCCGGTTGTCGCCCGGGTCTGGGCGAGATCGAGCCCGGCGAGCTCTGCCGCCTCTGCGATCTCGGCCTGCACGCCCAGCACTGCCACCGCCCGCACCGAGCGCGGCTGCTTGTGGGCCGATTCGGCCGACGCGCAGTAGCACGGCACGCGCGATCCGCTCCGGCCCCAGACGGCTGACCGCGGGCGGACTGATCTCACCAAAATGGCCCGAGGTGTGCCGAAGCTCCTCGAGCAGCTCGATGAGCAGGAACGGGTTCCCGCCTGTCGCCCGGTGGCAGGCGGCGAAGAGCATCGGCCCGGCGCCGTGGCCGAACGCTTCGCGCACCACCTGGCCGACCCCGGCCTCGCTGAGCGGGCTGGGGCGGATGATCGGCGGCCGGGCCTCCAAGGCCAGCGAGTCGAGGACCTGGGGTTGTTTGGCCTCGCCGGTCCGGTTGGCGATGGCGATCGCGGCGCGAACCCCGTCGAGGCGTCGAGCCAGGTAAGTCAAGAACCGCAGGGATGGTTCGTCCGCCCACTGGACGTCATCGACCGATAGCAGCAGCGGGGAGGCCTCGGCGACATTGGCCACGAGCCAGTAGAGCCCATGGAGCAGAGCCTGGGCGTGGTCGGCAGGCAGGTCCTGCTCGGTGGTGGGGCTGCCAAAGACCGGCTCGGCCAGGCGGGCGGCGCCCGAGAGGAGTTCGGCCCGCTCGCCGGCTCCGGTCCTTGCCAGGGTGGACTCGAGCAGCTGGCGTACGATCCCGAACCCAAAGTTCCGCTCCAGTTCACCACCACACGCTGCCAGCACGGTCATCTCCGACAGGCCGGCGCGCCGACGGACCTCCTCGAGCAGACGCGTCTTTCCGATCCCCGCCGGCCCCTCGATCAGCGACAGCCTCCCTCGCCCCGTGCACGCGTCCCGCAGCAGCCCCTCAAGCTCGGCGAGCTCCTGTTCGCGCTCGAGCAGGACCGGGAGCCTTCGGTCAGGCTGAGAAAACTCTTCGGTTAACACTTCGGGCGCCCCCCGTTGGCCAGGGCATCACAGGGGGCCATGGTGACACTAATCCCTCTACCCGACGGAAAGGACTCCGAAATGACCACACCCGAAACCACCGCTAATAGTTCCCTACACAGCCGTGAACACGGAAACACCCGGCCTGAGCGCCGCGATTTTCGAGCAACCCCGGTGAACACCGCCGGGTCCGGCGTCGACACCCACGAGATGGTTCTGATCCACGGCGTCATCCGGCGCGAGATCGGTCAGCTCCCCCGACTGTTCCGCTCCGCGGCCAATGACCCTGCGCGATCCAAGATCATCGGCGCGCACGCACGGGAGATGTTGGACTTCCTGCACACGCACCACACCGGCGAGGACTTGCTGCTCTTTCCCCTGCTCCGCGAGCGACGTGTGCTCGACCCGGAGCTGATGGACCGAATGGATGCCCAACACGCTCAGGTCAACGACGTCGTCTTGGCCATCAACGCGGAGCTGCCGACGTGGACGACGAGCGCGGACGCCGCCGCCGGCGAGCGGATGGCCGCCTGCATCGACACGATGATGCCGACACTGATCGGTCACCTCGATGAGGAGGAGCAGAAACTGCTCCCGGTCGTCTCGGTCACGCTCACCCAGAGTGAATGGGACGCTCTCGGCAAGCACGGCATCAGCGCGATTCCGGTCACGCGGCGCCTGGTGACCCTCGGATACATCACCGAGGAGACCGATGACGCGGAGCGGCAGAAGTTCATGCAGGTCCTGCCAGCCCCGGTTCGTCTGGCATACAAGCTGATCGGCCGCCGCCAGTTCACCCGCGAGACCACCACCATCCGCGCCTGACCCTCCGCGCGCCACACACCGCGCTGCCCTATCGAGAGGAAACCCCATGTCCACTGTCATCACCGGAGCAACAGGTCACCTCGGCCGGCTCGTCGTCGATGAACTCCTCGCCGCCGGGACGCCACCGGCGCAGATCGTGGCCACCGGCCGAGACATTGACAAACTCACCGACCTCGCACAGAACGGGGTCACGGTGCGGCGCGCTGACTTCGCCGACCCGAGCACCCTCGACGATGCATTCGTGGGCGCCGACGCAATGGTGCTGGTCTCGACGACGACGGTCGGGGAGCGATTCGACAACGCCCGCAAAGCCATTGACGCGGCAGCCCGAGCGGGTGTGTCCCGGATCGTGTACACGAGCATCGTCAACGCCTCCACCGCGCAAATGACGCTCGCTCGCGAGCATCACCGCACCGAGGACTACCTGCGTGACAGCGGTTCGGCGTTCGTCATCCTGCGCAACGGATGGTATTTGGAAAACTACACCGACCAGCTCCCGATCATCACCCAACACCACGTATTGTTGGGCAGCGCGCACGACGGTCTCGTCAGCGCGGCCAGCCGACGTGACTACGCGGCCGCCGCCGCCGCGGTGCTGACGCACGACGGGCAGTTCGGAACGACCTACGAGCTCGGCGGAACGCCGTTTACTCTGACCGAACTCGCCGCCACGATCAGCGACGTCCTCGGCACCCACATCGCCTACCAGGACATGTCGGTCGCTGACTACACCAGCGCCCTGACCGCTGCGGGGCTGCCCCCAGAGATGGCCGCCGCCGTCGCCGACGCCGATGCCGGTCTGGCTCGCGGAGAGTTGTTCACCGCGAGCGAGGACCTGGTGAAGCTCATCGGCCGGCCGGCAACTACAGCGCACGAAGCCGTCCAGAACGCTGCCGCCGGGAAAGCCATCAAAAAACGGTTAGGCCATACCGACCGTGTCACGGTCCATCACCGTGATGCCAGAGGTCGAGTGAAGCCCGGGACGACCCCGCTCGAGGGGACCGCGCAATGAGTGCGATATCCGAACCCCAGACGTCCCCTCTTTACACCCCCACCGCGAAGAACGTCGCCCTGCTGCTGCTCGCGATGACGCAGTTCGTGATCGTGATCGACGCCTCGATCGTGAACGTGGCGCTGCCATCAATCGGGCGAGCGCTGAACTTCTCGCGCACGGACCTCTCGTGGGTCGTGAACGCATACGTGCTGACCTTCGGCGGCTTCTTGCTTCTGGGCGGCCGGATGGCCGACCTGCTCGGGCGCCGGCGCATGTTCATAGTTGGGCTCGTGCTGTTCACGCTCGCCTCGCTCGCCGGTGGACTGGCGCAGTCGGAGACATGGCTGATCGCGGCCCGTGCCGCGCAGGGCCTCGGAGCAGCGATTGTTTCGCCGGCCGCCCTGTCGATCATCACCACCACTTTCGCCGAGGGTGCTGAGCGCAACCGCGCGCTCGGCATCTGGGGCGCCGTGGCCGGCGCTGGGGGCGCGGCCGGGGTGTTGCTCGGCGGCATCCTCACCAGTGGACTGAACTGGCGATGGGTCTTCTTCGTCAACGTCCCGATCGGCCTCGCGGCGGCAGCGCTAGCGCCGCGGACGCTGGTCGAGAGCCGCGCCGACGATGGCACCCGCTCGTTCGACGTGCCGGGTGCGGTCACCGTCACCGCGGGCCTGTCGCTGTTCGTCTACGCGATCGTCAACACCGTTAACGTGGGTTGGAGATCGTCGGAGACGCTGCTGCTGATCGCCGCTGCGGTCGTCCTGCTGGTCGCCTTCCTGCTGATCGAGTCCCGCCAGCGCCAGCCGCTGATGCCGTTCTCGATCTTCCGCCTGCGGACGCTACGGGGCGCGGACATCGTGGGCCTACTGCTCGGCATGTCGCTATTCTCCATGTTCTTCTTCATCTCCCTGTACCTCCAGGAAGTCCTGCGCTACTCGCCGATCAAGACGGGAATCGCCTACCTGCCGCTGGCGGTCGGGATCATCATCTCGGCTGGGCTCGCGTCCCAGGTGATCACGCGGATCGGGTTCAGGCCGACGCTGATCGCCGGGCTGCTGCTCGTCGCCGGCGGCCTGCTCTGGTTCTCGCGAGTGCCCGCACCGGGAGGCTCATTCGTGGCTGACGTCCTCGGCCCGTCGCTGCTGGCGGCCGCGGGGTTCGGGTTCGCCTTCGTGTCCGTGACGATCGCCGCGGTCACCGGGACCAGGCCGCATGAGGCGGGGCTGGCATCGGGTCTGATCAACACCGCGCAGCAAATCGGCGGCGCGCTCGGACTGGCGATCCTCGTGTCGATCGCCAACAGCCGCACCCAGAGCCTCTTCCGCTCTGGAGTCCACAACGCCTCCGTTGCCGTGACCAAGGGGTTCGACCAGGCGTTCTTGGTGGGTGCCGGCTTCGCCGTCGCCGGTGCGATCCTGGCCTTCGTGCTGATCCCCTCAGGGGACCACTCCGACTACCCCACCCGTTCCGAATCAGAAGACACCCTGGACGCCCTCGATACAGTCGGGCTTTGACCGCTCACTTGAACCCAAGGATGTCTAGATGTACAACGTTGTCCTGTTCCTGCACCTCTGGGATGTAATGCCCTGCCCTGAGAGGAACGTGGGCGCGCGGAACGAGTGGATTGGCGCCAGAGAAAGAAGTTGTCGGCGGGGTTTGAGGGCTATGCCGCCCTTTGGGTGAGGTCGACGTCGAACCCGAGAGCCTCGATCCGGCGTGCGAGTCGCTTCGCCTCGACGGCTGGATCGTGATGGCGCACGAAGTAGTCCGGGCCGAGGTCTTCATAGAGGGCATCGTTGGTGAGCAGGTGCCAGATGGTGAAGAGCATGGCGTTGGCCACCGCCACGGTTGCCCTGTTGGGTCCGCGTCGCCTAGCAAGGCGCACGGACTGGGCGTTGTAGTAGGTGCCCTTGGTCCGCGCCGCGGCCTTCGCAGCCTCTATGAGTGCTCGGCGAAGCCACTGGGCGCCGTGGCGGGTACCCGCCGGCCGGCGTTTGCCAGTTGACTCGTGGCTGGCCGGCGCGACGCCGGCCCACGCGCTAAGCCGTCCGGGAGTCGGGAATCGGCTCATGTCGGCGCGGGTCTCGGCCACGATGGTCTCTGCGGTCGTCCTCGAGATGCCCGGCACTGAAGTCACGATGGCGACCGCCGCCTCAAAAGGGACGAGCCGTGTGGTGATCTCCTTGGTCACGCCCCGATGGAGCGGTCCAAGAAGTCGACGTGATCGATGATCTGTCGGCACACGATGGCGTGGGTGGGCACCAAAGTGGCCACTGAGCGCATCTTGAAGCTGAGGGATCTTGGACCGCAGACGACTTTTCGCCATCTCGGCCAACGCCACCGGCTCACGCTGACCAGCGATGAAGAGGACCTTTGGTGAAGCCGACAACCGCATCGCCGACCTCTACGACGGCTCACGTAGCGCTCAAGGTGGTTCGTGGCCTAACGGGGGAATCCACCTTGGCACTCTGACCTGGGCCTTTGGTGGAGGTGAAGGGACTCGAACCCTCGGCCTCTACATTGCGAACGTAGCGCTCTACCAGCTGAGCTACACCCCCGGAGGGAGAACACAGGATAGTCCGGTGTCGCAGGCGCCCAGGAGCGAGGCCGGTGCGGAGGCGGCGGGATCAGCCTTCGGCGACGCGGCGCTCCCCGTACCCGTCGTCGTCCCAGGCTCCCGGATGGCCGGCGGCCGCCGGATCGACGAACCGTCGGGATTCGGCCCGGCGGGCACGCTGTCGCTCGAGCTGGACCTCGAGGTCCTTGGCGTAGGCAATGAGGCCGACCAGGGCCAGCGCGGCCACACCGCTCAGGGCGGTGAAGATCCAGGCCAGGTGCATCCCCGGGAGGATGCCGATCAAGCCGGTCGAAATGGCGACTCCGCCCAGGCAACGCAGCAGCACAGTGCACCGATTGCGGGCCTGCTCGCGCCGGAATTGCGAGAGGTCGGGCCCGACCTCGGGCAGGCACACCGGGTCCGGCCGGTCGAGTACGCCCACGCGCTCGTAGTGGATACCCTCGCTGTCGTCCACGTCCGACGCCGCCTCGTCGTCGGTCGGTCGGAGGAGGACCAGCTTCGGCCGCGAGGAATCGTTCATGGGCCCAGGCGGGTCATCGGTGCCGCCCCCCGGCAGCGCAGTGTGCAAGCGATATGCCGGCGACACCGTCTTGGGCCCGGCATGTTCGAGGAGTTGCAATTGGTGGTGGAAATGGTCGATCGAGCCCACGCCTTGTCGCTCTCCATATCGACGCCACGCGCTCGGTGCCAAGACCGCCAACCACAACAGCCCTACGAGAACCAGCAGGATCAAAATCGTCACTCCCCCGACGACCTACCTTCTCTTTTCGGAAAAAGCCTAATGAAACGCTCTTTCCAAGTGGTGGATGGTGGGGAAATGCACAGCGCCGACCTCGTCGGCACTTCTCCGCTCACTCGTTGTACCAACGACGCGCGCGTGAATCAAGGGAAATGACCCTCTTTCTTTCGGAGCGCGATCAGAGTGCGCGGCCCCACCACCTGCCATCGGTGCAGCCGACGGTGACCGGGATTGCGAAACATGCTGAGACGTTCTCTGAGGTGATGACCTCGTCGAGCGGTCCCGCCGCCATCAGGCGACCGCCCGACACCAATCCGCCGTGGGTGAATCCGGGCGGGATCTCCTCGCAGTGGTGGGTGACCAGGACCAGCGGTGGGCTGGCAGGGTCGCGAGCCAGCCCCGCCAGGTGGACCAGAAGTCGCTCGCGGGCGCCGAGATCCAAGCCGGCGAAGGGCTCGTCCAGCAGGATCACCTCCGGATCGCTCATCAGGGCCCGGGCCAGCAGCACCTGTTGGCGCTCGCCCTCCGAGATCACGCCGAACGACCGCTCGCCCACCTCGCCCACCCCGCCGCGCGCCAACAGCTGGTCGGCCTTTTCCCAGTCGGCGCTTGTATAGGTGTTCCACCAGGTCTCCAGCGCACCGTGCCGGCCGCTGGCCACGACCTCGCGGGCGGTGACGTCTGCCCTGAGCTGACGGGTCACCGCTCCGCTGACGAGCGCCACCCGGGGTCGCAGCGTTCGTACGTCGACCCGTCCCAGGCGCTGGCCGAGGATCTCCACGGTCCCGGCGCTCGGCCAGAGCCGGGCCCCGGCCACACCGAGCAGGGTCGTCTTGCCCGAGCCGTTGGGTCCCAAGATGACCCAGCGCTCCCCGCCGCACAACCGCCAGTCGACGCCCGCCAGCACGCAAACCCCGTCACGGCGGACCGTGACGCCGCCGAGCTCCAGGACCGGGACGCCGAGGGGAGCAGGAGTCGCCGGGCTCACGCCCCGGCGTGTGCGCCGGGGCGTCGGGTGATGCGGCCGATCAGGCCAGAGCAGCACTGGGCCCAGGTGCGCTCTCCCGCCAGCCACAGCCAGATCTCGCGCCGGTAGCCCGCGACGACCAGGGCCAGGTCGTCACGGGTCATCCCGGCCGAGCCGAGGATGCGCCAGCGGGACCAGAGCCAGTCCACGAGGCCCTCGTCACCGGCCAGGACGTCGTCGAGCGCCGCACCGTCGACAATGGCGGAGAGCCAGTGCTCGGCCCGCACCGTCGGCTCTTCGGGCACGTGCAGCACGGGAGCAGCTGCCGGTGCGGTCATCGGCGGATGTAGACCGGTTGGCGATCGGTTCCTTCGTACCCACGCACGTGCTCCTCGAATTCGATGAAGAGCGGTGCATCCGGGTCGAGCTTGCGCTGCAGGGAACGATCGGCGATCTTCTTGTCCAGCGCATCCAGGCGCAAGAGCGCGGCGGGGTCGTCCAGGCCGCGCACGTCGAGCTTCGAACGGGCCGCCTGGAAGGCGAGGCGCCCCCGCTCGGTGCGCACGAGCACGCTGGTCCAGCCCGTCATCGATCCAACGCTGCCGACCGAGATGTCCGCCGAGCGTCCGAGAAAGTCGGCGCACTCGTCGCAGCCCTTCAGGGCGGCGCCGTGAAAGTCCTTGACCGGTTCGTCGATTGCCAGCTCACCGTCTCGGTACTCGACGATCATCCGACCACGGATGACGTCCATCTTGGAGACGCGGTCGAGGTCCACGCCTCGCTTGTCCCGCAGCTCCCTCAGGGTGAGCGCCTCGTAGTCGAAGTTCTTGGTGCACATCAGCGCGATCGACAGCACGACGGCGTCGACCCGGTGGGCACCGGTGGGCCAGCGTCGGGCCTGCATGGCCCGCAGTCCCTGCACCTCGCACGGCGTGCCCACGACGGCGATGCGCGGCTTCGCCGGCAGCGAATACTTCGAGAGGTCGAGCTCGGCCAGCGCCATCGTCTGGTTGTAGAAGCTGCCCGACGCGGCACGGATCTGGTCCGCCGTGGTGGCGATGGTGGCCACGCCCTTCCACTGCTCGTCCGGGTCCGCGCTCGGCTTGGAGACCAGGGCCCCGTCGATCTCGCCGGCCGCGAGCAGCCCGATGAGCAGCGCGCTCACGGCGCCGCCGTCTTGGACGTCGTCGAGCTGCGCGCTGGCCCGGACCGCATAGCTCTCGACCACCGCGCCCAGGCCGTCGGCGGGCGGTCCACCGCTGATCTTCCAGTAGGTGTCCGAGGAGTCGGAGCGGACTTGCGCCGCCACGACCTCGGCGTCCTCGTCACCGGTCACCGTCGACGGCGGCCAGAGCGCCTCGTAGCGCAGACCGCCTCGGGGGCAGAAGTCCCAACACAGCGAGCAGCCGGTGCACATCTTGACCAGCTCGGGCAGGTCGGTGTCTTCGTCGATACCGATGGAGTTCGACGGGCAGACCGCGACGCAGGTGCCGCACTGAATGCAGCGGCCCGCATCGATGACGCCGGCCTCGAGCTCCCAGAACCACACCTTCCCCGGCGGCTCCTCTATCCCGTTCATCTGCTCGCGCAGGCGGTAGCGCTTCACGGGGCCACCGCCTCGACCGCACCACGCAGCGTCATGCGGAGATCCTCGGGGCTGCTCCGGCGGGTCCACTGGTAGAAGGCCTCACCCGGACGGTGCTCGTCGCGGTAGCGCTCGACGATGCGCACGAGAGCGTCGGGCACCCGGTCGACCGGCATGGCGCCGGTGAGCCAGTCGATGAACGCCGCGTCGGGGCCGAGGGAACCTCCCAGCCCGATGTCGACGGCTTCCTCGATGTGCTCCGCCACGTGGGCGATGTCGCCGCGGAAGCCGATGTCGGCGATCTGGGGCTGCGCGCAGGAAGCCGAGCAACCCGAGAAGTGCATGCGGATCACTCCGGCCTCGCGCTGGTCGCCCTCCGAGAGCTTGGCATCGAGTGCCCGCGCCCACTTGACGGCGCGCTCCTTTGTCTCGACGACGGCGAAGCGGCAGAACTCCGAACCCGTGCAGGCCACGACGCCCCGTTCGAAAGGCCCGGGGAACGGCGAGTACGTCTGCAGCAGCTGTTCGCCCAGCAGATCGTCGACCCGGTCCTCGGGCACCCCCGAAATCACGAAGTTCTGGTCGATCCCGATGCGCACGTCGCCGTCGCCGTAGGTCTCGGCCAGGCGGGCCAGTTCGACCAACTCGATCCCGTGCATCCGGCCCACCGGCACCGAACACCCGACGTAGACGAGACCGTCCTGCTTCTGGGGATGGACACCGACGTGGTCCCCCCGGAACCGGGTGGTCAGCTCCCGACCGGCCGGCTCGAAGGCGAAGTTCGTTCGCTCGTCCAGCGCGGCACGGAAGCCCTCCGGACCGAGCTCCTGGGCCAGGTACCGCATGCGGGCCAACCCGCGGTTCTCCCGGTTCCCCAACTCGCCGAAGACCTGGGCGACGCCCCGGCACAGCTCGACGGCCTGGTCGGCTGCGACGAAGAGATCGATGTCAGAAGCCATGCGCTCACCGTCGGAGAGGCCGCCCCCGATGAGCACGTTGAAGCCGATGGTGCCGTCGGATCGTTCAGCGGGCCAAAGGCCGATGTCGTTGATCTCGACCCGCGCGCAGTCCTCGGGGCAGCCGGTGACGGCGATCTTGAACTTACGGGGCAGGTTGGCGTACTCCCGGTTGCCGGTGAAGTAAGCCGAGATGGCCTGAGCCACCGGGAACGCGTCGATCAACTCGTGCGCGTCGATCCCCGACACCGGGCAGGAGCAGACGTTGCGGGCCGAGTCACCGCAGGCCTGCACGGTCGTCAGCCCGACCTCCCAGAACCGTTGCCAAATGCGGGGCACGTCGGCGATCCGGATCCAGTGCAGCTGAATGTCCTGGCGCGTCGTCAGGTCGGCGTAGCGATTCCCGAAGACCGGGCTGTCGTCCGGCCCTTCGGCGAAGGCGTCGGCCGCGACCCCGACCTCGCGCACCTGGGCCGCGGTCATGATCCCGCCCGGCACCTTGATGCGCATCATGAAGGCGTCGCCGCCCTGGCGCTGCGGGTACATGCCGACCCACTTCAGTCGCTCCTGCTCGCCGGGCACCGCGTTGATGGAGGCGGCACCCTGTTTGGAGTAGGTGTCGATGACTGCCTGCGCCACCTCGAAGGGATGGCGCTGGAGCTTCAGCTGCTCGACGGGGTTGAGCTCGCCGATGTCGCGGTAGGGACGGATGAATTTGAGCCCTCGGTCGCGGCGACCGCGGAACTCCATTCCGTAGGGGTTGTCGAGGTCGCGCGGCACTAGACGTGCAGGCCACACTCGGATTTGTCGAGCCCGGCCCAGCGTCCCGCCCGGGGATCCTCGCCGTCGGCCACCGGTCGGGTCGTCGGCGCGCAGCCGATGGAGAGGTAACCGCGCGACACCAGTGGGTGCTCCGGCAGCTCGTGGTCGGCCAGGTAGGTCTTGACGTCTGCATCCGTCCAGGTCGCGAGCGGATTGATCTTGACCAGGCCGAACGACGTATCCCAGCTGACGACTGGAGCGTCCGCCCTGGTCGGTCCGTCCGACCGCTTCAAGGAGGTCAGCCAGGCGGCCTTGCCCGCCACGGCCCGCCGGAGCGGTTCGACCTTGCGGAACTGGCAGCAATTCTCCGAACCGCAGGGGTGCGCCGCGGCCTCGGGTCCGGGCTTGGTCACCGTCAGGTTGAGGTCGTAGCGTGCCCGCACCTGCTCGACGAACGACAGCGTCTCGGGAAAGTGCGCCTCGGTGTCGAGGAAGATGACTTCGATGCCGGGCACGACCTTGGTGGCCAGGTCGACGAGCACGATGTCCTCGAAGGACGCCGCCAGGACCAGGGACTCACCGAAATTCTCGGCCGCCCAACGGATGACGGAGCTCGGCGGCGCCCCCTCGAATTCCTCGCTGACTTCCGCCAACTCCTCGGCCGTCCACAGCTGATCCCTCACTCTGGTCTCCGTCACCGTCTTCACCTTCCAATGGGGCCGATATGGGGCGATCCGGGGTCCCGTGACCCGTCGCCGGCGCTTGACGCACGTCCGAATACGAGCGTTAGTATATATGACCAAACAGGTCATAAATCGAGAGGTCCCATGGACACCGCTGCCGCCCTCCGCCCCGCCCACCCCAGCGCAACCCCCAGCTCGCAGGGGAGCGCATCTGTGACGCCCCTGGTCAGGCCAGTGGAGCACCCCCTGGGGCACCTCGACCTCCTCGAGTCACTGGCCATCTTCATCATCCGCGAGGTGGCGGCCGAGTCGGAGCGTCCCGTCCTCCTTTTTAGCGGGGGGAAGGACTCGGCCGTGCTGCTCCACCTGGCCGCCAAGGCGTTCGCCCCGGGACGGATCCCGTTTCCGGTCATGCATGTGGACACGGGCCACAACTTTCCCGAGGTCCTCTCCTACCGGGACGCCCAGGTGGAGTCGATCGGTGCTCGACTGCTGGTCGCCAGCGTCCAAGAGTCGATCGACCAGGGCCGGGTGGCCGACCCTGGCCCCGACGGCTCGCGCAACCGCTTGCAGACGACCACCTTGCTCGACGCCATCAACGCGAACGGGTTCGACGCCGCCTTCGGCGGTGCCCGCCGCGACGAGGACAAGGCCCGGGCCAAGGAGCGCGTGCTCTCCTTCCGTGACTCGTTCGGTCAGTGGGACCCCAAGCGCCAGCGACCCGAGCTCTGGCAGCTCTATCAGGGCACGGTGCGTCCCGGTGAGCACCTGCGCGCCTTCCCGCTCTCCGACTGGACCGAGCTCGACATCTGGCAGTACATCCGGCGGGAGCGAATCGACCTGCCGGCGATCTACTACGCGCACGAGCGCGAGGTCGTCGAGCGCGACGGCATGTTGCTCGCCCTCAGCGAGTGGGTCAGCCCGCAGGGAACCGAGGAGGTCCGCAAGGAGACGGTGCGCTTCCGGACCGTCGGCGATGCCACCTGCACCGGGGCCGTGCGCTCGGGTGCCGACACGGTCGAGGAGATCATCCGCGAGGTGGCCGGTTCGCGCATCTCGGAGCGGGGGGCCACCAGGGCCGACGACCGCTTCTCGGAGACGTCCATGGAGGACCGCAAGCGCGAGGGATATTTCTAGTCCCATGTCCACCTTGCCCGGCGCGCCGCCGGCCGGCGCCGAGCTCGGCGCCGACACCATGGATCTCCTCCGGTTCGCCACGATCGGATCGGTGGACGACGGCAAGAGCACGCTCATCGGCCGGCTCCTCTTCGACACCCGCCAGCTCTTCGACGACCAGCTGACCGCCATCGAGACGGCGAGCGAGCGCCGCGGCCTGGGTGAGGTCGACCTCTCGTTCGTGACCGACGGCCTGCGGGCCGAGCGCGAGCAGGGCATCACCATCGACGTGGCATATCGCTACGCCGCCACCCCCCATCGCAAGTTCGTCATCGCGGACTGTCCCGGGCACGTCCAGTACACGCGCAACATGGCCACGGGAGCGTCGACGGCCGACCTCGCCCTCGTCCTGGTCGACGCCACGGCCGGCCTGCGCGAGCAGTCGCGGCGACACATCTGCATCGCGGCCCTCCTCGGCGTCGACCAGCTCGTCGTCTGCGCCAACAAAATGGACCTGGTCGAGTGGGATCGGTCGGCCTACCAGCGCATCGTCGACGACATGGAAGCGCTGGCCCACCGCCTCGGGATCACCTCCTGCACCGTGATCCCGATCTCCGCGCTCGAGGGCGACAACGTGGTGGAGCGGTCGGACGCCGCGCCCTGGTACGACGGGCCCACCGTGCTCGATGCCCTGGAGTCGGCCACGGCCGGAGGCTGGGCCGCCCAGCACGGCGTCGGCCGAGGCAGTGGGGCCCGCCTCCCCGTGCAGTGGGTGCTGCGCCAGCCCGGGGGCGGGCGGACGTACGCCGGCATGGTGAACGGCGGGCCGTTCCGGGTCGGAGACCGCGTCGTGGTCCTGCCTCAGGGCGCCCATACGACAGTGCGGGCCTTGGAGACGGCCGACGGCCCGCTCCAGCGGGCCGAGGTGGGCCAGTCCATCTCGCTCAAGCTGGCCGACCACCTCGACGTGTCCCGGGGCGATCTGATTGCCGCCGCAGAGGCACCTCCCGAGGTCAAGGAGGTATTCGACGCCACCGTGTGCTGGTTCCAGGAACGGCCGCTCAAGGCGGGCGACCGGCTCCGGCTCAAGCACACCACCCGGGTCACCCCGGTCGTCGTCGAGCGGGTCAACGGCACCTTCGACGTCAACGAGCTCCACGTGAGCGACGCCACCGAACTACGCGAGAACGAGATCGGCGTGGTCACGCTGCGCACGGCGACGCCCCTCGCCGTCGACCCGTACGAATCGGACCGCATCACCGGCAGCTTCGTCCTGATCGACGATCTCAGCTTTGCCACCATCGCGGCGGGCATGGTCGGGCCACCCCGGCTCCATGACTGACGAGCCCGCCGGCCCGCCCTCCTACTACCCGATCTCGCTCGATCTCTCGAACCGGCCCTGCCTCGTCGTCGGTGCCGGTGCAGTGGCAACGCGCAAGGTGCGCGGCCTGCTCGACAGCGGCGCTCGGGTCACCGTGATCGCCCCCGACATCAGCGAGGAGATGAGGTCCCTGGCCTCCCGGTTGGAGGCGCTCGAGCCGCGGACCTTCCAGCCCGACGACGTCGCCGGCTTCCGGCTCGTCGTCACCGCCACCGGTGATCCCGCCGTGGACGGCGCCGTCGCGGCCGAGGCGGATGCGGCAGGCGTGTGGGTGAACAGCGCCGACGACCCGGCGCACTGCTCGTTCATCCTCCCGGCCGTCCACCGCGACGGCGCGGTCACCATCGCGGTGTCGACGGCCGGGTTGAGCCCCGCGCTGGCCGCGTGGCTCCGGAGCCGCCTTGCCGCGTCCTGCGGGGGCGGTCTCGACACGTTGGCCCGACTGCTCGACGAGACCAGACAGCAACTGCGCGCCGAGGGGAGACGGAGCGACACCGTCGACTGGGCCACACTCCTCGACGGTGAACTTCCGTCGCTCGTGCGTGCCGGTGACCTCGACAAAGCCCGCGCCGTTCTGCACCGCGCGACCTCCGACTGACAGCGCTCGCCCCTGTCCTTTCCGGTGTCGCCCCACCCGACCCACTGGAGCCAGGACGCGATCCGGCCCGGGTCGCGTCCTCGTCGCGTCAGGGCTGGGCGATCATCAACGCGGTGCCGAGCAGCAAGAGCACGATGACGGCGGCGCCCGCCCGCACCATCACGGTGGCGTCGCGCCCGGTCGCAGCCCCATCCGAGACCGGGCCGCTCTCGTCGGATCCCAGCGCGACCTGGACCCGGCGCTCCGCCGGATAGAGCACGCCCTCCGCCAGCAGGGCCACCACCACGAAGATGACCAGCCCGCCCACGACCCAGCCGTCGCCGAGGCCGTAGGCCCCCTGACTCATGGCCAGGAGCGCGAAGCCGAAGACCGGGATGCCCCAGATGGCGCGGCCGGCCCAGTTGAACCCGGGGCGGAAATAGCGCCGCACCGGCACGGGCAGCGGCACCGACGTGACGAGGAGCCGGCGCAGACGGGCGGCGGTGGCCGCTGCCGTGACCGTGGTGACGAGCCCGACCACCACGCACACCACATGGAACAGGAGCACGATGTCGAAGGCGGCGCCGGCGGGCTGGTGGTGCATGCCCGACATGTTCTCCCATGACCGGTCCGGCGTCGGTGAAGCCTTCGTGACCGTGGCGTCATCTCGGCCGGCCCACCCTGTACCGTAAGAGGAGGAGAAATGATGAAGCTTCGTGAAACAACGGCGGAACCACGGCTGCGAGTGCACCGATGAACCAGCTCCGACTCGATCCGCTGTCCGGTCGTTGGGTGGTGGTCAGCCCCGGCCGTGCCGAGCGGCCCTACTCGTTCGTGACCCGCTCCCACGTGCCCGACACCCTCGACCGGCCGTGCCCATTTTGCCCGGGCAACGAGGAGGAGACCCCGCCGGCGCTCGAGACCTACGGGCCGACGGGCAGCTGGCTCGTGCGGGTGGTGCCCAACCTCTACCCCGCCTTCGACGGTGACGAGCCCTTCGTGGTGGCCAACCGCGGCCCCGTCTTCACCCAGGCCTCGGCCGGCGGCATCCACGAGATCCTGATCTTCTCGCCCGAGCACGACCTCACTCTGGGCCAACTCAGCCAGGAACAGGTCGAACTGGTCATGGCGGCGCTCCGGGACCGGATCGAGGAGCATGCCTCACAACCGAACATCCGTTACACCCAGGCCATCGTGAACTCGGGCCGCGAGGCGGGGGCGTCGCTCGAGCACCCGCACGGGCAGCTGCTGGGGATGTCCTTCATCCCGCGCGAGCTGGCCGAGGAGCAGGCCCGCTTCGCCCGCTTCGTGGGTTCCTGCCTCCTCTGCACAACCATCGAGGCAGAGGAGGACAGCGGGCAACGCGTCATCTACTCCAACGATCGCGTCGTGGTGGTCTGCCCCTTCTGGAGTTCACTGCCCTACGAAATGCTGGTGATGCCGCGCGAGCACAATCCGCACCTGCACCACAGCCCCACCGAGGACCTCATCGCGGTGGGCGAGGCCTTGCGCCGTACCCTGCTCCAGCTGAACGAGACCGTCGGCGACGTGGCCTACAACATCGTCTTCCACTCCGCGCCCTACCGGGTGGGAGAGCCTTACCACTGGCACGCCCACGTCTGGCCCAAGGCGACCACCGCGGCGGGCTTCGAGCTCGGCACGGGTGTCGCCATCAACGTGATGTCACCCGAAGAGGCAGCCGAGACCCTCCAGGTCAACGCCCTCGTCTGAGCCCGTTGCCGGTCGGGGCGCTCAGCGGACCGACCGGGCCAGCTCCAGGAACGAGACCAGGCGCCGGACCAGGTCCCGGTCGGGCCCGACCAGACCCGAGATCCCCGGCGTGTTGAGGTAGCCGGTCACGAAGGCCCGGCGGTTGCGCGTCTCCCACGCCTGGCCCAGTGCGGCCAGGCCCAGCCGGCCTGCCGGATCCCGCTCGGCGGCCGCCACGGCGCTCGCCTGGTGCATCGACCACAGGATGTCGGCCACGTCGCCCAGCGGGGTACGCCGACCCGGCGTGCGCTCACCCCAGAGCACCCCACCCGGGGCGCAGTCGCTCACCACCCAACCCTGGTCGGTGCGGGCCGTGCGGCCGAGGTGAAAGTCCCCGTGGGTGCGGATGACGGGCAGGCGGCTGTCCGATTCGCGGATCCACTTGATCAGGTCGGCCACGCCCGGCGCGTCGAGCACGGCCGGGTCGGCCGCGGCGATGGCCGCTTCGGCCTCGTCCACCCAGTCGACCACCGGCTCGGAGTGGCGCAGATAGGCGCGGTCGAGGGCCAGGTGCATGCGCGCCGTCATGGTGCCGAGTTCCCGGGCCTCAGCGCCGAAGTCGCCTCCGGCCGCCTCGGGGGAGCCACCCGACGCGTAGAAGTCACGCAATGAGGTGAGGGCCAATGCCCACCCGGCCGAGCGGTCGGCCAGCGGCTCGAGCACCACGCCCAGATCGCGCTCGTCCTCGACCCAGCGCACGAGCGGCGCCGCCACGTGGTTGAATCCCGCCCCCTCCAGGGCGACCATCAGGTCGACGTCGGGCCGTGGTTGGTCGTCCAGCCAGGGGAAGACCATGAGGTCGCCCCGGTCCCCGCAGTCGAGCACCACCGCGTCGTCGTCGTCCCGCAGCACGCCCACCGGTCCCGCCCTGGGCGGCACCCGGCGGATGGTGGCCAGCAGCATCGGGCCGAGCTCGGCGTCGCGCAGCGCGTCGGTACAGACGGCCAGACCCTCCTCCTCGTCGAGGAGGCCCAGGGCGCACTCCTCGCCGGGTCGCAGGAAGTGCGGCTCGTCGGTCACGCCGCGCAGGCCGACCACGAAGTGGGCCAGGCGGCCGTCGACCCGGGCCACTACGTCGAGCAGCCCGGGGCGTCCCGGGCGCAGCACCCGGTCCCGCACGATCTCGACCCGCTCCGGCGCAGCGACGCCGTGCAGTCCCAGCCATGTCGAGGCCAGGGTGCGCAGACCGTCGTCGCGCTCGATGGTCACGTTCCCTCGAGCCTGTCCTCGGGGACGAGGTCGAACCAGAGGAAGCCGTAGGGAGGCAGGGTGATGGTGTAGGGCTCGTCGCTGATGATCGGAAAGGGTACGCGACCGAGGACCTCGTAGGGCGTGGAACCGGCCCATTTGGCCAGGGCCAGCTCTGCCGGCTGGGCGAAGCGGCTCAGATTGTGCACGCACAGGACCGCCTGGTGGCGGTGGACCACCTCGTCGTCCTCGCTCTCGTTGCCCGCCGGCACCGTGCGGGCCAGCACGGGCGCGTGGCCCCAGTCGATCATCCCGTCGGGCGACGAGCGCACCGTGGTGTTGGCCGCGGGCAGGGCCGTGGTCAAGATGTCGGCCACGTCACCGGAGCGCACGTAGGCCAGCACCGAAGGGTTGACGCACGGCAGCACCTCCATTTCACCCACCCCCATGACCGGCAGGGCGCGGCGCTCTTGGAGCATGCGGCGCAGCCAATGGAGGAACGAGCCTTGGTTCCGCAATTGGGCTTCGGCGTTGAGCGCACTGAAGCCGTAGACCGGGTCCATCAGCGGCGGCAGGTAGAGCTGGGCGAAGTCGGCCTTCGAGAACCCGCCGTTACGGTCGGGCGACCACTGCATGGGCGTGCGCACCGAGTCCCGGTCACCCAGATAGATGTTGTCCCCCATGAGCAGTTCGTCGCCGTAGTAGATGACCGGGCTGCCCGGCAGCGACAGGATCAGCGCGTAGAGGAGCTCGGCCGTGCGGCGGTCGTTGTCGATCAGGGGGGCCAGACGGCGCCCGATGCCCATGTGTCGCTTCATGCGCGGGTCCTTGGCGTATTCCGCCATGAGGTAGTCGCGCTCCTCGTCGCTCACCTGTTCGAGCGTGAGCTCGTCGTGGTTGCGCAGGAAGATGGCCCACTGGCAGGCGTCGTCGATGGCCGGCGTCTGGGCCAGGATCTCCGTGATCGGGTAGCGCTGCTCGCGACGCACCGCCATGAAGAGGCGGGGCATCAGCGGGAAGTGGAAGCACAGGTGACACTCGTCGCCGTCCCCGAAGTAGTCGGCCACGTCGCTGGGCCACCCGTTGGCCTCGGCCAGCAGGATCCGTCCCGGATAGTCGCCCTCGATCTGCTTGCGGATGCGCTTGATGAACGCATGGGTCTCGGGCAGGTGCTCGCCCGAGGTGCCGTCACGCTGGTACAGATAGGGCACGGCGTCGAGCCGGAACCCGTCGAAACCCAGGTCGAGCCAGAAGCGCACCAGGTCGATCATGGTGTCGGCCACTTCGGGGTTTTCGTAGTTGAGGTCCGGCTGGTGGTGGTAGAAGCGATGCCAGTAGTACTGCTGGCGGGTGTCGTCCCAGGTCCAGTTCGAACGCTCGACATCGGTGAAGACGACCCGGGCGTCCGGCCATTTCTGGTCGTCGTCGTTCCACACGTACCAGTCGGCCTTGGCGTTGTCGCGCGACGAGCGCGATTCGGTGAACCACGGGTGCTCGTCGCTGGTGTGGTTCATGACGAGATCGGCGATGACCCGGATACCGCGTCGGTGTGCGTCCTCCAAGAAGCCCACCAGATCGCTGATCGTCCCGTAGTCGGGATGGACGTTGAAGAAGTCGCTGATGTCATAGCCACCGTCGCGGAAGGGCGACGGGTAGAAGGGCAGCATCCAGATGCAGTCGATGCCCAGCCACTCCATGTAGTCGAGCTTCTCGCGCAGGCCGCGCAGGTCCCCGGTACCGTCGTCGTTGGCGTCGTAGTAGCCCCGGATGAGCACCTCGTAGAACACCGCGTGCTGGAACCAGCGCGCCGAGGGATCGAAGGCGCCTTCGTTCCCGCTGATCGGCATGGGGGGTGAGCTCACTGCGTCATCGCCCCGAGAAACTGGCCCGGCCCGGGCCGTGCTCGACGAACGACCGCAGTCCCGTGCGGGCGTCCTCGGTCTCGAAAACGGCACTGAAGGCCTCGAGCTCGAAGGCCAGTCCCTCGGCCAGCGGACGCCCCAGGCCCCCGTCGACGGCCGACTTGGCCAGCCCGTGGGCCACCAGGGGGCCCGCCGCCAGCTCGGCCGCCCAGACCAATGCGCCGTCGAGCACGTCGTCGGGTGCCGCCACTCGGTTGACCAGCCCGATGGAGAGCGCCTCGTCGGCCCGCACCTGGCGACCCGAGAGGATCAGCTCCTTGGCCCGCGACGACCCGATGAGGCGGGGCAGGCGCTGGGTCCCCCCGCCGCCCGGGATCACGCCGAGAGAGATCTCGGGCAGGCCCAGCCGGGCGTCCTGCGCGCAGACCCGGAAGTCGCAGGCGAGCGCCAGTTCCAGGCCACCGCCCAGGGCGAAGCCGTTGACGGCGGCAATGGTGGCCCGGGGCAGCGAGGCCAGGGCGCCCAGGGCGCGCCCGAAGTTCGCCGCCACCGTCCGTGGCCCCACACCCGACTCCAGCTCGGCGATGTCCGCGCCCGCCGCGAAGATGCGCCGGCCGCCCCACAGCACCACCGCGCCAGGCGGGTCGGCGCCCAGACGTTCGACCGCCTCGGCCAGCTGGCCCAGGACCTGGCCCGAGAGCGCGTTCGCCTTGGGCCGGTCGAGTCGGACCAGTGCCACGCCGTCGTCGCGCCGCTCCACGGTCACGAACTGCTCAGCCATGGCCGCACCGTACCCGCCCGCCCACCGGGGCCCTCACTCCGCCAGGAGGCGGTCTGCCGCCTCGTAGGGGTCGATCTCCCCCGCCGCCAGTGCCTTCACGGCGCGGCTGTACTCCTCGCCCTCCGCCACCTCGGCGATGCGGGCCTCGGAGCGGGCCAGCAACACTCGGCGCAGCTCCTGTGCCAGACGTTCCGTCCGCCGGGTGGCCAATGCACCCGAGTCCTGCTGGTGGGCCCGGTGCCGGGCCACGGCGGCCCACAGTGCATCGATGCCCTCCCCGGCCGAGGCGGTGGTCTCCACGATCTCGGGCCGCCAGGCGCCCGGCCGCGACAGGTCGAGCATCTGTTCGAGGTCGCGTCGGGCCTCACGCACACCCGGTCGGTCGGCCTTGTTGATGACGAAGACGTCGGCCACCTCGAGCAGTCCGGCCTTGTTGGCCTGCATGGAGTCACCCCAACCGGGCGTCACCACCACCGCCGTGGTATCGGCCGCCGACGCGATGTCGACCTCCATCTGGCCCACGCCCACCGTCTCGATGATGACCACGCCCAGGCCGGCCGCACCGAGCAGGCGCACGGCGTCGGGCACGGCCATCGACAGGCCGCCCAGATGGCCCCGGGTGGCCATGGAGCGGATGAACACGGTCGGGTCCAGCGCATGCTGGCCCATGCGCACCCGGTCGCCCAGGATGGCCCCGCCGCTGAAGGGCGAGGTCGGGTCCACCGCCAGCACGGCCACCTGCGGCACGTCCTCGCCGAGCGGCTCGGGCCATCCGCCGCGCACGGCGGTGATGAGCCCGTCGGTCAGGGTCGACTTGCCCGCCCCGGGCGCGCCGGTCAGGCCGACGGTGTAGGGCACGTCGGCCCGGTACGCCAGCCGGGCCACCGCCGTCGCCGTGGTGCCGCCGCGCTCGATGTAGGACAGCAGCCGGGCCAGGGCCACCCGGTCCCCCGCCGCGGGCCAGGGCCAGCAGGGCCCCGGGATCGGTCGGCCTGGTGTCCGTGTCGGCCCGTGCGCCGCTCACGGCCGGGTCACCGATGCGCCCAGCGACGACAACGCCGCCGCCAGGTCCTCGTAGCCCCGGTCGATGTGGTGCGCCCCGCTCACCACGGTCGAACCTTCGGCCACCAGCCCGGCCAGCACCAGGGCCACCCCCGCCCGGATGTCGGGGGCCCGCACCGGCGCACCCGAGAGGCGCGGCACCCCGCGCACCACGGCGTGGTGGCCCTCGGTCCGGATGTCGGCCCCCATACGCCGCAGCTCCTGGACGTAGCGGAAGCGACCCGAGAACAGGTTCTCGGTCAGGATGCCCACCCCGTCGGCCACGGTGAGCATGGCCACCAGGAGGGGGCTGTAGTCGGTGGCCACTCCGGGGTAGGGCAGGGTGGCCACGTCGGCCGAGCGCACACGGGCCGGCGCGCTCGCCCGCAGCCCGTCCGGTCCGAGCTCGGTGAGGACGCCCATCTGACCCACCTTGCGGAGGAGGTTCTCCATGTGGTCGGGCCGGGCGTCGGCGATGGTCACCTCGCCCCCCGCCATGCCGACGGCAGCAAGATACGTCGCCGCCACCACCCGGTCGGGCACGACGGCGTGGGTGACCGGGTGCAGCTCGTCCACGCCCTCGATCTCGATGCGCGACGTCCCGGCCCCGCGCACCTCCGCCCCCATGGCGCGCAACATGGCCGCCAGGTCGCTCACCTCGGGCTCCTTGGCCGCGTTCTCGATCACCGTGGTCCCCTTGGCCAGCGCTCCGGCCATGAGCAGGTTGTCGGTCGCCGTGTGACTCGGGTACTCGAGGACCACGCGGGTCCCCACCAGCCGGCCGCCCGGCACGGAGCCCCGCACCTCGCCGTGCGAGGACTCGAAGCGGGCGCCCATGGCGCTCAACCCATTGAGATGGAAGTCGATGGGGCGCTCCCCGAAGTCGTCGCCGCCCGGCAGCGGCATGCGCACCGACCCGCACCGGGCCAGGAGCATCCCGAGCACGACCACCGACGCCCGCATCCGCTCGAACAGTTCGTAGGATCCGCCGGGGACGAGGTCCCCCGCCGCGGGCGACGTCACCGCCACCCGGCCGTCCTCGAGCCGCTCGACCTGGGCGCCGATCGCCCGCAGCACGTTGGCCATGGTGTCGACGTCGGTGATGCGCGGCACGTTGGACAGCACGCTGCGACCCTCGGTCAGCAGGCAGGCCACCATCAGCTTCAGGGTCGAGTTCTTGGCCCCACCGGCCCACACGGTGCCCGACAGCGGCCCGCTGGGCTCGACGATGATCTGGTCCATCACCCCAAGTATCGCCGCTGGGAGCCCCCAGCCCCGCAATCGCCGATCCTCGCCCGCTATGGTCATGGGCCGTGGTGACGTCCCCCCAAGCCCCTGATCGCAACCTGGCCATGGACCTGGTACGGACCACCGAGGCCGCCGCCATGGCCGCCAGCCGCTGGATGGGACGGGGCGACAAAATCGGTGCCGACGGCGCCGCGGTCGCGGCCATGCGCACCGTGCTGGCCAGCGTGCCCATGGACGGCATCGTGGTCATCGGCGAGGGCGAGAAGGACAACGCGCCGATGCTCTTCAACGGCGAGAAGATCGGGGACGGCACACCGCCGCTCACCGACATCGCCGTGGACCCCATTGACGGCACGACCCTGACCGCCCAGGGCCGCGGCGGCGCCCTGGCCGTCATTGCGGTGGCCGAGCGCGGCGCCATGTTCGATCCCGGACCCTGCGTGTACATGGAGAAGCTGGCCGTGGGTCCCCGGGCCAAGGGTTCCGTGGACATTCGCCGCACCCCGACCGAGAACCTCCACACGCTCGCCGAGGCCCTGAGTCGGCCCGTGCGTGACCTGACCGTCGTCATCCTCGACCGCGAGCGCCACGGCGACCTGATCGGCGAGGTGCGGTCCTCCGGCGCCCGCATCCGGCTCATCACCGACGGTGACGTGGCGGGAGCGATTGCGACCGGCTGGCCCGGTGCGGGCACCGACATCCTCTTCGGCATCGGCGGGACCCCCGAAGGGGTGCTCGCCGCCGCCGCCCTCAAGTGCATGGGCGGCGAAATCCAGGGCAAGCTCTATCCCCGCAACGAGTCCGAGCGCACCGCCGCCCTCGAGGCCGGCTACAACCTCGACGCGGTGCTCACCACCGAGGACCTGGTTCAGGGCAACAACTGTTTCTTCGCCGCCACCGGCATCACCGACGGCGAGCTGCTCCGCGGCGTGCAGTACCACGAGTTCGGGGCCACGACGCAGTCGCTCGTCATGCGCTCGAAGTCGGGCACCCTGCGCAAGATCGACGCCAGCCATGCCCTGGCCAAGTTGGCGGAATTCAGCTCCATTCAGTTCGACTGACGAATCAGTTCGACCCGACCAGTCCGCCTGAGCCAGTCCACCTGGGCCAGTTCGCCGGACCAGTTCATCTCGGACTCCGCGAACCGGGCCTTGAGGCCCGGCTACCGCCCGGTTCTGCCTCAGGCAGTTCCGGCGGCCACCGCCAAGCGCAGCTCGGCCCGTGCCAGTGCACCCTGCGCCTCGGCCAGCGCCAAGTCCTCGTCGAGCTCTTCTCCCACCTGGGACCGTCCAGAGCTGAGGTCGGCCACCCGCTGGGTGGCGGCATCGCGCGCCGCCTCGGCCCGCGGTACGTCGATCTCCTCGGCCAGCTCGGCGATGCCGGCCAACACCGTCAGGCGGGTCGAGAGACCCGGGAGGGGTCCGTCACCCTCGGCCAGGCCTTCGGCCGCACCCGGGCTGGTGTCCACCTGCAGGAAGCCTCCATGCACGGCAAGACGCGCCACGTTGCCCTCGCCGTCCTCCACCTTGACCTCGCCGGGGACCACGTCGCCGACGAGCGGCGTGTGCCCGTCGAGCACCGTGAGCGCACCTTCTGAGGTGGCGAGTACCACCGACCGGGCGCCGCCCGCGACCAGAGACTGTTCGGGCGTCACCACCTCGAGACCGAAGACGCCATCGTCCGCCACTAGCCCGCCTCGGCCTCGAGCGTGCGTGCCTTCTCGAGCACCGACTCGACCCCGCCGACGTTGAGGAACGCCTGCTCTGGGATGTTGTCCAGCTCACCGTTGGCCAGCGCTTCGAAGGACTCGACCGTCTCGTCGATGGGCACGTTGATGCCCTTGACCCCGGTGAACACCTCGGCCACGAAGAAGGGTTGAGAAAGGAAGCGTTGCACCTTGCGGGCCCGTGACACGGTGACCCGGTCCTCCTCGGAGAGCTCGTCCATCCCGAGGATGGCGATGATGTCCTGCAGCTCCTTGTAGCGCTGCAGGATCTCCTGCACCCTGCGGGCGACCGCGTAGTGGCGATCACCCACGATTTCGGGGGCCAGGATGTTCGAGGTCGAGGCGAGCGGGTCCACGGCCGGGTAGATGCCGAGCGCGGCGATCTGCCGTGACAGCTCGGTGGTGGCGTCGAGGTGGGTGAAGGTGGTGAATGGCGCCGGGTCGGTGTAGTCGTCCGCCGGGACGTACACGGCCTGGAGCGAGGTGATCGACTTCCCCTTGGTCGAGGTGATCCGCTCCTGGAGCTCGCCCATCTCGTCGGCCAGAGTGGGCTGGTAGCCCACCGCCGAGGGCATGCGGCCGAGCAGCGTCGACACCTCCGAGCCCGCCTGCACGAATCGGAAGATGTTGTCGACGAAGAGGAGCACGTCCTGGTTCTGGACATCGCGGAAGTACTCGGCCATGGTGAGCGCGGCGAGCGCGACGCGCAGGCGCACACCGGGGGGCTCGTCCATCTGCCCGTAGACCAGGGCGGCCTTGTCGATGACACCGGACTCCTGCATCTCGAGCCACATGTCGGTGCCCTCCCGGGTGCGCTCGCCCACGCCGGCGAACACCGAGACACCACCGTGCTCCTGGGCCACCCGGTGGATCATCTCTTGGATGATCACCGTCTTGCCCACGCCGGCCCCACCGAACAGGCCGATCTTCCCACCCTGCACGTAGGGCTCGAGGAGGTCGATGACCTTGATGCCGGTCTCGAACATCAGAGCCCGGGGCTCGAGCTGGTCGAAGGCCGGCGCGCTGCGGTGGATCTCCCAGTAGTCGTCCGGCTTGCCGATGGTGTCGGTGTCGAGCGGCTCGCCCAGCACGTTGAACACGTGGCCGAGCACCGCGTTGCCCACCGGCACCTGGATCCCATGACCCAGGTTGCGCACCGGGGCGCCGCGCACCAGTCCGTCGGTCTGCTGCATGCAGATGCAACGGACACGGCCTTCGCCGATCTGTTGGGCCACCTCGGCCGCGATGGTGTTGGTGTGGCCGTCGAGCTCGATGTCGAACTCCACGGCGAAGTTGATCTCGGGCAGGGCGTGCGGCGGGAACTCGACGTCGATGACGGGGCCGGCAATGGCGACGACCCGGCCTTCTTCTCTCACGTGGTCCGCCGCCGTGGTGCTGGGTGCGGTGGTGGTCATCTGGTCAAGCTCCCTTCGCTTGGCGGAGCGCTTCGGCCCCGCCGACGATCTCCATGATCTCGGTGGTGATGGCGTCCTGACGAGCGCGGTTCATGACGCGGGTCAGGGTACGGACCAGCTCGTCCGCGTTCTCCGTGGCCGCCGCCATGGCCCGCTGCTGCGCTGTGAAGAACGAGGCCGTCCCCTCGAGTAGGGCGGCGAAGATCTCGGACTCGAGCGCCCGTGGCGCCAACTCGATCAGCAACTTCTCGGGCTCTGGCTCGAACTCCGTGTACCCCTCGAGGTGGTCGAGGTCCACCTCGAGGATCGCGTCCGCCTCGGGCAGGGGGAGCGGCAGCATCTGCAGGAGCTCCACCCGCTGGGTGCCGGCCGAGATGAACCGGGTGGACACCATCTCGACGAGGTCGATCTCGCCGGCAATGAAGGGCGCGGCCACCACGGACGCGATCTGACGGGCGTCGGAGAATTCGGGCCGGTCGGCAAAGCCGACGAAGGATTGAGCCATCTCGATGCCCCGGTAGCGGAAGTAGGACGGGGCCTTCTTGCCCACGCTCCACACAGTGACCTCGGCCCCGTTCGCCCGCAGCTCGGCGACCCGACGCTCCGTGGCCCGCAGCACGCCCGAGTTGTACGAGCCCGCCAGGCCGCGGTCACCGACGACGGCGAGGATCCCGACGTGGCGCGGCGACTCAGGGGTGCCGAGCAACTTGGCGGCTGCCTGCGGGTCGGCCGCCGCGGTGAGGCGCAGGACGCGCTCCATGCCCTCGCGGTAAGGACGGTTGCTCGCAATGCGGTTCTGGGCGCGCACGATCCGCGAGGCCGCGATGAGTTCCATCGCCTTGGTGATCTTCCGCGTGGACTGCACGCTGCGGATGCGTCGCCGCAGAATGCGCTCTTGGCCTCCGGCCATCGATCAGTCGACCTTCCCCGTGTCGAAACCCTCGAGGAACGTGGTGAGCCCCTTGTCGATCTCGTCATCACCGGGCAGGCTCCCGGTGGTACGCACGGCCTCGAGCACGGCGGGGTGATTGGCCCTGAAGTACTCCACCACCTCCACGGAGAACCGGCGCACTTCGCTCACCGGCACCGAGTCGGCCCAGCCCTTGGTGCCGGCGTAGATCACAAGGACCTGCTCCTCGACGGACACGGGCGCGTTCTGCGGCTGCTTGAGCAACTCGGTCAACCGGTAGCCCCGGTCGAGCTGGGCCTGGGACACCCTGTCCAGTTCGGAGCCGAAGGTGGCGAAGGCCTCGAGCTCGCGGAACTGGGCCAGGTCGAGCTTGAGCGTGCCCGCCACCGTCTTCATCGCCTTGACCTGGGCCGCGCTCCCTACTCGGCTCACCGAGTTGCCGACGTTGATGGCCGGGCGGATACCGGAGTTGAAGAGGTCGGTCTCCAAGAAGACCTGACCATCGGTGATGGAGATGACGTTGGTCGGGATGTACGCCGAGATGTCGCCCGCCTTCGTCTCGATCACCGGCAGCGCGGTCAGCGAGCCGCCGCCCAAGGCGTCGGACAGCTTGGCCGCCCGCTCGAGCAGACGAGAGTGCAGGTAGAAGACGTCACCCGGGTAGGCCTCGCGCCCCGGTGGCCGACGCAGCAACAGCGAGACCGATCGGTAGGCCTCGGCCTGCTTGGAGAGGTCGTCGTAGATGATCAACGCGTGCTGGCCGTTTTCCATCCAATGCTGGCCCATGGCGCAGCCGGCGTAGGGAGCGAGGTACTTGTACGGGGCCGGGTCGCCCGCCGAGGCCACCACGACCACGGTGTACTCGAGTGCGTTGTGGTTCTCGAGGGTGGCCACGGTCTGGGCCACCGACGAGTTCTTCTGGCCGATGGCCACGTAAATGCACTTCACGCCCTGGCCGGCCTGGTTGATGATCGTGTCGACGGCCACCGTCGTCTTGCCCGTCTTGCGGTCACCGATGATCAGCTCGCGCTGGCCTCGGCCGATGGGGGTCATGGCGTCGATGGCCTTGATGCCGGTCTGCAGGGGTTCAGACACGGGCTGGCGACCGACGATGCCGGGCGCCTGCACCTCCATACGCCGCGTCTCGGTCGTGTTGATCGGACCCTTGCCGTCGATCGGCTCGCCCAGCGCATTGACCACGCGACCGAGGAGGGCGTCGCCCACCGGCACGGTCTGGATCCGACCGGTCGCCTTGACCGTCTGCTCCTCCTCGAGGCTGTCCACCTCGCCCAGCACCACGGCGCCGATGGTGTCCTCGTCCAGGTTCAGAGCCAGGCCGAGCGTGCCGTCCTCGAACTCGAGCAGCTCGTTGACCGCGGCGCCAGGGAGGCCCGACACGCGGGCGATTCCATCTCCGACCTCGACGATGCGGCCGATCTGCTCGGTCCCGACCGCCGGGGTGTACTCCTCGACGTTGCGCTCGAGCGCCTTGGTGATCTCGCTGGCGTCGATGGTCAGCTCTGCCATCAGTTTGCTCCTTCTTCTCTCGAACTCTGGCCGCGACGGCCGAAACCGGACGGCTCCCAGCCGGCCGGGGCGAAGTGCTCACGCAGGGCGTCGAGCCTGCCTCGGGCCGTGGCATCTACCTGAAGGTCGCCGATGCGGATGAGTGCACCGCTGAGCAGCGACTCGTCCACCTCCACCTGCAACTCCACCGGCACGCCGGCCAGCGCGCCCAGGGAGTCGCTCAGCCCCGTGCGCTGAGCTTCGTCGATCGGGGCGGCCGCCCTCACTCGGGCAATGCGCCAACCCCGGGCCTGCGCCGTCTGTTCGACCAGGTGGTCGAGCGTGCCCACGAAGTCTCTGGCCCGGCCGCCCACGACGGTGTAGCGAACCAGCGCCAGCGTGGTGTCGGCGACCTTGCCGGAGAGGAGTTGGGTCACCACACCCACCCGTGCCTCGACCGCCAAGTCCCGGTCGGTGAAGGCACCGCGCAGGGCCGGGGTGGCTTCGACCACCCGGGCGAACCGGAACAGGTCGTCCTCGAGCGACTCGAGCTGCCCGGTGGACATGTCCTCGTAGAGCGCAGTGGCGAAACCCGCCACGCGCTTGCGGGCCGCCAGCAGGCTGAGCGGCGGCTCCTCCTCCAGTCCCTCGGAGAGGTGTCGCACCCGGATGGCCAGCCAGGCCAGGGCTGACGCCGTTTCCTGGGCTGGAACCGCCCCGGACGCGAACGCGGCCAGGCGGCGCGCTTCGGGCACCACCTTGCCCTCGAGTAGGTCCAGCATCACGGCCCGGCGTGCCGGTCCCGGGACGGCGGTGTCGCTCAAGGCCGCCCGCAATTGGGTGTTGGACATGACGAGCTGTTCGATCGCTTCGAGGTCTACGGCGGCGGGACCGAGCGCGGCCGAGCCGGCCACTTCGGTGACGGCTGCCGTGTAGCCCTGAAGCGTGGGGTTCACTGGCGCGCCCCCGCCGCGGCCGCGCCACCCGAGGTGTCGGCCCGCAGCGCGGCGACCGCCTCGTCAATGAGGTCCCGGTGCGCCTCGGCATCGACTTCACGGCCGATGACCCGCTCGACCACCTCCATGACGATCTCGCCCATGCGCGCGGCCGCCTCTTCGACCGCCCGCTGGCGAGCCAGCGCGATCTCGACGTCGGCGTTGCCCACGACGCGGTCGTACTCGCTCTGGCCCCGCGCCTGAGCATCCGTGCGGACCTGCTCAGCCGTGCGGTTCGCGGTGGCCACGATCTCGCGAGCCTGCTGGCGCGCCTGATCGAGCACTGCGCGCCGCTCGTCGTCGGCGGCTTCGGCGTCGGAACGGGCCTGGTCGGCCGCCTCCAGTGACGTGCGGATCTTCTCCTGGCGATCCTCCAACGCCTTGTTGATGGGTGGCAGCACCCATTTGTAGATGGCGAGGATCAGCACAATGGAGACGAACAGTTCAATGAAGAACGTCCCGTTCGGCAGAAGGAATATGCCTGCTGTAGTCATGTTGCTCTCGGTCTCCGGGTTCGGTCCGGGCGTTGACGGATAACTGGGGCCAGCTCCGGACTAAGCGATGCTCTTCGCCGCGAAGACGTAGACGAACACCACCATGAAGAGCAGGTTGATGAAGTACATGGCCTCCACGAGGCCGACCGTCAGGAAGAAGTACTGACGGGCCTTGGCCTCGATCTCGGGTTGGCGGGCGATAGCCGCAATGGTCTGCGACCCGGCCAAGCCGTCACCGACGGCAGCGCCGATGGCGCCACCACCCAGGGCCAGTCCGCCGCCGACGAGGGCGCCGGCGATGCGAACTGCACCTTCAATGCTGTCTGTTGCCATTTCTGTTTCTCTCCTTTTTCGAGACCGTGTGACGGGACGAGAGGACTAGTGAGTCTCCTTGGACATGCCCATGCCCATATACATGATCGTGAGCAGGGCGAAGATGAAGGCTTGGATCGCCCCGATGAACAGCTCGTCGAAGGGCTTCCAGATCAGAAGGCCGATCCACGACGCGTAGGGCGGAATCAGGGTGACGATGACGGCGATCATCAACACGCCCGAGAAGATGTTGCCGAAGAGTCGGAAGGTCAGGGTGATCGGCTTGGTGATCTCTTCGATGATGTTGATCGGGGTGAGCGCGGCGTAGGGCTGGGCGTAGTGCTTGAAGTACCCGCCGACCCCTCGGGCCTTGACCGAGTTGTAGTGCTGCAACACGAACACAATCAGGGCGAGGGCCAGCGGCAGGTTCACGTCACCGGTGGGAGGGGCCAGGAATCCAGGGTCGCCGCTCGGGATGAAGGCTATCCAGTTACAGACGAGGATGAACAGGCCGACGGTCACGCCCAGGCCCACGAAGGGCGCGCCCTGGGGACCGATGGCCGATGCGGCCAGATCGGAGACCTGCTCGACGATGAGCTCCCAGAGGAGCTGCAGCTTCCCGGGCACGCCTGAAGTGACCTTGCGCCGCATGAGCAGACCGAGGCCGAGCACGATCGCTGCTGCGATCAGGGTCGTCCACACGACGTCGAGATAGATGGTCAGCCCGCCCACCCGCACCACGCCATGGTGGTCGCCGATGGTGATGTTGCCGCTGGCCAGGATGAAATGATTTTTCATTGCAGTCCCTGCGTCACGAGGACGCGGCTCACGTTGATCACGAACAGGATTTGGAAGATGACCAGTCCGGCGACGGCTCCGATGCCGAGCGGACCGTCGATGAGCAGAAGCCCCACCGCGATGAGCGTGATGATGCCGAGACGGGTAACGCTCTTCGTCCCGATCGCCCGGCGGAGGATCTTGTGGTTCTCCTCACCGTCGGTCTTCAGCTTGGCCACGCCCGCGTCGAGGAAGCGGAGATTCAGGATCGCCATGCCGAGGCCGATGACGATGCCGAGCGCTGCCCAGAAGGATCCGAAGACGAGGACGAGGATGACGCCGGCCGCGCCCACGATGAGCGAGGAGATCACCGTGCGCCGGAGCACCTTGGCCAGCGCGTTGCCGCCGATGTCGGAGAGTCCGTCGAGCATGTTCATCGCCGACATCCCTCAGCGAGACGCCGACCTAGAGGTAGGTACGAATCTGTTTGACGACACTGAGCACGGCAACGGCCAGTCCGAGCGCCAGACCGAGGAGCAGGAACAGGGGTGCGGTGTGCAGCGCACCGTCCACCAGGACGCCGGCCAGGATACCCAGACCCACACAGACCGCGGCGGCCAGGCCCATGTTCAAGAACGCCAACGCGCCCGGGAGGGGCTTGGGATCGTTCGACTCTGGTGCTGGGTCGGACTGGCTCACCGGGGGCGCGCACGACGACGCTCAGAAAACTGCGCATGCGACTGCTCCCCCCCTACGCGGTACGTAGCGCGCCGAAGTCCGACGTCCGTGAAGCCGCGGTGGCAGCACAGGACGAGGCGAGGTGGACGGGGTACACAGAGGTAATCATCGCATCCCGGCCCAGATCGCGTCCAAACGGTCACGAAGGAAACCTGACGACCTCGTTTTCCCGCTCAGCCCCGTCCAAGGACGCAGGAATTCCCTGGTCGGAGGCCTCGTCGTCATCCTCTCCATTTCCCCGGCGCAAACCGGGATGGAAGAACGTGTAGAGAGCCACGCCGAGGGCGGCCGCTCCCAGGGGAATTATGGCGTTCACCTGGTGGACGAAGAGGGGAAAGAGGAGGAAGCCCGAGAGCACTGCGGTCCAGGCCCACAGGATGATGACGCTCCTCCGAGGCCCGTGCCCGAGGCGGAGCAGGCGGTGGTGGATGTGCTCCTTGTCCGGGGTGTCAAAACCCTTCCCCTGTGCCGTCCGGCGGATGAAGGCGAAGGCCATGTCGACCAGGGGCACGCCCAGAATGAAGAGCGGGATGAACAAAGGAGCGAAGAAGAAGTAGGTCACCCCCGAGATCGGCACGTCGGGGGGGACCCGCCCGCTGATGACCATGGTCGAGGCCGCCATGAGGAGGCCCAGGAAGAGCGCGCCCGCATCGCCCATGAAGATGCGGGCCGGGTTGAAATTGAAGGGCAGGAAGCCGAGACAGATTCCGCAGGCGATGGTCGCCACGAGCGGGCCGATGTTGTCGCTCGGCAGGAGGCCGAACTCCATCAGGCGTAGCCCGTAGACGGCCAGGGTACCGCCGGCGATGGCGACCACCCCGGCGGCGAGTCCATCCAGGCCGTCGATCAGGTTCACCGCGTTGGTCATGCAGATGACCCAGACCGCCGTGATCAGCGGGACGATCCCCGGGGTGAGCACGAAGAAGCCGGCCAGCGGGATCTTGAGCTGGTACATGGTCACGCCGGCGAAATAGAGGATGCTGGCCGCCAGGACCTGACCCGCCATCTTGGCGGGCGCCGACATGTCGCGCACGTCGTCGATCAGGCCCACGGCGAACATGGCGCCCGCGGCCAGCACCACCCCCAGCATCTCCGGCGAGTCCTGGAACATGTGGTCCTGGCGGAACGGCGGCAGCGTGGCCGCCACCAGCACGGCGATCAGGAATCCGAGGAACATGGCGGCGCCGCCGCCATAGGGGATCGGCTTCTTGTGCACGCTGCGGTCGCTGGGGTGGGCCACATAGCCCACCTTCAGCGCGAACCGCTTGGCAGGAACCGTGCAGGCCGCGGTCACCGCCGCGGCGATGGCCAGGACGGCGCCGTACCAGCCGATGTCGGGCACGTCCTAGCTCACGAGATCGGGATAGGGCGGAAAGGCGGCACAGAGGTCGGCCACCTCCCGGCGGATCGCCGCGATCTCGCTCTCGTCGGTCCGCGCCTTGAGCGTGCGCGCGACCAGCTCGGCGACCACCACCATCTGGGCCGGACCCATGCCGGCCGTGGTCTCGGCCGCCGTGCCCATGCGCAGGCCCGAGGTGAGAAACGGCGAGCGCGGGTCGTCCGGGATCGTGTTGCGGTTCAGGGTGATGCCGGCGCGGTCGAGTGCCTCTTGGGCCTCCTTGCCGGTGAGCTCGGCGTCGAAGGGGCGCAGGTCGACCAGGAGCATGTGGTTGTCGCTGCCCCCCGATACCAACCGGAATCCTTGACCGGCCAGGGCGGTGGCCAGGGCCGATGCGTTCTCGACCACCGCGGCCGCGTACAGGCGGAACTCGGGCTGGGCTGCCTCGGCGAAGGCCACCGCCTTGGCCGCGATGACGTGCTCGAGCGGGCCACCCTGGAGCCCGGGAAAGACGGAGCTGTCGATCTTCTTGGCCAGATCCTCGCCGCAGAGGATGGCACCGCCTCTCGGGCCGCGCAGCGTCTTGTGCGTGGTGAGGGTGACGACGTCGGCCACGCCCACCGGGCTCGGGTGCGCGCCGCCGGCGATCAGCCCCGCCGGGTGGGCCGCGTCGAACATGAAGTAGGCCCCGACCGAGTCGGCAATCTCCCGGAAGGGCAACGGGTCGATGACCCGGGAGTACGCCGTGGAGCCGGCGACGATGAGGGCCGGCTTTTCGGTCTTGGCCAGATGCGCCACCTGGTCGAAGTCGATGACCTCGCCCGGCGCGGCCTCGTCGTTGGACTCGGGCGTCACGCCGTAGGAGACGAAACGCCAGAACTTCGAGACGATCGAGGCCGGCGACCCGTGCGTCAGATGGCCTCCATGGTCGAGCCGCATGGCCAGGATGGTCGCCCCGGGCTCGAGCAAGGCCTGGTACGCAGCCAGGTTGGCGTTCGCCCCGGCGTGGGGCTGCACGTTGGCGTGTTCGGCGCCGAAGAGCGAGGTGGCCCGGTCGCGGGCCAGGTTCTCGACCTGGTCGATAATGCGGTTCCCGCCGTAGTACCGCTTGCCCGGATAGCCCTCCGAGTACTTGTTGGTGAGGACCGAGCCCGACGCGGCCAGGACCGCCGGCGAGGTGAAGTTCTCCGAGGCGATCAGCTGGAGGGTGGTCTGCTGACGGTTCAGTTCCTGCCCGATGAGGTCGGCCACCTCCGGATCAGCGGACAGCGCTGTCTCGTAACTGCTCATGGGGTCCCTTCGGCTGGAATTGGGTGGACGAGCTCACGGTCGAGGACAGCCAGTTTGGCGATGCGCCCGTCGTGCCGGCCGTGTTCTTCGAGGGCTCCGAGGAATGCGCTCAATGCGTCCAGGACGACGGCGGTTCCGGTCGTCCGTGCCCCGAAGCACACCACGTTGGCGTGGTTGTGCTGCCTGGCCAGGGTCGCGGTCGTCACGTCGTGTACCACCGCGGCGCGCACGCCGGCCACCTTGTTGGCGGCCATGGAGATTCCGAGGCCGGTCCCACAGACGCACACTCCGAGCTCGGCGGCGCCCTCGGTCACCGCTCGGCCCACCGCCTCGCCGTAGTCGGGATAGTCGACCGAGACTGCGCCGTCGTGGGTCCCGAGATCGGCAACATCGTGCCCCTGTGCTGCAAGTTCACCTCGCAGGATCTCCTTCAGGTCGAACCCGGCATGGTCCGAGCCGACGGCGACGCGCATGAGTGTCGAGTCTACCGACAGGCCAGGGAGGTCCCGGGGTCCACCCGGTACGCTCCACGAACCATGGCTCTCGACCCGCGCACCCCGGTGGTCGTCGGCGTGGGCCAGGTGGTGATCCCGGCCGCCGCCGGGCTCGACCCCGAGGAGCGGCCCGAACCGGTCGAGCTCATGGCCAGGGCATTGCGGGCGGCCGTCGAGGATTGCACCGGAGCTCCCGCCGGCGGTGCCACGGGACCCGGGAACTCGTTGCTGGCGGGGGCGGACAGCCTCCGCGTCGTCGTCCCGCTCGGCTGGCATTCCGTCAACCCGGCCCTCCAGGTGGCGGCGCACCTCGGCTTCGCCGAGGGGGACGAGCCGGCGGAGCTCATGCTCTCGGCCGTCGGCGGCAACACGCCGCAGGCCCTGATGCACGACGCCTGCCTCGCCATCAGCAAGGGTGAGCTCGACGTCGTGCTCGTGACGGGAGCGGAGGCCATGTACACCCGCGCGCTCTCGCGCCGTACGCATACCACGCTCGATTGGGCCGAGCAGCCGGCAGACACGCCGGCACCGACCCTGTTCGGGGTGAACAAGCCGGGCGCCACCGATCTCGAGATGAACCGTGGGGTGCTGCTCCCCATCCACGCCTACCCGCTCTTCGAGAATGCGCTGCGCGCCGCCAACGGCTGGAGCCTCCCCGACCACGCGGCACGTATCGGCGGCCTGTGGTCCCGGTTCAGCCAGGTCGCCGCCGCAAACCCCTACGCCTGGATCCGCCAGCCCCGCTCAGCCGAAGCGATCGTCACGGTGACCCCGGAGAACCGGATGATCTCGTTCCCCTATCCCAAACTCTGTACGGCGAACCTGCAGGTGGACCAGGGCGCGGGGTACATCGTCTGCTCGGTCGAGGCGGCGCGGGCGGCCGGCGTACCGAAGGAACGCTGGGTCTTTCCCCAAGCCGGCGCCGACGCCAACGACCACTGGTACATCTCGGAGCGTCCCGAGCTCCACCGCTCCCCCGCCATCCGCCTGGCCGGCGGGGCCGCCCTGGAACTGGCCGGCCTCGGCATCGACGACGTTGGCCTGGTCGACCTCTATTCCTGCTTCCCCGTCGTGGTGCAGATGGCCGCGTCCGAGCTGGGGCTGGCCCTCGACGACCCGGCCCGGCCCTTGACGCTGACGGGGGGCCTGACCTTCGGCGGCGGACCCGGCAACAACTACACGGCGCACGGCATCGCCAGCGCCGTGCAGGCCCTTCGAGAAGCAGCAGGCGCCCACGCGCTGGTGAGCGGCCTGGGCTGGTACGCCACCAAGCACTCGCTCGGCATCTACGGAACCGAGCCGCCGACCCACGGCGGACCATTCGCCTGGCGCGACGCGCAGCCCGCGGTCGACGCGCTCCCACGCTGTGACGTCGATCCGGAAGCCACCGGCTCCGTGCGGATCGAGACCTACACGGTCACCTTCGACCGGGAGGGCCGGCCCGATCGCGGCATCGTCGCCTGCCGGACCGCGGACGAAGTCCGGGCCTGGGGCAGCGTCACGGACGCCGACACCCTGGTCCAGCTGTGCTCGGAGGAGGGCGTGGGTCGTCGTGGCACTCTGGCCGCCGGCGGCGCCATGACCCTCGAAAGTTGAAGGAAGGAGAGTTCGCGCGATTGCCACCCTGCGGTCGGACGCCGTTCATCGTCTGGGTCTAGCGTTTCACCGTCGGCTGGGCCCGACGCCCGGGATGACACCTCGCACTTCTCCAAGGGAGGTTTCCATGGCCCGTCCAAAGCAGCTCCCGTTCGCAAGGCCACACGGCGGCACCGCGCACCGACGGTTCGTTCCCGCCACAACCTGGTTGCTCATCGCGGCCGGTGCCGGTGTGCTGACGGTCAGCCCGTTGGCCGGGCCCGTCGCCGGTGCGTCGACGTTGGCTGACCGTGTCGTCCTGACCAACCAAAGCAACGGTTCGACGACGGTCGTCACAAAGGGTGAGCAGGTTGTCGTCAAACTCCACAGCGACGGGTTCGTCTGGACGGAGGCATCCGTCATCAACGCGTCGCCTGAACTCGTGCTCAAGAAGGAGTCCGGACACGTGTCCTCGCGGGATCCTCCGTCACCAAGTTTCTCGTTGTGGGATACGGGTCGGCAACGCTGCAGGCGACCGGCACGGCCAAATGCTCCAGTGGCCCGGCATGTGGACCACCCTCGGTCACCTGGAGTGCCAACGTTGTTGCTCCCGTTCAGGACCCACCCGCTTAGCTCGGCATATCCGCGCCACCAAGGCGTGACGCCGCAGATGGGGCGCGTCACCGTTGGGGCTGAGCTCCCGGGTCGGTCGCGACGGTCAGCTCTTGGTGAGGGCGAAGGAGAAGGCGCCGGTTCCGGTGCCCGACGCGCTGTCGTCATCGACGAGCACGGTCCAGGTCCCCATGCTGTCCAGCGCGCACGTCACGGAGGTGGCCGGCGACGCACAGGCCGACGTCCCCGCCGGTCGGAAGAAGTCGATCAGTGGCGCCAGTGTCCCGGTCAAAGAGGTCAGCGTGGCCGTGTCGGTCTGACCGGACTTTCCCGAGAAGTCGAAGCAGGCGACGTCTCCGGCGCTGGGCACCGAACCACCGACCTTGGCGCCGCCTGCGGTCACCGCCTTGCAGTCCTTGGGTCCGGTCATCCGCTGGGTGTAGAGCACGAACGAGCCCTTGGTCTGACCCGACTCCGAGTACAGGACGAGCGTCTGCGATCCCGCCGACGCGAGGGGGCACTCGAGCGTCCCGTTCGAGTCACACTGCAGCGATCCGGAAGGTGACGTCTCGATGGCTGACGCGACGGTGAGGCTCCCTGAGGTTCCCGTGTTCCGGGCGAAGAGGAAGTCGCCCGACGACGCCGTGAACGTGAAGCACGCGAACGACGCCTTCTTGGCGATCTTGCCCACTATGGCGTGGCCGTATTTGACGGGGGTGCAACCCACGCCGAGGTCGAGCCTCTGGAGTGACAAACGGAACGTTCCCGTGTGCGTACCCGAGGAGTCCGAGACCTGGAGTGTCCACCCGCCGGATCCCCCTGAAGGGACCGAGCAGGACGTTGCCCCTCCGTAGGGGCCGGCGCAGGTCGAGATGGGACCGGGCCGGAAGAAGTCGAAGAAGAGCCCGAGGCTGCCGGACGTCGCAGCCATGTTCAGCCAGGCGACGTCACCGGGCGCGGTCGTGAACGTGAAGCAGGCGTCGGCACCGGGGCTGGCGATGGAGCCGGCAACGGAGTTCGCTCCGAAGCTGACGGGCGTCGTGGTCGAGCAGGCGACCGAGGCCCGAGGCGCCACGGCACCCGCGGGAGCCCAGGCGCTGGAACCCGCCGCCGCAGGGACGATCAGAGTGACGAGGAAGGCTCCGGCCGCCATGCCCAGGGCTGAAGCCCACTTGGTGAACCACCCTGCGAGCACGAATCTGGAGTATGAGCCTCACCTGAGAGCCCGTCAAGGTCGGGTGACGGTCGTACCATGCCGCCATGGCCACAGGCGCGGAAGACCCGGTGCACGGCGTGCGCCTCGTGGTCTCGCTCTACCGGGAGTTCGAGCAGGTGGCACGCAAAGGCGACCTCAGCATGGCCCGGTACCGGACGCTGCTCTACCTCCTCGGTGGCTCGCGTCGAGCCGGCGAGCTGGCGGCAGCCAACGCGGTGACCAAACCCACCGTCTCGGCCATGATCAACGCGCTCCGCCAGGAGGGCTGGGTAAACGATGTGGTGGACGAGACCGGCGACGCCCGGGTGACCCGGGTCGAGCTGACCGAGGCCGGCAGGCGGCGCCTGGAGCGCTTCGAGGCCGAGCTGGCCCAGCGCATGGAGGAGCTGCTGCCGGGTACCGACCGAGCCCAGGTCAGGCAATTCTTCGGCGAACTCCAGGCGGCACACCGCGGCACCCGTGAAGAACGACTGGGGGGCGTCTTCGAGGCCGATCGGTGACGCAGATCGGGGACGAGACCTTGCCACGGACGGGAGTTGGGCATATAGTTCGACTGATCTAACTATCTTGTTCGAAGTCGGACGGGCTCGTCGAGGTCGGACGGGCTCGTCGAGCTAGGACGGGAAAGGGGTGGGGGACGTGCCACACGATCTGGTCATCAGGGGCGGCCACGTGGCAGACGGGCTGGGCGGCGAGCCGATACCCGCCGACGTGGCGGTGGACGGCACCACGATCACCGCGGTCGGAACGGTGCCCGGGCGGGGCCGGGAGGAGATGGAGGCCGAAGGGCTTCTCGTCACGCCCGGGTTCGTCGACATCCACACCCACTACGACGGGCAGGCCACCTGGGACGCCCGCATGACACCGTCGAGCTGGCACGGCGTGACCACCGCTGTCATGGGCAACTGCGGCGTGGGCTTCGCACCGGTACGTCCCGACGCGCACGACCGACTCATCTCCCTCATGGAAGGCGTCGAGGACATCCCCGGTGCGGTGCTCGACGAGGGGATCGAGTGGACGTGGGAGTCGTTCGGCGAGTACCTCGACGCCGTCGAGCAGCGGCCACACGACATCGACCTGTGCGCACAACTTCCCCATGGCGCGCTTCGCCTCTATGTCATGGGAGAACGGGCCGCCCGCCTGGAGGACGCGACGCAGGACGACGCGGCGGCCATGCGCGTCCTGGCCACCGAGGCACTGCGCGCTGGTGCCATCGGCTTCTCCACGTCGCGCACCTTGAACCACCGCACGGCAACCGGCGATCCCACCCCTTCGTTGCGGGCCCGGGCCGACGAGCTCGAGGCGATCGCGCTCGGCGTGGCCGACGCGGGACACGGCGTGATCGAGCTGATCTCGGACTTCTACCCTGACGCCGACAGCGAGTTCGCGCTGGTGCGCCAGATCGTGGAGCGTTCGGGCTGCCCGCTGTCGCTCTCGCTGGCCCAGAACAGCCGCCAGCCCGACGCCTGGCGTGATCTCCTGCGCCGGATCGAGGAGGCGGTGGCGGACGGGCTGCCCATCCGGGCCCAGGTGGCGCCACGCGCCGTCGGGGTGTTGATGGGACTGCAGTCCACGTACCACCCGTTCATGACGTTGCCGGCCTTCGGCGAGATCTCCGGACTGCCCGTCGGCCAACAGGCGAGGGCGCTGCGGGACCCCGTGTTCCGTGCCCGCCTGCTCGACCAGATCGCGGCCCAAAGCGACGGCGCGCCCGCCGGCGGGCGGCGCGCCGCCAACTTCGGACACCTGTTCCCATTGGGCGAGGTGCCCGACTACGAGCCGGCGCCCGAGCGCAGCATTGCGAGCATGGCCTCGGCGCGGGGCATGGAGCCCGCGGCTCTGGCCCTCGACCTGCTGAGCGAGAACGACGGGAGGAACTTCCTCTACACCCCGTTCCTGAACTACGCGGAGGGCAACCTTGACGCCTGCGGCGAAATGCTCGCCCACCCCGACACGGTGTTCGGCCTCGGTGACGGCGGTGCCCATGTCGGCTTGATCGCCGACGCCAGCTTCCCGACGTACTTTCTCTCGCACTGGGCCCGCGACCGCTCCCACGGACGCCTACCGGTGGGCCGGGTGGTCGAGCGGCTCACGAGCAGCACGGCCCGGGCGGTCGGCCTGCGTGATCGAGGCGTGGTGGCTCGGGGCATGAAGGCGGACCTCAATGTCATCGACTTCGACCGTCTGTCCTGCGAGGCACCGGTCATGGGCTACGACCTCCCCGCCGGCGGCAAGCGGCTCCTCCAGGGTGCCCGCGGCTACCGGGCCACGATCGTGTCGGGTGCGATCACGTATCAAGACGGGGAAGCGACGAGCGCGCTGCCCGGGCGTCTCGTACGCGGCGGCCGCGACACTGCGGCGGCCTGACGGAGGAGGAGCAGCAATGAGCGCGATGGCGTTGCACCAGCTCGAGCCGGCGGCCGAATGGCGGGCGGCCGACGTGGCCGATCCCGGGGCATGGACCTTGTGCCTCACCCCAGAGGACCAGGAGGAGCTGGCCGGCGCGCTGGCCACCGCCAAGACCAAGAGCACCGACCCGCTCGATCTCGAAAAGGACGACTTCCCGCTCGATGGACTGGCCGCCAAGCTCCAGGGCGTCGTCGACGTCCTCTTGAACGGGCGCGGCTTCATGCGCATCGCCACCCTGGACGTGGACCGGTACAGCGATGACGACCTCACCCTCCTCTACTGGGGCATCGGCCTGCACCTCGGGCAGCCCTGGGCCCAGAACAAACACGGCCATGTGTTGGGCGACGTCACGGATCAGGGCAAGACGATCGACGACCCGACCGTGCGGGGCAACGAACTCGGCGGCATCGCACTCGACTATCACACCGACGGGTCGGACCTGGTGGGGTTGCTCTGCCTGCGCACCGCGCGCACCGGCGGCCTCTCGTGCGTGGCCAACGCGGTGGCCATCCACAACCAGCTGGTGGCGGACCACCCGGACCTGGCCGCCGCACTCTACGACCCCATGCCCTACGACGCGCGGGGTGAGCAGGCCAAGGGAACGCGCGCCTTCTACGCCATCCCTGCGTTCACCGAGCACGCCGGGCGTCTCTTCGTGCGGTTCATCCCGCAGTACATCCTGGCCTCGCAGCGCCATGCCGACGCGCCCCGACTCAGTGCCCAAGCCCGCACTGCCATCGCCACCGTCTCGCAGATGGCGAACGACCCCGATTTCAACGTCTACATGGACCTGCAGCCCGGCGAGATGCAGTTCATCAACAACTACCACGTCCTCCATGGTCGAACCGCCTACCAGGACGACGTGGCGCACGGGTACAAGCGCCACCTGAAGCGCCTGTGGCTGGCCACCTACGCGCTGACCGACCGTCCGGCGCATTTCGCCGCGCTGGGCCGCACGCACTGGGAGGCCAAGCGCTCGGTGAGCACGTTGCCCGCGGTCGAGCGGGTCTCGACCGGGTCCTGAGGGCAGGCGCCGAGTCGAACCTCGAGTCGCAGGGTCGCGGCGTGGCGATGGCGATCTCGCGTTGAATTGAGCAGACTCATGGCGTGAGCTACTACGAGGAACAGGTCGTCCCCCGAGTCATCGACGTCATGTTGGGCACCAAGGCGGTGGGCAAGCTGCGCCAACAGGTCGCGTCAGCCCTCTCGGGAGAGGTGCTCGAGGTCGGGTTCGGCTCTGGCTTGAACGTGCCCTTCTACCCGCCGGCCGTCACCCGCGTGCAAGCGGTCGACCCGGCCATGGTCGGGCGCAAGCTGGCCGCCAAGCGGATCGCAGCCAGCCGCGTGCCCATCGAGTTCGTCGGCCTCGACGGCGAGCACCTGCCGGTGGAGTCAGGCAGCATCGATCACGTCCTCATCACGTGGACGATGTGCACGATTCCCGACATCGAGACGGCGCTCACCGAGATGCGCCGGGTACTGCGACCGGGCGGGCAGATGCACTTCATCGAACACGGCCTGTCCCCCGACGCCAACGTGGTGAAGTGGCAACACCGACTCAACCCGCTCGAGAAGCGCCTGGCCGGCGGCTGCAACCTGAACCGTCCGATCGACACGCTGATTCGGGGCGCGGGCTTCCGCTTCGACGAGCTCAACACGTTCTACGGGAAGGGGCCCAAGTCGTTCTCCTATTTCTACGAGGGCGTGGCCTCCCCTGCTTGACCGACGACCGGAGCATCGATCGGCGGCGAACCGCCGGCGGTGCTACAGAGCCGGTGTCGCCGGGCACGCCGCGTTGGCCAGAGCGGACACCAGCTGGTTGACGTCGGCCCGTGCCGTGGCGTCTGACAACAGCCCGTTCTCGCCCACCGACGAGCCCGAAACCGGGACCGTGCCACAAGCCTGAGCGATGACATCCGCATGGGCGTACTCGAGGACGGTACGCAACGACTCATACGTCAGGGACGCCCCCCGAGGCGAGCAATTGACCCAACCCACAGGCTTCTCGTAGACCGATCCGGGCTGGTCGTCGCCGATCAACCATTCGAGGAGATTCTTGAGGGCACCCGGCATTGCCCCGGCATATTCGGGCGTCGAGAACAGGATGGCGTCGGCCCGGTGGACGGCATCACGGAGACGCTCCACGGCAGGAGGCGGTACCGACCGGTCGTCATCGGGGTTGAAGTGTGGAAGCTCGGCCAGTTCGTCGTAGAGGACGCACTCGGTTCCGGGCGCGGCGTCGGTCTGCGCCGTCCGCAGGACCGCCGTGTTCGTCGAGGCGCTCCGCACGCTTCCCGAGACCAAGAGGATCGAACAACTCACCCACGGCACAACCGCCGACGAGCGCCCACTGTTCCCGCCGGGCTCACACCGCCCGAAGCTGAAACTCTCTCCCGACGGCGCAGCGTGTTGCCGGCGCACCAACCCACCCGGTCGGCGGCATCGTCTGGGTCGTCGGGGTCTCTGGAGCGGTTACTCGCCCCGGCGTGTCATCCGGCTGAGAATCTTGCGGCGGGCGCCCATGGCCATGGTGGCGTCGATGAAGTTCGACGGCAGGGCACCCTCACGGAGCACCCGCACCGGGGACACGGTGGCGTCGACCAGGGTCGGTTGTTCCCCCTCGCGCCGGCCGCCGTCGACGACCAGGGCGAGGTCGGCCGCGTCGAAGGCGTGGGCCACCTCGGAGGCGTCGTTGAAGGCGAGGGGAATGGTGCGCCACGGCCCGTGCTCCTTGCACAGCCGGCGCAGAGCCCGTCCGTCGGGCATGCCGACCGTCACGGCCCAGGAGTGCGTCGGCGTGTCGTCCTCCTGATCGAAGAGGTGGACGGCCTCCTCGTCCCGGCCGTCGGCCCGGGGCAAGAAGACATCGACCGGTCCGGGCCAGCAGCGCTCGAGAAGCTTGTCCACCTCGTTGGACCAGCCCGAGGTCAAGGACCGGACGTCGCTGCGCTGCCCCACCGCGTAGTGCGGTCCGTCGGGGTCGGCGGCCAGCGCCTCGAGGCGGGCCTCCGCCCCTGGGACGTCGAGTTGGACGGCCAGGCAATACCCACCGACGGCCGGCACCGCCACCACGGCACCGCCGGCCAGGGCGTCACCGATCTCCGCGGCACCACTGCTCACCAGGGGCGGTTCCTCCACCTCGTGCACGCTCTCCCTCGTGTCGGTGTCCGTCACGTCCTCCATGCCCACTTCCCCTATTTTCCCGTCCGAGCGACCAGGGCCCGGGACTTTCCAGCCAGATCCGGTTCGACCCGTACGTCCTCGTAGCCGACTCGAGAAGCCAACACACTGGCGGCGCCGGCCTGGTGTGGCGCCAGCTCCAAGACGACAGTACCGGGCCGGGCCAGCCAATCGAGGGATTGCAACAAGAGTTCCTCCACGTCGGCCAGCCCCGGGGTGCCGTCGCTCGCCGCGCCCGCCACCAGGGCGGACCGTGGTTCGGACTGCACGACAGGATCGAGTTGCGGCCACTCCTCCTCGCTCACGTAGGGCGGGTTGGCCACGACCAGGTCGACGCGCCCTCGCAGCTCGGCCGGCAACGCTCCCAACCAATCACTCTCGAGCAGCGCGACGCGTGGCCAGGCGGCCCGGTGCTGGACCCGGACCGTCTCGAGATTGGCCGCCGCCACCTCGAGCGCGTCGGCGCTGGCGTCGACGGCCCACACCGACGAGGCGCTCTCGACGCCGAGCTCCTCGGCCAACGAGAGCGCGATGGCGCCCGAGCCCGTGCCGGCGTCGACGATCACCAGGCCGTGGTCGCCGGTCAGGCGCCGGGCCTCGGCCAACGCCACCTCGACCACCTGCTCGGTCTCAGGCCGCGGAATGAGCACCCGCCGATCGACCAGCAGATCGAGCGAACGGAAGGGCCAGTGGCCCAAGACGTACTGCAACGGCTCTCCTGCGGCACGCCGGCCCGCCATGGCTCGGGCCGCGGCGATCACCGCCGGCCGAAGCGGGCCGGCGGGGGCGTCGGGCTGGCCGAGGAAGAGCCCCAGACCGACGGCCTCGTCCACCACGAAGCGGGCCTCGTGGGGCGCGCCGAGAAGTTCGGCCAACTCGGCCACCAGCGCCCCCGCGTCACGCCGGCGGCGGCCTCCGCTGAGGAGGCGCTGCCGGGAGACGCCATCAGCCGGCGTCCTCCTGCCCCTCGAGCTGGCGCCCTCGCTTGTCGGCCATCAGGGCATCCGTCAGCTCCACGAGGTCACCCGCCAGCACCTGGTCCAGCTTGTAGAGCGTCAGGTTGATGCGGTGGTCGGTGACCCGGTTCTCCTTGAAGTTGTACGTGCGGATCTTGTCGGTGCGGCTTCCTGCCCCGACCTGACCTCGGCGCTGCGCCGACATCTCCGCCTCCTGGCGGTCCTGCTCGGCCTTGAGCAGCCGGGCCCGCAGCACCACCATGGCCTTGGCCCGATTCTGGATCTGGCTCTTCTCGTCCTGCATGGCCACGACCGTCCCGGTCGGGATGTGAGTGATGCGCACGGCCGAGTCCGTCGTGTTGACCGACTGGCCGCCCGGACCGGTGGACCGGTAGACGTCGATCTTCAAGTCGTTGGGATCGATCTCGATGTCGACCTCCTTCGCCTCGGGCAGGACCGTCACTGTCGCCGTCGAGGTGTGGATGCGCCCCTTGGCCTCGGTCACCGGGACCCGCTGCACCCGGTGCGTGCCGCCCTCGTGCTCCAGACGGCTGTAGGCGTCGGGGCCCTTCACCACGAAGACGGCCTCGTTGATCCCGTCCTTCTCCGATGCATCCTCGGAGAGCAGCTCGACCTTCCACTTCATCACGGCGGCGAAGCGCAGGTACATGTCGTAGAGGTTCCGGGCAAAGAGGTTGGCCTCGTCCCCGCCGACGGCACCGCGGATCTCCATGATCACGTTGCGCCCGTCGTTGGGGTCCTTGGGCAGCAGGAGCGCCTGGAGGTGGTCTTCGAGCCGGGCGACCCGCGCCTCGGACTCCTCGAGCTCTTGACGCACGAGTTCGCGTTCTTCACCGGAGGATTCGGTGAGCATCTCCCGGGCGGCCACCACGTCCTCACGGGCCGAGCCCAGGTCGTGCCAGGTGTGGACGAGCCCGCCCAGCTCCTTGTGGCGGCGCGACAGGTCGCGCAGCTTGTCCTGGTTGCTCAGTGTGGCCGGATCGGCCAGGTCCCGCTCGACTCCCTGGTACTCGGCCTCGAGTGCGGCCATGCGGTCGTCAAGCATGGGGCCAGGTTACGGCGGGAAGGTTGTGCAGGCGCGGCGCTCGGCGCGCCGCGCCGGGAACTATTCCGATGCCGGAGCGGCTGGCTTCTTGGCCCGGGTCTTGCGCTCGCCGTACCGACGCTGGAAACGCTCCACCCGGCCACCCGAGTCGACCAGCTTCTGCTTGCCGGTGAAGAAGGGGTGGCACTCGTTGCACAGCTCGACGTGGAGATCCGCCCTGGTCGAGTGCGTGACGAACGTGTTGCCGCACGAGCACTTGACCGTGGCCTCTACGTAGTCGGGGTGAATGTCGGTCTTCATGGGGTCTCCAGTCGAATCAGTCTGACCAATCTAATCGTCGAGCCGCCGGTGTCGGACGGCGAGGGCGTCCCGGGCCCGCTCAGGTCCCGGGACCCTTGGCGATCTCGGCCAGGAATTCGTCGTTGCTGCTCGTCGTCTTGATCTTGTCCATGAGCAGCTCCAGGCCGGCGGCCTCCTTGCCGTCCGAGGCCAGGGCGTTGAGCACCCGGCGCAGCTTCCAGACCTGCTGGAGCTGGCCCCGCTCGAAGAGGAGCTCCTCGTGGCGGGTGGAACTGGCGTTGACGTCGATGGCCGGGTAGAGCCGGCGCTCGGCCAGCCGACGGTCGAGCCGGAGCTCCATGTTTCCGGTGCCCTTGAATTCCTCGAAGATGACCTCGTCCATCTTCGAGCCCGTCTCCACCAGGGCGGTGGCCAGAATGGTGAGCGAGCCACCCTCCTCGACGTTGCGGGCGGCACCGAAGAACTTCTTGGGCGGGTACAGCGCACCCGAGTCGACACCACCGGACATGATGCGGCCGGTGGCCGGCGCGGCCAAGTTGTAGGCCCGGGCCAACCGGGTGATGCCGTCCAGGATGATCACGACGTCCTGGCCGAGCTCGACCAGACGCTTCGCCCGCTCGATCGTCATCTCGGCCACGGCCGTGTGCTCGTCCGAGGGGCGGTCGAAGGTGGAGGCGATGACCTCACCTCGCACCGTGCGTCGCATATCGGTCACCTCTTCGGGCCGCTCGTCGACGAGCAGGACCATGAGGTGCACCTCGGGATTGTTCGCCTCGATGGAGTGGGCGATCTGCTTCATGACCGTGGTCTTGCCGGCCTTCGGGGGCGAAACGATCATGCCGCGCTGACCCTTGCCGACAGGCGAGAGCAAGTCGACGATGCGCGCCGTGATGTTCTCCTTGTCCTTGTCGCCTGACATCTCGAGATTGAAGCGAGAGTCGGGGAACAGCGGGGTCAAGTCCTCGAAGCGGGGGCGGTTCTTCGCCTCCTCGGGGTCCATGCCCGACACGGTGTCGATGCGCAGCAGCGCCGGGTACTTCTCGTTGTTCGAGGCAGGCCGGCAGGCGCCCTCGACGTGGTCGCCCCGGCGCAGTGCGAACTTGCGGGCCTGGCTGATGGAGACGTACACGTCCTTGGACGACGGCAAGTAACCGTCGCAGCGCAAGAAGCCGTAGCCCTCGTCGCGCAGGTCGAGCATGCCCTTCACCTCGACCATCTCGCCGGTGTAGGGCAGGTCCTGTCCCCCTCCGCCCTGAAGCTCGCCACTCTGGCCCCGGTCGCGGCCGCGGCGCCGGCGGCTGCGCCGGTTGCCCAGATCGCCGTCGGGCTGCTGGCGGTTCTGATTCTGGTTGTTGTTGCGGTTCCGGTTGTTGCCGCTACCAGCGCCGCCGTTGTTGTTGGTGACGTTGTTGTTGTTCTGCTGCGTGTTCTGGTGAGACGGCGCAGTCACCGCGCCGTCGGCCAGCTCGGGTGGCTCCACGAAGACGGCCGGTCCGGAGTCGCCGTTGGACGCCGCGTCCGCCGGGGCGGGGGCGTCCGGGGCAGGGGCCTCGGCCGGCGGGGCGTCTGTGCCGGCCGTGGCGGTCGCGGCCGCCGAGTCGCCACTGCCCGAATCGGCACTGCCCGAATCGGCACTGGCGGTGTTGGCCGCAGCACGGGAACGACGGGACGGCTTGGCCGCACCGTTGGTCTGAGCGCCTCCGGCGTCGCCATTGGTCCGTGCCGCGTCGGATGCCGCGGATGTCACGCCGGTGGCATGGAGAATTTGGTCAATGATGTCGGCCTTCTTCGTCCGGGTCGTCGTCTTGAGCGACATGGCCTGGGCGATGGCACTGAGCTCGTCGCGCTCTTTGCCTTCGAGAACCGATCGTTCGAGCTGCTGTTCCGCAGTCATCGGGCTCCTCTTCTGGGAGGTTCGCCAGCCGGGATGGTTGCCCGCGTCTGGCAAGGAAATTTCAAGGAGGTGGAGGGCTTGCGTGTGAACACCCTCCCCCAGGGATCACCGCTGCGTCTTGCTCTCCCGGGATCGCTGGTACCCGCGGAAAGCGCTCGAAGCGCAGTGGGGATGTGATCAGTGTAGCCGGAAGCGGGCGGTATGCCAACATCACCCCCCATCTCCGGTCGGGCGACGTTTCCCTCGAGAACGTCACGGACACGGATTCGGCGTCGGAGGCAGGCTCACAGGGAGATCTCGGCGAGCACGGAGTCGAGCCCCGGCTCGATGACGGTCGGGACCGAAATGGACTTGATGGCCAAGTCGGGGTCCTTCAGCCCGTGCCCCGTCAGCACGCAGACCACCGTCGATCCCGGAGCGACGCCCTCCTTGAGCAGGCCGGCCACCGAGGCCGACGATGCAGCTTCACAGAAGACGGACTCTTCCTTGGCCAAGAAGGTGTAGGCATCGAGGATCTCGTCGTCGCTGACCGCCGTGATGGATCCGCCGGACTCGGACGCGGCGGCCGCGGCCGAGTACCAACTGGCCGGGTTGCCGATACGGATGGCGGTGGCGATCGTCTCGGGGCTCTCGACCGGGTGGCCGAGCACGATGGGTGCCGCTCCAGCGGCTTGGAAACCGAGCATGCGCGGCAACTTGGTCGACCGGCCCGCCTCCTTGTACTGCAGGTAACCCCGCCAGTAGGCGGAGATATTCCCGGCATTGCCGACCGGGATGCAGTGGACGTCCGGGGCGTCCCCCAGGACGTCGACGATCTCGAAGGCCCCTGTCTTCTGCCCTTCGATCCGGTGCGGGTTCACCGAGTTGACCACGGTGACGGGCGCGTGGTCGGGCAGTTCGCGCACGATGGTCAACAACTGGTCGAAGTTGCCCCGCACCTGGAGGACGCGAGCCCCGTGCATCAGGGCCTGGGCCAGTTTGCCCAGTGCGATGTGACCGTCGGGAATGAGGACGACACAACCCATCCCGGCCCGCGCCGCGTAGGCGGCGGCCGAGGCCGAGGTGTTGCCGGTCGACGCGCAGACGACCGCCTTGGCGCCCTCTTCGGCGGCCATCGACATGGCCATGGTCATGCCCCGGTCCTTGAAGCTCCCGGTCGGGTTGGCCCCTTCCACCTTGAGCCACACCTGTGCGCCGACGCGCTCGGAGAGCCGGGGGGCGGGGACCAGCGGTGTGCCGCCTTCGAGCAGGGTGACCACCGGGGTCTTGGCCGTGACCGGGAGGAACTCGCGGTACTCCTCGATGACGCCGCGCCAACCGGCCGTCATGCCTCGCCGTCCTCGGCGATGACGCGCAGGACGCCGCTCACCCGGTCCACCGCCTGGTGCTGGCGCAGTTCGTCGATGGTGGCCAGCAGGTCGCCTTCGCGCGCCGTGTGCGTGAGGAAGATGAGACGGGCCTCGTCGGCCAGGCCCACCTGCTCCATCGCCCGTATGGACACGTCGTGGTCGCCGAAGATCTTCGCCACCGCGGCCAGGACACCGGGCCGGTCGGCCACGTCCATGCTCAGGTAGAAGGCGGCGCGCATGTCGCTCTGATCGCGCACCGTGGCACTGGTCCGTTTGGGCGCCGGGGCTGGCGCGCCGGCCAGAAGGTTGCGCGAGGCGTCCACCAGGTCGCCCAACATGGCGCTGGCTGTGGGCCCTCCCCCGGCACCTCGGCCGTAGAGCATGAGCTCGCCGCTCACCGCGCCCTCCACGAAGACCGCATTGAACGCGCCGCGGACAGAGGCCAGCGGGTGGGTCTTGGGCACCATGGCCGGGTGGACCCGCACCGAGATCTCGGGACCCCCGTCGACCAGCTCAGCGATTGCCAGCAGCTTGACGGAGTAGCCCAGCTTGCTGGCGTAGGCCACGTCCGCCGCGCTCGATGGTACTGATGCCCTCGCGGTGCACGTCGCCATCCACCACGTCGGAGCCGAAGGCGAGCGAGGCCAGGATGGCGGCCTTGGCCGCGGCGTCGTGACCCTCGACGTCCGCCGTGGGGTCGCGCTCGGCCAGGCCGAGCTCCTGTGCCTCGCGCAGCACGTCGTCGTAGTCGTCCCCGTCCTCCTCCATTCGGGTGAGGATGTAATTGGTCGTCCCGTTGACAATGCCCATGACGCGCAAGATCTGCTCTCCGGCCAGGGACTCGCGTAGCGGCCGGATGACCGGGATGGCACCGGCAACCGCCGCCTCGTAGAGGAGGTCGACCCCGGCATCGGCCGCCACTTGGGCCAGCTCGGCCCCCGCCGTGGCGAGCAGAGCCTTGTTGCCGGTCACCACGGGCTTGCCACGGCTCAGTGCATTCTCCACGAGCTCGTGCGCCGGGTGCAGGCCACCGATGAGCTCGACCACGACGTCCACGTCGTCCCGCTCGACGAGGGCGACGGCGTCGGTCCCGATCAACGCCCGGTCGACCGAGTCGGGCCGAGGCTTGGTCGGGTCAGCCACGGCGATGCCGACCAGCTCCAAGCGGATACCCGTACGGGCGGCGACGTCGTCAGCCCGAGTGAGGAGGATCTCGGCCAGGGCGCCGCCCACGTTCCCGCAGCCGAGCAGGGCCACGCGTACGGTGGGCGCCGGATGCGCATGGGGTAGCGCAAGCGGGTCGGGAGAGGGGTGCACGGCCGCAGGCACTGCAAAACCGTACAGGCTGCCCAGGGCCATGGCCGCCCATGCTCCCCCTCAGGCGTCGAGGGCGAGCAGGTCCTCGACGCGCTCTCGGCGAACCACGACGCGGGCGGTGCCATCGGCCACGAAGACGACCGCCGGCCGCGGCACCTTGTTGTAGTTGGAAGCCATGGCGTAGCCGTAGGCCCCGGTGACCGGGGTGGCCAGGACGTCGCCCACCTCCAGGTCGTCGGGCACGAAGGCATCGGGGACGACGAGGTCGCCACTCTCGCAATGCTTGCCCACCACGCGCACGGGACGGGGTCGCCGGGCCGCGGTGGACCGGGGCAGGAAGGCTTCGTAGCCGCTGCCGTAGAGCACGGGGCGGGGGTTGTCGCTCATCCCCCCGTCGACGCTCACATAGGTCCGGATCCCGGGCAGGTGCTTGACCGTGCCCACGGTGTAGAGGGTCAGGCCGGCAGCGGCCACGATGGAGCGTCCGGGCTCGGCACTGATCCGCGTGGCGGGGGCGACGCCCGCCTCGGCGCAGGCGCGGCGGGTCGCTTCGGCCCATTCCCATTGGGTCGGAGCGGTCTCGCCGTTGACGTAGGGCACGCCGAGTCCGCCGCCCACCACGAGCTCAGCCAAGCCGAGCGGGGCGAAGAAGGAACCCAACACCGCCGCGGCTTGCTCGAACGAGGACGCGTCGAAGACCTGGCTGCCGATGTGGGCGTGGACACCCACCAGCTCGACTCCGGGCATGAGCTCGAGTGCAGCCACGGCCTGGGCGGCGGCGCCCGAGGAGACCGAGAAGCCGAACTTGGAGTCCTCCTGGCCCGTGCGCACGAACTCGTGGGTATGGGCCTCGACGCCTGGGGTGACGCGGACGAGCACCTTGGGCCGCTGGGCCCGCGCCGGTAGGTCCTCGAGCAGGCGACCGAGGCGGGCGATCTCGTCGAGCGAGTCGACCACGATCCGGCCCAGTCCCAGCTCCAGAGCGTCGGCCAGCTCCTCCGACGACTTGTTGTTGCCGTGCAGGACAAGTCGATCGGGCGGTACTCCGGCGGCGCGGGCGACATGCATCTCGCCGCCCGAAGCCACGTCGAGATGCATGCCCTCCTCGTGGGCGAGCCGGGCCATGGCCCGGCAGAGAAAGGCCTTGGTGGCGTAGGCCACGCCCTCGCCCCAGGCCGCAACGGCTTCTCGGCAGGCCCAGCGCAGGTGGTCCTCGTCGTAGATGAAGAGAGGGGTGCCGAACTCCTGGGCCAACTCGAGGACGTCGACGCCGCCGACATGGAGATGGCCGCGATCGTCCACCTCGGCCGTCCGCGGGAGCAGATGTCGCTCCAGTGGCGCGCTCGCCACGTCGTGGTCGATGGACATGAGTCCAGGTTAGGGCACCATTCCTCCCGTTCCCGGCGAGAAGGACGGGATCCGTAGGCCGCCGACGAGGACTACGCTCGAGCTCTGCCCTTGTGACGGTTTTGCATCAAGGGGCAGCCCGCCCCCGTAGCTCAGCGGATAGAGCACCGGCCTCCGGAGCCGGTGGCGCAGGTTCGAGTCCTGCCGGGGGCGCCGGAAGGAGCCTCAACTCATCGGCTATTTCTGATGACCTGAGTTGGCAGAACTTCGTTTGGCAATCCACCATGGCAATCACGCGCACCCGTTGGACATTCCGAGCGTCAAGCAGCGGCCATGCCCAGACACATGCAGAAGCGAGGGAACTCGTCTTGGCGACTTCATGCATTCGTCGGGCGGGACAGCAGCGGACCCAAGCGATACGCATCCAAGACGTTCCATGGGACGAAGAAGAATTCGGCATTGCCCTGGCAGCCTTCGTCACTGAGGTCGCCAAAGACAGGAGTACATCGTCGGCTGCGGAACCGATCACGGTCACGCAGACACTCGAGAAGTGGTCGCCTGCGTGCACCGGGACGACTATTGCTCGATCATCGCGACTGACGGGATTGAACGACCTCCCCTCGGCGCCAGGGAGATGGACCCACCATCCACCACCGAGGTACGTCGTGTGATCGATGACCTGCTGGCGAATGACCTCAATCGGGGGGAACCTCGTGGCGGTGATCGCCCGGACTGTCTGCCGGCGAGGGGAGGTGGCCGGACTCCAGTGGAGAGACGTCGATCTCACGAAAGGGAGTCTTCTCATCCGTCGATCGGTCGCAGCGTCCCGGTGGACACGTGTAGCGAACCAAGACGGGTGATATCCGACGAATCGCAACAGAATCGAACACGCAACAGAATCGAACACGCAACAGAATCGAACACGGTGAAGCTCTCGAAGGCGCTGAGGAGCAAGCCGATGCACGGGCAAAAAACGCGGGCAACGATCAAACCCGCCGCCTAGTGTCTTCTCTCCGGATCCGGCGGCACAGCGGCCCTACAACCCGTTACACGATCACACGAACGTTCACTGAAGCATGCAACGAGATCGGAGCACCGCCAATGAGGTTGCACACGATCTCCGACACCATTCGGCCACAACCCTGCTGAAGAGCGGCGCAAATGTCGGCGAAGTGATGGATCGCTATGGCTGGCGGACGGTGGAGATGGTCAATCGATATCGCCACCACTTGGAAGCTCGAGACTTTGCGGCGGGCGAGGCACAAGAAAACGCCTGATCTCGTGGATGGGGGGTCCGATGGCCCGAGTAAGAGCATCACCTCTTGGCAAGTAAGCTGACAATATCCGAACGCAGGTCAAGAGCGTCGATGTGTCCGACTCTCGTGGCGCCATATCGCTGGTCTTGTGCTCATGAGTCATTCTGGAGATTGATATGCCGCGTGGTAAGAACCGCCAACAGATCGCACAATATCTGGCGAAAAATGGACCGTTTGAGGACTCAAGCGGGCGGGCGACAGCCAAACTGAAGGAGGCACTTGGCTACACGGGGACAGACGCTGGCTTCACCCAGCTGATCGCAAACATGGACCGGGCAGGCGAGCTCACGAGAGAAATTCGAGGGAAACGGACCTATCGGATCTCGGCTGTTTCTGGCGCTTCCCCGTCGGGAGTCGACGATGTGCTCAATGCCGCGGATGGCGCGGATGGCGCGGAGATGGATTACGACCAGGTGGCATCTGCGTTGTTGCTGCAAGTCGTTCAGACCTTGAACGAAGGAAAACGACAGCCGGGGAATGACGGATCGTGGGCCCGCCGCAGAATCGAGCGGCTGGAGGGTCGTATCGACGACCTGGAACGTGATCTCTTGCGAGCGAAAGCGGAGTCGAGGACTGCCAACGCCGAACGCGACGAAATGCAGTTACTGCTCGAACACAGCCAAGCGAATCTTGCACTTCTCTCGGATCGAGCATCCGGCGGCAAACCACGTGAGGACCAGCTTTCCAAGCTCCTTGGAACCGACGAAAAGGCTCTCCTCCATCGGCTTCGCAACAACCAAGGTGACGAGCGTCCAGGTCGCACAGGCTGACGATTTCAACCGTCAGGAATCAGTTGGAGCGAGTCCACCCGGAATGCCCTCGTCACGCTCAGGCTGATCAGAGGTGGCCCTGTGGAGCGCCGATCTGCCCAGGCCCACATCCTTCCTAGTGGCGGACTTCGTCAAGGACGATATTCATCTATTCGCTGCCAAGAAACGCATCGCCGGGTTGCAGCTCACGGCTACCGATATGGACTGGTCTCACGGCCACGGACCCGAGGTGACGGGTCCAGCAGAGGCGTTGGTGGTGATGATGGCAGGGCGATTGGTTGCGTTCGATGATCTCTCGAGCGGAGGGACAGCCGATCTGGCTAGCAGGCTTTCGCTCCTGAGTAACGCTCCCACTGCCGGGTGCTCGCGGTCAGCGAGCTCGCGGAGAAGGCATCGTTCATGACGACTGCGATTCGACCAGCCTTCGATGACGGTCACGGCGTTGCGCGTCAGTATTTGGACCCTTCAGGCCGCCTTCATTAGCCGGCGACCGGCCCCGACCCGTGGAACGGGGCGTCGCCGAAGGCGAACACGCCGTTGTCTGCACCGACGAACCAGTACCCGTTGCCGTCCGAGGAAGCGGCCATCCCCGAGATCGGCGCGTTGAGAGCGATCCCCCCCGTGGAGCCGAAGAAGGTCGCGTCGAAGCTGAAGATCCCGCCGTCGGTGGCCACGAGCCAGTAGCCGCCGGCGGTGTTGGCCGCCATGCCGGTGACCGGCGCGTTGAGGGGGATCCCCCCCATCGATCCGTGGAAGACGGCGTCACCGAAGGCGAAGATCCCGCCGTCGGCGGCGACCAACCAGTAGCCCTGGCCGTCCGGCGTCGACGCCATGCCGACGATCGGCTGGTTCAGCGGCTGTCCACCCATCGAGCCGTGGAAGACGGCGTCGCCGAAGCTGAAGATCCCGCCGTCGGCGGCGACCAGCCAGTACCCCCCGTGGTCGGGCGTGGAGGCCATGCCGACCACGGGGGAGTTGAGCGGGATGCCGCCCATTGAGCCGTAGAAGTGAGCGCTGCCGAAGGAGAACACCCCACCGTCCGCCGACACCTGCCAGTTGCTTGATCCATCACCGGCGTTGGCGATACCGACGACCGGCGCATTGCTGAATGCAATGTTGAACTGGGTGGCGTCGCCGAAGCCGAACTGCGACCCCTCCAGGGCGACGGTCGAGTACCCGAGGTTCCCCGGCGTCGCCGGCGATCCCAGCCACGCTGCCCAGGTCCGGGGACTCGGTGATGGGGTCAGTGATCCTTGATGTCAGCCCCGGAGCACCCTGCTCAGAACAGCTCTCCGGTGGGAGAGGCACCCCCGCCACGCCGCCGGCCGCACTGGTGGCGGTGAAGGTGTACGGCACGTTGGCCGGGTCGGCACAATGCGGTGACCACAGCCAGCCGACGAGCGGGCCCAGCCGGTTGGGCGAGAACGTCACGGTGAAGGTGGACGTCAAGGGGTTGCTGTTCACGTTGGTGGGCTTGACGCCCCCAGGACCGGTGATGGACGCCGTGGCCGAGAAGGTGGTCGTGCATGTCTCTGCCGGTCCGTTGGGGATGGCGCGGAAGTTGATGCCCAGGCTCCCGAGCGCACCAGTTGTCGGCCCGGGCGCGAGGTGGAACGCGCACCCCGACGCTCCGGCCGGTCCGGCGGTCGCCAGATCGAGGGCCCCCACACCGAGCCAGGACGCGCCGAGCGCGGTGGCCATGGCCGCCGCCACCCGGGCCGGTCGCCAAGGGCGCCTGCTTGTCGGACCTGCCATCTCGTCCTCCCCTGCTCGATCCACGAATTGAGGCTATCCCCCAGGTTCCATCTGTGCGGGGACCACCGGAGCCTCGTCGCGGGGGCCGGGCCGGCCCACGGTCTGGGGCGACCAGCCGTTCGTCGGTCAAGGTTGTCAGGGCGATAGCCGCTCGAGCGTCCAGCTTCCGTACTGCGCCTGGTAGCGCAGCCGATCGTGCAGGCGATCCGCTCCTTCTTCCCACAATTCGACAATCTCAGGACGGATCCGGAAGCCGCCCCATCGAGGAGGGCGCGGTGGCCCCGTGTCCTCGGGGAAGGCCTCGGCCAGCTCGGCCGCCCGCTCTTCGAGCACCGCTCGACTCGCGACCACCTCGCTCTGGTGGCTTGCGACGGCGCTACGACGGGCCCCTGGCGGTCGCGACCGCCAATAGGCGTCCGACTGATCGTCATCGACTTCCTCCACTGCTCCGGTCACCCGGACCTGTCGGTGCACGGGGAGGAGCCAATGGAAGAGCGCAGCGGCGACTGGATTCGCCCTCAGGTCCCGACCCTTCTCGCTTTCCCGGTCGGTGTAGAAGACGAGACCTCGGTGATCGATGCCTCGGAGCAGAACCATTCTGGAGGCTGGGCGCCCATCGGTCGTAGCTGTGGCAACTGCCATCGCCTCGGGCATGGGCTCGCCTGCTGTCCGCGCAACCTCGAGCCACCGGGACAGCTGAGTCATCGGATCGGGATCGACGGACGTTTCGTCCATGGCCACAGTCTGCTCGCTCGGCCAGGGAGCCGTCCGTCGAGTCCATGCGTGCGGTGCAACCACGGAGGCTGACGGATTGCCTACTCAGGGGATTATCGAGTTCGATCGCCCCATAGAATTTGGTTGTGGGTGGCCTGAGCGAGAGCGAATCAAGCGAGCTGCTGGAGGGCCTGTCTGGGTTTGAGCATGAGGACCTTGTCTTTGTTCGACGTGCCAGCAGCGGTCTTCGAGCCATCATCGCTGTCCATTCCACCCTCCTTGGTCCCTCCCTGGGCGGGGCCCGGTTCTATCCCTATGAGGACGAGGCGGTCGCGCTCGACGATGTCCTTCGTCTCTCGAGAGCCATGACGGAAAAGGCGGCTCTGGCGGGACTGGCACAAGGAGGTGGCAAGGCGGTCATCATCGGGGATCCGACCCGCGTCAAGACGCCCGATCTTCTCCATGACTTTGGTGCCGCCGTCGACCGCCTCGATGGGCGATACGTCACAGCAGAGGACGTCGGGACGACCCAGGACGACATGGGTGTAATTCGGGAGACCACGCCCTTCGTGGCGGGCACTGCGGTATCGCGGGGCGGATCTGGCGATCCCAGTTCAGCGACTGCTCTCGGCGTGGTGGTTGCCATGGAGGCCGCGGCCGCCCAGCGGTGGGGTGATGACCTCGAGGGAAAGACGGTGTGTGTTGTCGGCGTCGGCAAGGTGGGAGAGGAGGTCATTCGGCTCCTCGTTCAACGACGAGCCGTCGTAATCGCCGCCGATGTCAATCATGACAAGGCGGAGGCCGCTGTACGCAACGGTGCGATCCGTCTCATCGACCCGTCCGATGCTCCCGTAGCGACTGCTGACATCCTTTGTCCGTGTGCATTGGGGGGGCTGCTGACGGAAGATGCAGTGCCTGACCTTCACTGTGCGATCATTGTGGGCGCGGCGAACAATCAGCTCGCCAGCGCTCGGGTCGCGGACTCACTCGCGGCGGCCGGCATTCTTTATGTCCCCGACTTTCTGGCTAACGCGGGTGGCATCATCAACATCGCCGAAGAAGCCCATGGCTATGACCAAGAGCGCGCGGTGAAGGCCGTCGGTCGGATCCGGGACACAACGACCTTGGTGCTCGAGCGCGCCGAGGCGCGCGGCATCACTCCCCTCGCTGCGGCCGAGGAGCTGGTGACCAAGCGACTTGCCGGAGCCAGCAACACCGTTGGTCACTTCATCGAATCCTCCGCTGGAGCGAACACCGCGCAACCTGGGTGACACGCGAGGAATGGGACCCGAGCACCAACAGGATCCATAGCTACCCTCCACACATGCATTGGCGTCGCGTCGCTGTTGCGAGCGTCGGCATGCCCAGATCGCCATCGGGACCTGGACTGAGTGGCACCAGGCGCTGTGTGCGGCTGGGCTGGCCGGCGACCCAGCATGCTCGTCGCTCGGAGACCCGGAACCGATGACGCAGGATCACCACGCCCCTGCGCTGACGGTCCGGGTCAGACATTTCCGGTGATGAACTGTCGGCGGTGTGCCGGGGTGGCGTGAAACCTCAAGTCGGAGCTTCAACTCAAGCGGCTCGCCGCTGGGCTTTCCACTCCGCCCGGCCCCAGATCGACCCGAGCGGAGAGCCGCATCAAGAATTGCCCATCTGTGAGGGAGTGCAATGATCTTGGCTTCGTGACGACATTCGAATCGATCGAGACCCCACCCCGTCCACCCAAGCAGGAGCAGATGGACGCCACGCCGGACATCATCGAGGTGGTGCCTGGCATCCTGCGCCTGCAGCTGCCCATCGATTTCACCGGGTTGGGCCACGTCAACACCTACGCCCTCGAAGATGACGAGGGTTTCACATTGGTCGATCCAGGCCTCCCAGGCGAGGAGTCGTGGAAGGCCCTCCGGAGCCGCATGGACGCAGCGGGCATCCCATTGGAACGGGTGCACACCATTGTCGTCACTCATTCGCATCCGGACCACTTCGGCGGCGCAGGGTTGTTGGCCCAGGAGAGCGGAGGCGCCATTGTGGCTTCTGACCGCTTCCGCACCTTCTTCGATCCCGAAGACATCGACGATCGCGAGCTCGAGGCGGCCGACGACATCGATCCGGACGAGAGCCCGATCCCGAGCATTCGCATCGAGCGCGCTGCGCCCTGGGGCGGGTCGACGGTGGGACCACCACCAGAAGCCCGAGCAAGAATGCTCGCCAATCAGGCCGACTTCTTCAAATGGTTCAAGCCACCCCGCCCGTCGCACCGCGTGGCTGATTCCGACCACATCACCCTGGGTGCCCGGGACTGGGTCGGGCTCTTCACCCCGGGGCACACCGACGATCACCTCTGTCTCTATGACGAAGAGCGCGGAGTGCTGCTGGCTGGAGACCAGGTATTGCCCACAATCACACCGCACATTTCCGGACTTATCCCGGGTGACCCACTCCTGATGTACATCGAATCGCTCGAGCGCTTGTCCGAGCTACCCCACGTGTCGACCGTGCTGCCGGCACACGGCCAGCCATTCCACAACCTGGCGGGCCGAGCCGAGGAGATCAAACGCCACCACGACGAGCGCCTCGATCGGCTGCTCGAGATCTGTGACGCCGTCGGCTGGGCCAACGTCATTCAACTCTCGCACGAGTTGTTCGCCCCACGGTCGTGGGGCTCGATGGCCGAGGCCGAGACCTTCGCCCACCTGGAGCGTTTGCGGGCTACGGGCGCCGTGCGACGCCGCGAGGAGGCCGGCATCCTGCTGTACCACGTTTGACCCGCCGATCTCGCCAACTCAGTCAGGTTGTTGACGACACCACGCACGACCCGGCGCTACGCCGGCGAGAGCTCGGAGAAGGTCTGATCCGGCATTTCTGATTCCGGCTCCGAATGGATTCGAACCTCTGCAAGAGCAGACGGGCGCCCAGGCGGCTCATTTCCCACAAGGTGTCGCCGAGCTGGCGCTCGATCCGTACAACTGAGCGTCCCGGCCAGAAAAGCCGGCGCAGGCCATTCTTCTGTGTGAGTACGAACCGCGCCTGCGAAGACCGGAGTGCGCACACGCGTCAGTCCAGAAGTTCGCGGATGTCTGAAGCGGTCATGGCGCCCGATTCGAAGCCTCCTCCGTCCATGACGTTGGCAAACAGCCGGGCCTTCTTGGTCTTGAGCGCCATGACTTTTTCTTCGAGAGTGTCCTTGGCCACCAGTCGGTAAACCATGACCTTCCGTGTTTGGCCGATGCGGTGAACACGGTCGACGGCCTGCGCCTCGGTGGCCGGATTCCACCACGGATCGAGCAGGATGCAGTAGTCCGCCTCAGTCAGATTGAGGCCGAACCCTCCGGCTTTGAGACTGATCAGGAAGACCGGGGCACTGCCCTCCCGGAACTGGGCGATGACGGCGGGTCGATTGCGCGTCCGGCCATCGAGATAGCAGTGCTCGATACCGGCTTTGCGAATCCGACCACGGGCAAGGTCGAGAAACCGGGTGAACTGGCTGAACACCAATACCCGGTGGCCGTCACTCACGATGTCGTCGAGCATCTCCATAAGCGCATCGAGTTTGGTCGACGGCACTCCTTGATGCTTCGCATCGACCAACGACACATCAAGGCTGGCTTGGCGGAGCAGCGTGAGTGAGCGGAAGATCTGGAAGCGGTTCTTCGTCATCTCATCGAGGAGTCCGAGGACCATCTGACGTTCCCGTTGGAGATACGTTTGGTAGATCTTCTTGTGCCTGGGGTTGAGGTCGAGTTCCAGGACCTGTTCTTGCTTGTCAGGCAGGTCATTGGCCACTTGCTCTTTGGTGCGCCGCAGCATCAGGGGGCGGATTCGTCGACGGAGCTGCGCCAGCCGCTCGGAGTCGTTTTCCTTCTCAATGGGAACCCGGTAGTACTCAGCGAATCGGTCGGGGTTGGAGAACAAACCGGGAGCGGCAATGGAGAGCAACGACCAAAGTTCCATGAGGTTGTTCTCGATTGGCGTCCCGCTCATCGCCACTTTGTAGGAAACCGGTAGCGTCCTCGCCCGCTGGTAGGTCTGCGAAAGCCGGTTCTTGGCGAACTGGGCCTCGTCGAGGATCAGCCCAGCCCAACCGGTTGCGGCGTACTCGTCGTATTCCATCCGGAAAAGACTGTACGAAGTGACCACCACATCGACTTCGTCGGCCACTTCCTCCACCGTCGTGCCCCGTCTCCGGCCAGTCTCGGTGACTGTGGCCACATTCAGGCTGGGAGCGAAACGGCGGCATTCCGAGAGCCAGTTGCCCACGACACTCGTCGGCGCCACAATCAGGAAGGGATCCTGGACGACGCCAAGTTCCTTGATGTGGCATATCAATGCCAGCGCCTGCAGCGTCTTGCCAAGCCCCATGTCGTCGGCCAGAACGCCGCCGAGCCGATGCTCGTAGAGAAAGGCCAGCCAGTTGAATCCAGTGTGCTGGTAGGCCCTGAGAGTGGCTCGCAATGAGACAGGCGGGCCGTGCTCTTTCCGATCGACCGCATCCACAAGGGCGCGTACTGAGTCCTCCCACCGACTCGCCTGGGCGGAGACCACTCCGAGGCGTTGAAAGTCTTCCCACAAACTCGCCTGGAACCGACTTAGGCGGACCCCGTCACCGGGATCGTCGCGGAGACTGCGAGCTTCGGTGATGAGTTGGGCCAGATCTCGCAGCTCCTTTCGATCGAGTGCGAAGAAGGTCCCCGATGGCAGGATCAGGTGCGATTGGCCGCCGGCCAGAGCGACAAACAGCTCCGCAAACGGCACCTCCTCACCCCCAACCGTCACCCTGATCGTCAAGTCGAACCAGTCGTCATCGGCTGAACGGGAACCACCCAGGTTGATCACTGGGGCAGCCGCAGCCTCCTTGTAATCGGGCAACGTGCTGATCCGCTCAACCTCGATGCCATCGGTCGCCTCAAGCGCCGGCAGTAGGTCGGTTACGAATCGGACAGCCGACATACCATCCAGTCGGGACTGCGGCGCGAGGCGGTACCCGTGGGACGTGACCTCGAACATCGTCGGAACGGATCGGACAATGGCGGACGCCGCTTCGACAATCGAGTCCTCGGCGGATCGTCGCCGGTCTCTGCTCGCTGCGCCCCACAAGTCTTCGCGCCACTCCTCACCTTCGGCGCTCCTGGCCCACGTCAACTCGATCCGGTGATCGTCACTTGCACTGATGGTGAGGACCAGAGTTGACCGCCGAATCTCGGGAAGTTCGACGGATCCGTCGCTTGACTTCACCTCCACTCTCCGGCGGAGCCTTGGAACGAACGCCCGCAAGAATCGCTTCTCATCGTGACTCGGCACGTCGACAGCAGCCGTCCTGAGGAAGGCTCGTAGATTGTCGTCCACCGGCGTGGCCAGCGCCGCCAGCCCGAGTCCCGATGGTGACGTCGCGCTGTTTCTTTCTGTCGACTCGTCCCACCACGCAATGCCATGCGCTGGACGACCGATCAGTAAGGACTCCTGGAGCGGAATCCGTTGACTTTCGATCCCGATACGCGGTTCGACCCTCAGGCCAGCTTCCGACCGCGTGACGTCAATGGTGACATCGGCAGCCCTCGGGACGAAGGTAATCGGCTGTGAGTGACGTCCCGACTGCACCAGGGGGAGCCCCAAGGCTCTGGCTTCGCCGATGAGGTCCCACAATCTCCGACTGTTGATGGTCTCGAGTCGCACCACGTCATCGGAATGGCTGTACATGCGGCGACGATCGGCCAGCCGGCTGAGTGCCAGCAACTCCTTGACCAAGGCGAGCCGTTCGGAGGCCCGAGGGGTGCCGCGCGCTCCGTAGCGGTAGTAGTCGAGAGTCGACCATGAAATCCCGGTCCTTACCCAGTTGCCGTTCCGGCCCGGTGCCACCGGTCGAACCCGGATTCCTGCGCCGCCCGGGTCTAGTACCAGCTCAAATTGGAGTCCGATGTCGGCGTCACCGGGCTCCACCGCATCGTTCCCATCAGAACCCAACAAGCTCTGAAGAGGAAGCTTCCAGTCGGTCGGGTCGGACACACGACCGACTGATCGGATCGGTCCGTCGCGCAGTTCTGGGAGAGTTCGTGGGATGGCATCCCGAACGAGCGTGAGCTGCGGAACCTGACCAGAGCGCACCGAGGTTTCCTCGGCAAGGACGAGTGCCACCGCGTGTTTACAGTTCACACCCACCGGGCAGGTGCATGTGCCCTCAAACGCGGAGAGCTCTTTTGACCGCGAGCGGGTCAACGTCACGGTAGCCACGTAGGGCCGGCGGCTCCCACCTTGAATTTCGCCGACAACATGGGTACCACCGGGACTCCATGTGCGTTTCCTGACCGCACCTGTTCGTGCATAGTTGTTGCCGCGCGAAAAGGTTGCCGATCCCACCAATCTCTCCAACACCTTTGCATCGGCGGACGTGATCACTTAGAAGCCAAACTCTCCAACTCTGATGATGATCGATGCGGAGCAGCGATCGTACCGATCACCGCGGCACTGAATTGAATAGCCTGGACAATCGATCTGTTCCGGACGGTGCGACCACACCCCGTCACGGGAGAATTCTGAAACATTCGGATTCGACCGAACCATAGGAGGAGGTAGCGACTGCGTGTGACCAACTAAAGTCAGTTGCATCACGTCTTCTTCCGGTTGCTTGATTCGTTTCCTCAACCAGTCCTCCGACGAGCGGTCAGGGTTGAAGTCCCTGTTGGGTCACCGGTCCGACCGGGCTCACCCCCGTCATTCTTGTCGATCTTCGATTCGTTACATGGCGGTCGTTGATTGTGGCGCATCAGGTTGTCGCTCGGACAGCCGAGTCGTGCCCCAGATGATCGTGGAGAGGTTCCCGATCCAGGCATTGAAAGACGACGAGCAACGTCCGGAGAACCCTTACGCCGGGCGGCAACTGCCCGCCCCGCGACCTCAGTTGCTCAGCAGCACCCGCAGCCGCATGTCAGGTCGAATGTGTCGCAGTCACGCGGCAGCAGCACCACACCGATGCCGATCGGACAACGGATGTCACATCCCTCCACCCGAAGGTCTGCGACCGCGACGAGACAATCGTCGACGTCGGTCTTCGGCGGCGTGTTGACGTCGCTGGCGGGAGAGTCAGGCTCCGACGACTCGACCATGATGGTCACCGCACGCTCCTCGCAAGGTGCCAACGCAAACGTGCTCTCGCCGACGATCGCACCGGTCACGGGAACCGCCCGACCTCCTCTGCTCTTGAACCCACTCAATTCGAGGGTTACCTCGCGCTCTCTTCGCCGCTCGTTCGATATCGAGATCGGGACGATGCGTCGCTCGCCGACCCTTGAATAGACAACAAGGTCGAGGTCGTCCCCGATGCAGCAGCGGCAGTGGCAGTCATCCTGCCGGCACCCCCCATGCTTGCTCCCACAGCCGCACCCGCAATCACCGCCTTTGTCGTGGCACCCGCACCCGCAGCCCGCGTGATGCTGGTGGCCCTGGCGGTTGCCACGGCCAAACTGGCCCGCAGGCTGCTGCCGGCCCCAGCCGTACATTGGCGTACCGGCCATCGTGGCGCCCATTCGACCGGGCCGTTGCCGCATGTGTCTGCGTGTCACCGTGCCGGATGCCGGCTGTGCCGGATCGGTCGTCATCCCGCCTGTGTTGCCCATCCACTGGGACATCGAGGAGGTGAACTGATCGACGGAGTTCGTGAACGCATCGAGATAGTCCTGCGGCGTCGGCATCACGGCCTGGCCGCAGCAGGGGCATTGAGTCGGGGTCAGGATGTCGACCCAGGTCGGAGTGGATGGCATGGTCATGGGCGGGCTCCTTTAGGAGGCTGCTTTCCGGGTCCGCGCCGATTTCTTGGCCGGTGCGGCTTTACGGGGTGGAGCAGTGTTGTGTTCAGTCGCCTCGTGGTCAGCATCGAGCCGGCCCCGGACGGGCACTATCTGGAAAGTCACGTCGGATAGGTACAACGGAGCGACGCCGGTGTAGCGGGTCCTCGGTTCGAGCTTGTCAGGGAGAGTGATCTCCAGGTCGATCACCTTCGTCTGGCCGGGCAAGAGCTCGTGCGGGCCGCCCGCAGTGTGCACCCGGAGCACGCCGGAATGTTCCACCACCTTCTTCCACCCCTCCTTGACGAAGAGGTCGACGAAACGGTCGATTGCATCGTGTTGGCCGCCCTCGTCGGGCCACGCCGCTGTCACCGCGCGGAGGCTGCGGCAGTTGGTGAGCTCATCGTCCAGCACCACGGCCCCGATCTCGCCGATCGTGAGTGGGACGTTGCCGCTGTTGGTGCAGACGATCTGCCTGATCGTCCGATCGCCCACTCGGTTCTCCAAGACCACCTCGGTCGGAGCGACGTCGAGTTCGTAGACCTCCACCACGTGGATCACTACCTCGACCGTCTGGCCGGCCACGAGCAGCTTGCCCTCGTAGCGTCCCGGCGGCGTGTGGGTCGGGATCGTGATTCGGATCGGAACACGTCGCGCCTGACCGGGATGGAGGACGACGCTCGGCATCACCACACCGGGACGCTGCCCCGTTGCGGCCTCGAGCTGCGGGCTCACGAGGGACGCCTGTCGCAGGATCGCTCGCTGCTCGCCGCCATTGTGGAACTCAAGCTGATGCGAGATCGGGCCCGGCGCTCCGACCAAGGTCAGCGTGCGGCCGCCGTCTGATAGGAGGTTGTAGTCGGTGAGACGCTCGCGCATGGCGGCCGTTCTCAGGGTCCGACTCGGATGTTGAGACCGCCCACGTCATCGCGCCGCCAGTCCCTTCCATGCTCGTGCTCAAAGTACTCGCGACCCTCGACGACCATCGGTTGTCGGTGCAGGTCTTCGATCACCGTGTCCTGCTCACCCTCGAACGTCATGCCGAGCACCTCTGTGCCGAAGAGGGTGAGGCCGATGTGATGCCGGTAGGGGTTGCGGATTCGGGTCTCGGGAATCCGCCCGACGTTGACCGTGTAACAGAGATCGAGGACGACGGGTTTCACGTCTACCGTCGCGTCGAGCGGCTTGATGTCCAGGGTGAGATCGGATTTCACACCGATGTCACTCTTCGTGGTGATGTCGTTCTTGATCGGATCGGGGACGAGCAGGGTCGATGTCGTCGTCAAGCTCGAGTTGGTGGTGATCGGATCGGGGACGTTCAGCGTGACCTGGACGTCGTCCAATCCGATGATGTCGATCGTCCCAGTGTCAGTCGAGGTGACGGTGACAGTTTCCGATCCGCTGCTGCCTCCGCCACCTTTGGGCACGATGACCTCCTCCAATGATCAAATTCATCCTCACCCTCATTGAGCCCAGTGTCAACAGTTTCCGACGGGAGCCCATTCATGACGGTCTCGCGACAGCCTCCCGGCGTCCCCGCCGTGGGCCCTCGGGCAACGACCCTCCTCGTTGCCCAATGGACTCCGACTACAATCCAAAGCAAATTTCGATCTCTGTGTGTGGGAGGGTGCGTGAGGACCTATCCGTACCGCTTCTACGTTGCGCTCGACGGCAACGGCATCAACGGCTTCGAGGGCATGGCCGGCGTCTGTCTCTTCCTCTTCGACCCCTCGGACAACTCCTACGCCTACAAAGTGCAGTACTTCGACGGTGCAGCCGCCGGCCACGCGACGACGGTCAATCCCGGCCGATCGGTCGGTTTCCTGGGCAATGCCGGCCAGCACCTCCTCTTCTACGACGCCGCCACGCTCGAGGAAGTGGACAGGGTGTCCACTCTCCAGTACGAGGTCAACGACACCACCCTGCGCGGGAGCACGCATCTGGTCTGGCTGGACGACTCCGAGTTCATCACTGCGGTCGGCGATTACATGTACCGGTTCGACCTGAACCGGTTGGGCAAGGGCGAGCGCCTCGGCCCGCACGCGCTCAAGCTTCCGCATGCCATGAAGATGACTGCTTCAGGCCGTTACATCGTCTACGGCGGAATGGATAGTCCGGTCACCGGCGAGGCGAAGGAAGTGGGGATCTACGACTTGCATAGCGGGGAGGCGAGACGAGTCGAGCTCCCGGCCACCTGCTGGCACCTGGCCACCCACCCTACCGAGGACCTCTTCTACCCTGTCTCGTTCCGGGTTGCACCCCAGGAGGGGCGGGACTGGAAGGACTGGGCCATCGGGTTCTCCAAGGAGTACGCCTTCGAGATCGATGCCGAGTCGGCGCAGGTGCTTCGGCACTGGGCCGTCGGTCGGGAGACCCCGGCGCACCTCAACTCCGACGTGACCCTCTCAGACCGCGAGCTCATCTTCTGCAACGGGGCAAGCCAGAGCATCGTGTTCATCGATCTGGCGTCCTTCGCCGAGTGGCGGTTCGTCGACGAGCGCCCCGGGTTCCGCGGACAGGCCAAGGTGGCACGTCAAGTCGGCACTCAGGCCTATGACGCGCTCGCGAGGGGCTCCATGTTCACAAGCAGCCATCACTTCCTGGGTGCGCTGCGCGCCAGTCGCTTCACCGTGCTCGACTCCATCTACGCCACGATGCTCAGCTCGGACCAGTCTTTGCTCTTCACGGCCAATCGGGGGCTCAACCACATCACAATTTACGACTACCCGTCGAACACCATGCGGCTGCGGGTGAAGATGCCCGACCTGCACGAGTACGTGCCGTCGATGTCTCGCCTCGCCGACCCCCGCCTGGGCTTCCACCACAGCTATCTGGTGAGTCCCTGAGTCCTACGAGGCGGCGTGAGCCGAGATCGCCTTTGCCAGTTTTTGGAAGTTCCGCGGCACCAGTCCGGTGACGAACGACTCGATGCCCCGGGCGGTGGGACCCCCGACGAGGGACGTGACCCCGGGGAGCTTTCCAGGAGCGACGTCAAGCTCACCCTCGAGGACGATGCGGGTGCCGCGACCACCCATCGTCTCCAGATAGCGGGTCACCCCGACACAATCCACCTTGTCTGCGAAAACCTGGGGACGGATTCTCCAGCGGCATGCCCAATCGCCGGCCTTCCACTCAGCCGTGTCGGTCCAGGCCAGCATGTCGGGCTTGATCACCGTGCGTAGGAGCGCGGGGACCTCTGCTTTGGCTCGCCACAGGTTGACGAGGTGCACTGTCCCGTCCGGATCTTCCCGGCGGGAATCGACGGTCACGCTCTCCACGTCGTTGATGAGGGGCACGAGCTCGTCGAGCCGGTCGCGCACGAGCGTCCACACGGCATCACGCTCCAAGCGCACAACCGCCAGGGTGCGGAACGGCTTCACGTCCTGTCTCCCGCGACGACTCGCCACCCATTCGAGCCAGTATCGGTCACCTCGGCACTCGGGTGGAGGCGAGCGCGCAGTGCATGCGACACGTGTGGACTCTCAATGAGCCAGGCGATGGCCTGCACCAAGGCGTCCCGGCTCGATCGTGGCCGGTAGCCGAGGGCCTTGGCGCGGTCGATTCGGTACCAGTAGTAGCGCCCGAGCGCCTTGGCCTCTGACCGCGTGGAGGCGGGCGCCTTCTTCGTCCAGCGAGCCGCGACCTCCATTGCCGAGGCAGCCAAGTAGGCAGCGGTGAGGGTCGCCGTCAGGGTTGGTCCCCGAACGCCGCACAAATCGGCAATGGTCTGGTGGATGTCGACCCACCGCATATTCTCAGAGCCGAGCAGGTAGCGCTCCCCTCGCGTGCCCTTCTCGGCCGCAAGGACGTGACCTAGGGCGACATCCTCGACGTGAACCACGTTGCATCCGCCGGGGAAGGTGAAGGAGAAGGGATCGTTGAGGAAGTTGAGGATGATGGCGTTGCTCGGCAGCAGGCGATAGTCAGGGCCGCCCACAGTGATGGTGGGACAGACCGCCAACAGGTCGATCCCGAGTTCGTCGGCGAGATCCAGGGCCTCGCGCTCCTGCCGGGCCTTCATCCGAAAGTACGACGGGGCATCGGGGTCGCGCAACTGGTCGCGCTCGTCACGCGACTCCGGCCGGGGGGACGAGCCGCAGCTGACCGATGACGAGGTCAGGACGACCCGGGCCACGCCAGCGGAGGCCGCCGCCTCGAGCGCGTTGCGTGTCCCTTCGATGACCACGGCCTCGATCTGTCGTTCGGCGTCTCCCCAATAGGTGAAGACGCCCGCCGCGTGGAACACCACGTCGCAACCTTCCATGGCGGCCTCGAGGGACCCCCGGTCGAGGACGTCACCCTGCACCCGCTCGAGATCGAGCCCCCGCAGACTTCGGAGATCGCTGGTCGCCCGGACCAGACCGCGCACCTGGTGGCCTTGGCGCAAGAGGACGCGGACGATGTTGGATCCGATGAGGCCGTTCGAACCCGTGACGAGCGCCTTCACTCCTCGAGTACCACCACGCCGATGTCCTTGCCGACCTGTCGGGCCAAATCCGACCACCAGGTCGACACGTCGGGTGGCACCCGCCGGAGGAACCCGTCGCGGAACCGTCCCGCCTCCCCGTCGTCCGGCTCCGCCTGCTGCGGCGCTTCGAAATGGCGGAAGCCGTTCTCGTCCATGGTGCCGGCCTGATCCTGGCGGCCGAAGCGGCCCACGAACTCACGCGCCCGAGTCATGAGGTCCACCTCGTCCTGCTCGTACCCATCCTCACCGTGGGCAGGGTCCCAGGTGCGACCGATCCTTATGTCATCCCCCGAATAGGCCCGTTCGAAGTTGTCGATGGTCTCGTCGAAGAACTTGAAGTACTCCGTGGCGACGAAGCGATTCTTGATCTCTGGGAACCGGTCGAGATTGACCATCTGCCAGAACGGCGGGAGCCGGAAATGCTGGCGGGCGACCACGGCGATCTCGGTACCCGCAGGGACTCGCGTAAACCGGACGCTACCGTCGTCGTGCGTGGCCGAATCGTTGCTGCTGTGCACCGTGCGCCAGACGATTTTGTGCTCGTCGTCGTCGTAGTGAATGGACTCGAGCTTGGCGACGTCGATGACAGATCCACCGTAAAGGATGAGCCAGTTGGGCTGCGGTAGGTACACGTTGCGCTCGGCCTGGTGTGTGACCCGTCCCTCGCGGTCCCGGCGGACGGGCACCGTGTGGCCACCGATGTAGTCCTTCATCCATGTGATTGCGTTCCGGATCGGCACGACATCGACGAAGCGATCGAAGTCGACGGGCAACACCTTTGAGTAGTGGAAGAGCACCGAACCATCGACATAGCGATAGCGCAGCCCGTTCTCGTCGGGAGGCACCGCCTTGACCAGCTGTTCGAGGGGTTCGAGGTAGTCAACGACCTCGTCGTAGTCGCTTCGGCTGAACGCACCCGGGTCGAGATCGAGTGGCACCTCCAAGCGGGCCAGGGCATCCTTGGCGAAGAGCGTGCGCCAAGCCTCGACACTGTCGACCATCGCAGCCAGCCAGGCATATCCCCACACGGCCCACGGGCCGGCCAGCACCGGCGCCGCTGTTCGGTTGACCTTTTCGGTGAGATCCCTCTTGAAAGGAAACAATTCGCGGTCAGGGCGTACCGTGGCGGACAACAGGTGCGTCGCCAAGCTCGGCGATTCGTCCACGCGTTGCAGCGCCGAGGCTTGCAGGGGATGGACGTTCTCCCAGCCCTCGTAGGGGGTGAGATCCCCCCGCATTTTGTACCTCTGGGGGAGACCGATGTCATGGAGCGCTTTTGCGCTGACCGGCGAAGCGTAGGGATCGGTGTTCATCTTGGCGGCCGCCACGAAGTCGACGAGTATCGGATTCGTGCCTGCGATGATCGTGTCGGTTCGAAGCGGCCGCGGTGAGCGGTCGCCCAGACTTCCGTGATTGCTGACAATGGCGTCGACGACAGCCACATGCACAGGCGTCGCTCGCAGCAGGTCAACGCAGCTGTCCCACGGCTTAAGGCGGGCTCGGTAGTGATAGGCGCGATCCCGCAGGGGAAGAGCACCCAGGAGGTTGTGAACGCACAGCGCGAAGCCATGTTCGGCATGCGTCTTGTTCTTGGCAAAGCTGATGCGAATGTCGGCGTCGACCCATGACTCGGCGAGGGTGGTGCCCTGGAGGGCGCTCGACGGGGGAAAAGGCGCAAGGACCTGGTCTTCGCTCAGATCCACCACTTCGTAGGGATTGTCCTGCTCCGTGACGAACCGATATCCGACCAAGTCTGCAATGGCAAGGACGTCCCGGTTGTCAAGAATGCGCGCGGCACCATCGGGACCCGAGCCGACCGTGACGGAAGTGAAGCCCTGGTCGGCTAGGAGGTCGACGAGATGCTCCACCAGCGCGGGCTGCGTGCCTGTGGGGCCGTCGGGCTCGAAGACGCTGAGGTCGGGCAGGACGAAGACCCTCATATCGGCGGGCTCTCGCTCTCCGGTCAACAAGGTCAGACTCGACCACACCGCACCTTGGAGCAATGCCTGCTCCAACGCCGTTCTCGGGTTCAGATCGGAGACAATGGCGCAGAGAGACTCCGTCACCATCATTTACTCATCGGCCCAGACGGTGAGGGAGAGTTCCAGATTGTCGTAGCCCCTGACCGCTACCGCGCCGCGAAACTGTTTGCCCGGCGGGAACAGGTCGGGCTCGAGCGCCACTTCAATGGCGACGACACGCTCTTCCAGCGGACCGAGCGAAAAACGGTCAGGGCGCACCGTGATGCTGGGACGAATGGACTCGCCGTCGCTACTCGTCAAGTCCGAAGCCAGAAACGAGATCTCGGTCTCTGCACGCTCCTTGTTTTGTAGGCTGATCGAACCTCTCGCCACTTCACCCACCCGGGCGTGCAGGGACATGGGCACCCGCCGTGGTCCCTCGGTCCGCGCCGTGCGATGGCTCGGTCGAGTCGGCATGACACGATCGAACGCGTCCAGCCAATCGTCTGTGAGCGACTGTGTGCCCTTCAAGAACTCCTCGCAGTAGCGCACGTTGAGGTCGGCCAGTCGCCGAGGCCACCCGTCGGGCACGACTCTCGTGAGGAGGTCTCCGTAGGCCTGCAGTGAATCCCATTGAGCCTTCTTGGCCAGTTCGCGCCATTCATCCAGGTCGTAGGCAGCGTCGAAAGATTCATTGGTCGGCACGACGGCCTCCTCTCTCGTGGACCTGCCAAACGGCGCCCTAGTAGGCAAAGTCCCTGTTCAGACAACTCGGGGCCCGGCGGGTCCACGTCGCTGATGCTATCCGACCACTCCGGAAAGGGGACCCCGAACTTCGGTTTCCGCGCGACGGGTTATTCCTCAGGGCCACTCGTCGCATACCTGAGACCAGAGCGGATCGCTGGGGACCCGTCGCTCACCGTCCTCGGACGCGTTTGGAGGTGCCGCAGTTGAGTCCCACCTGGGAAGAACGCGTTTAACTCCTACCGGTCTCTCGCTGCTCGCTCACGCCCGGTGTTCGGCGGCAGCAAGCGGCAAGGGGCATCGACCGTGACCCGCCACATTCGCAGACGCCTCGGCCGTCCGACGAAGGCCTTGGGCATTCTGAAATGGCAGGATTGAAAACCGGTTCGGGACTGTTGCCGCGCCATCCCGGCTTCCGGAGCCGGTGGCGCAGGTCGGCCGGCTCGCTCTGCGAGCCCGGATACTGAGATTGACCATCTCACGGTCTCAATTGGGCGCGACCGGATGACCGCACCTGGGCTATGGCCAGAGAGCCTCGATCACCGATCCTCCGAGTACCTTCATGCCGAGGACAGGTTGTTCGTCAGTGCTCCCGCGTACGCGCAGTTCCCATTGGCCCTCGGCCAGCGAACCGAAAACGGCGGCATAGCGAACGGGACCGCCGAGGCTTCGCTCCCTGACGGCCGTATGGACTCCCCGCCATTCCTCGGAGGCAGGCCTAATTTCGAGCTCGGCGCCGTCCAGGTCGGAGTTGGTGAAGATGACGGCCGCCCCGATCCCCTCTCCAATGTCGATGACGACTGCGCCCTCACTGGGGCCGGGAGGCTGCTCGGCTGCGACGTGGGTGTGAGGACCCACCGACGTCGCAGTCACGAGGCCACGCTGGGTGCGTTGTACCCCTTGTGAGGGGGTCCCAAATAGGGGAAGTCGGAAAGGTATTTCTCGGTGCCACCGACCGTCGTGTCTGTCCCCCCGTTTACGATGTCGTAGATCGCGCCAGCCGCGGCGTCTCCGGGATTGGGAAACCCAGGGACAATCCCGGGAGCGAGCAAACCGGCGATGCAGCGAAGTTCGATCGTCACCACGTCGTCGAAGACACGCCGGCCGTTTGGGAATCCGGCTGCGTCGAGGGCCAACAAACCCAACGTGTTGGGCGTGGCCGATGGTCCAATCGCCATGTTGAGCCGGAGCATGTCGGCCTGAGTCGGTCCGGTGAAATTCTGGAAGGACGGCGCCACGGACAAGGTCCCGGCTGGAATCCCTGTCAGCAGAATCGCCAGAAGATCGACCCTGTTCGGACTGCCGTTGTTGTACGAAAAGAGCTTGGGAAATGCTCCCTCGGCTGGCCCTGCCGCCGTCGGTGGCGTGTAGAGGATCGGCAGGAGGTTGGCCAATTCCGGGTTTGAGACGTACTTGGCGAATTGGCTGTCCTGGGCGGGCTGGCTGGAATTCCAGAAGTCCTTGGATGCCATCGGGACGATGACCTCGTTGAAAAGCGGGTTCCCGAGCCGCGACACCTGAGTCCAGGGCCCGGATTCGAATGCCTGGCCGAGCGACGCCTCGTTGAACTTCACCTTCCTCCGACTCGCTGCCGTCCATACCCCGATGACTGAGGAGGTCTTCGACGGATCGGTCGGGTTGATGCCCCTCGCGGTGAGTTGGTTGTTCGGGATCTGCAGGGCCAACGAGTGAACGTTGAGGGTATTGGTCGAGTTGATGCCGGACATGGCGGACAGGGGGCCTGTGACGCCGAACGTTGCATGCAGTTCCTGAAATGGCCGCAGCGTACCCAGGTCGAAGATGGATCCCAGATCGACGTAGAAGCCCTCCGCCCTTTGGCCGGCGAACGCCTTTATTCCATTGCCGAGCGATTGCACGGCCGGTCTGCCCAAGGCGGCCTCATAGTTTGGCGTTGACAACGGGCCGACATTGCACGGTGGACACGGGAGATCCGTGCCGAGGACCGTGACACTTCCGCTCGGGTAGTCGACACGTTGAAGATCGTAGGTCTGGACCCGGTTCCAGTTCGGGCTGGCCAGCGACTGTATGGGGCCAGTGTTGTAGAGGAAGGTGTTTTGGTTCCGGATTATCGTCTTGAAGCGGAACTGGAACGAAATGTTCGGTTCGGCGTCCCCGTCGTTGTCGACGAGGATCTCGTAGAGGACATCATCGCCGAACTCGTAGAAGTTCGGGCCTCCCGCGGGTCCCTCGAGCGGAAGGTAGTTGGCAATCAACGTCACGGTGCTCGGGGCATCGGGGCTGACGAAGGCGTACAGGTCGGTACTGTCCGCCACGGGGTCCTTGGAGATCTCGGGTGCTTCACGATGAGAAGACATGGTTCACCTTTCTGGTTCGGGCGGCTGGAGGCTTGCGACGCTCCAGGCGCGTCGATGTGGGTCGAAATGGGGTGTCCCGAATCGACGGTGGTGCTGCCTATTGCGCGGCCTTGTACAGGCGTGCAGCCAACTGAGGATCGCGGTAGGAGACCTCGTGTTCGCCGAAGAAGAGGTCGATTTCGCCGTTGCGCACATCGCGTATTCGTGCGACGAGCGGCAGAGCAGTGTCACCTTCTGGCAGCCGAGCGGTATCGGGCTGACTGTCGAGTGAGGGGGGCTTTGTCTCAGAAGCGTCCGCGGAGGATGCGAGCCCGGGCAGAAGAGCGCCCGCCCCGACTGCCGCCGCGGCAGCAGAACCGCGGAGCAGAAAGTCGCGTCGATTGACGGTCATAGGTGATTTTCCTTTCGTTGAGTTGCCAGTACGGCGGATGCCGACGGAAACAGGGAGATCCGAGAGCACAGGGCGCCGGGCGCGGCCCGGGAACCGGGACCGCACCGGGCCGAGATGGTGACCCAAGCAGGGAGGCCTCGTGGGAGGATCACTCCCCCGTCCTTCGTCAGAGCTCCCGCTGCGGCACGATCTCGGGCGGTAGCGATCGAGGAGGCTCTGGGCGCAGCCGAATCGGAGGTCGTGACCACGGCATTCCGGTTCCTTCTGGCTGGGACCATTTGACCACCTCCCCACACGAGAGCCGGTGACCCCGCCCTCGGCCTCTCGTTCTTTGGCTTCTACGGAGTCAAATCGGGGGTGGATGACAAACGAAGGAAATAATGCGAGCCAGCGGAGCGTCTCGTCAGCCCAACGCGCCGAGATGTCCGCTCGGACGGTGCGACGGCCGGGCGCGGACCTGGCTCATGGTTGGTGAACCCCACCCGACGAACGTGACGTATTAGTGAACAATTGGCTCAATTTCGGCCACCACAACCACACCGTCCTTCCAGGACAGCGGGGTTGGGCTCGGGGCTCTCTCCAGACGCCACGGCCGGTGCTCTAATGGCGGACCATGGAGACGGATCGAAATTGGTCGAGGCGACAGCTCCTCCAGGGTGCACTCGGTGTGGGGGCCGCGGCGGTGGGCGTCAGTGCAGCCGCCCAGGGCGCGGCTTCAGGCGCCAAGTCGCAAGCTGCGTCAACACACCTCCCGCCACGCTCACGCTGGCGCCACCCGGGCTCCCTTCCGAACCCACGGCTGCCTGCAGGTACCGACACGCTTCCTGAGATCGATCACATCGTGATCGTGATGCAGGAAAACCACTCCTTCGACAACTACCTCGGAATGCTCGGCCGAGGGGATGGGTTTACCCTCGACAGAAAGGGCCGCCCGACCAACACCAACCCTGACCCGACGGGCGGATACGTGCGCGCCTTCCACGAGACGGATACCGCCCAGGCCGGCCACGTGACCCAGTCGTGGAACGCCAGCCATCTCCAGTACGCGAACGGGCGCAATGACGGGTTCATCGGCCCCGAAAGCAGCAATGAATGGTCGATGGCGTACTACACGGGTGAGGAAATCCCCTTCTATTATTCGCTCGCCAAGACCTTCCCCGTGTGCGACCGCTACTTCTGTTCCGTATTGGCTCAGACCTACCCGAACCGCCGCTTCCTCCTGGCCGGCACTGCCTTCGGCCTGATCGCCACTGACGACTCGTCGATCACCGGTATCCCGCCGAACGGCACCATCTTCGACCGGCTCGATGCTCACGACATCAGCTGGGCGAGCTACGCAACCAATGCGTCAACACTCTTTGTAATCGCCGACATCGTAAAGAAGAACCCGTCGCGGATTAAGACGATCGATCAGTTCCATGCCGACGCCCGCTCGGGTTCCCTCCCGGCCGTCTCATACGTCGATCCCAACATTTTGACGGCGACGGAGGAGAGTCCTCAGGACTTGGCCCTCGGCGAATACTTCGTGTCGACGGTGGTCGACTCGTTGCTCAACAGTCCAGCCTGGCACCGCACCATGCTCGTCTGGACCTACGACGAGCACGGCGGCTACTACGACCACGTGCCGCCGCCACCGGCAATTCCCCCCGACGACATCCCGCCCACCTTGACCAGTGCGAATGAGCCGGGCGGCTACGACCGCTATGGATTCCGAGTACCGACCGTCGTGATGTCTCCGTACAGCAAGCCGCACTTCGTCTCGCACACCGTCTACGACCACACTTCTGTGCTGAAGACGATCGAGCGCAAGTGGAATCTGCCCTCCATGACCTACCGGGACGCCAACGCCAACGACCTGCTCGACTGTCTCGACCTACGGCACCGGGCCTTCGCAGATCCCCCAACGTTGGCGGCTCCTGGGAACCCCACAGGCATCTCGAATGCGGTCGTGCCACCGGCCGGAGCACCTCCGCCGTTCTCGGCCTTCGTGAAGACGCCGGGACCAACGGTCTGACTCGGCACCGTCGCCAAGAACCCGCGGGCGGATCAGACGTCGAAGGTCTCACCCTTCGGGCGGTGGATGGTGAAGCCCGCAACGACTGCCCCGACGAGAATGAGGCTGCCTGAGAGAACGAGCGCGACGTGGAGGCCCGAGCCAAATGCCCCGTAGGCGGCGTCGACCACTTTGGTCGCGATCTTGGACACGGCGGCGTTGCTCGAGTGCTCCGCGTTGCTCGCAGCTCCCCCGCTCGATGCACCGCCGGTCTGGATGGCGTGCTCCACCAGGCTCTGGAAGTTTGGCGGAATGCCAATCGCCTTCAGGCGAGCGGCCAGGTCGCCGGTGAGCTTGCCGTTGACGATTGACCCCAAGATGGCCACGCCGAACACGGCTCCCATCTCGCGACTTGTGTTCGTCGCCGACGCCGCCATGCCCGAACGTTCCGGGGGCACCACGGTCAACGGCACCGAGGTGACGGGCACGAGCAACATGCCGATGCCAATCCCGGCTATGGGCAGGACCCACCCGAGTGTGCCGAAGCCGACCGTCGGATCGAGCACCGCGCTGGCCAGCAGAATGCCGCCACCGGCCAGGAGGCACCCGATGACCATCGGCCATCGAGGTCCGATGCGAGCCACGAGCGGCCCGGTCAATGCGGAAGTGATGATGAGGCCTGCGGCCATGGGTAGGAAGTCGACCGCAGTCTGATAGGCGGACGCGTTCGCCACCACCTGGAGATAGAGCGCGGTGAAGAAGAAGATGGAAAAGGTCCCGAAGTACGCCACGAACGCCACGAACGTCGAGCCGGCGAAGGGCGGGCGCCGGAACATCGACAAGTCGAGCATCGGGCTTTTCGCGTGTCGCTCTACCATGACAAAGGCCACACCCGAAACGGCGCAAATGACGAAGAGCGCGAGGATCGGCGCCGACGTGTAGCCAGACTCCTCCCCTTGAATGACGGCAAAGGACAGCGAGGACAGGAAGGCCGCTCCGAGCAAGAAGCCGGAGAAGTCGAAGCGGCGGCCCTGCCGGTCCGAGCTCTCGGGGACCACGGCCGCGGCCAACACAAAGGCGACCACTCCGAAGCCCAGGTTGAACCAGAAAATGGCGCGCCAACTCGAGAAGCCCACCAGTGCGCCGCCGATGACCGGACCCAGGGCCAAGGCGAGTCCCGAGACGGCGGCCCACACACCAAGGGCGTCGGCCCGGGTGCTCCGGTCGGGGTAGACGTGCCGGATGATCGAGAGCGTCCCCGGCTCGCTGGCCGCCGCGCCGACACCCATGATCACCCGACCGGCGATCAACCAGTCGACGTTGCTCGCCAGGGCGGCGACGACAGACCCGGCACAGAAGATGGCGACTCCGGCCAGCATGATGCGCTTGCGGCCGAGCATGTCTCCCAGCATTCCGGCGGCCAACATGAAGCTGGCAAACGTCAGCGCGTACCCGTTCACGACCCACTGCAACGAAGTCACGCCCGCGTGCAGGTCGCTCTGGACGTTGGCCAGACCGACGCTGACGACCGTGTTGTCGAGAAATGTCAGGAACAGGACGGCACAGAGCGTGGACAGCGCCAGAATCTGCGCGATCGATCCCAGGCCGCCTTGCTTGACCTCGAACCCGTCTGGGGCCCCGCCCGAGAAGGTCGGGGCGGCGGTCGCGGTCTGGCGCCCAGGGGCGTCTCCAGGCATCACTACCACTGAGTTTTACCCACCTCGGTCAAGGGTACGGGTCTTCCAGGGGAGATGGTTGTGAGATTGGCCAGTCCGGTCGGAATTTCGTCCCTGTCAGCCCTTGCAAGGTGGGTGGCGTTGACAGTTGGAACGAAGGAGTCGAACGTGGGTAGCACCATGCCCCTGATCCCGTGAGCGCCCGCGTTCCGTCAGCTGATGAAGCACCAGATGAAGCGCTTGAGGCCTTCTTCGAGCGGATCGACTTCCCGTACTACGTCGTGACGGTCCGCACGACGGACGGAGAGATGAGCGGGTGCCTGGCCGGCTTCGTGACCCAGTGCAGCATGGATCCGCCGAACTTCCTCGTGTGTATCGCCAAGGTGAACCACACCTTCGGCGTGGCCGAACGGTCCCACGCCATGGGTCTCCACCTTCTCGGCAACGAGCAGCACGAACTGGCTCGAATCTTCGGTGAAGAGACCGGGGACCTGGTGGACAAGTTCGCCCAGTGCGACTGGCGGCTGGGGCCCACAGGAGCACCGCTCCTCGTGGATTCCGCGGTGAGCATGGAAGGACACATCCTGGGCCACTTCTCGGCCGGGGATCACGAGGCGTACCTGGTCAGGGCCGAGCGCTCAGTGAGCGGCGAACACGATGGACTCCTCACCTATCGCGACGCGCCAGACTTTCGACCAGCGCATCCCCTCTAGCGCGCCGGAGGGATCAAGCCCCTCCGGCGCGGCGCGAAGATTCAGGCGAAACGCCAGCGCATGGCGCCACGCGCGCCGACGGCTACGGCAGAACGGGCCTCGAGCACCCAGAGACGCCAAGGCGGCGGCCCGGCGGACGGCGCGCTGTAGTCGGCCTCGATTGCCCCTCTTCCGGGCCGAGCCGGCCAGCCGGTCGACGCCCAGTGCGCGGCCAACCGATCCACCGTCGGTTGATCGGCGACTCGGCGGGCCCGGCCCCGGAAGGTGACATCGAGGTCGGGGAGCTCGGCGGCGATTGCACAATCCGGCCGACGCTCCAGATTCCGACTCTTGTGTGTATCTCCGCCGCTGACGAACCAGAGCTGGTCATCGATCCAGCGGGCGCCGATGCCGGCCAGGTACGGGCTTCCGTCCCGACCGGTGGTGGCGAGCCAGAAGTGCTCGCCAGGACCAGCCTCGAGCAGCTCCCTCGCGACGCCCCACGTGAAGTCGTCGCTCCCGTAGATGTCCAGATTCGTCTGCGCCGTTGTCGTACCTGTCACATCCGCTCCTTCCCGCCGACTGCTGTCGCAACCACACGCTCACCTGGCGACCTCAGCGAGGACCTCTTCCATCCGGTCGTACGACTCGAGGAGACCTTCCTCCATGCCGTTCTCCACGTGCATGTCGCGGTTGGCCACCGTGTTGTGCACCATCGTCGAGCGCAGCAGTGTGCCGCCATTGACGGCGTCAAGTTCGAACGTCTCGGTCGCGAGGGCGTCGGGTGCGCCCTCGTAGACCCACGTACTGACCCGACGACGCGGCGGGTCGAGCTCGATGAACTCGCCGTGGAAGGCGAACTCGGTGCCGTCCGGCGCCCGGTGCACGATGCGCCAGGTGCCACCGACGCGCAGGTCGACCCCACATTCGACGATCTCGAGCCGACGCGGCCCCCACCAGCGGCGGAGGAACTCACCTTCGGTCAGAACTCGGAACACCAGCTCGGGCGGAGCCTGGAAGAACCGCCGCACCTCTATGACGGGCTCTCCTGCCGGCGTGTTGATCTCGGTCTCGGTGTTGGCCATAGTCACGTTCCTTCTCCTTTGGTTCGGCCCTGCTGTGTCTTCGGCGATTCGGACTCCTGGAGCTCCCCGAGCAACTCGTCGAGTCGCTCGAAGCTCTCCTCCCAGAACTCCCGGTAGGAGCCGACCCAGTCCGACAGTTGCTTCAGCCGCTGCGGTTCCAGGTGGCACATGCGCTGGCGGGCCTGGCGGTGACGCGAGATCAACCCGGCCTCTTCCAGCACGCGCAAGTGCTTGGTGATCGCCGGCTGGCTGATTGGAAAGGGCGCCGCGACGTCGAGGACGCCGGCATCGCCCCGGCACAACCGGGAAAGGATGGCCCGCCGGGTGGGATCGGCCAACGCCCCGAAGGAACGGTCGAGCTGCTCCTCCGAGAGCTCCGCGTCGAGCGTAGCAGTTTGCATAACCAAAAGGTTATATAAAATACGGGCGTTGTCAACCCCCCTGGGGCGGACTCAGAGAAGGGTCAGGGGCACCCTCCAGTGCAAGGCGAGCCCCCGGCAATGCAGGTCAGTCCGCGGGCGCCTCAAAATCCGCGAACGCCTGGGTGAGGCTGATCATGTTGCCCGAGTCGTCGCGCATCGTCGCCTCGATGCCATAGGGACGTTCGGCCGGTTCCGAGAGGAACGTCACACCCTTGGCCAACAGTTCCTTGTACGTGCGGTGGCAATCGTCGGTCGCCATCACACCCACGCCCAAGGCGCCGCTGGCCACGAGCTCGCGCAGCTGAGCGGCCGCCTCAGGGGAACGGCCCATGTCACAAGAGGAGAGGATCAATTGGAGATCAGGCTGATCCTTGGCACCCACGGTGAGCCAGCGAAAACCAGCGCCCGAGCCTTCGAAGTCTTCCTCCATCGTGATGTCGAAGCGCAGCTCGAATCCGAGCTTCTCGGTATAGAAGGCCTTCGCGGAATCCTGGTCGAGGACGAAGACGCCGGTGTGCGAGATATGACTGATCATGGATGCGGGGTCCCTTTCTGTGCGATCGCCTTCTGTCTGCGATCGTCGGTCTTCGTCAGGGTAACGACGGCCGCGTCCGTCAGGCTTCTCCCAGATTGCTCTCTTGCGCACGGTCCGGTGTCGGCCGAGGGCGACTCCAGTCCATCAAGAAACAGCCCGGAATCGGCGGCGGGCCGCCACGGGCGACCGACGCACGCTGGAAGGCGCGAGGCGACATGCCGACCAGCTCGGAGAAGCGTGTGCTGAACGAGCCCAGGCTGGAAAAGCCGACCAGCATGCAGACCTCGGTGACCGTGAGGTTGGCGGAGCGCAAGAGATCCTTCGCCCGCTCCACCCTCCGCCGGGTCAGATAGTGGGCGGGGGTCTCGCCGTAGGCGTCCTTGAAGGCGCGGGCGAAGTGGAACTTGGAGAAGCCTGCCTCGCCCGCCAACTGATCAAGGTCGAGCGGCTCGGCATAGCGCAGGTCCATGAGGTCCCGGGCGCTGCGGAGGTAAGAGACGCGCTCGGCGTTGCTCACTCGATGCAGGGTACCGTCCCGCCACCGGCCAGGCCGCGCGACGGTAGGCCGCGGTCAGGCGTGGTCCTCCCAGAAGTCCCGGAGCAGGGGCACGAGGTCGGCTGCCCTCTCGTCCACCCAGAACAACATGGCGTCGGGAACGAGGGTGACCCGCTCCACGCTCGGAATCAGCTCGCAGAGACGATCGGCCCACTCGGGACCGAAGAAGATGTCCTCCGTTCCCCAAGCCACCTGGGTGGGTGCGGTCAGCTGGGCCAACAGCGGGGCGATCCCGGTCAGCTCTTCGACGCTCGCGGCAGTCAATACACGCTCGAGGCCCTTGCCCTGGTCGACCACGAAGGGCACGAGATAGCTGTCGACAACCTCGTCACTCAGTTGATCTGCGTGCACGTAGCCGGTGCCGAGACCAATCTCGGAGCGGGCCAAGTCGCGGTCGCCAGCCATGGCGGCTACGGCGGGCCCCAACTCGCCCGCAAAGGCCATCTCCATGAGGGGTTTGAAGGCCTCGGGCGGGAAGTTGTCGTCGACGTCGCAGTTGGTCAGCGTCAGGGTTCGGACCCGTTGCGGGTAGCGGGCGGCGAACACCTGGGCGATCGCACCGCCGGTGTCGTTGGCTACGACGTCGACCTGGTCGAGGCCAAGCCGATCGCACAACACATTGAGCATGCGGGCCAGACCGGTCAGTGACACGTCTGCGTCCTCGCTGGGGCGGGGGCTGGCGCCGTGCGCCGGGAGGTCCGGCGCGATGCAGCGTCGGAGGTCGGCGACGTCGAAGATGGCGTTGCGCCACACGTCGGCGTTCACGAGCACGCCGTGCACGAACAGCGCCGCCGGCGCGTCGGCGTCACCGGCGTCGATGTAGGCGATGCGCTCGCCGTCCACCGCGGCGGTTTTGCGGTCCAGCACCGTCGTCGCTGCGCCGGTGCTCGTGCCGTTTTGATCGGTTGTGGTGTGGGTGGTGGTCATGCTTCGATGTTATATACCAACTGTCTGTTTGTAAACCCCTGATAGAGTAAATGGGTGCCCACGCAGGCAGAACGCACCGAAGCCACCCGGGGCAAGCTCATCGCCACCGGTCGGGCCCTTTTCGCCGAGAACGGCTTCGCCGACACGTCGACCGATGACATCCTCAGTGCGTCCGGGGTCAGCCGGGGCGCCATGTACCACCACTTCTCCTCCAAGACGGAGCTCTTCCAAGCGGTGTTCGAAGCCGTCGAGGACGACCTGACGAACGACGTGATGGTGGCAGCGACGGCCAGCGGCGAGACCGATCCGATGCGCATCCTCGAGGCGGGATTCGACGCTTTCTTGGACCAGTGCCGAAACCCCGAAGTCCAGCGGATCGTGATGCTCGAAGGCCCAACCGTCTTGGGCTGGGACACCTGGCACGAACTGGACGAGCGCTACGCCTTCGGCACCATCAAGTTCGTGCTCGCGACGGCGGCCGAATCCGGCCGAATCGAGCCCGACGCAGTGGATCCGCTGTCGCACCTCTTGCTCGGGGCGATCATGCAAGCAGGCATGGTCGTGGCCCGGGCCGACGACCCCGTGACAGCCAAGAAGGCCATGGTCGCCTCCTGGAACCAACTTCTCTCGTCGCTCTGAGGCCGGTACGGGCTCAGGGGCCGGTTCCTCTGAATGCATCGAGTACCCATTGCGGTAGGCGTGTCGGCCGACCCGACCGGTCGACGCAACCGTGGACGGTCACCGCGGTGGCCCGTGGCTGGCCGGAGACGCTCAGCAGATACGCGATCTGGAACGTGGTCCGGGTCACGGCGCCGACCATCAGCGAGATGTCGACCTCGTCGTCGAAGAAGAGGGCACTGCGGTACTGGACCCAGACCTCGAGCACCGGGAATTCACGCCCTTCCTCGGCGGCGTCGTCCCGCACCTCGTCGTAGGGGTGTCCAATGGACCGGAGGAATTCGACGCGGGCCACTTCGAGATAGGGCAGGTAGGCCGCATGGTGCACGACACCCATGGCATCGGTCTCGGCGAAGCGCGTTCGCAGCCGGTGCGCGAAAAGGTAATCAGCCGGATCCCGGGACGGTTGCAGCGACTGGCGCAGGGCTAGTCCCCTTCAGCGAGGGCGTCGCCCTCCGGCCGCCCTGCGTCGAACGACTGCCGTCTCGACCTGGCCATTCGATGCACCCCGTCATGATTGAAGACGGCGAACTCACCGTCTGCTTCGACGGTGACGATCCCGCCCTGGACGATTCTCCCCTTGCTGTAGACCCGCCGCTCGGTCACCTCGGTGACCCACCCCTCAAAGACAGCCTCCTCGTCGGTCAATGTCGGCCGCCTGTAGCGCAGGGCGAGGCGTACGGTCGGTCCGGTGGAACCCACGATCGCATTGGCGGCGGTCAGGATGATGTCGAACGTCGCGGCGAGGATCGCGCCGTGCACGCACCCCGGTGCTCCCTCGTACGTGACGCCGAACACGGCCCGCCCGAGCGCTTTCGGTGGCTCGAAATCGAGGACCACCGGCACCGCGATCGGATTGAACTTGCCGACGATCACGTCATAGGGCATGGCGCCACCGAGCGGCACGTCCTTGGGTGGATCCTCGCGATCGGGAGCCAAGAAGCGCGGCACCGGAACGTCGGGCGCGATCGCCTCGAGCTCGTCGCCGACGGCGGCCAGCTGAGCCGCCAGACGAGCGGTGACGTCGGCCGGAGCGGTGGTGGTGACCGACAGCCGGATCAAGCGGCGCAGTTGTTCCGCCAACTCGAGAGCCTCGGCTTGGCGGCCGGTCAACCCCGGATGATGGTCGAAGCTGGTCGGGCTCGTGGGATCGGGCAACAGCACGGGCAGGGACAGTACCGCCGAGCGCACGGGCGCCGACATTCCGCCGGGCCCCTCCATGCTCCACACAGCGATGCCGCTCATAGCATGGGCTGATGTCCGAACACAGCGTGGCGTTCACGTCCGGCAGCGCCGACACCGTCCTGGACCCACTCGCGCCCGACGTGGCGGCCGCGCTCGAGGCGGCCGAAGCGCTTGCACCCCAGGAGCGGCGAGCGGCGGTGGCGGTGGTCGCGGCCCGGGACCCGCGCTGCCTGCAGGCCTGGGCGGACCTGGCCGAGCTGGCCACCGACCCGGTCGAGTCCTACGCCTACGCCCGCGTCGGATATCACCGGGGACTCGACGCCCTGCGGGCCGCCGGCTGGCGCGGCTCGGGTTACGTGCGCTGGCGGAACGCTTCGAACCGGGGATTCCTACGGGCGCTCGATGCCCTCCGCCGGGCCGCCTCCTCAATCGGCGAGGTCGACGAAGAGCAACGTTGCGAGCTGTTCCTGCGCCAGCTCGACCCTGAATGGAGCGCGAAGTAAGGGCTTGACCAGGAAACGGCCCAACCAGGCGGCGCCTGGGTCTGAACTGGGCGGACACTAGTTAGGGTGTCTAACTGTATGATGGCCGAAGTGTCTGTGACCATTCCTCCTTCCTCTGCCACGTCCCGAATCACTTCTACGGGCGACTCAGCCCCCGGTATCGGACGCATCGCAGCCTGGCTGTCCAAGGTCGTCGAGCTGGCCCTGGCCCCAGTGGATCTCTCCATGCCCCAGTACCGCGTGCTGGCCATTCTGGCCGGCGGTTCGGCTGCAGCATCGGGCCTGGCCAAAAGCCTCGACGTGCGGCCACCGTCGGTGACCGCGATCATCGATGGTCTCGTCGCCCGAGGACTGGTGGACAGGCGCCAGGAGGAAAACGACCGCCGACGGGTCGCGCTGCGCATCACCGAGGAGGGGACGCGACTGGTGGCAGAAGCCGACCGGGCCGTCGATGAGCAACTGACCCACATTGCGGGGTACCTCCCGAGCAAAGACGAGGTCATGGCCCTGCGCTCACTCGAGCTCTGGGGTCGGGCCCTTTCCGAGGCTCGCGAAGCCCGCAACCGGCCGGCCGACGTGCCGACGGGTGGTGAAGGCCGATGAGCAAGACCGAGGACCGCCTCGACGACGTGCTGGCCAACCGCAACGGCTCGGTGGCCACCGAGCCGACGACCCACGACCTGCCCCTGGCCTCCTACGTCCCAATGGGAGCACTGAGCCGCTATGAGGCACCAAAGGCGACCGTTGACCCGGACCGCTCCAAGAAGTGGATCAAGCGCGCTGCGCCCATCGTCATGGCGCACAAGTTGCAGTGGTTCAGCGCGCTCATCTTCTCGTTCCTGGGCCTGATCATCCAGGTGTGGATCCCCAAGATCCTCCAGAACGGCATCACCAACGCACTGATCAACAAGACGCAGCCGTTGCACAACTACGTGGAGTTGATTGGCGTCCTGGCCTTGTTCACGGGGATTTTCGGCTACATCTCACGCACCAACCTCTTCAAGGTCGCGTACGCGATCGAATTCGACCTGCGCAACATCCTCTATGAGCACTTCACGCGGATGTCCTTCCCCTTCTACGACCGGGTTCAGTCCGGGCAGCTGATCTCGCGGGCCAACTCGGACATCCGCTCGGTGCAGATGTACCTGACGTTTGCTCCGATGATCCTGGTGCAGTGCTCCATCGCACTGGTCGCGTTCGCCTTCATGCTCTCCATCAGCGTGCCGCTTGCTTTCGTCGCCATGGCGTCCATGCCGTTCATCTACATCGTCGGAATGAAGATGCGGAAGTCGCTCTTCCCCGTGTCCTGGCTCATCCAGTCCCGGCTGGCCGAGGTAGCGACCGTCGTGGACGAGAACGTCAACGGCGTGCGCGTCGTGCGCAGCTTCGCCGCCGAGCAGCAGCAGCTGGGTCAGCTGGCCAAGGCGGCCGACCGGGTCCAGTGGGGCTACATCAAGGACGCCGACCTCCGCGCCCGCTTCGCCCCGCTCGTGCAGAACCTCTCCCAGGTCGGCCTCGTCCTGGTGCTGCTTGTGGGTGGCTGGATGGTGATCCACGAGCAGCTACCCGTCGCGTCCATCGTCTCGTTCAACCTCTACCTGGTGATGATGCAGGCCCCTTTCATGATGCTCGGGATGCTGATCATGATGGGCCAGCGCGCCTCGGCCTCGGCCGACCGGATCTACGAGATCATCGACGAGAAGCCAACGATCGTCGACAGGCCCGACGCCATCGACCTGGTCGACTGCCAGGGTGATGTCGAGTTCGACGACGTCAGCTTCGCGTACGCCGACGACAGTCTGCTCTCGAAGGCGGGCGGGGACGACGGTCCGCGCGAGATCCTGCGCAACTTGAATCTGCACCTGCACCCGGGCGAGACCATCGCGCTGGTGGGGCGCACCGGCAGCGGCAAGTCGACGGTGGCCCGTGTGCTGGCCCGCTTCTACGACGCCACCGGCGGCACCGTGCGGGTCGATGGGCACGACGTGCGCGATCTCACCCTCACGAGCCTCCGGGCCAACATCGGCGTCGTCCTGGACGAGCCCTTCCTCTTCTCCGTGTCGATCCGGGAAAACATCGCCTACGGTCGCCCGGACGCCTCCCTGGAAGAGGTCATGGCCGCAGCCGAGGCGGCCGGTGCCACCGGCTTCATCAATCGGCTGGCCGACGGGTACGACACCGTGGTGGGCGAGCGGGGCTACACGCTCTCCGGCGGGCAGCGCCAGCGGATCGCCATCGCCCGCGCCCTGCTGGTCAACCCTCCCATCCTGATCCTCGACGACGCCACCAGCGCCATCGACGTCAAGGTCGAGCAGCGCATCCACTCCTCGCTGCGTGTCCTCATGGAGGGCCGCACCACCCTCATCATCGCCCACCGGCTCTCGACCATCAGCCTGGCCGACCGGGTGGTGCTGCTCGATGGGGGTCGCATCGTGGCCGACGGCACGCACGCTGAGCTCCTGGCCTCGACGCCTCTGTACTCCGAGGTGTTGGCCCAGGCGGCCAGCGAGGAGGACCTCGCCGCCGAGGCCGCCGCCGGCATGGAGGACCTGGGGCTCGACGTCGACGTCCTCGAGCCGGAAGGGGGTGCGATCTGATGTTCGGCGGAGGAGGAGTCGGGCCGCCGATGGGCGGCGGAGGGGCCCCGGGTTCGGCCCAGGCCGGACTGCCCTTCGGCGGGATTCCCCACGAGCTGCAGGCGGGTGTCGACCTGCTCCTCGAGGAGGAGCCCGAGCGGGGCCAGCCGGACGTCGTCTTCACCCAACTGCCGACGGAGCACGAGTCGAAGAAGCTGACGCTCACCTCCCTGCTCATGGAGTACCCGGGCATGTGCGTTCTGGCCGGGTTCCTCGTAGGGATGATCGCCTTGTTCACCCAGCTCGGTCCGAGCCTGGTCTCGTACGCCATCAACCACGGGCTGACGCCGCCCCACTACGACTATGGCGTCGTGGTGCTCATGGCGATTCTGTACCTGGTGTCGATCGTCGTCTCGGGCGGCGCGCAGTGGGGACAGGCACGGGTGACGGGCCGCCTCGCCTCGTGGGTCATGAACGACCTGCGCATCAAGGTGTTCCGCCACCTGCAGCGGCTCTCGCTCGACTTCTTCACTGAGGAGAAGGCGGGCGTCGTCATGAGCCGCATGACGAGCGACATCGAGAACCTGCAGCAGCTTCTGCAGGACGGGCTGGCCCAGTTCGCCATCCAGGGCCTGACCATGGTCGTCATCACGGTCTTTCTCTTCGCCACCAACGCGAAGCTGGCCGCCATCACCGTCTTCGCCGTGCTGCCTCCGCTGGTCATCATGTCGATCTGGTTCAAGCGGGCCTCCGAGCGCGGCTACGACAAGGTGCGCGACGGCATCGCGCTCGTGCTGGCCGACCTCTCCGAGAGCCTGCAGGGCGTACGCATCGTCACGGCGCACAACCGGCAGCGCTACAACGTCGAAACCCACCGCGACATCGTCGGCTCCTACCGGGACGCCAACAACTACACGGGACGCATCAACGGCGTCTACGGGCCGGGGTCACAGGTCATCAGCGTCTTCGGCCAGCTGCTCATCTTGGGCATCGGCGGCTCCATGTACCTGCACCACCCGCAGGAGATCAACCTGGGCCAGCTGACCGCCTTCTTCCTCTACGTGAACCGCTTCTTCTCGCCGATCCAGCTCCTGGTTCAGCAGTACAACACCTTCCAGCAGGGCCGGGCGTCGGTGTTCAAGCTACGCGGCCTTCTCGAGACCGAGCCCTCAGTTCTCGAGGCACCCGACGCGGTGGAGCTGCCGCCGATCAGGGGCGAGATCCGCTTCGACCACGTTTCCTTCGGCTACGACCCGACGGTGCCCGTCCTCATGGACGTCGACCTGACGATCGAACCCGGGGAGACCGTGGCCTTCGTCGGCGCGACCGGAGCGGGGAAATCGACGATGGCCAAGCTCGTGACCCGTTTCTACGACCCCACAGAGGGCCGGGTCCTCATCGACGGGTACGACCTCAAGGGCGTGACCCTCGCCTCCCTGCGTTCGCAGCTCGGCGTGGTGCCCCAGGAGCCGTTCCTCTTCGCGGGCACCATCCGGGACAACATCGCGTTCGCCCGGCCGGGCGCCCCCGACGACGAGGTGTGGAACGCGGTCCACCAGGTGGGGCTGGGCGAGCTGGTGCACCGGCTTCCCTACGGCCTGGACACGCCGGTCCACGAGCGCGGCCAGTCGCTGTCATCGGGTGAGCGCCAGCTCATCGCCCTGGGTCGGGCCTTCATGGCCGAGCCCCGCGTGCTGGTGCTCGACGAGGCCACGTCGAACCTCGACCTCAAGTCCGAGAAGATGGTGGAGGCCGCGCTCGACGTCCTGCTCGACGGTCGGACGGCGGTCCTCATCGCACACCGCCTCTCCACCGCCATGCGCGCCGACCGCATCGTCGTCGTCGGAGACGGCGAGCTGCTCGAGGTGGGCACGCACGACGAACTCGTGGCCCGGGGTGGCCACTACGCCGAGATGTACGACACCTGGATCAATCAGTCGCACGCCGCCTAGCAGCGCTGCCACCGGCACGTTCAGGACGGCACTTCAACGAGGGCGACGGTGTTCCCGTCCGGGTCACGCAGCGTGGCCTTCCGGCCGGCTCCCCCGACCTGCTCGACGACTTCGGCCTCGATGCCCCGACTGCGCAACGCAGCCAACTCGGCATCGAGGTCGGAGACCGAGAGGGCGACCAGCGCTCGCCCCGCCCGTTGCCCGTCCACGACGAGGTAGAGCCAGCCGGCGTCGGCGGCCGCCCGCCACATGACCTCGTTCTCGTTGGGGATGATGTCGGCTGGCCGACCGAAGAGCTGCTCGTACCACGGACGAACGGCGTCGAGGTTCGTAATGGCGACACCGGCGAAGAGGACCTGGGCATCCATGCCGGACGGAGGTTACGCGATCACCGCGCCGAGCCTCGGGGCCCGACTGGTCCAGACATCAGGCGTCGCGGCTCCACTCGCTCAGCGTGGCCCGGTACTGGGTGTCCCAGCCGTCGTAGGTGGTGCGCAGGCGGTCGCCGGGCCACCCCTCGGGCGCGAGCGCTGCGGGGAGCAACGGGTCCGCCTGCAGGTGCCGGAGGACGGCGGCCGAGAGCTCGAAGCCTGGGGCCAACGCGTCGGGTCCTTCCGGCACCAAGGCAGCGAGCGCCGCGAGAAGGGCTTCCGCTTCGGCGGACCAGGCGGCGACATCCCACAGTCGCTCGACCAGTCCACCCGGATCGGCAGGACGCGCCACCATGCGCTCGAGGTCCTTGTCCAGGGCGCCGGGCAAGACGACCTCGACGTTGGCCGGCCGCATCCACACCCCCTCGCGCAGCTCGGCCAGGCGCGCGTAGGAGAGGGTTCGCCGGCGGGCACCACGCACCTCGGCCGTGCTTCCGCTCGTGGTCACCACGACGACCACCCAGTCACCGTCGTAGGGATCCGTCAGCCCGGAGCGACTGCGCGACTGGCGCATCTGGCGGGCCACCAGATGCCCGGCCAGCCGGTAACGGCCCGCGCCGTCGGTGGTCGCCTCGCCGGTGCTCACCATCCGGCTCAGGGCCACCCGGGCCCGATTCTCGCTGATGCCGAACAGGCCGGTCAGACGAACCAGCTGGGCGACCGGCAGTTCCGCCGGGTCCGTGCCGAGCAGAGCGCTGGCCATGACCGAGCGCGCCGTGAGGGGCCTGCTCTCGCTGGGGGTATTACGTAGTTGCGTCACTTGTTTAGAAATGGTAATATATCCGACATGGTCAACACCATGGTGCCCGAGGTGGCGGACCGTCCCGATGTTCTCCCGACCGAGCGCCTGCAAGCGAACGGAATGGCCATCCCCGCCCTCCGGACCGACCTCCGCCGCATCGACAACACACGCAACGCCATCTCGGTGGCTGCCGTGTGGTTCTGGGTTGCCCTCATCATCGGTGGTGCCGTCTGGTTCGACCAGTGGTGGAGCTACCTGATCGCGTTCGTGTTGATGGGACCCATGTATGCCCGCTTCGCCATCCTCATGCACGAGGCGGCCCACAAGCTCCTCTTCACGAACAAGCGGTGGAACGACTTCGTCGGCAAGTGGATCGTGGCCTATCCGGTCTTCACGCCGGTCCAGCTCTACCGACGGTCGCACTTCGCACATCACCGCGACGAGTTCGGTCCCGACGAGCCCGACATCGCCTTCTACGCGCCCTACCGGTGCACCCGCCGCGCCCTGTACCGCCGGCTCTTCCGTGACGCCGTCGGGATCAGCGGATGGAAGAACCTCGTCCCCCTGGTCAAGAACACCAGGCGCCAACCGTTCCGGCCCATCGGTCTCTCCATTTTCGCCGTCCAGGGGGCGTTGTGGGCCGCCATGTGGGCGGCCACCGGTCGCTGGTGGGTCTATCCCCTGCTGTGGTTCCTGCCCTGGATGACCGTCTGGCGGGTGATCAATCGTCTGCGCTCCATCGCCGAGCACGGAGGTATGGAGCGCAGCCCGGACCGGCGAGCCACGACGCACCATGTCCGGCAGTCACTGTGGGCCCGGTTCTGGATCGTGCCCTACAACACCGGCTGGCATCTGGCCCACCACGTCGACATGGGGGTCCCCTGGCGCAAGCTGCCCGCCTTCCACGCCGAGCTCCAACGGGCCGGCTACGTCACCGACGCCATCACCTACAAGAGCTATTGGGCCCTGTGGAACGCGCTCTCCAGCGCCGACGCCACCAGCGAGGTGCGGGCCACCGCCTGACGGCTGTCGGTCGCTCGCTACGGTGAACCGGTGAGCGAGACACCACTGCCGTTTCTGTTCATCGGGCACGGCAGCCCGATGAACGCATTGGAGAGCAACCGCTACACCGATGCCTGGCGGGATCTGGCCACCTCGCTCCCCCGGCCCCGGGCGATCCTCGCCGTGTCGGCCCACTGGTACACGAATGCGACCGCGGTGACGGCCATGGACCGGCCCCGCACGATCCACGATTTCTTCGGGTTTCCCGAGGAGCTCTTCGCTTTCGAGTACTCGTGTACCGGCTCGCTCGAAGTGGCCCAGGAAGTGGCCGCGGTCGAGGCTCCGCGTTGGGTGGGCCTGGACCAGGACAGCTGGGGTGTCGACCATGGAACTTGGTCCGTGCTGGCGCACATGTACCCCGAAGCGGACATCCCCGTGGTGCAGCTCGCCATCAACGGACTTGAACCGCTCGAGTACCACTTCGACGTGGGGCGTCGCCTGGCCCCACTCCGCGAGCGGGGCGTGCTCGTCGTGGCCAGCGGCAACGTGGTGCACAACTTGGGTCTCATGGACGGTTCCCAGCCGGATGGAGGCTTCGCCTGGGCGCAGCGCTTCGACGACGCAGCCCGGGCCCTGGTGGTGGAGTCGCCTGACGCCGTGGTCTCGCTCGCGGAACATCCCGACTATCCATTGGCCGTACCCACACCCGACCATTTCATCCCGCTGGTCTACTTCGCCGCTGCTGCGGCCCAATCGGACGCGCGTCCGTCAGTTGTCGTGGACGGGTACGTCTACGGTTCGCTGTCCATGACCTGTTACCGCGCGGACTAGCGCGAGCTCACACGGTCGTGTGATATCTGGGCTTGGGTTAGTGCGGCGCCGGCGTGCCGGACGGGACGTCGATCACCCTTTCGCCCAGCCGAGTGCAGTGCTAAGCAGCGTAACGACATAGTGAGTTTGGATTGGAGGAAGATCGATGGCCAAACCGATCCCCGACGGGTATCCCCGGGTTACCCCATATCTGTACATCGACGGCGCCAAAGCGGCGATCGACTTCTCGCCACGGTCCTTGGCGCAAAAGAGAGGATGACAATGCCTGGCCCCGAAGGCAAGGTTGGCCATGCCGAGCTATCCATCGGCGACTCGTTGATCATGCTGGCCGACGAGTTCCCTGACATGGGAGTCAGAGGTCCGCAATCCGTAGGTGGTTCGCCGTGACCATCACGTCTATGTCGACGACGTCATGCGACCTTTGAGCGGGCCATGGCCGCGGCTGACGGCTCCGACCGGGGACAAGTTCTCGGGCCGAGGTGGAGAGTTCGAGGATCCCTTTCACCGGCGCCGTCAGATCGCCGGCGGTGAAGGACGTGATTTCGTTGGTCTGCTTGATCACGTTGGCCCACGTCAGGTTGTTCCCCGCCGCCTTCACACCTTGCACGAAAAGCGCGGCCGATTCCCAGCCCTGGATGGCCAACTCGTTGTACACGTAATTGGGCTCATACTTCTTCATCTCCTGCAGGTAGAGCGTGAGTCCCGAGTAGAGGTGGGTTGGTGCCGTGAACGGCACGTGGTACGTGGCGAAGTACACGCCCTGCATCAGGCTTTTGTTGGCCTGCAGCGTCGGGACGTCGTTCCCGTTGAGCCACAGCTGGGTTGCCTTGAGACCATACTGTTGGACTGCTCTGGCCATGTTGACGTTGCCCTGTACGTCCATGCAGCTCAAGACGAAGTTGGAGCCGGCTTGCCGCATCCGTTGCACGTCAGTGGCCACGGTCGTGCCGGGGTAGCCGATCTTCAGGTCGACGTAGCTGACATCGTATCCCTCTGCCTTGAGCGCAGTCTCGGCGGCCTGGCACGCGTTGGCTGACGCCGCTACGCCGTAGGCCACGAGGGCGATCGAGGGCTTCGGTTGGGTCCGCCGGGCCACGTAGGCGAACTCGGCCGCACCGGCCCGGTAGTACTGCGTCGATCCCCCGGCGGCAAAGAGGTTCGGCGCACCCGCCCAGTTGTCCGTCACGTTGTAGCCGTAGGTCGGTATTCCCGACTCGATGAAGAGGTTGGGCTGAAAGAAGATCGTTGCCACACCGGTCACGGCGAACACATGGTCCTGGTTGATCAGTGTGTTGGCGAGCTGGTTGAAGGTGGTGGGATTCCCGCCGTCGTCGAGGGCGTACTTGTAGTCGATCTTGCGGCCGCCAACACCACCCTGAGCGTTGATGTAATCGAAGTAGGCCCTCTCGCCGTAAATCACAGACGAGGAGTTCGCCGCCAGCGTCCCCGTCTGTGTCGAGATGGTCCCGACCGTGATGGAGTTGGCGGTCACCCCGGGTGCGCGTGCCGACGACGAAGCCGCCATGGCGGCCCCGAGCGGCATTGCCGCGAGTGTCGTGACCAGCACCGCCCCCGTCACCACGGTGCCGACCACCGCCCGGCATCGCCATCTCGCTCGCATGCCATACCCCCATTCGATTCTCAACCGACGGAACGCGGACCACGGAACTGAACTGGGTGAGCCATATGACCAGGATCGGGTCTCCGCCGTTGGAGGGCCCCAGCCAAGGGACGGTGGATCAGCCCTGCATGGCGATGTGGTCGGTGCGCACGCGCAGCGTGATGCGGACCTCGCCCTCTCTGCGCATGGGATAGGAGTCGACGCCCAGGTACTTCTTGGCCAGCGCGTCGATGTGCGCGTCAGCGCCATCGGTCGTCTCTTCGACGACGGTGCCTTGGAAGGCCACGACGTTGTAGGCGTCGTTCGGATCGATCACCGTCACGGCGACCCGGGTGTCCTTCTCCGTGTTGCGTGCCTTCTTCCGGCCCCGTGCGGTGTTGAAGCGCACGTCGTCGCCGTCAAGGTCGACCCAGAGGGGCGTGATCTGCGGTGAGCCATCGGGGTTGAGCGTGGCCAGTGAGGCCAGTACGGGGCGGGCAATGAGCTCACGCGCTTTCTCCGACAGGACATCAGCCATGGGTGCTCCCTCTTTCGACAATGATGCTTCGATGTTGCAGGGATCGTATGGGCCGACGCGTCGCCGCCCTGCAGCTTGGGGCGTCGGAAGTCCCACAATCCCAACGCCCGGTGCGCCCGAGGTTGGCTGACCGCCCGGCGGCCCGGCAGCTGGGGTGGGTGCTGGCCGCGGCGGGAGCCGTCGGCGCTCTGGCCGCCGGCGCAGCGAGTCCAGCACACGCCCAATCGGCGGCCGCCCAGGTGTGGCCGGCCTTCGTGCTGGTCGCTGGCCTCCTCCTGGTCGGTCTGGTGGCACACGAGGACGGGCTGTTCGCCTGGGGCGGCCACACCCTGGCCCGCCTCGCCCCGAACGGCCTCCTCCTCTTCGGCGGCAGCGCGGTGCTCGTCGTCCTCGTGACCACGCTGCTCAACCTCGACACGGCCGTGACCTTCCTCACGCCCGTCCTGATTTATGCGGCGCGCGCCCGAGCGGAGAACGAGGCGGCCCTGCTCTACGCGTCGATCCTGCTGGCCAATGCCGGGTCCCTCCTCCTGCCCGGCTCCAACCTGACCAACGTGATCGTCCTCGGCCACCTCCACCTCTCCGGGCGGACGTTCTTCGACCACATGGCCCTCGCCGGGGTGACGGCGGCGCTCGTCACGGCCCTGGTGGTCGCGCTGGCCCACCACCGGGTGCTCCGCACCACCACTCGGGTGCACGAACCGGCAACCCCGCCGGTCGTCGGGGTCGGGGTGCTGGCCGTGGCCGCCGTGACGGTCCTCGTACTCGTGTTGCGCTCGCCCGCGGTGCCCGTTGCCGCCGTGGGGTCGGTCGCGGTGACCGTGCGCACGTCGCGACAAAGGACAGCGCCCGGTGAGGTATTCGAAGTGCTCGGCCTGCCCGTCCTGGTGGGCCTCTTCGGTCTGGCGGTGGCTCTCGGCACGCTGGGCCGGGCCTGGTCGGGCCCGGCCAGGCTGCTCGCCCATTGCGACGCGTGGGCCACGGCGGCGGTGGCCGCCGTCTCCAGCGTGCTGGTGAACAACCTCCCCGCCGCCGCCCTGCTGGCGGCCCGCCAACCGCCGCATCCCTTCGAACTGCTGGTCGGGTTGAACGTCGGGCCCAACCTCTTCGTGACCGGATCGCTCGCCTGGGTCCTCTGGTGGCGCTCGGCGCGGCGGGTCGACGCATACCCGTCCATTCGGCGGGCCACGGTGCTCGGCCTGGTCGGCGCACCGCTGGCCATGGCCGCCGCGGTCGGCGTCCTGGTACTCCTCGGGACGCGCTCGAGCGCGACGAGGAAACGGCGCTACATCTTCGCGGCAGTGCCCAGCACATGACGCAGGACCCGGGTGGACTCCTCCTGGGCCCGCCTCGACACTTCGGCCGTGACCACCATGGCCGAGCCGTGGAACGTGCCGGGGAACTGGTGCAGCTCCACCGAGACGCCGGCCTGGAGCAGGCGCAGGGCGTAGAGGATGCCCTCGTCACGCAGGGGATCGTTCTCGGCCGTGGAGATATAGGCAGGTGGCAGGCCGGAGAGGTCGGCGGCGCGGGCGGGTGCGGCGTAGGCGGGCACGTCGTCGGAGCCGTAGAGCTCACCGAGGTAGTGCTGCCAGCTCTTCTCGGCCAGCGGGCGGTTCCAGATGGGCGTCTCCACGAACTGCTGCATGGAGGGCGTCTCCAGTCGGTCGTCGAGCTCGGGGATCTGCAGCATCTGGAAGCACAGGGCCGGACCGCCGCGGTCTCGGGCGAACAAGGCCGTGGCCGCCGAGAGCCCGCCACCGGCACTGGTGCCCACCAACGCGATGCGCTCCCTGTCGACGCCGAGTCCGGGCGCCTCGTCGTGGAGGAACCGGAGCGCGCTGAAGCAGTCGTGGAGGGCGGCGGGGTAGGCGTGCTCGGGGGCCAGCCGGTACTCGACCGACACGACGAGCGCGCCGACGTGTGCCGCCATCACGGCGGCACCCAGGTGCTCGGTCTCGACGTTGCCCACGACGAACCCGCCGCCGTGAATCATGAGGATCCCGGGCACCGGGCCCGAGGCTGCCTCCTTGGGGCGGTAGACACGCACCGGCACCTCAGGGTCGTCCTCCCAACCCGGGACCATGCGGTCCTCGATGCTGAGGCCGAGCTCGGGCGGTATGTCACGGCTGAGACCGGCGAGCATGGCCTCGAAGCTCTCCCGGGCCGCCACCGGGTTCTCCAGTCCCATGTCCGACGGCAGCAGGTCGACGAGCGGCGCGAGCTCAGGGTCGATCATGGTGTGACTCCCTCCGCCGGCGGTGCCGGCTACTTGGGCTGCATGCGGATGCCGGCGTCGATGCGGATCGACTCGGCGTTGACGTACGAGTTCGCCAGCAGCTCAACGGCCAGCGTGGCGAACTCGTCGGGGCGGCCCAGCCGGTGCGGGAACAGCACGTCCTGGGCCAGCTTGCCCTTGAAGCTCTCGGAACCCTCGCCGGCGCCGTAGATCGGCGTGTCGATCAGCCCAGGCAGGATGGTGTTGACCCGGATGCCGACGACGGCCAGGTCGCGGGCGACCGGCAGGGTCAGGCCGACCACACCGCCCTTGGACGATGAGTAGGCGGCCTGGCCGATTTGGCCGTCCTCGGCGGCGACCGAGGCCGTGTTCACGATGGCGCCGCGGGCACCGTCGTCGTCCGGCTCGTTGAGGCTCATCTTGGTGGCGGCCAGACGGATGCAATTGAAGGTGCCGATCAGGTTGATCTCGATGACGCGGCGGTAGAGGTCGAGATCGTGCGCCGACGAGTAGTCGCCGTCCTTGCCGATGGTGCGGGTGGCCCAGCCGATGCCGGCGCAGTTGACCAGGGACTTGAGCGGTGCCATTTCGACGGCCGCCTCGACCGCAGCGATCACCTGCTCGCTGTTGGTGACGTCGCACTGGACGAAGAGCCCGCCGATGTCCTTGGCCAAGGGCTCGCCCTTGTCGGCCTGGAGGTCCGCCACCACCACGTGCACGCCGCGCTGGGCCAGGAGCCTGCAGGTGGCGTCCCCCAGCCCAGAGGCCCCACCCGTGACGATCGCCGACGTGCCGTTCAGATCCATGTCTCCCAGACTCCTCGCTGCGGGGCGCGGCCCACGCCGTTCCCGGTGCCGGGCAGAGGATAGGGGCTGTCCCCGACCCGGTCACATCTGTTCGGGCGCCTCCATGCCGAGCAGCGAGAGGCCGCATTCGAGCACTCGCGCCGTCACGTCGCAGAGAGCCAGGCGCGAGGTGCGGGTGGCCTCGTCGTCGACCAGCACCCGGCAGGCCTCGTAGAAGGTCGTGAACGAAGTCGCCAGGTCGAAGAGGTAGCTGCAGAGCTTGGACGGGCTCGATGTGTCCGCCGCCGCCTGCACCGCCTCGCCGAAGCGCAGGAGTTGGAGGGCCAGTGCACGCTCCTGGGGCTCACCCAGCGTCACCGGCGTGCCCGGGTCGGGCGGTGTCACCCCGGCACGCCGGAAGATGGAACGGATTCGGGCGTTGGCGTATTGGAGATAGGGCCCGGTGTTGCCCTCGAAGGCGAGCATGCGGTCCCAGTCGAAGACGTAGTCGCGCATGCGCTCGGTGGAGAGGTCGGCGTACTTCACCGCGCCCACGCCCAGGGCGTGCGCCACCGCGGCCTGCTCCTCGACCGACAGATCGCTGGCGCGGTCCTTCATGGCCGCAGCCGCCCGCTCCACCCCTTCGTTCAGCAGGTCGATCAGGCGCTCGGAGTCGCCGCTGCGACTGGCCAACTTCTTGCCGTCCGTCCCGAGCACCAGGCCGAAACCGACGTGTTCGGCTTCGTCCGCGTCGCGCAGGTAGCCGGCCATGGCGGCGACGGCGAAGACCAGGCGCAGGTGCAGGGACTGCTCAGCCCCCACGACGTAGACCAGCTTCGTCGCCTCGAGCCGGCCGGTCCGGTCGCGCACGGCGGCCAGGTCGGTGGCCGGATAGCCGTACCCGCCATCGGACTTGCGCACGATGAGCGGGAGTGCCTCGCCGTTGCGGTTCTCGAAGCCGGGTGGGAAGACGCAGAGCGCCCCGTCGTCCTCGACCAACAGGCCCTTCTCGGTGAGCTCGTCCACCACGACGGACAGGAGCGGGTTGTAGTAGCTCTCCCCCACCGTGTCCTCGGGGGTGAGGAGCACACCGAGCAGGCTGTAGACCTCTTGGGCGTGGCGCATGCTCTCGGCCACGAAGATGCGCCAGAGCGCCAACGTCTCCTCGTCACCGTTCTGGAGGAGCACGACGCGGCGCCGGCTGCGCTCGACGAAGTCGGGGTCCGAATCGAACTGGCGGCGGGCGGCGGCGTAGAACTCGTTGAGGTCGCGGACGCTGAACGATTCGGCGTGTTCGGCCCCGTCCACATCGAGCAGGTGCTCGATGAGCATGCCGAACGGCGTCCCCCAGTCGCCGATGTGGTTCTCCCTCAGCACGGTATGCCCGAGGAAGCCGAGGATGCGGGCCAGCGAGTCGCCGATCAGCGTGCTGCGCAGGTGCCCGACGTGCATCTCCTTGGCCAGATTCGGCGCGGAGTAGTCGATGACGACGGTCTGGGGTTGGGCTGCCGGCTCCACGCCCAGGCGAGCGTCGGCCGACAGGCTCTGGAGCTCATCCGCCACGAAGCTGTCGGACAGGGTCAGGTTGATGAACCCGGGCCCGCTGACCTCCACCACGGCACACACATGGCCGAGGGAGAGCGCGGCGGCCACGTCCTCGGCGATGTCCCGTGGGGGCCGGCCCACCTGCTTGGCCAGGGCCAGGGCGCCGTTGGCCTGGAAGTCGGCCCGCTCGGAGGGGCGCAAGGTGGGGTCCGCGCCGGGCACGACGGTGTCGAAGGCTTCCTGGAGCTTGTCGCGCAGCACGCGGGCGACATCGGGCATCCCTCATTGTCGCATGGCCGCGCGTGGCGCCCGGCGCCGCGACCGCTGCGTCAGTCGGCGGGCGCCCCCATGGCCCCGTCCATGAGCCCGTAGTGGCGGTAGGGACCGAAGAAGCCGTGCTCGAAGAGGCCGTAGCCGACGTAGCCGTCGTAGGAGTACTCGGCGACGTGGTCGACGATGCCGTACTGGGCCAGACCCTTGATCTCCTCGACGTCGAGCACGAGGCCCTGGGTCACCGTTTCGGGGCCGTGGTACATGCCGTGGCGCCAGTCGGCGTCGATGCCATAGCCCGTCCCGATGGAGACGTAATTGGCCAGCAATGGCCGGCACGCCACCTCGATGCCGGCCTGCGGAAAGCGCACGACCGAGTGGTCGATGACGCGGGTGCCGGGGATCAGATGGTGCTCGTGCTCGGAACGCCCGAGGTCGTCGATGCCTCGGGCCGGATCGCTCCAGACCCGCTCGGCCTGGACGAGCGGACGCTCCCCGTCGTCGCGCTCGTGACAGATGTACATGAGCGCGTGATCCTCGAACTGCATGGGGAAGTAGGTCCACATGCCGCCCAGCACCAGCTCCCCCTGGCGGATGCCGTCGGTCTCGGGTTCGCCGACGGGGCGCACGCCCCACGACCGGTCCCGGGTGCCCCAGCAGCGCTCGGGCGTGACGGCCAGGTCGTTGCCGCCGACCGAGAGCCGGCCCGACCAGGTCCCGGTCTGGGCCAGCCGCTGGGTGTCGAAGACCACCTTGCCCTTGGATCGCAGGTACTGGCGGGGCTCCTCGACGGCGGGGATGTGGCCCTCCCAGGTGACGTCCATGTGGGCGTGGTCCTCGGTCGGCTCGACGATCACCCGCAGCTTGCGCAGCGGCTCGATGACCTCGATGCGGAAGGGCCCGACCGAGATGTCGCCCCGGTCGACCAGCGGCGCCGACGAGCGCACGATGTGCTGGGAACCGCCCAGGCGCACGTCGAGGAAGGCGTCGACCACGCCGAGGTTCGGGTACTGGCCGAAGCCGAAGATGGCGAACCAGTCGTCGTCACACGGGTGCATGTTGAAGTAGTAGCGGTCGTAGAAGTTGCGGTCGCTGGTGGCGGGGTGCGCGATGAACTCGGCCGCCTGGTGCACCGGGTAGTCGTCCCAAGAAGAGAGAGCCATGCCCGGGCCTCAGCAGCAGGCGCAGCCGGTCCCGCAGCCGCCGGCCACGGGAGCGCCGCACGCGCCGGCCGGCTCGGCGGCCAGACCGGTGGTGGCGAAGACGGGCAGCAGGCGCCGGGCGCCCACGTGACCCTCGGGACAGGTGGCCGGGTCGTCGGCCTCGGCCATGGAGCGGCGGTCGTCGAACACGGCCTCGCACGTCGAGCAGCGGAAATCGTAGAGCGGCACGAGTCGGCAGCCTAGGTCTTCCGCTCGGGTCAGGGCTGAGCGAAGGCGTAGATGGGCACGCCGTTGTACGAGCTCGAGTCGGCGGGCAGGAACGGCCCGTCGAGGGCGACGGAGAGATAGCCGTTCCGGCCGGGCCCGGCGTCACCGGCCACGGTCATGATGGCGCCGTCGGGCCAGACCTGGGTCACGATCCCGACATGACGCGAGGTCGAGGTGCTCGAAGGCCCCGTGCCGTAGAGGACGGCGTCACCCACGGCGGGTACGGCGGTCGGCGGCAGCACGGCACCGTTGGTGGCGGCCCAGTGGTAGATGTCTCCCGTGAAGGCGTAGCTCGGGATGGGGATCCCCGCTTGGCGCCAGACCCAGGTGGCGAACAGCGCGCACCACTCCTCGCAGGGGCCGTACGGGTTGCAGTAGGGCCCCTGGGTGTCCGGATCGGGCTCGATCTGCGACGCAGCAGCCGCGTCGATCGTGTTGGACCACGGCAACAGGGGCTCGGGTGTGGTGGTGGCGAAGCTGTACTGCCAGGCCTGCGGGTCGATGAGCCAGTACCCGGTGCCCTGGTTGTTGCCGATGATGCCCGAGATCTGCGTGGCCGTCGGGTTCAGGGTGAGCCCACCGAACGACTCGGCGTCGCCGAAGGGGAGGACGACCCCGTTGGCGGTGGCCATGAGATAGCCGCCCCCGTCAGGCGAAGCCACCATGCCGACCACCGAGTCGGGCAGATTGTCCCCGCCGGCCGACCCGTAGAAGGGGGCGTCGCCGTAGTCGAAGATCCCGCCGTCGGCCGCCACCAGCCAGTAGCCCTTGCCGTCGTGGGTGGCCGCCATGCCGACGATGGGCTCATTGAGGTGGATGCTGCCGGTGCTGCCGTAGAAGCCGGCGTCGCCGTAGGAGAAGATCCCGCCGTCGGCCGCCACCAGCCAGTAGCCCCGGCCGTCGGGCGTCGAGGCCATGCCCACGATGGGCTGGTTCAGACGGGTCGACCCCATCGATCCGTAGAAGGCGGCGTCGCCGTAGGCGAAGACGCCCCCGTCGATGGCGCCCAGCCAGTAGCCCTTGGCGTCGGGCGTCACGGCCATGGCCACGATCGGGCCCTGGAGCGGGATGCCCCCGGCCGACCCCTCGAAGTTGGCGTCGCCCTCGGCGAAGACGCCCCCGTCGCCGCTGGCCAGCAGGTAGCCGTTGCCGTCGGGCGTGGCCACACCGGAGAAGACCGGCGAGTTGATCGGTTGGGGCAGGTCGGGCGCCGTGTGTGTGACGCTGCCGAAGCCGATCATGCCGCCGTCGTTGTAGACGTGGGGCAGCTCGGCCGCGCCGGCCGCAGGCACGGTGCCGAGGGAGGCCCCGGACAGGGAGAGGGCCGGGGCGAGCAGGGCGGCGGCGACCGCCGATCCGATCCCGGCGCGCCGGGCGCGGCGAGCCGTGCCAGAAGAGTTTCCGCCGCGATGCCGCACCTCATGGATTGTGACCCCTCCCGAGGGGTCGTAGTGGCGTGTGCGGTTACGAAGTGGTTACGAAACGGCCCGACAACGAGGGTGTCGAGGAGGCGGCGTGGTCGGCGGGTGACGGTCGCCGCGCTCGAGCCACCCCAAGAGGCGCCCCCCACCGGGCCACGGCAGAATGGGTGCATGAGCCCGGACTCGCATCCCGACACCTTCGGCGCCCGCACCGACCTGGTCGTCGGCGACAAGACCTACGAGATCTTCACCATCAAGGCGCCGACCCTGACCGAGCAGCACGACATCGACCGCCTGCCGTACTCCATCAAGGTGTTGCTCGAGAACCTCCTGCGCCACGAGGACGGCCCGCACGTGTCGGCCGACGACATCGTGGCCACCGCGGCCTGGGGCGTGAACCCCGAGGGCCACGGCCAGGGCGCGGGCGAAGCGGCGCACGAGATCGCCTTCACCCCCGAGCGGGTCCTCATGCAGGACTTCACCGGCGTGCCGGCCGTGGTCGACCTGGCCGCCATGCGCGACGCGCTGGCCAACCTCGGGGGCGACGCCACCCAGGTCAACCCCCTCGTGCCCGTCGAGCTGGTCATCGACCACTCGGTCATCATCGAGCGTTCCGGGGATGCGTCGTCCTACGACACCAACGTGTCGATCGAGTACCAGCGCAACCTGGAGCGCTACCAATTGCTGCGCTGGGCCCAGGGCGCCTTCCACGACTTCCGCGCCGTGCCGCCGGGGATGGGCATCTGCCACCAGGTCAACCTCGAATACCTCTCCCGCCTGGTCTTCGCCACCGAGGACGGGCGGGCCTACTGCGACACCCTGGTCGGGACGGACTCGCACACCGTGATGGTCAACGGGCTCGGTGTCCTGGGCTGGGGCGTGGGCGGGATCGAGGCGGAGGCGGCCATGTTGGGCCAGCCCCTGTCCATGTTGCTGCCGCCGGTCGTGGGCCTGCGCATCTCCGGCGAGCCCGAGCCGGGCATCACGGCGACGGACGTCGTGCTCACGGTGACCGAGCTGCTGCGCGACCACGGCGTGGTCGGCGCCTTCGTCGAGTGCTTCGGACCCGGGGTGGCCGCGCTGCCCCTCGAGACGCGGGCCACCATCGGCAACATGAGCCCCGAGTACGGGGCCACCTGCACCATGTTCCCCATCGACCAGGTGACGCTCGACTACCTGCGCTTCACCGGGCGCGAGGAGTCGCACCTGGACCTGGTCGAGGCGTACGCCAAGGCCCAGGGTCTCTGGCACGACCCCAGCGCACCCGAGCCGGTGTACTCCGAGCTGGTCACGCTCGACCTGGGCGACGTGGTGCCCTCGCTGGCCGGGCCGGCGCGGCCGCAGGACCGGGTACCCCTGACCACGGCGAAGGAGTCCTTCCGGGTGGCGCTCGATCGGGGCGTGCAGCGGGCGGCGACGGAGCCGGCGGCGGCGCCCCACCACCAGATGCAGGACGGCGACGTGGTGATCGCCGCCATCACGAGCTGCACGAACACCTCGAACCCCCAGGTGATGGTGGCGGCCGGCCTGCTCGCCCGCAAGGCGGTGGCCCGTGGGCTCCGGGCCAAGCCCTGGGTCAAGACCTCGCTGGCCCCGGGGTCGCGGGTGGTCATGGACTACCTCGAGCGCGCCGCGCTCACCGGGCCGCTCGAGGAGCTCGGCTTCTGGCTGGTCGGCTACGGCTGCACGACCTGTATCGGCAACTCGGGCCCGCTGCTCGAGGGCGTGTCCGAGGCGGTGCACGAGGCCGACCTGGCCGTGAGCGCCGTCCTGTCGGGCAACCGCAACTTCGAGGGGCGCATCCACCCGGACGTGCGGCTGAACTACTTGGCGTCGCCGCCCCTCGTGGTGGCCTACGCCCTGGCGGGAACGATGGACCTCGACCTGACCACCGAACCGCTCGGGCAGGACGAGGCGGGCGCCGACGTTTTTCTGTCCGACCTGTGGCCGTCGATGGAGGAGGTGAGTTCGACCATCCGGGCCTCGCTGACGTCGGACATGTTCAAGACCCGCTACGCGGCGGTCTTCGACGGTGACGAGTACTGGCAGGACGTGCCGGTGGCCGGAGGCCAGACCTACGCGTGGGCGGACGCCTCGACCTACGTGCAGAACCCGCCCTACTTCACCGGCATGGAGATGACGCCGGCCCCGGTGACCGACATCGCCGACGCCCGGGTGCTGGCGGTGCTGGGCGACTCGGTGACGACCGACCACATCTCGCCGGCCGGGTCCATCGGACCGACCACGCCGGCAGGGCACTACCTGACCGAGCACGGCGTGGAGCGCCAGGACTTCAACTCCTACGGGGCGCGCCGCGGCAACCACGAGGTGATGATGCGCGGCACCTTCGCCAACGTCCGCCTGCGCAACCTGCTGGCGCCCGGGACGGAGGGTGGCTTCACGCTGCACCAGCCCGACGGGGCGGAGATGTCGATCTACGACGCGGCGATGGCCTACGCGGCCGAGGGCGTGCCCCTGGTGGTGCTGGCCGGGCGCGAGTACGGCACAGGGTCGAGCCGGGACTGGGCGGCGAAGGGGACGGCGTTGCTCGGGGTGCGCGCCGTGATCGCGCAGAGCCTCGAGCGCATCCACCGCTCCAACCTGATCGGCATGGGCGTGCTGCCGTTGCAGTTCTACAAGGGTGAATCGGCCCAGGGGCTGGGGCTGACCGGGCACGAGCGCTTTTCCATCGCCGGCCTCGATCTGCTGAACAAGGGCGAGCTGCCCAAGGAGCTCACCGTCACTGCGGTGGGCGACGACGATTCGGTCACCGAGTTCCGGGTCATCGTGCGCATCGACACGCCGATGGAGGCCGAGTACTACCGCCACGGCGGGATTCTGCAGTACGTGCTGCGGCAGATGGCGGGCTGAGCACCCGCCCCACCGCCGTTGATGCGGACGATGCTCTGGTCTGCGCCACGCCCTTTGAAGGGTGGGGGACCTGACGTGTTGTCAATGCGGCGCGTGGCGGCGAGCCGCGGCGTACACGGCGAGCGCTCGCCCACGGGCGAAGGGGTGATCGACGATCGGATAGGGGTAGGTGTCACCGAGCGTCACACCCAGAAGCGCCAGTTCCATGGGCGGAGCGGTCCAGGGCTCGTGGATCCACTCTGTCGGGAGGCGTGAAAGCTCGGGGACGAAGTGCTTGATGTAGCGGCCCTCAGGATCGAGTTTGCGTGACTGCAGGACCGGATTGAACACGCGGAAGTAAGGGACGGCGTCCGGACCGGTCCCAGCAACCCACTGCCAATTGCCGGTGTTCTGTGCGATGTCGCCGTCGACGAGCAGCCGACGAAACCAACGCTCGCCGACACGCCAGTCAACGAGAAGATCCTTGACGAGGAAGGAGGCCGCGACCATGCGTACCCGGTTGTGCATCCAACCCGTGCGCTCCAACTGACGCATACCGGCATCGACCAATGGATAGCCCGTCAACCCCTTCTGCCACCTCTCGATGTCGCCGGGATCGTTCTGCCAATCCATTTCAATCAACTCGGATCGCATCGCCGCGCGGACCAAGGTGGGCATCTCCCAGAGTAGATGGGCGTACCAATCCCGCCAAGCCAATTGGCGTACGAATGCGGCACGCCCAATGGTGGACGCGCCGACGACAGCCGCGATCGTCCGCGGCGCCAACACCCCGAAGTGCAGATCTGCAGAGAGGCACGACGTTCCCGGGAGATCCGGCCTGTTGCGGCTGCCTTCATAGTCGTCAACTCTCTCGGCGAAGTCGATGAGGCGATCCGTGGCTGCTTGTTCGCCACCGGACTGGAACGATTCGTGTCCGCAGTCAGGCAACCCGTCTCCGGAATCATTCTCGATCTGCACCTGGCGCGGTTCTGGCCATGGCTGTTGCGCCAGATCTCGCCACTTGGTGAAGAAGGGAGTGAAGACACGGGACGTGTGACCCTTGTTCGTCGCCACGGATCCCGGAGGGTGCATCAGGTTGCCCCACCAGCTTCGGAGGCCGGTCTCGAGCTTGCATTGCACCGTGTTGTCCCGTTGGCGGGCGTACGGGGTCACGTCGGCGTTGGCATAGACGGCGGCGGAGCCGTTGGCGGCAGCAATGTGGGGTACCACGTCGGTGGGATCACCTCGACGGACGAGCAGCCGCCCTCCCTGTTCCTGTAGAACCCGGTCGAGCTCTCGCAGGTGAGCCATGAGCTGATGATGCCGGAACGGCCCTGTCGCGGCGAGAAGAACCGGATCGAGCACGTAGAGGGCGGTGATCCGATCAGCGTCCAGGCTCGCCGCAGCCCAGGCGGGATTGTCGCCCAGCCGGAGGTCCCGACGGAACCACACCACAGCTCGCGAAGTCATGGATCGAGAACCTCTGCACATGGGGAGTCAATGATCTTCAACGTGGAAGCGCCAACAACATGAGCGTCGACCAGCAAATATGGGTCACCGTGGGCGCCAGGATCGCGGCGGTGCGTTTGCGCTGAAGCGAAAAAAGAGTCCCCATCACCCCGGCCGCGACCACGAGGGCGATGTTGCCGGTCGTCGCGGTCACAGCGACGTAGATGACGGTCGTTCCGGCGACCGGATGGTGGGATCCCAAGGCACTGAAGAGAGCGCCCCGGAAGAAAAGCTCTTCTCCCAACCCGTTCACGAGCGCCACCAGGAGCACCAGCCCGGTCGGGACCGCATCGGCCCTGATGAGGATGTTGTGAAGGGCCGGGGAGACGAATGGGAGATGCCGGCCAACGAGGTCGGCGGCGAGGAAGCCCAGGAAGGCAACGATCCCGAGCGCCAGCGCGCAGAGTACGACCCGCAGTCGCGAGGATCGGATTGATTCGACCGGAATCGGGCCCGAAACCACCGAACCCAGGATCCAGGTCCCGGCCACCGAGCATCCTATGACGAAAAAACTCGTCGATCCCGCCGGCACGCGTAGCGTAGCGGCCAGCAGTGACGTTCCCACGACGAGCGTACCCGCCACGACGAGTCGTCGCCGCGGGGAAGACTCACGGCTGGCCATCGGTTCGGGGAACGACCCCGAGTGACTACGCGCCAGCACGCGACCGTGAGTCGATTGCCGTGCGCCGCTCTCTGGCCTCGAGCGCGGCCCAGACGGCGTCTTCGAACGTCATCGGCTGATGGGCCAACAACTCGTTGATTCGACAATCATGGACAACAACCTCGTTTGACATCGAGTCGACGAGAGCACGAGCTGTGGTGAGGTCAACATCGGTGATGAAGCGCAACCAGTGCGACGACAATCTGGGCGAAAGCAGGGGAACGGGCACGATAAGTCGCCGATGGCCCATGGTGCGGCTGACCGTCGACATCATGCGCCGATAGGTCAGAGGCTCTGGACCGCCGATTTCGTAGGTCTGGCCGATCATGTCCCGTTTGTCCAGCACCCCGATCAGATCGAAGAGAGCGTCGGCCAGCGCGATCGGCTGGGTGCGCGTCTCGACCCAGCGCGGGGTGATCATGACGGGCAGCCGGGTCACGAGTTGTCGGAGGATCTCCCAACTGATGCTCCCGTCGCCAATGACAACGCCAGCCCGGAGGGCCGTCGTGGGCACCGAGTCCATGAATATGCGTTCGACCTCCCTTCTGCTTCGAAGGTGCTCAGAAAGGTCTTCGCCCTCGTCGCCCAACCCGCCCAGGTAGATGACCTGGGTCAGTTGGGCCTCTCGGGCCGCATCAGCGAACGCGTGTGCTCCCGCCCTGTCCTTTTCGGCGAAATCTGCGGCGGCCAGGGAATGGATCAGGTAGTAGGCGGCATCTTGGTGCTCGAGTGCCGGAAACAGGCTGCCTGGGACGCTGATGTCAGCTCTCACGGCTGAGCCGGCACCCCGGTAGTGATCGGGTCTCCTGGTCAGCACGGTGACGCGGTGGCCCGCCTCGGTCAAACGGGTGGCCAGGGCAGCACCGATGAAGCCGGACCCTCCGGCAATCGCGATCTTCACCGGGTGGCCATCTCGGGTAATTCCACGCTCTTGGGAGCCGCCGAGGTCTCTCGCGGTCATGCTCATCGCCCAAATCCGGACCGCTCTGCGCACCAGTCCCAGAGCGCACGGCCGTCTCGCTCATTCTCGGCCGAGGTCCGGCGCGTGGACGGGATGTAGTACTCCCCGCGCCGGTGCCGGTCGTGCCAAAGTCCGTCGATTTGTGCCGGGCCCTGGTTCCGACGTGGCTCATCCGCGGCCAGCCAGGCCACCGTGTCGGCGCCCTGCGCCGGGCTACGCAGGAATGGCCCCAGTTTGGCGAAGGTGGGTAAGCCCGTGACCAGACCGGGTGTCGCCACCCAGCCCGGATGGACGGCGTAGCTGGCCAATCCTTGGCTTCCCCAGCGACGCGCCCATTCGTGCGACAGCACAACCTGCGCCCGTTTGGCCCGACCGTAGGCCACCGCACCGCGATACCCGTGTGGGACGGCCTCCATCTCGTCAAGATCGAATCGCTGGGTGTACATGCCGCCTGACGTCACTGTCGTGATGACCGGCCGATCAACCCGGAGCAGAAGCGGGGCCAGCAGCCAGCTGAGGCGGAAAGGGGCCAGCACGTGGGTGGCCAAGGTTCGTTCGGTCAGTGTTCCCGTGCCGTCGTCGGCAACGCCGTAATCGGGAAAGAGCGCACCGGCATTGTGGATCAGTGCATTGATTTCTGTATGCATCGACGACACTCGATCGACGAAGGACGACACCGCACCAACATCGACCACATCGACCTGGGCGGCATGGACCCGACCGTTCGCACCCGCGTCACGCGCGGCCTTGCTGGCGACGCTCAAGCGTTCTGCGTTTCGTCCGACCAGCCACACATCAGCACCCAGGGCAGCCAGCTCGACCGCCACCGCTTGTCCAATGCCCGAGGACGCGCCGGTCACGATCATCGTCTTCCCTTTGAGGCAACCTGGGTCACGCCAGTCCTCGAGACGGCGACGCACGACGTACCCAGCCCGAGAGAAGCTTCCAGCCACAGAGATCTCGAGGAGACCGTCCACGGCTTTGGCGAGTCCTCTGCGGGCGCCAGCCCGAGTCATGCCGGAACTACGCATCTGCGCCCGCACCCATCCGTCCGGCCTTCGGGAGAGTCTCGACCGCCTCGACAACGTTCAACCCGTCCTGCCCGGTCCAGATGTCGGCGCCCATCGCCCGGGCATGGACACCGTCGCGGATCGCGCCCCCTCCGAGAACGATGGCTGTACCCGGTGCCGTCGCTCGCACGGCTTCCACCGAGAGCGTGACTTCATCATCCTGGCCCGTGGTCGTCGAGGCGATTCCGACGGCCACCAACCGATCGGCCTGGTCGACGGCCTCGGCCAGGGCATCCGAGGGGGTGTTGGCGCCCAATTCGGATACGTCGAAGCCACGCCAGCGTAAGAGGTCAGCCACGATGGCAACCGGCAGGGTATGCAGGTCGCCTGCCGGTGCAGCGAGGATGACGGTGCCGCGACTCCGGCCTGGCCGTCCGAACTGGAGGCCCAATCGCCCGATGATGCGCTGTGCCATGGCGGTCGCACGGTGCTCGTCAGCCACGCTCAGCTCCCCCTCGGCCCAACGATCGCCGATAGAGCGAAGAGCCGGGGATACGAGCGTGGTGAGCACACCGGAAGGATCGAGGCCACCACCGAGGCGGCCCTCCACCAACCACCACGCGCCCGCGCTGTCGCCGGCCAACAAGCGCGCTTCGAGTGCTTGTCGGGTGTCCGTTGAGGCATCGGGGCGAGACCGGGGTCTTCCTCCGACCTTTCGTCGTTCCTCGAGCGCATGCACATCACTTGTTCTCACCCGCCAGACCATGCCGTCCTGTGTGGCGGGCAGCTTCCCGGTGCGCACGTAGCGATACACGGTCATGTAGTGCAACCCAAGTTGTAGCGCCGCCTCCTGCAGGGAGATCGTCCGGGGCGCACTGGGCATGATCCTTTTTAGCACTAAAGTGAGTCACCGAGCGTGGTTTCGTCTCGACAACGAGGCGTTCAAGGAGGAGGACGGGTGTCACGAGCAAAGCGAGAGAGGGTCGCGGTCGTGGGGTCCGGCATCTCGGGCCTCACGGCGGCCTACGTCTTGCAGCAGCGCTATGACGTCACGCTCTATGAGTCAGCCGGTCGGCTCGGCGGCCATACCGACACGCACGACGTCGTTACCCCTGACGCCGGAATGGTCCCCGTCGACACCGGCTTCATCGTGCACAACCAGCGCACGTATCCATTGCTGTGTCGGCTCTTTTCGGAACTGAACGTTGCGACCCGGCCGACCGACATGAGCCTGTCGATTCGCTGCGAGGGCTGTGGATTGGAGTACGCCGGTGCCAATGGTTTCGGTGGGGTTTTCGCCCGAACCCGTTCCCTCACAAACCCCGCGTTCCTCCACCTGCTCACCCAGGTCCGACGGTTCCACCGCCAGGCGCGTCGTCTCGTCGCCCAGGGTGATGATGTGATCTCCTTGGGGGAGTTCCTGGTCCGCGGGCGATACTCCGGCTACTTCTCGTCGCACTTTGTGATCCCGATCGTGTCGTGCGTCTGGTCGGTCGCCCCGGGCATGGTCCTGCAGTACCCGGCTCGGTACCTGTTCACCTTCCTGGAGAATCACGGAATGTTGTCTGTCGCGGGGTCACCGACATGGCGCACCGTCGTCGGCGGCTCTCGCACCTACGTCGACCGGGTGGTCAAGGATCTGAATGCCGTGGCCACGTCGACCCCGGTGAGAGCAGTCATTGCGCAGCTTGACGGGGTCGAAGTCAGGACGGACGACGACCAGGGTGTCTCTTTTGCGCGCGTCGTCGTGGCGGCACATGCCGACAGTGCACTGGGCCTTCTGGCCAACCCGGACCCTCTCCAGCGTTCCGTACTGGGTGCGTTCCGCTACTCGCGCAACGACACCTGGCTGCACACTGATGCCACGCTTCTGCCGGTAGCCCGGAGGGCACGGGCATCCTGGAATTTTCTGCTGCCCTCGTGCGTCGCCGCAACCGGCCAGGCCCTCGTGTCCTACGACATGAACCGCCTGCAGGGGATTCCGTCGACCAGGCCCCACATCGTCACCCTCAACGCAACTGACCGCATCGACCCCGAACGGGTCTTGGCGCGCATGACCTATGAGCACCCCATCTCCACGGCGGCTTCGCTGGACGCCCAGCGCCACCTGGCCAAGCTGAATGGCACCCGGCTGGCCTTCGCCGGTGCATATCACGGCTGGGGTTTCCATGAGGATGGCTGCCGATCGGGAATTGCGGCGGCTGAATCTCTTGGCGTGAAATGGTGAGGGCCGTCGTCAGGTCGAGGGACGACGGCGCAGCCTCCGCGCGACCTTGGAGCCGCTTGCCGGCTCTCTATGCGACTGAGGTCGCGCACACGCGTCGGATCCCGATTACGAACCACTTTCGCCATCGAGCCAGTTACTGGCTCGTTGACTTCGATCGGTTGCCCCGGCCTCGGGGGATTCAAGGGTGCCTGGCCCGATTCGAGCGCAGTGATCACTCCGATGTACGTGCATTCTTGTGCGAACACGGGGTGGTGGCTGAACGCATTCTCATGCTGGCCATGCCGCGCACGCTCGGTTACGTCTTCAACCCGATCAGCGTGTTCTGGTGTTACGACGCGGACGGAGCGTGCATTGCTGCCGTGGCCGAGGTGCACAACACGTACGGCGGTCGACACACCTACCTTCTTCGACCCGATGAACACGGACATTCCGAAGTGAACAAGGCGATGTACGTTTCGCCGTTCTATCCCGTTGACGGCTACTACGACATTCGGGTGAGTGAACCCGGTACATCCGTGTCGGTCATGGTGGCATTGCACAGAGACGACGACCCTCCCTTCGTGGCGACACTGAGAGGGGAGCGCGCCGACACGAGCATCCTCAGCGTCGTGAAGGCCTCCCTCGCCTACTCGGCCTTGCGAGTGACAATCTTGATCCACTGGCACGCGGCCCGACTCTGGTGGCGCGGCCTGAAGGTGCAGCCGCGATGAGTGTCGTCTCTGTCGAGCCCGCGCGACACAACCCGGTGGATCTCCAACGGTGGCCGGCCTTGGCCCTGCCAAAGTCCGCCCCTGTTCGGTCCGCGCTGGCCCGAGCGTTCCTTCGACGGGTGGCCATTCGAACGGGAATTCGCATAGAAGCAACCGATGGGAGCCGATTCGGACCGCTCGACGGGCCGATCGTGGCACTGCACGATCCAAAAGCGTTCTTCGCCAGGGTGGGAGTGGGCGGCAAGATCGGGTTTGGCGAGTCCTATATGGCCGGCGAATGGAGTTCGACGGACCTCGTCGACGTGCTCGAAGCCTTGGCCCGTCAAGCCGACTCCCTCGTCCCGCGTCCGTTGCAGGTCGTCCGGCGTTGGTACGACGCGCGACAGCCCCATTCTGAGGACAATGATCGTCTGGGCGCGGTGCGAAACATTGTTCGCCACTACGACCTTTCGAATGAGTTGTTCGCGACATTTCTGGACCCGTCGATGACGTACTCGGGCGCTCTCTTCACCGACCAACACAGCACGTTGGCCATGGCCCAGGCGCACAAGATCGAACGGTTGCTCGACGCAACAGGGGTCCGGCGGGGCACCCGATTGCTCGAAATCGGCACGGGATGGGGTGAACTGGCTCTACGGGCAGCTCGAAGAGGTGCCCACGTGACCAGCCTCACCCTCTCCAACGAACAGGCCGCCTTGGCTCGCCAACGGGTCGCGGCCGAGGGATTCGACAGTGCGGTCGATATCCGTGAGCAGGACTATCGAGATGCCACAGGCACCTACGACGCCATCATCAGTGTCGAAATGATCGAGGCAGTCGGGGAGCGGTGGTGGCCGACCTATTTCCGCACGCTGGACCAGTGTTTGGCACCAGGCGGCCGGATCGGCATTCAGGCCATCACCATGGCCCATGATCGACTCCTGGCCACCAAGTCATCGTGGACGTGGATCCACAAGTACATCTTCCCTGGCGGCCTGATTCCCTCCGAGCAGGTCTTGCGGGACACGTCGGAGGGCTGCACGTCACTGGACGTCGTGGATCGAATGTCCTTCGGTCAAAGCTATGCAACCACATTGGCTCGTTGGCAGGAGCAATTCGCCGAGCGAGAGGCCGAGGTCGACCGCCTGGGATTCGATGAGACCTTCAGGAGAATGTGGTCGTTCTACCTGGCCTACAGCGAGGCCGGGTTCCGCGCCGGCTACCTCGACGTGGTGCAGTTGGTGCTCGTTCGCGGTCGCTGACCATAGGGCAAGGTCTTGTGTACCACGTGCGCCCGACGCCGGGCGTGGGCGAGGCGGCACACACGGGCGGAGCTGACCCGCCATCAGGGCGCGGCGACGGTCTCGGCGGCCAGAGCGACGAAGCGGCGCACGATGCCCTCGCCGGCCCGGCTGACGTGCGCGACGTCGGAGGCGCGCACGAACACGTCGGGCGGCAGGTGGTGGGCCCAGTGCGCCACCAGTGCGCCGGTGACCTCGACGTGGAACTGGAGCCCGTAGGCCTTGTCCCCCACGACGAAGGCCTGATTCTCGTAGGACTCGTTGCCGGCGAGGCGCACCGCACCCTCGGGGAGGGTGAAGGTGTCGCCGTGCCAGTGCACGCAGGGCAACGGCGTCGGCGCAGGGCCGATGACCCGGTCGTCGAAGGCCTCTTCGGTCAGGTGGACCTCGCCCACACCGACCTCGGGTGCGGGCCCCCGTGTGACCTGACCACCGAGCGCGGCGGCCAGTTGCTGGGCTCCGAGGCAGACACCGAGGACCGGCAACCCCGCCTCGACGGCGGCGCGCAGGAGGACCCGCTCGGGCTCGAGCCAGCCGAGGTCGTCGTGCACGCTCATCGGGCCGCCCATCACGACGAGTCCGGCCATGGCGGCCAGATCGGCCGGCGTCGGCACGGGCTGGCCGAGGTCGAGGCGCACGACGGAGAGCGGGGCGCCGGTGGCGGCAATGGCGGGGCCCAGCGCACCGGGACCCTCGAACGCCACGTGCTGGAGTACGACCCACCGATCGCCGCTGCCCATGGCGCTCTCAGGGGATGCGGGTGACCCGGTACAGCTCGGCCGACGACCCCTCGGGAAGTCCGGCCGTCTCGCCCCCGGCCCGCGACCAGTCGAGCACGCGTTGACGGATGCCCTCGGCATCGTCGATCTGGCTCTTGTGGCAGAGGAGGGCGTCGACCTTGCGCTCGACCGTGGCCGTCGTGTCGACCGCGACAGCGATCTGCTCGGTGCCGGGCGGCCCCATGATCCAGAGCTCGGGAACCGTCCACGGCTCGAGGCGCTCGACGTTGAGCAGTTCGGGATGGGCGAACGGGTTGCGCGCGTCGGGATAGACGGCGCAGGTGGCGGCCTCGCCGGTGGCAAGGTGGTCGGGGTGGCTGGCGTAGATGAACTCCCAGTTGCGCTCGGGCGACTGGGTGATCACGCGCCCGGGCTGCACCTGGCGGATGACCCGGCTGATGTCGCGCCGGAGCTCCTGGGTGGCCTCGACACGGCCGTCGGGGTGCCCGAGGAACCGCACGTCGCTCACGCCGACCGCGGCCGCGGCGGCCCGCTGCTCGTCCTGGCGGAGCGCGGCCATCTCGGGCCTCGACATGGAGCGGTCCGAGCCACCGGCGTCGCCGTTGGTGACGATGCAATAGGTGACCTCGAGCCCGGCGGCGGTGAAGGCGGCCACGGTGCCGGCCGCACCGAAGTCGACGTCGTCGGGGTGGGCGGTCACGACGAGGACGCGGCGCACGCCGTCGCCGGGTGACCAGACGGGGACCGACCCGTTCTCGCTCAGAGGACGCTCTCTTCGGGCAACGGCGTCCAGGCGGCCAGGTCGGCCAGCCGCGGATCGTTGGAGAACATCTCGACGATGGGGATGCGCAGGCCGAGCCGGCGTTGGATGACCTCCATCTCGACCAGCTGGTTCCACAGGGAGAGGCTCACCACCACGCCGGCCTTGCCGGCCCGGGCCGTCCGGCCGGATCGGTGCAGATAGGCCTTGTGGTCTTCCGGCGGGTCGAAGTGAATGACGCCGTCGACGCCGTCGATGTGGAGCCCGCGGGCCGCGACGTCGGTGGCCACGAGGACGGCGAGCTTCCCGTTCGAGAAGTCCGACAGGGCGCGCTCCCGGTTGGCCTGGCGCAGGTCGCCGTGGATGGCGGCCGCCCGGATCCCCTCCTTGCCGAGGTTCTCGACCAGTCGGTCGGCCCCGCGCTTGGTGCGCACGAAGAGCAGCGACTTCTCCTGGGCCCGGCAGATCGCCGCGGCGACCTTGACCTTGTCCATCTGGTGCACCTGGAGGAAGCGGTGTTCCATCAGGGTGACCGTCTGGGTGGACGACGCCACCTCGTGGAAGACGGGATCGGTCAGGTAGCGCTTGACCAGCATGTCGACGGCGCCGTCGAGGGTGGCCGAGAAGAGCAGCGTCTGGTGCGGGTGATCGAGACGGCGCAGCACCCACTCGACCTGGGGCATGAAACCCATGTCGGCCATGCGGTCCGCCTCGTCGAGGACGAGGGTCTCGAGTTCGTCGACGGCGATCTCCCCGCGGTCACCGAGGTCGATGAGACGTCCGGGCGTCGCGATGACGAGGTCCACGCCCTTGCGGAGCTTGTTGACCTGGCGGTCGATGTCGGCCCCGCCGTAGACGGCGACGGTGCGCAACCCGATGGTGCGGGCCAGGGGCATGAGCACGTCGTGCACCTGCACGGCCAGCTCTCGGGTCGGGAGCAGCACGAGGGCCAGCGGCTTGGCCGGGCGGCTGGCCGGCTCCCGGCCGGCTTGGGCCTCTCGGGTCGCCTTGGCCCGCTGGAGCAGGGGCACGCCGAAGGCGAGGGTCTTGCCCGAACCGGTCTTGGCCTTCCCGCAGACGTCGCGGCCGGCCAGGGCGTCGGCGACGGTCAGCGCCTGAATTGGAAAAGCGCTGACGATTCCTTCATCGGCCAGCGCTTTGGTGAGTTCTTGGATGACCCCGAGGGATTCGAAGGTCCTCGCCGTCTCGTAGGTGTCGTCCCCGAGGACGTCAAGGTCGGGGGCGGATCCGGCATGCGCGCCGGCAACGGCTTCAACTGACATGGACCAACTCTCTCTGTTGTGCGGCGGGACCGTGCGCCGTCCAGAGCAGTGGAGTTCGGCCCCGACTCACCGGCCCCTACCGGTGGTCGCACCGTTAATTGTACCAGCCCAGGGCGGATGTCTGGCCTCATGTGCCAAAGTGAGCCGGTCGCGGGCATCGACCCGCGCCCGCGTTGACGGACCACGACACGAGGAGACGAGGATGGCCAGACTCGAGGCGGGCGCCACCGCCCCAGCGTTCACCCTGCCCGACCAGGACGGGAAGCCGGTCAAGCTCTCCGACTTCAAGGGTCAGCGGGTGATCGTGTACTTCTACCCGGCCGACGACACTCCCGGCTGCACCAAAGAGGCGTGCCAGTTCAACGACAACCTCAAGACCTTCGACAAGGCCGGAGTGGCCGTGCTGGGGATCTCGCCGGACAAAGCGGAGAAGCACGTGAAGTTCCGCACCAAGTACAAGCTGAAGTTCCCGCTGTTGACCGACGCCGACAAGAAGGTCATGGACAAGTACGGCGCCTGGGGCGAGAAGACGATGTACGGCAAGAAGACCGTCGGCACCATCCGCTCCACCTTCCTGGTCGGGCCGAACGGCAAAGTCCAGAAGGCTTGGTACAACGTGCGGGCCGACGGGCACGCAGCCAAGGTGCTCGAGGAGGTCGACGCGGGTTAGTGCGCTCGTGAAGACCTGGCCCGAGTTCGCCGGCCTCCGCCCCGACCTGGCGGAGGCCGGGCGCGCGCTGCTCTACCAGTTCGGTGTGGGGCTCGGCTTCCTGGCCACGACACGGGCCGACGGTGGGCCTCGGGTGCACCCGATGTGCCCGATCATGACCGCCGGCGGGATGTATGCGTTCATCGTCCCCGGACCAAAACAGCGCGACCTGGTGCGTGACGGGCGCTACGCCCTGCACTCGTTCCCATGCCCCGACGACGAGGACGCCTTCTCCTGCATGGGCTCGGTCCGGGTGGTCGATGACCCGGCCCGGCGTGCCGAACTGAGCGATGCCTTCGTGCTCGAGCGCGCCGCGTTGGGCGTTCCGGCGCCCTCGAGCGACGAGATCGCCTTCGAGATGCTGGTCGACTCGTGCCTGCTCACCCGCACGGCGGGGCACGGCGACACGAACCCGATCCACCAGATCTGGCGCGACAACTGACTCAATGGGGTCGTGGGAGAGGGAATCAGCGAAGTCCTCACGTGGGCGATCGGCGTGGCCATCAGCCCAATTCCGATCATCGCCGTCATCCTCATGTTGTTCTCGGCCCGAGCCCGGGTGAACGGCACCGCCTTCCTGGCGGGATGGATCGTGTCCCTGGCGGCAGTGAGCACGGTGGTCTATGTGCTGGCCCATGACGGCAACGTGGCCACGAGCACGACTGCGAGCGACTCGGTGTCGTGGGGCAAGATCGTCCTGGGCGCCGGGCTGCTGATGCTGGCCCGCCGGAACTGGCGCAAGCGACCCGCTCCCGGGGTCGAGCCCGAGATGCCGAAGTGGATGGGAACCGTGGACCGCATGTCGCCGGTCAAGGCATTCGGCCTCGCTGTCGTCCTGGCTGCAGTCAACCCGAAGAACCTGTTGCTCACCTTGGGCTCGGCCACCGGACTGGCCCAGTTGGGTCTGAGCACATCCGACGCCATTGTCGCCACCGCGGTCTTCGTCGTCATCGCCAGCCTGTCCATCGCCGTTCCCGTGGCCTACGCCATATTCGGCGGGGCCAAGGCCAAGGCGTCGCTGGAGTCGGCCAAGACATGGCTCACTGCGCACAACGCCGCCGTCATGGCGGTGCTGTTCCTGGTCTTCGGCGTCGATCTCATCGCCAAGGGCCTGCCCAACCTCACCCACTGAGCTCCCGCGCCCCTGTGGGCGCGGACAGACCACCGACTTCCCACCGACTGACCGCGTGGTCTGTCCGTGCCCGCGACCTGCCGCCGGCCGGCGACGCCACACAGAACCCCCCTTGACATGCGGCTCCCGCGAGGTACATATTTACCTAGACACCTAGATGAATGAGGTTATCTCCCGCGTGATCGAGTTCCACCTGGACAGCCGCTCCGGCGTGTCGCCATATCTCCAGATCGTCCAGCAGGTCCGCCAGGCGCTGCGCCTCGGCCTTCTCCGCAAGGGCGACCAGCTGCCCACGGTCAAGGAGGTGGTGGCGCAGCTGGCCATCAACCCCAACACCGTGCTCAAGGCCTACCGGGAGCTCGAACACGAGGGCCTGGCCGGCGCGCGGCCCGGTGTGGGGACCTTCATCACCTCCTCTCTGGGGGGAGAATCGATCGCCGCGCACGGCCCACTGCGCGTCGCCCTCCAGAGCTGGATCGCCAAGGCGCGCCGGGCCGGACTCGACGACGAGAGCATCGAAGCGCTCTTCCTCGATTCCTTTCGGTCCGAGGCTCAGGAGGACATAGCGTGACCGCGCCTTCCGTCCTGACCGCGCAGCGCCTGGGCAAGCGCTACGGCCGGCGCTGGGCGCTCGACCAGTGCGATCTCGACATCCCGGCCGGCCATGTGGTCGGACTGGTCGGTCCCAACGGCGCCGGCAAGACCACCCTGCTGCACCTGGCGGTCGGGCTGCTCGCGCCGAGTGCGGGCAGCATCGAGGTGTTGGGGCAACACCCCTCCGACGACGGGGCGAAGCTGGCCCGGGTCGGCTTCGTGGCCCAGGACACCCCGACCTACGCCCGGCTCAGAGTGGAAGACCACCTCTCCATGGGCGTCCACATGAACCCGGGCTGGGACGAGTCCATGGCCCGCCGGCGCATCGACGAGTTGGAGCTGGACCCGCGGCAGCGGGCCGGCACCCTCTCGGGGGGCCAGCGCGCACAACTTGCGCTCACCTTGGCGGTGGCCAAGCGACCCGCGTTCCTCGTCCTCGACGAACCGGTGGCCAGCCTCGACCCGCTGGCCCGTCGCGAGTTCCTCCAGAGCCTCATGGAGGTGGTCGCGGAGCACGGCATGAGCGTGCTCCTCTCCTCGCACTTGGTAGCCGACCTCGAGCGCGTGTGTGACTACCTCGTCGTGCTCGTGTCGTCGCGGGTCCAGGTGGCGGACGAGGTCGACGATCTCCTGTCGACGCACCACCGGCTGACGGGCCCACGGCACGACACGACGAAGCTCCCGGCCAGCATCCACGTCATTGAGGAGAGTCACACGGATCGCCAGAGCACGTTGCTCGCCCGCTGCGACGGGCCGGTGCTCGACCCCTCCTGGACCGTCGAGAACCTCAACCTCGAGGACGTCGTTCTGGCGTACATGGGTCAAGCCCGCAACGGCACCCGGACACGGCAGCGCGGTGGGTCGGGCGCGACGGTGACCACGCTGGACGTGGCCCGATGATCGTCTTCTCCTGGCGCCAATTCCGGCCCCAAGCCCTGGTCGGTGCGGCCGGCCTCGTCATCGTCGCCGTGGTGCTCGCCCTGACCGGCCCGCACCTCGTGCACCTCTACGACACGGAGCTGGCAGCGTGCCGGGCAGCGGGTGGGCAGGGCCCCTCCTGCACCTACCACGTCACCAGCACCTTCGCCGGTCTGCAGATCGCGCTGAACACCCTGGTGTTGCTCGTGCCCGCCCTGCTGGGCATGTTCTGGGGGGCGCCACTCATCGCCCGCGAGATCGAGACCGGCACCTTCCGTTTGGCCTGGACCCAGAGCGTCACCCGGGTGCGCTGGCTCGTGGTGAAGTTGGGCCTGGTCGGTCTGTCCTCCGTCGTGGTCGCGGGTGGCTTGAGTCTGATGTCCACCTGGTGGTTCGGCCCGCTCGACAAGGTGAATCAAAACCGCTTCAGCCCGGCCAGCTTCGGGTTGCACGGCTTCGTCCCCGCCGGGTACGCCCTGTTCGCATTCGCGTTGGCGGCCGCCCTCGGCCTGCTCGTGCGCCGCACGCTGCCGGCCATGGTGCTGACCTTGGTCGGGTTCATCGCGGTCCGTGTCGCCGTCGCCGAATGGATCCGGCCGCATTTCATGAACCCGGTCACCGCATCGATTCCACTCAACCAGGCGGGGGTCGGATTCGAGGCGGCGGCACCGGGGTCGCCCCTGTCGTTGGTGGTCAACGCACCCAACCTGCCCAACGCCCTGGTCACGAGCACCACCGTCGCCGACGCGGCAGGTCCGGCGAATACGGATGCCTTCATCAAGACGGCGTGCCCCAACTTGGGCCAGCCGGCGGGGAGCGGATCTTCCGGCGGGCGCCACGCAGTCGAGAGCGCCTCCGCGCAGGCGCAGCATGCCTTCAATCAGTGCATCGACCGCCTGTCTGCGCACTACCACGTGCTCGTCACCTACCAGCCGGCCAACCGCTTCTGGACCTTTCAGACGATGGAGACGGCGCTGTTCGTGGTCCTGGCCGCCCTCTTGGCCGGCGGCTGCGCCTGGTGGATCCGCCACCGGATCCGATGATCCTCCGCTGAGCGGAGCACCCCGGCGCTCAGTGCTGGTGGAACGGACACCAGTAGGTGGTGCGGCCTCCCACGGTGGCCACAGAGAGCTCTGTGCCGTCGCGTGGGCAACGCCCGTCCCTGTGGCGTTCCTCCTGAAGTTGGCCCATGTGCGACCCACCCCGGCGGCTCAACTGACGCAGCGTGGCGCGCAGGGTCTTGTGCAGATGCGCGAGCTCCTCGTCGTCGAGGGCGGTGCGGCGTCCCGGGTCGAGGCCGGCCCGCCAGAGGATCTCGTCGACCAGGAGGTTGCCCAGGCCGGCCAGACGCTCCTGGTCCATGAGGCGCGCTTTCAGCGGTGCGGCCGCAGTGGCCCGTGTGGGCGGTACCCGAAGGGCGGTGGCCAGCTCGGCCCGGGTCACGGTCAGCGCATCGGGGCCCAGCCGGCTCTCGTCGGGTGACAGTTCGAGCGAACCGAAGCGACGCGGGTCGTGGAGGAGAAGGGCGCCCCCGTCCTCGAAGAAGATACGGGCCCTCACCCACTGGTCTCCGAACACCCCGGGTCCGTAGAGGAGGCGATCGAGTGCCTCCTGCCCGTCCAGAGCCAGGCCCCCGGTCATGCCGAAGCGGACGCCGAGGGTGGGACCGTCGGTGTCGAGCAGCATCAGCTTGCCCCGGCGCCGCGCCTCCGTGAAGGAGCGCCCGACCAGGGCGGCACGCAGGCGTTGGGGCGTCGTGCCGCCCCGCCCGTAGCGCGCATCCACCATCCAGACCTTGGCGATAGGGCGCTCGAGGGCCTTCTCGGCGAAGACCCGGTAGCGCTCGACTTCGAGGATCTCGGGCACGGGCGCACGGTACCGGAACATTTCGGACCCGCCCGGGCCGAATATGGTGGCGACGTGCCACCCGAGAAGCCCCAATGGGCCGAGCTGTTCACCGAAGTCGTCACGTCCGGCCTCTGCACCGGTTGCTCCGCCTGCGTAATCGCCTGCCCCTACGACGTGCTCGGCTACAACGACTCGGACGGCGTGTACAGGCCGTTCCACGTCGACACTGACGGCGGGCCGGCCAACTGCACCCACGGCGAAAAGGGCTGCACTCTGTGCACCCGGGCCTGCCCTCGCTTCCGCACCTGGGAACCCGACATCGAGAATCACCTCTTCGGCCGCCCGCGCACCGACGACGAGGTCGCCGGCATCTCCCGGCGCACGGTGCTCGCCCGGGCCGCTGACCCGGACGTGGCGGCCGCCGGGCAGGACGGGGGCCTGGTGTCCGCGCTCCTCATCTGGGCCTTCGAGCACGACGTCATCGACGCCGCCCTGGTCTCGGGCCTCGAGGGGGACGGCTCGACCTGGAAGGCGGTGCCCAGGGTGGCCCGCTCCAAAGAGGACGTGCTGGCCACGGGCGGATCCCGCTACACCTACTCGGCCAACCCGATGGCCTACGCCGAGGCCCTCGAGGGCGGGGCCGAGCGCATCGCCCTGGTCGGTATGGGCTGCCAGGCCTCTGCGCCCGGGGTCATGCAGGCCCGGAAGGCCGGGAAGGTCGCCCGCCGCCTCTCCCTGTCCATCGGCCTGCTCTGTTCGAAGACCTTCGACGACGCCATCTTCCCCGAGCTCTTCGAGGCCAAGTACGGCCTGCAGCGGGCGGACATCGTCAAGATGAACATCAAGGGCGTCTTCCAGGTGTGGATGCGCGACGGCAGCTACCACGAGATCCCGCTGAAAGAGGCGCATGCCTGGACCCGTGAGGGCTGCAAGGCCTGCCCGGACTTCGCCGCGGAGCACGCCGACATCTCCACCGGTGGCATCGGCGCATTCGGCGACTGGACCCTCACCCTGCTGCGGACCGAGAAGGGTGAAGCGCTCTTCAACGACATGGAGGCGGCAGGTGTCGTCGAGGTGCGCCCGATCGAGGACGATCCCGGCGCGGTCGAGCTCCTGAACCGGCTGAGCCGGGTCAGCCGGAAGCGCTGGCCCGCCACCGCCGTCCCCATGCCGGGTCGGCTCCCTGCAGCGACCTGACCAGACCGGGGAACGTGGTGACAGGCCCGAAGAAGGACGAGTTCGCAGCGCTCCTGGGCATTGAGGTGACACGCCGGGGGTCAGGTCAGACCGTGGCGGCGCTGACCACGACCGAGCAGCACGCCAACCCGCACGGCACGGTGCACGGGGCCGTGTTCTACGCCGTCGCCGGGGCCGCGGTCGCGGCGGCGGCCAACGACGCCGAGCACTCCGGGATCATCAGTTCGGTCCTGGTCGAGTACCTGCACCCGGCGTCGATCGGCGACGAGCTCTACGCCGAGGTGGCGCGAGAGGCTTCGACCGAGCGCGAGGACATCTTCACCGGTACCGTGCGCCGTGCCGAGGGCGGCGACCTGCTGGCTTGGGTCCGGGCCCGGGGCACCCGCCGATCCCGTCGCGACTGACCGGACCGCGGCCCGTGGGCGGTCCGCGTCTGTCTATATGGCCGAATCTGTGGGAACCATGTCATTGACGCCATAGTGGCCGGCGTCCAGAGTGGTCTCCATGCGCGAGTGCCACGTCGTGATCGTCGGCTTCGAGGGCCTTCAGCCGATCGACGCCGTGGGTCCCCATGAGGTCTTCTGCGGTGCCAGGCGGGTGGCGGCCGCCTCCGGCCACGCGCTGCGTTATCGGGTCACCCTGGCCTCGCGGACCGGCACCGCGCTCCGGGCAGAGAGCGGCCTGCTGCTGGGAACGGTGCCGCTCCCCGACCCCGAAGAGCGCATCGACACACTCGTCATCGCCGGTGGCCACGGGGCCGCGACGGCCGCGGCCGACCGAGAACTCGTCGAATGGCTCCAGGCCGTGGCGCCCCGCTGTCGCCGGGTGGCCACCGTCTGTTCCGGTGCCTTCGTCGGCGCCGCCGCCGGATTCTTCGACGGCCGCCGGGTCACGACCCACTGGGCCAGGGCCCAGCAGCTGGCGGACACCTATCCCGAGCTCACGGTCGATGCCGATCCCATTTACATCCGCGACGGCAAGTACTGGTCCAGTGCAGGGGTGACGGCGGGTATCGACCTGTCCCTTGCTCTCGTCCAGGACGACCTCGGGGTCGAAGTGGCCCAGACCGTGGCCCGTTGGCTGGTCATGTTCTTGCACCGCCCGGGGGGTCAGTCGCAGTTCGCGTCGCCGGTCTGGGTGCCTCGGGCCGAACACTCGACCGTGCGAGCCGTTCAGACCCTCGTCGAATCGGCGCCCGGTGGTGACCACCGGGTCTCGACCCTGGCTGCGGCCGCCGCCATGAGCGTCCGCCACTTCACCCGGGTCTTCACGGCCGAAGTGGGAGAGACGCCGAGTCGCTTCGTCGAGCGCACCCGACTCGAGGCGGCCCGGCGCGAGCTCGAAACCACCACCGACACCCTCGACGTCGTGGCCGCCCGCTGTGGCCTCGGCAGCGCCGAATCGCTGCGCCGTGTCTTCCAACGCCACCTCGCCGTGGCGCCAGACGCCTACCGGCGTCGCTTCCGTACCAGTTCCGCCGACCAGAGTGAGAGGAATTCCGCATGACCGACCGCCTGCAGATCGCGATCCCGCTGTTTCCGAGGTTCACCGCGCTCGACGCCGTGGGCCCCTACGAGGTGCTCCAGCGCATTCCGTACTTCGACCTCACCTTCGTCGGTCACGAACCGGGCGAGGTGCGGAGCGAGAACGGGATGCTCGGGCTGTCGATCGATGCCGCCTTCGAGGAGCTGCCGACACCCGACGTCATCGTGTTTCCCGGCGGGGTGGGCACCAGGACCCTGGAGAACGACGAGCGGGTCGTGCAGTGGGTGCGCGACGCCCACCGCACGACGCGCTTCACCACGTCGGTCTGCACGGGTTCGCTCGTGCTGGGGGCCGCGGGCCTGCTGCGCGGCTTGACTGCAACAACGCACTGGTCCTGTTACGCCAACCTCGAGGCCCACGGTGCCCTCGCCACGCCCGAACGCGTCATCGAGCATCTCGACGAGCGCATCATCACGGCGGCCGGCGTCTCCAGCGGCATCGACATGGCCCTGCGGCTGACCGAGCTCCTGGTCGACCGGACGGCGGCGCAGGCGGCCCAGCTCATGATCGAGTACGACCCGCAACCGCCAGTGGACTGCGGCTCGGTGGCCAAGTCCGACGACGTGGTGATGACGCGGGTCATCGAGTACGCCGCGCTCCGCCAGTAACCGGGGGCCGAGAACCGGCTCACGCGAACCGGTTCGGCCTAACCGACTGCGGCGATCGCCTCGGGCAGCGTGAAGGCGCCGGCGTACAGCGCCTGGCCGACGATCGCACCCTCGACGCCGGCCGGACGGAGGTCGGCGAGCGCACGGAGGTCGTCGAGGCTGCTCACGCCGCCGCTCGCGATCACCGGTCGGTCGGTCGCGGCACACACGTCGCGTAACAGGTCGAGATTCGGTCCCGTGAGCGTCCCGTCGCGGCGGACGTCCGTCACCACGTAGCGCGCACAGCCGTCGGTATCCAGGCGGGCGAGGACGTCGAACAGCTCGCCGCCGTCCTGGGTCCAGCCGCGGGCCGACAGCGTCGTGCCCCGGACGTCGAGCCCGACCGCGATCTGGTCGCCGTGGCGAGCGATCGCGGCGCGCACCCACTCGGGCCGTTCGAGAGCGGCAGTACCGAGGTTGACCCGGGTGCAGCCAGTGGCCAGCGCAGCTGCCAGCGAACCGTCGTCGCGAATCCCGCCGGAAAGCTCGACCGCGACGTCGAGCCGGCCGACGACCTCGGCGATCAGTTCACGGTTCGTGCCGCGTCCGAACGCCGCGTCGAGGTCCACGAGGTGCACCCATTGCGCGCCGCCGCCCTGCCAGGCCAGCGCGGCCTCGACCGGTGCGCCGTACGACGTCTCCGTGCCTGCCTGGCCTTGCACCAGTCGAACCGCCTGGCCACCGGCGATGTCGACCGCGGGCAGCAGGACGAACGGCGGGGGGCAAGCCGTCACGACCCGCGTGAGGCCCTCGCTGCGCTCGTGCCGGCGAAGCGCCCGAACATGGTGCTGTCCCCGATCGACAGACCGCTGGCGTAGCCGAACGAGCAGACGCCCGATGTCGTCCGACCGGCCGCGTAGAGCCCCTCGATGGGGTCGCCGTTGAGGTCGAGCACGGCCCCCTCGACCGTGGTCTCCAGACCACCGAGCGTGAACGGCGCGTAGGGCGCCGGCCCGATCCGCAGGTCGAAGGCACCGATGGGCGGCACGAGCGGCCGCACCCACGGGGCGCTCTTGTGGAAGAGCGGGTCGTTCCCGTCCGCCGCGTGTCGGTTGTAGAGCTCGAGCGTCGCCTGCAGCGAGCCGGCGGCCAGACCCATCTCGGACTCGAGCTGGGCCGGCGTCTCGCAGACCCACGTCGCGGCGAGGCCCATCCAGTTGACCTCGTAGGAAGCTTCGTCGACGACGAGGTAGGCCTCACCATCCTGTTCGTAGAGGGCGGACTGGCCCACCCGCCCCATGTAGGTGTCCTCGTTGATGAAGCGCTGACCCTGGCCGTTGACCAGGATGCCGTGAATGAGCGAGCGCGGCGGGGTGAGGGGCAGCGACACCTCGCCGGCATACATGTTGCGGACCGACGCCCCCAGCGCCTGGGCCATCCGGATGCCACGCCCGTCGTCACCCTCGGTGCCCACCTTGAACGACCCCCGCACGAGCGGCGGGCAGTGCTGGCGGAGCATGTCGTCGTTGAAGATGAAGCCGCCCGCGGTGAGGACGACTCCCTTCGTCGCCCGCAGCGTCATTGTCTCGCCGAAACGCTGCGCCTGAACCCCGACAACGCGGCCGTCGTCGACCACGAGCCGGTCGACCCGTGTGTCGGTCGACACGGTGGCACCGGCGTCCAGGGCGGCCGCGGCCAGGATCTGCATGAGGAGCCATCCCGTCGAGCGCTTCGTCTTGGCCAGGTGGCCCCGGGGGGCGGGGCGGGCGATCTCGTTGAACGGGTAGGCATCCTCGCCTCCGGAATAGACGAGCCCTTCGGTCCCGTCCGGCGCCATCGACGTCTCGGCGCAGAACGTCGGGTCGAACGGCACGCCCCGCGCCACCAGCCAATCGAAGTGGTGCAGGCTTTCGTCGCAGTAGCGGGCGATCTTGGCCTCGTTGGGGTCGGGCCCGCAGGCCGCCATCATGTATCGGAACATGTCCTCGCGGCTGTCCTCGAAGCCGCAGGCCGTCTGCACGGGCGTGCCGCCTCCCAGGTACACGATGCCCTCGGCCAGGGCGGCCGCTCCTCCCGCGCCCCCGGTGCGCTCGGTGACCAGGACGCGCGCGCCGCCCTCGGCGGCACTGAAGGCGGCCGTGGATCCCGCCGCGCCGAAACCGACGACGATCACGTCGACCGTTTCGTCCCAGTGCTTGATCTCGGACGCTTCTATTGGCGTCACGTCGGTGGGCTCGCGCACTCCGTCCTCTCCAGAAGTCGCAGAGACGGTAGCCCGCGCCACCCCCTACCCTGCGGGCGTGATGCCCACCCGGCCCGCTCCGCCACCCGAGTTGGCCCGGGTCGCACCGGGCTGGTCGGCCGAGCTGGCCTACCAGCTGGTGTCCGGGTTGACCACCTGGCGCCTCCGGGGTCCTGACGGCGCGGTGCGCTTCGCCAAGGTGGACACGGCCGGCGCCTACCCCTCTCTCCGGGCCGAGTCCGAACGCATGATCTGGGCCATCGCGTACCTTCCCGTACCGATCGTGGTGGCCCTCGAGGAGTTCGGCGGCACCACCGTCCTGGTCACCGAGGCGCTCCCCGGTCGCGACGCCACCGATCCGCTCTGGCGCGACGACCTGCCCGCCCTGGTCCACGCCATGGGTCGCGGGCTGCGCCGCTTCCACGAGGCCGTGGGCGAGGAGTGGTGCCCCTTTCGCTTCGACCTCGAGCGCGCCCTCGACCACGTCGAACGACGTGTCGAGGCCGGGGCCATCGCCGGCAATTTCCACGACATCCACGCCGACCTCACTGCGGAGGCGGCCCTCGAGCGGCTGCGCGAGACCCGGCCCGACGACGAGGACTTCGTGGTCTGCCACGGCGACTACTGCGCACCCAATCTGCTGCTCGAGGGACGGCTCGTCACGGGCTACGTCGATCTGGGCGAACTGGGGGTGGCCGACCGCTGGTGGGACGTCGCCGTGGGGGCGTGGAGCGCCGGTTGGAACTTCGGAGAGGAGCACGAGACTCGCTTCTACGAGGGGTACGGGATCGAACCGGACCCGGAGCGCATCGCCTTCTACCGCTTGTTGTACGACCTGGTCTCCTGAGCCTCGGCGATCACTTCATTGGCCCGGGTGAACACGGCGTCGAACATGGGCTCGGTGAGTTTGCCGGTGAACGTGTTCTGCTGACTCGGGTGGAACGAGCCGAGCAACCGGGTCCCGTCGGGGAGCGCCTCCTCGGCCAGGTGCCCGAAGCGGGGCCGTGGCCGCAACCCGTAGTACGAGGCCAGGGCGTTCCAGGCCACCTGGCCCAGGGCCACCACGACCGCGGCCCGGCTCAGGAGGGCAAGCTCACGGCTCAGGTAGGGCGCGCAGTTGGCGCGCTCGTCCGGAGTCGGCTTGTTGTCGGGCGGCGCACAGTGGACGGTGGCCGTGATGTAGGCGTCACGCAGCGTGAGCCCGTCTTCGGCGGTCGTGCTGGTCGGCTGGGAGGCGAACCCGGCCTTGAAGAGGGCGGCGAAGAGCCAGTCGCCCGAGCGGTCGCCCGTGAACATGCGCCCCGTGCGGTTGGCGCCGTGCGCCGCCGGGGCCAGGCCGACCAGGACCAGGGCGGCCTTGGGGTCACCGAAACCGGGGACGCCACGGCCCCAGTAGACCTGGCCGGCGTAGGAGGCACGCCCCGTGGCGGCCACGGCCTCGCGCCATCGGACCAGGCGGGGGCAGCGCCTGCACGCCGCCACCTCCCCTTGGACGGTGGCCAGCGAGTCCCTCTCCCCCCGGCTGGATGCCACGGAGCAGAGCCTACGATGGCTCCCCGTGACGCCGACCTCTGCCCGCGCCAGCTCCGCCCGACCCGCCTCGAGCCGGAGCAGTGGGCGCAAGCCGCCCCCGGCCACGCTCATTTTGCTGGTGCGCCACGGGACGACACCCACGACCGGCAAGGTCCTCCCGGGCCAGGCCGCCGGGTTGCACCTGGCGGAGAAGGGCAGGGCCCAGGCCGAGGTGGCGGCGATGCGGATCGCCGCCCTGGCCAAGGCCCCAGCGGCCGTCTACGCCTCACCCCTCGAGCGCACCCGGGAGACGGCGGCGCCGATCGCCAAGGCCTTGGGTCTGCGGGTGCGCACCTGCCCCGGTCTCATCGAGGCGGATGTGGGCGACTGGACCGAGCAGCGCCTGTCCCGCCTGGTCAAGAGCAAGGAGTGGCCCGCGGTGCATCGCTGGCCGAGCGGATTCCGCTTCCCCGGCGGCGAGTCCTTCGCCGAGATGTCCGTGCGCTCCATGGGGGCCGTCCTCGATCTGGTGGCCGAGCACCCGGGCCGGACGGTCGTGGCGGTGTCCCACGCCGATCCGATCAAGGCCATCGTGGCCGCGGCCGCCGGCGTCCCACTCGACCTGATGCAGCGCATCACCGTCTCCCCCTGCTCCATCTCGGCCATCCTCTTCGGCGCCGGCGGTCCGCTCGTCCTGAGCGTGAACTCGACCGGGGCCCTCGACGAACTGGTGCCCTCGTGAGCGACGAGAACGACTTCGACGCACCGGACCACTGCACGGTCGGAGTGGTGGGAGAGGTGGGCAGCCGCCTGTTCCTCTTCTACTGCCGCCAGGGGTTGGCCGAGACGACGGTCAAGGTCGAGAAGCAGCAGGTGGCCGTGCTGGCCCGCTACCTGGGACGGATCGTCAAGGAGCTCGGCCGCCCCGGACACCTGCCCGACGACCTCGAGTTCTACGGGACCGAGGAGTTCGAGTGGGTCGTCGGCACCATCGGCGTGTCCTACGACGAGGAGCTCGACCGCATCGTCGTCGTGCTCGAGGAGATCGGGGTGGACGACGAGGAGGCGGACGAGGACGACGACAGTGCAGGCCACGTGCTGCGGGTTGCCCTCACCCGCGAGCAGGCGGGCGCCTTCGCCATCCACTCCACCTTGCTGGTCGAGGCCGGTCGGCCTCCCTGCCCGCTGTGCGAACTCCCGCTCGATCCGGCCGGGCACGACTGCCCGCGCACGAACGGGCACCGGCCGCCGGTCAGCTAGCGCCTGTGTCCGACGCGACCGTCGAGCGCGTCCTCACCGAGGGTGAGATGGAGGTACACGGGCGAATCGCAGGCAGCTCGAACGCCACCCTGCTCGTGACCTGCGCGCTGGACGGCAACGAACTGCTCGGCGTCTACAAGCCCTCCAAGGGCGAGCGGCCCCTCTGGGACTTTCCCGGCGGCCTCTTCCGACGCGAAGTGGCGGCCTACGTCCTCTCGGAGACCCTCGGCTGGGGTCTGGTGCCCGAGACGGTGCTCCGGCCCGAGGGCCCGTTCGGCCTCGGCTCGGTCCAGCGCTTCGTGCACGAGGACGGCACGTCGCACTACTTCACCCTGCGCGACGAGCCGAAGTGGCACCCGGTGCTCAGGGCGCTCTGCGCTTTCGACGTGGTGGCCAACAACGCCGACCGCAAGAGCGGCCACGTCCTGCTGGCCGAGGATCGGCTCTGGGCCATCGACAACGGGCTCTGCTTCAACGAGCGCGACAAGCTGCGCACGGTCATCTGGGACTTCGGCGGTGTGCCCCTCGATCCCGCCCTTCTCGAGGACCTGGGCCGGCTCTCCCAGGACGGGCCCCCGCCGGCCTTGTGCGACCTCCTCGAACCGCCTGAGCTGGCGGCCACCATGGACAGGGTTTCGTGGCTGCTGAGCCTGTGTGCCTTGCCCGAGCTGGTCGACGACGGCGAGTGGCCCCCCTACCCCTGGCCCCTCGTCTGACCCGGCCCCTCGTCTGACCCGGCCCCTCGTCTGACCCGGCCGGACGGCGGCACCGCACAGTTGTGACCAGGGATGTCATGACCCGGGAAACCTGACCTGGTTCATGGATAATATCGCTGCGCTCGCTCCGCTCGGTCCCATCGGCTGACGGGGACAACCAACGACCACACACGACCGGAGCCTCGTCCAATGTCGATCGATCCCTACATCGTCCTCGGCAGCGCCATCGTCGGGTTCCTCGTCGGCATGACCGGCGCCGGCGGTGGCGCCCTGATGACGCCGATGCTGATCCTCTTCTTCGGGATCAAACCGTCGACCGCCATCTCGAGCGACCTGGTGGCGGCCGTGCTGATGCGGCCCGTGGGCGCCATCGTCCATATGACCAAGCACACGGTCAACTACAGGCTTGTCGGCTGGATGGTCACCGGCTCGGTCCCCGCCGCCCTCGTCGGGTCCTACGTGCTCCACCTCTTGGGGGACTCGACGTCGGCCCAGGACAATATCGAGAAGATCCTGGGCACCGCGCTCCTGCTGGGCGCGGCCGCCATGGTGCTGCGGGCTGTGCTCGATCGCCGCGCCGGGCAGGAGCGACGCGCCCTCATCGGCGATTTGGTGGTGCGGCCGTTGCCGACGATCGGCATCGGCCTGCTGGGAGGCTTCATCGTCGGCATGACGTCGGTCGGCTCGGGGTCGTTGATGATCGTGCTCCTCCTGTTCCTCTACCCGATGATCGGAGCCAACCAGTTGGTGGGGACAGATCTGACGCAGGCCGTCCCGCTCACCGCAGCTGCGGCCCTGGGGGCCCTGGCCTTCGGGCACATCGAGTTCTCCGTGACCACCTCCATCATCATCGGGAGCGTGCCGGCCGTGCTGGTCGGCTCCCTCATCTCGTCACGAGCACCGGACCGCTACATCCGCCCGTTCATCACCTTCGTGATCCTCGCCTCGGGCCTCAAGTACGTGGGTTTGGGCACGACGGCCCTCGGCTGGACCCTGGGCGCCGTGCTCCTGGTGGCTGCCGTCTACTGGGTGGTCTACATCCGCCCGCGCCGGACCGGGGTGCTGGACCGTGCCAACGCGGCGCGTGTCGAACCGGAAAACCCCGAAGCCCACCTCGAACCGAGCACCTGAGCCGAATCCGGTTCTCGCCCCGCACTACCGGGCCGTGCCTAGTGCGCCCGCCCTTCGGTGCGTTGCCTACGGGAGGTGGTACCCCATCGCGGTCAACTTGGCGATCACCTGCTGGGCCACGACCTGGCTGCCGCCCGGGGTCATGTGTATGCCGTCGGGCGTGCGCGTGTTGACCACCTGACCGGCACCGTTCGTGACGAAGGCCGTGTAGGTGCCCTGCGGCGTACCCAGTGACTTGAACGTGCTGAGGTAGGTCACGGGCGGCTTGGCCGCCGCCGCCTGCGCCTGGACCAGCGTGTTGATGTCGGCCATCTGGGCGCTGACGACTGGGTTCTGCATCGGCGGCATGCCCACCCAGATCACGGTGGCGCCCCCGCTCCCCGCCTCCGCCATGAACTGGGCTACCCGCTGCGCGTAGGTCGGGTTCCACTGCGGTGAGGTGAAGGGCACGTCGGGGGGCCCGAGGAAGTCCTGGCCGTCGTTGGCCCCGATCATGATGACGACCACTTGGGGCGACACCGTCTTGAGGTCCCCGGCCAGTTCGGCCGGCCAGTTGAAGTAGTCGGGCCGGGTCAGACCGGTGCTCTCGCGCGCATCGAGGGCGGCCTGGACCACGCCGGTGCCGGCCAGGTCGTCCTGCAGCGCGCCGCCCATGTCGAGTCCGAGCGAGTCGCCCACGATGAGGACGCGAAGCGGGTTCGCCGCGGTGGGCAGCTTCGGGTTCACCGGCACCGTCGTCGTCGTCGCCGCCGGGCCGGCTTTTGGCGACGTCTTGCGTTTGCTCTTGTCGGCCGGCGGACCGGAGAAGGAGAGGCCGGCCGTGCCGCCCGGCTTCGTGTCCTCACGGCCGGTGGCCGAGACAATGCGCGACAACTGGGTGGCCCGGCTGAAGGCCGCCACCGGACCCACCAGGTCGAGGCTGATCGTGCGGCGTTCCCCGACCGGGGACACCTGCGCGTTGTGCTGCAGAGTGGGCGCGAAGAGCACGAACCAGACGGCAAACGCGGCGAGGCCCATGCCGAGCACCTTGGTCCACGGCGCGCGCAGTCGGCCCTCGGGCGGTGCACCCGGCGCCGCCTCTGTTTCCGTGCGCGGTTCGTCGAAGGTCGCCATCAGAAGCGGTAGTAGATGAACGGGGCCACGCCGACCGGTCCGTAGGTCGTGATGGCCAGAAGGGTGACGCCGAGTAGGCCGACCTGGATCCAGGTCCGCTGGCGCGAGAACGTCGTTTGGAGTCGCGAGACGGAGAGCTCGGGCACGAACTGGAGGGCCAGGGTGCCCAGCACGACGATGACGAGGAGCGGCGTCACCAGGGGCGACGCCTCGCCCCAGCCCGAGACCACCCGGCCCAGCACGGCGAAGGCCTGGGCCGTGCCCGACGCGTTGAAGAACACCCAGCCCAGGCAGACGAACTGGAAGGTCAAGAAGCGCTGCACCCAGACACGCACCGGCCCGTCGGCCACCGGGGGCAGGCCGCGGCGTTCCCGGCTGAGGCGGCGCACGTGCCCGAAGGACTGCCCCACGCCCTGGAGGGCGCCCCAGATCACGAAGGTCCAGGCGGCGCCGTGCCACAGACCGCCCAGCACCATGGTGATCATGATGTTGCGCACCGTCTGTGCCTCACCGCCCGCACTGCCCCCCAACGGGATGTAGAGGTAGTCGCGCAACCAGCGCGACAGCGTCATGTGCCAACGGCGCCAGAAGTCCTGCAGGTTGCGCGCCGTGTAGGGGGCGTCGAAGTTCTGCGGGAAGCGGAAGCCGAGCAGCAGAGCCAGGCCGATGGCGATGTCGGTATAGCCGCTGAAGTCGCAGTAGATCTGCACCGCGTAGCCCCAGGCGGCGAAGATCGACTCGGGCGCCGAGTGCTGGCTCGGCGACGTGAACACCGGCTGGACAATGGCAGTCGACACGTACGAGGAGATGACGACCTTCTTGAACAACCCGGCCATGATCAGCCAGAAGGCGCGGGCGTAGTCGACGTTCTCGGGGTCCCGGCGCCGGCGGATCTGCGGCAGCAGCTCGGTGCCCCGCACGATAGGGCCGGCCAGCAGGTGGGGGAAGAACGACATGTAGAAGGCGAAGTCCAGCGGGCGGGCCGGCTCGAGCTGGCGACGGTAGACGTCGACCACGTAGCTGATGGCCATGAACGTGAAGAACGAGATGGCGATCGGGAGCGCCACCTGGAGCAGTGGTGCGGCCCGACCCAGCCCGATGGCGTGGGTCAGGTTGTCGAGGTTGACCGAGACGAAGCCGTAGTACTTGAACCAGGCCAAGATGCCGAGCAGCACGGCAACGGCCACGCTCATGGCGATGCGTCGACCCCGGTCGCTGCGCGCCCGGTGCACCAGGACCCCACCGCTGTAGGCCACCGTGGTGGTGGCGAGCAGGAGCAGGCAGTAGCTCCAGCCGACCCAGCCGTAGAACACGTAACTGAGCCCGATCATCGCGAGCTTCCACCAGCCCGCGTAGGGGTTGAGTAACCAGTTCACCGTGAAGGCCACGGCGAAGAAGATGGCGAAGTCGATGGTGGGAAAGAGCATGGGGCGGGAGTGAGTGAACGTGCTGAAGATACAGCGGGCCCACCCGAATCTGGACGCACTCCGACTGCGGCCGCGCCCGGCGGCCGTGCCAGGTCCCAGCTCAGGGATTCGCTACCGTCCTCCGCGCCCCGAAGCGGACCCGCCTCGGGGAGGATCGATGGATCGAATCAGCCCTTGGCCTTGAGCGCTTCGATCAGCGCCGGCAGCACCTTGTGCACGTCGCCCACGATCCCGAGATCGGCCACCGAGAAGATGGGCGCCTCGGAGTCCTTGTTGACGGCGATGATGTTCTTGGAGCCCTTCATGCCCACCAGGTGCTGGGTGGCGCCCGAAATGCCGCACGCCACGTAGACCGTCGGCTTGACCGTCTTGCCGGTCTGGCCCACCTGGTGCGAGTAGGGAACCCAGCCGGCGTCGACGATGGCCCGGGAGGCACCGGCAGCGCCGTGCAGCAGCTTGGCCAGCTCCTCGATCAGCGCGTAGTTGCTCGCCTCGCCCAGGCCGCGGCCGCCCGAGACGACCACCGCCGCCTCGTCCAGCTTGGGACCACTGCGTTCCTCCACGTGGCGCTCGACGACCTTGGCCGTGTTGGTCGCCCCCACGTCGGGCACCGCGATGCTCGTGACCGTCGCCGCACCACCGCCCGAGGGCTCGGCCGCGAACGACTTGGCCCGGACGACGAAGAGGCCCGGGCCCGACCCGGTGAACGTGGCCGTGGCGATCTGGCTGCCACCGAAGACCGGGTGCTGGCTGGCCAGGCTGCCGTTGCTCTCGACCAGGCCGGTCACGTTGGTGAGGACGGGCTTGTCGAGTTTGGCCGAGAGGCGCCCCGCGATGTCCCGGCCCTCGTAGGTGGCCGGGAACAGGATCACGTCGGGCGCGTTGCCACCCTTGATCAACTCGGCCAGCGCCGCGGCCACCGGGACGCCCGGCAGGAGGCCGCCGAGGTCGCCCACGTCGTAGACCGTGGTCGCCCCGTACTCGCCCAGCGTTCCGGCCAGCGAGGCGCTGTCGCCGCCCCAGGCCACGGCCTCGACGGTCGAACCGACCGTGCGCGCCTCGGTCAGCAGCTCGAGCGTGACGGGCGTCGGAGCGCCGCCGCCCTCGGCCACCTCGGACAGCACCCAGACCTTGTCGATCGCCATCTCAGACCACCTTCAGCTGCTCGAGGAAGGCCACGACGCGCTGCGTGCCGTCGCCCTCGTCCACCACGATCTCTCCCGCCGACCGCGCCTCTGCGTCGGAGACGTCGGTGATCTCCTGGCCGGCACCGGCCGCTCCGACCTGCCCGGCCTCGAGGCCGAGGTCGCTCACGGTCAGGTTGTCGACCGGCTTGGACTTGGCCGCCATGATCCCCTTGAAAGAGGGGTAGCGCGGCTCGACCACTCCCGCCGTCACCGTGACCACGGCGGGCATCGGGCAGACGACCTCGTCGTAGCCCGCCTCGGTCTGGCGCTCCACCTTCACATTGGCGCCGTCGATCGTGATCGCCTTGGCGAACGTCACCGAGGGCAGCCCCATCAGCTCGGCCACCTGGACCGGGAGGGTGCCGGTGTAGCCGTCGGTCGACTCGGTGGCCATCACGACCAGGTCGGGGTTGGCCCGCCCGATGGCGGCGGCCAGGACCTTGGCCGTCCCGAGCGCGTCGCTGCCGGCCAACGCGTCGTCGCTGATCAGGATGGCCTTGGCCGCGCCCATGGCCAGGCCGGTGCGCAGGCCCGAGGTCTCCCCGCCGGGCGCCATGGAGACGAGGGTGACTTCGTCCCCGTCACCCGAGGCCAGCTGGAGCGCCATCTCGACCCCGTAGTTGTCGGAGTCGTCCATGATGAGCTTTCCGGAGCGATCGAGGGTGTGAGTGGTCGGATCGAGGGTGCCCGGGGCGGCCGGATCCGGGATCTGCTTGACGCATACGACGACGTTCATGGCTGAACATCTTTGTGGAGGAGGGCCTGGTCACGCCATTCCACCTGTCGACAGGCCGTTTTCGCGCCCTGGCGGCGACCGTCCAACGGCGATGGCAGGGGGACGACGGGCCCGCCGGCCGTTCAGGCCTCCTCGCGGCCCGCTGCGATGGCCAGGGCTTGGCGCAAGACGTCGGTGATCACGGTGTCCACACCCAGCTCCACCATGGCCCGCAGGTCGTGAGGCCCGTTGACCGTCCAGGTGTTGACGGCCAGGCCCAGGGCGTGGGCCCGCTCGACCAGCTCGGGCGTGACGGCCAGCACGAAGGGGTGTACCGCCTTGAACCCCTCGGCGGCCGCCTCCTCGAGCCCGGGGCCGGGGTCGGCCCCGACGCCCCACAGGGCGCCCAACGCCAGCCGCTCGTCCGCTGCCTGCACCGCCCTCAGCGTCGCCGGCTGGAAGGACGAGACGATCACCCCGTCCGTCCAGCCGGCCGCATCGATCGCCTCCGCCGTCAAGGCGGCGACCAACTCGGCGGCGTCCCATCCGGGATCGGCCGGCGCGTTCTTGATCTCCACGTTCACCGTCATGCCGTCGCACACCGCCAGCACGTCGGCCAGCAGGGGCACGTAGTCGGGGAGCTCGGCCACCCCCAGCTGCGGGATCACCCCCACCCCCGGGACCTCGGCGTCGTGGTGAACGGCCAGCGCACCGTCCTTGGTCAGGTGTACGTCGAGCTCCACCCCGTCCGCTCCGAGGCGCCGGGCCTCGGCGAAGGCCGCGACCGTGTTCTCCCTGATACCGCCCTCCGTGCAACCCCTGTGCGCGAAGATCGCCGTCACCGGACGTTCCACGCTGCTCGAGCCTCGCGCCCCCCTCGCTGATGGGCTCGCGGCCGCCCGGGGTGAACGGACACGAATGCCGCGTCCAGGGACTTCGCGAAAGCAGGAAAAACCGCTTGCCGCAAGGCCGTTCGGGCACTAGCGTTTTCGTCCCGTAAACCACTTTTCACTGACGGGCACCTTTTGGGCCCGATCATGTGAAAAGGATCACAATCCTGGTGGAGGCAACAATTCCATGGCTCTGATGTGGAACCGGACGGTCGATTGGGACGCAGACGACTGGAGGCGTTCGGCCGCCTGCCGGCACACGGAACCAGACCTCTTCTTTCCCGTCGGGACCACCGGTCCCGCAGTGGACCAGATCGAGGCGGCCAAGCGGGTCTGCCATTCCTGCGACGCGCTCGAACCCTGCCTCGACTTCGCCTTGGCGACCAACCAGGAGTCCGGCGTCTGGGGCGGCACCTCCGAGGAGGAGCGCCGCAAGCTGCGCAAGGCGTGGCTGGCCGCTCGCCGCTCGCAGCGGGTCGCCATCTCCCACTGAGTCACCCGGGTTCACCGGGGCGCCCGCACCGGGACCGAGATCGCCACCCGCGTCCCGCCGCCCTCCGCCGGCGGGATCGCCTCCATCGCGATCGTCCCTTCGAGCTGACTGACCACCAGGTCGCGCACGATCGAGAGCCCGAGACTCTCCGTGTTCTCGATGTCGAAACCCTCCGGCAACCCCTGACCGTCGTCGCGAACCTCGACGCACAGCGCGCTCTCGTTGTTGGAGAGCGTCAGGTCGACGTGGCCCATGGGCGCGTAGCCGGCAGCACCGCCCGCTCCCTCCAGGCCCGCCGCCCCGTCCTGGCCGCCCGCCGCCTCGGGGTCGAAGGCGTGCTCCACCGCGTTCTGGAGCAGTTCGGCCACCGTCACCGCCAGCGGCGTGGCCACGTCGGCCGCCACTTCGCCCAGGTCCCCCTGCACCGCGATCACGATGGGCTGTGAGGAGACCACCGAGTCCTCGGCCATCTGGACCAGCGAGCTGACGATCTCGGCGAAGGGGACCTGGTCGCTCGGATCGCGCGACAGGATCTCGTGCACCAGCGCGATGGAGCGGACCCGGCGCTCGGCCTCGTGCAGGGCGATGCGGGCGGCCCGGTCGCCCACCCGCCGGGCCTGGAGGCGCAGCAGCGACGAGATGGTCTGCAGGTTGTTCTTGACCCGGTGGTGGACCTCGCGGATGGCCGCGTCCTTCGAGAGGAGCAGCCGGTCCAGGCGCCGGACGTCGGTGACGTCGCGCAGCAGAATCATCGCCCCCGCCACGACACCGTGTGACAGCAGCGGGATGCAGTGCACCAGCACGATCACGTCGGGCCGGCGCTCGACCTCCTCGACCACCGGCCGCCCGGTGGCCAGCGCCCACTCGACCGCCGACTCCTCGATGTCGAGGTCGCCGAAGCGCCGCCCCTCGGGCTGGGCGTAGATGCCCATGCGATGGAAGGCGTTGAGCGCGTTGGGACTGGCGAACTCGACCCGGCCCTCGGCATCCACCACCACCACCCCGTCGCCCACCCGGGGCGCTTCCTCGGTGCCCACGTCCTCGTCGGGGAAGGGGAAGGCCGACTGGGCCACCATGTCGGCCAGGCGCTCGAACACGTCGAGGTAGGTGCGCTCGTACATGGAGGTCGGCCCCTTGAGCGGAGCGAGGCTGACCCGCAGGAGCGCGGCGATGATGCGCCCCTCGTAGCGCACCGGGATGTTCTCCACCGGGACCTGCTCGCCGATGATCGGGTGGTGGATGGTGCCGCGCACGATCTCGCCCGAGTGCAGGCAGCGGGCCACCAACGTCCACTGGGACTCGTTGACCGTTTGGCCCACCAGGTCCTGCTCGACCAGAGTGGGCCGGTTGTTCGGCCGCATCTGTCCCAGAACGATGAGCTCGGGATCCTCCTCGTCGGAGCGGTCGCGGTTGGCGTGGACCGGCACGAGGAGGAGCAGATCCGAGAAGCTGAGGTCGGCCAGGACGCTCCACGAGCCCAAGAGACGCTGGAGGTGCTCGAGCTCGTCGGGCTTGAGGTCGGTGTGGCTCTGGGCGAGCTCGGCCGGTGTGGGCACGGTGCCCTACCCCCCCGCCCCGCCGCTGCCCGCGCCGGTGGCCGCGGAGCGAGCCGTCGCTCCGCCCAACGCCACCGTGTGCGGAGTGCGGGACCGGTAGCCCTGGAGGGTGTCGGCGCCGGCCGCGGCCAACACGTCGCGCAGGTCGTCGGCCCGGTCGGCCACGTGCTCGAGGTGGTGGGCGTCCGACGCCGTGGTCAGCGGCACGCCCCGCTCGACGAAGCGACGGAGCAGCGGAAGGGCGGGATACTGCTCGCCCGCCGGCTTGCGCCAACCGGCCGAGGACACCTCGGCCGCCATGCCCGAGGAGGCCGCCGCCTCGGCCATGCGGTCCCACCACTCGTCGGGCGCGTCCGGGATGTGGCCGGCCGCCTTGATCAAGTCGGGATGGGCCAGCACGTCACACGCCCGCGATGCCGCCAGCTCCTCGAGCGCCTCCGTGTAGGCCTCCCAGCATGCGTCGACCTGCCGGCTCGACCACTCCGCCATGGAGAGGGGGTCCGAGACGTCGTCGAAGCGCCAGGCCCCGACCCAGTGCACCGACCCCAACAGGACGTCGAACGGGTAGCCGGCCAGGAGGGTGGCGACGTCTTCCATGCGGTCCTGGTAGAAGTCGACCTCGAGGCCGATGACCACGGGCAGGCCCGCCGCCTTGGCCTCGAGCGCGCAGGCCACGTACTCGTCGAGATCGGCCGTGGCGTGGAAGCGCCAGTACTCGGCCATGGACTCGGCCAGCGCAGGCGGCACCCGCTCGTCGTTCCAGAAACCGCCGAGCAGCGCTTCGGCCTGGCGGAAGCGGAAGAGGTGCTCGGTCACGGCCAGCTCCTGGACCCCGGCCGCCTGGGCCCGCTCGCAGTAGTCGGCCAGCTGCTCCACCCGCAGCGGCGTCTCGTGCTCGCTGTGGGGCCAGAGATGAAGGTGGTAGTCGAGCACGTCGTCGCTCGCCTCCGCCCTTTCAGCTCGCCTTGCGGATGAGCGTCACGCCGTCTCGGATGGTGGTGAGCACGCAGACCACCCGCGGGTCGTCGACGACCTTGTCGTTGAAGGCCCGCAACGCCTTCGCCCCCTCGTGGGGGTTCTTCTCCGAGGCCAGCACGCCCCCCGATTGCAGGGTGTTGTCGACCACGATGAGTCCGTGGCCCGCCAACTTGGGCAGGACCGCCTCGTAGTAGGCGTCGTAGGAGACCTTGTCGGCGTCGATGAAGACCAGGTCGAACGGGCCCTGCAGCTCCTCGAGCGAGCGCAGCGCCGGGCCCTCGATCACGCTGATGTGGCTCTCTTGGCCGGCGGCGGCGATGTTGCCCCGCGCCGTTGTGGCGTGGTGCGGGTCCACCTCGAGCGAGATGATGGCCCCACCCTTGGGCAGCCCGGCTGCCATGGCGATGGCCGAGTAGCCGGTGAAGGTGCCGATCTCGAGCACCCGGGTGGCCTGGGTGGCGAAGACGAGCAGCTCGAGGAAACGACCCTCCTGGCGCCCCACCATCATTCCCCAGGCCGCGAAGTCCTCCCTGGTCGAGGCGTCCACCGACTGGAGGTGACCCGGAGGCGCCGTCGTGTGTGCGTCGGCGTACTCGAGCACCTCGGGGTTGATGAGCTGGGTCATGTCATCGCATGGTACGCGCATTGGCCGGCGGGCCCGGCTCGAACCGGTCCCTCGACACCCGGCGCGGCCTCAGTCCCAGATCCGCGCCCCGAGTTGGAGCAAGCCGCCCATGTCGTAGATGTCGGCGTCGAAGTAGGGCACGGTCACCAGCACGTCTGGCACACCCTTGAGTTCGGCCTGCTGCTCCGCCTCGCGCCGGGCCACCACGCCGAAGTTCAGAAAGCTCTCCGCCACCTCGCCCAGCACGCGGGCGGCCACCACCGGATCGTCGCTGAGACCGTCGGCCAACTCGGTGGCCCGGCCGATCATGGATTGGGCCAGCTTGTCGGTGCGGGTGTCGCGCAGGTACTCCGGCAGGACCTTGTTGAGCACGATCGCACCAAGATGCAGCGTGCGCTTCTGCAACTCCGCGCTGAAGAACTCGGCCTCGCGCAACGGTGTCGGCTCGAGCGTGGACACGACCATGAACGTCGTGCGCCGGTCCGAGAGCAACCGGGTCACGGCCTCAGCCCGCTCGACGAACCCGTCGTACATCGACTGGAAGAGAATGAAGAACTCGCTGATGTCCGCCAGGAACTGCGTGCCGAGAATGCGGTCGGCCACCTGGTAGAAGGGCCGCGTTGCCACGTTCACCAGGCGGGAGCGATACGGCACGATGAGCCAGCGCAACAATCGGGACGAGAAGAAGTCGGCCATGCGCTGCGGCGCGTCGAGGAAGTCGAGGGCGTTGCGGGTGGGCGGCGTGTCCACGACGATGAGGTCGTACGCGCCCTCGGAGTGGATCTCGTAGAGGCGTTCCATGGCGATGTAGTCGTGCGATTGCACGAAGCGTCCCGAGATGTTCTGGTACAGCGGGTTGGCCAGGATCTGCTGGCGCGTCGCCTCGTCGGGCGCATGCGTGCGGATCAGGTCGTCCCACGATTGCTTCGTGTCGAGCATCGCCGCCCACAGCTCGCCTCTGGGCGTGACCGCCGCCTCGGCCCACACCTCGTCGGTGATGCGGACCTCGTCGTTCCCGATCCCCTTCAAACCCAGCGCATCGGCCAGGCGCCGGGCCGGGTCCACCGTGAGGACGAGCACCCGGCCACCCTGTTCCACCGCCGCCATGGCGGCCAGGGCGGCAGCCGTCGTCGTCTTGCCCACGCCGCCCGGGCCACAGGCGATGACGATGTCCTTGGCCGCCAGCAGCTGGGCCACCGTCTTGGACGGCCGGTCCTCCCTCCGCCGGTTGCCTTCGTCGTGCGCTCCCCCGTTGCCCACGTTCGGTTCCGCCGTCACAGCCCGAGCTCCTCGCCCAGCGAGTGCGCGACCTGCCGGGTCGTACGGGCGCCGAAGCTGCGCGAGAAGAGATAGGGCAGGAGCAGCACGGGCACGCCCTGGGGCAGGCCGCCCTGGAGGCGCTGCAGGTGGGCCGAGCGGGTCCGGCGCAGTGTCACGGCCAGGCGGGCCGCCTCGAGTACCGGCGCCACCGGCCCCCCGGCCCGCTCCGAGAGCAGGACCTCGGAGTCGGGTTGGCGCAGCTGTTCGAACACCTCCTCCTCGCGCTGGCCGAAGAGCTCGGGCAGGACTCGATTGACGACGACGGCCGACAGTCGCACCGTCGTCTCCTCCCTCACCCGGGTCACCAGCTCCAGCGTCTCGTTGACGGGCATCTCCTCGGGCGTGCACACGGCCACCAGCCCGGTCTGGCGCTGGTCCGAGAGGATGTCGAGCATCCAGTCCGTCTGGCTGCGGATCAGCCCGACCTTGACCAGGTCGTTGATGGCTTGGGGTGCGGCCAGCTGTCCGATCACGTGTCCGCTGGCCGGCGCGTCCACCACCACGATGTCGTAGTGGCGCTCGCGCACCTCGTAGCAGAGCTTGCCGACGGTCAGGATCTCGCGCACGCCGGGTGCCGCCGTGGCGACGAAGTCGAACGCCTTGGCCAGTGGGCCGATCCGCCCGACCACCGGGATCCGCAGATGGAGCTTGAGGTACTCACGCAAGCTGGCCTCGGTGTCCATCGACATGGACCAGATGCCGGGAGCGATCTCGCGGGGCGTGAAATCGGTGGGGTTCGCCTCGAAGAGCGACGTCACGTCACCCTTGGCGTCGACCTCGCACACCAGCACGCGCTTGCCGTGTTCGACCGCCAGCTGGGCCAGTCCGGCCGCGACGGTGGTCTTGCCCACGCCACCCTTGCCGGTGACGAAGACCAGTCGCAGGTCGAGGAGCTCGGGGGGCTCCGTCACCGCCTCCGGATCCCACCGATCCGGACAGTGCTGTCCGTCCGCGTCGCCGTCGACGCCACGTCTCGGCCGTCGCGCCTTCCCAGGTCGCGCCCCGACCTCAGGGCGCGCCGAACCCCACGCGCCGCTCCGACACCGGCGCTCCGACCTCGACGTAGGCCACCTTCACCACCGGAACTCCCACACGGCGGCCCTTGCGGTCGGTCAGCCACAGCACGCCGTCACCGGTCTTGAGCAGCTTCTCGATGTCCTCGACCACTTTGTCGCGGTCGGTGTCGTCGGGCATCTCGACCTCGAGCTCCTTGGGGGTCTGGGTGATGCCGATACGCACGTCCACCTGGTCACTCCTCTCGCGGGCACAGGTGTCGTGCCCAGTGGCCTCCAGGACGTTACAGGGAGCGGGCAGACTGCACGACATGGGTCGTGCTCCCAACGCAGGTAGGACGGAGCGCAGCGTCCGCTGGGCAGCCACGATGGCCGGCTACTCGGGCCCGGTCCGGCTGGCTCACGAGAACTCGCACGCCCGCATCGGTCCGCCTTCGGGAGAGGGTCCGGCCCACCGGGCGACCTCGCCCGGACCGCGGGACCGCTCGGAGCGGCTCGAGCTCGAGGCGACGCTCCTGGCTCCGGGTGCGACGCGCTCGAGCGGCACCGGGGATCGCCCGCTGTCCGAGGAAGCCGACCCGTGGCGTACCTGTTTCGAACGCGACCGTGACCGGATCCTTCACGCCACCTCTTTTCGCCGGCTGGCCGGCAAGACGCAGGTCTTCGTCTTCCCGGAGGACCACCAGCGCACCCGTCTCACCCACGCGCTCGAGGTGGCGCAGGTGGCCACGGCCATCGCTCGGGCCTGCCGGTTGAACGTCGCCCTGACCGAGGCCATCGCTCTCGGGCACGATTGCGGGCACGGCCCGGGTGGCCACGCCAGCGAGGACGCGCTCGACCCCTACCTGCCCGGCGGGTTCGACCACGCGCCCTGGGGTGCGCATGTGTCGCTTGCCCCCCTCAACCTGTGCGCCGCGACGGTCGACGGCATCGCGAACCACAGCTGGTCGCGTCCCGCCCCCTCGACCCCCGAAGGCGAGGTCGTCAGTTGGGCCGACCGCATCGCGTACGTCTGTCACGACTGGGAGGACGCCGTGCTCGCCGGCATCGTGGCCCCGCATCAGCTCGCGCCGGCCGTCCTCACGCTTTGCGGGGAGCGGCGCAGCGCCCAACTCGGCGCCTTCATCGCCGGTGTCGTCTCGGCCACGCTCCGCAGCGGCCAGGTCGGAATGGAAGAAGAAGAGGCGGAGGCCCTCGCTGCATTCCGTGTCTGCAACTACGAGCGCATCTACCTGCGCGATGCCTCGCTGCGTCAGGGCGAGGCCGTGGTGGGCGTCCTGCGCGCCCTCGTCGAACACTTCTCCGACCGGCCCCATCTCGTGAGCAATGGCGACGGCCCCACACTGGCGCCCTCGTCGTCCCACGGCCCGGTCCCGGCCGACGTCATGGCCGGCAGCCCCGAAGCCCTCCGGGCCGCCGTGACCTACGTGGCCGGCATGACCGACCGCTTCGCCTTCCGTCAGGCGGTGGCGCTGCTGGGTTGGGACCCAGGCAAGCTGCCGGCCGGCGTCGACGGCTGACCCCCGCCGGCATCCTCCGGGGGCAGTTCGCTCAGGCCGGATCGGGGAAGCGCGGCGGCCGCTTCTCGGTGAGGGCCGCTACTCCCTCGGCGAACTCCGGCCCGCGCATCATCTCCTCCAGGCGCGTCGCGGCGTCGTTCACCGACGACACCACGTCGCCGTGGAGGTCCCGGTAGAGCTGCAGCTTGGTGACGGCCAGCGACGACGGCGAGACCTCGTTCGCCAGCTGTGCGGCATAGCTGTAGGTGCACTCGGCCAACTCGTCGAGCGGGACGGTCCGGTTGACCAGTCCGATGGCCGCCGCCTCCTCGGCCAGCACCACGCGGCTCGACAGAAGGACGTCGGTGGCCCGCGTGACACCCACCAGCCGCGGCAACAACCATGACAATCCGTACTCCGCCGGCAGTCCCAGGCGTCCGTGCGACGTGGTGAGCTTCGCTCCGGTCGCGGCAAAACGGAGGTCGCAAAAGCAGGCCAACACGAGACCGACTCCCGCCGCCGGGCCGTTGATCATGGCGATGATGGGCTTGGGCACCCCGAAGTGGTAGGCAAAGTCGGCTTCGAATTCGGGACGCACCCCGTAGCCGGGCATGGCGACGTCGTCACCGAGTCCGGGGTCGTAGCGTCCGCGGGCCACGTGGCCTTCGAGGGCCTGAGAGTCTGCCCCCGCACAGAAGCCCCGTCCCGCTCCCGTGACAACGATGACCCGGACGCCCTTGTCGTCGGCCCCCCGTTGCAGGAGCGCCCGGTATTCGGCATGCATCCGACCCGTCCACGCGTTCAGCCGCTCGGGTCGGTTCAGCGTGATCGTGGCCACCCGGTTGCGCACCTCGTAGCGAGTGACCTTCAAATCGGACAGCTCCACGTCAGTCCAACGTGTCGTAGCGCGCGGCACGAAGGCTCTCCGCGGCGACGTACTGGTCGAAGTCGCGCCGCACTTCGTGCCCGGCAGTGTCGGTCTCGAAGCCAGCGGCGTCCTCCTCGGTGGCCCAGAGGGTGATCACCACCCACTCGCCGTCACGGCGCGCCGTCGTCCGGCGCACGAACCCGTCACGGTTCGGCACCAGCTCGGTCTGCCAGCGGCGGTCCGCCGCCAAGAAGTCGTCCTCAGCCGTTCCTACGGCGAGGCGGAACGAGCTCACGTCGACGACCATCAGGCCTGGACCAGCATCAGGGGGTTGCCCTCCGGATCGGTGATGCCGGCCAGGGTCGGCCCCCCGGGCAGGTCGAAGGGCTCGGCCACCATGGTCGCACCGAGGGAGACCGACTTGTCCAGGGAGGCCCGCAGGTCGGCCACCTGGACGTAGAGCGTCACCCCGGAGCGCTCCCCACCCCGGATGTGTCCCGCTGGTCCGGGCTCGGGCCCGCCGATCCCGGGCGGGATCCCCATGATGAAGCCCTCGCCGATCTTCCAGTTGAAGAGGTCGGCGTAGAACGCTCGCTGACGCTCGGGATCCCTGGCCTCGATCTCCCAGTGCACCACCGGCCGCGCCCAGTCTTGTGTCATGACTCCTCCGACCTGGTCTCTCGGCTCACAGTAGCGACGGCCCGCCCCCCGCCGCGGAGGTCCGCCGGCCGCTGAGCGACCTGGGGCATCCGTCGAGGGGTTGAGCGCCGGCAGGCCCCTGCCGCCGTCTTGTCCTGCGAGAGAGAGCTTCAAAGCGTGGGTCCAGGCGTGGGAACCCCAGGGCGTGGGAACCCTGTGAGGCTTGGCGAAGGCGGTGCGTGAGGCCGGTGTCCGCTCTGCGGTGGGCGCGATCGGATCCGCGGCGCTGGATGGTTCAGCCTGACAATCGCCTGCACGACGGGTGTGTCCGCCGGAGCTCGCCTGCCGGCAACATCGGGCGGTATCGGCGGCGATGAGAGCGACCATTCGCCGACGACGGTCAGGTCCCTGAAGCCCGGAGCACCGTCGAAGATCTCCATCATGGTCGTCCGAGCTTCCTTGAGTCCATCTTGGCGACGGGGGTCGAGCTCTCGCTCGCGTGCCTTCTCTTCGCTCTCAAAGACGACGAACAGGATGACTCGGCTCGGGTCCTTTGCATATCTGGACGCCGTCGCATGAACCAGACCCGAACCGGGTTGCTCGGCGGCCTTCAGCTTGGGCCGTCATCTTTTCCAAATCGGCTTCTCTGTCCGGCTTCAAACGCGACGTGATCATTTGCGCCCACATCTCTCGACAACCTTTCTAAGGGTCGTTCACACGAACCTCGACGAACTCTGCATGGTCCGCCTGATCGGCGTTCCCCATTCGTTGAGGGCATCCGCCGCTCGCGAGGGAGTGCGAATGCCGTCCTCACCGTGACAGGTGCGAACCGATGGCAGACTTCGTCCATGGGATCGATCGTTTGGGGCGCAGAGATCGCCGAGGTCTATGACACGACCTACGCCGCAATGGCGGCGCCTTCAGTGGTCGATCCGATGGTCGACCTGCTCGCACAGCTCGCTGCTGATGGAGCCGCCCTCGAATTCGCCATCGGCACGGGCCGCGTGGCCCTTCCTCTCCGCGCACGCGGGATCCCAGTGCAGGGAATTGAGCTCTCGCCTGACATGGTGGAGCAGCTCAGCCGTAAGCCGGGCGCCGACGCAGTTCCGGTGACGATTGGCGATATGACGACGACGTACCTGTCCGACGATTTCGAGCTCGTGTACCTGGTCGCGAACTCGATCATGAACGTGACAACTCAAGAGGAACAAGTTTCTATTTTCAAGAACGCGGCCGCCCACCTCGTATCCGGTGGACGCTTCGTGATCGAGTTGATCGTCCCCCAACTTCGCCGTGTACCGCCGTACGAGGTGGCCCGGGTCTTCAGGCTGGACGCCGACCACATCGGCATCGAGACGTTCGATGACGTTGTAGGCCAGGTGGCATGGTCTCATCACTGGATCGAGGTCGACGGTCGTCTGGTGCGTCACTCAGCGCCGTACCGGTATATCTGGCCTTCGGAATTGCTTCTCATGGGAAAGATCGCTGGGTTCGAGCTCCAGGATCGCTGGGGTGACTGGAACCGGTCGCCTTTCAGCTCGGAGAGCGGCTCCCAGGTCACGGTCTTCGTCAAGACGGGACAGACGGACTGAGTGACCCTCAAGAGCGACGTCACGAAGCGCGTCGAAGCCGTCGCATTGCGGAATCGTGGGGGCACCCTTTCCAGGTGAAACAGGGTCTTCTCGTTCATCGCACGGATGGGCTAAACCTTCGGAATGGCTCGGATCATTGTGGTTGGCGGAGGGATCGTCGGACTGGGTGCGTCGCTGATGTTGGCTCGTGATGGTCATCAGGTCACGGTCCTAGAGCGAGATCCGGCGCCCCCTCCAGATCCAGCGGCAGCTTGGGAGGGGTGGGAACGACGTGGTGTGAATCAGTTCCGCTTGCTGCACTACTTCCAGCCTCGCTATCGCGAGGTGATGGATGCCAATGCACCGGACGTCGTCGCAGCGTTGCTGGAAGCAGGCGCGCTGTTGGTGAATCCGCTTCGTGACGCGCCCGCAAGCGTCACGGGTGGGTTCCGCGAGGGAGACGAGCGGTATGATGCGGTGACGGCGCGTCGACCGGTCGCGGAAGCAGCGGTTGCGCGAGTCGTGACGAACACTGACAACCTCACAATTCGTCGGGGTATCGGAGTTGCTGGCCTGTTGACCGGCGATTCTTCCGCGGCAGGTGTCCCACATGTCGTTGGCGTGCGCACCGATACTGGCGAAGATGTGAGTGCCGATTTGGTTGTCGACGCTGCTGGTCGCCGTTCGCCGCTCCCCACCTGGTTGGCCGAGGTGGGCGCACAGCCGCCCATCGAGGAGCTTGCCGATTGTGGGTTCGTCTATTACGGGCGTCATTTCCGTTCGGATGATGGTTCGGTACCGATGGCATTCGGACCCTTCCTGCAGGAGTACGGATCCGTCTCGGTCTTGACCCTCCCGGCCGACAACGGAACCTGGGGTGTTGGGATCATCACCAGCGCCAGAGACAAGGCCATGCGATCCCTCAAGAATCTCGACGTGTGGACCAACGTGATGAAGAGTATGCCGTTGTGCGCGCATTGGCTGGATGGGGAGCCGCTCGACGATCGCGTTGCCGTGATGGCCAAGGTCGAGGACAGGCATCGTACGTTCGTCGTAGATGGCCTTCCGGTTGCCACCGGGGTCATCGCGTTGGCGGACTCGTGGGCGTGTACGAATCCGTCGGTTGGCCGCGGGATATCTATCGGCACAGTCCATGCGGCCGCCTTGCGTGACGTGTTGCACGATATGGGAACGGATCCGGTCGCGTTGCAACAGCGCTGGCAGGACGTGACACTGGCGACTGCCGAGCCGTGGTATCGCACGACTCTTGCATTCGACAACGGCCGCTTGGCCGAGATCGACGCGGTGCTCGATGGCCAACCACACGAACCGACATCCGAGTTCGAGCTCAGCAAGGAGCTGGCTGTCGCTGCCGGCAAGGATCCTGAAATGCTGCGAGCCGTTCTCGACGTCGCCGGCGTGTTGGCCCTACCCGAAGAGGTCTACGGTCGGCCGGGGGTGCCCCAAAGGGCCGTCGAGCTCGGCAACGGTTGGCGAAGCGAACAATTGCCGGGACCGAGCCGTGATGAACTCGTCGCCCTGGGCACCTCAAGGACCTGAAGGGAAAGGACGGTTCGGTGAAGGTCAATTCCAACGGTGTGCAACTCGATGTTCAGGTCGAGGGGGCGGGCAGGCCACTCGTGTTGTTGCACGGTTTTCCCGACTCGAAGCGGCTCTGGGTCAGGCAGGTCCCTGCGTTGGTCGAAGCGGGATTTCAGGTCATCGTGCCCGACCAACGCGGCTACGGGGCAAGCGACAAGCCGGTCGAAGTCGATGCCTACGGGCTCCCTTATCTCGCGATCGATGTGACCGCCGTACTTGACGCGCTTTCGATCGAACGGGCCCATTTGGTCGGTCACGATTGGGGCGCCGCTGTCGCGTGGGCCACCGCGTCCTTCGCGCCCGAGCGTGTCGATCATCTGGTCGCCCTGTCCGTGGGGCATCCCAGTTCCTTCAGCAGTGCCGGCATGACCCAGCGCGAGAAGTCCTGGTACATGCTGCTGTTTCAGTTTTCCGGCGTGGCCGAGCATTGGCTCTCAGCTGACAACTGGACCGGCATGCGGGAATGGTCACAACACCCCGATGCCGACGATGTCATCGCCGACCTTGAACGCGACGGCTCGCTCACCACCGGGTTGAACTGGTATCGCGCAAACATCACCCCTGAAGCGTTCGTCGGGCCACCCATCGAACTCCCGCCCATCCTGGCCCCGACCATGGGCGTCTGGAGCAGTGGCGACTTTGCCCTCACGGAGGAACAGATGACCGGATCCGCAAAGTTCTGCGCAAACGGGTTCCGATATGAGCGCATCGACGGCCCGGGCCACTGGATGCAAGTCGAAGCAGCCGAGCAGGTCAACGCGTTGCTCCGGGACTTCCTTCCCACCTGAGTCCCTTCCTCTTGGTCGGACCCATACCCACTCGAGTGGAAATCGAGCCTGGCCATTCGAAGGACCAGTAGCCCTTTTCGGCTTCCGATGCGATAATCGATTCGTGCCGGTGGAGGACCACATTTCTGCCGATCGCGTGTGGTTCTACGACGCGCGGGGTCAGGTTCGCCGAATGGGGATCTCAGATCACCCAGCAGATTCCACCTTGGTCATTTCACTGTGGCGGGGAGACATCTGCACCGGTACTTTCCGATTGCCCTCAGTGGATGCCGCGCGTCTCATCTCAACCTTGGCCTACGGAATGAGCGAATCGATTTCAGTCCAGGATCCCCCTCAATCCGACTCAGGCCCGCACGGACTTGTTCAGAACTGGGCCCGACGACTGCGACGTGCCTTCGTTCGGTCATCCGAAACGAACGGGACGCACCTCCGGCTGCTCAGGTAAGCCGCTCCAAATCACAGCACCGAGGTCCCTGTTTCGCTGGGCACAGATCGGTTCGAGTCGACCAGGGGCAAGCGGCACCCCCTTCGCCTGTAGCCTGAACTGGCGCATCCGTGACGGCAAGAAGGAGGTTGGTCGGTTGCCTGCTTGCTCCCGCTGCCTGGTTGAGGTGCCCTTGGGGACTGCAGTTTGCCCAAAGTGCGGCGCTGCCATCAGACGGCCTGTTCTGCCGCGAACGACGCCGAAGCGCGTTGGGAAGTCGCGGCAGCGGCTGGACGCTCTGAACCGCCGGGATCGGGTCGTCGGCCCCGCCACCCTGGTCCTCTTGATCTCGTTCTGGCTGCCTTGGTACAGCATCGGACCCTTCTCCGCGAGTGGATTGAGTGCTCACGGCTGGCTGTTCATCGCGGTCGTGAACTCGATCGTGCTGGTGCTCTACTCCCTGATCGTCGCGTTCGGAGTTGGCGACCTCGCCGAACAGGGCCGTATGTCCAAGGATCAGGTCCTGGCCCTCCTCACGGGAGTCAATCTGGCCCTCGTCGTGCTCGGGGTTCTCCTCAAGCCGGCCGGTCTCAGCTGGTCGTGGGGCGTCATCCTCGCCCTGGCCGCCGCAGTCGTAGCTTTTGCACCCTTTGGCATTCCCCTCGTCAAAGCCCAGCGCCGGCGCTGAATCCATGCCCAAATCGTCGGGTGCCACTGACGACGGTTCGGCACGCTGGAGGACCCTTGGATCTTGCAAGATGCTACAATATCTGATACAAAGTGTCCGTGGACCAACTGACCCTGGATGCCGGCTCATCGGTACCGCCGTTCGAACAGGTACGGGCACAACTTGCCGCTGGTATCGAGAGCGGGAACCTACCGCCATCCGTCAGGTTGCCCACGGTGCGGAAGGTCGCTGCAGATCTTGGGTTGGCGGTCAACACGGTTGCGAAGGCCTATCGGCAGCTCGAGCTCGCTGGGCTCATCGAAACACGGGGCCGCCAGGGAACCTTCGTAGCCGGACGACCTTCCGCGCAGAGGGCCTCAGCGATACGGGCAGCTCAAGACTTCATGGAAAATATGGGTGAACTCGGAATCGGAAACGCGGAGGCGTTGGCGATCTTGCAGCGAGAGCTCGGCCGAACACAGTAGCGAAGGAACTCGCCGGCTGAGCGTCCCATTCGCTGGGCTCACCTCTTGGCCAGATTGTTGGGTTACGCGATCGGTTGCGACTTGTCGGCACGCCGGGCTGGTGGGTCAAAGGCCCTTTCTGACCGTTCGCTCCAAGATTCCCAAGGTGGCCCTCAGGGCCGACTCGGGCACTATCGGAAAGCGATCCTTGAAGTCGGCGCTGACCTTCGACCAGTCGTAGTAGGAGGTCACATTGGTGACCCCCTCCTCGCCGGGATCCAGGCGGTAACCGTAGAAGTGCAGAACCGGAATATCAGGCCCGAGATCCCACGAGATCTCTTTGTCGCGCTCGAAAAGGATGATGTGTACGGTCACGTCGTACTTGCCCAGCGGGACGTCGTTGAGCGACTCGCGGTCCATGTGGATGACGAATGTGTCGCCCACCTTCTCTGCAGGCTCGCCCGTAAAGTCCTGCAGCATCCCGGAGGCGTCGATGGCCACATGGCCCGCCGGGCTACGCAAGACGTCGAAGATGGTGGCAGGCGGCGCCGGAATGGGACGGGTCACCTCGATTCGGTCGGAGAGGAAGACGGTATCGGGCATATTGGGTTCCTTATCGACGTGAGGGGGCCCGTTGGCCACCCTCGATTTCGGTCCGACCAGCATCGCGCGCCACGACCGGTGCCGCTGCCGTTACGGCGAGAGCCATGACGTTCTCGAGGAACGGGCTTGAGGCCGTCTGAGGAGAGACGACGATCGGGGTCGTCGATCACACCGGCGTATTGGAGTTCGGGAAAAGGTGTTCGTGGTGGCGCCGACATAGGCCTCTCGGCAAAGTGCCATGAGATACTCGTACGGTGCGGACGATCTTGAACATCCTTTGGCTCGTCCTGTCGGGTTTCTGGCTGGCGCTGGGCTACGCATTCGCCGGCGTCGTCATGGTCCTCCTGATCATCACCATTCCGTTCGGGATTGCGTCTTTTCGACTCGCTGCCTATGTGCTGTGGCCCTTCGGAAGAACCGTGGTTCGCCGGCCAGACGCTGGTGCGGCATCCGCGATCGGAAACGTCATCTGGTTCATCCTCGTGGGCCTCTGGATGGCAATCGCTCACCTCGTTCTGGGACTCTTGCTGTGCGTGACCATCATTGGCATCCCACTAGGGATCGGAAACTTCAAGTTGGCGGCAGTGGCGATAGCTCCCCTCGGCAAGGAAATCGTACCGACGTCCGATCCCCGAGCAGCGCTCGGAACCGTCTCGTTCTGACCGCTCGATGACCACTCAGGACGAGCTGGCCCCGCCACCCGCTCCCCTGGTGCCGCTCTGCCGGCGAAGCCCGTATCCAGACGATCGGATTCATCGAGATGCGATCGTCGCCATAATGGTCGCCCTGACCCAACGGCCAGCTCCCAACCGGAGGACACCATGCACCTGGGATACACAGAGGAACAACGGGATCTGCAGTGCCAGCTCCGTGAGTACTTCGAAAACCTGGTTGCGGAGTTTGAATTCTCGGACCTGAACGACTCGCCGTATACCCACTACATCCGCCGGATGGGGCAGGACGGGTGGTTAGGTCTCGGCTGGCCAGTCGAGTACGGCGGCCAAGCCCGAGGTGCCATTGACCAGATGATCTTCGTCGAGGAGTCGCACTGGGCGGGTGTGCCGTTGCCGCTGCTCACTTTGAACAGCGTCGGTCCCACCCTCATGGCCCTTGGCACCGCCGAGCAGAAGCAACGGATCCTGCCCGGCATCATCCGAGGCGAGGTCCACTTCTCAATCGGTTACACCGAGCCGTCGGCAGGCACCGACTTGGCTTCACTGCAAACGCGGGCCGTGCGCGACGGGGACGAGTACGTGATCAACGGCCAGAAGATCTTCACGAGCGCAATCCAGTACGCCGACTATGTGTGGTTGGCAGCGCGTACCGACCCCGACGCCCCCAAGCACAAGGGGTTGTCTGTCTTCATTGTGCCGGTCGACAGCCCCGGGTTCAGTTGGGTCCCGTTAGCCACGATCGCCGGAGACATCACGAGTTCAACCTTCTACGCGGACGTGAGGGTTCCCGCCGAGAACCTGGTGGGAGCCGAGAACCAAGGTTGGAAGCTCATCACGAACCAGCTCAACCATGAGCGCGTGGCGATCTGTCCGGCCTCTGGGTTGCTCCGGAGCCTGACGGAAGTGCGGCGGTGGGCACAGGAGCATCGGCTGAGGGATGGACGGAGCCTGATCGATCAGGAATGGGTCCAGACGACCCTGGCCAAGGTGCACGCCAAAATCGAGGTACTAAAGCTCTTCAACTGGAAGGTCGCATGGGCCTCCGACAAGGGATTGAACCCCGCCGATGCTTCCGCTACCAAGGTGTACGGAACCGAACTCGCCCTCGAGGTCTACCGACAGTTGCTCGAGGTCGTCGGCCAAGCGGGCTACCTGGTCGAAGGAACCCCGGGTGCGGTGCTGCGAGGTCGACTCGAGAAACAGGCCCGTGGTCAGACCATCTTCACATTCGGAGGCGGCACCAACGAGATCCAACGCGACATTGTCGCGATGATCGGCCTGGGCATGCCTCGCGCTCCTCGCTGAAGTCTGCTCCCGTTCAATCGCGCCCCACCGCGGGCTTCGCGAAGCGACACTCTGGATGCTGGTGTGGATCCATCGGATCCTCCTCCGTACAATTGTCGTATGCCGTCGCTCTACGAATTCGCAGGTGGGGAAGGGGCATTGCACCGCCTCGAGGACACGTTCTACAGCAGCGTCCTCAAGGATCCACTCCTCCAGCCACTTTTCGGAGATGGCAAGCCAGAACATGTCGACCACCTGACCGCCTTCACCTCTGAGTCCTTTGGTGGTCCCGACCGCTTCACCCGAGAGCTCGGATTCGCACATCTCATCAACGTGCACCGACACCTTCGGATTACCGAGGAACAACGAAAGAGGTTCGTAGAGCTGTATATGGCGGCGTTGGATGCGTCAGACCTTCCTGATGATGAACAGTTCCGAGAGGCTGTCCGATCTCACGTTGAATTCGGCTCACAGGTCGCGATGCAGAACTCCCATGCGGAGACCGAGGACCAACTTCACTCGTTGCGCGAAGTCCCTCGATGGACCTGGCCCGGCGACGGCCAAGGAGTCTGACATCGACGCGATGTCGATTACTTCCCGGGTGATCCGCGCGATCGCTTGACGTGGTTTGGCGTCGTACCAGCGACACGGGGTGCCATTCGACGCGCTCGCAAACTGCTGTGATCGGCACGGTTTGGAGCCATCTGACTCTCCGGGCAGCGTGCCGCTCTCCGCTGCGTCCGAGCGCGGAATATCGCCCATCAGTTTCACCTCCCTGAAATTTCACCCCGCAGTGCTCCACCAAGGTCTTCCCGGGTTGTCGATCGCGATCGACCCGCTCGAGCCTCGGGCCAGGCCGACCGCAGCCGGCCGGCCTCGGGGACCATTGCAATCTCCTCGCCGGTCCCACCCGTAACCCTCAAGGGTTCTCAGGACGCCGCCGTTGGCGCTTTTTGTCGAATCCGGTGTGACATGAGCCACGCTCGGACGATTGAGGGGATGACGCTGGAGACTGCTGCCGACCAGGAAGGTGACCTCACGCGCCTGAAGGCGCGGGACGCGTCTACCTGGGAGGCACTTTTCGAACGGATGTATCCCCGCATGCTGGTGTACGCAGAGAGAAGGGTTGGGTCCAGAGAGGACGCCAGGGACGCGGTCGGCGAATCGTTTGCCCGCATGGTCAAGAGTCTTGAGCGCCCGACGCCGCCGGGCGTCACCCCCGACGGATGGTGTTTCGGGATCCTGCACCACGTCGTCGCAGACATGCAGCGCAGGAGCTATCGCCGTCGTAAAGCGGTTCCCACTGAAGTCAGAAACGATGGCGAGGCCACTGATGGCCTGGTGTTGGCCGACGAATACCAGGCTCTCCGAGCGGCCTTCGTGCAACTCCCGCGAAGAGATCGTGACGTGCTCGAATTGAGGGTCGTCGCCGGTTTGTCCGCGGACGAAGTGGCGTCGATCCTCGAAATGCGTCCGGGCGCCGTCCGCATGGCGCAGGCGCGAGCTCTGGAGCGGTTGCGTGCCAGGGTCGCCACCGAAGGCGGCGAGTCATGAGCCCTCCACTATCGGACACTGAACTGCTGGAGATGCTGGCGGGCGCGCTGGCTCCGGCCTCGGTCGTCCCGACGCCGGCAGAGCGCGAACAGCTCCGACGGGTGCTGGCCAGCGACTTGCCGAGCTTCGAACTCGACGTGTTGTCGCCGCGCAAGGTGATCCCACTCCGGCGACTTCGGCGTCCGATCGTCGCAGCAGTTGCGGCTGCAGTCCTGACAACGGGAGGAGCCGCCGCGGCGGTTGAGTCGAACACCCTGCCGGGCCCACTCCGGAACATCGCTGTGGCGGTGGGACTTCCCGTCACATCTCCCACCCTTGAGCAAGTGGACAACGACCTCGCCGCTCTCAGGGGCGCCCTGAGCGTCGGTGATGTCGCCGCGATCCGGGCCGACGTCGCAATGCTGCGTCGTGACCTTGATGCGCTTGGTCCGGCTGATCGGGCTACGGCCGCCGTGGGAGCGAACCTGTTGCTTGCACAGGCGGATGGGTGGCTCACAGCCCATCCCTCGGCACCCGAGCCAGCCGCCTCTGGACAATCCGCAACGCCAACGGACAAGGATGGCGGGGCTTCGGAGGGCCACGCCGGCGGCATCGGGACGGGAGGCACGAACGAGACCGACGGGGTCGAGTCTGCGAAGGGCTCGCCACACACGAACGCACAAGACCAAGAGACGGGAGGCGATGACGCATCGGGAACGTCGACAAACCCCGGGCCACCTTCCGGCGGCACAAGCGGAGGAGGACCCGGGAGCGGGGTCGGCGACACCGGGTCAGGAGCTGCGCCCGGTACGGGACAATCCACCGTGAACCCTGACGGGGACCAACGGTCCTCGGGCGAGGGATCGGGAGATGTTGGTTCCTCGATTACGAATAGCGGAGGGTCATCCTCGGACGGCAATCCTTCGTCCACATCGGGTGGAGGCGTCTCATCGCTTTCGGGAGACGGGTCCACGAGCTCGGCCGATGCGTCCATTTCCTCCGGATCGGGCGACGGGGGCGGCGGCTAAGCGCCGGCCAGAATGATCGGGCGGACCCACTCCGGCGTCGCCTGTTGCCACACGGATGTGTATCCGACTCGTTCCGACGCGATGTCGTTCATCAGTGTGACATCGAGTCCCTACGGACGATTGAGGACTTGTAAGCACGTTCGTCAAAGGGAGGCCCTCGCGCCATGACCGTCCGCAAACTCGTCTTCACCGGATCCGCAGTTGCCCTTGGCCTGGGTTTGGCAGGTGTCCCAGCTGGTGCCTTTGCCAATGATTCACCCGATTCGCCTCCACCTGCGTCTTCAACTCAGCCCACGGTGACGCAATCGGCCGGAACATTCACCGTCACGGTGCCCGGTGTGGGAAGCCTCAGCTTCGGTGTCGATCCGACGTCAGGTGCGCTCGTCGCCCTGACCGTCACCCCGGCTCCGGGCTCCGGCTTCATGGCAGGATCGCCCAGGGCAGTTGAAGAAGGCGTCCAGGTGCTGTTCACCGGTACGTCGGGGAGCCGACTCCTCGCGGTCAAGGTCGACCGAGACGAGGACGTGACCGAGGTGAAGGCGGAAGTGGAGGCGCCGCACCCCGCTGTCCAGGACGAAGGCGCGCCGGGAGAGGACCGGGAGGACAACGATGGGCTTAACCCCGGTATGGACAACGACGACAACGATGGGCTGAACCCCGGTATGGACAACGACGACATCGATCGGCTGAGCACGACTATCCCCCCCAGCACTGCGACGAGCGGGGATGACCATGGGGACAATGGGAGGGATACGCCCGGCGGGGACGGTCAACAAACCGCTACGACCACGAGCGCCCCAACGTCGAACATGGGTGACAACAACAGCGGCACCTCAGCCAATGGATCCAATGGGGGTCCGTCTGGATCCAGTGGGTCAGGCCACCAGGGCTCGGGCGACAACGGGTCCGGCGACAGCGGGTCGGGCGACGGCGACGGCTCTGGGTCTGGCTCTGGCTCTGGCTCTGGCTCTGGCTCTGGCTCTGGCTCCAACGGGTAGCCGTTGCCAGTACTTCACAGTGCGGCCGCCGACGGGAAGGCCCCGCCATCCTCCCGTCGGCGGCCGCCTTCCGCGATCCTCGTCGGCCTCTGCACTCTTGCGACAGTCGTCGCCTGCGCGAGCTGCGGTGGCCCCTCGGGTCACACCAGCATTTCGAGGACCTCGGCGCCAACTCACCCGGCGCGAGGCGGAGTAGCCGGAACGCCTCAGCGGCTGAAGACCGCAATCAGGGGAATGCAACATGCGCCCAACTTCTCATTTGACGCGACGGTGATCGCATCCAAATCCACGACACGCCTTGTCGGCCAGTTCGACGCACCAGACCACGAACACCTCGTCCTCACCACGTCGAAGGGCACGAGCAGCGAGCTTCTCTTCATCGGATCCAAGACGTACGTTCGAAATGCAACTGGCGCGTGGCAAGATGCGTTCGGAGGCGTCACGGGCTCGAGTAATCCTCGAGCCGCGTTCGGCGCACTCGCCGGGTCGAGTTGCGACTCGGTGTCATTACCAAGCAGGTCACCCGGCACTCGCTACGAGTGCACGCTCACAGCCCAAAATGCGAGCGCCATTCTTCAAGGAGCGACGGCCCGAGGCCTCGTCCAGGGCTCAGTGACCGTCAACGGAGTGGGCATTTCGGACCTCAGTCTCCACGGCAAGGGTTTCGCCATGGTCATCGACTACACGAACGTCGGCACCACGCCGCCGGTGCAGCCTCCCGCCTGACTCCAGACGGAGCCACGCGTGCCGATGAATGAGACCCATGCGCCTCCCGCCGGTCGCGAACTCCATGTGTCCCTACCCGAGACGCCACCATCGTTGGCCTGCTCGGTCCATTCGGACCCCGACCAGTAGACGGCGCCGTTGCCCGGGACAACGGGGGCTAGCGGACCCGAATCGACAGCCGCGCCGGCTCGCCTTGCGCGGGCAGGATCGGGAACCGTTTGCGCGCTTCGAGATGTTCAAGGGTTGACCAGGCCCGCCGCTTTCTGCTCGATGTGATCCATCATGTACTGGAGCACGAACGCAGGATTGAACTCCAGCACTTCACTTGGCTCCTCGTAGATCAACACATGTCCCGGGCGAAAGAAATAGACGTCGCCCTGATCGGCTACCTCGTCAGGCCAGTCGCTTCCGGGATAACGACAACGGAGACGACCCTCAAACATGTAACCGTAGTGGGGACAGGGGCAGACATCACCGGGCAATCCCTCGTACAGAGAGGTGTGGTCGCCCGCGTCGGTCTCGGTGTAGCCGACTTCGAGGTCACCCCACTGGACGGAACGAAATCCGACGCCACAAATCGGCCATCGCCCTCCACCCCCACGCGGTAGATCTTGTGGCTTACTGACTGGCATTGGCACCCCCAGGACGTCGCTCCTTCGGCAGTGTAAATCCCCGCCGCGAACCATGATGGAGATCGGACCGAACTACAAGGAAGGCTGGAGTCCGGACCCACTCGGCCGCCATACGGAGCGTTGGATTGTCCGAAGTGAAACCCACAAACTGGTGCGAGACAGCAGAGGGGAAAGTCGCGATCCCAGAGCCGACGAGCCGTTGACCGTACCTTCGGTTCCAGTCACGGGCCTGAGCACTCGGCTGATCCAGCGAGCAACGTGACGTCTGGGCCGTCGTCCAAAGACTATGAAGGTACGTCGCGCCCGGCGCCGTCTGGGGGTGGGTCGGTGCCCGGTACACCAGCGTCCATCACGTGTTCCGTCCATTCGGATCCCGACCAATATCGCTGCTCATGTCGGCGCGAGGGGTCGACCAGCCAACCCGGAGCGATCCCGGTAAATGGGACCTGGCCCGACGGTGTGTCGACGGGACCGGATGCGCGACTTGGAGAATTTGGGTCGGTAAACGAGCTCGCCGCGGGGGAACTCCTGTGGGGACCCCGGCGGCGCCGGTGAGAGGACAGCGCCCGCATCGCGAACAGGCCGATGAAAACTACCAAGGCAATCGAGGAACCGTGACCGTACAACGTGTGGTCAGCATAATCGCACTGAGGCAGGTGCCGCCCATCCAGGTCGATGGCACGTTTCCGACTGGTGCGCCGATCGATGAATTTGAGTCCGTCGGAGCTCTGCACGGCCGCGCAAGAGCTGCGGGCGGGGCTAATTCAGACTGCACGGCCGATCTCGGAGGGTCGAAGACGTACCCGATGGGTAAAGGCCACCAATCCTTTGGTGCTCCGTCGACAACCCCTTATGAGCTGGTGATCAGCGCATTGATCTTCGCATTGAGTTGGGCCTGAACTGCGACGTGCACATACACCTCTTGCGGATGACCCAGGCCGGATCCCCAGGACAATCCACCCTGAGGGTTGATCACTGCTGCGCCACCTTGACCCAGCTCTGAGAAGATCCCGGTTCCTTCCCCCACCGCATACAACATGGTGGGCCCATCCCAGTCACCGTCTCCGGGTGGCCCGCAACTGAAGAGCTTCTGGTAGACGATGCGCATCGGGTTCTTCGGAGGCACCGATGAGCAGAGCGTCGCACCGACCTTTGTATTGATTCCCGTCAGACCGTCGACCCAGGCGATCGGTGTCGGCCAACCTCCTGTGCTCACAACCAGTTTGGTAGCGGGGATGTCAATCTTCTCATTGGTGAACGGTGGACCACCCGTCGGGAAGAGCCCGTCTTCGATAACAAGCCGTTTGACCTTTTTGGCGACGAGCGCTCGTCCCGGCAGCGAACTGCCTTGACCCGGACGGGAACGCAGCAGGCCCGCCAAGTTGGTGTCGCCACCCAGGGCCACCACGGTCACGCTGTGATTCGGTTGGGCCGCCAGCAGGTGGCGATAGAGATGGACCGCTGGCTGCGCTTGCGAGCTATTCCGAATGGCGTGGGGGAGCATTTCTGCCAGTAGGTCGCTGTAACCATGAGCTGCCGTGTCAGCGGAACTGTCGGCCGCCGCCCCAACAGGAATTTCCTTGTGGTGATAAGCCGTATCGATAGCGTCGAGCGCTGCGGCCGCCATCGGGTTTCGAATGTCCGACATGACCCCGAGAATCTGGACCTTACCCCGTTGTTGAAGGACATTGGCCATCCCGACCGCTGTTGCGTCATCCCACCAAAGGGAGAGGTCGGTGTCGATGATGATGCGCTCAGGAGCGCTCTTGGTCGTCTCGGCCGAGGCCGAAGTCATCGATGTGAACAGAGAGGGGCCCAGCGCGGTGATGGCCGCCAAGAGAAGCGCTCCTGCAAGCCAACCGCGACTTGGGATCATTGCCCCACTCCTGCGGATGGCGACGCCGTTGTACCGATTGGGATACGTCGACTCAACCTCAGGTGTTCGAGTTCGCCCATGCGTGCATTTCGCACATCGCCCTCTTCGTTACCGGAACAGATGAGTCCGGCAGGAAACGAGATGTGGCCCCTTCAGTGAGTGTACCGGTGATGTCGGGTGGATTCCCATCAAGAGGACCCTCCGCCAATCCCTCAACAACCCGAGGTCGTCTACTCCCCAATCGGCTGGACCTTCTCTTCTCACCTCACATGGTGACCGTCGGTCTTGCGGCGACGGGTATCCCAGTGCTCGCGGACAGAGTGGGAGGTGACTTCAAGAGAGAGGTTCGCGCCACATGGTCGTGACTGTGGGCCCGCCTTCTGGAAGATCGAACGCTCCGCACACCGAGAACCCGACTGACTGGTATCTCACCAGGTTTGCCGGATTTGTGGACTCCAGATATGCCGGCGTGCGAGCGGCATCGAGCAGAGCCAAATTCTCCGCGAGCAGCCGCATCCCGAGGCCAGAGCCACGATGATCGGTGTGAGTACCAAGCAGGCTGAGGTAGTAGTGATCCCGACTTCGCGGGTGGGCGGCCTCGAAGCAGTCGAATACCTCCATGACCAACTCGGCGCGGGCGCCGAGCATCGCCTCGAGCATCGGTTCGAGCTGTGCTTCATCGGACTCGCTGAGTTCGCGAACACCCGGCGGCACCCACACCGAGACGGCCTCGTACGCCGGTGTCGTCCACACCCATCCATGAGGGAGTGCGCTTCCGATCAGCAGTCGGAACCAGGCCTCATGTTGGGTCTTGCGTTGCGTCGGATCGGCAAAAGCCCATCCCCAGACAGGATCCAGGAAGAACGCCTCGGCGAGCGTTCTCGCGATCCCGTCGGCGTCGTCAGTACTTGCGATGCGAGCGTGCATCCTCGATCCTCGCGGTGGTATCCACCGAAGAGCCTAGGTCGGGTCGCTCTTGGTGTCGCCGGTCAGAGTACTCCCAGGTCGCCGTTGCGATGGACCCGTAGACAGGTGTCGACAGCGAAGCGACGGTGCAGTTTCTGTTCTTTTGGCCCGAAGTACGCGGTCCCCTCGGCCATCGGGATGACCTCGGGCCGGTCGACTCCATACGTTCGCCCATGGGTCACGACGGTCGCCTGCCCACTGGCGAGAACGTTCTTCATCCAATCGGTACGTTCGCCGTAGGGCAGGGCGATCAGAAAGCCGTCGTCGTCTTCGACCGCGACGACCGGGGTTTCGTAGGGCCGACCCGAAAGGCGTCCGACGTGACGAACGACCGCAGTGCTGGAGTTCTCCGTCCCGGCGGAACGCATGGCGAGTGGTCGCGTCGCTTGCGTCAGTCTGCGCAAAGTTGCTTGGACGGGTCCAATCATTTCTCCTGCGCTCCTCCGGCCAGGACTTTGGATGGAGCCCAATGACCGCACCCAATTCACCGCCGGCTTGTGATCGCCGATTCGTGCAACTTGGCGACCTGATGGACGTCAAAGTTCGGAAACGACCCGACCTACGAATGTAGGCGTCAGAGTTCCAGGTCCGCCCGAGGTGCCCGGTTGGCGGCCCATTGAACGGTGATGCCATCGCGACGCATCATCGCCATGAATCCGGTGATGGAGAAAAAGATCGCGATGGCGGTGAGTCCGTATGTCACAGCCGAGCGTTCGAGCACGAATGAACGCAATGACGATGAGATCAGCAACCAAAATACGAGGCCAGCGTTGAGCATCAGGACTGTCGCCCAGAGGACGGAGATCCGAATGAAGAATCGTCGCACGAGGGGCCGCTTCATGATTGCGGGGTCCATGGGGCAAAAGTCGTGAGCAAACCGTTGGGTGAACGGTCGGCCAACAGCGGCGGAGATGAGGAGGGCCACGGAAATCACGACTGTGCCGGCAGTCGGTTGCGCGAAGTAGACGAATGCACTTCCCGTGACGAACGCAATCACCGTCCTCAAGGTGATGAGGATCGTCCCGAACAACAACAACATCGACACTCGCTCACCCTTCAAAAGGCGCCGACCCAGTGCCAGATACGACCAGCTGAGCGCCGCGATCAGTGCGCCTCTGAAACCGGTGAGGACGAGGAGCAGATAGAAGAGGACGAGAGGACCAACGACCGCCTCGAGTACGACGGGAAAAGCATGGCGAAGGGTTTTGTAGGGCGAAGGCATCACAAGGAGTGAGCCTTCACGCCCATCGGCGTGGGACGTAGGGCGGAGGCGGAGCATGTGCCATGGCTCGCCGATCCCGCCACTCGATCTGGTTTCCACAGCGCTGCCACTCTTGCCACCGTAAGCGGCGGCGCTTTATCCCAAATTGAGGTGCTCGAATCGTACACCGCCACGGTGCCCGACCCTTTTCGCCTCGCCAGCCTCCAGAGATCAGTCCGCCCGCGACATATCGACCTTGTTCCGTCGCCACATCTGGTCACCGGCTTGCGGTCTGGCCAGGACCTTCTCGATGCTTTCCTCTCCGAGTCGCCTCTGTCACGGGGCCTCTTCGCCGGACCGGAGGGACAGTCCACCGCAAACCGGGGCGGGTGCTGCTTTCACAGCCAGGAGTCGTTCTGTCACACGCTCGTCACAAATCTGATCCGAAAACGGTCGCCCAGATGACAGGTGCACCCAGTCGCGGCGTAGATTCGACGCCGTGCGAGCACCCCGGACGTTGGAAGCCTGGCGATGGATTCGCCGCACGCTGCAGACGCTCCGACAGCCATGGCACGAGACCGATGATTGCTCCGCTCCTGATTGCGAGGAGAGAGCAATGCACTTCCCACCGTCGCGCTATTGCCGGATGCATTTGAACCACCAGACGTCGTGACGCCGTCGAGAAGACGAGTTCAGATTTGCTCTCTTGCCAGGGACACCTGCTCCGCGTCCGAAGAGCGATCACGGCTCGAAATGCCTTTCTCCGATCACGAGCAACGTTGCACACCGACCGACGCCGTGAGGGGTGATCGATGAACGCCACATCCAAGCCGGTGGTCGTCCTCTTCGATGTGGACGAGACACTGGTCCACACTGGGGGTTCGGGAGCTCGAAGTTGGAAGGTCGCGTTCGACAAGCTGTATGGCATTCCCGCCGACATTGGTCAGCACACCTCCGCCGGCGAAACGGATCCCGAGGTGGCGAGGGCGACCTTCAAGGCAGTCTTGGGTCGCGAGCCAAGCGACGACGAGCTTGTCCAGGTCTACGTCCAGTACCTCCTCAACCTCTCGGAAGACATTGTGGTGTCCGAGGGTTATCGGATGTTGCCCGGAGCTGATCGGTGTCTCGCCGACCTCGGAAAGGCGGGAGTCCTCTTGGGCTTGGTATCTGGTGCCATGGAGGGTGCTGCGCGCACCAAGCTCATTCCTGCCAATCTCAACCGCTTCTTCCTCTTTGGCGCGTATGGATCGGACTCACCCGATCGCGCCGAGTTGACCGGCATCGCCATTGAAAAAGCTCGTCGGCTGCATACACGGCTGACTCCCGCACAAGTGTTCGTCGTGGGAGACACGCCTCGCGACATCGAGGCGACCAGGAAGGCGGGGGCAGTCGCTGTGGGCGTTGCCAGCGGCCACTACTCCGTGACCGACCTGACGAAGGCCGGTGCTGATCACGTGCTGGCCTCCCTTACGGAGCCATTTCCCGGGCTTTGACTTCAATGCTGACCGCCAGTCCATTCAGCGAGTCTTCATGACTGACAGCGTGGAGACACAGCCGGTTGCCCTGTCGACCAAGGTCGAGGTGGTCTCTGTCGCCGGACTCTTCGGCGAGGCCATCCGGAGGATCTTCAGTCGGGAAAGCGTCTCGGATCTCTCCACCTGAACCCCGCCCTCTTTCGGACATAGGTGCTAGGGGTCCGCTCAGGAACTGAGCGCCAGAATGGGTCGGTCCCCTTGTCGGTGTGCGAGGTCTTGGACGAGGTCACGGGGAGAGCCATGACCCGAGCACAGCGCCGCCGTGGGGCGATACCGACGTTCGCGCCGGCGCTGCGTTCAGCGCACGGTGAGCTCCCGTCGGTAGACGCGGGCCGGTCCCAAGGCAGCCAGCTTGTCGGCGATGGCCCTGAAGGCGAGCGCCGTCTCGCTCTCTGGGTCGACCGCTGTGACCGGATGACCCTCGTCACCGCCGAGGCGGACGGCGTTGACCAGCGGGACCTGACCGAGGAGTGGCACGCCGAGGTCGGCCGCCAGGGTGGCTCCCCCACCCGCCCCGAAGAGCTCGTAACGCTTGCCGTCGTCGCCGGTGAACCAGCTCATGTTCTCGACCACGCCCCGCACGGACAGCTTCAGCCGACGCGCCGCGAAGGCAGAGCGCTGGGCCACCCGCTGCGCGGCGGCCTGCGGCGTCGTCACCACGATGATCTCGGACTTCGGCATCACTTCGGCCAGGGTCAGCGCGACGTCGCCGGTACCCGGGGGCATGTCGACGAGCACGAAATCGGGCTCGCCCCAGTAGGCGTCGGTCAAGAATTGCTGAATCGCCTTGTGCAGCATCGGGCCACGCCAGATCACTGGCTGGTCGTCGGGCACGAAGTAGCCCATTGAGAGGCAGCGCACGCCGTGGGCCGAGGTCGGGATCACGATGTCGCCCAAAATGACCGGGTCGTGGTCGGTGCCGAGCATTTTGGGCACGGAGAATCCGTAGACGTCGGCGTCGAGCAGGCCCACCTGGTGCCCTGCCTGGGCCAGTGCGATGGCGAGGTTGACCGTCACCGTCGACTTGCCCACTCCGCCCTTGCCCGACGACACGCCGATGACCCGCGTCTTGGAGTCGGGTGCCAGGAACACCGGGAGGGGCTCGGCGGGCGCGTGCCCGTGGCCACCGTGGTCGTGGCCATGTCCGTCATCGTCAGTCTCGAGGTCGTCGATCTCGGCGACGCCGAGCATGTCGGCCCGCAGACGCCGGCGCAGTGCCATGCGCTCCTGCTCGTTCATCACGACGAATTCGAGCCCGACCTCCTCGACGCCGGGAACGGCCAGGGCCACCCGGTGGATCTCGTCAGCGAGCTCGTCCATACCCGGCCAGGCGGCCACGGGGAGAGCCACATCGATGAGGACACGGCGCCGTCGGGGCCGCACCAGGCGCACGAGGCCCAGATCGCCGAGGGTCCGTCCCAGCTCGGGGTCGACGACCGCGTCGACCGCGGCCTCGAGCTGCAATTGATCGACTGCCATGCACTCCCTCGTCTCGGGTGGGATCCGGGCCGGGACATGCATGTTCCTTCCCGCGTCACCCCGGCTGACAGGGGCATCCCCCGGTAGACTACCTATCGTGAGCACTGCTCCGATCACGGTGGTGTCCGAGCGATCCACCGGACCTGACGACGGCCGCTTCAGTGCTGCCGTCGCTGCCGTGGCGGCGGCTTTCGGCGATCCGACGCGCCGTGACATCTTCCTGCACGTCCGGGCCGAGCCCGGAGTCACGGCCACCGAGGTGGCCTCCGCCTTCTCGCTGCATCCCAACGTGGCCCGGCATCACCTCCAGCGTCTCGTCGACGGGGGCTACGTCCGCGTCGAGACCGGGCGCAATCCGTCAGGGGCGGGGCGGCCTTCCAAGCGCTACTCCTGCGTCGAGGAGGAGCTGTCGCTCGGCTTGATGCAACGCCGCGACGACCTGCTGATGCGACTGCTCGGCGAAGCGATGCGCCGGCTGGGCGCGGACGAGGCCGAGGAGATGGCGGCTTTGGTCGGTGAGGAGTACGGGCGGTCGCTCGCCTCGCGCATGACTCCGGGCGAAGGGCAGCGCACCGTGCGCGCCGCCATGCACGTCGTGGCGGAGACGCTGACGGCGCACGGCTTCGCAGCTCATGCCGAGGACCGGGGTGAGACGACGGCCGTCGTGGCCGAGCAGTGCCCCTTCGGCGATGCCAGCAGCACCAACCCGGTTCTGTGCGCGGTCGACCGCGGCATGGTCAAGGGTCTGCTGGCCGGGTTGTGCGGCGACGAGTCGCGGCACGCGCTCCCCGTGATCCTGTCTTCGCGCGCCCGCGGCGACGAGACCTGCGCCGCCTCCGCCTGACCTCGTTCCTCCGTGGTCCGCGCCTACCTCGATCACGCCAGCACGACGCCGCCCCGCCCGCAGGCACTGGCCGCGCTCGTGGCGGACTGGAGTACGTTGCCGGCGGCCGATCCGGGACGTCTGCACGAGGAGGCCCGGGTGGTCCGCGATCGGCTCGAGCTGGCTCGCCAGCAGGTGGCCGAATTGATGGGGGTCACGCCGCGCCAGGTCGTCTTCACCTCCGGCGCCACCGAGTCGATCAACGCCGCCGTCTGGGGCGCCACCCGCGCCCACCCCGGCGCACCGGTGCTCTGCGCCGCGGTGGAACACTCGGCCGTGCGCGACGCCTCGGCGCGCGCCGCACCGACCGAGTCGATTCCGGTCGACCGCGCCGGTCGGCTCGTGGTCGACGCGTTGCGGGCCCGCCTCGGGGACCCGACCCTGCCCCGACCTGCCCTCGTGCACTGCCAATGGGCCAACCACGAAGTCGGGAGCCTCCAACCCGTGCAGGACGTCGTGGCCCTGTGCCACGAGATGGAAGTCACGGTGCACGTCGATGCCGCCGCGGCGTGTGGGCATCTGCCGATGGACCTGGCCGCACTCGAGGCCGACCTGGTGAGCGTGAGCGCGCACAAGTTCGGGGGCGTGCCTGGGGCCGGGGCGATGATCGTGCGGCGAGGCAGCCGCTTCGATCCGCTCCTCGTCGGCGGCGAGCAGGAGCGGGGCCGCCGGGCCGGCCTGGAGGCCATTCCGGCCCTCCTGGCCTTCGGTGCTGCTGCGGCGGCCCTGAACGAAGACGGGCAGCGGGCGATCGCCACGGAAGCGGCGACGGCCCGGCTCCAGGTCGAAGGCATGGTCCAAGCGGCTCTCGCCGTCGAGGGTGTCGAGGTGATCGGGCCGCCCGCCATGGAGCGCTTGTCCCATCTGGTCTGCCTCGGGGTCGCCGGCGTGGAGGCCGAGCCTGTCCTCATCGGGCTCGATCGGGCCGGCGTCGCCGTCCACTCGGGTTCTGCCTGTTCGTCGGAGAGCATCGAACCGTCACCCGTGCTCGAGGCCATGGGTGCCGACCCCAGCCATTCGCTGCGCCTCAGCGTGGGCTGGACGACTTCGGACGCCGACTGCGGCGCCTTCGCCGCGGCCTTCCCGGCCGTGGTGGACGATCTGCGCGCTTTACGGAACTGAGGTCGTCGTCGACGTGGCCGACGGTGAGGTCGCGGCGAAGGCCGGCGGAAGGGGTTGTCCCACCGCTTCGTAGGAAGGCGCCACGTCGGCCGACACCTTGGACGTTTGCGCCACCGGCGGCCCATCGGCCAGATAGTCGTTGAACTGCTCGACCGCCCCCGCATCGTCATGGTCCTGGTTGGCCAACACGAGGCCGTAGAAGAGGTGGCCTTCGGGGTTGCTCGGCGCCACGTGCACCGCCTTCTCGATCTCCGCCCGGCCGATCTTCACCAGGTTCGCCACGTGGGACTTGGAGCCGATGTTCCACTGCAAGTACCCGGCGTAGGCCAGCGCGTTGGGGTCGGAGGGGTCTTCGGAGAGGACCTGGTCGTAGAGGTTCAGCGCCGAGCCGACGTCCCCGCGGTTGTTCGCCTCCAGGGCCCGGTCCAGCAACTGCTCGATCTGTTGCTGTTGGGACTGCGTGATGCTGCCGGACAGCGGCTGACCCGGTTGGGCCGACTGGAGGAAGTGGGTCAGCAACAAACCCGCGCCCAGCACGATGAGGAGGCAGCATGCCGCGATGGCCAGCTTGCGCCACCGCGGCATGGGACCACGGGTGACGGTCGCATCCGGTGCTGCCTCACCGACGGGTGGCTCCGCACCCTCCGCTTCGGGAGGCCGAGCCGACGCGGTCGCCGGCCCGAGCGCCGCCAGATCGGCGTCGACCTCGGCCAGCCGGGCGCTGTCGCGGGCCACGAGCACGGCGTGGTCCTCGTCGGAGAGGTCGCCCGCCTCGTGCTCGCGGCGGGCGTCCTCGAGCGAACGAAGCAAGAACTCCCGCTGGTCGGTCAGGAACCAACGCTCGTCGGGCCGATTCTCGACCGGGTGTTCGCCCACGGTCACCCCGGCACCTCCTCCTCGATGCGCTCCCCCTGCTTCAACTGGCCGAAGTCGCGGCTGCGTCGCCAGAAGAGCACGGCCACGCCACCGAGCGCGCCGACCAGCACGACGATGGGCACGATCCACAGCACGGGGATGCCGCCGGCGTCGGGCGGCGTGAGCAGAATCGTCTGGCCGTACTCGGAGACCAGTGTCCGGTCGATGTCGGCGGTGGAGGCGCCCGACGACACCATGCGCTCGACCTGGTGGCGCACCGCGATGGCCGTTGTCGCGTTGGACTGGGCCACCGAGAGGTCGGCGCACGAGGGGCAGCGCACGCCGGCCTCGATCGCCGCCGCCCGCTGGGCTGTCGACTCCGGCGCCGACTCCAGCGCGCCGCTGCCGACGATGAGCGCCACGGCCAGTACCGCCAACGGGAGAACGACCCGGACCCAGAGAGGAAACCGATCGGCGCGCACCGGGTCAGGCCCGCGACGAGCGGGCTGCGGACTGCCGGGCCCCATGGAGAGAGGTGTCGAGATTCTTCTGCGTGGCCGGACCCTCGAGGACGGCGGCCACCCGGCCGGCCGGGTCGATGACGAAGGTCGTGGGCGGCGCCGTCACGCCGTAGTGCTCGGCGATGGCACCACCGGGGTCGCTGATGGCCGGCCACAGGTCGCCGTTCTGCCTCAGGAACCCCTTCGCCGTCGAGGTGGTGTCGTGGAAGACGACGCTCACCATGTCGGCACCGCCCCGAGCGTGGGTCTGCTGGAAGTAGAAACGCGACAGGTCAGGCGCCTCCTGCCGACAGGGGATGCACCAACTGGCGAAGAAATTCAGCACGACGTAGTGGCCCCTCAGCGAGCGAAGCGACACCGGCGCTCCGCTGGTCAGGCTTGCTCCCGTAAAGGCCGGCGCCGCCTGGCCGAGGAGCGGGCTCTGCACTTCGGTCGCCTCCTGCGGCGTGCGGGTGGCCAGGACGATGCCCACCACGACCAGGACGAGGAGGACGGTTCCGGCCAACCAGCGGGCCGGGTGCCCGCGCCGGCGCCCACTCATGCCGGGCCGGCCGGGCGGGCGGCCAGGACGCCGACCGGTTCGGGCGTCTCCTCGAGCTCCCCGTCTGCCGCCGCGCCGGCCGGAGGCGCCGGAACGTCAGTGACCATGGGCGAGGGGGCCGAGACGGGATCGGTGGCCCGGCGCCGGGTGCCGGGGACCAGCGCGAGCAGCCCACCGAGACCGATGAGCAGTCCCCCGGCCCACAGCCAGGCCACCAGCGGCTCGATCACCACCCCGAGCGCCACCGAGCCGGCCGGCAAGTTTTCGATGGGCGAACTGCCCGAGGTGGCGCCCAGGCCCCCGACGGCGTCGAAGGTGAGGTAGATGTCGCCGGTGAGGCCCGAGTCGATGGCCGGGGTGCCCACCACCGAGAGGGCGCTGCCGAAGCTGGTGGTGGCGGGTGCGAACACGGTGCCGTCCACCTTGACCAGCGCCTCTTGAGCCGTGCGCGACGGAGAGGTCACCGTGCGCAGGCCCTCGAACTCGAAGGTGTGCCCGTCGTAGGTGACCACGGAGCCCTGGTGCAGCGGCAACTCTGCCTGATGCCGGTACGACGTGGCCGCGATGACGCCCACGGCCAGGAGCACGACGCCGAGATGGACGACCATGCCGCCGTTGGCTCGCCCGACGAGGCCGCGCCACCAGCCGACGTGGCGGGTGTGCGCCCCCCGCACCGAGAGCACCAGGGCGCGGGCCGCCGTCGCCGCCGCCATGGCCCCGAGGCCGAAGCCGATCAGCGTGGCGAAACCCCGGAGCCCGAAGGCCACGCACAGCACGACCGTGCCGACGCCGATCCAGACCGGAACGGCCAGCCGCTGCCAGAGGACCTGGCTGCTCATCTTGCGCCAGCTGAGCACCGGGGCCACCGCCATGAGGAAGAGCAGCATCAGGCCGGCGGGGATGGCGACGGTGTTGAAGAACGGTGCGCCGACGGTGACCTGCTGCTGGGTCAACGCGTCGTAGAGGAGCGGGTACAGGGTGCCGAGCAGCACGACGAAGGCGAAGCCGACGAAGACCACGTTGTTCAACAGGAACGCGCCCTCACGTCCGAGCGGCGCGTCGATGCCACCCGGCGAGCGGAGGCGGTCACCCCGCCAGGCGATGAGCCCGAACCCGACGATGACCACGACGAAGAAAAACCCGATCAGCAGCGGCCCGATCGTCGACTCCGAGAAGGAGTGGACCGAGGTGATGACCCCCGAGCGGGTGAGGAAGGTGCCGAGGATGGTGAGCGCGAAGGTGGCGATGGAGAGCGAGAGGTTCCACACCCGCATCAAACCGCGCCGCTCCTGGACCAGCACCGAGTGGAGATAGGCGGTGCCGCACAACCACGGAAGTAGGGCGGCGTTCTCGACGGGGTCCCAGCCCCAGAAGCCGCCCCAACCGAGCACCTGGTAGGACCACCAGGCACCGAGCACGATGCCGACGGAGAGGAAGGTGAAGGCCACCAGCGTCCAACGCCGGCACTCGATCTGCCAGCGGTCCCCCACCCGCCCCGTCGCCAGCATGCCGATGGCAAAGGCGAAGGGCACGGTGAACGTGACGAAGCCTATGTAGAGCAACGGCGGGTGGATGGCCACGAGGGGGTTGTCCTGGAGGAGCGAGTTGGGTCCCAGACCCTGGGTCGCGCCGGGCGCCGTCTGGAAGGGGTTGGACGGACTCGTCATGAGACCGAAGAAGAAGGCCGCCACGACGTAGAGGACCAGGGTGGCCCAGCGGATGACCGGGTCGGTCGCCTGGCGCCGGTAGCGCAGCACGAAAATCGTCGAGATGACGGCGAGCACGAAGCCCCACAAGAGGATGGAACCGGCCAGCGCCGACCACATCCCGGTGATGGAGTAGAGCAGCGGCGTCACCGTGCTGTTGTTCTGGGCCACGAAGACCACGGTGAAGTCGTGAGTGAGCAGGGCGTGCTCCATGGCGATCACGGCCAGCAGCGCGCCGACCAGCATCACCGCCGCGAACCAGCGGCCGTCGATTACCGCGGCACGCCACCGTGCCGGGGCAGCCTCCGATGCCTCCGGGCCCGACCCCGCCCGGCCGAGCGCGCCCGCGCCGGCCAAGGCATCGGCGTGGCGGTGGGTGACGAGGCCGTAGGCGATCACCGCCGTCCCGCACAGGCTGGCCGCGAAGGCCAGCCACACCCCGATCGTGCCGAGATGCGCGTCGAGCATCAGCAGACCGCTCCGGCCGGCGTCACCTTGACCCGGTTGGGGTACCGGGCGCTGTAGGTCGATGAGTGCTTGACCATGATGGTGTTGGACTCGAACGCGGTCGAGGCGTTCGACGCGAAGTGACCCACCACCACGACGGGGATGCGCCCCTGGAAGAGCGCGGGCGGGCTCCCGGTGTTGGTCACGTGCACGGACTTGGGGCCCTGACACACGACGAAGTCGGTCCCGGTGTCGGTGGCATGGATGGATCCGGGGACGACGGTGCCCTCCAAGCGGAAGGTCTGCGTGCCCAGCGAGGCCTTGTGGGCCAGCGCCTGGTCGACCGTGTCGAAGTAGTCGAGCGAGCTCCCGAGGCCCTGCACGAGGAGGAAGACCAGGGCAACGACCAGCAGCCCGAAGACCACGAGCACGCGGCGGCTCATTTTGCGCCGCTTGGCCGGCGGCATGGCCGGACCCCGGTTGACCTCGGACGGCGGGGAGGGAGGGGTGGGCTCGGTGGTGGTGTCCGTCACGACCGCTCGCCGGGGACCGCCGCACCGTCACGTTCGCCGGCCGCGACCTCGGCGGCGCGCAGCGCCCGCTCCCAGCGGCGGCGGCGCAGGACCAGGCTGATGCCGTAGAGGAACGAACCCCCGATGGCGACGGCGTAGCCGGCGTCGACGTAGCTCATGCCGCACCCCCGCCGCCGGGTCCCCCGCGTTCGGCCGGACCCCCCGGACCCACCGGACCCGCCGGGCCGGCCGACGGCCCCAGGGCGGCGCCGGCACCGACCAGGTCGGCGTCCTCGCTCCAACGCTCGGCCAGCGACACCTCGAGCTCCTGGTCCCCCACGGCGTCCTCGAGCACCTCGATGCGGTAGCGCATCGCCAGCAGCCACACGAAGATCAACGAGAAGGCGATGAAGCTCAGCAACATCGTCCAGAGCATGGAGCCGTGGACGTGCAGGTTGAAACCGGGATCGAGAATCGTCCCGCCCTGGTGCAGCGTGTTCCACCAGTCGACCGAGAAGTGCACGAGGGGCACGTCCACGGCGACCAGCAGCGCGGCGACGGCGCAGCGGCGGGCTCGGATGTGGGGATCGGCCGGCACCCGACGCAGCGCCAGGTACCCGATCTCGAGGATCAGCAACAGGGCGGTCGAGGTCAGCCTGGCGTCCCACGTCCACCAGACGCCCCACACCGGGCGCCCCCAGAGCGAGCCGGTGATCAGGGTGAGGGCGGAGAACACGGCCCCCACCTCGACGGCACTGGCAGCCAGGCGGTCCCAGAAGAACGAGCGCGTGCGCGGCCACAGGTAGAGCAGGCTGCCGACGCAGGCCACGCCCCCGGCCCAGTAGAGCGCGACGGTGGCCACGGCCGGATGGATGTAGAGCAGCCGGGCCAGGTTGCCTTGCACGGCGTCCGGCGGTGTCACCCACAGCCCGAGCCAGACGGTGAGCGCCGTCGTGACGACGGCCAACACGCCGACGACGGTCAGCCAGCGCGGATGCCAAGACGTCGCCACCAGTGCCGACCGCGACGCCGGTGCCGACTGCGGCGCCGGTGCCGACTGCGACGCCGGTGCCGACTGCGACGCCGGTGCCGGCGTCGACGCGGCCCCGTTGGACGCTCCGCCGGGCAGACCGGTCAGGCTGTCGTCGTCCACCGCGGTCATGCCGTCTCCTGGAGGGGTCCGTAGAGGAGGATGCCGATCACGAAGTAGATGACGGCGAAGGGCACGAGGATCTTCAACCACTGCTCGCCCGACGAGGTGCTGCCGCTGAGTGCGGCCTCCCAGATTTTGGAGCCGGCGAGCAGCACCGGGGCGAGCACGGGGAGCACCAGCAGCGGGAGCAGCGTGTCGCGCACGCGCAGGCCGGCCGAGAGGGCGCCATAGAGCACCCCGGCGCAAGCCAGGCCGACCGTGGCCAGCAGGCAGGCCACCACGGCCAACCAGATGGTGTGCACCCGCACGTCGAAGAGGAAGGTCACGCCGGCCCAGAGCACGAGCTGGAGCACCAGCAGCTGCAGGCCGACCGCGGCCGCCTTGCCGAGAAAGACGCCCGCCGGGTCGATCCCCGAGAGCCGCAGGCCGTCCCGGGTGCCCTCGCCCGACTCGACCGCCACGCTGCGCTGGATCGCCAGCACGGTCGAGAACAGAAGGGCCACCCAGAAGATGCCGGGGGCGGCGTGCTGGAGGGAGGTCTGGTCGGGCCCGATGGCGAAGGCGAGCAACACGAGCACGAGCAACGCGAAGGGGACGATCTGCCACACCCCCACCCGCGAGCGGGCCTCGATGCGCAGGTCCTTGCCGGCCACCAGGACGGCGTCATGCAACATGCGAAGCCTCCGCCGAACCTGGGACCCGGTCGCCTGCGGCCACGGCGGTGAGGCTGGCGCGCCGGCCCCCCTTTTCCTCACCGGTGACCCGGCCGCCGCCCATCGTGACGACGCGGTCGGCCAGGGGGACCGAGAGCTGGGGCTCGTGCGAGGACAGCAGCACCGACGCGCCGTCGGCCACCGCCTCCCCGATGAGTTGCCCGAGGAGCTGGCGCGAGGGCGCATCGAGCCCGGCGTGCGGCTCGTCGAGCAGCCAGAGAGCAGGCCGGCGGGCCAACAGGGCCGCCAGGGCCACGCGGCGCCGTTGGCCGGCCGAAAGCCGACCGGTGGGGGTGGTGCGCAGGCGGCCGGTCAGACCGACCCGGGCCAGGGCGTCCTCGGCCCGTTCGGGCGGGAGGCCGAGGGCCCGTACGGCGAACCGGACGTTCTCCGCCGCGGTGAGGTCGTCGTAGAGAGGGGCGGCGTGTCCCAAAAGACCGACGTAACGCCGGACGGCCGTGTGGTCCGCGGTGAGGTCGACTCCGAGGACGTGGGCCTCGCCCGAGGTGACGGGCAAAAGCCCTGCGCAGGCACGCAGGAGGCTGGTCTTGCCGGCCCCGTTGGCCCCCACGACGACGGCGACCTCACCCTGCTCGAGAGAGAGATCGACCCCGGCAAGGGCGGGGAAGCGGCCGGCGAGAGCGACAGCGGCACGGAGTAGGACAACAGGGGCCATGGCCTTCGCCACCATGGTAGGGGGGCCGGGGGCAGGGGTTCCAAGCGGGGTCCGGCGTCCGGCCAGACCCGATGGGCCCCCACGCTGGGGGTACCTGGGAGAAGGCTGGGCCCGAGTGCCGGTACGGCCGGATCCGAGCCGATCGGGCGCGCCAGGCGGGGGCGCCGCGGCTCAGCGCATGTGGGGCAGGGCCTCGATCGCCTCGAGGGAGGTGGCCGTCTGGCCGACCAGCTCGGCCCGGGCGAACGCGCACAGCGCCCGCTCGTGGGCGACCAGGAGGTCCGAGATCTCGCGTTCGGCCGGATCGAGCTCGCCGATGCGCCGGTAGAGCGGGATGTACTGCGAGGTGATCGGCTCGAATGACTCCATCAGGTCGTCCCAGCCCAGGGCCGCGGCGTCGGGCACGAGCGCCGCGGCCGTGCTGAGGACTTCGGGATCGGGCCGGGTGTCGACGCCGGCCCGGGCGAGGGCGGGCGCGGCGGCCTCCTTCGTGCGCCGTTCGAGCTCGGACAGGACGCGCATCTTGGCGGCGTGGTCCGCATCATCGAGCTGCTCGGCGATGCCCTGGAACAGCGCCTCACCGAGTACCTCGCCCTGGTACGCCTTGGCCAGGATCTCCTGGATCGGGTCCTCGGGGCCGAAGATCGGGACGAACGCTGATGCGTCGTCACCGTTCGTGTCGGTGTCGGTGTCGGTGTTCGTGTCGGTGTTGGTGTTCGTGTCCGTGTCCGTCACCCTGATGACGCTACCCCCGGGTCATCCCCGGCGCTGGCGCGTGGAGCGGCCGGCGGGCCGGCGGCGCCCGATCGTCGCGGGGCGGGCGGCACGTCGTCGGTAATGTGCGTCGCGCCGATGGCGACTGTCCTGATGCCGATCCCGGCCCGTGACTTCGACCCCACCGAGGTCGCGGTGACCTGGCAGGTCCTGACCGGAGCCGGCCACAGGGTCGTGTTCGCCACCCCCTCGGGCCAACCCGGCGCGGCCGACGAGCTCATGGTGACGGGCCGGGGGCTCGATCCCTGGGGCCTGATCCCGGGCCTGCGCAATCTGACCGTCGTCGGTCGAGTCCTGCGGGCCGACGCCGCCGCACGCGCCGCCTACGCCGCCCTCGTGTCCGACGAAGCATTTGGGCGGCCGCTGCCGTGGGGAACAGCCCGGAGAAGCGAGTACGACGCGCTCGGTGCTGCCCGGAGGGCACCGGGCCCGGGGGATGCGCGACTACCTCGAGAGCCTCGAGGTCCAGCAGATGGCGGTCGATGCCTTCGCCGACGACAAGCCCGTCGGCGCCATCTGCCACGGGGTGCTCGTGGCCGCCCGAGCCCTCGATCCGCGGACGGAGCGCTCCGTCCTGCACGGCCGCGCCACGACGGCCTTGACCTGGTCGCTCGAGGGCAGGGCCTGGGGCATCGCGCGCTGGACGCGCTTCTGGGACTCCAACTACTTCCGCACCTACTTGGAGGAACCGGGCCAACGATCGGGCTTCATGTCCGTCCAGCAGGAGGTGACCCGGTCCCTGGCCGATCCAACCGACTTCAAGGACGTGGCGAAGGACACGCCCGACTGGCGCCGCAAATCCAGCGGGCGTGTGCGCGATTCGCCGACCGACTCGCGCCCGGCCTTCGTCATACGTGACGGTACGTACGTGTCGGCTCGCTGGCCCGGTGACGCGTTCACGTTCGCCCAGACTTTCGCGGGTGTCCTCACCGAACACACCTGAGGGTCATGCCGCCCCGGTCGGCCGCCGGGTGCGGTGCACACCCGAGCGTCCGCGGTGCTTCGCCGTTGCACGGGACTCCTGACAGGCCGCGGCTTCGGCAAAATGTTTGAAGGCGTCAAAAGGTTGCGCCGACGACGCCGGCCTCACCCGCCGAGCGCCTCGTCGTCGATCACGAAATCGAAGGCGCCTCGCGGCATGAGCGAGTCGAAGTAGAGGTCCTCCGCGTCGGACCAGCGAGATTCCCACTCGGCCCGGTCCTGCGCACCTTCTCGGCGCAACAGCCGGGCGCGCCGAACGTCACGCGGAACGTCGAGCAGGATGCGCAAATTCAAGATGTCCGCCAACTCGGGGCGGGCGCTGTAGGCCCCGTCGAGGATCACGACGTCGGCCGGACTGGAGGAGACAAGTGGGCCGAAGCTGCCGTCGTCGGACTCCCAGTCGTACGGACGCCACGTGGCCGGCTGGCGCCGTCGCAGGTTCTCGAGGACCTTTCGCTGGCGGCGCCAGTCGATGACGTGCTCCACCTTCTCCTCGGGTCCCATCCGGTCCCAGTACGCGTCGGTTCCCCCTGCATAGAAGTCGTCGCCGTCGATCACCAGGGCGCCCATGGCCTCCCCGACCGCCCGGGCGAGTGTCGACTTGCCGGCTCCGGAACGACCGTCGAGGGCGATCAGGAGCGGCACGCCACTGCCCTGCTGCTCGATCGCGGCCGCGCTGATCCTTCGGATCAGGATCTCGGCGGCGTCATGCACCGGCGCGACAGCCCAACCAGGTCAACTCGTCGTCAGCCGGCCCAGACCGATGCTGTTCAACACGCTGGAGACATGGTTGGAGAGCCAGCCGACGTTGTCGGTGAGCAGGAGCACGCCGAATCCGACCAGGAGGAGACCGGCCACGAGCTCGACGGCCCACAGCCAGTGGCGGGCGCGGGCGAGTGCGGCCGTGATCCGGCCGAAGGCCAAACCGACGAGAATGAAAGGCAGGGCGAGGCCGAGCGAGTACGCGAAGAGCAACAGGACGCCGCCGGCCAAGGTGCCGTTGTGACTGGCCAGACCGAGAACGACACCGAGGACCGGTCCGATGCAGGGCGTCCAGGCGAAGGCGAAGGCCATCCCCATGACCGGCGCGGCCCAGCCACCGAGCTTGGACGGCCGCACGTCGAAGCGACGCTCACCGGTCACGCGCGAGACGACGCCCACGGTGCCCGCTCCCGCGTGCACCCACACGCGCTGCGGGAGCGAGCTCAGCACCATCACCACGCCGAGGAAGATGATGACGGCACCGCTGGCGTAGACGAGCTCGATCCGGTTGTTCTTGAGCACCTGGCCGATGGTCGACGCCGTGGCACCGAGCGCGACGAAGACCAACGTGAACCCCAGCACGAAGAGGCCGATGCCCTTGAGCACCGGACGCAGCGCCTCCGAGGGCGTCGTGCCGTCGTCGTTCGCCTCGAGCTCGGCCGCCGAGAGGCCCGAGACCATGGAGACGTACCCAGGCACCAGCGGCAGGACGCAGGGCGAGAGGAAGGAGAGGATGCCGGCCCCGAAGGCGACGAGGGCGCCGGCGGGATCGGCAGAGATCGCCGCGGGGACAGCGGGAGGGAGGACCGCAGCCCCCAGTTACCTGAGACTCTTGCGGATGAGGTTCATGTCGGCCTCCACCATCATGGCGACCAGATTCTCGAAATCGACCTCGGGCGCCCAGCCGAGCACATCGTGCGCCTTCTCGGGTTTCCCGACCAGAAGATCGACTTCGGCCGGGCGCAGGAAGCGGTCGTCGATCACGACATGCTGCTCCCAGTCGAGGCCGGCCGCGTCGAAGGCGAGGCGGCAGAGCTCCCGGACCTCGTGGGTCTCCCCCGTCGAGACCACGTAGTCGTCCGGCGTGTCCTGCTGGAGCATCAGCCACATGGCCCGCACGTAGTCGGCCGCATAGCCCCAGTCGCGCTGGGCGTCGAGATTGCCCAGCGGCAACTTGTCGGCGAGCTTGTGGGCGATGCGGGCCACCCCGTGCGTCACCTTGCGGGTGACGAACTCGAGACCGCGTCGTGGGGACTCGTGATTGAAGAGGATGCCCGAGGAGGCATGGAGGTTGTAGCTCTCGCGGTAGTTCACCGTGATCCAGTGCCCGTACACCTTGGCCACCCCGTAGGGGCTGCGCGGGTAGAAGGGCGTCGTCTCCAGCTGCGGCACTTCGAGCACTTTGCCGAACATCTCCGAGGAGCTGGCCTGATAGAAGCGGATCTCGGGGTCGACGAAGCGGATGGCGTCGAGGAGGCGGGTGACCCCCAGGGCCGTCGTCTCGCCCGTGAGCACGGGCTGGCTGAAGCTGGTCTGCACAAAGGACTGTGCGGCCAGGTTGTAGACCTCCTCCGGCCGGTGGTCGCGCAGAATGTTGATGAGCGACACCTCGTCGAGGAGGTCGCCGGCGACCAGCTCGATCTGGTCCTGGATGTGGGCGATCCGCTCGAAGTTGACGGTGCTCGTCCGCCGGACCATCCCAATGACGGTGTAGCCCTGCGAGAGAAGGAATTCGGCCAGGTAGGAGCCGTCTTGACCGGTCACGCCAGTGATCAGAGCCCGTTTCGACATCCGTAAAACGCTAGTCCACCCGGACGCGGCCTCTGCCTCGCCGGTTCCCGGCCCTACAGTGCGGCCGTGCCCACCGCCTGCCTGGTCTCGTTCCGGCTGGGCGGGGGCGACGGCGTGGCGATCGAGGCGGCCAAATGGGCCGCTGCACTGGACGTCCTCGGATGGGACGTCGTCACCCTGGCCGGCTCGGGGCCAGTGGACGTTGTGGTGCCGGGGCTGGCCATGGACGCCGCTGAGGCACCCAGCGCGGCCGAGGTCAGGCGTGCGCTGGCGGGGGCCGACCTCGTCGTCGTCGAGAACCTGTGCTCGCTCCCCCTCAACCCGGCGGCGTCATCGACGGTGGCGGCCGCGTGCGCCGGTCGTCCCACCGTGCTCCACCACCACGATCTGCCGTGGCAACGGCCCCACCTGGCCCACCTCCCCGTGCCGCCCGACGACCCGGCCTGGGCCCACGTCACCATCAACGAACTGAGCCGGCGCGAGCTGGCGGCGCGCGGCTTCCTCGGGCGCGTCACGACGCTCTACAACACGTTCGACCCCGACCCGGCACCGGGTGACCGCCTCGGCGTGCGGCGCGCCCTGGGCCTCGGCGAGTCCGACCGGCTGCTGCTGCAGCCGACCCGGGCTCTCGAACGCAAGGGCATCCCGGCTGCCGTCGCCCTGGCCGAGGCGGTCCGAGGCGTCTACTGGTTGCTGGGACCGGCGGAGGACGGCTACGGGCCCGAGCTCGGCCGCGTCGTAGAGCGCGCCCGGTGCCCGGTGGTCCTCGGTGAGCCACCGGGTGGCTGCACGATCGCCGACGCGTACAGCGCGTGCGACGCCGTCCTGTTGCCGTCGTCGTGGGAGGGCTTCGGAAATCCCTCGGTCGAGTCGGCCACCCACCGTCGCCCGCTGGCCATCGGGCCCTACCCGGTGGCGCGGGAGCTGGCGGCCTTCGGCTTCCGCTGGTTCAACGCGCTCGACCCGTCCGCCCTCGGTGAATGGCTGGCCGCCCCGGACGACGAGTTGCTCGAGCACAACCACGCCGTGGCCACTCGCAGCTTCAACGTGGTGGACCTCCCGGATCGCCTGTGCGGGGTCCTCGACACCCTTCCGGGCCTCTGAGTGGGCCGTGCCGCGCCGTTGCCTTCGTCGACCGGTTCGGTAACCTGAGCCCCATGGTAGGAGCGATGGAGGCCGCGACGCGGCGGTTGAGCGCAGAACAACGGCGCGACCAATTGTTCTCGGTGGCACTCGAGCTCTTCGCGCAGCGGGGCTACCGGGCCACCACGATGGACGACATCGCCGAGGCGGCCGGGGTGACCAAACCACTCCTCTATCAACACTTTTCTTCCAAGCGCTCGCTCTATCTGGAGCTGGTCGACTCCATCGCCAAGGACCTGCTCATCGCCATCAGTACTGCGGCGGCCGGGGCCGACGGTCCCCGCCAACAGGTGGAGCTGGGCTTTGCCGCCTACTTCCGCCTAGTCGTCACGCGCGAGGCGGAGTTCCGCCTGCTCTACGGGCGGGACCACGCGGACGACCAGGAGCTGGGTCGCGCCCTGCGCGCCGTGGAGGACGCGATCGCCGAGGCCATCGACCCGCTGATCGCGGCCGGGCTGGACGCCGACCACCGGCGCCTCTTGGCCTACGGGATCGTGGGGCTGGCCGAAGGGGCCAGCCGGCGCTTCATCGCCCAGCGAGCCGAGACCGATTCGGACGAGGACATCGAGGAGCAGGCGCTGCGGCTGGCCCAGCGCATGGCCGACCTGGCCTGGGCCGGGCTGCGTTCGGTTCACGCCGACTGAGCCCGGCGACACGACGCCGCCCCTGCGGCGCCGGCGTCGGTCAGAGCCGGGTGATCAACGTCTGGCAGAGATCCCAGAGCTCGTCGACCACCTTCTCGTAGACGTCGCCGTCGTGCCCGGCCGGATCGAGCACGTCGTCGCGATCGTCGACGTCGACGGAGGAGAGGCCGAGTGCGGCCACCCGAACAGAGAGGGCGGGAGGCCCGGGTGCCAGGTCGACGCACAACTGCCGCAGCATCCCTGTCTTGTCGGCGAACTCGGCGAATTGCCGGCGCACGAAGCGAACATGGTCCGCCTCCATGACGACGACCAGCTCCGCCCGGCGGAAGTCGGCCTCGTGCACCTGCCGGCTGCGGTGACGACGGAAGTCCGTGTGCGCCAGTTCAGGAATGCGGGTCAGGGCGGTGCGCGTGCGCATGCCCATCGGCTGCCCGTCAATGGTGTGGGTGCCCGCCGTGACGATGTGCAGCGGATCAGGACGGCCCTCACCCAAAGAGTCGAGCATGAAACCGGCCATGACCGAACGCGCCGCGTTGCCCGTACAGAGCACCAGGAGCTCGGTCATCGCGCGGTCAGGAGTAACGCAGGCGCGTCGACGTCAAGGGCGTGCTGCGCGTGACGGGTGGCCGTGGTGAGGAACATGAGATCACCCCGGTCGGTGCGCTGCACGATCATGGAGGCCACGATGGCCATGATGAGCCCGGCGAATGTCTCACGGCGGGCGTCGGCGCGCAACTGCTCGAGCGGGTAGTCCTGCACACCGCGCCGGCGCAGCGCCTCGTGGTAGTGGGCCAGGAGGTCGAGCTCGTGCACGCGCCGGTCCTGGGTGCTCACCGAGCCTCCGACGAAGTAGGCGACGTCGGCCGCGGCGCTGCCCCAGACAAGGGTTTGCCAGTCGAGCACCACCGGCCGCGGGTCGCCGGACTGGAAGAGCAGGTTGTCGAGGCGGAAGTCGCCGTGGCTGGCGGTGCGCGGTCCGGCGCGCAACGCCACGTAGGCCCCCATGTGCGCGGCGAGGAAACGGCAGACCTCCTGATGCTCGGGCGCCATGGTGTCGGCGTAGCGTTCGAGGAAGCCAGGGAGCAGGGTCTGCACCATGGCGATCAGCATCTCGTCGGCCTGAGGCGAGCCCCGGTTGAGCCACTCCAACGCGGCCAGCTCCGGCGACTCCCAGCAAGGGGCATGGAGGCCGGCCATCTCGTCGAGGACGGCCGCCGCGGTGTCGGGACCGCACGCCGCCATCTGGTCGCCCTGCGTGCCCCCGACGATGTCCTCGAGGAGGAGCGTGAACCAGCCCGTCTCCGCTTCGATCTCGGCCACGTAGGTGAGCGGGACACGGGCGTCGACCCGGGCCGCCACCTCACGGTAGAAGCGGACCTCGACTTCGTAGGCCCGGAGGGCGAGGCCGGTGCCCCGGCTCTGCTCGTCGGCCGAGGCGAACTTGCCGACGACGGTGGCCGGGCCTCGAGGCCGGCCACCGCTGTCGTCGTCGCCGGCGTAGATGAGCGTGAAGCGGGTGGTGTCGGCCATCTGGCCCGTGCCGATGGGCTCGGTCGTGAAGTGCTCGACCCGGGTCCCCGGCGGCACGGCACCTGCCTCGACGAGCGCGGCCGTCAGCCACCCGGCCGTGACATCGGCCGCGGTATGGAGCAGGGGGACCGGGCTCATGGGGGCACGAGACTAATGGCCGGGGTCCGGCTCGCCGATGCGTTCGGATCGGGCGTCAGGCGGTGGCGGCCGCCGTCGGGAGCGCGGGCGGATGGCGCAGGACCGAGCTCCGGGTGCCCCACACCGCCAGGGCCAGGGCCCAGACCGTGTACGCACCGACCGTCCAGCGCGGCGTCGTGTGCTGGAGGAGGAGGCCGGCGACCAGCGGCGAGAGCGAGCTGATGGACAGCGAGATGGCGTTGCGCACCGACTCGGAGCGGCCGAGCAGACGGTCCGGAGTGATGGCGATGCGGTAGCCGTTGACGACAGAGTCCGTGGAAGGGATGGCAATGCCCACAGGGACCAGGCCGGCGGCCAGCACGTAGACCGAAGGCCAGACGAGGAATGCGGCACAGGCGGTCCAGCACCAGACTTCGAGCAGGAGCACCGCACGCACGGACAGCACCTTGCGCAGCGACGGCGACACCAACGACCCGAGCAGCACGCTCACGGCGAACACCGCGGTGAGCAGCCCGAGCGCACCGCCGCGCAGTCCTTGCCCCTGCCCGATCACGACGAGACAGAAGAGGAGTCCGGGAGCGGTGAAGTTGAGGAGCCCGTAGAGGAAGCAGGTGACGCGGACGAAAGGTTGATGCCAAATGAACCGCATGCCCTCACGCGCCCGCTCCACGATGCTGGCGCCGTGCGGCTCACGCTCCTCTTGGAAGCGGGCCCGCATGAGGAGCAGCGAGATGGTCGAGAAGGCGTAGGAGCACGCGTCCGCCACGAAGGGCAACGAGCGGGCGATTTCGAAGAGCGATCCCCCGATCGGCGGACCGATGATGCGCACGGCGGCGGCTCGGCCACTCTGGGCGCCGGCCGCCTCGGGCAGCTGCTCGGTGGGCACGGCGGCGCGCACCGCACCCGGTTGGGCCGCGCCGAAGACGGCGGTGCCGGCACCCTCGACGAAGGCGATGCAGGGGATGATCCAGAAGGGCGGGTCGGACACGACCAAGCTCACAGCGAGGGTGCCCATGGCGGCGGCGCGCACCGCGTCGGCGACGATCATGAGGGTGCGTCGGCTGAAGTGGTCGGCGGCCACCCCGGCCGGGATGGAGAGGACGGCCAGGGGCAGGGTCCGGGCGAACGAGACCAGGCCCGCCTTGACCGCGGAGTGGGTCAGCGCAAGAGCCAGCAGCGGATAGGCGATGGCGGTCGCCTGTGACCCCGCGTTCGAGAGCAGCTGCCCCGTCTGGAGGAGCATGAAGTCGCGGTTGCGCCGGAGCGGCACGGGGGGCATCCGACCGAAGCTACCGACTCGCAGGGGCATGACCGGGATGCCGCAGCTGCAGTACCGGTTGGCCTTGCTGCCGTCATCGATGCCCTCATCGCGTCTCCGGCGCAGCGGGGCGGCGGATCAGCGGTCGAGGGCGGTGGCGCCGCGGCGTACGGCTCGGCTCAGGTGGATCGCTCGGCTGTCGGCTCCGCCAGGGAGAGGAATGCGCGCGACCGTATAGGCGAACGCGATGTGGTTGAACGGATCGGCGTAGGCGAGGGAGCCGCCGAGACCGTCGTGCCCGAAAGCCCGGTAACTGCCCCAGGGATGGTGGTCGCTCGGCTTCTGGAAGATGATTGCGAACCCGGTGCGCAGCGGTTCGGTCTGGGTCAGTTCCCGACCCCAGACCTGGAGCTGACTGACCTGTGCGACCGTCTCGTCGTCGAGCAGCCGGGGCACTCCGGCCACCTCGTGCTCGACAGCGGCGTACATGCCGGCGAGGCCGCGGGCACTGGCCAGCGCGCCGGCGGCCGGTGTCCCGGCCCGGCGGAAGAGAGCCTCGTTGCACTCGACGTACATCGGCTGCCCGTCGACCGGGACGGACAGTGAAGCCAGGCTGCCCCGCCCCAGGCGCGGTACGGCGTCCGGCAGCGCCGCCAACTCTTCGGGCGTCGGGAGCTCGACCGCCCGCACCCGGCCGTCGAGCGCCTCGGGAGTACCGAGGTAGACGTCGAGGTGGCGGGGACCGGCCACCTGGTGGTGGAAGTACTCCCCCAGTGGCACGCCGGCAATGCGGCGCACGAGCTCGTCGGCCAGCACGCCGATGGTGACGCCGTGGTAGGCGAAGGCGCTGCCCGGCAGCCACAGCGGCCGTTGCGCGGCCAGCCGGGCAGCGAGCTCTGCGTGGCCGTAGAGCTCGTCGTACGTGTAGCCGCCGTCCACGCCCAAGAGCCCGGCCTGATGGCTGAGCAGCTGGCGGACGGTGACTGCGGCCTTGCCGCGCTGGGCGAAGTCGGGCCAGTACGAGGCAACCGTCTCGTCGAGATCGAGCAGGCCGTCGCGCACCAGGCAGGCGACGGCCAAGCCGGCAGCGCCCTTGGAACTCGAGAACACGGGCAGCAGGTCGTCGGGACCGAGGACCGGTCCCCAGGAGATGTCGACCACCGGGCGCCCGCGATGCCAGGCACACAGTGCACCCGAGTAGCTGGCGTCGAGTTCGGCCAGCTCTTCGAGCAGGGTCTGGACCGCAGCAAAGGCCGGGTCGACCGTCCCCCGCACACCCGCCGTCTCCCGCTCGTCCCCAGGGGGCTGCGCCACGGCGGCACAGCATAAGGAGGCCCGGACCGCTCGACCGCCGGCGCCCCGCACAAGAGCAGCGTGAACCGGCGTTCCGGGCCACCGACCTGGGCCGCGCCTCAGGGGTGCCACGCTCCCGGAGCGTTGTGGACTTAGCGTGAGGTCATGGGGGCGGCTGACGGCACCGAGAGGCACAAGGGACCGGCTCATGCCCGCGGCCGGACGCTGCCCAAGGCCAACGAAGATCGGCTGACCGAGCTCGGCAATCACCTTCCGCCTCCCAGCGGGGAGGAGTTCCAGATCATCGCCGGGCTCCGCGCCTCACGGCGGCGGCGACGCGTCCTCGCCTGGTGCGCCTTTCTCGTGGTGCTCGCCCTCTGCGCCGGTGCCGTCGCGCAGTGGGTCCGCCCGATCCCACTGGCCACCGTGCGGGTGGCGGACGCCCGACTGCCCGGGCCGACCCCCACCCTGGCCTGGCCCACCGCCGGCGAGGCCGCGGTCGGCGTCGAGGGTCTCGGCCTCCTCGGTCAGGTCCGGGGCACCCAGTCCGTCCCGGTCGCGGGGCTGGCCCAGGTGCTCACCGCCTACGTCGTCCTCTCCGACCATCCTCTGGCGACGGGCGTCGCCCAGGGACCCGCGATTTCCGTCGACGCCGCCACGCTGACGTCGTATCAAGCCGGACTGGCCAACCAGGAGTCCGAGGTGCCCGTCTCGGCCGGAGAGTCGCTCACCGAGCTCCAAGCTCTCGAAGGACTCCTGGTCGACTCCGGGGGCGACATGGCAACGCTGCTGGCCGACTGGGACGCGCAGAGTGTGACCGCGTTCGTCGCCAAGATGAACACGGTTGCGGCGAAGCTCGGTCTCTCCTCCACGCACATCACCGACCCGAGCGGCGTGGACCCGGGTACGACGATGAGCGCCGAAGATCTCGTGCGCCTCGGCGAGGCAGCGATGTCGATCCCGGTGCTCCGGCAGATGGTGTCCCTGGGTCAGGCGAGCGTGCCGATGACCACGGTCGTCTACAACCTCAACTTCGACTTGGGCCGGGACGGGATCATCGGGGTGAAGACCGGCTCGGACTCGAGCGCACAAGGCTGCTTCCTCTTTGCTGCGCAGCAGAGCATCGGCGGCAGGGAGGTGACCGTCGTGGGCGCGGTGCTCGGTCAGCCTGGTGGGTCACTCGGTCCGAACACGACGGCCGTGGACGCCGGCGATGCCCTGGTCAAGAGCACGTTCGCCGCCCTCCACAGCTTCACGGCGTTCACTCCGGGCCAGAAGGCGGGTGAGGTTTCCGCCCCCTGGGGAGCATCGACGCCGCTCACGGTGAGTGCTCCGGTCAACGTCGTCGGCTGGCCGGGTCTCGCGGTGACTGCGACGGCGCGCACGCAACCGACCAATGGTGCTCTGCCGGCGGGGGCGGTGGTCGGAACGATCCGAACGGGCGCGGGGGACAGCGCAACCCAGGCCACACTGCGCACCTCAGCTCCACTCTCGGCGCCCGGATTCTGGTGGCGCCTTACGCGCTAGCTGGGGAATCCCGATGACAGGCGGGGCGGGCCCCGAGCAGTTCCGCCGAGCACGGCCAGATCAGAAACACGGCTGACACGTGAAAATGCAGCACCGGACCTCCCACATCACCCCTCGACACGCGAGTGACTCAAGAAGCAATCGGCGCCGGCGTGAAGTTCAAATAGTCGTGGATAGCCTTGACGGCCGCCGAACCTTCGCCCACCGCAGTGGCCACTCGCTTCGTCGACCCGGACCGAAGGTCGCCCACGGCAAAGAGACCCGGGTGACTCGTTTCGAAGGGCAGCGGTGCACGGTCCAAAACGGTCCATGGCCCATCGAGGTGCTCGGGTGCCAAGGACCGATCAGTCAGCACGAATCCATGGTCGTCAAGGGCGGCGCAGCCAGAAAGCCAGTCAGACTGGGGGTCAGCGCCGATAAAGGAAAACAAGGCAGTGCTCGGAAGCGTCACGACGTCGTCCTGACCTTGAATGCGCACTCCCGTCAAATTGCGGTCGCCCTCGAGCTCGACGACATGGCTCGACGTCATGACATCGATATGCGAGTGGTCCTCGAGCCGCGAGACCAGATAGCCCGACATGGTGTCGCTCAGTCGTCCTCGTCGAATCACCACCGTGACCGCGCTCCCCTGGTCGGCGAGGTAGACCGCCGCCTGTCCAGCCGAGTTCCCGCCGCCTACGACAGTCACGGGGCTCCCCGCACACATTCGGGCCTCGAGTTCCGTGGCGGCGTAGTACACGCCCCTGGCCTCGAAATCATCGATCCGCTCGATGTCGAGACGCCGGTAGTGGGCGCCGGTCGCCGCGATGACCGCTCGGCCCACGACCTCCGTACCGTCCGAAAGATGGACGATGAGATGCCCCGCCCGCTCACTCAGCCTGACGGCTTGGCACGGCGCGGTCAGTTGGGCACCGAACTTTTCTGCTTGCACATAGCCGCGCTGGGCAAGATCGGCGCCGGAGATACCCGTGGGGAAGCCGAAGTAGTTCTCAATTCTCGAGCTCGTGCCGGCTTGTCCGCCGGGAGCCACCATGTCGACGCCGAGCGTCGTCAGGCCCTCGGAAGCCCCATAGACGGCGGCAGCCAGGCCCGACGGGCCTCCACCAACGATGACCAGATCGAAGCAACGTCCGGGGAGCCGGTCAACCGTCAGGCCGAGATAGTCAGCGATCACGCCGGGAGTGGCCCGACGAAACACCTTGCCTGATGAAACGACGACCGGAAAATCCGACGGCTCGAGAGAGAACTGCTCGACCATGATCTCCACCTGCGGGTCACTGTCAGGGTCCAGCCACTCGTGCGGGATCCGGGTACGCGAGAGGAACTCGCGGAGCTGCAGTACCTCAGGGCAGAAGCGTGACCCGACAACTCGCGTCGCCGATCCGGCACCCGTCATGAGCTCATTCCGCCGCGCCATGAACGCCGCCAGGATTTTGTCGCTCAGCTGTTCCTGCGTCGCCAGGACGCGACGGAGCTCGTCAGCAGGGACGGCCAGGACCTCGCCATCCTGGGCGACCCGGGCCGAGACAAAGACCCGGAGACCTGTCAGCAGGTTCAACTCACCCAAGAACCCTCCAGGCTGCTGCGTAATTATGACCCGTTCCGTCCCGTCCACGTCCAGGACGACCTCCACTGATCCGGTGAGAACCACGTAGAAGTCGTAGCCAGAGTCGCCTGCTCGGTACAGGTATTCGCCGGCGCGAACCGCACGGCGGGCTCCGAGTGACGCCAACAAGGCAATCTCGGAGTCATCGAGTGTGGGAATCAGCGCGGCATCGGTCATGGACACACCTCGATTGATGACCTCTCTCGTGCCGGACACCTGGAACCTACCGGGAGGAATGAAACCACCGATCAAAGCAGAGGACCTGGCCGGTCAGGGCCGCCCCACCGCCAGACGCCGGGTAGGCAATGGCGGCAGCGAGCAGATACCTACGTCGGATCTGTCGGAACATTATGGGGCAGTCCTCACACTCTCCCGCTGTTCGGCTCCAATTGAGGGAAGAGATGCCAGCAGATTTGCCTCAGGAACGTGATGAGGAGTTCAGGTGTGAACTCTGCATCCGGTCCTTCGAGTTCTGCAGGCAACGGCACCCCCATCTTCTTGGCGGCGTCAAGGATTCCGGGCCCGATGGCCTTGCCGAGCGTGCTCAGTGCTTGACCGGCAGCCTGAACGTCCAGCATCCACGCTGGTACCGGTTGGGCCTCGACGGTGACCCAGTTTTCTGGTTTACGTGGCTCACCGAGGGAGAACACATCGTCGAATGTCCGAGCGGAGGCGTCACGTTGGGTGAACGCATCACCGAGATCCCACACCTTCCTGAGCGTGGCGATGAGAGAGGTATGGCGGTACTCCTCGTTGTACACCGATCCCGGGTTCACCCACGGAGACACCATGATCGCGGGGACTCGGTAGCCGGAGCGGTCGAAGGCGAAGCCGAGTTCACCAGATGGCGCCGCAGCACTGGGCGGTGGGACCGGTCCGGGCGCTACGTGATCATAGGTGCCCCCCGGTTCATCCCACCCGATCAACAGGGCGGTATTCCAGACATTGGTGCCCGAGGGTGAGGTCATCGACCGGTAGGCGTCGTAGATGCGCTTGAGGAACGCCTCGCCTCCGAGCAGCGACGACGGAGGGTCGAACCCGAAGTCGGCATTGTTGCCGATCATCGAACGGCTCAGGGCGGGGTGGTAGTCGTTGTGTCCCGACGCCATGTCCGGCTCGATGAGCGAGAAGTCGGGCAAAGTTCCTGCGGCGGCATCCTTCTCGAACTCGCTGAATGGCACGAAGTGCGTGGCCAGGCGCTGCAGCAGCCGGGGGAAGTGGATTACACCGGTAAAGGAGAGGGGCATCGGCTCGCAGACGTAGACCTTCCAGGTCTTGTCGTGGGCTTCGAGTCGTTCGAAGAGCGTCTCGGCCGTGTTCTTCTCCATTCACTTCGTCGCCGGGCTGTTCACCACCAGCCCCGAGGACGTGGCCGCCGTCCAGAACGACCGATTCATGAAGGTCTGCGAGGGGACCTCTGAGAACCAGTGGTCGAACACGCCGAAGTCCCGTGCAATGCCGCTCAGCACCGGGAGTTGTTCGGGGGTGTAACCGGTCATGATCTGGGCGTACTCGTCGTACGTGGGCTGGCGTCCCACCTCCGCGGTGAAGGTCGAGATGTAGTCGGTGACGAAGCCGTCCATGGTGGGTGTCACACCCGGCGGCGGTGTGTTCCACGGTGCGCTCACGCCCTCACCGATCTTGAACCGGTTCTGTTCGTCGAGGGTGTTGAACAGTTGCGTGTTGGTGTGGAAGAACTCCTCGCCTGAGTCGGGATTGGGCGAGTCCATGTCAGTGGCGACGCGGTAGGGGACCACCTTGCGATCGGCACCGTGCTCGGCCCACTCGGGGATCGGATTGCTCAGCTCTTTTCCAACCACACCTTCGAAGATCTTGTGGTCGCTTGGCCCATAGACACGGCCCAGCACATTGTCGAAGGAGCGGTTCTCGAACAGCACACCACGACATGGTCGAGCGCGCGTTCCGGTGCTCGCGTTTCAGCCATCAGTTGTCTCCCGTTCGGACCGACGGACTCGGAGATCCAGCCATCTCGAGCCGCCTCTCAGTATATTTCACCGTGGTTGCGACAAACGATGGGCAACTGAAGGGAGATCCCAAGTGACCACCGGAGAACAGGTTCCCACGCTTGGTCCGATCGCTCGTTACGAGCAGAGCATCATCGAGCGGATCAGTGACTTCAACGATCCTCGGCAGGAGTGGCGACGCCTGTTCTCCGAGCTGCTGGGTACGTTTTTCTTGGTCTTGGCGGCAGCCGGAGGCGGGATGATGGGCCATGCCTTTCCCGGCGTGATCAGCCATCAGGCAGCCGTGGTGGCACCGGCTCTCACCGTCATGGCCATCATCTTGTTCATGGGCAAGGTGTCTGGTGCCCATCTGAATCCTGCCGTCAGCATTGCCTTTGCTCTACGCAGAGACTTCCCGTGGCAGCGGGTGCCGGGGTACATCTTCGTGCAACTCATCGGTGCCACGTTGGCCGCCCTGTTCCTGCATGCCGTGATCAACGTGTCGGCGATGTACGGATCCAACTATCCGGCTCACGGCTACTCGGACATGGCTGCCTTTTGGATGGAGCTGATTCTCACCATGGGTCTCGTCAGCGTCATTTTGGGCACGGCGTCGGGAGCGCAAAACGTCGGCGTCATCGGTGCCTTTGGCGTGGGTGGCTACATCGCCTTGGCTGGCTTGTGGGGTAGTCCGATCTCGGGGGCGTCGATGAACCCGGCTCGCACATTTGGGCCGGACCTTGTCTCGACCACCTTCTCGGGCTACTGGGTCTATATCGCAGGACCATTGGCCGGAGCAGTGCTTGCCGTCATCATCGCCTACGTGTTACGTGGCCCAGGCGGCGGACAGTCAGGGTCAGGGGCAGCTCAGGGCGACATCTTCACCGAGACCTATCAGGCGGGTCATTCGTAGGTAGCCAGCGGCCCGGAAGAGGTCGTTCGGTCTGTCGGTGAGCGTCAGACTGCCCCCAGAAGTTCTAGGACCCTCGGTCGAAAAACGCGACAACAATTGCCGTGAACGGAACCTGTTTCGGGTCACCGAGAGCGCGTACCAGTCAGCATTCCTCGCCACGCACGAGGGAATCGCTCTTTCGACGCCCCTCTGCCGATCAGCCACAATCTGCGCCGGTCGGTAGACGAACTGCCGAGACCGAAGGCATCAGTAGGAAGAAATACACCGGTGTGCTCCCAGCGGCTGACGTCGAGGTGTTCACCCGGAACACCACCGCAACCATCCTTCTGTCCCTGCATCTGGATCTCGGTGTTGGATCACAGGTGCATCCCTGACCTCCGGGTGCCAGCGAAGGGACGCGGAAGAGCGGCGTGGCAGCCGTTATCCTGACCATGGAGCGCCGTGAATAGGAACCGCACCCAGGTCGACCACTTCGACGCCTTGGACGCCCTGCCCTTGGGTTGCGAGGAGTCCGGGGCTTCTGGCCGTCTGGACTGGGTCCCCTGGGTTGACGTCGACGAATTCGCCATTGAGTTGGAGGGCGCACCACCCGCCCTTTCGCATCGATAGGTTCCGCTGCGATGTCCCTGTTCGACTACGACACGCGGCCGGCGACGCCCGGTGTCGTCCTGGTGGATAGTGGGGCGTCGGCGGCCGCGTACCGAATCCGCGACTTCCTAAGCCGAAACAGTTTGCAGTACGAATGGGTCGACATCGCAGACGCGGCGAGAGTGCGCGCCGTTCTCGGGAGCGCCGAAGTTGATGCTCGATCGTTACCGATCTGTGTCCTCCCCGATGGCACTCGCCTCTCCCCGGCCACGCTCGAGCAGGTTGCCTCGGGTCTCGGGATGGTGTCAGGACCCTTGCGCTCGGAATACGACCTGACCATTGTCGGCGCGGGACCAGCCGGTCTCGCCGCCGCCGTCTATGCGGCATCCGAAGGCCTCCGAACGTTGGTCCTCGAAGGCATCGCCCCTGGCGGCCAAGCAGGCACGACCTCGATGATCGAGAACTACCTCGGTTTCCCGAATGGCATCAGCGGAAGCGAGTTGGCCACCCGTGCGGTAGCGCAGGCTCGCCGCTTCGGCGCAGAGATCCTCCTGGCCAGACCTCTGGTTGACATTGCGAGGGAGGGTTCTGGGTACAAGGCACACCTCTCCGATGGGACGAGCGTTCTCGGACGGACCCTCCTGCTGGCAAGCGGGGTGGAATGGCGACGCTTGGACGTCCCGGGAGTCGAAGAATTGCTCGGTGCTGGGGTCTACTACGGAGCCGGACCGAGCGAAGCGCTGAGCTGCGCCGGAACGCACGTGGTGGTCGTAGGTGGAGGAAACTCTGCCGGTCAGGCCGTCGTCCGCTTCTCGCGCTACGCGGTCAAGGTGACGCTCCTCGTACGTGGTCCAGATCTCGCCGCCTCGATGTCGAAGTACCTCATCGACGCCATCGCACGTATTTCCAATGTCGACGTGCGGCCCGGGACTCAGGTCGTCGCGGTCAGGGCCGACGATCGGCTACGCGAGGTCCTCATCATGTCGTCGGAGAGCCACGCTGCTCAGCCCCTGCGCGCCGATGGTTTGTTCATCTGCATCGGGGGCCAGCCGCGAACGGGCGGCGCTGATGGGCCTGGACTCGTGACCGACGATGCCGGCTATGTCCCGACCGGTAGCGACCTGGCCTCGTTCACCCAACCTGTCGAAGCTTGGGATTTGCCTCGACCGCCGCTGCCGCTCGAAACGAGTCTCCCCGGCTTCTTCGCCGCCGGCGACGTCCGGCGGGGATCAATCAAGCGCTGCGCTGCTGCTGTCGGCGAAGGTTCGATGTCAGTTGCTCTGGTGCACCAGAGACTGGCGGAGGTGGGCGGTGAGTAGCCCGGCGCTGCCCCCGGCCGTGACAGAGGACGTCCTGGCGGAGTTCGCCCAGGTCAATTCGGCCGAACGCATCGCCGCGGTAGCCGAGGCCCTCGAGCGCAACGGTATCCGGGTCGTCGTCGTCGAGTCGGGCGACGAAGCGAGACAAGCCGTTGCTTCGTTGATACCCGTAGGAGTCGAAGTCTTCAATAACACTTCACGCACGCTCGAATCGATCGGCGTCGCCGATGACATCGAGCGATCCGGACGCTACGAGCCGCTCCGTGTACGGCTCTTTCAAATGGATCGGGAAATGCAGGCTCGCGAAATGAGGATCCTCGCCGCTTCGCCTGACTATGTGGTGGGAAGCGTGCATGCCGTCACCGACGGAGGCTCACTCCTCGTCGCCTCTGCCAGTGGCAGCCAGTTGGGCCCAATCATTTCGGGAGCCGAACATGTCATCTTCGTGATCGGTGGTCAGAAAATCGTCGCTGACCTCGAAACCGGGATCCGGCGGATTTTCGAGTACTCACTTCCGCTCGAGGACCGGCGCGCACAGGAGGCATACGGCGTCTCGAGCGGAGTGAACAACATCTTGATCATCAACAAGACAGTCGCGCCCGATCGGATCACGGCGATCCTCGTCCACGAAGCGCTTGGGTTCTGAGCGGCATTAACTCGACCAGACCGGCGTACAGGCGAGCGTGTACTTCGACCAGCTCGGCCGACGGGCTCGAGAATTTATCGACAGCCCACTCGCACTCGGACAGTGTGAATTCGATGTGGTTCCTTGGGTCCGAGGTCGGCGTCCGCAGTCTTGTCTTCGGACGCGAGTTCGGCCAGGCCGCCGCGTTTGAGCACGAGGCCGGCAACAACGGCGCCGGCAACGAAGATCGCAGCGGACCACAAGAACGCCGTCGTGTAGCTGTGGAGCAGAGCTGCACGCAAGTTGTCCGGGGTCAGGGCTCGGCCGACGAGGTAGGACGTGGCGGCGCCGGCAGCCACTGTGTTCAGTAGCGCCGTGCCAATGGAGCCCCCAACCTGTTGCGCAGTGTTGAGAGTGGCGGATCCCACACCCGCGTCCTGAGGTGCCAAACGCAAGGTGCCCGTACTGAAGGCGGGCGCAACGCTCAGCCCGAACCCGATGCCCAGCACAATGATGTAGGGAAGAACGTGAGAGACGTAGGAAGAGTGCAGCCCGACCAAGTGAAGTCCGAACAACGCCGCCGCGCTCACCAGCAAGCCGAGGGGTACGATCGGCTTTGGTCCGAATCGCGGCAACAGGATCTGATTGGCAACCTGAGCCGTCGCGGCCAATGCGGCGACCAGAGGAAGGAAAGCGATACCGGACTTGACAGGGCTGAACCCCAACGTACCTTGTAAGTAGTACGTCAAGAAGAGGAACACTCCGAAGATTCCGATGCTGGCGAAGAGCATCGCCAACATGGATCCGCCCCGCGTCCGGTCGAGTACGACCCACGGCGGCAGCAAGGGATACTTCGCCCTTGTCTCGAGATAGGCGAACGCGACAAGCAGGATCACTCCCGCCACGAGGAAGCCGATCGTGAACGGATTGCGCCATGCCGTGGTTTCGGCGTGGGAGAAGCCGAACACGAGCGAGAACAGCCCCGTCGCCACCAGAAAGAGCCCTGGCCAGTCGAGGGGGTCGTGGTCCGCGCCCTTGTCGTTCTTCAACCAAAGCAGGGCGCCCACGATGGCGACCGCAGCAAACGCGAGATTGACGTAGAGCGTCCATCGCCACGACGCGTAGGAGGTGAGGATGCCGCCGAGGAGGAGCCCCAATGCCCCTCCGGCTCCCGCGATGGCGCCGTAAATCCCGAACGCCCGCCCACGCTCGTCGGGATCAGTGAAGGTGGTGGTCAAGAGAGCCAGCACCGACGGAGCGAGCAAGGCCCCGAAAGCGCCTTGGACTGTTCTGGCGATCACGAGCATCTGGAAGTTGACGGCGGCACCACCGACCGCTGAGGCCGCTGCAAAGCCGACGAGGCCGATCACAAGCGCCCGCTTGCGTCCGACGATGTCTCCGATCCGACCGCCGAGTAAGAGCAAGCTTCCGAACGCAAGTGAATATGCCGTGACGATCCACTGGCGATCGGCGTTGGAGAAGTGCAGATCGTGCTGGGCAGACGGCAGGGCAATATTGACAATGGTGCCGTCGAGAATGACCATCAGCTGCGCAATCCCCAGCACACCGAGAATCCACCACCGGCGGTCGTGGTTGGCCAGGTCGATGGGGGCTTCGCCTTCAGCTGGGTGCTCCAACGTCATCAAGGTGGTCATCGGATTCTCCGTCTAGTGAAGTGAGAAGTGTTCTCGGTCCTCGTCCCGACATTCTGATGTGCTGCGGTCATGCATCCGCGACATGACCTTCGCCGGTCTGGCTCATCTCCCCGCCTGTCGTGCGGATCACGTGAGAAGCCTGTAGCGGAGTCCACGGCGTAGTCCAAGAGAGTGGACTTGCCGATGCCCGGCTCCCCGCACCGCACGAGAGCACCCCCGTGACCGGTGCTCGCAGCGGTCAGTGCCCGATCGAGTATCTGGCACTCGCCCTGTCGTCCGAGCAGAACACGCTCTGACCCTGAACCAGGCGACGAACTGTTGTCCGGAGCTATGACGCCGCGTCGACCCATGGCTCCGAGGTCAAGTCAACGGTCCGATCGTCAAGACGACTGCCGCCGCCAGGTTTCATTGCGATGGTGCATTGACCGCGGTGCGGGTGGGACGAAGGGGCAGATCCGGTGCCAGCGTCAGCAAATACGCCGGCAGCTTCCCGGGTCGTCTTTGACTTTCCATGTCAAGTGCAATGTAGGACTGAGTGCTTGTCTTGTCAAGTGATCAGAACCACGTCCGAAAGCGCAGGTAACCGCCGTCCGACCAACAAAATCCGCTTGTCGGGTCTCCGGTCTCCGCTAGGTCACTTGACGTAGCAAGAAAGTAGTTACAGTAGGGCTGTGACCGAAGGGGTCCGCACAAACGCCGAGCAGACTTCCGTCGAATGGCTCACGCCCGATGAGCTGAACTCTTGGCTCTCGGTCGTGAGACTGATGACCTGGCTTCCCTGGTCCATCGATCAGCAGCTCCAACACGATTCCAGCCTGGCGACAGTCGAGTATCAGGTTCTTGCGTGCCTCTCCCAGAGCCCGCAACGCGTGATGAGAATGAGCTCCTTGGCGTTTGTCACCAATGCGTCGCTTTCCCGCCTCTCTCGTGTCGTCAAACGACTCGAGCATCGGGGCTTTGTCCGCCGCGAGCCTGATCCTACCGACGGACGTTTCACCAACGCGATCCTCACCGACAGCGGCTTTCGAACTCTCGAGGACGCTGCTCCGGGCCACGTTGCCCATGTCCGCTCCCTCGTCATCGATGTCTTGTCACCCGAGCAGCTGCGACGACTTGGCCAAGCGGCCGAGCGGATCTTGTCGCGAATTGATACGTCTCCCATCACCTGAGATTCGAGCCACACTCCGTGACGAAGCACAGCCGGCCTGATCAGGGGCCGCTCATCCCCACGATCGGGGCGTTGAGGTGCAGGGAACCGGTCGAGCCGTAGAACCCTGCATCGCCGTAGCTGAAGATGCCCCCATCGGAAGCGACCAGCCAATACCCTCCACCGCCCGGTGATGCCGCCATGCCCACGACCGGCTTGTTCAGGTGGATTCCGCCGGTCGAGCCGAAGAACTTGGCGTCGCCGTAGGAGAAGATGCCGCCGTCGGACGCCACCAACCAGTAGCCCTTTCCGTCGGACGTCGATGCCATGCCCACGATGGGCTGGTTCAGGTGGATCGACCCGGTCGAACCGTAGAACGCGGCGTCACCGTAGGAGAAGATGCCGCCGTCGGACGCCACCAACCAGTAGCCCTTTCCGTCGGACGTCGATGCCATGCCCACGATGGGCTGGTTCAGGTGGATCGACCCGGTCGAACCGTAGAACGCGGCGTCACCGTAGGAGAAGATGCCGCCGTCGGACGCCACCAACCAGTAGCCCTTTCCGTCCGGGGTGTCCGCCATGCCGACGATCGGGGCATTGAGGTGCATGCCACCGGTCGAACCGAAGAACTTGGCGTCACCGAAGGAGAAGATCCCGCCGTCTCGGGCCACGGTCCAGTAGCCGCCCGCGTCGGGCGTGTTGGCGATGCCCACCACCGGCTGGTTGATGTGGATGCCACCGGTCGAGCCGCAGAAGGGCTGATTGCCGTAGGTGAAGACCCCCCCGTCGGTGGCGACGAAGCGATATCCAAAAGGACTACTCGTCGGTGGGTTGCAGGGGACGACGAGACCGTTGCTCAGGTCGATCGGGGCCGTGTACATGTACCGAAGTGCGTTGCAGCTCCCGCCGTAGCTCGTGCATGGAGCCGACCACGCCGCGTACCCGAGCCACCAGGCACCGTTTGCGTCCTGGAAGAGCGCACCCCCACCGGGCCCATAGGCCGTGCCGTAGGTCGTCAAGAACGGTGCTGCCGGCTGGGTGCATGGACCGAGCGCACCCGCGCATGTGGCCAAGGCCTCGTTGTAACTCGTCGACGTGAAGTTCCCCGCCTGAGAAGAGGAGATCGTAGGAGCCGTAGGCCGAGACCATCTGCGGGTCGTCCGTCGTGGTCTCCCAGGGCAGTTGGGGCTGGTCGACCGTAAGCAGCACCTTGGCGGGTCCGGCGATGACCGTGCCACTGGCGTCCAATGGAGCAGTGAAGATCTGAGACGGCGCAGCGGACCCACCACCGTCGTTGGTCTTCCAGAGCAGATAGGCCGCTCCGGTCGCGGGATCGATGAAGGGACTCGGGTCGAGCACTCCGACCCCCGGGTTGCAGAGTAGAGCGGGCCGGACGAGGTGTCGGTGAAGACGGGAGGGCTGAGCGTCGACGTCGTCGCCACCGAGATGCAGCTGAATCCGGTGTCAGCCGGATGACCGCTTTGCGAGGCGTCGTAGAACATGACCCAATGCCCCCCGTAGAAGAAGACGCCCGGCGATGTCTGAGTATCGGGTGTCTCCCAGGAGGGAGGGTTCGGCAGTGCGCTCGAGCCCGAACCACCCGTGTAGGGCTGCCACCCCGACGCGGGATTGCTCGAGGTGAGGGCCTGGATGTGGTTCCCCAGAGTTGTGCCCGTCGTGAACCCGTAGTACGTGCCGTTCGAGTACAGCGGGTTTGGGTCACCGGCGTCATTGGCGTAGGCCGGCGACGGGGACGGCGTGAAGATGACGTGGGACAGTGCGGCCGAGCGCGGGGCGGGCGATGCTCCCGCAGCGCCGACTGCGGAGGAAATGAGCGCCGCCACACCGACGAACGCGAGGAGAAGGGTGGACGGAATTCGCCAACCACTCCGAGCGAGCGCGGAGTGACTCATGTGAGATTCGCAACGATCCATGCCGGAAAGGTATCGATCGGGAATGGACGTTGCAACTCATTCTGCAACCCGGGAACCCGAAGACGGTTTGAGCCTTTCGGGTGAGCGGACGCTTCGCCGGTTGCGCCCGGCGGATCGACACGCTCGAACCTCGGTGGGTCAGTTGATGGAGCTGTCGAGTGTGCACTGTCCCGCACGTTCGGAGCACGCCTCGAACCGGTACCGCATGAACGGGTTTGGCGACGAAGCCGTCACAGAAACATTTGGATCCGGAGCCATCACGCGGATCTCGCATCGCCAAGATCGGCACGTCCCGGCCGCCGTAATCAGGATACACCCAGGTGGGGGTCTTGCCGCAAGGAGGTTCGGCGTGCTGACAATGCACGCCGCAATGCGGACGGCAAACGCCAACGCGACTGGACTGTACGGATGAGAGATGTCCGAGGGGCCGAAAGGGAAGACGAGCGGATGGCCAAGGACGTGCTTGATTTCCACGAACTCGACCAGACGCAGGTGGCGGCCGCCGGCGGCAAGGGCGCGCGCCTCGGGGAGCTCTCGCGCATCGATGGCGTCCACGTGCCGGCCGGTTTCTGTGTGACGACCGACGCCTTCCGGCGGATCATGTCGGACGCGTCGCCGATCGACGAGGAGCTCGATCGGCTGTCGCATCTGGGCCCGGATGACCGTGAGGCGATCCGCACGCTCAGCGCGGAGATCCGCCGCATCCTCGAAGGGCTCGCCATCCCCGACGATCTGGCGGCGGCGATCACCCGCTCGGTGGCCCGGCTCGGCGAACACGCTGCCTACGCCGTCCGATCGAGTGCGACCGCAGAGGACCTGCCGACGGCGTCCTTCGCCGGCCAGCAGGACACCTACCTGAACGTCGTGGGGCCGGCGGCGATCCTCGAGCACATCAGCCGGTGCTGGGCCTCGCTGTTCACCGAGCGGGCCGTGTCCTACCGCCTGCGGAACGGATTCGACCAGCGGAACGTCCACATGGCCGTGATCGTGCAGCAGATGGTCTTCCCGCAGGCGGCCGGCATCCTCTTCACCGCCGACCCCGTCACGTCGAACCGGAAGGTCGTCTCCGTGGAGGCCAGCTTCGGACTCGGCGAAGTCCTGGTCTCGGGCCGGGTGAACGCGGACGTCTACCAGGTGCGCGAAGGCGAGATCGTCGCCAAGGCGATCGGCGCCAAGCAGCTCGTCGTCCAAGCAGTGCCTGGAGGCGGAACGCAGGAACTGCCGATCGAGTTGGAGCGTCAGGAACAGCCGGCACTGACCGACGCGCAGGTCGTGCGACTGGCCCAGTTGGGCCGGCGGATCGAAGCGCACTTCGGCCATCCCCAGGACATCGAGTGGTGCCTGGTCGACGACGGGTTCCAGATCGTCCAGAGCCGGCCGATCACCACGCTGTTCCCCATCCCCGCGGCCGGCGACCAGGAGAACCATGTGTACGTGTCCGTCGGACATGCGCAGATGATGACCGACGCCATGAAGCCCCTGGGGCTCTCCTTTTGGCAGCTGACCACACCGCGGCCGATGTACGTGGCCGGTGGGAGGCTGTTCGTCGATGTCGCCTCGGACTTGGCGTCGCCGGCGAGGCGCGCCGGTCTCTTGGAGGTCATGGGCAAATCCGATCCCCTGGTCGGGGACGCGCTCGAGACCATCCTCGAGCGCGGCGACTTCATCCCCACCCTCAGGGACGAAACGCCAGGTTCCGCGCCGGGTGGCGCCATGCCCGCCCCCATCGAGACCGATCCGGCCATCGTCACCGGGCTGATCGAGCGCAGTGAGGCGTCCATTGCCACGTTGAAGAGCGACATCCGTGGGAAGTCCGGCTCCGCGCTGCTCGAGTTCATCCTGGCGGACATCCAGGAGCTGAGGCGGATCCTGTTCGATCCCCAGAGCCATCAGGTGTTCATGTCGGCCATGGAGGCCACCTGGTGGCTCAACGATCAGCTGCAGGCGTGGTTGGGCGAGAGCAACGCGGCCGACACCCTCACGCAGTCCGTCCCTCACAACGTCACCTCGGAGATGGGGCTGGCGCTCCTGGAGGTCGCGGACGTGATCCGCCCGCACGAGGACGTCGTCGCCTTCCTCCAGCACGTCGAAGACGAGGGCTTCTTGAACGACCTGCCCAGCATCGAAGGAGGGCTGGAGGCCCGGGAGGCCATTGCGGCCTACCTCGACAAGTACGGCATGCGCTGCGTCGGTGAGATCGACATCACGAGGCCACGTTGGAGCGAACGCCCCACGACGCTCGTGCCCCTCATCCTCGGCAACATCAAGAACTTCGAGCCGGGTGCCGGCGAGCGGCGCTTCGAACAGGGGCGGCGCGAGGCGTGGGCGAAGGAACGCGAGCTGCTCGAGCGCGTGCGGGCCTTGCCGGACGGGGAGCGCAAAGCTGAAGAGACCAAGTGGAGGATCGACCGCGTCCGGACCTTCATCGGGTACCGGGAGTACCCGAAATACGGCATGGTCAGCCGCTACTTCGTTTACAAGCAGGCCTTGCTGGAAGAGGCCCGGCGCCTCGTGCAAGCTCGTGTGCTTCGCGAGAAGGAGGACATCTTCTCCCTCTCGTTCCAAGAGCTCCACGACGTCGTGCGCACGAACCACGCGGATGATCGGCTCATCTCGGAGCGCAAGGCCGCGTTCGGGTCGTATGAAGCGCTGACGCCGCCCCGGGTGTTCACGTCGGATGGCGAGGTCGTGGCCGGGAACTACCGACGCGACGACGTGCCCACCGGAGCGCTGGTCGGTTTGGCGGTTTCCGCCGGGACCATCGAGGGGCGGGCCCGCGTCATCCTGGACATGGCGGAGGCGGATATCGAACCGGGCGACATCCTCGTCACGGCCTATACGGATCCGAGCTGGTCACCCCTGTTCGTCGCGATCACGGGCATGGTGACGGAGGTCGGTGGCCTGATGACCCACGGTGCAGTCATCGCACGAGAATACGGACTGCCCGCGGTTGTGGGCGTGGAGCACGCCACCCGGCTGATCCACGACGGCCAGCGGATCCGCGTCAATGGAACGGACGGGTACGTCGAGATCCTGTCCGAGGACGGTGCGACGCAGTTCGAGTGAGGACGGCTCACGAATCGGGTCGAAGACAGCGTCCGTCGGAGGGACCACCCGCCCCCTGTCAGATCAGTTGATGTGGATCCCCGAGATCGCCCGGGCGATCACCAGCCGCTGCACTTCGGACGTCCCCTCGAAGATCGTGTAGATCTTCGAATCCCGGTGCCACTGCTCGACCGGGTTCTCCCGCACGTAGCCGTAGCCGCCCAGGATCTGGATCGCCTGCTCGGTCACCCACACTGCGTTCTCGCCGGCATAGAGCTTCGACATCGAACCCTCGCCGTTTTCGAACTTCTGGCCCGTCGAGGCCATGTTCGCCGCTCGATGCACCAGCAGCCGTGACGCGTCCGTGTGCATCTTCATGTCGGCCAGCTTGAAGGCGATGGCCTGGTTCTCGATGATGGCCCGCCCGAACTGCTTGCGCTCCTTGGCGTAGTCCAGCGAGTACTCGTAGGCGGCCCGGGCGATGCCGACCGCCTGCGCGCCCACAATCGGGCGGGAGGCCTCGAAGGTCGCCATGGCGGCCTGCGTCGACGTGCGCTTGCCCTCCTTGGCCCGGGCCAGGCGCTCGTCGAGCTTCTCCTTGCCCCCGAGCAGACAGCGTCCCGGCACCCTGCAGTCGTTCAGCACGACCTCGGCCGTGTGCGAGGCCCGGATGCCCATCTTCTTGAACTTCTGCCCCTGCGAGATCCCGGGCGTCCCCTCGGGCACCACGAAGCTGGCCTGGCCCCGGCTCCCGAGCGACGGGTCGACCGAGAGCACGAGCACGTGCGTGTTGGCGATGCCACCGTTGGTGATCCAGGTCTTGGTGCCGTTGAGCACCCACTCGTCCTTGGCCTCGTCGTAGACGGCCCGCGACTTCAACGACGAGACGTCGGAGCCGGCGTCGGGCTCGGATACGCCGAACGCCGCCAGCTTGATGTCGTCGGGCGTCCCGAAGCACTGCGGGATCCACTCGCCGATCTGTTCGGGCGTCCCGTTGGCGAAGATGCCGGCCACGGCCAGCGTCGAACCGAAGATGGCCAGGGCGATCCCGGCGTCGCCCCAGCTCATCTCTTCGTTGACGAGGCACATCATCAACCCCGTCGGATCGCTGAAAGCCTGGGCGATGAAGTCGAACGAGTACAGCCCGTTCTTCGCCGCCTCCTCGATGATGGGCCACGGCGTCTCCTCGCGCTCGTCCCACTCGTGGCCGGCCGGCCGCACGACGTTCTCGGCGAACTCGTGGACCCACTTCTGAATCTGCAGCTGGTCCTCGTTGAGGGCAAGCGAGAAGTCGGACATGGTGCTCCTCCTTGGGACCGGCCCGACCTCACGTCGGGCCGGCGTCCGTCAGCAATGACAACAAGCCCTCCGAGCGACCCTCGACGCCACTGGCGTGTCGGTCCCCGACCGCTCTTTGGTTACCAGACAGTAACCTGCAGGCGCAGTTCCGTCCAGTCACCCGTCCGCCCTGGTGCGCGAGGGCATGGTGCCCAAGGGCATGGTGTCCAGACATCGTTCATCGCAGTGCATGCGCAGTCGGTGGCGCACAGTTCCAGTCCCGCATCCTCCCCGGGACCTTGTCCCTCGCCGTCGACAGAGAGGGGACAGAGAGGGAATGGAGGACCAGCGCCGGAACCGAGCGAGCGCGCTTCGAGATCGGCCGAACGTCGGTATCCACAGCGAGGACTCAGCCGTCATTTCGAAATGCGACGACCCAGAGCAGACGACTCATTTCAACTGTGGTGAAGTGAACCGGGATTCTGCCCAGCGAAATGGGTACGGTTGCCAGTTCACGGCCAATGGCCAAACCAAAAGGGGAGTACATGCGTAACGCAAGGGTTTCAAGAATCATCGCCACGGCGGCTATCGCCACAGGCGGTCTGCTCGGGGGTGGCGGGATGCTGTTGAGCGGAGCCGCCCCGGCTGGCGCGAATTCCTCGTGTCCGTCGGCGCCGGTCCTGTGCATCACTCCGAGCGCCACGATCCTCAACCACCAAGTCGTGTCGGTGGTGGTTCGGACGGGCGTGCCCAACGAAACGATCGCCGTCACCGAGTGCAATGCCAACCTCGCCGGGAGCGACCCGAACGCATGCGACCAGAACCCGGCCGACCTGGGCAAGCCGGGCGGGCCGAAGCTCGCGACGACCGGTGGAAAGGGCACTGCCCGTATCTCCTACAAGGTCTTGGTCAGTTCGACCAAGCCGGTTGGCGACGGGAACTGCCTTCCAGGCGGCGACACCTCAGGTGTCCCCTGCTTCTTGATTGCAGCGGACATCTCGACGCAGATGCCTGTCGCGAACCCGACACCGTTCACGACCGGCTGATCGGCTTCTTCCTGACCGGATAAGTCATCCTCCCGGGAACCGGGTGGACCCTTCGGCGTCACTGCGAAGGGTCCACCCGCCCGGGCAGCATCATCCGCTCCCCGTTGTCGATCAGCGCGACGACGAAGGATGCCTCGACGGCGCGACCTGATTCCGGAACGCCGGCCCGCCTGAATACGTAGCCGGCAAACCGCGCCACGTACTTCGCCGAGAGCCCGTCGTGCTCCGCCGCGTAAGTCCGCTGGTCGCTCTCGAGCAGCGAGCAGGCCTATCGGTGGATCGCCGTCCCTGTCGGCGCGTCCTCGACCGTCCATCCCAGGGCGACCAGTTCGTCCCGCAGGGTGTCGGCCCGGGCGTAGTCCTTGGCCCGACGGGCCTCGTCGCGTTGGGCCACCAATTGGGCGGACGCCTCGTCGATGTCGCCGGACTCCCCCCGGAGGGACACACCGAGCGCCGCCACCAGCACGGCCGCCGTGCGGGCCAGCGTGTCCGCCCGCTCCTGGTCCCCGGCGTCGGCCGCCGAATGTGCCGCGCTGACGAGCTCGAAGATGCCGGCCAGCGCGCCGGGGGTGTCGAGGTCGTTGTCCATGCGCGCCCGGAACGCGGCCAGCGCCGAGGGGTCGAGGCCGACCGCCGGCGCCTCGCCTTCGACCACGAAGCCAGCAGACGTCTGCTCGAGCAACCCACCGACGCAGAACCGTCGGGCCAGCGCGTCGAGTCGTCCCAATGCGCCCTCGGCGTCCGCCAGGGTCTCGGGCGTGACCTCGATGGGCGAGCGATAGTGGGCCCGCAAGACGAGCAGCCGGTAGGCCCGGGCGTCGTGGCGGGCCAGCAGGTCGGGCAGGGTCGTGAAGTTGCCCAGTGACTTGGACATCTTGGTCCCCTCGACCTCGACCCAGCCGTTGTGCATCCAGTGGCGGGCGAATTCCTTGCCGTCGGCCACCGCCTGGGCCCGCTCGTTCTCGTGGTGCGGGAACCTGAGATCCTGTCCCCCGCCGTGCAGGTCGAAGCCCTCGCCGAGCAGGTCGAGCGACATGACCACGCATTCGGTGTGCCACCCGGGTCGGCCGTCACCCCACGGCGAGGGCCAGCTCGGCTCCCCCGCCTTGGCCTTCTTCCACAGCGCGAAGTCCAGCGGCGAACGCTTCTCCTCGTTGGCCTCCACCCGGGCGCCCGCCTGCAGGGACTCGAGCGGTTGCAGAGCCAAGAGTCCGTAGCTCGGCACCGTGCTCACCTCGAGGTAGACCCCGTCGGCCGTCTCGTAGGCCACACCCTTGGCCTCGAGCTCGCTCACCAATGCCACCATCCGGTCGATGTACTCGGTGGCGTGGGGGATGTCGTGCGGGCGGAGGTCGCCCAGCGCCTCCATCGACTCCCACCAGCGGGCCTCGAATTCCGCCGCCAGGTCGGGTTCGGTCCGTCCCAACTCGTTCGCCCGCTTGATGATGTTGTCGTCCACGTCGGTGACGTTCGCCACGTGGTGCACCCGGAGACCCTCGAAGCTGAGATAGCGGCGCAGGATGTCGAAGGTCAGGTTGGCCCGGCCATGCCCGATATGGGGCAGGTCGTAGACGGTGGGACCACAGACGTACATCGACACCTGTCCCTCGAGGCGCGGCTCCAAGGGGCGCACGGTCCCTGTTGCGGTGTCGTGGAGGTGCAGCATCCAGGTACGGTAACCCGATCATGTCGATCGCCCCGAACGGCTCGCCCCGAGTGCCCGAGAAGCCCACCCTCGACGGGCTCGAGGACCGCTGGTCCGCCACCTGGGAGGCCGACGGCACCTACCTCTTCGACGCGGCGACCACCCGCTCGGACGTGTTCTCCATCGACACCCCGCCGCCGACCGTGTCGGGCTCCCTGCACATGGGCTCGGTCTTCGGCTACGTCCAGACCGACGCCATCGCCCGCTACCGGCGCATGCGGGGCTGGAACGTCTTCTACCCCATGGGGTGGGACGACAACGGACTGCCGACCGAGCGCCGGGTCCAGACCTACTACGGCGTGTCGTGCGACCCGTCGCTCCCCTATGACCCCGACTTCGTGCTGCCCGACGAGCCGGGGAAGGACGACATCCCCGTCAGCCGGCCCAACTTCATCGCGCTGTGCCACGACCTCACCTCGCAGGACGAGCAGATCTTCGAGGACCTGTGGCGCCGGGTCGGGCTCTCCGTGGACTGGACGCACACCTACGCCACCATCGGCGACGACGCCCGCCGCACCGGTCAGCGGATGTTCCTGCGCAACCTGGCCCGGGGCGAGGCCTACCTGTCCGAGGCGCCCACCATGTGGGACGTCGACTTCCAGACGGCGGTGGCCCAGGCCGAGATGGAGGACAGGGAGCGCAACGGCGCCTACCACCGCCTGCGTTTCGACGACATCGAAATCGAGACGACCCGGCCCGAGCTCGTGGCCGCCTGCGTGGCCCTGGTCGCTCATCCCGACGACGAGCGCTACACCGAACGGTTCGGGACCACGGTGCACACGCCGGTCTTCGGCGTCGAAGTGCCGGTGCTGGCCCACCGGCTGGCCGAGCCCGACAAGGGATCGGGCATCGCCATGATCTGCACGTTCGGCGACGTGACCGATGTGGTGTGGTGGCGCGAGCTCGACCTGCCCACCCGCTCGATCGTGACGCGCAACGGGCGCATCAGCGAGAACCCGCCCCCCGGCGTGCCCGATGGCGAGGCGTGGCACGCCATCGCCGGGCACAGCATCAACCAGGCCCGGCGGGCCATGGTCGAACTCCTGGCCGCCTCAGGCACACTGGTGGGCGACCCCAGGCCCATCACCCACCCGGTGAAGTTCTACGAGAAGGGCGACCGGCCGCTCGAAATCGTGACCAGCCGGCAGTGGTTCATCCGCAACGGCGGCCGCGACGACGGGCTGCGCCAGGAGCTGCTGGCCCGGGCCACGGAAATCGACTGGCACCCGCCGTACATGAAGGTCCGCTACGACGACTGGGTGAACGGGCTCAACGGCGACTGGCTGATCAGCCGGCAGCGCTTCTTCGGCGTGCCGTTCCCGGTCTGGTACCCGGTCGACTCCGACGGCGAGCCCGACCACACGACGCCCATCGTCCCCGACGAGTCCCGGCTCCCCGTCGACCCGACCACCGACGTGCCCGAGACCTACACCGAGGACCAGCGCGGCAAGCCGGGCGGGTTCGTCGGCGATCCCGACGTCATGGACACCTGGGCCACCTCGTCGGTCAGCCCCCAGATCGCCTGCGGGTGGGAGGACAACCCCGACCTCTTCGCCGCCACCTTCCCGATGGACCTGCGGCCCCAGGGGCCCGAGATCATCCGCACCTGGCTGTTCTCCACCCTGCTGCGTTCGCACCAGGAGCACCACACCGTGCCCTGGAGGCACACGACCATCAACGGCTGGATCCTCGACCCCGATCGCAAGAAGATGTCGAAGTCACGGGGCAACGTGGTCACGCCCACCGAGATGCTCGAGCGCTACAGCTCCGACGCCGTGCGCTACTGGGCCTGCAACGGTCGGCCGGGGACGGACACCGCGCTCGACGAAGGGGTCATGAAGATCGGACGGCGCCTCGCCATCAAAATGCTCAACGCGTCGAAGTTCGCGCTGGGCCGCTTCGGCGACGAGCCCGCCCCCAGTCTCGACGCCGTGCACGAGGCGCTGGACGTGGCCCTGCTGGCCCAGCTGGCCCGCCTGGTGGACGCGGCCACGGCGGCGCACGAGGCCTTCGACTACGCCCGGGCCCTCGAGGTGACCGAGGGCTTCTTCTGGTCCTTCTGCGACGACTACGTCGAGCTGGTCAAGACCCGCGCCTACGGCGAGGGCACCCAGGCCGGTGCGCACTCGGCCCGGGCCACCCTGGCTCTGGCTCTCTCGACGCTGCACCGGCTCTTCGCCCCGTTCCTGCCCTTCGTGACCGAGGAGGTCTGGAGCTGGTGGCAGGACGGCTCGGTCCACCGGGCTCCGTGGCCCCATGTGAGCGAGGTCGGCCCGCACGCGGGCGCCGAGCCCTACGTGCTCGACGTGGCGACCCAGGTATTGAGCGCGGTGCGTCGCGCCAAGACGGACAACAAGCTCTCGATGAAGGCCCGGGTGGCGCAGGTGACCGTCTTCGGGCCACCCGACATCCTCGAGGCCGTCTTTTTGGCCCAGAGCGACCTCGTCGACGCGGGCGGGATCGACAACCTGGTCACCGTCGAAGACCCGGACATGCGGGTGGAGGTGACGCTGGCCGACGAGGCCGGCTGACCCATCTCGGCGTGGCGCCGGCCCGTGGGGCCGGTGGCTCTCGAAATCTAGAGATACGCCGATTGGGCCGTCCGCGCCATTTCCTGCGGCGTGCCCTCGTGGACGATGCGGCCGTGCAGCATGATGGCGGCCCCGTCGGCGATGCCGAGGGCGGTCTCGGCGAACTGCTCGACCAGCACGACGGTCACGCCGGTCCGGGCGATGCCGGCCACCAGCTCGTAGAGCTCGGCGACGATGATCGGGGCCAGGCCCATGGAGATCTCGTCGAGCAGGAGGACCTTGGTCTCTCCAGCCAGCGCCCGCGAGATCGCCAGCATCTGCTGCTCACCGCCCGAGAGCGTGCCCGCCATCTGGCGGCGGCGCTCCTTGAGCCGGGGGAACTGCTCGTACGCCCGTGCTTCCACCTCGGCCGTGCTGATGCCGCCGCGGTAGGTCCACATGCGCAGGTTGTCCCGGACGCTGAGGTTCGGGAAGACACCCCGGCCCTCGGGGATGGCGATGACGCCGGCATGAGCCAGGAGGTCGGGCGTCCAGTGACGCGACTCGACACCGTCGATGCGCACGCTGCCCGCCGTCGTGCGCAGGCGGCCGTTGAGGACCTTGAGCAGCGTGCTCTTGCCGGCGCCGTTGGGCCCGAGGATGGCGAAGACCGACCCGCCGGCGACCTCGAGATCGACGCCGTGGAGGACCTCGATGCGGCCGTAGGCGGCCCGCACACCCTCGACGTGGAGGGCGGTGCCGGTGGTCGTCTGAGCGGCCGTCACGACGCCCCGCCCAGCTCCACGGTTCCGGCTGTCTCGCCGGTCTCACCGGTCTCACCGGTCCCACCGGTCCCACCGGTCTCGGCTGCCTCGGTGGCGTGACCCAGATAGGCCTCCTGCACCGCCGGATCGCGCCTGATTTCGTCGGGCGTGCCGCTGGCGATCACCTGCCCGAAATCGAGGACGTGCACGGTGTGGCAGACCCGGAGCACGAGGTCGGTGTCGTGCTCGACGACGACGACGGCCCGGCCCTCCTCGGCCAGCGAGGTGAGCAAGCGGCCGAGTGTCTCCGATTCGCGCTCGTCGAGGCCCGAGCACGGCTCGTCGAGCAGGAGCACCTTGGGGTCGGTCGAGAGGGCGCGTGCCAGTTCGACCAGGCGGGCCGAGCCGGTGGGCAGCGACGACACCTGCGCGTGAGCCTCGTCGGTCACACCCACCCGCTCGAGCAGGGCCACCGCGCTGGTGGCCTCGGCCTTGCCGGCGGCCTCGAGCCCGACCCGCACGTTGTCGGTGGCGCTCAGGGTGGAGAAGAGCTCGAGACGCTGGAAGGTACGGGCCAGACCGAGGCGAGCCCGACGGTGGGTCCCCTTGCGGGTGACCTCGGTGCCGGCCAGGTGGACCGCGCCGCGGTTGGGTCGCTGCAGTCCGCTGATCACGTTGAACAACGTCGTCTTGCCGGCTCCGTTGGGGCCGATGAGCCCGGTCACCTGGCCGGCCTCGGCTCGCAGGGTGACGTCGGACAGCGCGGCGACGCCGCCGAAGTGGACGCTGACGTTCTCGACCACCAGGGCGCAGTCGCGCTCCGACCCGGCGCGACCCTCAGGCACGGGCCACCTCCTGGTCCAGGAGAAGCGGCTGGGGCTCGCGTGCCCGGTCGGAGAAGGGCAGCGACACGCGGTCCGAGAGCCATGGAATGCCGAGGAGGCCGTCGGGGAAGTTGGCCAGCACGATGATCCCGATGCCGGCGGCCAGACCGGTCAGATCGGCCAGCGAGGCCGGCAGGTGCGTCTGGAGCACGGGCAACACGGCGGCCGTCATGCCCCCGAGCAGCGCGCCGGTCAGCGTGCGGATACCCCAGATGGCGACGAAGAGGAGCAGGGTCAGGCTGGCGATGAACGGGACGTCGTTGGCGCCGATGCCGCCCTGCTGGCCGGCGTAGTAGACGCCGCCCAACCCGGCCATGGCCGCAGAGAGGGAGAAGACGATCATTTTGGTGCGCACGGCGCTGAGGCCGACGGTGGCGTAGGCCGCGGGCGAGTCGCTCATCGCCACCAGTCTCCGTCCGAATGCGCTGCGCCGGACCAGGCCGACGATGAGCACGCACACGGCGGCGGCGACGGATGCCTCGATCAGCATGGCCCGGTTCCCCACCGAGTGCATGAAGGGCAAGGGCACCCGGCCGACGTTGATCGACTCGCCGTCGGGGATCACACTCGCGTTGTCGAAGAAGGCCGAGAACATCACCTCGCCGAAGGCGAAAGTGGCCAGGGCCAGGTAGAGGCCGCGCAGGCGCAGGGCGGGCAGCGCGACCACGGCTCCGACGGCGCCCGAGATGACCACGGCCAGGATGAGGCCCCACCAGGAGTCGCCGCCGAAGACCTTGCCCATGGTGAAGGCGCCGATGCCCATGAAGGTGAGCTGGCACAACGAGACCTGCCCGGCGTACCCGACGAGCAGGACGAGCGAGAGCCCCACGATGCCGAAGGCCAGGCCCTGAGTCAGCGTCGAGAGCGCGGTGTCCCCCACCATGGCCGACAGGACGACCATGCCGGCGATGAGGAGGATGGCACCGGCGACCGACTGGCGGGCGGTCACCACCTTGGGCGCGGCGCGCACGGCCAGGCGGCCGGCGGGGGCCAGGCGGGCGGCCGGAATGACGAGCAGCACCAGGAAGAGGAAGGCCACCGGGATCACCTCGGTGAGCACCGAGGCGAGGCCGGCGTTGATGTGCCCGGGCAGGTAGCCGACGCAGTACTGGGTGATGAGCCCGAGGGCGATGGCGCCCACGAAGGTCATGGGCAGGCTGCGCAGGCGGCCGACCACGGCGGCGGCGAACCCGTTGAGGGCGAGCAGGGTGAGCTGGTCGGCCGTCAGACCCGTCTGCCCGACCACCGGGGCCAGCAGCACGCCGGCCACGGCGGCCAGCATGAAGCCGAGGACCCAGCCGGCCTGCGACATGCGGTAGGGCTTGGCCCCGGCCATGGCCACCAGTTGGGGGTCGTCGACCACCGCCCGCATGGCCACGCCGAGGCGGACCCGGCGCAGGAAGAGACCGAGGCCGACGGAAACCACGGCCGCGATGACCACGAACATGATCTGCTGGTACTGGACGGTGACGCCGTTGCTCCCGAACAGGTGCACCGACAGCACGTTGCCGTCCGACTGGGTGAAGTAGCTCGGAACGGACCGGATGACGTCGGGGCTGCTCCAGAAGATGGTGGCCACACCGAGCAGGATCACCAGCAGGCCCAGCGTCACCATGAGCGAGCGTTCGACCGTGGCGCCGTGGATGCGTCGGAAGAGCACGAACTCGACCGCGATGGCCAGCAGCGGCGCCTCGATGAAGACGATGACGACGATGGCCAGGAGGAAGGGCCAGTGCCACTCCTGCCAGAGCTGCCAGTAGGAGAAGGCGGCCACCATGCCGACCGCACCCTGGGCGAAGTTGAAGACCCCGGTGGTGTTGTAGGTGACGACCAGGCCCGTGGCCAGGATGCCGTAGATGGCGCCCGAGACGATGCCGAGGACGGTGAACGAGAGGAAGACGCTCACGTCATCGCCTCATCGTGTCGTCACGGACCCCCTGGCACCCCACCGTTCAGCCCTATGAGGAGGCGGCAGCGCCGGCCGGAGCTTCGAAGTACGTCGAGTCGCAGGAGAAGCCGCTGCCCTTGGGCTGCACCCGGACGTACTTGCCGTCCTTGATGGTGGCCATCACGTAGCAACCCGACGGCTTCTTGGCCGCCGGATTGGCGTTCGAGATCAGGCCCGACGCGTTGAAGTTGGTGACCTTCTTCAACTGGGCGATCACCGCACCTCGGGTCGGGTGCGGGCCGGCGGCCTGGAGCGCCTGGACGAAGAGCTGGGCCGAGGCCCATCCGAAGAGCGTGTAGAGGTCGGGCACCCACGACGAGTTGACCTGCTTGACGTACTTGAGGAAGAGCGCGTCCGCCGGGACGCTGCTCTGGTCCTGGCCCAGGTAGAGGGCCTGGTTCTGCCCCAGCATGATGCCGTTGGTGGCCGACGGACCGCCGGCGTGCGAGATGAACTGATTGGCGTAGACCGGACCGGCCGAGAAGATCAGCCCCGGCTTCCAGCCCTGGGTCACCGCGTTCTCGACGAAGATCGCCGCGTCCTGCCAGTCGAGCGCGGTCAGGTCGACCGCGTTCACGCCCTTGCTGCGCATGTTGATGACGTCGGTCGTGAAGTTCGAGGCCAGCGGATTGACGTCGTCGACGTAGCCGATCTTGTAGCCGAGGTGTTCCGCCGCGGCCGCCTCGCCCGCGAACTGTGCCTTGGCCGATGCGGCGTCCGAGACGATGGCCCCGATGGTCATGTCCTTGGGGAAGTGCTTCTTGTAGTACTGGAACGGGCCCAGCCCGGCCCCGAGCACCGTCGGCTGTGCGCTGAAGTCGTTGGGCAGCAACTCGGCGTCGGGGTCGAGGGTCACCGAGACGTCGGGCACGGCCGGGTTGGCGGCCAGGGCCTTGCAGCCGAAGCCGTCGAAGAGGGAGAAGCTGCCCACCATGGCGAAGTCGTTGGCCACGGACTCGGACGTCTCGGTGGCGTTCTGCTGGCCGCTGAAGGCGTCGTCCTTGGAATCGAGGACGAGCTTGCGCCCGTTCACCCCACCCTTGGAGTTGATGTAGGCGAAGTAGGCCTTGACCCCCGTCGGGGCGCCCTCGAAGAGGCCGGGGACGGGACCGGTGACGATGGAGACGTTCCCGACGGTCACCGTCTTGGCGGTGATGCCGGTGGTCGCTCCGTTCTGGGCCGTCGTGGCCGGCGCGGTGACCGGGCAGGTGTTCGACGAGCTGGTCGCCGCACCGGCCGGAGCGGCGGTGGCCACCCCGGTGACCCCCACGCCGACGCCGCCGCCGATGGCGACCGTCCCGGCCAGCAGCGATCCACCCAGCAGCCCGCGCACGACGGGGCGGCGGCGCCCCGCGCCCCCGGTCAAATCCTTTGCCACAGTTACCCTTTCTCGAGCCCGGGCGGCACCAGGGCTCGAGACTCGAACCGTGGACCTGACGGGTTGTCAGATTTCGGGCTGGGACTCTAGGTCAGAAAGAATTGGCTTGGGCGTCACCGGGCCGGCGGCCCGCCGCGGTGCTGGTCACGGGGTGTGTCGCGCCGTCGGGCCCCGCCGGTGAAGGTCCGGCGGCACCCCGGCGGTGAGCCGCCAAGGCGGCCTCGAGGAAGTCGGCCACCCCCGAAGTGGTGGCCTGGCAGCGCAGGGAGGCCAGGACGTCGAACGCGTGCTGGGCCAGGGGCAGCTCGGCGTAGGCGACGGGCTGGCGGGACACGGCGCGCAGGCGCTCGACGAAGGTGCGGGCGACCTGGACAGGGACGAGGGTGTCGTTGACCCCCTGGAGCACGTAGAAGGGCGGGGCGCCGGCGTGCACCCGCTCGGTGGGCGAGGCGGCCTCGAAGACCTCTGGATGCTCGGCGAACGTGGTCTTCATGACGGTCTTCTCGAGCATCTCGAGCAGGCCCGGGCCGTAGGCGCCCGAGCCCTCGGGCGAGCCCGTCATGTCCATGACCCCGTAGAAGGGGACGGCCGCCTGGACCGACGTGTCGGCCTCCTCGAAGCCGGGCTGGAAGGCGGGGTCCCCGACGGTCAGGGCGTGCAGGGCGCTCAGGTGGCCGCCGGCCGAGCCCCCGCTGATGGCGACGAAGCTCGGGTCGCCGCCGTACTCGGCGATGTGCTCCTTGACCCAGGCCACGGCCTGTTTGACGTCGACGATGTGATCGGGCCAGGTCGCCTTGGGGCTGAGGCGGTAGTTGATGGACACGCAGACCCAGCCCCGGGCCACGAGCTCGAACATCATGGGCTTGCCCTGCTCGCGCTTGTCCCCGATGATCCAGGCGCCCCCGTGGACGTAGACGATGACGGGAGCGGGGGGTTGGTCGGGCGGAGTGAGGCGGGACCGGTAGACATCGAGGCGGTGCCGTGCGATGCCGTCGCCGGCGTAGTCGATGTTGCGGATGACCCGGACCGCCCTGTTCTTGATCGGGATGGCCCTGGTCAGGCGCCACCAGCGGCCCCAGGTGGGGGCGGTGGGCCGGTCGGGGACGGGGAACGTGGCGGGGTCGCGGACCTCGTCGAGGGAGGCGGCGACGACGTCGGTGGCCCGGGCGCCGGCGATGCCGAGTCCGACGAGACCGGCCCAGCCGACGAAGGCCAGGGCCAGACCCAGGTACCCGGCCCAGTTGCTGAGCGCCCCGGCCCAGATGAAGAGGGCGGTGGCGATCGCCTGCCAGACGATGTTCTGGAAGGCCAGCTCGCCGGCGATCCAGGCGGTCGAGAAGGCGAGGATGGTGCCGGGCTCCCGCTTGATGGGGCGGTAGGCCATGAGGACGGCGAAGCAGCCGACCACGGTGACGGCCAAGAAGGCGTAGGGCACGACGTCCATCATCGCCGATCGTCCGGGACGGGTGCGGCGAGGCTGCGGCCCCCAGGTCGGGCCGACAATTAGCGCCGGACAAGTGTTGGTGCGAGGTTATGGAGGGAAGCAACACGGCCGGACCCGGACCAAGGAGTGCCATGTCCCCCGAACGTCTCACAGGGCTCGATGCGAGCTTCCTCTACATGGAGACGCCCACCCTGCACATGCACGTTGCCATCGTGGCCGTGTTCGACCCCTCGACCGTGCCGGGCGGCTATTCGTACCGGCGCATCCGCCAGCTCCTCAACGACCGGATCCCCCAGGCCCCGGTGTTCCAGCGTCGGCTCGTCGAGGTGCCCATGCGCCTGGGCTTCCCGGTCTGGGTGGACGATCCCGAGTTCGACATCGACAACCACCTGCGGCGGGCGGCGCTGCCCTCGCCCGGAGGCATGCGCGAGCTGGCCGACTTCGCGGCCGACGTCATCAGCCGCCAGCTGCACCGGGACCGGCCGCTGTGGGAGATGTGGATCGTCGAAGAGCTCGAGGACGGGAAGATCGCCCTGGTCGTCAAGATGCACCACAGCACCATCGACGGCGTCTCGGGCGCCGAGCTGCTGGGCATCCTCTTCGACCTCGAGCCCGCACCGCCCGAGACGGCGCCACTGACCGAACGCCAACTCGACTCGCGCATCCCCTCGGGCTTCGAGTTGGTCTCCCAGGCGATGATCTCGAGCCTGGTGGCCCCGTTCGAAGTGGGTCGCATGATGCTGCGCACGACGCGGAGTCTCTTCGGCATCCGGGCCGTCAGGCGCAGCGAGCCGGCGGGGAAGGCGGCGCTCCCGCTGACCGCGCCCCGGACGTCGATCAACGTGGCCGTGCACGCCCGGCGGCGCGTGGCCTTCGCCGCGGCGAACCTGGCCGACGCCAAGCGCCTCAAGGACAAGATGGGCACGACCGTCAACGACGTGGTGCTGGCCATCTGCACCGGGGCCCTGCGCAGCTACCTGCTGGCCGGCGACGAGCTGCCCGAGATCCCGCTGGTCTCGGTCGTCCCCGTCTCGGTGACGCCGGACGTGGCCGAGCTCAAGGGCTCCAACAAGGTCTCGGCCATGTTCGTGCAGTTGCCCTGCCACCTCGACGACCCGCTCGAGCGGTTGCAGGTGATCCGCGACGGCACCAAGGGGGCCAAGGAAGAGCACAAGGCGCTGGGGGCGACGACGCTGCAGAACTGGGCCGAGCACGCGACGCCCAACTTGTTCGCGGTCGCCGCCCGTCTCTACACCGGGATGAAGCTGGCGGACCGACATCGTCCCGTGGCCAACCTGGTCGTCTCGAACGTGCCGGGGCCTCCGTTTCCCCTGTATCTCGGCGGGAGCGAGATGCTCGGCATGTTCCCGCTGGGACCGGTGATGGACGGCATGGGCCTGAACGTGACGATCATGAGCTACCAGGGCGTCTTGTACTGGGGCTTCGCCTCGGACGCCCGGGCGGTGCCCCGCCTGTGGGACGTGGCGGCGGCGGTGCCGCACGCGATGGACGAGCTGCTCTCGGCGGCGGGTTTGTCCCCCGAGCCCTTCGACGTGCCCCTGCACCTGGGGCCGGGCATGCCGGAGAACGCCAACTGGATGCGCACGGCCGGGGCCGGGGCGGCCGGGCCTGAGGAGGCCGGTAGCGTGAGCGCATGACCGTACGGGTGCGCGAACTGGGGCACATCGTGCTCTATGTGCGTGACGTGCAGCGCTCCGCTGCCTTCTACCGGGACGTGCTCGGCTGGCGCCAGATCCTGCCGGACCCTTCGGACGGGGGGTCCGGAGCATCGATCGTCGCCGCCTTCTCCTCGGGCCGGACGCACCACGAACTGCTGCTGATCCAGGTGGGCGACGACGCGGCACCGGTCCCACTGGGCCGCCGGGTCGGCATGTACCACTTCGGCCTCAACGTGGGCGAGACGGACGACGACCTGCGCGAGGCGCTGACCGCCGTGGTGGACGCGGGCGGCACGGTGGTGGGGGCCTCCGATCACACCGTGACCCACAGCCTCTACATCCTCGACCCGGACGGCAACGAGATCGAGCTCTACGTGGACGTTCCCGGGGTGGACTGGCAGTCCGATCCGGCGTTGGTCGCGGCGCCGATCCGGCCGCTGCGGCTCTGACCGGGGTCGGCCGACCCGGTCCAACCGTTCGCCCGCTCGTGACGGTGGAGGAACGTTCGTGACGACGGTGCTGCGCGCCGACGACGCCGCTGCCGTGGGGGCGGCGTGCGTTGCCCTGGCCGGGGGCGGTCTCGTGGTGGTGCCGACCGACACCGTCTACGGGTTGGCCGCCCGCCCGACGGAGGCCGAGGCGGTGCGGGCGGTGTATTTGGCCAAGGGACGTCCCGAGGGGATGCACCTGCCCGTCCTGGCCTCCGACGTCGACCAGGTGCGTGCGTTGGGCGTGGCCTATTCCCCGGTGGCGCGGGAGCTGGCCGGGCGCTGGTGGCCGGGGCCATTGACCATGGCCTTCTCCTTCGAGGGCGGGTCCCGCCGGCCGGAATGGCTGACGGGACGGGACGAGGTGGCGGTGCGCATCCCGGACCACGCGTTTCTCCGCTCGCTGCTGGCGAAGAGCGGAGTGCTCGTCGTGACGAGCGCCAACCCGCACGGTCTGCCGACGCCGCGCACGGCCGAGGACGTGGCAGCCGGTGGTCTCGGGTCGTCCGTCGAACTGATCATCGACGGCGGTCGGTTGACCGAGGTCCCCTCCACGTTGGTCAACGTCTCGGGCTCCGCGGCCGTGGTGGAGCGTGAAGGGGTCATTGCTGCGGACGAGATCGCCGCTGCGCTGTCGGGGATACGGTGAGCCGGGCCGCCGAGACCGGGACAGGGCGGTTGCTCCTCGCTCTCGAGACGTCGTGTGACGAGACGGCGGCGGCCGTGGTCGACGAGAACCTCGAAGTCCGCTCGTCGGTGGTGGCGAGCCAGATCGACCTGCACGCGTCGTTCGGCGGGGTCGTGCCCGAGCTGGCCAGCCGGGCCCACACCGAGACCATCACGGCGATCGTGCAGCGAGCGCTCGAGGAGGCGGGCGTCACACGTGGCTCCGACCTGGCCGGCGTGGCGGTGACCTACGGTCCGGGCCTCGTGGGCGCGCTCCTGGTCGGGATTGCGACGGCGAAGTCCCTGGCGCTCGGCTGGGGGATCCCGGTCGTCGGGGTCAACCATCTCGAGGGGCACCTGGCCAGTGTCTACCTGGCCGACCGTGCGGTGCCGTTCCCCCAGACGGCCCTGTTGGTGTCGGGCGGACACTGCATGCTGACCCGGGCCGGCGCGCCGGGGCAGTACACGCTGTTGGGCGAGACGGTCGACGACTCCATCGGAGAGGCCTACGACAAGGTGGCCCGCTTCCTCGGGCTCGGCTACCCGGGCGGCCCGATCCTCGACCGCATGGCCGGAGCGGACGGAGCGGCCGACACGCTCGGGTTCCCGCGGCCGATGCTCGATCAGGGCTATGCCTTCTCGTTCTCGGGCCTCAAGACCGCGGTGGTCAATTACGTCCGGGGCAATCCCGAATTCGACGTCGGGGAGGTGGCGGCGTCGTTCGTGGCGGCCTGCATGGACGTTCTGATCGCAAAGTTGCGACGGGCTCTGGCCGAATTCCGCGATCCGGCCCTGGCCATCGTCGGGGGTGTGGCGGCGAGCCCGGTCCTGCGAGCTCGGGCCCGGACATTGGCCGACGAGTTCGGGACGCGTCTGCTCATCCCGCCGCAGTCGATGGCCACGGACAACGCGGCGATGATCGGAGTGGCCGGGTGGCAGAAGCTGGCTGCGGACGGACCGGCCGACCCGGCGTTCGGGCCCGAACCGGACCTGCGGCTGCAGTTCGACTGAGCGTCAGGCGGCGACGCCCACGCCGCCGATGACCCACGCGGAACCCGGCGCTCTCTCTCATCCCTGCGATCTCGTCCGGGTGGCTGGGCACGTGTTCTCTCCGGGTTGTTGGCTAAACCATTTGGTCAGGGCGACCATTCATTGAGTGATGGCACGTTCAGCACCGAGCAGTACGGGCCGACCGGTTCGGAGAGCTCCGCAGGGTTCGCAGGTCGATCCTTTCGCTGCGACGAACGCAGCCGAGGTGGCCCGGCTGAGTGATGAGGAGATCTTTTCGTTGGCTGAACAGGCGTTTGCCATTCGCTCTCGCCAAGATGCCCTGCTCTGCCTCCTCGGGGGCGAACTCGACCGACGAGAGAGCTGGCGGGCCAACGGGGCGACCTCGCTGGTGGCCTGGTTCCAAGAACGACTGGGGCTTTCGGGCGGAACTGCGCGGGCGTACGCCGCGGTGGGTGAACACCTGATCGACCTTCCTCATCTGGCCCGTTCGCTCTCCGAGGGACACGTGTCTCTGGACAAGGCCAAGGTGCTCGCCACGGTGGCCACCCCCGAGACCGACGCCGAGTGGGCCGAGGCGGCCGGGGCGCTCTCATTCAAGGACCTCGGGGCGCTGGTGCATTCCCAGGCGCTGCCCACCGTGGCCTCTGATCGGGCCGACGAGGAGAAGCGCTCGGTTCGCTTCAACGACGCCCGGGGCACCATCGTGGCGCAGTTGCCCCCGGTCTCCTATCTGGCGGTGCGCTCCGTGCTCGAGGAGCGGGTCAAGGCGATGGGCTCAAATGGCGAAACGCCCCTCGACCAGCGCCTCGCCGATGCCCTGGTCTCTGCGGTGGTGCGAACCGGCGGGGCAGCGGGGTCCTGGCCGGTTCCACTGGTGGTGGCCCACGTGCCCTTCGAGGTGCTGAGCGACCCCGATTCGACGCTGCCCGGTGAACTCGAGCGCGGCGGGCTCATCAGCGCGGATGTGGCCCGGCGTCTGGCCTGTGACGCCACGCTGGTGGTCGCCCTCGACGACGACGAGGGCCACACCATGTACGAGGGACGGGCCCGGCGTTCTCCGACCCCGACCCAGCGCCGGGAGGTCTTCCGACGTGATCGCCACTGCATCTTTCCGGGCTGCGCCAACGTTTTGTTCAGCGACTGCCACCACCTCGACGAGTGGGAGGCGGATGGTCCGACCGACGTGTCCAACCTGGCCTTGCTGTGCAAACACCACCATCATCTGATCCACACCAAGGTCTGGTCGATGTCGGGCAACGCCAACGTCGAGGTTCGGTTCGTTGGGCCGACCGGTCATGTGATGACGACGAGGCCCTCGAGGCTCTGGGCCCAGGTCAGCGACCCCAAGGTGATGGCCGAACGACGTCGAAGGGCAGAGCGGGGCGACGCGACCGGCGAGGCGCCCCGCCCGGGTGCCGACGGTTCCGAGCCTGGCGCTGTGGATCGGGGCGGTTAGGACGCATGCTCGACGCGGTGGCGACGCCGACGCTCGGCCCGAGACCCGAACAGATGTGAACCGATGTCCAGCAGGACGCCACAGGCGACGATGATCCACCCGAACGCGTCGACGCCCTTCACGGGTGCGTACACGAGCGCGTAGAACAGCGTCGTATAGGGCAGGAAGATGAACCCGATGATGCCCTCCCAGCCGGACCGGAAGGCAATGGTCAGCCGATCGGTGAACAGCCAGAGGAGGAACAGGGCGAAGCGGGCGGAGAAGGCGGCGATGAGGGCGAAGATGCAGCCCACGGCTCAGACCGGGAGTCCACCGGTGGCCGCGTTGGTCGAACCGGTGTCCTTGTAGGCGGCGATGGTCCGCTCGGCGATGCGCATCTGGTGTATCTCGTCCGCACCGTCGGCGAATCGCGCCCACCGGGCATGCTGGAGCATGTTGGCGAGGGGCGTGTCGGTGGAGTAGCCAAGCGCTCCGTGCACCTGCATGGAGCGATCGACGATGCGGTTGAGGCTGTTGGCCACGAAGTGCTTCGCCATGGAGACTTCGGTGCGAAAGTCTTCACCTCGGTCGATCTTGTAGGCGGCGTGCAGCACCATGAGCTTGCACTGGTACAGCTCCATGGCCGAGTCTGCGATCAACCACTGCACGCCCTGCTTCTCGGCGAGGAGTGATCCGTGGGAATACCGATTGAGCGAGCGGTCGACCATCATGTCCAGAGCCGTCTCCGCCTGAGCGATCCAGCGCATGCAGTGGGCGAGGCGCGCCGGCCCCAAGCGGTACTGACCCAGGCGGTGCCCGTTGCCCCGACCCCCCAAGATCTGTGAATCGGGGACCCGAAGATCCTCGATGACGATTTCGGAGTGACCGGTCGAGCCATGCATGGTTTCGACCTCGCGCACGTCGTTCCAGCCTTCAGCGGGCAGATCGACGAGAAAGGCGGTGTTGGCGCCCCGCGAGCCGGGCGGCACATCTGGTTCGGTGCGAGCGATCAAAATGGCGAACTGGGCCCGTCGGGCATTGGAGATGAACCACTTGTGGCCGTTGATGATCCATTCGTCTCCGTCCTTCTCGGCCTTGGTCTGGATCAGCGTCGGATCGGAGCCGGCTACCTCGGGTTCGGTCATGGCGAAGCACGACATCGCCGTGCCCTCACACAGGCGCCGGAGATAGTTGTCCTTCTGCTCGTCCGTGCCCCAGTGGAGGAGGGTGTGCATGTTGCCCTCATCGGGAGCCATGCAGTTCAGGATCCATGGCCCCAGACGCGTCTTGCCGGCCTCTGCCTGGACCATGGCCAACTCCACGTGACCCAGGCCCATGCCACCCCACTCCTCGGGCATGTGGGGCAGCCAGAGGCCCTCCTTCTTCGCTTGCTCGCGCAGCTCGAGGATCGTGACGAGGTACTCGTGACGAGACGTCACCCGGGACTCGTCGTCGAAACCCTTGATTCGCGGCTGCACGCTCTCCTGAATGAACGTGCGGACACGGCTCCGGATCTCTTCGTGTTCCGGAGCCAGCGTGAAGTCGATAGCCACGTGCACCTCCCTGGTCTGGAGCCGAAATGCTCTCCCGATGGCACCGAGCGGCCATCGGGTCGGCAACGGTCGGATCAGTACAGGCCTACCACGTTGCCGTCCCCGTCGATGTCGATCTTCTCCGCCGCGGGATGGGACGAGAGACCCGGCATCGTCCGCATGTCGCCACTGACGAGATACACGAAGCCCGCACCAACGTTGGCCCTGGCCTCACGGACCGGAAGGCGCCAGCCGTGCGGCGCTCCCTTGAGTGCAGGATCGGACGAAAGAGAGAGATGCGTCTTGGCGATACAGACCGGCAGGCGGCCAAATCCGGCGCGCTCATACGTCTCGAGGTGGCGCGATGCGGCCGGCAGGAAGTCGACGCCATCGGCCCCGTAGATCTCCGTGGCGATCGTCTCCACCTTCTGACGCAGGGTGGCATCGTCCTCATAGAGCATTCGGAATGAGCTCGGCTCCTCACACGCCTCGACGATCGCCTCGGCCAGCTCGACCGCGCCCTTGCCGCCCTCCGTGAAGTGCCTGCACACGGCGGACCGTGCCCCCACCGACGCGGCTATTTCGCGGATGGCGGCGTGTTCGGACGGGTAGTCGTCGTCGAAGGCGTTGATGGCGACCACCGGGACGACACCGTGCCTTCGCACAATGGCCAGATGGGCCAGGAGGTTGGTCGCACCAAGCTGCACCTCCTCGGGGTTCTCCTGGAGCATGGCCCCCGGCAGCGGCCGGCCCGCCACCACCTTGTGCCTTCCCGAGTGCAGTTTCAGAGCTCGCACCGTTGTGACGACGACCGCGGCGTCCGGTCTCAGCCCAGAGGTTCGACACTTGATATTGAAGAAGCGTTCCGCGCCCATGTCAGAGCCGAAACCGGCTTCGGTGACCAGGTACTCACCGCCGTGGATGCCGATCAGATCGGCCACGACCGACGAGTTCCCATGTGCGATGTTCCCGAAGGGTCCGGCATGCACGAGAACCGGGGTGTGCTCGAGCGTCTGCAGCAGGTTCGGTTTGATGGCGTCCCGCATGATGACCGTCATGGCCCCCGCGGCCTTCAGTTGCTCTGACGTGACGGGCTCGCCCTCCGGGGTGTAGCCGACAACGATGCGACCCAGTCGTTCGCGGAGATCCCGCAGCGATGTGGCCAGCGCGAGGACGGCCATCACCTCCGACGCGGCCGTGATGTCGAAGCCGGTCTCCCTCGGGATCCCGTCCTCGCTCGAACCGAGGCCGCTGACGATGTTGCGCAGCGAACGATCGTTGACGTCGAGGACCCGCTTCCAGGTGATCGCGTTGGGATCGAGCCCGCGTTCGTTGCCGTTGTAGAGGTGGTTGTCCACCATCGCGGCGAGGAGATTGTTCGCCGCGGTCACGGCGTGCAGGTCGCCCGTCAAGTGGAGGTTCAGATTCTCGAATGGGACGACCTGGCTGTACCCGCCGCCGGCAGCACCGCCCTTGATGCCGAACGTGGGACCCATGGAGGCCTGTCGGATGGCGATCGTGGCCTGACGACCGATACAGGCCAGCGCTTGGCCGAGTCCCACCGTCGTGGTCGTCTTCCCCTCCCCGAGAGGGGTCGGCGTGACGGCGGTCACGACCACATACTTGGCCTTGGGACGGCCGGCCAACGCGGACACCGCGTCCAGGTTCACCTTGGCGACGTGACTGCCGTAGGGCTCGAGAAGATCTGAGCCGATCCCCATCTGTGCGGCGATCTCGGTCATCGGCAGCAGCGAGGCGCGGCGCGCGATCTCGAGGGCCGGGGGCAAGGACATGGTCCGGGATCATGCCAGACCGGGGCTGACTCTGCGGTGGCCGGCGGTCCGCCGGCTCATCTCGGCGACAAGCCCCGAGTGACCCCCTGCCCGGTGCACGTGGGGGCCGGCCGGACGACCGCGTGGCTCGTTCGCCGATGACCAAAGGGTACGGTGGACCAGGCCGGAGTCCACCCGGACACGAACGAAGCAGGGGTGCCATGTCCAAGGCAGACGGAGTCTTCATCTACATCGGGACCTACGCCAGTGAGGTCGATGCGCGTACCGATTACGACCTGGTCAAAGGGCTTCACTCGCAGGGAGCCGTCGGAACCTACGACGCCGCCGTGATCACCAAGGACGACGACGGGAAAGTCCACGTGAACAAGGACGAGACGTCGACCCGCCACGGTGCATGGGGGGGTGCCGGCGTGGGAGCGCTCGTCGGAATTCTCTTCCCGCCGTCGATCATCGGGACCGCCATCGTCGGTGCCGCCGTCGGAGGCGTGAGCGGTCACCTCTGGAAGGGAATGTCCCGCACCGACGTGAAGGAATTCGGCGACATGATCGACGCCGGTGAAGCGGCACTGGTGATCGTGGGTGAGACGAAGATCGAGGCCTACCTCGAGAAGCTGCAACTCAAGGCGACGAAACGAGCCACCAAGGAACTCGAGCTCGACAAGGGCAAAATTGACGAGGCTGTGCGGGCGGCGGCCAAGTCCGTCTCCTGACAACCTTGCGCGGCGACAGAGCGCCCCGCATATGAGGCGACGACGGAGACACGGCGGGTACTACCGTGACGGCAATCAGTCGCCCGTGTGAATCGATCCACTAACTCATGACCGCCCTTCGCGTCCTGTCCTTCGTCGCGGGGTTTGCGTTGGCGTGTTCCGTCCTCGGATCAGCGTTGAAGACTGTCGTCTTGCCCCAGGAGGGTTCGCCGCGATTGGCGCAGGGCGTCTTCGCGGTCGTCTACCGGTTACTCGTGCCGCGTTGGAGCAGCGAGGAACGCACCCAACGGCTTCGACGGATGTACGCACCGGTGGCGTTGGTCACCTTGCCGCTGGCTTGGATGATCCTCATGGTCGTCGCCTTCACGCTGATCTTCTGGGGCACCGGCAGTCTGATCTGGCAGAAGGCGTTCGAGATCAGCGGTTCGTCCCTGACAACCCTCGGATTCAGTGAGCCGGACACGACGAGCCGGATCTGGCTCGCCTTCATCGAGGCCACCATTGGCCTCGGTCTCGTCGCCCTGCTGATCAGCTACCTGCCCACCATCCTCTCGGCGTACAGCGCGCGGGAGAAGGGTGTCGTCCGAATCCGCCCTATCGCCGGGTCGCCCCCTTCGGCAGTCGATCTCCTGGTCACTCTCCATCAAATCGGTGCCCTCGAGGGTCAAGACTTCTGGCGCAACCAGGCCGATTGGATCCTCGATCTCGAACAGACCCATACGACGTTCCCGATGCTGTCGTATTTCCCCGAGACGCACCGAGGGCATTCGTGGGTGGCCACGGCCGGCACGCTCCTCGACGCCGCCGCTCTGGTCGTGTCGGCGTCTCCGCGGAACGATGGAGAGCACTTCTCGAACCTCGAAAAGGGACCGATGATGGTGCTCGTCTACGGGATGCCCGCCTTCGTCCGGGTTGCCCGCTCCGCGGGCATCCCCCTGCCCGATCCGACGCGCTTCGAGGAGTTGCGCCCGCATCTGGAGGAGCCCCCACCATCCATCGCGATCGACCGGGAGGAATACCTGCGGGCGCGAACCATCCTGGACCCGATCCTGGGGGACGACGCCCTGAGTGCCGCGCAGGCCTGGCCGCACTTCGTCTGGATGCGCTCCGCGTACGAGCCCGCGCTTCGGGCCTTGGCCGGGCTGACCAAGGCCTCGCCTGCGCCCTGGACGACCGACCGTCCGGCGGTGGTCGGGCGACCGCGTTTCTTGCGCCGACGGCCGCTGAGCGTGGACTGGTCGTTGCCGACCGACTCCCCGGTGGCGTCGGCCACCTGACCACTACAGGTGGCTGAAGCCGCCCGACTCTTCCTTGGTCATCGAGACCGTCGTCGGATGCTTCTCGAAGTGGGCGATGGAATCCTTGAAATCGTTCAGCAGGCACCCGGCGAGGTCCCGGCTGACGCCCTGACGCACGAGGATGCGCTGGACGGCGACATCGGAGACCGCGCCGGTCAACGGATACGCCGGCACCTGCCAGCCCTTGACCCTGAGACGGTCGGCGAGGTCGTACAAGGTATACCCGGGGTCTTCGCCTTCCTTGATTCTCCACGCCACCGATGGAATCCCGCTCTCGGGGTCGGAGTCGCAGAGGAGCTCGAACGGCCCGAGCTTGACGATCTCCCGAGCCAGGAACTTCCCTGTGTTGTAACAGGCGTCGTGGACGTTTCGATATCCGTCCCGGCCGAGGCGGACGAAGTTGTAGTACTGGGCGACGATTTGACCTGCCGGCCGGGAAAAGTTGATCTGGAACACGGGCATGTCGCCACCGAGATACGTGACGTGGAAGATGAGGTCGTCGGGCAACTCGGAAGCGTCACGCCACAGAACCCAGCCCACCCCGAGCGGGGCCAGCCCGAACTTGTGCCCCGATGTGGAGATCGACTTGACCCTGGGCACCCGGAAATCCCACTTGATGTCAGGTGCGCAGAAGGGAGCGAGAAAGGCTCCGCTCGCACCGTCGACGTGGATGTCGACGTCCAGACCCTTCTGTGCCTGGAGCTGGTCCAAGGCGTCGGAGAGCTCCAGCACGGGCTCGTAGGAGCCGGTGTAGGTCACCCCGAAGGTCGGCACCACCATGATGGTGTTCTCGTCGACACGCTCCAGCATCTGTTCGACGTCCATGGAGTACCGGCCAGGAGCCATCGGGACCTCGCGCATTTCGACGTCCCAGTACCGAGCGAACTTGTGCCAGACCACCTGCACCGGCCCGCAGACCATGTTGGGAGAATCGATCGACTTTCCCTCGGCACGTCGCTTCGCCCGCCAGCGCCATTTGGCGGCCATCCCGCCGAGCATGCACGCTTCCGACGATCCGATGGCCGAGCAACCCACCGCGGCAGACGAGCCTGGAGCGTTCCAGAGATCTGCCAGCATCTGCACGCAACGGCGTTCGAGCTCGGCCGTCTGGGGATACTCGTCCTTGTCGATGAGGTTCTTGTCGATGGCGATGTCCATGAGGCGATGCACCTCAGGCTCCTCCCACGTCTGACAGAACGTCGCCAGGTTCTGGCGGGCGTTGCCGTCCAAGAGGAGCTCGTCCGAGATGCCCTGGAACACCTCTTCGGGGCGCATCTCCCGGGTCGGGAAATCCTTCGACGGCAGAGTGGACAGCAGGTCCCGGTCCGCATAGACCGAATCGAGCATTCCCTCTCGCACCGTCTCCCGCTTGTGCAATGGCATCGCACGACCCTCCTGGCTCGGTTCGGTTAGGTCGAACGGTACCGGTCCGCTCAGGCGTGCGTGACCGTGGCCGCGTCCACCGTGAGCGTGGACCTCGGTGACGGGTCGGCCGAGACCCAGGTTCGCCCTGCTCAGCTTGCGAGAAGCTGCAGCCGAGCCTTGTCCGCTCGCCGCTGCGTCATGACACGCCGGCGAGGCACCGGGAGGGTCGTCACGGGGCGGTGTGAACACGCTCGCTACGGCGGCCAAACTTCGGGCGCAGCGCCTTCGTGTGGATCTGGCCCACCCGACTCCCGGTCCGTCCGGTGAACTCAGCGATCTCGGTAGGGGTCAGTCCCTCGCCGTCGTCCATCGTCAAGACCGTGCCCTCCTCGATCGGGCACGGCGTCGGCAGCGACGACGAGTGCCTCCTTCGCCTCGAACACCTCGACCGGACCGTGCGACGTGTCGGGCAGGGTCTCGCCGAGGGTGGATCGCTCCGACCGTTCGCCGCCCGGAGCACTTCGTCGAGGCCGACAGGGCGACCGACGAGATCTTGCGCAGAGCTGTAGGGAAGCCACACGACGGCCGACAATTGGCCTCTGCAACTGGGGTGAAGATCATTTCATTCGTCTTGCAACCGACTAACAACCAACGCACAACCGACCTGCAAGAACGTTCGTCTTAAGTGTTGTTGGTACTCCTGATCGAGCTTTTACGCGCATGTTCAACGGTGCGCTGAAGAGAGGGAGTGGCACCGGACGGACGGTGTCAACGAGGGCATCAGTCAGATGGTGCGAGTGAGGGGCAAAAAAGTGGGATCACAGTGGGATCGATCGACATCGCGTGAGACCACGAACCAGATGCTGCTCGTCACGTCGGTGGGCGGCGGGCGGCGAATGAAAGGCGGTCTGCGGACCCGAATGGCATTTCATCACTTCGATCCACAAGTTGCCCCAACGGCTGCTGCTGGCGCTCCACACGGAGCGCACGGTGGGAGTCAACCGGGCCGAACGGGAAAGCGCTTGAACGATGCTTGACGCACCTGAAGGAACCGCCGCTCGCCATGGAGCGGGCACCGCAACACTCCACGCACCGACGGCTCTCCGCCGACAGGCGCTCCGGCCGTACCATGTCCTCGAAGCGGGCAACCAGCCCACGATCATGGTGGCTGAGGACGATCCCAGCTGCCGCACTGCGCTCCACCACTATTTCGAGCGCAGTGGCTATCGGGTGACTGAGGCGGCAGACGGACCCTCGTCCTTGCGCGCAGTGTTTCAACACACGGCCGACCTGATCATCTTGGACTTGGGCCTGCCCGGCGTCGACGGTCTCGAGGTCCTGGCCAAGATCCGGCGTCACAGTGCAGTGCCGGTGATCGTCTTTTCCGGGCGTGACTCGGAGGAAGAGCGGATCCGCATGCTGAATCTGGGGGCCGACGACTTCGTCGTCAAGCCCTTCTCCTTCGCCGAGCTCGAGGCCCGGGTCCGAGCGGTGCTGCGGCGGGGGAACAGCGAGCCCGCGGTGAACCGCATGGAGCATGGCGGCCTCACGGTCGACCGTGACACCCGCACCGTGGTGATCGACGGCGAGAGCATCGAGATGACCCGGAAGGAATTCGATCTCCTGGCGTTTCTCGCCGCCTCGCCGGGTCAGGTCTTCTCCCGCGAGGACCTCTTGGAGCGGGTCTGGGGATCAACGCAGCAGTGGCAAGGCCGCTCGACCGTGACCGAGCACGTCCGACGGGTCAGGCTCAAGATCGAGCCCGATCCGGACGCCCCTCGCTGGATCCTTACCGTGCGTGGAGTGGGCTACCGGTTCTGCTTTCCAGAAGCCTGACGCATAACCCTCAGTAGAGGGTTCATTCCGAGCAGAATCTGGATGTCGATGTTCGCTGGGAGCAGTCCCCTGGCGCCATCTCGTACTCGGGTGACGACGGAGGGCTCGACTCTGACCGTCTGAATGACCTGATGGTCTGCATGACCTGACGGTCTGCATGAAAGAGAGGCCGACGTTCGGAGCCGGTGTCAGTCCCTGGCCTCGAGCGGTCAGCCCTCTTGACTCAGCGGCCCTGGCTCCTCACGAGGTGGAGAACGTGAAGTCGGCGCTGGCGCAGTCGGCCGGGTACGTGGCAACCACCAGGTACTCGCTCGAGTTCCCGCTGACCTGCCAAACGGCCAGAGACGGCGATTGCGAGAGGCACGAGACGGAGGGATCGTCAGTCGCGAAGTCGGTCAGCTGGCCCACCGGGACAGTTCCTTGGGTCGGCGGAATCGCGGCACCACTCACCTTGACAAGAGTCACTTGGGTCTGATTCCACAGTCCCGAGTACATGGGACCCGACGGCGCTGTGGTACTGGTCGTCGTGGTCGAGGCGGAAGGCGTGGTCGTGGTAGTCGAGACCGAGGACCCGGTCGTCGTGGTCGTCACCGTAGGTTGCGGCGACGTGGTCGTCGTTGACGAAGACGGAGTCTCGCCGGGTGGTACGGGTTGAACGGGTGGGAACGTCAGGACGGGACCGGTCGGACCGGTTCTGGGAGCCGGCGGAACGCCGTCCAGCGCAGCCAAGTCGTTCATGTTGTTGCCGTCCATGCCGAGCGCCCAGATGCCGACGCCGGCGAAATTGTGGGACTTCGCCAGCTGAGCGGCGTCATAGAGCGAGGTGGGATCTTCGAAGAACGTCTCGTGCCACTGGTTGCCGACCGCGTACGAGGTCCACCCGCTGTCGGTGACAGGATCCCAGTAGAGGGGATGCCCGCTGGTCAGGACCTGGTTGAGAGAGACGTCGGTGGCCGGACCGGTGGCCGTGGCAAGGATGGTGCCGTTCGTCGTCGGCCAGTCGATTCCGAAGTAGGGCAGGCCCAGAATGACCTTGGAGGGTGGCACGGCGGAGGCGTACTCGTTGACGGTTGTCTGGTCGGAGAACAGACCGCTGGTGAGGGGCGAAGTCGGAGACGAGCTCGCGGCGAGATTCGGGCTGTATTGCATGACGAAGAAGCCGTCGACCACCGGGGCCAGGGCGGCGATGTTGTAGAAGCCGCCGGAGTCGGTGGCTGAGCTTGCGTAGGTGTCCATCGTCACCTGGTAGTGCGGGTTCGCCTGATGCAACGTGGACGACACCGCGGCGACGAGACGGGTCAGCCCGGCCTGATCTCCGGAACCCTCCCCTTCGAGGTCGAGGTTGACTCCGTCGAGGTTCTTGGCGGAGACGGCGCCCAGCAACGTGGAGCTGAGTTTTGCCGCTGCCGTCGGTGAAGAGGTCAAGGCGTTGAGCGACGCCTGGTCGAAATCCGTCACGGTGAGCACGACGCGGTCGTTGGCCGCATGGGCCCGGGTGATGAGATTGGCCAGGTTCTGGCTCTCGTAGCCGTTCCATCCCGCTCCGGACTGCTGCAGCGTTCCGTCAGGATTCACATCGACGGAGAAGTAGGCCAGCGTCGATATGCCCTGGACGTCGAAGCCACCGCTCGAGGACAGTGTCCAGTACGGGGCGAAGCCGAAGACTTCGTGCGGCCGCAGCGGCGGGGCCGCGGCCACGCTGGCCGGCGCGCCGGCGGGTGGCGTCGTAGCCGCCGGCAGGTGGCCAGCGCGCTTGCCGTGACCGGAGAAGTCCACGTTGCCTTGCAAGCCGGAGCGTAGGGCTTGGTCTTGTGACGAGCGGTCAGAGACATCGCGAGAACCCTGTGAGTCCGCAGCACCACCGTGCAAAGCCATCCAGCCCAGAGCGATGGTCAGGACCAGCGCAGTGCAGAGCGCTCCCAGGCTCACCACACGAATGGCACGCACCCGTAGCCAATGACGCCGCCGGCGGTGCCGGCCCCGGTGAGGGCCGTGCCTCGACGTGCCGGTCCGCGGCGCGTCGGGGCGCGCCCCGGACATGTCAGGAGGCGCCGCCGAAGGAGTAGGTCCGGCCGTCTGGTCGTCGATCTGGTCCACGGTATTCAATCCACGGCTGGCGGAAGAGTCGGAGAGGGGGGATCCGCAGCGGCTTGAAGTTTCGACCTCTGAGGGCCTCGGAGAGCACATGAGAGTGCGCTCACGCCGTCCAGAGTATCGGGCGGCGGGACTGCAATTTTGAGTGTGTGACGAATGGGTAATCTCGTGGACCGGCAACCCTCGCTCCGCTCGTGGTTCCGGTGAGATCGGCCGGGGACCCGACGCGGCGGGTATGGCGTGGTCACCGGGCCAAGGCCCGGAGCGCAATTGCCGTGGCCAGGACCGTCGTCAGGCCGCTTCAGGGAACGACCGTCTGCGCGAGATGCGTGACACCTGGGCCCTCCTCGAGGCCGGCACGGCCGAGCTCCTCGAGGCCAGTCGAGCCCGCCGCGACCGTGCTGCCTCGCCGCAGGACGGGACGGAACCGCAGCGGCGCGACTGAGGGCCCGGCCGCCCTCAGCGCGCCGCTTCATAGATGGCGTAGCCGGTCAGGGCGAAGAGCACGACGGCTGTGACGATGCGCACGGTTTTGATGTTCACCAGACGCAGCAAGCTCTGGCCGCCGACGACGGCCAGTCCCGCGACGGCCCACAGCGCCAACAGGGAGCCGACGGCGACCGAGAGGGGGTCGTGATAGTGGGCCGCGAGGTTGGCCATGAGGATCTGGGTCAGGTCGCCCCACTCGGCCAGGAAGATCACCAGGAAAGCGGTGACGGCCACCCGCCGGTGTGAGGCCACCTCCTTCTCGACCAGCTCTTCTTCCTGGCGCTCCTTCACCGCCTCGCGCAGGGCGAGCACGCCGCCGATCGCGAACATGACGGCGACGATGATCGCCAGCGCCCGGTGTGGCAGAAGATGGAAGAGCGCGAGGCCGATCGTCACGGCGATCACGACATGCACGGCAAACCCAGCGGCCGCCCCCAGCCAGACCAGCAGTGGCCGCCCGCGAGTCGACATCACGAGGGAGGCGAACATGGTCTTGTCCGGGAGCTCGCCCAAGAAGATGATGGGAAAGACGGCGAAGATGACGTTGAACTGCAAGGCGGGCCTTTCTGCCGGGCCACCGAACGTAGCGCGCCAGGTACGTTTCCTTCGATCAGCGCATCGCGAGATCGTCGTCGCGCCCGATGACCCCGCCTCTCAGCTGGCCGTTCGAATGGGCTGACGGCGAGCGATGACGAACGATCTCAACGAGGAGCGATGCGGCGAAATGCAGTCCAGGTTGGAGAAAGCTCTGAGCGAGCTGGGTGACGAGATGGCCGACAACGTGGATGTGGAGGGCCGGCATCGTCTGCGCCACCGGCGTGCGCTGCTCGAGCCCGATCCTCCACGAGATCGACAACTCGCCAGGGAGGTCGAAACCCCCCTAGGTGCCGGCGCCGCTCCCGGCTGCGGCAGCATCGAGGAGGGATTGTCCAGTCAGCTCGTACACCGTCTCGTCGTCATGCCGGCGCCACAGCTCGAGCAATTCGTACGAGACGGGGTCGCAGCCGTAGCGCATCGGGCCGTCACTCTCGAGGATGGCGTCAACGATGGCGATGGCGGCGTCGGCTGGGTCGACCACCCGAGGATCGGCGTGCTCCTCGCGCAGCCGGGCCGCCGTGGCGCCCAGGGAGCGGTAGTGCTCGAAACGAGCAGCGTCCTGCTCGCCCGAACTGAGCCGGAACATGTCGGTGTCGACCGGCCCGGGCAGGATCTCGACGACCCGGATGCCGAAGGGGGCCACCTCGGTACGCAGGCTGTCATCGAACGCCGAGACCGCAGCCTTCGACGCCCGGTAAGCCGCATAGAAGGGCACCGACGCGAAGATCGAGGACGAGCTCACCGTGCACACCACGCCCGGCGCGTTGGCCCGCAGCAGTGGGATGGCGGCCGACGTCAGCGCCACCACCCCGAACACGTTGGTCTCGAAGAGGCGTCGCCAGTCCGTTATGTTGGCGTGCTCGACGGGCAGGTAGTCGACGTCGATGCCGGCGTTGTTGACGAGGACTCGCAGGTCGCCGGGTAACTCGAACGTCGAAGGGTCGGTCACGTCGAGCCGGCGCACTGCGAGCGATCCCTCGACCTCCTCCGGCATGGACGCCCCCGCTGCAGGGTCACGCATTGTGGCGATCGTGTCGAAGCCGCGGGCCGCCAACTCGAGCGCGACGGCCCGGCCGATGCCGCGGCTGGCGCCGGTCACGACCGCGCTGCCGTGGACCGGCAGTGAGGGTGACTGGTTCATCGGGTCTGTTCGCTCGCCTCGTGCTGCGAACCGTGCACGCTGCTCGTCATCGCCCCGACACTATGGGTGGTCGAGCGGATCTGCATCCCCGGGTTCAGTCCCCGATTCCGTCGGGCCCGGCGCGCCCGAGAACATGGCGGAGACATGCTTCGAGGGTCCCGTGGCGGAAGGAGTGGCCTCGGGCGAGAAGGCGCTCCGGAACCGCCCGCTGGCCGGCCAGGGCGAACTCGTGCGCCCCCTGCTCGCCCAGCAACAGGCCGGGCGCGAACGACGGCACCGGCAACCGCGCCGGCCGTCGCAACACTCTGGCCAGGGTGGCGCTGTACGTGCGGTTGCGCACGGGGTTGGGAGCCACGCCGTTCACCGGTCCGCGCAGGTCGGGATCGACCACGCACCGAGCCAGGACGTCGACCACGTCGTCGATGGCGATCCAGGGCACCCACTGGCGCCCGTCGCCGAGCGATCCGCCGAGGCCGGCGCTGAAGAGCGGCCGGAGCAACCGGAGCATCCCTCCGGCCGGGGACTGGACGATGCCGTTGCGCACCTGCACCACGCGCAGCCCGGCTTCGGCCGCCGGGGTCGTCGCCGCCTCCCAGTCACGGACGAGATCGGCCAAGAAGCCGTCGCCGGGCGCGCTGTCCTCGGTGAGCAGTTCGTCTCCGCGGTCGGGGCCGTAGCACCCGACGGCCGAGGCCGTGACCAGCACCCTGGGCCCGTCCACCATGCCGGCCATGACCTCGGCCAGCCGTCGGGTCGGCTCGATCCGGCTCCGTCGGACGAGCGCCTTGTGCGTGCGCGTGAAGCGACCGGCGATAGGGGCACCGGCCAGGTGCACGAGCGCATCGACGTCGGCCAACGACCGCGGGTCGGGAGCTTCGGGGTCCCAGGTTCGTTCGTCGGGCGAGAGGCCCGCCCGGCGCACCAGCCGGATGACCCGGTGTCCGCCCGTGCTCAAGAACGCGCACAGGGCGGAGCCGATGAGTCCCGAAGCACCGGTGACCGCGACGGTCAACGGGTCTGGCCGGAGAACCCGCAGGGTTCTCTGTCCAGCCAGGTCGCCGACCAACTGGCGATGGCGGTAGCGGAACATCTCGTCGAGGAACGCCCCCGGGATCGGGGTCTCGACCACGTCGGTCAACCTGGTGCGCGACCGGGAAACAGCGTCGAATTCGTGGCAGTGGCGCCAGGGCAACGGAAGCGAAACCAGCCGGTCGACGAAGAGGTGGGGTGGGTCGTACGCCTCGTGCTGGGCCACCCAGCGCACCCCACCGGGCAGGCGGAGCACGGCGCGGCCGTCGCGCAACGACGTCGCTTCCTCCACGACGCGCACCGGCTGCCAGGGCGGGGTCAGGCGTCGGATCGCTCCGGGCCTGGCGTGCCACGCAAAGACCTCGTCGATCGGTGCGTCGACGATGTTCGAAGCCCGCAGGCCCACGATGGCGCCCCTCTCTCCGGGGATCCGGACTCCCCCAGACCCTCGCGCCAAACCCGGAACGGCGCCAGGCCGGCGGACGTGAGCGCAGGACCGATGCATCGGCGCCCCGCCATGCCGACGGTTCGCCGCGTGCGGTACCACTGGGAGAGGATGGACCGTCCATCCGAGCGGAGGAGCTCCATGTCCACACTGGTCATCGATCAGCCCGCTGAGGGCGTCACGCGGATCACCCTGCAACGCCCAGAGCGATTGAACGCAATGAATGCGACGCTCGTAAGCGAACTTCACGAAGCGCTCGAAGCCATCGCGATCGACGGGTCATGCCGGGTCGTGGTTCTGACGGGTGCCGGTCGGGGATTCTGTGCGGGGATCGATCTGTCCGGGTACGGGCGGGCACCCGGCGCGGACGGGCGGGGCCGGGTCGAGGACACGTTCGCCACTCAGACACACATCGCCGGATTGGTGCCGCGGCTGCGGGCCTTGCCGCAGCCGGTGATCGCCGCGGTCAACGGAGCCGCCGCCGGCGGTGGATTGGCCCTGGCCCTGGCCAGCGACATCCGCATCGCCGGCGCATCAGCCCGATTCAACGTGGCTTTTGTCCGGCTGGGCATTTCCGGATGCGACATCGGCGTCAGTTGGCTGCTCCCCCGGCTCATCGGCGCCTCCCGGGCCTGGGAGCTCATGTTGACCGGGCGGATCATCGACGCGGACGAGGCGGACCACATCGGGCTCGTCCTGCGCGTCGTGCCCGACGACCAATTGATGGAGGCCGCGCTGGAGTCGGCTGCACTCATCGCGGCCAACAGCCCGTGGGGCATTCGGATGACCAAGGAAGTCATGTGGTCCCAACTCGAGGTCGGTTCGCTCCAGGCCGGCATCGATCTCGAGAACCGGACTCAGGTCCTCTCCTCCATGACCGGCGACATGCGAGAGGCTGTCGCCGCCTTCTTGGAGAAGCGACCGCCGCGCTTTGACGACGGGATGGCGCGCCCCGAGTCCTGAAGGGCGGCGTGCGTTCCGTCCCCGGGTGAGGTCTCTCACCGGGCAAGCCTGGCTACGTTGGAGCGCCTCATGGGGGCCGCCGACCACAGCACTCGTCGCACGGGCGTGCCCCGATGGGCAGTTGCTGTTTCGGTCGCCTTGGTTGCCGCCCTGTGCGCCGCGTGCTCCCCGGGTCCTCCGGCCCCACGCAGCCTCTCGCATCCTTCCCGGTCGGTCGTACCCGTGCCCGACTACACGGTCGACTGTGCGCCGCTGGGCGCCGACACCTCCGTCACCTGCTTGCGGGTGACGCTCGACGCCATCGACACGGCTCGGGCGCAGGAGGGGGTGGGGCCGATGGACCTTCCAGCCAACTTTGCCCAGCTCAGCATCCCCGAGCAGCTCTTCGTCGCCCTCAACGCGGAGCGGGTCGATCGGGGGCTGAGCCCCTTTGCCGGCCTCTCCGCCTCGCTCGATCGCGACGCCCAGCGTGCGGCCGATAGGGCCAAGCTGCCCGCCCGGCCCGGCCACGGGTACTCCGAGGTGAACCAGGAGTGGATGGGTGCCGCCGACAACGGACTCGACGCCGACTACCAATGGTTGTACTTCGACGGACCCGACAGTGGCGTGCCGCAATGTTCGAGAGCGCAGACCTCGGGCTGCTGGGAGGATCGCCAGATCGCGCTGAACCGCTTCGGATCCGGTCACCTCGTCATGGGAGCCGGCTACAACCCCGCCGGCGACACCAGTCCCGGCGATCGGGGTGGGTCATCGCTGGCCGCAACGATGGCCCTCACGGCGTCGGGCACCACGGACACCTACGCGTACACCTGGAAACAGGCGCTCGCATCCATCGCCACCGGGACGCTTCAGCCGCTGCGCGCCATCCCCGCTTCGGAGTCGGACACCGGTATCTCCGATCCGTCCACCAACGTCGGACCAGTTCCCGACTTCACGCGGATCTGCGCGCCCAATGGGCTGGACGCGTCGCCCAGGTGCCTCGGCGCCGTTCTGGCGGCGGTCAACCGGGCCCACGCGCTCGAGGGCATCCGGCCCATGGTGTTGCCGCCCGACTACGGGCACCTGAGCGTGCCCGACCAACTGTTCGTCGCCGTGAACCTGGAGCGAGTGGACCGCGGCCTGGCGCCCTTCGTTGGCCTGACCACGGCTCTCAACCACAACGCACAACGCGGTGCCGACGATGCCGACGACCCTCCAGACCCGGGAGGGGCCTACGCGTTGGACGACGCCGAGTGGGCCGGCGGGTCGTCGAACGGTCTCGACGCCGTCTACGGGTGGATGTACAACGACGGCTTCGACAGCGGCAACTTGGACTGTGTGCGGCGCGACGACCCCGGCTGCTGGGGACACCGCAAGGGCATCCTCGACAACTTCGGCTCGGGGGCCAACCTCGTGATGGGAGCGGCCCTGAACGCCGCCAGCGATACCCATCGGGGCGACAGCGGGGGCACGTCCATGGCGGTCACCCTGGCTGTGGCCACTGCCCCCGTCCGCGTGTTCACCTACCGCTGGAGCGAGGTCGTGGCAACACTGCCCACGCTCGGGGGGCCCGCATAGGGTGACGCGATGTCCTCGCAGATCTACTTCAACCCGTCCTGTTCGAAGTGCCGCAGCGCGCTGGCCATCCTCGAGGAGCACCACATCGAGGCGGACGTCGTGCGCTATCTCGACATCGCGCCGACCCGGGCGGACCTCGCGCACCTCATGGCCTTGTTGGGGATCGACGACCCCAGGCTCATGATGCGAACGGGCGAGGCGGTGTACACCGAGCTGGCCCTGGACGAGAAGGGGCCGGCGGACCTGCTCGACGCGATCGTCGCCCACCCCATCCTCCTGGAGCGGCCGATCTTCGTCCACAACGGAAGGGCGGTCCTCGGCCGCCCGCCCGAGCGCGTCCTCGATCTGCTCTGAGCGGGGCGCCGGACCGAAACCCGAGACCCGCGGCCGGCGTGACTTATGGTGAGCGCCACCGCGCCGGCCCCGCCCGGCGCGGCCGAACAAAGGAGGATCGATGACCTCGCAATTGCTGATCTTCGGCATCCTCGGCATCGCCAGCACCGCGGTGGCCTTCCGGGTCAACTGGCACCTCTTCACCGGTGGCCGGGCCGGGCGGGCCGGGCCGGTGAGCCTCCTCGAAGGCGTTTATTACGCCGTGGGTATCTGCTCTGTGATCCTCGGGTGGTACTTCAATGTGCGCTACACCCACCTGTATCCCAACGCCAACTACGTCAACTACACGAAGATGCTCTTCACCAACTGGGCCGCGGATTCGGCCGCCCAGGACTACATCATCGTCAACGTGGTGCTGCTCCCGTTGTGGACGATCGTCGAGGGGCGACGTCGCGGTTTGCACTGGGCCTGGATCTTCTTCGTGATCAGCCTGTTCACCAGCCTGGCCTTCTCCATCGCCCTGTTCCTCGCGTTCATGGAGCGCCAGTTCCGCTACAACCGCGAGCGCGTCGCCTCCAGCACCGCGTAGCCGCAGTTGTAGCCGGGAATGAACGTGACCCCGGGACCGCCGTGGCACCCGGCACCGCAGAGATAGAGACCCTCGACCGGGACCGGGTTGTCGGGCCAGCCGCGGGGACCGGGCCGGAACGGGCCCATGAACTCAGGCTGGAGCAGGCCATGGGTGAAGTCGCCACCGGTGCAGCCGAACATCAGCTCGTAGGTGAAGGCCGGGTAGTTGAGCTGGCGGTCGATCAGGTCGGGGAAGTTGGGCGCCGCCGCGGTGATCTTGGTGACGATGCGCTCGGCCATGTCGTCGCGTAGCCGGTTCTGTGACTCCCGGTCGGACGCGACCGGCAGGTAGAAGGCGAAACTGCTGGCCGCGTGCATGCCCTCGGGAGCCAGGCTCGGATCGTCCAGCGAAGGGATCTGGAGGTTGAAGGAAGGTGACCGGGGTACCAGGCCGCGCACGCAGCCCTCGAAGTCGGCCTGCATCTCCTCGGCCGTACCGAAGAACGTGACGTTGCGACCGTAGGTGGTGCCGTTGAGCTCTTCGTAAGGGCTGCGGTACTCGGGCAGTCCCGACAGCGCGAAGTGGGCCTGGAAGTAGGCAGCTCGGTGGTCGATCGCCGCCACCCGCCGCGCAAACGCATCGGGCAAGGACTCGGAGTCGATCAGATTGACGAAGGTCGCGGTCGGATCGAGGTTGGACACGACGACGGGCGCCGTCACGACGCTTTGGTCACTGAGCTCGACGCCGCGTGCTCCGCCTCCATCCACGACGATCCTCGTGACCTTGGCGTGGCGGCGCAGCTCGCCGCCGTTGCGCTCGAACATGGCGCACAGGTGATCCGCCATGGTGCCCAACCCTCCCCGCACCTTCGACATCGTCGCTGTGCCCGGTGACGCCAGGGCGAAGGCGAGACACAGCGCGCTGCCCGGAGTGGCGGGCCCCCGGTAGGTGGAGTTGACGGAGAGAAAGCTGAGCATGCTGCGGACCGGCGCATGCTTCGACTTGTCCGGCAGGTAGCGGTCGATGACGTCCATGACGCTGCCGAACAGCGCGACGCGCAGCGCTTCGCGCTCGGTCTCGTTCGTGGCGCAGTCCCACATTTCGTCCAGCGAGCGCGGCCCTCGTCGCACGTCGAAGCGGCCGATGGCCCGGGCCGGAGCCTCGGCCCAGGCGGCCACCTCGGCCATCCCGAGCACCGCCTCGATCCCGAGCGCCTCACCGAGGTGCTCGAGGAGCCGCTCGGGGTCCGAGTACAAGAAGAGCGGGGGCTGGTCGCCGTTGCCGATACTGGCCGACTGCACCTCGGGTTCGTAGATGGGACACGACCCGAGCTCCAAGTCCTCGAACACCTCGTTCGGAACGGGGAACTGGATCGAGCCGGCGAGCTCGAAGCGATAGCCCCGGATGAGCTCGGTCGTCGAGGCCATCCCTCCGATGAAGTGGTTCTTCTCGACACACAGCACCCGCATACCGCCGCGGGCCATGACGGCGGCGGCGGTCAGCCCGTTGTGCCCTGCTCCGATGACGATCGCGTCGTAGTCAGGCATTTGCCCGAGGACTGTAGTGACCGTCCCGATTGCTCGCCGGATTGCTTCGAGGAGGCGCCGCGGTCCGGGCCTGAGAGTCCCCGCCGCTGGAAACAAGGGAGCGGCTTCCGGCGATCTCGGGCCATTTCGCCATCCTCCGCCATCCCTGTGCGGGCCCGGTCCGTATCCCTGATGCCGAGCGGGCCTCGTGTCCCTTCGTGCAGGCAGGACCACACTCTCGAGGAGGTCGTGTAGATGGCAGGTCGGCTCGTTCTTCGTTGCCTTTCCGATCAGGCACACGCAGAGTTCCGCCGGGCTGCCGCGACCGAGGTCTTGCTCTCAGCGCGTCGGGGTTCGCGACCTTCGGCATTGCGGGAACCGCAATCGGGACCGCCGGCGCCGCCTCATCACCGTGCCTCTCCCATCTCAGCGGTGACGACGGTGGCGCCGACGGTCCCGCCTTTTGGCGACCTCGGCCCTCAGCCCTGTTGAAGGGTGCTGCACCTGCAGAACGGCTTGTGCGCGTAGAGCGAAACCTGCGCGCGCTGGTGACTCTGGGACGAGTCACCGCCAGGATCGGGCAAGTCAGCCGCGACGTCGTGACAAATGTGTGCTCAATCCCCGTGACACCGGCCAGGAAACGCTGCCGCCCCGGAGATTGGCGGCAATTTCCGGCAATTCCAGCATCTCGGCCAATCCCCAAATCCTTAAGGTCCTTTTGGCCGTATCCCTCACGCCAAGGGACTTCATGTCCCTTCGCGGCGACAGGACCACATCCTCGGGGAGGTTGTCATGGCACACCGGCCTTTTTTCCGTTCCGACTCCAATCGGGAATCCGGGGGATTTCGCCGGCGGGCTGTGACGATCGGGTCCTCGCTTCTCGCCGCGTCGGGGTTGGCAACCCTCGGCATTGCCGGAACCTCGTCCGTCACCGCCGGCGCCGCCTCACCACCGTTTCTCTCCCAATTCACCTCGGTGTCGACGGTGGCGTCGACGGTCCCGCACAACGGCGACGTCAATCCCTACGGGATCGTCACGGTGCCCATGAACACCGGCAAGCTGGTCGCCGGTGACACCCTGATCTCCAACTTCAACGCAAGCTCCAACCTCCAGGGCACGGGCACAACGATCGTCGAGATCTCACCATCAGGGATGCAGACGGTGTTCGCCCACATCCACCGCTCCCAACTGCCCGGACCCTGCCCCGGCGGCGTGGGCCTCACCACAGCCCTGACCGTGCTGGGAGACGGCTACGTCGTCGTGGGGAGCCTTCCGGTCACCGCTGCAGGGGCGGGCACACCCGAGGCAGGGTGCCTGATCGTCATCAACCCCGACGGACAACCCGTGGAGACCTGGACCGGCACCCAGATCAACGGACCGTGGGACATGGCGATGGTGCAGTCCGGAAACGTCGACGAGCTGTTCGTGACCAATGTCCTCAACGGGACCGAGGCGGCCGCAGGCCAACCGGTCAACGGCGGGACCGTTGTTCGCCTCGACATCAACCTGCCCAACGGGAAGGCTCCTGTGCTCTTCAGCTCGACGACCGTGGCCAAGGGGTTCACCGAGCAACTCAATGCGTCTGCGTTGGTACTCGGCCCGACGGGCGACGCCGTGAGCCGGTCCGGCACGCTGTACGTGGCCGATACGATCAACAACCGGATCGCCGTCGTGCCCGATGCCACGACCCGCACCAGTCCCATGCTCGGCGGCGGCTTCACGCTGACCTCGGGCGGATCACTCAACGCACCGCTCGGGATGGCCCTGGCGCCCAATGGCGACATCCTGACCGTCAACGGGGGCGACGGGAACGCGGTGGAGACGAACCCGTTCGGCAAGCAGGTGGACACCGTCCAGATCGACCCGCTCAATGCGGGCGGCGACCTCTTCGGATTGATCGTGGCCCCGAAGGACCGTGGCGTGCTCTTCGTCGATGACGGCGACAACACGCTGAAGCTCTTCGGCCCGGCGTAACGAGTACGGGTCGGCCGGGATGGGCCTGGCCGACTCGCCTGGCCGAAGACTCGGCCGAGAGCCCGAGGGGGAAGCTCCCGGCCGAGCACCCCGACGGGACCCAGCGCATCGACGAAAGCTATGACAGCGGCTCGGTGGGGCCGGCCGCCAAGCCGTGCCTCCGCGCGTAGAGCGCGGCCTGGGCGCGGTCGCGGCTCTGGGTCTTGGCGAAGATCCGGTTGATGTGTGACTTCACCGTGGTCTCGGCCACGAACAGCCGCTCCGCGATCTCCGTGTTGGACAGTCCGGCCGCGATGAGCGCCAGCACCTCGGCCTCCCGCTCGGTCAGCCCGTCGGGCAGCGGCCCGGCCCGGGTCGCCGTCCGAGACCGGGCCGGCGCGTAACCGTCTGCGCCGGCATCCGCCCCGTGGTCGGCTCCGTGATCGGCTCCGTGCTCGGCTGCCCGCAACAGGGTGGCCTGGACACGGGGATCGAGCACGGCCTGCCCCGCTACGGCGGCATCGAGGGCGCGCCGGATGTCGTCTCGGGACGCGTCTTTGGTCAGGTACCCGGCGGCGCCGGCCGAGAGGGCGGCCATGATGGACTCGTCGTCGGCGTAGGTGGTCAGGACCACGACGGCGACCTCGGGATGCTCGGCCCGGATCGCCTTCGTCGCCTCCACCCCGTCCTGGCGGGGCATGCGCAGGTCCATCAGCACGACGTCGGGCTGCGCGGACCGGACGAGCTCGACCGCCTCGACGCCGTCCTCGGCCAGCCCGACCACCTCGGTGTCGGCGAAACCATCGACGATGGTCGCCAAACCTTCGCGCACGACGCGCTGGTCGTCGGTGATCAGGACCTTCACGCCTGTACCGTCCGCTCCCCGGCGACCGGCTCCAGCGGAACGACCGCCTCGACCCGCCAGCCCTCCGTGGTGGGACCCACGTCGACGTGGCCGCCCAGGAGGGCGACCCGCTCGGCAATGCCACGCAAGCCGTAGCCACCCCCGCTGGCGGAGAGGAAGCCGACACCGTCGCTGCTCGCAGCGCCGTTGCTCGCACCGCTTGCCGTACCGTTGCCGGCCGCGCCGCTGCTGGACGTGCCGTTGCCGGCCGTGCCGTTGCCGGCGGTGCCACCCGGCGCCATGTTGTCCACGGTCAGGGCCACGCGGTCTGGCCCGTAGACGAGTCGCACCGCGGCATGGGCGCCCGCTGCGTGCTTCATCACGTTGGTCAGCGCCTCCTGCGCCACCCGGTACAGGTTCATCACGACCCCGGCCGGGAGCGGCTGGAGTGGCCCCGACACGGTGAAGTCGGCGTGATGGCGGGCCGAGAGGCGGCGGAGCTGGTCATCGAGCGGGGCCGCGTCGTCGCGCAGCGCCTGCACCGCGCCGCGGGCCTCATTGAGGCCTTCGCGCACCAGCTGCTTGGTCTTCTCGAGCTGGGCTCGCACGGCCGGGCTCGTCTCGGGCTCGGCGTCGACCACGGTGGCGAAGGCCTCGAGCTGCAGCGACAGAGCGGCCAGCGTGTGAGCCAGGACGTCGTGGATCTCGCGGGCGAGATGGTTTCGTTCGCCCAACAACTCGGCCCGGGTGCTCTCCAGCTCGGCCCTGGTCTCCGCGACCTCGACCTGCGCCGCTTGGTGGGTCCGCTCGACGACCTGACGCCGGGTGAACCCGATGAGGGCGCCGGCCAGAATGGCGGCCAGGCCGCCGAGGGCGATGCCGATGGCATGGTCAGAGGCCAGAACTGCGATCAACATGGCGATCCAGCCGCCGGCGCCGACGATCGCCGCCCCCCGCAGGCGCCACGCCATGGCCGCGCCGAGCGTGGCCACGGCCGTGAAGATGATGGCCGTGGGGGCGAAGGCAGCCAAGGCGCCGCCCGCCAGGGAGAGGGTGACCAGAACCGGCGCGGTGGCCCAGCCGACGCGTCCTCGCACCAGCACCCAGGTGATCCAGGCCAGCGCGGTCACGGCGAGGAGGATGAGGCTGACGGTTGTGTCGATGCCGTGCTCGTACTTGCGGATCTCGCCGAGGGCGGTCCACGTGAGCAGCCCGAGCGACACGATGGCGATGGCGTTGGCCAGCTTCGTCTGAGGGATCGGGAGTGGGTCCAGTTGCGGCTGCTGCGGGTGCTGCGGGTTCTGCGTCGGCTTCTGCGGCTGCTGCGGCTTCGGCGGGCTCACCACGTCCATGCTCCCAGGCGTGGGCGGGCTCTGAGCGCCGCTCGGATCGCGGACGCGGCCGGGCGGCCCGGGCGGTGGAAGCCCAGGCCGCCCGTGGGGGGTGCCGCTTTGGGGGTCGGAATGAATGGGAGTGACCGTGTGTGAGGGCGGAGGAGGACGGAAGCCGGTCCGGTCGATCAGGAACCGCCGGCCGAGACCACGATCGAGCGGCGCTCGGGCACCGAGGACGAGGGGGAAGGGGAGGTCAATGACGAGGCCGTCGGCGACACCGCGCCCGTGGTCTCGGGCTGCAGGTCCTGCTCGTTGCGCAGGCTCTGCTGGACCAGGTGGCCCCGCCAGGCCAGGACGCCGGTGCGCACGACGGCCTCGCTGATCGCCATCAGGATCAACGCGGCCGACCACGCCGACGCCGCCGTGATCGAATGCGTCACGCTGAAACGCTCGATCGCCGGTCCGCCCCCGTGCGACGCGTAGAGCTGGAAGGCCAGGCGGCCGCCGGTGCCCAGGATCCAGAGGCCGGCGGCGACCAGTCCCGCCTTGGCGATCGGGATGCCATCGCCGTTGGCGTGCACCGTGGTGAACCGGGCCGCCAGGCCGCCGAGCGTGGCGCCCACGGCGGCGCACCCCACGATGAGGAACAGGTCGTTGCCGCTCGTCGGAATCGCCTTGAGGTAGGTGATGGCCACCCAGCCGACGATGGCCACGGGGAGCAGCAGCGCCCTGGTGGTCAGCTTCCGGCCCCGCATCTGGACGAGCACGATGGAGATGAGGGTGATGTCGATGAGGTAATCGGAAAAGGTCATGCCCCCAGTGTCGGGATCGGACGCCGGCGGGGCGTCCACCTACGGGTGGATCCCCGGGTGGATCGTCAGGGTGGATCGTCAGGGTGGAGGCAGCGGACGTGGACGCTGCCCACCCGGCTGCGGCCCGAGGGCCCCCACCCCTCCTACGCTGTGCGCCATGGCAATGGGCAACCGGCCCGAGGTGGAGACGGCCCAGGCCCCGATCGCCGCCCTCGACGTGGCCCTCCTGGCCCAGCAGCTCGGGGCCGCCCTCCTCCGGGTTCCCTTCCGTCGCCCCATGCACCAGGACGGCTCCAACCCGGCGGCGAACCTCGGCATCTGCGTCACCCGCGAGGTGATCCGCACCTTCATGGGCTACACGTCGTCGCTGCCCATTCCAGAGTTCCGCAGCGTCGAGCTCGTGCTCGATGACATCTGCAAGGTCATCATGCCGCCCGTCGTGCGCTCCCTCGACGTCAAGGGCCATCCCGCCCAGCTGGGCGGCGTGCCCGGCATCTTCTACCGCCCCCGCCAACGAGAGCCGATCGGCGTCATCCTCTACCTGCACGGCGGCGGCTACATCGGGACGTCGCCCCAGATGTACGCCTTCTTCACCTCGCGGGTGTGCCGCGAGACCGACTGCGCCGTGTTCGTGGCCGACTACCGCCTGGCGCCCGAGTTCCCCTACCCGGCCGGTGAAGAGGACGCCACCGCCGCCTACGAGGCCCTGCGCGACCTCGGCGTGCCGAACGAGCGCCTCTTCCTGGCCGGCGACTCGGGCGGCGGCGGGCTGGCCAACAGCGTGCTGCTCTCACGCCCCGAACACCTCGCGGCCATCCGCCCGGCCGGGCTCATCCTCTTCTCACCCGAGGTCGACCTGCGCCTCGACGAGCCCTCGGTCACCGAGAACGCCCATCTCGACATCCTCCCCTGGAACATCCCGACGGCGAGCTACCTGCACGGCGAGGACGCCAGCAGCGCGTCGATCTCGCCGCTCAACGCAGTCCTCGACGGGTTCCCGCCCACCTTCGTGGCCTGGGGCGGCGACGAGATGTTCCGCGACCCCATCCGCCGCTACGCCGACCGCCTGGCCTCGGCCGGCGTGCCCACCCACGCCCACGAGTTCGCGGGCATGTTCCACGTCTTCCAGATCCTCATGCCCTGGGCCGAGAAGAGCCACGAGTCCTTCGCCCACCTCGGGGCCTTCGTACAGAAGCAGGTGGCCGGCGCCCCGGCCTTCGACCCCGCTGTCCTGCGCGACGTGCCGGCGCCGGGCCCGCCTGGCGGCGGCTGACCTCGATTTCCCCCACTCCCGTGATGCCGGAGGCCCCCAACAACTGGAATCACTCATTCCGCTTCTGCTAGGAAGCAGGAGTGAGCGAGCGACGCACCCACTACGGCGTCACCTTCGCCGTGCTGGCCACCGCCGCCCTGGCCTTCAGCCTCCTGCAGTCGCTGATCATCCCGGCCATCCCCCAGCTCGAGCACACGCTGCACACCACCGAGTCAGGCGCCAGCTGGCTGCTGACCGCCTACCTGCTGAGCGCGGCCATCGCCACGCCGGTGCTGGGGCGGGTGGGCGACACCCTCGGCAAGGAGAAGGTCATCGTCGCCGTGCTCATCGCCCTGAGCGTCGGCACGCTGATCAGCGCGCTCGGCACCAGCCTGGGCGTGATCCTGGTCGGGCGGATCATCCAGGGCGTCGCCGGCGCCATCTTCCCGCTCGCCTTCGGCATCATCCGCGACGAGTTCCCGGCGGCCCGGGTGGCGGGAGCCATCGGCTTCATGTCGGCCATCCTCGGCGTGGGATCCGGCGTCGGGATCGTGCTGGCCGGGCCGATCCTGGTGCACCTGAACTACCACTGGCTCTTCTGGCTGCCGCTCATCATGTCGTCGGCCGCCACCGTGGCCACCTTCTTCTTCGTCCCCGAGTCCCCCGTGCGGGCCCCGGCCGGTATCAACTGGCTGGGCGCCGTCCTCATGTCGGGCTGGCTCACCACGGGCCTGATCGCCGTCTCGTACGGGCCGAACTGGGGTTGGCTCAGCGCGACGATCGTCATGCTCTACGTCGCCACGGTCGTGCTCGTCGTCCTCTGGGTCGTCTCCGAACTGCGCTCCACGTCGCCGTTGGTCGACATGAAGGTCATGCGCATCCGCGCCGTGTGGGCCACCAACCTCGCCGCGCTGCTCTACGGCTTCGGCTTGTTCGCCATGTTCATCACCGTGCCCCAGTACGTCCAGACGCCGACCAGCGCCGGCTACGGCTTCGGCGCCTCGGTCACCCAGTCGGGGCTCTACCTCCTGCCCTTCGCCCTGGCCATGGTCGTGGTGGCGCCGTTCACCGGCTGGCTCTCCCTCCGCATCGGGTCCAAGGTCGTGCTCATCCTCGGATCGCTGATCTCGGCCGCCTCCTACGCCGTGCTCGTGATCGGCCACAGCCAGTCCTGGGCGATCTACCTCTCGGCGGGGCTGCTCGGGCTGGGGCTGGCCCCGGCCTTCGCATCGCTGGCCAACCTGATCATCGAGAACGTGCCGGCCGACCAGACCGGGGTGGCCACCGGCATGAACACCAATGTCCGCACGATCGGGCAGGCGCTGGGGGCCGGCATCGCCACCAGCCTGGTCGTCAGCCAGTTGCTGCCCGACGGCTTCCCCAAGGAGTCGGGTTATGTGCTGGCCTTCGCCGTGAGCGGCCTCGGCCTGCTCGTGGCCGCGCTGGCCGCCTGCCTCATCCCCACCCGCGGCGGCGAGTCGGTGGTGCGTGGCGAGTCCCACCCCGGCCTCACCGCCGAGGGCGAGGCCATCGTCGGCGCCATCGCCTACGTGCCCGAGTCGTCGGCGTGACCCGGTCCGCCGGCACCGACGCCGCCACCACCCGCCGGCCGTTGCGCCGCGACGCCGAGGTCAACCTGGCCCGCATCCTCGACGCCGCCCGCCTGGTCTTCGCCGAGGAGGGCTACGGCGCCTCCATGGAGACCATCGCCGAGCGGGCCGACGTCGGCGTGGGCACGCTCTATCGCCGCTTCCCCCGCAAGGCCGAGCTGTTCGAGGCCGTGGTCGACGAGGCGAAGAAGCGCAACCGCGAGATCGCCGAGACGGTGGTGGCCGAGGTTCCCGACGGCGAGGCGGTCTTCGAGTTCGTGCGCCGCTGCGTGGCGGCACCCAGTTGCTGGCGGGCCACCACCGAGGCCCCACCCTGGCGCTCGACCGGCACCGGCCTCGACCTGTTGGCGCCCCTGCTCGACGAGATCCTGGCCCGGAGCCAGCGGGCGGGCACGGTGCGGGCCGACCTGGCCGTGACCGACATCGTGGTCGGGCTGCTCTCGGTGCGGGCCATCGCCGACGTGTGCGACACCGCCGGGGCGAGGCCTTCGTTGCGCTTCCTCGAGCTGATGCTCGACGGATTCCGCCCCGGTGCCCCCACCGGTCCGGAGCGTCGCGCCCTCACCGTGGCCCAGCTCGACCGTTTGCTCCGTCAGCGCTAGGAGGTGGGCCAGGCGGGCCGGGCCGCTCGCTTGAGATTCGTCCGCGCCCAGTTCGTCCCGCTTCTCAGTTGCCGAGAATGCCCAACTGCTCGTCGCGAATGCCCTTGGCCCGCGACTCGGCGAAGTGCTCGAGCCACTCGCGCAGCTCGACGCTGCCCGTCTCCTCGGCCCAGCGCCGCGGCATGGCCGGGAAGGAGTAGTCCGCCGGCAGGGCGGGGGGCGGCGGCTGGTCCGCCTTGCGGGCCAGGGCGGCTTCGAGCACGGGGGCGAGGCGGTCGGCCTTGGCCTTCACCTGCTTCTCGTCACGCTCCTTGAAGGCCGGGAGCACCTCGCGCCCGAAGAGCTCGAGGGACTCGCAGATGTCCTCGTGGCGGTTCTTGCCCGCCTGGAGCACGAAGATGACCTGATCCACGCCGGCCTCCTCGAAGCGTTCGAGGTACTCGCGTACCTGGGCCGGCGTGCCGGTGGCGCCGCGCAGGCCGGTCTTGTCCCCCGCGGCGAGTCTGGCCCCCAGGCGCTCCTGGCGCAGGGCGGCCTCCACCTCGGGCGAGTAGCCGTGATCGCCCCGGCGGTCGAGGAACTCCTCCCAGACGTCGGTCGACCCGGGCTGGTGCTCACCGAAGACGTAGTAGTGCCCGAGCGAGTAGCCGAAGAAGTTGCCGCCCTCGAGCCCGCGGGACAGGGCCTCCTCTTCGTCGGGGTGGCACATCATCTGGGTGACGCAGGCGATGCTCGGGTTGACGGCCCGCCCGACCGGGACACACGACTCGGCCAGGGTGCGCTCGTAGTCCGACACCCACTTGACCGCTTCCTCGGGGTCGATGAAGGCGAAGGTCAGCGCGCCGATCCCCTTCTCTGCGGCCAGGAGGATGGTGTCGCGCCGCGAGCAGGCCACCCACAGCGGCGGGTGCGGCTTCTGCATCGGCTTGGGGACGACGTTGCGCGGCGGCATCTGCACGAAGGTGCCGTCGACGCCCGTGAAGGGCGTCTCGGTCATGCAGCGCAGCGCCACCTCGAGGCCCTCGAGCCAGGCGGCGCGCTTGGTGGCCGGGTCGACCAGAAAGCCGCCGAGCTCCGCCTCGGACCCCGACTCGCCCGAGCCGAACTCGACCCGTCCCCCCGAGAGCAGGTCCAAGGTGGCCACGCGTTCGGCCGTACGGGCCGGGTGGTTGTACCCGGGCGCCGTCTGAATGATGCCGTGCCCGAGGCGGATGTTCTTGGTGCGCTGGCTGGCGGCCCCCAGGAAGACCTCGGGCGCCGACGAGTGGCTGTACTCCTCCAAGAAGTGGTGCTCCACCTCCCACACGACGTCGAAACCCAGTTGGTCGGCCAGCTCCACCTGCTCGAGCGCGTCCTGCAGGAGCCGGTACTCGCTGTCCTCCTCCCAGGGACGGGGCAGCTGGTGCTCGTAGAAGACGCCGAACTTCATGCGTCGCCCAGGGCGTTGAACTCGGCCAGGACGTCGGCGCCGTCGGCGCGGCGTTCGCACCAGTGCTCGACCTCGGCCCGGGTGGCCCGCCGGCCGTCCTCGCGGGCCGGGCCCAGGCTCTGGGCCAGCAGCGGCTCCCAGATGCGCCCGATCATGTCGGTCCCGGCGTGGTGCGCGCCCGTCTCGCCGACCCAGGTGCGGTCGCGCATCTCGGAGAGCGCGGTGCGCAGGTAGCCGACGTGCGGCGTCTCGTCGGCCCGGATGTAGCTGACCAGCTGGGCGGCGGCGCCCTCCCCGGCGACGAGCTCGGTGTCGGACATCCACGATTCGGCCCAGGCGAAGGTGTGGAAGGCCGAGATCTCGATGAAGAGGACACGCACCATCAGGCTGACCATCATTTCGAGATCGGCCGAGACGTCGTCGGGCAACAGGCGCGTGCCGCCGGCGCCGGGCCGGTTCGCCCCGAAGCCCATGCGGGCCAGCATGGCCTCGATGTCCAGCTCGTCGACCGGACGCTCGAACGCGATGTCGCGGGCGGCGAACCACATGTCGCGGTGACCGGCCTCTTGTTCCCAGCCCGCCTCGTCGCGGCCGTGCGCCTCGAAGAGGCCGCCGCCGAGATGATCGATGGCCGTCCCCCGCACGTCCTCCACGAAGTGGCGCTGCATGTCCTTGGGCTTGAGCAGCCGGATGTTGGCCCCGTACCCCTCCACCGTCCCGATGCGGGTCAGCGTGGCCATGAGCGGCTCGGGCACGCCGGCGCGAATGAGGAAGCGCGCCTGCTCGACATTGGGGTACGAGCGTTCCCAGCGCTCGAGCGGCACATCGATGAGATCGGTGCCGAAGCGTTCGCAGTTCTGCGCGCCCCACGCCGCAATGGCCGGGACGCGAGAGCGCGTGCGGGGCGACACGTAGATACCGGCGGCGTCGAAGCCGCCGTGGCAGCGCACCCCACCGGCGAAGAGCGGTTCGCTCACCGCCAGGTCGCTCAGGAGCTCGTCCTCGGTGAACTCAACCTGTGCCGTGCCCATGCCCGGTCCTCCCCTGCAGGTTCCCTCTGCGTTGTTACTCGGGAGTGTACACTCGCACGTATACAGATCGAGAGCAAGTTCCTGCCGCGTGCCGAACGACGCGCCGCCATCCTCGAGAGCGCGGCGCGTGCCTTCGCGACGTCCGGCTTTGCCCAGACGTCCATGGACGACGTGGCGGCCCGCTGCGGCGTGACCAAACTGATCGTCTACCGGCACTTCGCGTCGAAGGAAGATCTCTACCGCGCCATCCTCCAGCAGGTCTTCGAGGACCTGGGCCAGGAGCTGCGCAGCGAACTGGCCGAGCCCACCCGCAGCGGCCTGGGCCCGCGTACCTTGCTCACGGTGGCCCGCGAGGACCCGGGCGCCTTCACCCTGCTCTGGCGTCATGCCGCGCGGGAGCCGCAGTTCGCCGCCTACGCCTCGGAGCTGCGCGCCATCTCGGTCAACGTGGTGCGCCAGCTGACGGGGCTCGACTCGGGCGACGAGCTCTTCGACACCTGGCGGGCCGAGGCGCTCTTCGGCTGGCTGGTCGAAGCCACCCTGACCTGGCTCGAGCGGGGCGACCACGGGCGGGACGAGGAGTTCGTCCAGCAGACCTCGGCCGGGCTGCGCGCCCTGCGTGATGCCCTCACGCCGGCCCGCACCTGACGCGCTCTCCTTCGTGCGGGGTCGCCTCGGATCGAGCTTGGGGGCCATGCGGGCGAAGGCACGCGACAAACCAAGCGCCATCTTTTTCCCCGTCATGCGGGCCGTGCAGTAACTCGGCATGGCGGTTCGGGGTCCCACTCTCGTTGCGTGAGCGTTGGCTCAACCTTGTCACCTCGAGGTGAGTGCCTCGGGGAGCCCGATGTGGACGCCCCTGTCCTGGAGATCTGCGTCAGCGGCGCCGGGGGCTCGCGAGCCCGTGCAGCCACGACGCCACGATGGTGGCAACCTCAATTTCGCTGCGACGGAGCGAGTGGTCGCCCTCGACGAGGGACACGGTCACGGGACCCGGAATGGCGGCAACCTCGCGTTCGAGCTCGGCGGGAGTGGCAAAGGCGTCCTTGCGGCCTGACACGAAGAGGCAGGGAAGGCTCAGTTGCGGAAAGTGCTCAGTCCGCAAACGATCCGGCTTGCCCGGCGGGTGGAGCGGGTAACTGACGAGGACCAGCGCGGCGACGTCGAGTCCCTCGGCCGCGGCCAAAGAGCACATGCGCCCCCCGAAGGAGCGACCGCCGATGGCGATCCGCGCGGTCCGCACGCCGAGCCGCTCGGCCAGTGCCGCTGTCGCGTTCCGCACCACCTCGATGCAGACGGCGGGAGGGTCGGTCCGCCGCTTCCCTGACGCCTGTCCCGGGAACTCCACCCGTTCGACCGCCGGACCCTGCGCGGTGACGGCGTCGTCGATGGCCACCAGGCCCGACTGGTCGCGACGCGCGCTCGCACCGGGCGTCAAGATCAGTCCGGCCGGTCCTCTTGCAGGCATGGCGCCATTGTGCTCGACCTCCGGCGCCTCGACGAGATGCCAGAGTGACGCGGTGCACGAGGACGATGCTTCGACGTGGGCGTCGCGCCTCGCGGCGACGGCCGGTCCCCTGGGGCGGCCGCGCTCGTTGGGTGGTGCGGCGTGGCTGGTCGAGGCCGGGGATCACACCCTGGTGGCGAAGGTGGGACCCGGCGCCGGCGACGAGGGCGAGGGCCTGCGTGCGCTGGCCGCGGTGCCCGGTGCCCCTCCGGTGCCGGCCATCGTCCTCGCCGAAGCCGACCTCCTGGTGACGACCGCAGTCGAGCAGGCTCCCCGGACGGCCGGACACGAGGAGGCGCTCGGACGTGACCTCGCCCGCCTGCACGCGCAGCCATGGGGCGAATGGGGCGGGGGCTCCTCGCTGATCGGTGCCTGCCCGGTGGATCCCAGTCCCGCACCCGATGACGTGACCTTCTACGCCGCCCGACTCTTGGGCCTGGCACAGCGTTGCGGGCTGACCGACGCCGTGGGCCCGGTGGTGGACCGGCTGGCCGCACTGCTTCCGCCCGGCGGACCCGCACTCGTGCACGGCGACCTCTGGTGGGGCAACGTCCTGTGGGGTGCCGACGGGCGGGCCTGGCTCATCGACCCCTCGACCCACGGGGGCCACCCCGAAGAGGACCTGGCCATGCTCGCCCTGTTCGGCGCCGTTCCCGAACGCATGCGGCGCGCCTACGCCGAGGTCAACCCGCTCGCCGACGGCTGGGAGGACCGGGTGGGCCTGTTTCAGCTCGTCCCCCTCCTCGTGCACACGGCGCTCTTCGGCGCCAGCTACCGCGCCCAGGCCGAGACGGTGGCTCGGCGCTACATCTGAGCGAGGCCGTCGGGAGGGTGCTCGCGGGGCTCCCTCGAGCTACTGCTCGCCCCGGTACTCCGCCTCGGTGACGTGAGCCCGCCAGTCGGTCTCGGGCTTCTCGCTGTCACCCACCCCCTCGGTGATGGAGAGGTGGGTCATGAAGTGGTCCGGGGTGGCGCCGTGCCAGTGCTCCTCGTCGGCGTGGGCGTGGACGATGTCGCCGGGACGGATGTTGAGGATGGCCTCGCCGCGGGACTGGACGAGCCCGACGCCCTCGGTGACGTAGAGCGTCTGGCCCACGGCGTGCGAATGCCAGGCCGTGCGGGCACCGGGGGTGAAGTGGACCGCGTTCACCCGCACCCGAGACGGCTCCTCGCCGCGGACGATGGCGTCGAGGTACACGTCACCGGTGAACCATTCGGACGGGCCCTTCCCGGACGGCTGCTGCGGTACGAGTTCCACGATGCCTCCACCTGTTGATTTCCTCTTCTACTTCCCGGTCCTCACTATGACGCCTCGGGCGGCCGCCCCCCTCGCGTAGGGCAGGGTCCTGCCCTCGCCCTCACGAGCGGCCGTTCCATCGGAGGGACCGCCGCCGGCTGATCGCCGCGACGGGCTCAAGCCGAGAGCTCGGCGACGAGGCGATCGAAGTAGGCCTCCATCGCCTCGGCCAGATCGACCCGGTCGGGGTCGGCCAGCCACTGGATCTCCAACCCCATGAGCACCGCGATGACCTCGCGGGCGATCTGCTCGACATTCAGATCGTCCCTGAAGTTCCCGTCGTCACGCTCGTGTTCGATGACCGAACGGACGAGCGCTCGGGCCGTCTCGTAACGATCGATGAAAAAGTCGTGCAGCGGATCGTCGGCGTCGAGGCTCTCGGCCCCGAGGACGACGTAGAGCTGGGTGAGCATCGCCGTCTCGGCATTGTGGCGCCCGAGCTCGCGAAAGCTCGACAGGGTGAGCGAATCGAGGTCGAGCACGTCGCGCCGGTCGCGCTCGGCCACGACCTCTTGAAGCAAGCGCTCCTTGGAGCCGAAGTAGTAGAGCATGCCGGTCGCCGTCATCCCGACCCGATCGGCCAAGGCGGCCACACCGGTCCCCCGGTAGCCCTTCGCGGCGAACAGCTCGACGGCGGCGTCGAGGATCTGCTGGCGTCGACGGTCACCCCGGGGTTGGCGATTCCGGGCGTCCCCACCCGCCACCACCCTCTGGTGCCCGCGACTCTTCGACCTCTTCGAGGTTGTGGTTCGGCGCGGTGCGCTTCGTTCGACTGACTCGGTCATAGGGGACCACCGAGTCTCTCACCCTGCAGTGGGTTCCCGCCTCAATCGACGAACTGGGGGCTCGGTTCGAAGACGGCACGACGGGCGGCGCGGCGCAATGCGGCCAGCACCGGCCGCCCCAACAAGAGGATCAAGGCGGCGCAGGTCACGGCCCTCGTCAGGTCGAACCCCATGGACGTCGTCAGGTCGAAGAGAAGGAAGCGGTGGAGATTGGTGGCGATGCCGGCGCCGGGGACGAACGAATAGCTGGTCTCGGAACCGACGAAAGGCCAGAACCAGAAATTGGTGAGCATCCCGTACACCAACGCAGCCGCGCCTCCGTACCCGGCGAGAAGGAGGCGTTCGGTCAAGCCACGCGCCGCGGGAAGGGACCCGGCGCCGAAACCGATCCAGGCGGCCGCGAGCATCTGGAACGGGAGCCACGGACCGATACCACCGGTGATGAGGGCCGAGGCAAACAAGGCCAGCGAACCGAACACGAAGCCAAACCCACGCCCGAACACGCGTCCGGCCAGGATGAGCAGGAACCACTCGGGCTCGAAGCCGTCTATCCCCGGACTGGCGATGCGCAAGGCGGAAAAACAGGCGGCCAGGATGCCGAGCAGCGCAACCGCCTTGGCGTCGATGCCGCCCTCGGAAAGTTCGGCCATCACGATGGCGATCAGGAGTGGGACCAGCGCGACGAACACCCAGGGCGCATCGCCGCTGTGTGCCGTGTTTTGGCCCGCACTCTGGTGGATCAGCAAGGGCCAGCAGAACGCCACGATGCCGAAGGCGGTCGTGACGCCGAGAAGGAACGACGATCGACGGCCGAGCCGTATGGCCGGCACGTGCCGGCGCCGAGGCCCTTCCAAGGGGATCGTCATGAGGGACTCCCGGCGAGCGCCCGCTCGACCTCGTCCAGCGTCAACCATTCGTCGGGTGCGAGGACCTTGGATATTTGTGGCGCGAAGACCGGTGAGTGGCAGACCACCTCGTGCGCCGGTCCGTCTGCGATGACTTCACCCTCCGCCAAGACGACAGCGCGATGGGCCACCCGAGCGGCCAGCTCGACGTCATGCGTGGCCAAGACGATCGCGTGACCGGTCTCCGCCAGTTCGTGGAGAATGTCGACCAGCCGGTCCTTGCTCGGGTAGTCGAGGCCCCGGGTCGGTTCGTCGAGGAGAAGGATGCGAGGTTGCGGCGCCAGGACGATGGCGAGCACGAGAGCCAGCCGCTGCCCCTCCGAGAGGTCCCGCGGATGGCGGTCGGACGGCATTCCGGGCAGCAACCGGTCCAGCGTTCTCCTCGTGGTCCCTTCGCCCAGGCTGGAGGCCCGGTCCGCGTTGCGGCATTCGTCCGCGACCGATTCCCCGTAGAGCAGCAATCCGGGGTCCTGCGGGACCAGGCCGACCGCACGGATGAGCTCGGCCGAACTCATCCGCCGAGGGTCCCGTCCGCCCACGAGCACAGACCCACGACTGGGGGCGCGTCCGCCCGACAGCACCGTGAGCAGCGAGGATTTACCCGAGCCGTTGCGCCCCATGAGTCCGGTGATCTCACCGGCGTGGATCTCGAGGTCGACCGATGACAATGCCACCACGGGCCCGTAGTGGACGGCGAGACGCCGTGCCGAGGCCGCTTCGTCCGCCCGCACGGTGTGTGCACCGGCGCGGGCAGGATTCTCGGTAGCGATGCGGGCGCGCAAGTCCGGTGCCAAACGGCGGGCGTCGCGCACGGTGAGTGGCAGGGGGTCCCACCCAACCGCCCGACCCAACTGAATCAGTGGGGGCGCCACGGGGGCGGAACGCATGACGGTCTCGGGCGGGCCGACCTCGAGGGGCCGGCCCCCGCCGGGAACGAGGACGAGCCGATCCGCAAAGGGCAACACCCGCTCGAGCCGGTGCTCGGCCATGACCACGGTCAGACCGAGATCGTGGACCAGACGGGCCAGCGCATTGAGGACTTCTTCGGCCGCGGCCGGGTCGAGGGCGGAGGTCGGCTCGTCGAGAACGAGCACGCGGGGAGAGGCGGAGAGCACCGCCCCGATGGCGACGCGCTGCTGTTGACCACCGGAGAGTGCGCGCAAGGGCCGGTCGCGCAGCTCCTGCAGCCCCAGGAGATCGAGCGTGTCCTCCACGCGCCGACGCATGGCCTCGGGCGGCACACCCAGGTTCTCCATGGTGTAGGCCAGTTCGTCCTCGACCCGTTCGGTCACGAAGCTGGCCAGCGGGTTCTGGCCGACGAAGCCGACGACGTCGGCCAGGTCCCGCGGCCGGTGGTCCCGGGTCGACCTGCCGTCCACCGTGACCGTGCCGCCGAGGGTTCCTCCGCTGAAATGCGGCACGAGGCCGTTGATGCAACGCAGCAGGGTCGTCTTCCCGGTCCCCGTCTCGCCGATCACCACGCACAGCTCCCCCTCGGGGATGAGAAGGGAAAGCTGGTCGAGAATCGGTTCGGCGCACTCCGCGTAGCGGAAGGACACGCGTTCGAAACGGATCACGTGGCCACCATCGCTTCGAGCTCTCGGCGCGGCGATGCGGGGACCACGCGCCGCGCCGGAACCACCAGCGCCGGCAGGGCGGCCACCAGGATCCCGGCCACCGGCAGCAGGGGCAGCGGCGGCACGGCCAGTGGCACGAAGGACACGACCATGCCGGGGATCCCGAGCGAGTGGGCGAGGATCATCGTCCCGAGTGCGACCAGTCCCGAACCCACGATGAGCCACTCGACCGCACCCCAGCGATCCGGTCGATAGCGCGACCTCTGCAATCGCCGACCGCGGGCGGCGAACCCCACGGCACACAAGACACCCGCGATTGCCATGAGGGGCAGCCCCAACCCGAACTCAGAACCAGCATCAGTGATCCCGTACACGCCGACGGCGGCCAGCAAAAGGCCGGCCACGGTGGCGGTGGTGGCCAGCGTCCGGGCCGTACCGGGCGCGTCGCCACGACGGCCATAGCCCCGCGCATCCATCGACGTCGCCAATTGCAGGGAGCGGTCGAGTGCGCCCTCGAGGACCGGGACGGCTATGCCGCGCAGACCCCGAAGACCACTCGTCGGAATGCCCCGCAAGCGCCGGGCCTGACGCACCGAACCAATCGTTTCGACCAGCTCGGGCGTGAAGGCCAGCGCAACCGTGACCGCCACGCCCGCTTCATAGAGGACCGCGGGCAGGCACCGGAGCAGTCGATAGGGGCTGACGAGCGAGTTGGCGGCACCGAAACAAACCAGGATCACGGCGATCTGCAAGCCGAGAACAGCAGCGGTGACAATCGACTCCAGCGTGACGGCGCCACCGACGCTCACCGCCGCCGCCCAGGACGGAAGCGGGACGTGCGGCATGGTGAACAGCACGTGTCCCGGGACGCCGCGCTGGCCGAAGAAGATCTCGATGACGACCCGGATGACGATCACGACCGCGCCGATTCGAAGGAAGAACGCCAACGATCTGGACCAGGGATCGTTCCCGCGGCAACTGGCGACGACGAAGCAGGCGACCGCCCCGAGCAGGAGCAGGAGGAACGGGTTCGGATTGGTCGTCTGCATGGCCGACACGGCCAGGCACGCCGCCCACGCCCACCAGGCCAGAGGATGCACCTGGCGGTTCGGGCGCGGACGAATCATTCCTCTGCCGGTCTGCGTCGCCACCGGAACCACGACACGCCTCCGAGCAGCAGGACGAGGACGGCAACGACGATGATGGGCAGCACCGGCTCACCGCCACTCTGACCGTGTGCGGACGCATCGGCCTCCGCCAACGTGGTCGGGCTCGCCCGCGTCTTCGAATGGGACCCCGCCCCGACCCCAGTGCTGCTCGTCGTCGTGCTACCGGCGGTCAGACCGAGAAGGCCCGCCCGGTTGGTCACCACGCTGATGAAGTCGGAGGCCGCGTTCGCTGTCGGCTTCTTGCTGACAACGATGCTCGTACCCCCAGCCGGAACGCTACTGATGACCGTGTTGGCGGGGATGGCGCCTGCCGTGTCACTCACAGCATCGTTGGCCGCGAAGCCCGCGCTACTGCTGACCGTGACCGTCATATTGCCCTTCGTCACCGAGCCGCTGACAGTGGTGATGCTTGGTGGAGCCGACGGTGGAGCCGTCCCCGCCGAACCCTTGGGATTCGTCGTGGTCGTGCTCGCGGGTCCCGAAGTGCCCGGCAAGATCCCAGAAGGCGCCGCAGTCGGTTGAGTCCTCGGAGCCGTGGTCGGAGCGGTACTCGGCGCCGGGGTCGATCCGCCTCCACCACCTGATGACCCTCCGCCTCCTCCGCTCGTCGTCGGTGTCGTCGTCGCCAGGCAGGCCGCTGTGGCCTGTGCAAAGGCCGCGGCCGGCGTCATCGTCGGCGACGGCGCCGTGGGGTTGTCGGCACCCGGGTCCTGGTACCGCCAGCCTTCGACATAGTCCGTCCCGGCGCTGACGTCGTGCGAAGCGGGACCCACGCTGGCGTACGTCCAGGTGTTGGTGTCGGGGTTGCCCTGCCAGTACGACCAGTAGAAGAACTTGCCCGCCTTCGCCATCAAGCAATTGTCCAGTCCGTCGGCCGGGTAGTCGTTGATGGCGCAAACCAGCCCTGAGTTGTTCTGGGTGGGAACGTCACCCGCCGCACTCATCGCCTGGAGATCGCTCGTGCCCGGGTCGACTTCAGCCGCTTGGACCGATGGCGTCGCGCTGGATCCGTCCTGGACCACGACACCCACGCAGACCTGGCCGCTCGCCGCACCGGCAGAGATGGACAGGGCCAGCGCCGTCAAACCCCCAACCGACAGACCAAGAGCGGCGAGGAGGCCGGCGTGCGAACGGATTCGCATGGCCTCAGCTCGGGTTGGCGGGCAGGCTGACGACGACAAGGACTCCGTCGTGGGCTGCCGCGCTCGCGGTCGAGGGTTCACCGAAGCCCAGTGTGGCGCCGTCGGTCAACGACAGCCGGGTTCTGAACGCGCTGTGCATTCGTGCTCGCTTCCCGGACTCAGCCCGGAAACTCCGAATACACGGGGTCACACCGAGCCCCAGTCCATGTGTCTCGACAGATGGGAACTCTGTTGCCTTCGAGGTATCCCGGCTGCACGGCTCACCTCGGTGGTGAGCCGCTCACGGTTGCGGACCAGCGCCGGAATCTCACCGGCTTCCCCTTTCAGGCACTACTTGCGCAGTGCCAGAGAGGCAACGACCACCGTAACACGGGTGTCCGGAATGGCGAGCCAGGACCTGGCGGCCTGACTCTCCGAACGCCTCTCGGGGACGAGGAAAGATGGGTCCGTGAAGATCGTGTCCCTGCTGCCGTCCGCCACCGAAATCGTCTTCGCTCTGGGCCTCGGGGGCCAGCTCGAAGGCGTGAGCTTCGAATGCGACTATCCGCCCGCGGCCCGTGAGGTGCCGATCGTGTCCGGCACCGTCTTGGACACGGATGGCGATCGCGACGCAGCGCAGGTCGATGCGGAGGTCAGCGCACTCGTGGCGGCCGGCGAGTCGATCTACACCCTCGACGATGCTCAGATCAGATCGATCGCGCCCGACGTGATCCTGGCCCAGGACCTCTGCCGGGTCTGCGCGGTGCCCTCGGGCGCCGTGGAGGAGGCGCTCGGCGTCATCGGATGCCGGGCCGACGTCGTCTCGCTCGACCCCGAGGGCCTCGAGGAGGTGATCGCCTGCATCGGCCAGGTCGGCCGGGCGACCGGCACCGAAGTACGGGCGGAGGCGCTGATGGGCGAGTTGCACAGTCGCGTCGCCACGGTCCGGGCTCGGGTCGAGGGACGTGCCGCGCCCTCGGGTCTTCGCCCTCGAGTGGCCCGATCCCCCGTTCAATGCAGGCCACTGGGTGCCCGAGATGATCGAGGCCGCCGGCGGCGTACCGGTGTTGGCCGAGGCACGGGCGCGCTCGCGCCGATTGGAGTGGGAGGAGATCGCGGCGGAGGAGATCGACGTCACCGTCTTCAGCCCGTGTGGCTTCGACCTGGCCGGCTCGGTGGAACAGGCGGCTTCATTCCTTCAGCGGCCCGAGGTGCCACGGCTTGGCCGGATCGTGGCGGTCGATGCCAACGCCTTCTTCTCGCGTCCCGGCCCGCGGGTCGTCGACGGCGTCGAGCTCCTGGCGGAGTTGCTCCACCCCGAGCGACCCGGACAGCTCCCGGCCGGCGCCCATGAGCTGCGTCCACGCTGAGACGCGTCACGCCGAAGAAGGCATTCGGCTCCATTGTTGGAGATCAGCCGTTTCGCGCGATTTCGGGTCCCGTGATTCGGTTGAGAAGGGGGAAGGTCGACGCAATGATGGCGAGTGACGCCGCCAGTCCGCCGAGGACCGTCAACCAGTACTCGATCCCCGGGATCCGGAAGGCGATGCCGACCTGGGAGCTGAGATAGAGCGCAGCGGAGGCCAGGCCGACCACGATCGACACCGCGGCGACGAGAAGGAGTGGCAACGAACTTTCCAGAGCCACGACGTGTCGCAGGACACTGGTGGGTACGCCAGTGAGCCTGAGCAGACTGAACGGTCGCTTGCGCTCGCCCAAGCCGGCGGCGATGTTCACAGCCAGGCTGCAGGCGGCGATTACCAGACTTCCCACCACGACCACTTCGGTCATGTCTTGGATCATCGCAAGAAGGCGTTGGTCGGACGGTTGGAGTGCCTCGATCACAACCGCTGTCCCCTGGGCGGGAAACGCGTGCTCGAGCGATGTCCGCGCTCGTTCGAGCGAATCCGACGACCCGTCAGTTGCGACAACGACGGCATCAGCGGGACGTCGCGCGGCTTTCGCCACGGAGATGTGTGCTGAGGGCCAGACTGTCGACGATGAATGGGAGTTGTTCCCAAGAATGTTCTGGAGGAAGAAGCCGATGCTCGCCACTGTTGCCCCTCGTGCGCACCTGCCGATGGCAGGCGTCTTCGCAATCTCGGCACAGGGAACGAGTCCGAAGGAGTTCAGCTGCTGTTCCGGTGATGGGCTCTGGTGGATCACGGTCACGCCGCGCACCCCCGGTGTTGCCCGGAGACTCGCCAGCACGTGCGCAGGGACGCTGGGAACCTCGGTGGAAGGGGGACAGGACGTCGACGAGAAGCTGCAGAAGAGGTCGGCGAGAGTGCTTTTCCCGGCGCTGCCACCTCCGGGGCTGCTCGCCGCGGCGATTGAGCTCAGCGCCCCGATCACTGCGCTTGTGATGAACAGGGCGAGCACGAGTCCGCTGATGAACCGGAAGGCTGCCCGAGGGTTGTCGAGGAGCCGGCGGCCGGCAATGAGGGTCGCCGGCCGGTTCGCTCGTTTGGTCATGAGTCGGGAGCCGGCGGTGGTGAACCATGGTCCGGCCAGGACCAGTCCCACGACGAGGAGCACGAAGCCGACAAGCAGCTCCAGAAGCTGGCTCCCGTTACTGCCGGGCTTTCCGGCGACGTCGAAGTACGCCAGCATCGCCATCCCCGCGAGAAGCGGGATGAGCCGGAAGACTCGGGGCGCGGTGGATGAGACTCGGCGACTGACGCCGAGCGGCGAGATCTGGACGCGGCGAAGCGCGATCCGGGCGGACACGACCGCAGCGATCGGGACACCGAGGACCACGAGCGCGACGTCGGTCAACTGGAGCGAGAGGTCGCCTGGCGCCAGGGGCGCTCCGGTAAAGGGGACGTGGTACAGCAACGGTCGGAACACGAAGAAGAGGGCGAAACCGATGGCCACTCCGACGACGGCCGCGACTGCTGCCTCAACCGCCGAGATCACCGAGATCTGATGCGGTGTGGCACCGACGAGCCGCATCGCGGCGAAGCGTTCCTCTCGCCTGGCCGCCGACAGCCGGCTCGCCGTCGCAATCAGAATGATGACGGGCAGCAAGAGGGCGACGGCCCCACCCACGAGGATCCACTGCAGAACCGGTCCGCTTCCGGTGCCGCTCTGACAGTTGAAACAGCTGCTTGGGGTTTGCTGGAGACCTCGGACCTGGATCGCCCCTGGGAGCGGCGAGAGCCGGCGCGGTTCGTGGCCGATGACGATGATGAGCGAGTTCGGCGACGGGAGCGCGGTCGCCCCGATGGTCCCGACCCTGCGGCCGGGGAATCGGTCGGCGAGCTGGTCCGAAGGCGTCGACGCCAAGAGCCGTTGGAGCGCCGGTGAGACGAAGTACTCACCCGGACCGGGCAGGTGCGAGATTCCCGGTGGAACGGGCGAGGTCGGGCCGGTGGCGGCAACGTCCACGCGATCGATCGCCTGATTCTCGAACTCGTCGACGGTGACCAACCACCAGAGCGGGTTGGACGGCGAGCTGCCCGACGTCGACGCAGGCGTCTGTGTCGAGGTGTCGAGCCAGGCACCACGATCGGTCTGGGCGTGGAGCCCGTTGACGCCGGCCAGGACCATGAGCAACAAACCGACACCGAGCGCGACTGCAGCCGCGGTGACGAACACACGGAGCGCCGCCTCTCGGCCGCTCTGAAATGTGAGGCGCAGGCCGAGTCGGATCATCCCGGTACCGACGTGGCGGTGGCCACACGGCCATCGCGAACGATCACATCTCGGTCTGCGTAGGCCGCCACGCGAGGCTCGTGGGTGACGAGGATCACCGTCGATCCCTGCTCACGGGCGGTGCGGGTGAGCAGGCCCATGACCAGCTCCCCGTTGAGTGAATCGAGTGAGCCGGTCGGCTCGTCGGCAAAGAGCACATCGGGATGGGTCACGAGTCCACGCGCCAGAGCGACGCGCTGGGACTGTCCGCCTGACATCTCGCCGGCGCGGTGACGCTCCGTGCCGTGGAGATCGAGGCGGTCGAACCAACTCCGGGCGATACGAAGGGCTTCGTCACGGTGGATCCCGCCGAGCAGGAGCGGCAGAGCGACGTTCTCCTCGGCGGAAAGTTCGGGCACGAGCTGACCGAACTGGAAGACGAAGCCGAAGCGATCACGCCGAAGCCGTGAGCGCTCCGCTTCCCGCAGCGTGTCGAGACGCCGACCATCGAAGGAGACCTCGCCGGAGTCGGGGACGAGGATGCCGGCGAGGCAATGGAGCAGCGTCGACTTCCCCGAGCCGCTCGGGCCCATGACGGCCACGATCTCGCCTCGTTCGACAGAGAGACTCGCCTCGCGAAGCGCCGGCGTCTCCCCGAACGAGAGAACGAGGTCTCGGGCCTCGATGATCACGCCTCCGACCTGGACGGGTGAGCCCCCAACCGGCCGGTTCACGACGCCACTTCCGCTCCGAGTGGCGCGAGCCGAGCGGAAGTGAGATCGATCCAGCGCAGATCGGCCTCCAGATGGAAGAGCCCGTGGTCGGCGAGCAGCGCATCGACGAGAGACCCGCTGCTGCTTGAGTTCGGTGAGCTCGTGCATCCGCCGCATATGTGCGGACCGCTGCGCGTCGAGGTACTCCTCCGCCGGGCGGCCGAGCATGAGGGAGAGCACGACCTTGACGAACAGTTCGGTCTGGAGGTGGGGCTCGGCCGGAATGGGCTGGGCGAGCCACGCTTCGACCTCGCCCTTCCCGGTTTCCGTGATGGTGTAGCGCTTGCGGTCCGGACCGGATCCGGGCTCCGCCTCTCCGACCACGGCCTTTCCGTCCCTCGCAAGTCTGGCCAGGGTGGCGTAGACCTGGCCGTACGGGAGCGGCTTCTCCTTGCCGAAGAAGGTGTCGTACTCGCGCTTGAGGTCGTAGCCATGGCTCGGCTCCCGTTCCAGCAGGCCAAGCAGGGTGAGTGGTACGCTCATCTCGCCACTATAACCTGAGCGTATACATTTCGTCTATACCACGTGGTCCGGGCAGCCGTGCCGCCGCGTCGGGCCAACACTCGGACCCGGGGTCCCATCGGCCCGGGGATGTGTGATCGGTGATCAGCGCAAGGCGGTGCACCGCCGGGAACGATGAGCAACGCCGGCATCGGCGGGTGACAGCGGGCCGTTCCCACCTCTCCTCGCCCGCGGGAGGCACGAGGGACGACCGGTAATGTCTCGGCGGAGCCGCGCATGGCTCGAGATTCACGCTCACGGTATTCGCACCGACGGGAAGAGGTGAAGATGGGAAGCGAGGGACTGCACGAGCCGGCAGAGCTGCTTGGTGAGCAGACGATCGACCGCCACCGGGCGTTCACGTCGTTGATCGAGGAGCTCGAGGCCGTCGACTGGTACGACCAGCGCGTGCATGCCACCAACGACTCGAGCCTGGCCGACATCCTGGCTCACAATCGCGACGAAGAGAAGGAGCACGCCTGCATGACCCTCGAATGGCTCCGCCGCCGTGACCCGGCGCTCGATCGCGTTCTGCGCACGTACCTCTTCACCAGCGAGCCGGTGACCGAGGTCGAACACGAAACCGAGGCTGGCGCGGGAAGCGCCACGACGGCGGTTCGCTCGGCATCGGCAGCCTGAAGGGAGGCGAGTGATGGATCACCTGTACCGCGAGCTGGCGCCTATTTCCGAGGCGGCCTGGGAGCAGATCGAGTCGGAGGCCAAGAGTCGCCTCGTCACCCACCTGGCCGCCCGCAAGCTGGTCGACCTGGTCGGGCCGCATGGCTGGAGCCACTCCGCCACCGACCTGGGGCGGGTCGACGAGGTGGCATCCCCTGCAGAAGGTGTCGCCGCGCTACGGCGCCGCGTCCTCCCGCTGGTGGAGCTGCGGGCCGAGTTCTCCGTGTCGCGCGAGGAGCTCGACGACGCCGACCGGGGTGCGGACAACATCGAGCTGCCCGAGCTCGACGAGGCCGTGCGCCAGGTCGCCCTGGCCGAGAACTCGACGGTGTTCCACGGCTACGCCGCCGCCGGCATGCTGGGCATCACCGAGGAAAGCTCGCACGAACCGCTCACGTTCACGGACGACATGGACCAGTACCCCACGGTGGTGGCCCAAGCCGTCGACGTGTTGCGACGTTCGGGGATCGGCGGCCCGTACGGGCTGGCCATCGGCCCGGCGATCTACACGGGAATTGTGGAGACGGCGGAGCACGGCGGGCTGCTGCTCTTCGACCACCTGCGCCAGATTCTCGACGGGCCGCTGGTGTGGTCGCCCGGCGTCGAGGGCGGGGTCGTGCTCAGCCTGCGCGGCGGCGACTTCGTGCTCGAGAGCGGCCAGGATCTTTCCATCGGCTACCGGAGCCACGATGGTGACGTCGTTCGCCTCTACATCGAGGAGAGCTTCAGCTTCCGGGTGACCGAGCCCGACGCGGCGATCGCGCTGCGGCGGAGCTGAGCGGGACTCCCCCGCCCCTTCATTCACGCTCGGCCGGCGAGTCGAGCTGGGCCAGTATCGCCGAGTTGCGCCAGGTCGTCGGGAGAGAGCGCGAGCGGGCTCGGATCGATGCCGATACAGAATGGGTTCACAGAGCCGGTACTGCCAGTTGGAGGGAGCCTCAAACAGTCAATGGGAGTGACGCGCCGCTCCGGATAGTCGGCTACTTCGCCCTACCCGGCAGACGTTCCGTCAGGCGAACGGTGACCGTGTCGCCCACGTCCTTTCCTATCTTCTTTCGGATCTCGCTCTTGATCGGTAACTTGTGAGTGCCGTCGCCCAGTGCCATGAAAGAACTCTGGAAAGGCTCGCCGTCCACGGTGCCCCGCACCTTCACGAGGCCCTTCGTACCGAAATACGCGGCTGAACCTGCCATGACGACGTACGTCCATCCGCCTTTGCTGGGACTCTTCTGCAGCTCGGCCCGAAAGCTCTTCTTCATACCCTGATCCTCTCCCGCCACCCGGCAGTCGTCCACTGCGGAGGTGTCCCTGTGCGCAGCCGGAGTGGGCTGTCCATGCAGTTAGCTGGTTGATCGGCGCATACGGGGAGCTGGAGAGAACTGAGTGCGCACAACCCGGTCTTCCACGAAACCCAGGTTCGTGTAGAACGACATCGCGTGGGGGTTGGCCGTCACTTCCAGCGTCTCGAAATGCAGCGCTTTCAGCCGTGCTGCTGTGTCCACCACCAACGCGTGTCCGATGCCGTGTCGCATCCACGGAGGATCCACGAAGAGGTCCTCGAGCTCGGCTACGCCATCGGAGATCAGATAGGTGGCAAAGCCGACAACGACGTCATCATCTTCCACGGCCACTCTCGTCCGTCCCTCCCGAACACCTCTCTCGGAGAGCACGAGCCACTCGGGGTGCTCCAGGAGCGGCCCACGATCGTTCTCATTCGACAACGACGCTCTCTCGAACACGCCCTGAAGCTCCTGCATGTCGGTCATCTTGGCGTCACGGATGAAGATCGACATCACAGCAGTCTGGCCTATTTCACCGATCTTCCAGGGGGCGACGCCGCAGATCGGTCAGGACTCGAGGGGTTCGCCGCCCACCGATCGGCGCACGGCGGCGTGCAGGAAGTTCGGAGTGAGGACACCGACATAGCGCTCACCGTCGACCACCGGGATCCAGTTGACGTCGTGCTGGAGCATTTCGCCGAAGGCCGCCCGCAACGACGTGCCCAGAGGGACCTGGACCTCGAAAGGCACCAGGTTCTCCGCCACCGTGCCCGTCCGACCGGGCTCGAGGTCGATCCAGCCGCGCAGGCGAACCCGCTCGTCGACCACGACGGCCCAACGGCTGTCGGCCCCTGCTGCGGCGGCGCGGGCCTCGAACATGCTGAGATCCGGTGCCACCTCGGGGGGGTGGAAAAGCGACTCGACGTCGATCGGCATCACCGCGAGCCGGCGCACGCCGCGGTCGGCCCCGACGAAGTCGGCGACGAACGCTGTCGCCGGCCGACCCAGCACCTGACTCGGAGTGTCGTACTGCTCCAGGTGGCCGCCCTTCGACAGGACGGCGATCCGGTTGCCCAGACTCGTCGCCTCCTCGATGTCGTGGGTGACGAACACGATTGTCTTGTGCAGCTGTTCTTGGAGTTGCAGCAGTTGCTGCTGGAGCCGCTGCCTGGTCACGGGATCGACAGCCCCGAACGGTTCGTCCATGAGCAGGACCGGCGGATCACCGCCCAGGGCGCGGGCCACGCCCACCCGCTGGCGCTCACCTCCCGACAGTTCGTGGGGAAAACGGCGTCGGTACTGCGCAGGCTCGAGCCCGACGAGCTCGAGCAACTCCTCGACGCGGGCGTCGACCCGCTTCTTGTCCCAGCCGAGCAGGCGCGGCACGGTGGCCACGTTGTCGCCGACCCGGCGGTGCGGGAACAGGCCACCCTGCTGAATGACGTAGCCGATGCTGCGGCGCAGCTGGACCGGGGGGAGCTTGAGGACGTCCGTGTCGTCGATGAGGATCCGCCCACCGGAAGGCTCGATGAGCCGGTTGATCATGCGCAGCGTCGTGGTCTTCCCGCAGCCCGACGGGCCGACCAGGACGCAGATCTCCCCGTCGGGCACGACCAGGCTCAGCTCCACCACGGCCACCGAATCGGCGCCGTAGCGCTTGCTGACCGCGTCGAGCGTGATCACTGCCACCAGGTTACCGACCGCCCGCGGCGTCGACGGGGGCCGGACGGATGACCGGACGCTAACGTCGAGACGATGCTGCCGGGGACGACCAACCCCTTCTTCCGGTGGAGCTACATCACCAGCAACTGGGACCAGATTCAGGGTGACCTGGTCCAGCACATTCTGCTGACCGTGCTGGCCATCGCCATCGGGACGGTCATTTCGATCCCTCTCGCCGTGCTGGCCTGGCGCTATCGGATCATCCGCTCGCCCGTCTTCGGCTTGGCCAGCGCCCTCTACATCATCCCCTCACTGGCCCTGTTCGCCATCCTCGTACCCATCACCGGCATCGTCTCCTACACCACGGCGGAGATCGCACTGGTCGGGTACACGCTCCTCATCCTCATCTGGAACACCGTGGCCGGGCTCGACGCGGTACCAGCGGATGCCCGCGAAGCGGCGACAGCCCTCGGGTACTCCCAGAACGCCGCGCTCGTCAGGGTCGACCTACCGCTGGCGCTGCCGTACATCTTCGCCGGACTGCGCGTGGCGACCGCCACGGTCATCGGACTCGTGACGGTCACCGCGTTGATCGGCCTCGGGGGACTCGGCCAACAGATCACCTACGGCTTCACGATCGGCTACAACACCCCGATCATCGTTGGCCTCGTCCTGTCCATTGCGCTGGCCGCCGTGGCCGACCTCCTCCTCGTCGCCGCGCAACGCCTCGTCGTTCCCTGGACGCGGACCGGCCGCGGCCGGGAAGCTTGAGATGTCATTCCTCGCGCAGGTGTTCGGGTGGTTCACCACGGAGTCGAACTGGACCGGGCCCCAGGGGATCCCCCTGCTCTTCTGGCATCAGCTGACGCTCTCGTTCGCCGTGGTGGTGACGGCCATCGCCCTCGGTGGAGGCCTGGGGGTCGTGCTCGGCCACACCGGGCGGGGCGGGCTCGTCGCCGTGAACGCAGCCAACGCGTTCCGAGCAGTGCCCACGCTGGCCCTCCTGACCCTGCTGGCGATCCAACCGGCAATCTCACTCAAGTGGAACGGCTTCCTCGCCGCCTGGTTGGCCCTCACCGCGCTGGCCATCCCGCCCATCCTGACCAACACCTACGTCGGCATGCGCGAGGTCGACGCCGACGTGCGCGACGCCGCGAAAGCCATGGGACTCACTGGTGGCCAGGTGCTGCGCACGGTCGAGGCGCCCCTCGCCCTCCCCTTCGTCATGGCCGGCGTGCGGACCGCGTGCATCGAAGTCGTGGCGACGTCCACGCTGGCCGCGTACGTCAGCTACGCAGACCTCGGGACCTACGTCATCACGGGTCTCAACACCCAAGACTCGGTTCTGGCCTTCAGCGGCGCACTGCTGGTGGCGGCCATGGCCGGGCTGGTGGCGCTGGCTCTCGGCCTGCTGACCAGGGCTTTGACGCCTCGCCCGCTGCGGCGAAGGCTGAGGGCGCGGGCCGCCGGTGGCGGTGGACTGCTGACGCGCCCGACTCTGTAGGCACCCTACTTGCAAATGTTGATCGAACAGGTCAGGATTTCCCCCCCGACCACCCGTGACGGTTGTGCTGCGTCTTGCCGACGAGACGGCCGTCCGACGAGCAAGCAGGTACCCCCACATGCGCATCACGCGTCCACTCGCTCTCGGAGCTCTCGCTCTGCTGGCCACCACGCTGGCCGTCCCGGCCGCATCAGCGTCCGCCTCGAGCGACAAGCCCTCCATCGTGATCGGCTCGACCAACTTCGAAGAACAGGCGATCGTCTCGAACATCTGGGCGGACGTGCTCCAGAAAGCGGGCTATCCGGTGAAGGTGGAGCCGAGCCTCGGCACAAGGGCGATCGTGGTGCCGGCCCTCGAGAAGGGGCAGATCAACCTCGAACCTGATTACGCGGCGTCGCTGCTCGGGTTCCTCCACGGCGGCAAGCCGCAGGCGGCCGGAGGCAACATTGCGACGGCGATTCCGGCCGACCAGAAGGCACTCGCCTCCCATGGCGTGACGGTCCTCCCGGCCTCGAAGGCCCTCGACACCAACGTGTTCGCGGTGACGAAAGCGACGGCCTCGAGGGACCACCTCACCACCCTCTCGAGCCTCAAGCCGCACGCGTCGACGTTGACCTTGGGCGGCCCACCGGAGTGCCCGACCTTCGCCGGCTGCGAGCCCGGACTGAAGAAGGTGTACGGCCTCAACTTCGCGGGCTTCAAGTCGCTCGACGAGGCCGGTCCACTCAGCGTGGCCGCCCTGAAGAACGGCGAGGTGCAGGTGGTCGAGCTGTTCTCGAGCGACGGAAACGTCGTCTCGAACAACTTCGTCGCCTTGACCGACAACAAACACCTCGAAGGGGCGGACTACATCGTGCCGGTGATCCGCAAGTCCGTGGCCACGGCCGGCGTGGCCTCGGTGCTGAACAAGATCGACGCCAAGTTGACCACCGATGCCATCTCCAAATTGAACCTTGACGTGACGGCCAAGCAGGAGCAGCCGGCCGACGTCGCCAAGGCCTGGGTGTCCTCCGTCACCGGCTGAGCAGAGAGGGCACGACCGGCGGGGAGACCGATGACCGTGGACCTGACAGGCGGGTTGGGCGACGAGCGTGAGTTCGTCTTCGCGGAACAGCCGGACGATCCGCAGATGCGCGAGTCGGTCAACGCGTGGCTCTGGTCCGATGCCGGAGGACCGGTCGGCCTGCCCCGCGTCGGCGTCGAAGCGACGGCCGATCAATGGGACACCCATGACCTCCAACTCAATCTGACGACGACCACGGGAAAGAACTTCAACCTCTTCGGCTCCGGCTCCGTCCACCAACCCCTGGGATCTGACGGAAAGCCACGCATTCTGGGTGCGGGTCCACTGGCCTTCGAGCTGGTCGAGCCGTTCCGACATTGGAAGATGCGGTTTGACGGACTCGCAACGCCGTCGACGGTGGCCGATCAGATCTCCGATCGCCCGAGCGACGAGGCCGGCGTCCCGGTCCTCATCGACATCGACATCCGTTCTGTCGTTCCTCCGTGGGAAAACGGGGCTCTCCTCCCCGAGGCCCGGCGCGTGCTCGAAGAACAGGACGAGGGCGCGCTGATGGGTGGGCCCCGTTTCGAGCAATTGTCCCGGGCCATCGGTACCGTTCGCATCGGGGACGAGGAACACCCATTTGACGGTGGGGCGCTCCGGGTCCGCCGGCAAGGCATTCGCCGGCTGGGGACGTTCCGGGGTCACGCCTGGCAATCAGCCGTCTTCCCGAGCGGGCGGGCCTTCGGCTACATCACGTACCCGCGGCGCGACGACGGACTGAACACCTACAACGAGGGCTACCTCTTCGAGGGTGACGGGCGCCTCGTCCCGGCCTGGGTCGTCGAGGCGCCGTGGCTGCGTCGGCTGGAGCCGTCCGATGAGGACGTCTCGGTCGTCCTGGAGACCGCAAAAGGCACGACCCGTCTCGAGGGCAGATCGGTCATGTCCAACTTCAAGGTCATGGGTGGCGTCGGGTCCAACCCGGACTTCCCCGTCCTCCAACAGGCCATCACGCGCTACACCTGGGATGACGAGTCGGCCCACGGCATGATGGAACGCTCCATCCCGGGTAATCAGATCACGCATCCGTGAGGAGCGACGAGGTCGCACGCCGGGTCGACGACCTCATCGCCCTGGCAACGGCGGAGACCGGGCTCGACGACTTCGGCGGCGACAGCTGGCGGGAGGGATTCGAGGTCCTCATCCGCTCCGCCATCAGCGAGTCGACGTTCAACGAACTCGGCGAGGACTCCTTCTACTCGTCCCTGGTCAGGCCGTTGGTCAACCGCTTGAAGGTCGAGCACTGGTACGCCCTGCACCCGGAGATAGACGAGCAGGAGGTCGAGATCGAACTCCTGGGCGTGGGATTCCCCCGCACCGGCTCGACCGCTCTCTCCTGCATGCTGGCCGAGGACGGGGGTTTTCGCAGCCTGCGCATCTGGGAAGAGACGTCTCCCTGCCCGCCGCCCGGCCTCCTCCCCGACGAGGACGAGGCACGAGTGACCAGGGCACGCGCCATGGTGGAGCGCAGTCACAGCGCCATGGCGCCACGTCTGCGCTCGATGTTGCCGCAGTCGCCAACTGGGCCGATGGAAGACCACGACCTGATGGCGCTGGAGTTCAAGGCTCAGTACTTCCTGGTGTCTGCCCACATCCCCTCGTACGCGGACTGGTTCGCCCACTGCGACATGGAACCGACGTATCGCTATGAAAAGCGAGTGTTGAAGCTGCTGCAGTGGAAGACGCCCGAAAAGCGATGGCGACTCAAAAGTCCGACGCACACCATGTTCCTCACCGACTTCGAGAAGGTCTTCCCCGGGGCGCGGTTCGTGCAGACCCACCGGGACATCTCCAAGGTGCTGCCCTCGGTGTCCGACCTCTACCTCACCATGCTGATGGCCGGGAATCCGGGAACGGACCCCCGCTACGTCGGTGAGCTCAACCTGGAGCAGTGGGGTATCGCTCTCGATCGGATTCTCGAGTTTCGCCAAGATCCGACTCGGGACGCCAAGTTCTTCGATATCGGCTTCACCCAATTTCAGTCGGACCCGCTGGCCGAGATCCGGCGCCTCTACGAGTGGCTCGGCGACGAGCTCGGGGACGAGGCTGTGGTCCGCATGCTGGACTGGCGAGAAGACAACCCGAAGGACAAACACGGTCGACATCGCTACGACGCCGCCGAATTCGGGCTCACTGCCGACGCCTTGGCGCGTCGCTTCGCCGACTACCGTCAGCGTTTCCGTCCGTTCCTCGATTGAGTCGGCGAACCATCGGAACTGGCCCCGCGACTCGAACTTGGCCTACCTTCAACGTTCCTACACTTTGCGACGTATCATTCTCGGAACGAACCGAGCCGACAGCAGGAGCAGGAGCAGGTCGTGACCACCGAGCGGATACGAGGATCCTCTGACCGCAGCACCCTGGTCCTGACAAGCTTGGCCGGCGGTCCCAAGCACGGGTACGCGCTGATCAAGGACGTCGAGGCGTTCGCAGGAGTCACCTTGGGTCCCGGGACCCTGTACGGCTGTCTCTCCAAGCTCGAGGATGCGGGTCTCATCGAGGCACTGCCGGCGCATGATCGACGCCACCCCTACCGGATCACGTCCGACGGCCTCCATGCGGTCGAACAGCGGCTGAACGAGTCGGCCCGCCTTGCCAAATTCGGGCTGAAGCGCATCGCTGGAGCGGTGTGAGGCGCCACCGCGTCGGAACGCCGCGGGACACTGAGAAATGACCGATCTGTTGGACTTGCTCGAGACGGGACGCCGCCCCCCTTCGGCCGGCACGCCCGAAGCGCCGCATCGACTCAGAAGCCTGGTGCGCTGGGGCCTGGCCCTTGGCGCAACGGCCCTCTTCCTCGTGACGCTTGGTTGGCTGATCGACGACCAGGTCCGGGCGCACGACCAAGCCGACCAGGCGCAGGCCGCGCTGCATGTCACGCGCCACAAGACAGCTGACGTCGCGCAACAGTTGGCGAAGCTCCGCCACGATGTCGACGTCCTGGAGGCCCAGGTCGGCAGCGACCTCACCGCCTACGGCCAGGACGCGGCCCAACTCAAAGCGGCGCAGTCCGAGCTGGCGGCGACCCACGTCAACGTCTTGCAGCAGACCTCCAGGATCTCGGCGCTCCACACCTGCCTGGGCGGGGTCGAAAAGGCCCTCAACGCCCTGGCGGTCGGGAGTCAAGCCAATGCGATCAGCGAGCTCAGCTCGGTAACAGCAAGCTGCACGACGGCGTCCGGTGGCTGATCGGGCCCGGACACGCCGCCGTCGGCGGCGGTTGCTCCTCGCACTCTCGGTCTGCACCGTTCTTCTGATCGTGTCGATCTGGACCGACGTCCACGCCCGGGCCCGGGCGCGACACGAGACGGCGACGCTGACGGCGGCGAACCGGCACCTGAGGTCCCTGCGGAATCAGGTCCTGGCCACGGCGGCCACGCGGACGGCTACGGCGACGAAGCGCAGCGAGCTCGAGTCGTACATCGCGGTGACGCTGGGTCAACTGGCGGACACCAACACGTCGCTCGACTCGACCAAGCAGGCTGCCTTCCTGCTGGGCGTCAGCATCGGCACCCTCGAGACGTGCCTCGGAGGCGTCCAGAGCGCGCTCGGCGCCATCGACGGCGGAGACAACACCAAGGCGGCCAATGACATCTCGATCGTCTCGGACGCCTGCACCGTATTGGCCGGCGGCACCAAATCCGGCCTCGTCTATCCCTTTGACTTTCCCGATCCCGACGTGATCCTGGTGGGCCGGACGTACTACGCCTACGCGACGAACTCGGTCGCCGGCAACATCCAGATCGCCGATTCGACCGACCTGCAGCATTGGACGGCTGTCGGCAACGCGTTACCGAGTCTCCCCCCTTGGGCGTTCAAGGGGTCCACCTGGGCGCCCTCGGTGACCCACATCGGTGGGTCCTACAACCTGTACTACGCCGTGGACACGATCGGGAGCGCCACTGAATGCATTTCGGTGGCGACAGCGGCCTCACCGCTGGGTCCCTTCACCGACACCTCAGCGACCCCTCTCGAGTGCCAGCCGTCGCTCGGGGGCTCCATCGATCCGTCAGTCTTCGTCGACCCGAACGGCACGCCCTATCTCCACTGGAAGTCGGGCGGTCCCGGCACATCTCTCATCTGGGCGCAGCAGTTGGATCCCACAGGAATGTCCTTCACTGCGGGCTCGACCGCGACCAACATCCTTTCGCCCGATCAGGGCTGGGAAGCAGGTACCGTCGAGGCCCCCGACATGGTCGCCGTGAACGGTCGTTACCTGCTCTTCTATTCGGGAAACGACTGGGGCTCGGGCAACTACGCGATCGGGGTGGCCACGTGCGCCGCACCCTTGGGGCCCTGCACCGATGCCTCGCCGACGCCCATCCTCTCGTCGGGCGACGGGATGGCCGGACCCGGTGGTGAATCAGTCTTCCAAGACGGACAGGGCAACTCGTGGATCGCCTTCGCCGCCTGGAACCCCGGGGCGGTCGGCTTCCCCAACAGCCGGAGCCTCTACATCCGAGGCCTCACCATGTCCGGCGCCGTGCCGACCGTGGCCGGTCCCCCCTAACGAGGCGCAACCCCCCCGAGGCCCGTCCAGCGCTCAATTCAATAGGTCAATAGGCGGTGTTGCTCTCGAAGTAACGCCGAGGCGTCCCTACGAGCATGCTGTCGATCTGCGCCTCCGTCACCCCGTGTTCGCGTAGGTAGGGCAGCACCTCATCATGAATGTGAAGGTAATGCCACTGCGTCAGCAGCCCAATCACGTTGGGATCGATCATATCGATATAGCAGGCCGCGTCATGGGCGAGGACCATCCGGTCGGCATAGCCGCGTTCGCACAGTGCGACCACGGTGTCGGCTCGTGCCTCGAATGTCGTCTCCACGTTGAGTCCGAACCGGTCCATGCCGAGGAGGAACCCTTGGTCGGCGAGAGCACTCAAATGGTCGACGTCGCTGCTGTCGCCGGAATGGCCCAGTACGACTCGGGTCGGATCGACCCCTTCCTCGTCACACAGAAGCTCCTTGACGGCCAGGCCGGTATGAGAAGCCGGATGGGTGTGCACGGTGATGGGAGCACCTGTGTGGCGGTGCGCTCGTGCCACCGCACGCATGACTCGAGCGACACCGTCGGTCATGCCCTGATGGTCAATGGCGCACTTGAGGAATGCAGCTTTGACACCAGTTCCGGCGATCCCATCGCTGATGTCGCCGATGAACATGTCCACCATGGGATCGGGCACTTCGGTGCCGGCCATCGCCGAGAGGGCCGGGCCCCGGTAGAAGAAGAAGAACGGCACCTGGTCGTAGGTGTAGCAACCGGTGGCCGCGATGATGTTGAGCTCCGGGACCTGTTCGGCAATGCGCTGGATGCGGGGGATGTACCGGCCCAACCCCACGACGGTGGGGTCGGCGATGCTCCGAATGCCTTGGGCGGCCAGGGCTTTGAGCTTGACGACGGCGTCCGCGACCCGATCGTCTTCGCTGCCCCACTCCGCCGGATAGTTGTTCTGCACGTCGGAGTCGAGGACGAACACGTGCTCATGCATGTAGGTCGCTCCGAGCTCGGCCGAATCGACCGGCCCTCGGACCGTCTGTACAGTCGCCACTGTCACCACCCCTCTCGCTGTCGGTGGGCCCATCTTGGTACACGGAGATCGGTGGGTGGGTGCTCGAGACGCCGGGGCGGTGCCGACCCGGTCCTCCCTGCCCCCCGTCACCCAGGAACTGGTGAAGATCAGGGCCAGTCAGATCAACGGCTGCGCTTTCTGCACCGACATCGACACCAAGGACGCCGAGCACAACGGGGAGAGTTCGTGACGGCTCAACTTGGTGGCGGTGGGCAACCGGCCGACCGCGCAAATCCTGAATCCGGTTTGACCCTGGACCCGAGGGATGACGGATCGAACGAGTGGGGTGCCACGGGTCACCCCCCGCTCGCGCCGCGGGACCGGTCGATGGCACCGACGGGATCGTTAGGTTGGAGGAGCAGGGCGGACCGTTCTGCGAGGAGGAACGCTTCAATGTCGTTCAGCGAAGAGGAGAAGGCGTATCTGGTCTCACAGCGCCTGGCCCGCGTCGCGACGGTGTCCGGCGACGGCCAACCGGACGTGGTCCCGGTGGGTTTCGAGTTCGACGGGAGTGACTTTTACGTCGGCGGGCTCGACCTCCTGTCGACACGTAAGTACCGCAACGTCGCTGCAGGCAACGAGTTGGTCGCGCTGGTGGTCGACGACCTCGTCACGATGACGCCGTGGACCCCGAGATTCGTGCGCGTCTACGGCAAGGCCAGCGTCGTTCAACGAGACGGCGAGTCGAGCCAGGCCCTCAAGATCGCACCCACCGTCTCGTGGAGTTGGAACCTGGAGGGTCGGGGCTTCCCGGAGGCCGGAAACTTCGAACCGCGGAAGTCTGTCCACAACGGTCAGGCGTGAACCGTGTCTCCGCCCACCGCCAGCCGCCCAACCCTCGGAGCAGTCAATGTGCAGGCTCGGCGCGCAGTCGACTCGTTCGCCGCCGGTCTCCAGGCGGGCCACGACCAACGCGATGCCGACATCCTGAACGGACAATTCGCAGCGGACGTCGTCTGGGGTAGTCCGTACGGGGCACTCGTCGACGGGTACGAGCAGCTCCACCCATTCATGTTCGCTTCCAGCAGGAAAAGACGGGCACTCCGGCCTTCCGACACGACGTTGGCGAGCCACTTTCACCCAGCGCCGGCTCAGATCAGCCGTTCTCCGAGATGGCCGTGTATGTGCTCAAACGCCACAACGACGCCTGGTGGCTCGCCGCAGGACAGAACACGCCGATACGGCCCGGCGGAGCTGTGTCCGCCTCGGCATAGGTGGATGAACGCCGAAGACATGTGCGCGGTCCCGATTCGTCACAAAGGCGCCAGACCATGCACGAAGCGAGAACACTCCATGGAAGCCACCCACGAAACCCACCACCGGTAGTGGCGGTGAACCCGAACCTCGGGCTGGACACGCCCCTGGTGCGCTGCCGAATCGATCACACGGCCGCGGGCCAGCCTGCCCTCGAGCTTCGGAACCTCCAGGGCCAGCTCGAAACGCATTCGATTTCGGACGTCATGGCGATGCTCGGCGAGGTGGACGCCGCAGCGCGCCGAGGTTGGTACGCAGCAGGGTTCGTCGCCTACGAAGCCGCTCCCGCCTTCGATTCGGCCTTCCGGGTGACCGCGCCGTCGCCACAGCCGGATGTCAGAGCCACCATCCCGCTCGCCTGGTTCGGGCTCTTCTCCGACGCGTGCCCTGCGGCCCCGTTGCCACCAGCTCCGGTCAGGCCAACCATCGACCAGAGGTCCGACGTTGAGAGCTGGGGCTGTGACGTCGACGAAAGATCGTATGCCGCCGCGGTGTCCCGTATCCGCGAGGAGATCGCAGCCGGCAATGCCTATCTGGTCAACCTGACCACACGATTCCTTCGTCCCTGGGCATCCGATGACGACCCGTTCGACCTCTACTGCCGGTTGGTCCGAAGTTATGCGAGTGGCTATCACGCCTACCTCGAGACACCGGATTGGGCCGTCGCTTGCGCATCACCCGAACTCTTCTTCGAGCGGTCCGCGTACGACATCGTCACCCGCCCGATGAAGGGAACTGCTCCGCGGGGACGCTGGTCGAGCGAGGACGCCTCTCACGCTCATGACCTTTCGCACTCGCCCAAGGAGCGGGCAGAGAACATCATGGTCGTGGACATGCTGCGCAACGATCTCGGCCGTATCGCCGTGCCGGGAAGCGTCGACGTGCCATCGCTCTGCGACCTCGAGCGACATCCCGCCGTCTGGCAGATGTCCTCGACCGTGCGGGCCACCACACCGGGCCATGTCGGCCTGCCGGAGATCTTCGGTGCCCTGTTTCCCTGCGCCTCGGTCACAGGGGCGCCGAAGGTCTCGGCAATGTCGGTGATCAGCGACCTCGAGAAATCACCTCGTGGCGTGTATTGCGGAGCCGTAGGGCTCGTCCAACCGGCATCACGGGACACTGACACAGGCCCATCCGCCCGCTTCGCCGTGGGCATCAGGACAGCGGTACTCGACCGCTCCGCCCAGACCGCAACGTACGGGTCGGGCGGTGGCATCACCTGGGATTCGACTGCCATTCGAGAGTGGGAAGAGGTGCTCCTCAAGGCGAGGGCCCTCGAAGGTCCGCCGTCGCTGACCTCGGACGCCGACGGGCTGATCGAGACCATGGCCTTCGATCCGGTCGGCGGATACGGAGGCGCCATCCGCCATCGGGACGATCATCTCGGCCGGCTCCGCGCCTCGGCGGAGTACTTCGGACTGTGCGTGCCGTCAGACACGGCCGAACTACTCGACCAGGCCATCGAGGGGTTGGAGACACCGACTCGCGTCCGGTTGGTCCTCCGAGCGGGAGGAGCGATCGAACTCGACACCTCCCCGCTCGACGATTCGGCTCCGACCTCGGTGCTCTCGTTGTGCGTCGATCTCGAGCCCGTCGGGTCGTCCGAGACCACGCTGTTCCACAAGACGACGGACCGCGCCCGCTACGACGAAAGAGCGCGCCGGCACCCGATCGCCGATGACGTTGTCCTGGTCAACGAACGAGGCGAGATCACCGAGACGACACGGGCCAACATCGCGGTGCGTCTCGGTGCTCAGTGGTGCACTCCCCCGCTCCGCTGTGGGCTGCTCCCCGGGATCCAGCGGGCGAGAGATCTGGCCGAGGGTCGACTGGTTGAGCGCGTCATGACGGTGGACGATCTGCTCGGTGCGCAATGTGTGGCGACGCTCAGCTCACTGCGCGGATGGAGAGCCGCCCGGGTCGTCCCAACCTGCGCCTGCACGGTGGGCTGACACCCGTCGATTGGGCACATCGACCTTGAAGTTCGCGTCGACGTCGTTCTCGGACCCGGACCTCGGACTCAATCATGGACTTCGTTCGACCGACCTGGGCGGGTGGGCGATTTCAGCCCTCGGCGGTGACGGCACGGAGTTCGGCCATGGCCACCCGCATGATCGCATTGAGGTCCCGGCCGTCATCTGCGTTCGCCCACCGTTCGAGCGCGACACGGAACACCGTCATACCCACACCGGCGGCGAGGGTGGCCTGCGGTTCGCTCACGCCGCGCTCGCGCAGAGTGCCCGCAACAGCCGCCGAGTAGTCGGCCCCCTTGGCCAGTTCCCGCTCCGTCAATTCGGGATTGGCCGCGATGACGGCGTGACGTTGGGCGGCCAGGTCGCGCCGACCCTCACCGAGCATGGACGCGGCGGCGTCGAGACCGCAGGCCACGGCATCGAGCGGCGTGGCTCCCTCGGGAGCTCCGACGACCCCCGCCACGATCCGCTCCCGGAGAAGGGCGGACCCGCCGAAGAGCACCTCTCGCTTGTCCGCGAAGTGGCGGAAGAACGTGCGTTCCGTCACCCCGGCCCGCTTTGCGACCTCGGCCGCCGTCGTCTGGTCAAACCCTCGCTCGGAATAGAGAGCGAGGGCGGCCTCTTGTAAACGTCCGCGGCTGTCGGGCTCCCATCGACCCATGGTTCGCGATCTTAGGTGTTGACAGTTACTGACATCAGCCATATATTCGATGTCAGTTACTGACGTCATACGGGAGGTCGCACCATGAATGTCTTCGTCACCGGCGCATCCGGTTGGATCGGTTCGGGCGTCGTCCCCGACTTGCTCGGGGCAGGCCACCAGGTGGTCGGCCTCGCCCGCTCAGACGCATCGGCCCAGCGCATCGAGGAGTTGGGCGCCGTCGTGCGGCGGGGCGATGTCGATGATCCCGACGGCCTGGCCAAAGCGGCAGCCGACGCAGATGGCGTGATTCACCTGGCTTTCCAGCACGAGGTCGCTTTCGGCGGCAACTTCGCGGCTGCGGCCGCGGCGGACCGGCGAGCGGTCGAAGCCATGGGCGCAGCACTGGCCGGTTCCGATCGACCGTTCGTGCTTGCCTCCGGCCTGCTCGGGCTGACCCCCGGGAGATTGGCCACGGAGAACGACGGGCTGGTGCCCGACGCCGCGGTCCGTGCGAACCCTGCCGGACTGCGGTCGGCGACCGCCCTCCTCACCCTGTCGCTCAGAGGCATCGGAGTCCGCTCGTCGGTGTTGCGCTTTCCACCGACGGTGCACGGCGACGGTGATCACGGGTTCGTGGCCACCTTTGTGGATATCGCCCGGCAGAGAGGCGTCTCGGGATACGTCGGCGAAGGCGTGAATCGTTGGCCCGCCGTCCATCGCTCCGACGCCGCCCGGCTCGCCCGGCTGGCCGTCGAAGCCGCGCCGGCCGGGTCGGTGCTCCATGCGGTGGGCGACGAAGGCGTCCCGTTTCGTGACATTGCCGGAGCCATTGGCCGTCACCTGGAGATCCCGACGGTGTCGGTGGCTCCCGAAGATGCCGTGGAGCACTTCTCCCAGTTGGGACACTTCGCCTCCCTGGACAGTCCGGCGACGGCCGCGCTGACTCGGGAACTCCTCGGCTGGCAGCCGACGGGGCCGAGCCTGCTCGAGGACCTCGACGAGGGCCACTACTTCCGCTCGAGCGACGCCTGACGTGGGAAGTGGGAACGGCGAACCTTCGAGTGGGCGCTCGACCGTCAGGTCCTTTTGCGGCGGATGACCATTCCGAATCCCGTCCCCGGCAGCTTCTCCGTCATCTCTGCCAATTCAGACGGTCAGAGCCACACCCAGCACTACTTCGACCTCGTCTACCGCAGGACTGACGAGGAAGGCTTCAACAGGTCCGTCCGTCCTTCGCCAGAGCTGTCGCCCATGAATCGCGGAGGGTTGCTGCCCGTTTGTCGCGGCTCAGAGAGGCCGTCGTCCTCGCTTCACGCGACGGCACTCCTGCGGGGCAGTACCCATCCGGGGCGCGGGAAGTGACAGGTGTACCCGTTGGGATAGGTCTCGAGATAGTCCTGATGCTCGGGCTCGGCTTCCCAAAAAGGCCCAGCTGGGCTGACCTCGGTGACGACCTTGCCGGGCCAGAGCCCCGATGCCTCCACGTCGGCGATGGTGTCCTCGGCCACTCGGCGCTGTTCGTCGTCAAGGTAGAAGATCGCCGACCGGTAACTCATGCCCACGTCGTTGCCTTGACGGTTCTTTGTCGTCGGGTCGTGAATCTGGAAGAAGAATTCGAGGAGGTCCCGATAGGTCGTCTTCTCCGGATCGAAGATGATCTCGATTGCCTCGGCATGTGTCCCGTGATTGCGATACGTGGCGTTGGCGACATCGCCGCCCGTGTAGCCCACCCGGGTGGAAACGACTCCAGGCCGCTTCCGGATCAGGTCCTGCATGCCCCAGAAGCAGCCTCCGGCGAGGATCGCCTTCTCGGTGCGCTCGGTCATTGGGAAACCTCCTCTGCGTGCTGGGGCTTGTCGAAGACCCCCTTGTACTTTCCATAGCCTTCAGCCTCGAGATCTTCGTACGGCACGAAGCGCAGGGCGGCCGAATTGATGCAGTACCGCAGGCCCCCCTCGTCGGGGGGTCCGTCGTTGAAGACGTGGCCCAGATGGCTGTCACCATGACTCGAGCGGACTTCCGTACGGCTCATGCCATGACTCCGATCGGTCTTCTCGAGCACATTGTCCGGCTCGAGCGGCACGGTGAAGCTGGGCCAGCCGCAGCCGCTGTCGAACTTCTTCGTCGAGGCGAAGAGGGGTTCGCCCGAGACGATGTCGACGTAGATACCCGCCTCCTTCTTGTCCCAGAATTCGTTGTCGAAGGCCGGTTCCGTCGCCGCCTCTTGGGTCACGGCGAATTGACGCTGGTTCAGCTGGGCAACAGCCTCAGGGTCCTTCCGATACTCGTCTGTCATTTCAACCTTCCTTGACCTCGGTCCCAACCAGTCTCACACCAAAATGCTCGATCGGGGCCAGCGAATCGAACGAGGGCGCCATGGTCGAGAATGACTTCAGGAGAGAGCCCCGTGCGCGGCGACCCCGCAGGCCAGGCGTCGTCGATGGCAGGCCGCGAACTCCCGCCGCCCTCCCGCAGGCCCGGGTCCACGAGCCGGTCCGAAGAACCCGCATGCACCCGCTTCCCGGAAGAGCCGACGCCATCCGTTCAGGATAGCGAGCGCTGTGCTGGACCGAAGCGGCTACGCGATGGGGAGCGAGTACGCCCCGACGACCGTGGCGTCCATCGCCAATGGGCCCTCTTCGCAACGGTCCGCGATCTCGGATTGGAAGCGACCAAACGCTGCCGACGATGCCAGTGGATTGGTCTCCCCCTCGATCGTGGCGACATGCACGAAGGTCACGCCGTCCTCCAATCGAAAGGTGACGTAGCGGAGACCGCCCGGGTCGTCCGCAGCCAGTTCCGCAAAGACGGCCCGAACGAGTTCGGCGTTCTCGTCCGCGTGTTCCGGCTTCGTCCGGTAGCGAACCACCTTGACCATGCTCATGACTTCCCCTTTGCCCGCATTTGGTTGTTCCGCGCGTCGTGGGTGACCTCGGCCAACCCGAGTTCCTCGAGGAGCGGCGGCATGTACATGCCGAAGCGGCCGCGGTAGCCCTTGCGCATCCCGTACCAGCCTCCGACGGGATTCGACACCGAACGCCCGAACTCCTCGACCGTGCCGGCCGCCGGTTCCTTGCCCTCGTCCGCGGAGCCCAGAGGCACCCAGCCGCCCTGCGTGCGCAGCCACGCGGCCAGGTCGTCGATCGCTCGAGCCTGATAGGTCAGTTTGGTGGAGCCGACCTGGCAGACGATGATCGCCGGATCGGCTTCGTCATCCCGGTACATCGTGTACTCGGACGTCCCTGGAGGCGTCTTGAGCACCCAGGGGTCGTCCTTGGTTCCGACAGCCATCAGCCGTCTCCTCTCTCGAGAGCTTCGACGAAATGCGGGTAGACCGATGTCCAGCCGAGCCGGTTGCCCTCTCGCCGCTGGGGTGCCCGTTCACCGAGCCGCTCCCAGCCGCTGTGTTCGATCTCGACGCGGGTGCGGTCCTCACCAGCGTCGACGAACCGGATCTCCACGTCCGTGGCGTCCTCTGGCGAAAACCGCAGATGCCAGGTGTAGGCGAGGAGGTCCGGCGGCTCCCACGCCGTCACCCGCCCCCATTCGTGTTCGGCTCCGGCCGGTGTCCGCTCGAAGATGCGCCCACCGACATGCCCCTCGAAGACAACCTGAAGCCCGCGCTCGCCGCTCACGGAATGATCGGCCGGCCACCACGTGGATGCCCGTGTCGTCCACATCGAGAAGGCGGCCGCCGGTGGGCATGCCACCTCGAACGCAATGTTGAGCGGCTCAGTCACTGGACCGACCCGTCCACGTTCTCGGCGACGATGCGAAATCTCGTTGCGGCCTCGCCCCAGACCTCCTCGAGGTAGCGACGCACCGCCTCGATCCCTTCGTCCTTGAGGTGGTACAGGTGGCGGGTCCCGACGGCCTCCTCCTCGACGAAACCAGCCTCCTTCAGGAGGCGCAGATGACGGGAGACTGCGGGCCGGCTGATCGGAAGTTCCTCGGCTATCTCGTGGACGGCGCGGTCCCCCTGCCGGAGCATGGCGAGGATCTCCCGCCGGTAGCCATCGGCGAGGGCCTCGAAAGCGGCTGACTCACCCGCCACGGCCACACCCGGAACCGGGAAACCTCGGTAACATATTCGTTACCGTAACGCACTCGTTACTGAGATGCAACGGCCGGCCGCCGGCGCGGGGTCAGCGTCGGCGCAGGAGCAGCACGCTGTCCTTCAAGACAGCACGTTCTCCGTTCGGCCCGGTCACTTGACGCGGTCGGACGTCGCAGACGACCGTGGCCCAGGCAGTCGTTTCGAGCTCCAAATCCGCCAGCTCGGTGACGGGGTCGATGAATGGATGGTCGGCGTGGTCGTGATCCTCCGCCCACGGTGGGGCGTCGGCGTGGGCGACGACGAGCAGGTGCCCGCCTGACGCCACGACGCCGGCCGCGGTGCGAAGGACGTCGGTGCGCGGGAAGTCGAGAGGTGACTGCAAGAAGCACGCCGAGACGAGGTCGTAGTCCTCGGTCGGCCGCCAAGCAGCCAGGTCGGCGACCACCCAGGCGATCTGTCCGTCAGAGATGCGGCGACGCGTGGCGAGGTCCCGGGCGCGAGCGATGGCGGTCGTGGCGATGTCGACGGCGGTGACCCGCCAGCCGTGTCGGGCCAGCCAGATGCTGTCGCCCCCCTCGCCGCAGCCGAGATCGAGTGCACGACCTGGATCGAAGTCGGCCACCACGTCGACGAGGGCCCGATTGGGTTCACCCGACCAGACGTGCTCGTCGCCCGTGTAGCGGCCCTCCCAGAACACCTCGGCGTCGTGGTCGGTCATTGCCGTGTCAGCTCCTTCCGTCGCGAGAGGTTGTCACGACCTGGTGCCGCTCTCGCCTCGCCCGGCAACGACTTCAGCCCAGCGGCACCGGAGCCGTTCGCGTTCTACCCCCTTGACAGGTGGACGATCGCTCCGTACTCTACAAGTAGTTGCTTGTACAACTGATTGCTTGAAATACAACCCATCAGAAAGGAACCAGCCATGAGCACCACTCGAACCACCACCGACGACTTCCGGGCGACGAAGACCTTCCTCAGCACCCCCGACGCCGTGTTCTCGGCTCTGACCGACATCGACGCCCTGACCGGCTGGTGGACCCCCGCTGGTGGGAGCGCCGAGGCCGGCGGGACGCTGCGCTTCCTGATGGGCGACCAGGAGGTCGTGATGCGGGTCGAAGAGACCGACCGGCCGTCGCGGGTCCGCTGGAGTGTGCTCGTCTGTGAGCCGGCGCGGGATTGGGAAGGAACGTCGATCACCTTCGATCTCGAAGCGGTGCGCGCGGGCACCGAACTGCGGTTCGAGCACCACGGCCTCAACCCGCAACTGGAGTGCTTCGAGACCTGCCACGCCGGGTGGACGCGCCACCTCGCCAGCCTCGTCGAGTACGTGGACCTCGGCACCGGTAGCCCGAACCAGCCCGCCGACATCGAGCGTTTCTCCGCCTGGCGCGCCCTCCACGCCGCCCACTGATCAGGCGTGGACGGCAGAGGTCGCGCTCCGCTAGGAAGCACCCGATGACGACGCAGCCCGAGGTGCCGACAGTGCCCGCCGCCCCCGACGCGGTCCTGCGGGCGCTCGCCGATCCTCACCGGCGCGAGATCCTCCGGCTGGTCCAGCACGCAGAGCTTCCCGCCGGCCAGATCGCCACCCATTTCGACCTCACGCAACAAGCGATCAGCCAGCACCTCACTGTCCTCAAGCGGGCCGGGCTGTTGGCCGAGCGCCGAGAGGGCACCCGCCGTCTCTATCTGTTGCGCACTGAATCACTTCAGCCGCTGCGTTCCCTGCTCGACGAGTTCTGGCCGGATGCTCTGGCGCGCCTGAAGCAGTCCGTCGAACGAGCCCACCCCAGCACCGAAAGAAGAGGATCGACGTGATCAGCGCCAGCGTGCGCATCGCCGCACCCCCCGAGGTGGTATTCCCCTATTTCACCGAGCCCCAGTTGATGGTGAGCTGGATCGGTGAGCGGGCCGACCTCGACGCCCAGCCGGGTGGAACGTTCGCCATCGACTTCGGCGGGACGGCCGCCCACGGCACGTACCTCACCGTGGAGTCGCCCCATCGGGTCGTCTTCACGTGGGGGATCCCCGAGGACGCGACCCTCCCACCCGGAAGCAGCACGGTGGAGGTGGAGCTACTCGCCGACGGCACCGACACGATCGTGAACCTCATACACCGCGACCTCCCGGCAGACCGCGAAGAATCCCACCGAGAGGGGTGGGAGCGCTGTCTGGGCGCTCTCGTCGGTGCGATTGAACCGTGAACACCACCTGGTCGACCATTCGCATGGCCCAGGCGCCCCGGTCGGCGGCACCACTTCGGGGTCAAGAGCGCTTCAGCCCGACTACCAGGGAATATCTCCCTTTCCATGACGTGAGAAGCCCCTTGGCGGGCTGGCGCGATGAGAATCCTGCCGGCTGTCGTCTCAATATGCATGACGATTCTCATCGACGACTCCGCTCCCACCGGTGACGCGCTCGGCCCACCCCAAGCGGATGCCGCGGCACGAGTTCGAAAGCGCCTCCGACCACTCTTTGTGGCGGGCTTTTTTCTCGGCATCAGCTTCTGGGCACCAGTCGAGAAGCTCTTCCTGAGCCGTATCGGGTTCACGGCCGCCACCATCGGCCTCCTCGCCGCGACGTACGCCGTGGTCGTGCCCTTCCTCGAGATCCCGTCGGGCATCCTCGCCGACCGCTGGAGCCGGCGTGGAGTCCTCATGATCGCCGACCTCGCTTTGGCGGCGAGCGCCCTCGTGGGCGGCCTCAGTAGCAACGTCCCGATGTACCTGGTGGCTGCCCTCCTGCTCGGGTGTTATTTCGCCCTGCAATCCGGGACGGCCGACTCCATCATCTATGACGTGCTGGTAGAAGAGACGGGGAGCAGCGAAGGCTTCGAACGGGAACTGGGTCGCCTTCGTGTGCTCGAGAGCTGTGCCCTGGTATCGAGCGCTTTCGCCGGGGGGGTGATCGCCGCGCTCAGCACACCGCGCGTCACGTACTTCCTCACGATCCCTTTCGCCTTGGTGGCCATCTGTGTCCTGTCTCGGCTCGCCGAGCCCACCCTCCATCGCCTCGACGACGCACCGCCGCTGCGTCGCCAGATCCGGACCACCTACGCGACGATCATTGGCCGTGGTCAGCTTCGATCGATCATCGGCACCATGGTGCTCTGTGCTCTCCTGTTGCAGGCGCTGCTCGAATTCGGGCCCCTCTGGATGGTCGCCTTGGCCGCGCCCGCCGTCCTCTACGGTCCCCAATGGGCGGGGCTGATGTCGGCCATGGGTTTGGGCGGCCTCCTCGGTGGCCGCCTTTCGCTCACCCGGACCGCCAACCGGCTGACCGTGGCCTCGGCCATGGTGGCCAGCAGCGTGGTGCTGACGACAAGTCACAGCACCGTGAGCGTCATCGCGGCACAGGTCGTCCTCGCGCTCCTGGTCGTCGCCATCAGCACGGCGCTCACCCGGGAGCTGCACGATGTCGTGCCATCGTCCGTCCGGGCGGGGGTCTCCTCAGGCGTGGGAACAATGACGTGGGTGGCGTTCGTGCCCTTTGCCCTAGGGTTCGGGCTTCTCTCTCGCCACGTCGGGGTCCTGACCGCGGGATGGTTGTTGGTGGCGATCGCGGTGGCCGCCGGAGTCTCGCTGCTCCGCCTCGCTCGCAGTCATGAAGGAGAGATGGCCATCGCCGACGTCCGCCGGGCCCGGACCGGGGCAAGCTTGGCTGTTCTGGCTGCCTCGGAATGCTGAGTCTCTGGCCATCCGGTGTACGGCCGTTGCGTGGCTTCGCTACGGCCGTCCCGACCTGCCCCGTTCAGAATTGGCGGGCAGACGAGGGAAGTGGCGGCCATGTCGAACGGTGAGGGAACCGGTGACCTCGGGGAGGACGAAGCGATCGTGGGCGCCGTTCAAAGGGGTGACGAGTCAACGTTTGCCTCCCTTGTTGAGCCGCATCGCAAGGAACTGAGGGTGCACTGCTATCGGATGCTCGGAAACTTCGACGATGCCGAGGATCTGGTCCAGGAGACGTTTGTCCGGGCCTGGCGCGGTCGCTACGCCTTCGAGGGCCGTTCCACCTTCCGAGCCTGGCTCTACCGGATCGCCACGAACGCGTGTCTCGACGCCATCAAAGCCAAGAAGCGCAGGGTCCAGATCGTCGATGTGCCTCCCAACCCACACCGGCCGCCGGGGTTCGACGAGGTTCCCTGGCTTCAACCGATCCCCGATGAGTTCCTCCCCGGGGTCAGTGAACCCGATGAGCTCGTCGTGGCAAAGGAGACCATCGAACTTGCGTTCCTGGCGGCCGTCCAACACCTTCCGCCGCGACCGCGGGCCGTTCTGATCTTGCGCGACGTGCTCGGCTGGACCGCGAACGAAACGGCTGATGCTCTCGGCGGCACCGTTCCCAGCATCAACAGTGCCCTGCAACGAGCTCGAACTCGGATGCAGGAACTGGGCCGGCCCGGACGAATGGAGTGGTCGCCGCTGCAGCCTCCGACCAGCGACGAACGCATCCTCGTTCAGCAGTACATGGACGCTCATGCCCGAGCGGATGCGTCCGCGGTGATCGAACTCCTGGGAGAGGAGGTGCGGTTCTCCATGCCTCCCGAGGAATCCCGGTTCGAGGGACGGGGCGCCGTCTCGGCGTTCTTTCGTGATCTCCTTGGCGAGGAGAACCCCGGACATTGGCGTCTCCTCCCGACTCATGCCAATGGTCAGTTGGCCGTGGCCAACTACATCCGGGCGTGGGGTGAGACCGAGTACCGCGCCGCCGTACTGGACGTGCTCAAAATCGACCATGACGTCCTCGTCGAGATCACGACGTTTGGGTCAGAAGTGTTCCCCGCCTTCGGCCTGCCACCAGCGCTACCACCGACCGACTCCTCCGATGTTGGTTGAGCCTGCCGACGCCGCCGGCGATCCCTGCCTGCTCACGGGGGCAACGCTCCGAGGATTCGCGGTCAGAGCCGTCGTCCTGGGTGTTGGCGGGCGGCTCGCCTTCAACGAGCACCAATGGCGCGACAGCCTCGTCGAGGTCGAAAGCGGTGAACTCGAGATCCAGCTCCGAAGCGGACGCAGGCTCCTCTGTCGGACGGGCACGGTGCTTCCGTTGGCCGGCCTTCCGATCCGGGCGCTTCGCAATCCCGGGCGTGAGTGCACGAGCCTTGTTTCAGTCTCTCGACGAACATCGTCCCAGTAAAGCGACCGTCCGCTCAGTAGACCTCGGTAGGGAGGAGTGCAGCCTCCGCCGCTTCCACCGCGGGCACGTCAGCCACCTGCTGACCGGGGTGCACGTTGATGAGCACACCACCCAGCAGTGCGGCAAGGACGAAGATCCCCGCCACCCAGGCGCTGGCCGTCGCATACCCGTGCACCGTCGCCTTGGCGACGAGGTCGTGACTTCGTGCGTGCGTGGCCAGATAGGTCGCCGTCGCGGCCGCCGCGATCGTGTTGAGGAGGGCGGTCCCGATGGACGCCCCGATCTGCTGCGACGTGTTGGTCATGGCCGAGGTCACCCCGACGTCCTTGGGCTCGGCGTTCTGGGTGGCCGTGCTGATGCAGGGCACGATGGCCAGCCCCAGTCCAAGGCCGAGGAGGAGCTCACTCGGGAGCACGTGGGTCACATAGGCGGCGTCGGGCGTCAGGGTCGTGAAGAGCGCGGCGCCGATGGCTGCCAGCAGGAGACCCGGCACGACCAGGAGGCGGGTCGGTACGCGCGGCAAGAGGCGGCTCGCAATTTGCGTCGCGGCCAACGCGTTGAGCGCCAGCAAGGGGAGGAAAGCGACGCCGGTCAAGAGAGGCGAGTAGTGCTTGACCGTCTGAAGCAGGTAGGTGAGGAAGAGGAAGGTGCCGAACATCCCCGTCACGGCCAGCAGGATGGTCAGGTACGACCCGGCGCGGTTGCGGTTCCGCAGGACGCGCAGGGGAAGGAGCGGATTGGGGCCCTTGCTCTGCCACACGATGAACGCGGTCAGCAGCAGGCCGGAGAGGATCAGGGCCATGATCACGTGGGTTGAATCCCACCCACTGGTGCCCGCCTCACCGAGTCCGTAGACCAGTGACACCAGGCCACCGCAGCCGAGGATCACGCCGAGCACGTCGAGCCGGACGCCGCGAATCCGCTCGCGTTCGGGGATCATGGTGAAGGCGCCGAAGAGGACGAGCGCCGCGATGGGCAGGTTGACGTAGAGGCACCAGCGCCAGTCGACGTACTCGGTCAGGAAGCCTCCGAGGATCAGCCCGAACGCCGAACCGGCGATTGCGATGGTTGCGTAGATCCCGAAGGCCCGGCCTCGTTCCCGCGGCTCGGTGAAGGTCGACGTCAAGATGGACAGCACCGACGGGGCCAACAGGGCGCCGAAGAGACCCTGGAGCCCGCGGGCACCGATCAACATCAGGGTGGTCTGAGCGGCACCCCCGATGGCTGAGGCCAGTGCGAACCCGAGGACCCCGGCCATGAGTGTCCGTTTCGGGCCGAACATGTCGCTGATGCGTCCCCCGAGGAGGAGGAACCCGCCGAAGGCCAGGGTGTACGCCGTCACGACCCACTGTCGGTCGGTGTTCGAAAAGCCGAGGGCGTGCTGTGCCGACGGCAGGGCGATGATCATGATCGTCGAATCGAGCACCACCATGAGCTGGGCGCCGGCAATGACGATCAGGATCCACCAGTGAGCCCGGCTGGTCCCCCCTGATGTAGTGACCGGGGTGGCTTTCTGCTGTGTGGTCACGAGCGCACCCCGTCGCACTTGGCCGACGGCGAGCCACGTTTGGAAATGATCCGGTCCACCTGGGCCTGGCTGAGGGCACGGTGCGCCAGCGCGGCGTCGGCCGGCCGCATGCCGGCAACCAAGAGATCGAGATGCCGCCTCCACGCCTCGGGGGCGTTGGAGCGGGTGGTCTCGAGCACACCGCGCATCGACCACATCACGAGCGAGAGATCGGTGCTGGTGAGATCCGAGCGCACCCGGCCGTGCGCCTGAGCGTCGGAGAGCAGCCCGGCAATCAGGTCTCGCGCCGTCTTGACGAGGTGGTGGTCGGTGTTCCAGAGCTTGGGAAGGCAGCCCAGATGTTCCGCTTGATACGAGCTCGATGCCTCCAAGAAGTGCTCGAGCCCGGTGCCGTCGGGCCACCCCGCCGCCTCGCCGGCCATGGTGATCGTTGCCTCGAGGACCTCGGTGACCAGCGCCTCGATGAGGGCGTCCTTCGAGGCGAACCGTCGGTAGAGCGTGCCCATCCCGACGCCCGCCGCCCGCGCCACGTCGGCCACGCTGGCCTCGAGCCCCTTCTCCTCGAAGACCTGTCCGGCCGCCACCAGTAGGCGCTCCCGGTTCTTTCGGGCGTCGCTACGTATGGGTCGGCCGACTGCGGCGGCGGTCGGCCCGCTCCGTCCCGCCGCCGGGCTCCTATCCGGAGAGTTCACTCCGCTTACGGTAGGCGCAGCGGAGCGGTCGGTCCACTTCGCTTCGTAACGCTCCGGTCGGTCAGGCTCGAGGGTCGACGCCGGATCGCCCTCGCGGCGAGCGGTCTTCGTCACCCGCAGACCGTGGGAGATCAGGGGATTCGAACGCAGCCGCTCTGTGTCAGCATCGATGCAGCCAACCGATGGAGTCAATGTGGATCTGATGCTTGCCGACAAAGTGGCCGTCGTGACCGGTGCCAGCAAGGGCATCGGTCTGGCTGTGACAAAGGCCCTTGTCGAAGAGGGCGCCCACGTTGTCGCGGGTGCGCGGACAACCGACAGTCTCGTTGACATGCCGGGCGTCACCGCGGTTGCTCTCGACCTCACCGATCCGGCGGCGCCGGGCGAACTGGTTGCGCGCGCCGTGGCGGAGCACGGGCGCATCAATGTGCTCGTGAACAACGTCGGGGCGACGCGAATCCGTCTCGACGGCTTCCTGGCCGTCGACGACGAGCAGTTCGAGTGGGCGATGCAGATGAACTTCTTCACGACGGTGCGAGCTTGCCGGGCTGCGCTCGCTGCAATGGTGACCCAAGGGAGCGGCTCCATCGTCAACGTCGCGTCGGTGAACGCGTTCTACCAACCCGACGGAGCCACGATCGACTACGGCGCAGCCAAGGCCGCCGTCGCAAACTTGACCAAGTCCCTGGCCCAAGAGTTCGGGCCTAGAGGCATCCACATCAACGCCGTGTCGCCTGGGCCGGTGAGCACGGACTTGTGGCTCGGCGAACATGGTGTGGCGCAGACGGTCGCAGCGAAGGCTGGGATCGACGCCGATACCGCTCGCCAACAGATTGTCGCTGGCATGGGCGGCCTTGCGACCGGTCGCTTCAGTACGCCAGAGGAAGTAGCAACACTTGTCGTGCTCCTCGCATCCGAGCGCACTTCCAATGTCACTGGAGCCAACTACGTCATCGATGGCGGATTGATCAAGACCACTTGACTCAAGGATCAGACATCGGGCTCGTCCAGGGCCGTTGGCACCAGATGCTGCGAAGGGCGCCTCGAGCTGACGGCGAGAGCCTTCACCTTCACCGGCTCGCGGGTACTGGGTGACAGTGGTTCTCGCGTGCCATCTCTCGTGCCCTCCCTACGAAAACGGCCTCTCCATGTGACGATTCGGCGGACCAGTTCCGCGATGAGCGTGAGACCAACGATGAGACCGAGAGCCAGAATCAGCCCCAGCCACGGTTTGTTCGCAAATGCGGTCCCCCCGATTCGACCCACCACGAAGGCGTACGTCGCCCAGATCACGCCCGACAGAATCGTCACTGGGAAGAACCGACGCCATGGGTACCCAACGGCGCCACACGTGAAGGTCACGACCGTACGACCACCCGGGATGAACCGGCAGACAACGATCAAACGAGCGCCATATCGCTCGAGGGTCTTCTGTGCCCATTCCCGACGTCGGGAGCCTCGCTCGCTTGCAAACAGCCGTCGGTCGACCCAGGGACCAAAGTGACGACCGATCACGTAGCAGAGATTGTCGCCAAGACATGCACCCCCAGCAGCGAGGATCACCAGGAATATGAGACGGGGGTCGAGGCTCCCTGCCGTTGCGACTCCGAGAGCCACGATCGCGGTCTCACTGGGCAGAACGGGAATCACTGCGTCGAGAGCTGGAAACAGAACTGCGATGAGGTACGACAGGATGGAGTCAGGTTGGAGGTCGAAGAAGTGGTTCACGAACCCACTCCGGCCTTCTCTGACGGTCTAATGGGATCGTCATCGATGCGACGCTCGTGCCAGAGGCTGACGACAATCGAGGTTCCGATGACAACGATCATGACTCCCACACTGGCGAGAATCGGAACTGAAACGATCGGTTCGAGCAGCATCTTGCTCCCAATCAGAATCAGGAGCACGGCAAGGCCGACATTGATGTAGGTAAAGCGATCCATCGCACCCACCAACACGAAATAGAGGGATCTCAAGCCGAGTACGGCGAAGGCATTTGCAGTGAAGATCACGAAGACTTCACTCGTGATCCCGAAGGCGGCGGGGATCGAATCCATCGCAAAGACGAGATCTGTGACTTCAATCGCCAAGAGCGCGATCAACAGAGGCGTCGCCATCAGAACCCCGTTCAACCGGGTCACAAACCTCTGGCCTTGATAGGTAGGCGTGACCGGGAAGAGACCGCGGAGGAACCTGATCGCGATGTTTTGTTCCGGGTCGATTAGCTCGCCTCCACGCGCCATACGGGTCCCCGAGACAATCAGGAGGCCGCCGAGGATGTAGAGCACCCAACTGAAGTGGTCGATCAAGGATGCGCCCGCTGCGATGAGGGCGGCACGAAACACCAGTGCGCCGAATACTCCGTAGAACAGGACGCGCCGCTGATACGCAACCGGAACAGCGAACGTTCGGAGGAGGAGCGCGAAGACAAAGATGTTGTCGATGCTCAGCGACTTCTCGGTCAGATAGACGCCGAAATACTCCCCCGCGCTCTCCCATCCTCCCATTCCGCCCAGCACCAATCCGAAGGCGACGCTCACGGCGATCCAGCCGCCGCTCACAAGGAGGGCTTTCCGGAGGGTGGGGGCACTCTCTCCTCGGTGCACAGCAAAATCCACCGCGAGGAGAACCAGGATCAACGCACCAGCCGCTAGCCAACACCACATAGGAGTCGTCATGTCGGTCGGCCTAGCCGCAGAAAGCTTGGCTGTTGATTTCCTCGCGTACTGCTCGCGTCCTTGCGATTGGACGAAAGAGTCGACCAGGCGAGACCCCGAAGAGATCCGGCCGATCAGGCATGGACCTGGAAATCCGGATGGACCAGAGAGACTCCGCTGGGGGGCACGCGGACATCGGGTCCACCCAGACGTGCCATCCAGTCATCGAAAATCCTCTCCTCCATGTCGTCAACGCCTCATTTGGACATCTCGCGGTCACTGCATCCCCGCTCGACACCCACAGACAACCATCGTGGGGTGAAGCGGATATGTGCGTGATGTGGAGGCGATGTGAACATCGCTGACGATCAAACGTCTGACAATCCCCAGATCTCCAATCCCACCTTCCGAGGGTAAGGCCGGGTGACAACCCCGCCGTTCGGGGCAATTGGCACTGATCGGGCGACATCGGAGTCTCCATCGAAAGCACACACGAAAGCCATGCCGAGCTCATACGACAGGTGTGTGATGGCACTCCCGAGTCACACGAATGAAGGAGTTGGCCATGGCCATCCATCAATGTCCTCTTTGCGAGCTCCGGTTCATCTCCAGCTCCGAGGTTGAGTGGCACCTGATTGAGGACCATGGGAGCAGGCAGATCGCGCCCCACTCGGCCGCGTCCGCGCATGCCCCACCTCATCTTCGTGGGTCCTGACTCCGAACTTTCTCGACCCCGACCGGGGAGGGCGGCCATCGAGAACACCACACGCAGCGCTGTCGTCCTTGGCGCAGTCGGCGGCACCACCGTTGCCTGTAGCGGGATCCTCTGGGGTCAGAAGGGCGTTCTCCTCAGCCTAAGCCTTGGCGTAACGGTGATGGCTGGCCTTTGGTGTCTTTCAGCTCGACTCGTGATCCGTAGCACCGGTGCCCAGCCCGTTGCCGCGCACAGTTCCACAGCACTTCCGACCGTGCTCGGCCAACTCTCGCGAAAAGCGGGGATTCCGTCTCCTCAGTTGTACGTCGTGCCGATCCCACAACCAAACGCCTTTGCCGTCGGACGATCTTCCAGGCACGCGGCGATCGTCGTCACCGAGGGTCTTGTTTCTCTTCTCGAGCCGGCCGAGGTCCGTGCGGTCCTCGCGCATGAGCTGGCCCACATTTGCCGTCGCGACACTCTTGGGACTTCGATCGTCGGGTCCATGGCTAGCGGGGTCTACATCCTCGCCGAACTAAGCCTCGTACACGATCGACGAGGTCGAGAAGACCCTCCCGGGATGATCGTCGCTTTCCTCCTTTCCCTGACGGCACAGGTGCTCCGCTTCACGGTTTCGAACGGACGAGAAAGCGCCGCCGATCGCGTTGGATCAGAGTTGACGGGCGATCCCGAAACACTGGCGTCGGCTCTGAAGCGGATGGATCGATACGCACAAGTCGTGCCAATGGACATGGCGCTCGCCCAGGTCTCGGCCTGGACCGTCAACCCACTCGGCGACCGGTCTCCGACCACCTGGATCTTCTCTGTTCGTTCTCCGGCCTCTGATCGATTTGGTCCCTCTGGGCCACGAGTCGAAAGGAGGGCGGCAACATGACCAGCGCTCCGAGGTGGAGAATGGCGGCATGGAGCGGCTGTCATGACAACCACGGTGCTCATCGTCGAAGACGAAACCAAACTTCGGGATCTAATTCGCTCGTACTTCGAACGCGAGGGTATGGGGGTGCTATCCACTCCCTCGGGTAGTGACGCAATCGACCTCGCGCGACGGGGCCATCCGGACCTCGTCATTCTTGACCTCGGACTCCCAGATGTCCCCGGAGAGGATGTCGCTCAGGAGCTTCGGTCGTTTATGGATGTTCCGATTCTCATGCTTACGGCAAAGGCGTCGGAGAATGACCGAATTCGAGGGCTTGAACTCGGAGCAGACGACTACATCACGAAGCCGTTCAGCCCGCGGGAACTGGTACTGCGCGCCCAGGCAATCCTGCGCCGTGGACGAGCCTCCTCCCGTCATGGCGACCGCTTCTCGTTCGGCGACGGCCGTTTGGTCATCGACGAGGCCCGACGAGAGGCCTTTATCAACGGCACGGAGGTCGACCTGACACCCACGGAGTGGGGGCTTCTCTTGGCGCTGGCCACCACGCCGGGACGCGTGTACTCCCGGTCCGAGCTCATCAACCGGACCCGCGGCTACGAGTTCGAAGGCTACGAACGCACCGTCGATTCACACGTGAAGAACCTTCGGCGAAAGATCGAGACTGATCCGGGGTCCCCCCAAGTCATCGAGACGGTTCTCGGCGCCGGTTACCGGCTCGGCCTAGCGCGGGATGAGTGAGCCCGGAGGACACACGAATCCGGCGGCGACTTTCTTCGGAGACCGTCCCGCGTCGGGTCCGGCTTCCCCTCAGGTCGGCAGCCGATTCTCACCCATTGCCAGACGGTTGGCGCTCCTCATCGCTCTGGTGGCCCTGGTCGCACTCGGTCTCCTGGCTGCGGCCACGTTGGTATTTGCCAACAGCGACGTCACGTCTCTGACCAGTCGACAGCAGACTGAGCTCGGTCACGCCGTGGCGAGCGCAGTGAAGGTCAGCTATCAGCAAGCCCACACCTGGGATGCCGCTGATCTCTCCCCAGCCTTAACCCTGGCCAGCCAGGCGGGCGTTGCTGTCCAAGTCCGCGATCGATCGGGCTCACTCGTGGACTCAGCCACACCGAAGGGAATTCGCCCTGACGCCTTGGGGCGTCCGTTGGTGGTGCCTCTGACTGCGGGCGGCGTTCCGATCGGCTCAGTCTCCGTGCGAACCACGACCGCTGGACTCGGGGCAGCTGACTCCTCGCTTCGTCGCGCCCTGGCGACGGGCATCGGATGGAGTTCCCTAGTGTTGGCTGTCTTTGCGGTGATCGCCGGTGTCGTGTTCGCCCGACGCATTACTCGGCCGGTGATCGCTTTGACGGGAGCCGCACGGGCGATGGCATCCGGTGAGCGGGGCGTCCGAGTGTCTGACCTCCAGGCGCCCGGGGAGCTAGGAGACCTCTCGAGGACCTTCAACCACATGGCGGACACGCTCGAGTTGGAAGACCATCTGCGCCGGGTGCTCGTCGCCGATGTCGCTCATGAGCTGCGAACCCCTCTGGCAATCCTGCAGGCCACCACCGAGGCGATGGCCGACGGCATCACCGAACCCAACGCCGCGACGTTGTCGTCACTCCATGACGAGACTCTGCGTCTGGGTCGCATCGTGGAAGACCTCGAAGTCCTCGCGTCGGCTGAAGCTGCCGGATTGACCTTGGAGCTCAAGACTGTAGATCTTGCGCGCGTCGCAGACGAGGCTGTCGAAGCGTTGAGGCCGCAACTGGAGGCCGCCGGACTTTCTCTGACCCGCGACCTTCAGCCCGCGGTTGTGCGAGGCGACAAGAACCGGTTGCACCAAGTCGTCACGAATCTCCTGACAAATTCCCTCAAGTTCACTCCGGCTGAAGGATCGGTCAAGGTAGTCGTCACGTCGCGTGATCACTTGGCTCAGCTCGCCGTGGAAGATTCGGGGAGGGGCATTCCTGAGGCGGATCTGGACCACGTCTTCGACCGATTTTGGCGGGGGCCTGGCGTCCGAAATACCACTGGCAGCGGGGTTGGATTGGCCGTCGTCCAAGAGCTCGTACACGCTCACAACGGTCAGGTGGTCGTTGTGAGCGAAGAAGGGCATGGTGCTCGGTTCGTGGTCTCGATTCCCAGCGCGTAACCGGCGTATCCCGGCTTCTCCACACCACCTCCACATCGCCACAACAGGATCTACATCGCCAGGGGGTTGGCTGTTGGTGTGACAGCACCTCGATCGAGAAGAGAGTCGGGGTTGTTGAGTAAGCCTTCCGCTGTCCGGCCGACCCAGAGGAATGGAGATGCAATGAAACCCTCAATCGCGACAGATATTGACAGACGCGAACTGATGGTCGGCACTCGAGTTGAAGTCCACACTCGATATGAGTTCGGGAGGTGGGTGCCCGGTTTCACGATCGCCGGAATACGGGACGACGGTTACCAGATCAGACGTATTTCAGACGGCTCCGTCCTCGCCGAGACGCTGAATCCCGACGAAGTGCGTCTCGCCAGCCCAGGCCCAAGCCTTCAGGCCGCGCCTCTCTCGCAGTCGGCACCGCCTGAGCCGCAGCATCAGTCAGCTGTGAGCGCCCGAGCCGGTGCGGACCGATGACGACGATGGCTTCGCCAACGAGATGGGTCACTGACGCCCGAGCTGATCACGCCATGCCAACGAGCGCGCACTCTTCTCAGGTCGATCCCCGGGGTCTCGATGTCTTCGTCCTCGAATCGTGCCACAGCACATGGATCTTTGATCCTCTCCGGCTGCAGTTCCGTCGAGTGCTGAAAGGAGTCGCCTTCGGAGGTCGACCGGTCTCGACTGAGTGGCGTCCGTACTACGAGGTGCATCTGGACTTCGAGGCTGAAGGTTTCACCGTGTACCTCAACGCAACTCGTACACGCCTGATCCGATCATGGCGACACAGGCACGACTGCGACCAATGCGGCGGTTCAGAAACGACTGAGCTGTCCGTCGAAGATCTGCAACACGCGATCCACGGATCCCTCGGTCCTGATCGGTGAAAGGAGGTCATTCCTGATGATGCAGTCTCCCTACGACATCGGGTTCGGTCCGTGGGGGCTCTGGCTCGGCATGAGCCTGGTCAACCTTCTGATCCTTGCAATCCTCGCCTGGTCGGTCGTGAGCTTTCTTCGCCACCGCGACTCCCACCGCGACCGACCAGGCGGGCCGCTATCCGGAGGTCACGCTGAAGGGCCGGTTAAGGCTCCGTGGGTAGCTCCCCGGGGCCGCCACCAGAGCCGACGACGTCACGTGTCAGCAATGAATTCGCCGATCTCTCGGCGATCCACACAGGGTCAAAAGCTGGACCAATGGCGCCATGCTCTGCATCCACGCCACACCCTGGGGCCGCAACCCGGAGCCGGCGCGGCAGTCCCCGCACAGATCGCGGGAACGATCTAGGTAGCGGCCCCGGATTGGGGCATTGCACCGACAGATGCGGGGAGGCGAAGGTGCGCTCACCTTCCACGAGCACACCCGGTTGCGGGTCTCTCGCTGCTAGTTGCTGAATCCGCCCGCGGCGTTGAGGCGAGCTGCCAGTCGTTCTAGTTCCCCGGGCAAATCCTCGGGAATGTCGCCAGCGGCTGCACGATCGTCTTTCATGGCGTCGATGGCGCGCATCAACCCGCTCATTGCGTTGGTGAGGTTCAGAACTGCGGCCTTGATGTTGTCATCGTCGTTACTCATATTTCTTGCCTCCCAGCCATCGGCCTTCGGGTCTCGAACCCTACCGCCCATTCATGAATGCACGACTCGCTCGAAACCCCGACACATCCAATTTTGGGAATCAGACTATTGAAGTGGCGATGCCGATGCCACAGGGGTCCGTTAGGGGTCCGTTCGGTCCAGCCGACGGCGTTCTGGCGCTGATGTCTCATCAACCCATTTCCTGGACTGCTCCCAGCCATCACGGCGGGCCTCATCTTGGCTAGAACTAAGGATGACGAGCAACCACGAGAAAGGTACTGAATGCTGATCGTGCGAGGTGACGCCCAAACCCTGCCGTCGGAACTGAACACCGCTGCCACCGGCGAGGTGTGGTTCGATCCGATCTTCCCGAAGACCGACGGTGTGGACGTCGGCACGGTCGTGTTCTCACCAAACGGGCGGACGGTCTGGCATCAGCATGAGCACGGACAGCTGCTCCAGATCACGTCCGGCTACGGATTCGTCTGCAAGGAAGGCGAGGCTCCGCAGCGGGTCCGCGCCGGCGACACGGTATGGATCGCGCCCAACGAGCGGCACTGGCATGGCGCAACCGCTAGCACGTTGATGTCGCATACCACGACCACGATCGGCGCAACTGAGTTCCACGAGGCGGTAACGGAACCCGACTACGCCGCGGCAAACGCCTCACCGCGCGGTTAGCCACCCGGTTCTCCAAGGACGTCGGAGTCGCTTAGGACAATGAGACCCTTGGCCGAGACGACTGCTCACCGCCGAGTCGTGTGAGCAATGAGCCTCCAAGTACGTCGAAGGCGTCGTCGAGGAGGTCAAGCGGATCGGGTTCGGAAGACTGATCGGCCCAAAGTGCCATCACTTCGTCCACGACCACGAGCGCGATGCCGGCGGCCAAGTGCGCAGCGAGGGTCGACGATTCCGTAGAGAACCACGGGGCCAAGGCTTCAGCGAGCCGGTCACGATTCTTGCGCTGTTCCTCGAGCCATCGCCCACGCAGCGTGGGCGTCTCGCGGAGAGTCCGCTGAAAGGACCGGGCCGCATCGGGCTCAGAGCGGACGGAGGCAAGGAGCTCAGCGAAAGCGGCCCGCAACACGGATTCAAGCGGCTCCGAAGGGTTGTGCTCTGACACAAACCCAATCACGTCGTCCATGCTGAAGCTGGCGATGGCGGTGACAACGTCCTCTTTGCACGGAAAGTAGCGGAAGAACGTCCGTGGGGAGACGTCGACGGCCTGAACAATGTCCTGGATCGTCGTCGACGAGTATCCCCGTTCGGCGAAGAGACGGGAGGCTGCTTCCGCCAACTCGCGCCGGGTCCTGTCCTTGTTCCGCGCCGTGAGGCCTCCGCTCACTTTCCCATCCCGCGCCCCAGTGCTCGCCGGGTTGCTGTTGCCGGCTGACGACCACTCAACCCTAGTCCAATTTGTGCGCAAACGGCAGAAACTGTCACTCTGGCAGAAACCGCCATCACGGGTGGTGCTTTCGCCATCCGGCCAGGAGGGACCCACGTTGACGGAGACCATCACAGAGGCCGTCGCGCCGGCCCGACTCCGCGGAAAACCATGGCTCACCCTCGTCGTGGTGTCTCTGGCGGTCGTCATGGTCGGAATCGACGGATCCGTGGTCGCGGTGGCGAACCCGTATATCGGACGGGACTTGGACGCCTCGCTCTCCGACCTGCAATGGATCACCAACGCCTACCTGCTGGTCATCGCCGTGTCCCTGATTTTTGGCGGCAAGCTCGGAGACCGATTCGGTCGACGACGCGTGTTCCTGGTGGGTGTCTGCGGCTTCACCATCACATCGTTGGCCATCGGACTCGTAGGAACCATCGATGGCGTGATCGTCCTGCGCGGATTCCAAGGCGCCTTTGCCGCGCTGCTGCTCCCCAACACAATCGCCCTGATGCGTGCGGCCTACCCTCCCGAAGAGCTCAACCGCGCCGTGGGCATCTGGGTCAGCGCGTCCGCGACAGCGACCGCCGCCGGTCCGATCGTCGGCGGTTTGTTCGTGGAGCACATCTCATGGCAGAGCGTGTTCTTCATCAATGTCCCAGTCGGTATCGTCACACTGGTCGTCGGGACGCTCGTGCTGGGTGAGTCGCGTGAGAGCAAGCTCGGCCCCTTCGATTTTGCCGGGGTAGCGTTGCTGGCTACCGGTCTCCTGGCGATCGTCTATGCCTTGATCAACGCGCAAGTCTGGGGTTGGGGAAACACGAGAACCCTTGGTCTCATCGCATTCGGATTGGTGCTGCTCGTCGCGTTCGTGGTCGTCGAACACACGAAACAAAACCCCATGGTGCCACTCTCGATCTTTGCCGATCGCTCGGTTTCGCTGAGTACGGCGATCGTCCTCCTCGATTTCTTCGCGCTCTTCGGCGTGCTTTTCTTCGTGGGGCTCTATCTGCAGAGCGTGCACGGCTACAGCCCGGTCGAGGCTGGCGTGCGGCTGTTGCCGTTGACAATCGCCTTCGCTATCTCGGGCAACTTGGGAGCTCGACTCACCGAAAGATTCGGGCCGGCGGTACCGATCACCGGAGGACTCTTGGCCACCGCCGTTGCCTTGTTGTCCCTCTCAACGCTTCAGGTCGACTCCAGCTACATCCACCTCTGGCCACCCTTCGTCCTCATCGGTCTCGGTATCGGATTGGTCGTGACGGCGGCGACCGACGCCATTGTGGGAAACGTCCCGGTCGACGAGGCCGGGGTTGCCGGTGGTATCCAGACCACAGCGATCCAGCTCGGGGGCGTGCTCGGCACGGCCGTGTGCGGTTCGATCCTGGGTGCCATCGTGGCAAGCGGTGTCGTGGGACACCTTCTTCGCGCGGGTGTGCCGCCGGACGTCGCGCACGTGGTTGCCCGATCCGCCGCTGACGTCTCGCAGGGTCTGGCCCCTGTCCCCCACGGGGCCTCCGCTCAGGTGGCCCAGCGCGTGACTGCAGGTAGCCATGCCGCGTTCATGGATGGCCTGCACGTGACGATGCTGGTGGCCGGTGTGGCTGCTCTCGTCGGGGCAGCCTGTGGGCCCTTTGTCCGCATGACCAACGAAGCGTCGAATGAAGTGACGGTTCCCGTTGCCTGACGGCGGTCACGGAAGCTTTCGACACGCCACTGCAATCGCTGCGTAGGGCCACTCGAGGTCGAGCGACCTACCTCGTCATGCAGCCGCGTTCTCCACTGCCTCCGCAAGAAGGGTGACCGAGCGCAAACGGCTCTCCGCAGTGGTCGAGTGGTGAACGGTGATCAGCTCGTCGGCACCGGTGAGCTGGGCGAATTCGCCGAGAGTGGTACGGACCTCACGGGGCGTCCCGGCGGCGGTATACGTCAACATGTGATCCACGTGCTGAGAAGCGCCGGCGGCCAACAGCTGATCGGCCTGCTCGTCGGTCATGTCGAGATCTTGCGCACCCAATTGACGGCCGTAGAGGCTGATAGCCCGAATCCGTCGGATGCCCTCGAGCTGCGCCTGCGCGTCAGCAGTCGTCTCGGCGGCGATCACATTGATTCCGGCGATGACGTACGGGCGGTCCAGTTGCTCCGATGGCCGGAACTCCTCGCGGTAACACTTCAACGCCGCGATGAGCGCATCCGGAGCGAAGTGCGAGGCGAATGCGTAGGGCAAACCGTAGGCAGCGGCCACCTGCGCACCGAAGAGTGACGATCCAAGGATGTAGAGCGGGACCCGGGATCCCTGACCCGGGATAGCCTCGACGCCCTTCACCCGAGTGGGACCGCTGAGATAGCCCTGCAGCTCGAGGACGTCCTGCGGGAAGGTGTCGGCCGAGCGTGGGTCACGACGCAACGCGTACATCGTGTTCTGATCGGACCCCGGAGCCCGGCCCAGGCCAAGGTCGATCCGCCCCGGGTACATCGCGTCCAACGTGCCGAATTGTTCGGCGATCATCAGGGGCGCGTGATTGGGCAACATCACCCCGCCGGCGCCAAGCCGAATGCTTGTGGTCTGGGCTCCGACGTGCGCGATAAGGACACTGGTCGCCGAGGACGCAATCCCGGCGATGTTGTGGTGCTCGGCATACCACACGCGGTGGTAGCCCAACTCCTCGGCCCGCTGTGCCAACACGACGCTCGCCGCGAAGCTGTCACTCGCTGTTTCGCCTCGCCGGATCGGCGCCAAATCAAGGATCGAAAGCTCGGGCTGCGTCACAGACCGCCTCTAGCTGATCCAGGTCGTCCATTTTCTACGTCCATCTCCCTACGCCATCCCATCCCTTGAGGTGTCGTCGTGACACCTCGATGCCACATCGCGACAGCCCGCTCGTAAAGGGTCAAACACCTGGACCGTTGGATCGATTCCGCGTCAGGAGTTTGGGTGGCATTCCGCCCTGAGCGGTCGGGAAGCCCATCTCGACGAGGTACCGGACCAGCGACAACGCTCAGAGCGCCCAGCGATAGTCCTCGGTCGGCTCATAGATGATTCCCCGCGTCAAGAGGTCCTCGATTTCATCGCTCGAGTAGCCGAGGCGCTCCATGATGGGCCGGGTGTGCTCACCGGCCAGAGGCGGAGGGCCATAGGGGCCGGTCGGCGACTCCGAGAAATCGATCAACGTGCCGAACTGGCGCAGCTGTCCGAGGGTCGGATGGGGATACTCCACTACCAGGCCCAGACGCTCGTTGTCGGCGTCGTGGAGGACGGCCTCTCCGTCGTTGGTGTCGATGGAGACCTCCGCGTCCACACCCCCTTCAGAGAGAAGGTGGAACCAGGCCGCCGCCGTCCGCCTGAGGAAGATCGGTTCGAGCGCCAACTCGATCTCCACCCGGGCAGCAACCCGTTCCTCGAATGTCGCGAAACATTCAAGGTCGGAGCGACCCACCACACGGCAGAGCCGCGGCCATTGACCTGATGGGAATGCCGCAACTTGGACCCATCCGTCCTGGGTCTGGTACAGCCGGCAGCACGGCGAAACTCCCGTCTGATTGCTGTCGAGACCGGGACGCACTGGGCCAGGCTGCCCGTCGACCAGGAACACGTCGGAACTGAACACGGCCGCACCGTTGAGAAGCGACGTCCAAAGGTCCTGTCCCTCGCCGGTACGACGTTGGTGGTACAGGGCGGCGAGCACCCCGACCACCGACACCATGGCGTTGGCGGTGTCCGTCATCCCGAAGCGGAGATACAGAGGCGGATTGCCTCCGTCCACCGGACCTGCCTCGAACTCGAGGCCACACGCGGCCTGGTAGAGCGGGTCGAGGCCGCCGAATTCCGACAGTGGCCCCTCGGCGCCGTAGGCGTAGGTATTGCAATGCACGAGGTCCGGGTGGCGCGCCTTGAGGGATTCGTAGTCGATGCCCAGGCGTGCTGCGGTCCCCTTGGTCATGTTGTGGTGGACCACGTCGGCGATCTCGGCCAGGCGCATGACTGCCTCGAGCCCCTCGGCGGCCTTGACGTCGACGGCGATATCGAGCTTGCCGCGCTGGCATCCGACGAAAGGCATCCCAGCCATCCGCATGCCGTCACCGCGTACAGGCTCAACCTTGATGACCTCGGCCCCCAAGTCGGCGAGGATCATCGGCGCGAAGGGCCCAGCCAGATACTGGCCAAGGTCGAGGACGACGACCCCGCTCAACGGACCCACGACACGTCCTCCACGATCCCGGCGTCGAGCAGACGGTCGATCTCGGCCGGGGAGTATCTCGCTTCCGCCAACACCTCGCGACTGTGAGCACCAGGGCGCGGCTGACCGCCCTGGATCATTCCCGGGGTGCCGCACAACACGGCCGGCATCCCGACCTGCGTGGTGGTCCCGAGTTCGGGGTCTTCGACTGTGGCCGCCATCGCGTTCGCCACGAACTGGGCATGGGAGAAGACCTCGGCCATCGGCACCACCGCCTCAGCGCCAAGACCGGCTTTGTGGAACTCCTCAATGAGTTCTTCGCGGCGTCGCTGCAGGTAGGCGGCGCGGAGCCGACCTTCGTGACGCGCCCGCGACTCGGGCTCGCCGTGGAGCGCGCTCGGGTCCACCGGATCCAGTCCCAGGATCTCCTCGGGCGTGCGCGTCGGGGTGAGACCGTTCATCGTTGCGGCGTGGATCCACTCACCACCGGCACACTCGTAGAGCGACGTCTGATGGACGCCCGGCGGATACGTCTTCGCCATGACCGAGCGGAACCCAGCGGGCGCATGTTCGTGTTCCTGCCAGATCTGCGTGGTGTACGCGAGGACCCCCTGATAGAGCGACGTCTCGACGTGCTGCCCGAGCCCCGTCGCCTCGCGGGAGATCAGGGCCGAGAGCACGCCCGACGCCAAGAGGAAGCATGCGGCCATGCTGGGGGCCGGAAAGTGGAGGTAGATGGGACCGGGTCGCCAGCCGGGCTGTCCGCTCTGCATGCCGGAGCGGGCCTGGACCGTCGCGTCCCACCCGGGTCGATCAGCGAAGCGATGCCCAGGCGGATAGGCCGGCACCGAGCAGAAGACCAAGCGTGGAAACTGCGGTGAGAGATCTGCGTAGGAGAGCCCGAGCCGGTCCATCGTGCCCGGGCTGAACGTTTCCACCAGCACATCGGCGTCCCCGCAGAGTCGCAGGAACGCTTCCCGGCCCTCGTCTGCCTTGAGATCGAGGACCACTGACCTCCGACTGCGATTCCAGACGTGGTAGCCGGGCTGGCGTCGAAAGGGATCCCCACCCGGCGGTTCGACCTTGATGACGTCGGCACCGAGCTCCGCGAGAAGGAGGACGCCGACGGGTCCCGCCACCCCCCAGCTCAGATCGAGCACACGTACCCCCCGCAGCGGCCCCGCTGCCTCGGTCATGTGCCCGCGGTCACGCCGTACTGCTGATCCACGGGTGTCCTCCTTTCTTGGTGCGGCCGTAGCGGCCCCGACGTCGATGACGTGATGCCCCGGCCCCGGCGACAGCTTGTCATCCGTGTCCCGAGCGTGTGTCCCCGTGGCGACGTCCCTCCGAACGGCAGAAGTGGGCTCTGGACCCCCGTCCGTCAAGTGTGGGCGAGGGACCCTGTATACGCTCGTGCCCGTGTTCCCGTTCGAAGCTGGCGAGGCGGAACGATGAACGTCGTCGCAACCATCGTGGGCCTCGTGGTTGTGGCGATGACCGTCGCCGACGTCGTGCTCACCATGGTCCTCCCGAGGCGACCGTCAGGGATCGAGCGCTTGAGTCTCCTGGTCAACCGGTGCGTCCGGGTTGGTTTTGTCCTCGCGTCCCGCCTCGCCAAGACGTACGAGCGCCAGGACGCCATCCTGGCCCCGACCGGCCCGGTCGCCCTCATGGTGCAGTTGCTGTTCTGGGCGGCATGTCTGGTGCTCGGGTTCGGACTCATCCTCGTCGGCGCGGGCAACTCCTTCGCCGACGGGTTGCTCCAGGCCCTCACCGCGCTCTTCACGGTCGGGGCCGTCCACAGCGGCGGGACCGCCGACACGGCGGTGGACATCGCTGTTGGTGCCATCTGGGTCGTGATTGTGGCCCTGCAGATCGCCTATCTGCCGGCCCTCTACAGCTCGTTCAACCGACGCGAAAGCCTGGTCGCCCTGCTCGAAAGTCGGGCCGGTGTGCCGGCCTGGGGTCCAGAACTGTTGGCCCGGCACCAGCTGGTCGGCATCACCGACACCCTCCCGGACCTCTACGCCGCATGGGAGGGTTGGTCGGCCGACGTCGCTGAAAGCCACACCACGTACCCGGTGTTGCTCCTCTTCCGTTCACCAGAGCCGTGGTACTCGTGGGTGCTCGGACTCCTTGCGGTTCTCGACGCGGCGGCGATGCATCTGGCGCTCGCACCAAGCCGTGCATCCTCCCAGGCCCGTCTCTGTCTGCGCATGGGATTCACGTTGTTCAACCGGATCGCGACGACGCTCCGAATCGAGGTGGACGAAGATCCGAATCCCGAGGGACCAATTCAGCTGACATTCGCTGAGTTCGAGCGAGCGGTGGTCATGCTCATGAGCGTGGGTTTCGACACCGAGCGAAGCGCGGAGGAGGCGTGGGCCGATTTTCGTGGTTGGCGTGTCAACTACGAGAACGTGGCCTACAGCCTGGCCGACCGGTTCACCGTGCCGCCCGCTCCGTGGTCGGGTCAGCGGCGCCACATGCGATCAGGACCAGTCGAACCGCGGCGCCCGCCCCAGCGCCGTCCCGGCGGCGCCGAACCCTTCGTCTACGACCGGCCGACGGTTGTCATCGGACCCCGGCGCAACCTCATCCGCCGCGGTCGCTCCACCTCCTGACGCGTGGTTCACCCAGGGCACGAAAGCCGACCCCCCACGATCCCGACGACCTGTCGGCCGGGACGTCGCCGTTCAGCGCAGAGGCTCGTCAGACCTGAAGGCGATCCACGGCATCCGTGATGTCATGGAACACGTCCCCTACGGGCTGATCACCATTGATTTCGATCAGGATGCCGCGTCGCGCATAGAAGTCGAGGAGCGGTTCCGTCTCGGTCTCGAAGACTTTGAAGCGGCGGGCTATTGCCACCTCGTCGTCATCGGCCCGTCCCTCTCTGGCCGCCCGGACTCGCAGTCGCTCGTGCAGCTCGTCAAGGCCAACCCTGAGATAGACAACGGCCTGGAGCTCAACCTCCTTGATCTCTTGCGCCACGGAGAACGCCTCCTCTGCCTGGCGGAGCGTCCTCGGGAATCCGTCCAAGACGTAGCCACCGCTGCGAACCGCTTCGAGTACCGGCGTCAACAGCATCTCGAATACCAGCTCGTCCGGTACGAGATCACCTCGCCTCAAATAGTCGGCCGCGACCTTCCCTATCTTCGTGCCATTGGTCACCTCGGCACGCAAGAGTTCCCCGCTCGACAGGTGGGCGATGCGGTAACGATGCAGCCAGCTTCGTCGCCTGTGTGCCCTTTCCGGCACCCGGATACGCCACCAGCAAGAGCCGCATAGGCGCCACACTATGGCCGCCTACGTTGACGTGTCCTGACGATGCGAGGCCTGCCTATGCCCCAACGACCGCCGGTGGCCCGCTCGTCACGCGTTGGCTCCGTTTGACGATGTCAGCGAGATCGTCGCCCGAGATCGTCTCCTTCTCGAGAAGGGCGGCAATCACGGCGTCGAGGGCGCCCCGATTGTCGCCGAGGAGCGCACGGGCTCTGTCCTCCGCTTCGCTGAGCAGACGACTCACTTCCTGGTCGATCACCTGCTGGGTGCCTTCGGCATACGGTCGCTCCTGGCCGAAGACGGGACCCCCCTGCGGGGAGTCGCCCGATCCATAGCCGATGGGTCCGAGCCGGGGGGAGAGGCCCCATTCCGTCACCATCTTCATCGCGAGTTGGGTGGCGCCGGCAAGGTCACTGGCCGCTCCAGTCGAGGCTTCACCGATGATCAGGTTCTCCGACGCGCGGCCACCGAGACGGACGGCCAAGGAATCGAGCAGGTAGCTCTCTGAATAGAGATGCCGCTCATCGACCGGGAGTTGCTCGGTGACTCCGAGCGCCCGCCCGGCGGGCAGGATCGTGATCTTCGCCACGGGGTCGGCATGCTCTGACAAGAAGGCGACGAGGGCGTGTCCCGCCTCGTGGACCGCCACGGATCGTTTCTCCTCGGGGAGCAGAGCATTGGACCCGTCGCGCCGGCCCAGCAGGACACGGTCCCGAGCCTCGTCGATGTCGCGGGCGAAGATCATGTCGCGGTCGTCACGGATGGCGACGATGGCCGCCTCGTTGATCAGGTTGGCCAGATCTGCCCCCGAGAATCCGGGGGTGGCCCTGGCCACGGCGCCGAAATCGACGTCGGGCGCCAGGTGTTTCCCTTGGACGTGCACGGCGAGGATGGCAGCCCGTTCGGCCTGATTGGGCAAAGGGATCTCCACCTCGCGATCGAAGCGACCCGGACGGAGCAGGGCAGGATCGAGGACCTCGGGACGGTTGGTGGCGGCCATGACCACCACCCCGGTGGTGGGGTCAAACCCGTCCATCTCGGCCAGAAGCTGGTTGAGCGTCTGTTCGCGTTCGTCGTTCGACCCGAAGGCGTTGCCACCCCGCCGCTGGCCAATGGCGTCGATCTCGTCGATGAAGATGATGGAGGGGGCCCGCTTGCGAGCGTCTGCGAAGAGGTCTCTCACCCGGGATGCGCCCACGCCCACGAACAGCTCGACGAAGCTCGACCCGGTGAGGGCGAGGAACGGCACGCCCGCCTCGCCGGCCACGGCCCGAGCCATGAGGGTCTTGCCCGTTCCCGGTGGGCCCACCATCAGCACTCCCCGGGGGCCAACGGCGCCCGCTCGGGCGTAGCGCTCGGGATGGCTCAGGAAGTCGACGACTTCGGCGACCTCCCTCTTGGATCCCTCGTAGCCCGCGATGTCCGCGAATCGGGTGGTGGGTTTCTCCTCGTCGTAGACCTTGGCCTTGGACCCCCCAAACCCCATGATCCCGCCGGCCAGCTGCTTGGCATTGCGCCGCCCGATCCAGATGAAGAAGGCGATAAAGAGCAATAAGGGGAGGAAAGCAAGCAGATCGGTCAGGAGGGCCGAACCCTGCCCGACTCCGGTGACGTCGACATTGTGGGACTTGAGGGTCGGGGCCAGCTGTTGGTCGTCGATGGCCGTCGGGATCTGGCTGGTGTAGTTGTCTCCCCCCTTGAGGGCGCCGGAGAGGCCACCGCCCGGGTTGACCGATGCCGTCCGGACGTCACCGGAGGTCACCTCGGACAGGAACTTCGAGTAGCTGAGATTCTTCGTGGTCGTGCCAGACATGTGGGGAATCGTGAACAGGAGCAGCGTGATCAGGATTCCGGCGGGCAGGAGCCACATGCGCCACCGGGGGGGCGGCGGGCCCGCCGGGGCGGGTGGTCGGTCATTGGGACTGCCCGGCCTGGCTGACCCCGTCAGGTGCCGGATCGACTGCGCCATTGAGACTCCCTCCACCGAAGACCGAACCTGCATAATGCCGGGTTATCGGACCCCCCGTTTTAGGGGTCAGCTTCCAGCGGCTTGACCTCCATCGATATGGAGCGTCTCTCCGGTCACAAACGTGGCCCGCTCGAGGTAGAGGATCCCATCGACCACGTCCTCAATTTCGCCCAGCCGGCCAAGAGGGTGAAGGGCCGCCATACCCGCATAGGAGGCAGGGTCGTCGCTCGTCCTGATCACCCCCAGGGAGACCGCGTTCACCCGGATTCCGCGCGACGCATACTCAATCGCCAGCGAGCGTGTGACGGCGGCTAAACCGCCCTTCGTCAGAGCGGTCAGCGCAGCGGGTATCTCGCTGTCGGCCTTTTCTACCAGGCTGGTCGTGACGTTGACCACGTGGCCGCTCCCCTGCGAGACCATTTGACCGATCACGCGTTGGGTCAGATGGAAGAATCCGCCCAGGTTCACCGAGGTGATCGTGACGTAGTCGTCGAGCGTGTAGTCCGTGAAGGGCTTGCCGATGAACACGCCGGCATCGTTGACCAGGCAATCGATCCGTCCGAATCGATCGAGGGCTTGCTCCACCACCTCCGCGGCGGTCCGATCGTCGGCGATGTCACCCCTGAGCGTGAGGTAGTCGTCCTCTTCGACAGCGTCGATGGAGCGTGACGTGGCGACAACGGCAAATCCCTCTCGCCGGAAACCGGAGACGAGCCCCGCCCCAATACCGTGGGAACCGCCGGTGACGATTGCGACCCTCCGACCCGACGGTGAAGCCTGGGATTCGCTCGTGCCGTCTCGCGAGGAGGTCATCAGTAGCGGTCCACCTCTGTCGAGCCGTGAACTGGTCATATCCCACCTCTTGCGTTTCAAAGGCCTACGTGGGAGGACGTCTCTCCCTCTCCGCAACGAGCTCGGTTGTCCGGGGGTTTGTCGGCGTTCGTGGGGTTACCCGTTCTCACCGTGACCCTGAGCCGCATGAGCGCCCTCTGTCTGCTCAGCAGGACCGTTCCACTTCTCGATCCCCGAGTGGATGATAAAGGCGCCGGTCGTCGCCCTGCCCGGAATACGACGGGTCGGAAATCGAACGGACAGAGAGGGCCATTTGCACTCGGTCGGCCGTACGCGGAGATCCTTATCGATGCCAAGAGCCCATGCAAAGGATGGCGCGCCAACGATCAAGAGTGAGCCCGGACCCAGGCGGACACGTCTTCGGCCATGGCGGCCGGGTCTTCCAACGGACCAAAGTGGCCGAGATGGCGTCGCTCGACGAGTGTACCCAGTGGGAGCGCGTCGGCGACGGCCGGCGCGAAGACGCCGGGACCGGCATCTGCGGAAGATCCGACCACCACGGCCACCGGTATCTCCAGTGTCTCGGCGTAGCTCCAAGCCCCGCTCGTCGCGGCGTGACGAAACACCTCGGCTTCGATGCGCGGCCGGCACCGCAGCGAGACCGAGCCGTCCGGAGAGGCCGAGAAGCCGCCGTCGACATAGGCCCTGAGAGCATCGGGATGCAGCTTGTCGAGCGGGGGCTTTGACCGATAGTTCTCGTACGCATGCTCCAGTGAGTCGAAGCGGTCGCGACGTCGGGCCGCCCCTCTCGACATGGGGTTCTCGCCATCTGTCAACGGGCTGTCACCCATCGGGAAAATGACTGGCTCGTAAAGCCACAACGACCGAAACACTGCGGGTCGTCGCGCTGCGGCCAGCACGAGCGCCGCTCCACCCATGGAGTGCCCGATCCCGTGCAACGGTCCCAACGGGAAACGGTCAGCGCTCAGAACGGCCAGCAGGTCGTCTGCCATACCTGACCACGCCAATTCCAGCTCTTTGGGCACCTGGGACATGCCATGGCCCCTCATATCGATTGACACACATCGAAATTGATCGTTCAAGAACGACGCCATTGGCTCCCAGACCCGACCGTGAAACCCGGTGGCGTGCGAGAAGAGCAGGACGGGAATGTCGGGCCTGTCACTCGGCCCGCCCAAATCATGCAGGACGATGCGGACGCCGTCACTGGATTGGATCACCTCATGCGTACGCCCTGTCATGGCGACGGAAGACTATCTGCCACCCTCTGGCGGGTTCGAAGAAGCACGCGGCAGCAGAAGGCCGATCTCGGGAGACCCGGTTTGCATCGCATCCGAACGGCGGGTTCGCGTGCACCACCGTCGGGCCACGGACCGACGAAACCGGTGGTCTCGGCGTCTGCCCATGGAGCTGCCTCACTCTTCGGTCTTGCTCGGAGCTCCACAAGCGGACGAACTTCCCACTCGAGGCGCCGCGAACATGACGGCCAAAGGGTTTCACCGGCCAACACCCCGGGGCCCGTTGCGGCACGGCACCAGGAGGTCGAAACAAGGTCGGTGGACGCAGGGATTCCCTTCTCGAACAACCAGCGGCGCAGGTGAACGGAAAATATGCATTCTCATCCGTCGCGAAAGAACCGATCGGTCGGCACCGTTAGGGTCAAGAGATGGAGCGCGAGGTCGTCACGGGGTACTGCTGGCCGCAATCGGTGAACGCCGGAGGGCAGGTCGGTCTGCACATGTCGTCGTCAGGTGGACGGCCTGTGCGAGTCGAAGTGGCCAGAGTCGGGGCACGACGGAATGTGGTGTTCAGCGCTCGTGCGGTCGCCACCGGTGAACACGAGACGCCAAAGGACGCCGCCTCGGAGGGGTGTGGTTGGCCCGTCGCATTGACGCTCGACGTGGACCCTCTGTGGCGGTCGGGGTACTACGAGGTTGTGATGGAGATCGACGTTGGCGAGAAGGTGCGGCGCGACTACGGTTTTTTTGTCGTGCGACCGCCTTCCGGGGCGCGCATCGTGGTGGCGCTCGCAACCAATACGTGGCATGCGTACAACGATTTTGGCGGCCCGAACCTCTACACCGGCGGCACTCACGTTGCCATGCGCCGGCCGATGTCGCCCGGCTATCTCTACAAGCCTCCAGGTAAAGGGCGCCGCGTCACAGGGACGGGCGCGCCTGATCCGCAGAATGCCGCGCATGTCGGCTACATCCAGATCAATCATTTGTCGGGCTATTCCGGGTCGGCGGGCTGGCCCGACTGGGAGCTGCCGTTCATCGAGTGGGCTGAGCACGAGGGGTTCGAGATCAGCGTGTGCACGAACGCCGATCTGGAAGAGCACCCAGAGGTGTTGGACGGGGCGAGCCTGTATCTCTCCGTCGGTCACGACGAGTACTGGTCGTGGGGGATGCGCGACACGGTTGAGGCGTTCATCGCCGAGGGGGGCAACGCGGCGTTCTTCTCGGGGAACACGTCCCTGTGGCAGGTGCGGATCGAGGGTGATGATCACGACGTGATGGTCGGGTACAAGGGATTTTTCAAGAACGACCCACTGATGGGAACACACCGCGAAGCAGAGGTAACGACATTTTGGTCCGACGTGGTCGTCGAGCGTCCCGAGAACCACATGACGGGTGTCTCCTTCACCCGCGGGGGCTATCACCGCATCGGTCGTAACGTAACTTCCGGCCTCGGTGGTTACACCCTGCATCGTTCCGGTCATTGGATGTTCGACGGCACGGGGCTCGGTTACGGCGACGTGCTCGGAGCTGGGGCGACGGTCGTCGGCTACGAGTGCGACGGATGCGTGTTCACCTACCGCGACGGGCTTCCCTACCCGACCGGCGAGGACGGTACTCCGGCGACCTTCGAGATCCTCGGCACGTGCCCTACGCAGCACTTCACACGCCACACTGCACCTCGTCCACCGAAGCCCGGCGAGCCAAGCGAACTGGAGTACATCGCATCACGCGTCTTCGGGACACGTGACCCCGCAGCGATGGAGCGCATCCGTCACGGCCACGCCGTGCTCGGGGCGTATACGAACAAGGCGGGTGCCACTGTCGTCACGTCGGGGTCGACCGACTGGGCTCACGGGCTGGCTGGGCGTGACCCCCAGATCGAACAGATCACCCGGAACGTGTTGACGCGATTGGGGTGAAGCTGCGAGACCGACGATCTGGTGCCCAGGATGCCCAGAGAAGTCCTCCGGCCGTCGTGGCCCGATTGAAAGTGTCGCTGCCGGAACCTGAGAAACTGCTGGGTGCCCTTTCATAGTGATCGCCGCCGCCCACAAATCCAGCCCCGCCGACGATCTGAGCTCCACAGCGCGAGCTGGTGAGGTCCTGACTTGGGCCGAAAGGGCCGACCCTTCAGGTCGCCCCGGAATGCGCGTTCGTGGCGTGGTTCCGTTGTTTCGCTGACTGCGGGACATCGATGGAGCGTGAACGACCGGATGAAGCCGCCCATCGTCGGGATGCAAGAACCATTGACAAATGACCGGAGCAGACGAACAATGCCTTCTGGCATTTGAACAGTGTCAGGGGAAGCGGAGGCGGGCCAATGACTGTCAGCGCCGAGTGGGCTCAACGGAACTTGGGTCTGCAAAATCTGGCGCCGTCGCGGTCGGCCGATGAATTGCAGGTCGCCGACGCAGACGCCTCCATTAGGAGAGAGCTGATCGACTACGACTCGCTGGGCGCCAGCGGTGCCGCGTTCGCAAGTACGGCTCCCTTGGCCGCGGTGGGATTGTCGCACTACGTACCCATCCCGTGGCCGAAGAACCTGGAACCGAAGGTCGGCTTGGAGCCAGCTGGGGAGTCGCTGCCGAAATCAGATGTGCTGATCGTCACGTGGACCATGGACGAGGGCCACGCGTTGAGCCAGGTGATGACACCGGGCGTCGACAGCAAGTCCGGGTGGAAGCCCTATACGAAGAATTTCGATGTCATCGCAAAGACCATGTCACCGGTCTGTCCGGCCCGACAGGCTGGTCGGCTCGGCACATATTGGACGAATCGGATCGGAGACAAGCAGGTCACGCTGTTCAAATCGGATTCGCACATGTCCCAGGACGGGCCCGCCCTCGCAAACGCAGTGGTCTGGAGGCAAATCATCGCCGAGTGCGAACCGTCGTGGGTCATCACGACCGGGACCGGTGGAGGCATCGGTCCGACGTTCGAGGTCGGAGACGTCATTGTGAGCCGTTTTGTCACCTTCGATTGCAAGAGGGAGTTCAAGAAATTCAACGGCGAGTCATTTACTTGCAGCACCAAGACACCGAGCGACAGGTTCACGAGTGCCGAGTCGCTGTTCGCCACAAATGCTGCCATGCTGCCGAAGGACAACAGCCGCCCACCAAAGATCGTTTCCGCCCGCTCTGCACATACTGGAATCCTGACAACCGACTTTTTCGGATTCGACAACACTGCCGACACGTATGGTCTCCAAGGCAAGGGTGATCTTTCCGAAATGGGCGATGCGGTGCTCGGCATGGTGTGCAAGGAGCTCGGTAGCGCGGCACCCAATTATGTGATTGTCCGCAACGTCTCCGATCCCCAGATCGACTCAACGGGGATCACCCTCGAGCAACAGACGGAACTGGCGGGCACCATTTACAAGGGATACGGCCTGTGGAGTTCGATCTGCAGTGCGATTGTCTGCTGGGCGATCGTTGCCGCGCTGTGAGAGATCAACGACATTCCCCACTGCTCGCTCACGCCTCGGAGATTGTTGGCAGCCTCATCAAACCCTAACGGAGGAGACGTCACATGTTCTACACGCAGCTGGGCACGGACAAAGTCAGTGCCAGTCAGCTCCAAGAGATGACCACGGCGATCAACGAGCAGATGAGCAAGGACTTCTGCCCCGCCTACAACATGACCCCGTTGAAGTGGAGTGTGCTCCCTCATGGGGGAAAGGCGAAGCCCGGAGATCTCGTCATCACACTGATGGACGAGGACAAGACCGAACCGGGTGCCTTGGGCTATCACAGCGAAGACAACAACGGAGTCAAGTTCGGTAGCATTCTCGTTGATCCCTGCCTCCAATATCTCGGTTCGGATCCACTTGTGAGTGTCGGACAGTGTCTCAGCCACGAGTGCTGTGAAGCGGCTGCCGACATTGCCTGCGACGTGTGGGTCCTTGGTAACGACAACCAACTGTGGGCTCAGGAAACATGCGATCCGGTTGAGTCGTCGACCTACGTGATCGGTTCTGTCACGGTGAGTAACTTTGTGACTCCCGCGTTCTTTGACGAACTCGCACCGGCCAAGAGCAAGTTCGACCACCTGGGGGTCCTTCGCTCAGCATTCACCATCGACAAGGATGGTTACGCGGTGCTCTGGAAGCCCGGCACTGGCAAACCTCAACAGCACTTCGGTGACGAATATCCAGGGTGGCGGAAGGCCACCAAACAGAGGGAGTTCTCTCGGACGAAGAAGCGCCTCAGCGCGTAGAATCGCTCTTCCGAGCGTGAAGCACCTTGTCCTGGGTTACGAAGGGGCAAGGTTCCGCCCTCGTCCGTACGGGCAGGACATCGTGAACCACAATGCGTTCAGTGCCGGGCATCAACTCGCCTTCGAGCGGAACCCGAACCGCGGGGACCTTGGCGTCGGGAACCTGGTCAACGACCCCTGAGATGCATACTTGAGCTACGTGGGCCTCGACGTGTACGACACCGAGTCGAGGACTTCCTCCAGCATCCTCACCGAATTCGAGTTCTCGAAGACACAGCCATCCGGTCTCATTGGCTAGGTGTCCTTTTCGCCGGCACACGGCAGACCGATGGTCTTCCCGGAATGGGCCTCGGTCGGGGCAGTTGCAGCATCGACGGTCCGGCGATTGCCGACCAGGGGTCCAAGCCATCGTCGCCACGGCGTTCCGGGCTGGGTCGTGCTTGATGAAACCCATCCCTACGGACCAGCGTCCACGCCAGACCGGCGCCCAAGAGGCGGACAAGGGCACGACGAACAAACACCTCACTGGTGTCCGGCCAAAACAGTTCGGAGCCCACCAGTTCTCAGGAGACGTACGATAGGAAGATGTCGATACAGACGGTGTCGCTCGCCGGCCGGAAGGTCGAACTCCTTTGAAGTACGGACCCCAGGTGTCTGAGCTGCCGCTCCAGCCGTCCCCGCTGCGACGTCGGACAGGATGGACGGCATAGTGCGCAGGTACACGAGACGTATCGACGATCCGAACGACACGCACCGAAGGTCGAAACATGGAGTGCCGAGCATTCGAAGAGCCAGACCTGTCCGGCTCTTTGGTTTGTTGGTCTCCGTCGGTTTTCTACTGGCCGCCTGTAGCAGCAGTCCAGCTCCTTCTGCGTCGCAGAAGGTGTGTGACGACCGCACGCAACTCAACAGCGCAGTATCGACAGTTACCGATGACCTGCGCTCGGGCAACTTCGGCAAAGCAAAAGACGATTTGCCGGCCGTCCGCGATGCGGTGAACAGCCTGAAGAAGTCGGCCAAGGAGTTGACTTCACAGGAGTCTCAGGCACTACAGCCTCAGATCGACAACCTGAAGAAGACCGCCGCCAACCTCAAGAACGCCACTTCTCTCTCAGATCTGCAAACGGGCTTCAGCTCTCTCAAGGCACAGATTCAGTCGATCGATCCACAGATCGGCGAGACTCTCAAATGCTCCTGATCTCACGCGAGCCAAGAAATGCATGAGGTGCTGGAGCGAGCCACTCTTTCATCCATTCATTTGGTCACCGAGCTTGGCTGACAGTCTCGGGGTCCTGGGCCCGCTCGAACGCCTCTGCAGGCGCAGCCAGGTTGAACGAGGAGCCCCACCGATCGATCGCCCCAGTCGACGATGGGTACCCATGCCCGACTGAGCAAATTTCGTCTCTCACCACTGGCGACGACGCCACACAACGAAGGCGCGTTGCCGACGGACCTGCAATTCCCATGAATTGTCGATTTCCCTGGGACGTTTTGGGGTGTTCGAGCCCGCAGCCGGCTCCCGGCTCCGAGGGGGCTCCACCGGTCGACCGATGCGGGTGAAAGCCACAAGTCAATCTTTACGAACACCGAGCACTCGCATGTCGAAGGTTGTAACATCAGGGGCGATGCCGGGGGGCTGGTAAAGCATGACTGCTCGGGGGGCGCGCCCAGCGTTGATCCACCCCGCCTCCCGCCCCGGGTAGTTCCCCTCCGGTGGGCCCGATCCTCGAGGCCTCGACCACGCCGGCAGAACACGAGGACGCTCAGGAGGCCGACGTGTCCCTCCTCTCGGTCGACGAGATCAGTGTCGGTTTCGGCGGCCTGCTGGCCCTCGCCGACGTGTCGATGTCAGTCGGCGACGGCGAGATCGTCGGCATCATCGGACCGAACGGCGCGGGCAAAACGACCCTGTTCAACGTGATCTGTGGCTTTGTTCACCCGAGCTCGGGCACGATCAGCTACGGCGGCACGGTCTTGCGTAGGCACCATCCCCACGACCTGGCGAAGCTCGGGATCGCACGCACACTCCAGGGCATCGGGCTGTGCGCCGGGCTGACGGTGCATGAGAACGTGATGCTCGGCGCCGAGCCGAGGCTTCATAGTGACCTGGCATCGTCATTCCTCGGACTGTGGCGGTCGAGCCGGGAAGAAAACCGGGTGGCAGCCCGGGCCATGGAGGTCCTCGACGAGCTGGGGGCAGCCGACCACGCCCGCCGACTCCCTTCCGAGCTCCCCTACGCGATACAGAAGCGCACCGCACTGGCCCGTGCCCTCATGGCGGAGCCACGCCTCCTGTTGCTCGACGAGCCCGCCAGCGGTCTGTCCGAGAGCGAGATGGACGCGATGGGTTCGAGGATCCGCAACCTGACCGAGCGCATGTCCGTACTCCTCGTCGAGCACCACATGGACCTGGTCATGTCGGTGTGCGACCGCATCGTCGTCCTCAACTTCGGAGAGGTCATCGCCAGCGGCTCACCGGACGCCATACGTGACGACCCCGCCGTGGTGAGCGCCTACCTCGGGGACGAGGTGCACGATGGCGGCCCGGGCGGCCACCCAGAGGAGCACGGTGCTTGAGGTTCGGGACCTCAGCGTCTCCTTCGGTGCCGTGCAGGCTCTCCGGTCGGTCTCCTTCGACGCCGAACCGGGGGCGGTCACCGCGGTTCTCGGGGCGAACGGTGCGGGCAAGACCACGCTTCTGCGCACGATCTCGGGCCTGGTGAAGCCCCGCGACGGCTCGGTGCGCTTCGCCGGGGCCCCGCTGCTCGGGCACAGCGTGGAGACCATCGCCCGCATGGGCATCTCCCATGTGCCCGAAGGCCGCGGAGTCATCGAGGAGCTGACGGTCGAGGAGAACCTGCGCCTGGCCACCCTCTGGCGCCTGCGCAAACACCAGCGCCCCGCGGCCGTCACGGAGACCCTCGACCTTTTCCCGCGCCTGAGGGACTTCCGCAAACGACACGCCTCCACGCTTTCCGGCGGCGAGCGACAGATGCTGGTCCTTGGCCGGGCTCTCATCTCGCGGCCGAGGCTTCTCCTTCTCGACGAACCGAGTCTGGGACTGGCCCCACTGGTGACCGCGCAGTTGATGGCGTTGATACGAGATCAGACCGAAGGTACGGACCTCACCGTGATCCTGGTCGAGCAGAACGCGCGCAGTGCGTTGTCGGTATCGCACCATGCAGTCATCCTCAATCTTGGCCAGGTTGTCGTCTCAAACGACGCCGCCACTGTCGCGGCCGACGATGCACTGCGTCACCACTACCTCGGGTTCTGATGCCATGAGTCTCTTCTTCGACTACACCCTCAACGGCATCGCCAACGGGATGATCTATGCCACGCTCGCCCTGGCCCTGGTCCTCATCTACAGGGCCACAAAGATCATCAACTTCGCACAAGGTGCGGCCGGCATGTTGACGACGTTCATCGCGTTCAGCCTGCTTTCCCGCGGTGTGGGGTACTGGTGGGCCTTCGTCTTGGTGTTGGTCATCGGTTTCGCCATCGGGGCGGCCTGTGAGCGCATCCTCATCCGCCCCCTGCACGGAAGGTCAGAGCTGAACCCCGTCATCGTCACCATCGGGTTGCTGGTCGTCTTCGAGGGCCTGGCCGGAGCGATCTACGGCAACGCCAGCCGCGGGTTCCCGGCTGCCTTTTCGCAGAGCGGCCTCAAAATCGCCGGCACGGTGATCGCCTTCTCGCACTTCGACGTGTTCATCCTGATCGCCGTCCTCGCACTGATGACGGGCACCCTGGTGCTGTTCCGCTACACGGCTCTCGGGCTACGTATGCGCGCGACGGCCTTCTCACGCGAGATCGCCCGACTCCTCGGGGTAAGGGTGGGACTCCTCCTGACCCTCGGGTGGGGGCTGGCCGGCATCGCGGGGTCACTGGCCGGCCTCCTCGTCGCGCCCACGAGCTCGTTCGGCCCCTATTACATGGACCTCGTCCTCGTCTATGGGTTCACTGCGGCGGTGATCGGCGGCCTGGAGAGCCCGGTTGGCGCCCTCGTCGGCGGGCTCATCACAGGCCTTTGCATCTCCTACGTCGGCGGGTACCTCGGTTCAGGGCTCGAACCTCTCGGCGCCCTCGCGCTCCTCATGGTCGCCCTGATGGCACGCCCGGAAGGCATCTTCGCCCGTCCCCCGGCGAGGAGAGTCTGAATGAACGCAACGGCGTTTGCCCAAGCGCTGCGCATACCCCGTCAGCCGCTCGTGCGCCATCTCCTCTGCGCGCTGGTTGCCGCAGGTGTCCTTTACGTCGTAGTGGCACGTCTCAACACCTACAACGACTACCAGGTGGGGGAGATCGCCGCCTACGTCGTGGCCCTGGTCGGGTTGAGCCTGCTCACGGGCACCAACGGTCAGATCTCACTCGGCCACGGTGCGTTCATGGCGGTCGGCGCCTACTCCATGGCGCTGCTCATGAACCACACGCAGACGAACTTCGTTCTCGAATTGGCCGCCTCGGCCGGGGTGGCCGCCGCCGCTGGGCTCGTGATCGGCTTGCCCGCCACCCGCCTGAAAGGCCCCTACCTGGCGGGCATGACGCTCCTCTTCGCCCTGGCAGTGCCGTCCATCGCCGACAAGTGGCCGGCCACGTTCGGTGGCGACCAGGGTTTGACAACCACGGTCCCGACCGCGCCAGGATCATTGAGCGCCGAAGAATGGCTGGCGCAGATACAGATCATCGGAGCCCTGCTCGTGATGGTCCTGGTGGCCAACTTGTTGTGGAGCCGCTACGGCCGCGCCTTCAGGTCCGTGCGCGACGACGAGATCGCGGCTTCGCTGGCGGGGATCCATGTGGCGCGCACGAAGGTGATGGCCTTTGCCATCAGCGCCGGGTGTGCCGGGCTCGGCGGGGCGCTCCTCGCCTTGTCGACCGGCGTCGTGAACACCGGTGAGTTCCCACTCACGCTGTCGATCCAATTGCTGGCGGCCATGGTCCTCGGCGGAACGGGGACGTTGATCGGAATGGTCTGGGGCGGGATCCTGCTGGTGTACCTACCGGAGTGGTCGACCTCGGTGTCCTCGGACTTCAACCTGGGCAGTGGGGCGAGTGCCTACATCGCCACGATCATCTTCGGCGTTGTGCTGATCGTGGCGATGATCGCAGCACCCAACGGGATACAGGGCGGTCTGCGCTGGATGTGGGGACACAGACCGCGCCCGGGCGCGGGCAGGCGCAGCGCGCCGGCACCCGTCCCGGTTTCGACAAGCGACTAGAGCAATGCGACATCCAACAAAAGGAGGAACGATGCAACGAAGAGCGAGAAGGCCGAGGGGCAGTGCCATGTGGGCTCGCTCCCTGGTGGTCGGTTTCATGGGACTGATGCTGGGAGTGACGTTATTGCCGGCCACGGCGGGGGCAGAGAGCACGCCGGGGGTGACGTCGTCGTCAATCGCCGTTGGCGCGACGGTTCCCCTCACTGGTCCGGCCGCGCCGGGTTACGACGAAATCGCCCCGGCCATGAACGCCGTGTTCGACTATGTCAACGCGCACGGCGGCGTCTTCGGGCGCAAGATCCACTACAAGTACCTCGACGACGGCTACAACCCGTCCAACACGGCGACACTCACCCGCCAACTGGTACTCCAGGACAACGTCTTCGCCGACGTGGGGTCCCTTGGGACGCCTACCCAGTCCGCCGTGCAGAGCTTCCTCAACGCACAGAAGGTTCCGCAGCTCTTCATAGAGTCAGGCTGCAACTGTTGGAGCAATCCCAAGTTCCCCCAGAGCTTCGGGTGGCAGCCCCCGTACACCGTCGACGGAAAGATCCTCGGCGCGTACATAAAGGCCAACTTCGCCGGAAAGAAGATCGGCTACCTCTCCCAGGACGATGAGTTCGGACAGGACGTGGTCAAGGGCCTGGACATGGAGATCCCGTCGTCCTCGGTCGTCTCCAAACAGACCTACGACGCTGCGACACTGGCGGGCCCGCTCTCGAACCAGATGGCGGCGCTGAAGGCCGCTGGCGCCCAGGTCGTGGTGCTGGCGACCATCCCCGCCGCCACCGCCCTGGCCATGCTCCCCGCCGTGGCCATCGGCTACTCCCCCCAGTACGTGGTCGACAACGTTGGCGCCGACTCCCCGACCGTCGGCCCGCTGCTCTCGTCCTTCACCCAGAAGGGCGGCGGCACGGCGGCTCAGGCAACTGCTGCCGCCGGTCTGCTGAACGGAGTCATCACGGACGCCTACTTCGCCCCCGAGTCCGATACATCCAACCCGTGGGTGCAGACCGAGAAGAAGCTCCTCCAGCAGTACGCGCCCTCGCTGTACGCCAAGTCCGGGCTCGACGGGAACACCCAGTACGGCGTCGCACTGGCGTACACGTTCGTGCAGGCACTGGAGAAGGCGGGGAAGAACCTCACGCGTGAGGGCCTGAACAAGGCCATTGAGAGCGACGGCAAGAACTTCGTGACCCCCGGCTTCGTGCCGCTCTCCTACTCGAGCTCGTCTCACTTCGGGTTCGAGGGTGAAGAGGTCATCAAGCTCGAGAGCTCGGCCCCGCCGGCGGTGACGCCCACGGGCAGCTGGATCGGCGGAGTCGCGGTGACCCCGGTAGAGGTCACGAACGCCGGATCGGGCCCGATCAAGAAGTACACCGGACCGACCTCGGTCCCTCCGAAGAACTTGGCCCCCAAGACTTGACAGCGGCGCCGCGCCGGTGGCGCAGTTGACGGCCACCGGCGCGGCAGACCACTACGCAAGGTCGAATTCACCCTCCACGTCGTGCCCTCGCCAGACTGGAGCGTCTGACATCGACCGCTGGATCGTCGCGACCCGAATCTCTCCCGCCACGTTGTCACACACTGGTCCTTCACCCATGGCATCCTTCTGACCAGTGATGCCTCCCACCGGACTCACAGAGGACGCGCAGTAGGGGTGGGACTCGGACTCGCGATCATCGGGGTGTCGCTGCTTCTTGTCGCAGCCGTGTCCCGGTATCTGTCTGGGACGCCACTCACTCCGGCAATCGTCGTCGTGACAATCGGAGTGGTGGTCGGGCCGCTGCTGCTCGACGAAATCACGGCTCAGCCAACCAGCTCGACTGTCCGAACGCTTGCGGAGGCAACGCTCGCCGTTGTGCTGTTCTCCGATTCCTCTCGCGTAAACCTGCGGGCGCTCAAGCGCGATGTGACGATGCCGCTGCGTCTTCTCGGGATCGGGCTGCCCCTGACGATCATTTTCGGCGCGCTGACTTCACTCTTGCTCTTCCACGCGTTCGCATTGAACGACGCCATGATCCTTGGTGTCATCCTCGCTCCAACCGATGCAGGGCTTGGTTCTGCGGTCGTGACCGACGAAAGGCTTCCTCAGGTCTTGCGTCAATCGCTCAACGTCGAGAGCGGACTCAACGACGGAATCTGCGTGCCCCTGCTGTTGATTCTCCTCGCAAGTTTCTCAGGTGCGGCCGTTCATCCGCTTCGCGTGGTCACCGAGGAGATTGGCTACGGAGTCCTCTGTGGCGCCGGCGCGGCTGTTCTTGCCTCGGGAATCGTCATCTTCGCGGGGCGGCGAAATTCGATCGAGGGGACCTGGCGGCAGATCATCCCCCTGGCCTCGACGGTCGCCGCCTACGGGGCCGCAACCGCGTGCGGAGGGTCCGGATTCATCGCCGCGTTCGTGGCCGGTGCCCTCTTCGGTCTGCTTGCCGGCCACGAGGTGGCGCAGACGATGCGATTCACCGAGGAAACTGGACTCGTGCTCGACGGCGTGACATTCCTGGTCTTCGGAGCGGTGCTGCTCGGTCCATCGCTCGAACACTTGAGTTGGCGGATCGTGCTCTATGCCGTGCTCAGCCTGACGGTCGTTCGCATGGTGCCGGTGGCCTTGTCGTTGCTTGGCACACACGCCAGGCTTGCGACGGTCGCGTTCATGGGATGGTTCGGTCCACGCGGACTCGCGTCGATCGTGTTCGCGGTGATCGTGGAGGATGCGCATCTCCCGCACGCCGCGGAGATCGTCACGATTACCTACGTCACCGTTGGCCTGTCAGTCCTTGCCCATGGGGTTTCGGCCGCCCCGCTCGTGAACCACTACGTCAGGTGGTTCAAGGCCGCTTCGGAACACGGCATCACAGAAATGGAGACCAGACCCGCCCACGAGCATCGACCGCGGCACTCGGGGAGTTCGAGAGTGACCAGCGCGTGAGGTACCCCAGCCAAAGGCGCTGACCAATGGCGGGAGCCGGAGGTCTAGCCGAAATCGACACCATCGAGAGGGGCGGCGGGTTTGATATCCGGAAGTCGTCGCATCCGAAACGAGTTCGCGAAGCCAAGCAGTCCGGCGATGGCGGGGACGAGGAGCGCGAACTGGAGGGAGCGGTTCCGAGCCTCGGTGTTGATGGCGAGGACCGCATTCTGGACGCTCTGGGGCTGGCTGGAGATCTGCTGCTGGAGCTGCGTGTTGCTCATTATCTCGGCGTTGGTCTCCATCTCGGCGGCGATCTGCTGCTGCTGGGCCGGGGGTATCGCGGCGCTCGAGTAGGTCAGGTGGGTGAAGCTCAGCGCCAAGACCCAGAGCATGAGTCCGCCGGCAACCGCCAGCCCGAACGACAGGCCGAACGAGCCGGCGGCGGAGTTCACCCCGGCGGCTTCGCTGACCCGCTCCTCGGCGATGGGAGCAAGGGTGAAGTTGTTGAGCTGCGACACCAGCAGACCGAGTCCGGAGCCGGCGACCAGGAGCGGAATCACGAGGTACCAGCCCGAGTCCACTCTCGGCACCAAGGGGATGATGGCCGCGATGCCGACGGTGCTCAGGGCGAACCCGGCGAGCACGATGTTGGCCGGGCGACGCTTGCCCGCTCTGCGGCCGGCGAGGAGCGCCATCCCGAACATGGAGAGCGAAAGCGGTGCGAGGGAGAGGCCGGCTTGCATGGCGTTGTACTCAAGCGTCATCTGCAAGAACAGCGGCAGGGCGATCATGGCACCACCGAGGGTGATCTGCTGGAGCATCTGCTGGGAGATACCGATGCGGAAGTTCAAGTGCTTGAACAGGTCGGGGTCCAACAGGGTGGGCTTCCCCCGGCGCTTGCGCTGGACGAGCCAGTAGGCGAACAGGGCCAGGGCGACGACACCGATGGCAATGATGAGGCCGACGTAGCCACCACCCTCCTGCCAGACCAGGATGCCGAGGACAACGCCCCCCATACCGACGACGGAGAGGACCGCACCCACGAGGTCGATCTTGCGCGGTCCCGTGTAGGGCACGTCCTTGACGAGGCGGATCTGGGACAAGACCACCAGGATGATGACGACCTCAAGGCCGAACCCGACGCGCCACGACAGATAGGTGGTGACGAACCCGCCGAGGAGCGGTCCGACGGCTGCGGCGATCGCCGCTGAGGCACCGACCAGCGCGTAGGCCTTCTTCTGGGCGGCGCCCGTGAAGTTGCCGTGGATGAGCGACTGCATGGCCGGCAACAAGAGTGAGGCTCCGAGGCCCCCGATGATCGCCCAGAAGATGATGACCGCGGTCAGGTTCTGGGTCAGCGTCATCGCCAGCGCACCAACGGCATAGGCCAACAGGCCGATCACGTAGGCCCGCTTTCGGCCTATGAGATCACCCATCTTCGAGTTGATGAGGATGAAGGCAGCGGAGACCAACGCCTCCAGGGCGATCGCCGATTGGACACCGCTCGCGGTCGTGTGCAGATCCCGGACCACCGCGGAGATCGACACGTTCATGAACGAGGTGTCCACGACGAGGACGAACATCGCCGCGGCCAGCAGAAGCGCCAGCCGCGGACTCGACCCGCTCTCGGCCTGCACGGTCTCTTCAGGTTCGGCGCTCAGGGGCAGAACCCTAGTCGGGTGCCTCTTCAACCGGCCCCATCCGTTGCGCCGTATCGCCCTGCTGACCCGCCACGATCGGATGAACGGCTCCGGCGATCACGGCGCCGTCGGCGGGACGATGCTGTCCTCCGGGGCCCGGGTCCTGACGGTCGCCGACGCCTACAGCGCCATGATGCAACCTCGTCCGAACCGGGAACCGCGAAGCGAGGTCGAGGCCGTCCGAGAGCTCCGGGCAGACGCCGCCGGCGTCCGCCTCGATCACATAGCCACCGACGCCGTGATCGCTGCGCCTGGCCACCGCGTGGGCCAAAACGCGGGCACCGGGGCCAGCCGGGCTGGCGGCGTGTAAGAGCGAGGTACTGGATCTTCTTGTCCAGGGAATGTCCAACAAGGGCCTTGTCCGAGAGTTGGGGATCAAGCCCGAAGACGTGAGCGACCACATCGAGCACGTCAACGGCACGACGGGTGTGTCGAACCGGACCGGTGCGGCGATGTGTGCCACGGAGTACGGGATCGTGAGTTCCGCACCGTTGCGCCCAGGTTCGACCGACCAGCAGGTCCGCTTATCTGACGTACGCACGCACCTGACCGAGCCCCCTTTTATGGGCAAGCACGGATCACTGCTTGAGGGTTCTCGATCATCCCGACACAGAAGGACGTCATGGACGACCCGCGGGCTACGGTTTTGTTCATCTCGTCACCCCGAACGGTCTCCCTTCGGACATCGTGCTCGTCACGACGGCCCTGAGCAGGAGTTTCCGACCTCTGTCGCAATTTTTCCACGGCAGAGCGGCTGGCAACGCCCCTAGCATCCCAAGACATTTTCAGTTATGGTGCATGCGGTAATTGTGGCGGGGAGTAGGGCGACGACGGTTCGTTCGGTGCCCCCAGATCGGTTGGAGGCGAGGGTATGCAGATTCGGTCAAAGTTGGTCGCGGTCGCGCTTCTTGGCACGATGTCGGGCGGAGCGATGGTCGCAGGGTCGGCGGCGGCAGCTCCGGCAGGAGCCGCAGGTGTGGGCGGACGAGCAATTCTTGCGCCCCTTCCGGGAGGCGCAGCGCCCGGCGCGCAGTCGGTCCGTGGTTTTTCCCAGATCGGCTCTTTCAACTGGTCCGGTTTTGCCCAGGGCGCCGCGAACGGGACCTACAAGAGCGTCGTCGACACCTGGACGGTTCCGACCGTGAACACCAGTCTCTCCGGGAGTCAGTTCTCGTCTGACTGGGTGGGAATCGGCGGACTCAACGACGGATCACTCGTGCAAGCAGGCACTGAAGCGGACAACTCGAGCGGCACTGCCATCTACCGGGCCTGGACTGAGGTTCTGCCCGCCGCCGAAGACCCTCTGAGCCTCGTCGTGCATCCTGGCGACAAGATCAAGACCACGGTGAAGTTCTCCTCCACCACGAAAAAATGGACCATGACTGTCAAGGACGTAACGACAGGACAAAAAGGGAGTCGGACGGCAACCAAAGCGGGGGCGGCCTCCACCTTCGCCAGCGTGGAGGCGATCCACGAGCGGCCCTGCATCGCTGACGGGTGCACGAGCGTCAACGACCTGGCCACCTTGACAAAGACCAACAACGTCACGTTCGACCCGGGCAAATACGGGCACACGGACACGCCGACCACGCCCTTGATGAACCTGGCGTCGGGAGCGACCCTCGACCAGATCTTCATGGTGAACAACGCCGATACAGCGACCATCGCTGCGCCGTCGAACCCCGACAGTGACAACGACGGCTTCACGGTGGCCTACGGGAGCACCCAGCCTCCGCCGCCATCGAGCTGAGTGGTGCCGCCCCCAGAGTGAGATGCCCGATGAGCAGGGCTGTGGCATCTCACTCTGGCGGGCGGTCTCCTATGAGCGGCCCGCCACCGTCAATCCCATTCGGCGGATGGCGTTCTCGCCCAGGATCCCCCGGCGCTCCTCGTCGGAGAGGTGGGGGAGGCTCATCAGCTGGTCGACCGTGCGGTCAAGCTCGTACCACGGGAAGTCGGTGCCGAAGAGAACCCTGTGCGAGCCGATGTCGCGGATCAGGCGACCGAGTTCGTCGGAGGAGGGCGCACCCGGCGCTCCGGTCCAGGCGATGATCTCGCACAGGTCGAAGGAGACGGCGGGATAGGCGGCCGCGAAGGGGACCACCTGCCTCCAGCTGGCACCGCCCAGATGCGCGAGCAGCAGGTGGAGGTCCGGATAGCGCTCCATGACCGGCGCAAAGGCGAACGGGTCGGCCGCCGGAGATGAGCCACGGGCCTGGCCCGAGTGCGAGAGCACGGTGAGCCCGAGGTCGACACATGTTTCGTAGATCGGGTCGAGGCGGGGGTCGGTCGGAGCGAAGCCCTGGACGATGGGGTGGACCTTGATCCCCCGGGCGCCCCGCTCCGCGCACTCGCGCAGGTAGTCCGCCCCCGCCGCTCCCCCGAGGGCGGACGGATCGGCGGCGACGAGCGCCGTCAGGTGGGGGGAGGTGTCCGCCACCTCGAGCACCCAGTCGTTGTAGGACCGCAACCGCTCTGCGGCAGGAGTGGCCGGTCCGCCGGCACCCGGCGCGAACATCCCGACGACCACGCAATGGGCCACGGGCGGCTCGCCCAGCGACGCGGCCAGGTCCCCGACCGTGCCGCGCCGGGTGCCGAAGTCCACGTCGTCGTGGTCGCCGTACTCCCAGATCTCGTAGCCGTCCCGCATCGGGTCGTCGGCCTGCTGGAAGAGGTGGACGTGCACGTCGACGATGCGGGGATCGCTCACGGCCGCATCCTGCCACCGACCGCGGCGGCCGCAGCACGGGCCGGCTCCCAGTTCACAGAGAAGTCACACCACCCTTACTCGATCGAAACGAAGGAGCCCGAGACTTCCTGGGCGATGAAGGCCGAACTGATCGTACGCGGAGGGCTGCTCGGTGGCGCGCCGCGTGATGTGGTGGTCTCCGATGGCACCATCGTCGCGGTGACCGAGCCCGGCGCCGGCGGAGCCGCCGCCAAGGTGATCGACGCCACGGGCCTGGCCCTGCTCCCGGGCGCGGTTGACGCCCACGTGCACTTCGACGCGCCGGGTCGCGACGACTGGGAGGGATGGGCGACGGGCAGCCTGGCGGCCGCCGCGGGCGGCGTCACCACCGTCGTCGACATGCCCATCGACTCGGACCCGCCCACGATACGTGCCGACGCCGTCGTGGCGAAGCGGGAAGAGGCGGAGAAAGCGTCGCTGGTCGACTTCGCTCTCTGGGGTGGGCTCGTCCCGGAGAACGCGGCACGCTCTCGGGCCGCTGTTGGACAGCGGCGTGGTGGGCCTCAAGGCGTTCCTGTGTGACAGCGGGTGGCCGGAATTCCCCGCCTGCGACGCCGACACGCTGGCCCGGGGCATGGCGGCGGCCGGCCGGGCCGGGCTTCCGGTGGCGGTCCACTGCGAAGAACCGTCCCTTTTCCGGGGCGGAGGGTCGGAGCGTCCGGTGGCCTCGGAGGTCGCGGCGGTGTCCCGGGCTGGTGCGTCGGCCGTGGCCCACGGTGCCCGCCTCCACGTCGTGCACTGTTCGTCGCCCGACGCTGTCCTCGAGGCCAAGCGGTGGGCCGGCACGACGGTCGAGACCTGCCCCCACTACCTGGCACTCAACCGGGACGACGTCGGGCGGATCGGATCCGACGCGGTGTGCTGCCCTCCGGTGCGCGGGGAGGTCGAGCGTCGGCGCATGGTGGAGCTCGCCGACGACGGCACGATCGACAGCGTGGCGTCGGACCATTCCCCCTGCCCACCCGCGCTCAAGGAGGGGCCGACCCCCTTCGCCGGCGTGTCGGGCGTCGAGACGACGCTCTCGGTCCTGCTCTCCCTGGTGTCTCGTGGTCTCCTGTCGCTCCGCGACATCGTGCGGCTCCGCGGCGCGGCTGCGGCGCTGTGCCGACTGGCGCACAAGGGTGCGGTCGCACCGGGATACGACGCCGATCTGGCCCTCGTCGACCTGGGGGCGGACTGGACGGTGGCGCCCGAGACGCTCCACTGCCGCCACCGGCGCTCGCCGTTTCTCGGCCGTACCCTGCCGGGTGTCGTGGTCGCCACGATCGTCGGCGGCGTGGTCGTCTACGAGGCGGGTGGCCAGGCGGCGGAGCCGTCCGGGAGATTCCTCACGCCCGGGGGTACCCGGGCGAAAACACCAGAGAAGGAAAGGTCGTCATGACCGAGATGTTCCCTGTCGATGATGCCGCCCTGGTCGAAACGGCGGTGGCGCTGGCCCGCACCTCGAGCGTCTCGGGCGACGAGGGCCCGGCGGTGTCGCTCGCTGCGGCCGCCATGGAGGCGGCCGGCTTCGACACGGTGGAGGTCGATGCCAGTGGCAACGCCATCGGGGTCATCGGCCCCGGTGGCGGGCGCACCCTCATGATCGACGGGCACATCGATTCCATCCCTCTCCACTCCCCGGAACGGTGGAGCGTCGACCCGTTCGGCGGCGAGATCCGCGATGGGAGCCTCTACGGGCTCGGGATCTGCGACCAGAAGGCCTCGATCGCGGCAGCGATCTGGGGCGTGGCGGCGGCGGCGCCACGCGTCTCGTCGCGGGTGGTCGTCGTCGCCAGCGTGTGCGAAGAGGAAATGGAAGGCGGCGCGCTGGCCGAACCCGTCGCCGCGCTGCGCCCCGACGCCTTCGTCACCAGCGAGCCCAACAACACCCAGCTGTGCACGGGCCAACGGGGGCGGGCAAAGATCGAGGTGCGGGTGACGGGCCGCGCCTGCCACGCCGGGCACGCCGCGGTCGGCCTCAACGCGCTGCACGCCATGGCGGCGTTGATCGACGAGGTCACCCGGATCCCCCGCCCGTCGCATCCCCAGCTGGGCCGGCGTGATCTCAACTGCATCGACGCGCATTCGGAGCCATACCCGTCCGTGTCGACCATCCCGGGTTCCGTCCTGGCGCGTTTCGACTGCCGCTTCCTTCCGGGTGAGACGCCGGATTCCATTGTGGAACTGCTCGCGCACGCCGCGGAGCGGGCCTGGTCGACGTGGCCCGAGAAGCCCCAGCTGGACATCGCCTTGGTGGAGGCGGCGTTCACCAGCTGGACGGGCCGGGCGTTCTCGCTGCCCGAGTACGCCGCCGCATGGTGGACGCCCCAGGAGTCGCCGCTCGTGCGGGGCGCCACGCGGGCGCTCTCCTCCGTCGGCCTCGATCCCACGCCGACGCATTACTCCTTCTGCACCAACGGGTCCTATGCCGCCGGCATCTGCGGCATACCCACCATCGGATTCGGAGTCGGCGTCGAGTCCATGGCCCACCAGGTCGATGAACATGTCACGCTGCGGTCGCTCCGAGACGGTGCGCAGGGCTATGCGGCGCTGGCGGCCATGGACCTCTGATCGGACAAGAGGGCGCACCACGAGGGGTTGGGTCCTTTTTCGACGGCTCAGGCGCGGCGGGGCGGTACGAAGGGAGGTCCGTGCCCCGGGACGATGAGATCGACGCCGAGCGCCAGGATCCGGGCCCGCGACCGAAGCAGGAGCGCCTGGTCGGTGGCCAGGGGATCCTCTTCAGGCCCTTCCGCCGACCACCACAGGTGCGTGCAGGCCACCAGGCCGTCGTCGGTCCGCACCAGTGTGGTGATGTCCTCCGCCGTGTGTCCGGGGGTCTCCAGCAACTGCACCGACGGCGACACCGTGTACCCCTCCGCCGGCCGATCGATCCAGACGTCGTCCTGGTAGATCGCCCAGTGATCGTGAAACCGGGCGTCGGGGAAGAGGGCGGCGTTCAGGGTGTGATCCGGATGATGGTGGCTGAAGATCACGTCGGTGACGGCGGGCGGGCTGACGCCCAGGGTGGCGAGCGGCTCGAGGATGACGTCACGACTCGCCGCCATGCCGGGGTCGATGACGATAATGGCCTCGGCATCGCGTACGAGCACCACGGTGCTCGCGACACGGTCGTCCGCGTAACCGACCGCCACGATGTCAAGCCGCGCTCGCACGTCTTCGCGACCGTCACTGGTCGACACGCTCAGCCCGTCGTCGCGAATCGTTCAGCCAACTCGCGGGTCAGCTTGGGCCACACGAAAGGATCGTGGCCAGGTATGAGGGAATAGCCGCGCGCCGCCGCCAACTGTTTCAGGCGACGGATCGGCTCAATCGTGGCCTCGGGCGGCACGCCTACCCGCCCACCGATCGGGAGTTCGTGCTCGATGTTCTCCGTCAGGTCCGCGGCGTCGAATGCGAAGACAAGACCGCCGCCGCCGACCGACTCGTCGAGGTCGACGATGAAGCTCTGATGTCCCGGCGTGTGCCCGGCGGTGAGCACCGCGGTGACACCGGGCGCGATCTCGCGGTCGCCGTCGGCCAAATGCCACTCGATGGCGGGGTCGTCGTAATCGACGCGGAACATGGCGTGGTGTTCGGGGTCGGGATGGTTCGACAGCCCGTATTCGAGCTCGGCCCGCTGCGCGTGCACCGGCACCCGGCCCGCAAAGTGGCGCAGGCCCCCGGCGTGATCGTTGTGCAGGTGGCTCAGCCCCACGGCGTAGATCTCCTCCATGGCGATGCCGGCTCCGGCCAGCGCCTCTTCGAGCGGTTCCCCGGGCCCGGGGAGGACGGGTCGGAAGAGCGGGTCGCCGTGGAAGCGCCGGCGCAGCGCGGGATCGCGGATCAGCGCCGGATTGAAGCCGGTGTCGAGCAGGAGCCAGCCCCCGTCACATTGGAGCAGCACGCCGGGGACGGGCTCGCGCAGGCGCTCTTCGGGCGGCGCCCCGTGGATCGACACCGACTTGGGCAGGTCCTCCCAGCCGAGGGTCAACAGGACGACGCGTCGGACACCGGCCGGGTTCACGCTGCGCCGCCTGTAGGACGCGCCCAGCCCCCCGGCAGCGGGCCGTCGTCGACCACTGCCCGGGTCACCCGGTCGACACCGAGCGCCGGGTCGAGGGGGAAGGGGGAGCGCTCGGCTGCCCAGCCGTCGCGGTCCGTGAAGCGTGCGCCGCCGGGTGCAGAGCCACCCCACACGGCCAGGGCCACGGCCCCGATCCGCACGATGCGGGCCAGGACGCTCCCATCGGCTCCTTTCCGCTCGGCCACGGCACAGGGGTCGTCGGGCCCCGAGGAGAGGACCCAGCGCTCCTCAAAGCCTGGCCCGCGCTCGTACATCGCCTCGTCGATCCGGTGCACCGTGCTCACGTCGGGATGGGCAGGGTTCCGGCGCATGGTGTCGAGGTCGTGGTGGAACGTGATCACGCCGTCGGCGACCTCGACGCGTCCTCCGAAGGCCTGCGGGAGATCGAGCCCGTGTGCCGATGGGGCACCCGGCAGGGCCGTGCGGAGGTCGCAGAAGTGCAAGCCGACCTGAAGCCACAGCACGTCGCTCACCTCTTCCCACGGCCCACCGTCGACGCACCGTCCGTCGCGCCGCCAGGCGCCCTGGACGTCGGGCATGCCGGCCGGCCTTTCCGCGGCTCTCCTCACGGTGCGACCGCACGGAGAAGGCTGGCGTGGAAGCGCCGGATGGGCTCCTCGTGGGTCGAGGCCAACGCGCCCACGCCGAACGACGGGGAGGCCGCACCCTGCTGCATGCGCTCACAGGCGGCGACATCCTCGGCCATGAAGGAGCGGATCGAGGCCACCAGCGCGTCGGCATCGGCATCCATGCTCGAACGCACGCGGAGCGTGAGGACGGTGCGGTCGGGCGTCACCGGTACGGCATCGTAGGTCGCGAAATACTCGTCCGTCGTCACGAGCATCAGGTTTGGGAAGAGGAGAAAGGCCCCGATGTGGTGGCGCATGTCCTCCGGCACCCAGGGCAGCCCGCTCGGACCGGCCCGCTCTTCCTTTGGCTCGAGGCTCCACCAATTGTCGCCGAGCGACTCCCATCGGAACTTCCGGTGGTCGTAGGCGGCAAGTGACCGGGCATGCAGGTACCACAGGTGGTACACGTCGATATGGTTCTCCACCAGCAGCTTCCAGTTGCAAGCCGCCTCGTACCGCACCACGGCGACCTGGCGGAGGGGACCGGCAAGGAAGCCATCGAGCCGTTGGTCGAGGCCGGCCATGCTCTCGGACAGGCTCGGCGCCTCCGACGAGGCATTGGCGAAGACCATGCCTCCCCACTCCGCAACCTGCCCGGGCACAAGGCCCAGCGCGGGCGGTCGAGGGCACCGAACTGCTCTTCCTGGGGCACCCGGGCGAGCTCGCCCGTGGTGGCGTAGCTCCACTGGTGATAGGGGCAGGTCATGAACCGACCGACGGTCCCGGAGCCTTCGAGCAACGTGATGCCACGGTGGCGGCACACGTTGTGGAAGGCCCGGAGCGTGTCGTCACGGCCACGCACGACGGCGAGCGGGATACCGCCGACGGAGGCGGTCACGTACGACCCGGGCGCCGACAGTTCATCGGCGTCCGCCACCAGCGCCCACGATCGCGAGAAGAGACGGCTGCGCTCGGCGGCCAGGACCTTCTCGTCGGTGTAAAGCGAGGCCAGTGACGACGCGCCGGCGCCGCGTGGCCGGCCGCGTCGTACAGCGCGTCGTCGACCAGACTCATCGGGCGTGGCCGGCCAACGGTCCCCCGGCGGCCGTCTCGTCGAGGTAGTCCGGGTCGGTCAGGCCGAGTCGGCGCATGGCGGTCCCGGTCAGCGCCTCGAGGACGCAGCGGTGTGCGAAGAGCGCGGTGATGTTGTTGCCCGAGTCGTACGGCGGGCTGACCTCGACCACGTCCATGCCGACCATGCCGACCTCGGCGGACAGGCGGCGCACGGCCCGCAGCACCTCGGCGCTGGTCAGCCCGCCCGGCTCGGGCGATCCCGGTGCCGGGTGCGTACGCCGGGTCGACGGCGTCGACGTCGACGGAGATGTACAGGTGGTCGGCGCTGCCGAGAGGGCCTCGTCGATGGCCCGCTCGAGCACGGTGTCGAACCCGTGCCGCTGCACCTCGGCCATGAAGTGGGACCGCATCTGCTGCTCCTCCATCCAGGCCACGATGTCGTGGCCCGGCCAGTAGCCGCGCAGCCCGACCTGGACGAAGTTGCGCCCCTGCACCGCGCCGCTCTCGATCAGGCGGCGCATCGGCGTGCCGTGCCCGGCCAGCACGCCCTGCATGTCGGGCGCGGTGTCGGCGTGGGCGTCGAAGTGGACGATGCCGATCTTGCCGTAGCCGTAGTCGTCGGCCACCGCCGTCGCGACCGGCCAGGTGATGCCGTGGTCGCCACCCAGGATGATCGGGATGGCGCCCGCCCTCGAGGATCTCGGCGACGAACGCGCGGATGTTCTGGAAGGTCCGGTCGGTGCTGCCGATCATGACCTCGGCGTCGCCGTAGTCGCACACCTTCAGGTGCTCGAACGGGTCGACCCGCACGTGGAGGTGCGGGCGGTCCGTAGGGCGGCGCCGGCAGGTGGTCGCAGGTCCGGATGGCCTGGGGGCCCAGGTGGGTGCCCGAGCGCGCGGTGACCGCGGTCCCGTCCCAGGGACGCCGCACACCGCGACGTCGATCTCGCCGGCCCGCAGGTCCTCCGGGGTCAGGCAGACCGGCAGCTTCATGAACGTCTGGATGCCCTGCCACGCCAGCTCGAGGTCGTAGCGGTTGAGGCTGATCGGGCCGGGCGGGCGTTCGGTCACGGCGTGCTCCTTCTCGTGTCTGGGCGCGTCCCGGCGACCCGTGCCCCGGTTCATTCGAGCGTCACCCGGGGTCGACCACCGCCTGCAGGATGTCGACGAGCGGTGTTGATGACCACGTAGCCGACGCCGAGCACGAGCGTGACGCCGGCGATGGCCGGGAAGTCGGCGGCGGGGATGCTCTGCACGGTGTAGAGGCCGATGCCGGGCCAGGCGAAGATCGTCTCGATGACCACGACGCCGGCGAACATCAGGCCGACCTGCAGGCCGGTCATCGACAGCGCGCGGTCAGCGAGTTGCGCAGCGCGTGGCGGAAGAGCACCGTCCGTCTCGGCGAGCCCCTTGGCCCGGGCCGTGCGGACGTAGTCCGAGTCGCATGGTCGCTGCCGAGCGAGCCCGCGCAGCACCCGGCCGATCGACGACCGCCGGGCCGATGGCGACGCACAGCGCGGGCAGGATCAGGTGCTCGCACGCCGTCGCCGACGCCGTGGCGAACTGCCGTGGAGGAGCGCGTCGACGACGAGCATCCCGGTCGGGCCGGTGGCGTGTTGGCGACACCGGTGTCGCCCGGTCGCCGGCAGCCAGTGAGGTCGCCGTTGAAGAACAGGATGCCGAGCAGCGCGAGCAGGAAGGCCGGCGCGGACGCGCCCGCGAGCATGACAACGCGCAGGAAGCCCGGCGCCCGCGCCAGCGTCCCGGCCGAGGCCAGCCCGAGCATCGCCCCGAGCACGACGGCGAGCGCCAGCGCCGTAGAACGTCAGCTCGAGCGGTGGCCGGCAGGTAGTGGCGGAGGTCGGTCGTGACCGGGCGACGGGTGCGCAGCGACTCGCCAGGTTGCCGTGGAGCAGCCCGCCGACGTAGTTGAGGTACTGCTCGAGGAGCGGCTTGTCGTAGCCGAGCTTGTGCCGCTCCTTGGCGACGATGGCCTCTGCGAGGCGTTGGCGCCGAGCTTGGCGTGGACCGGATCGGTGCGGCTGAGCTTCTGGAGCAGGAAGATGACCGCGGCCAGGGCGACGAGGATGCACGACCATGGCCGCCGAGGCGCTTGACGATGAACGGCAGGCCGCTCATCAGCGGCTGCCCAGGTCGCGCCGGCGACGGCGTCGCCGGCCAGGTTGGCGACGAGCGCGAGCAGGAACAACGGCGATGCCCGGCATGACCGGCACCCACCACTCCTGGAGCAGGTACTGCAGGCCGCGGGCGGCCATCGCGCCGAGCTCGGGCGCCGGCGCCGGCGCGCCGAGGCCGAGGAACGACAGGCCGGCCAGGGTGAGCACGAGGTTGCCGACGTCGAGGCTGGCGGTGACGACGATGGCCGGCACCGCGCCGGGCAGCAGGTGCCGCGCAGGCCGCGCCGGACGCGGCCCGACGCCGGCCAGGCGCGCCGCCTCGAGGTGCGGTCGCGCCGCGAGGGCCCGGATCTCGCCGCGCACGATGCGGGCGTAGAACGGCCACCACACGATCGCGACGGCGATCAGACGTGTGCGGCAGCGACGGACCGAGGGCGGCGACGACGGCGATGGCGAGCACCGGGCCGGGCAGGGCCAGGAAGAGGTCGGTGATCCGCATCAGCAGCGCTGTCGACCCAGCCGCCGGTCGCGCCGGCGACCAGGCCGATGAGGCCGCCGATGACCACGCCCGAGGCGATGACCACGACAGCGCCGACGAACCAGCTCGCCCGCATGCCGTAGAGGACCCGGCTGAAGATGTCGCGGCCGACCTCGTCGGTGCCGAGCAGGAAGCCGCCGTGGAGCGGGGGCGATGAAGGGTGAGTCCGACGGGATCGATCGGGTCTGTGCGGGCGCGATCAGCGGGGCGACGATGCACAGCGACGGTGATGCCGAGCAGAGCACCGAGCATCGCGATCCGGTCGACGCCCGTGCGAGACCCGGCGCGAGCGCCGCGCGCCGAGCGGGACCGCGGACGCGCTGGGCGGCCCGGCCGGCGCCGAGCGATCGCCGGCTCGGCGACCGCCATCAGGCGAGCTCGCGTCCGCGACGTCGCGGTCAGGTCGACTCGGCGACGGGCCGCCGTCGCGCACGTCAGGCGACCCGACGGCGCGCACGGGCGGCCGCCTCGAGCGCGGCGATCGGTGTCGCGCAGCGTCGTCGAGCCGCGGCGGCGCAGCGGGGGTGGAACGCGCAGCCGCGCGGGCGGGTCGAGCGGGCTGGCCGGCTCGCCCCGTCAGCCGGACGTCGCGCTCGCGCCGGCGCTCGGCACCGCGGCGAGCAGCGCCCGGGTGTACGGGTGCGGCGGGTGCCGACGCGACCTCCTCGGCGGGGCCGACCTCGACGATGCGGCCGAGGTACATCACGGCGATGCGGTCGGCGACGACGCGGGCGGCGGCCAGGTCGTGGGTGACGAACAGCACGGCCATGCCGAGCTCGCGGCGGAGCCGGCCGAGCAGGTTGAGGACGGTGGCGGCGAGCGACACGTCGAGCGCGCTGGTCGGCTCGTCGCACAGCAGCACCTCGGGCGGCACGACCGTGGCCCGGGCCAGCGCGACCCGCTGGCGCTGGCCGCCGAGAGCTGCGCCGGCTTGGCGCGCGCGACCTCGGCCGGCAGGCCGACCAGCTGCAGGGCGTCGTGCACCCTGCCGCCGGCGCTCGCGCCGGCGCCATCCGCTCGGTGCGCAGCCGCTCGCCGACCAGCTCGCCGACCGTCAGCCACGGGGTGAGCGAGGCGCCGGCGTCCTGGAACACCATCTGCGGGCGGGCGCCGCCGCCGAGCGTCGATCGATGCCGCGCGTCGATCGGCGTGGAGCCCGGCGATGGCGCGCAGCAGCGTCGACTTGCCGCAGCCGCTCTCGCCGACCAGCGCGACCGACTCGCCTTCGACGACCGGAGGTCGACGCCGCGCAGCGCCTGGAGCGCGTCTGGCGGTCGGACGCCGCCCGATGGCAGAACGTCTTGGAGACGTCGTGGATCACGCACGGCCGCGTCGGCGTGGCTCACCCGTGACCCGCGCAGGTCATCGGACGGCCATGGGCCACGGCTCGACTTCGGCCGGCGGCGGCGGCCGCTCACGTCGCGCCAGGCGGCACGCAGGCCAGGCGCCGGTCCGGGGTGCGACTGCTCGGCCGGGCCGGCCTCCGGGCAGGGAGCTCGGCGTCGCACGCGTCGCACGTGGCAGTCGCAGCACGCGGGCCGAACGGGCAGCCGGCGGCGGGTCTGCGCGGGGATCGGGCGGCTCGCCCGGCAAGCGTGCGCGACGGGACCGCTCGCGGCGCAGTCGAGCGTCAGCCGCGAGCGCAGCAGCCCGACGGTGTAGGGATGGGCCGGTTGGTCGCAGCACGTCGGCCGGCGTCGCCGATCTCGGCCAGCCGACCGCCGTAGAGCACGGCGATGCGGTCGGCGATCTGGGCGGCCACACCGAGGTCGTGGGTCACGAGGACGAAGCTGCATGCCGATCTCGTCGCGCAGGTTGCGCGAGCAGCTCGAGGATCTGCGCCTGCACGGTCACGTCGAGGGCGGTCGTCGGCTCGTCGGCGATGACCAGGCGACGGCGCGCCGGCGACCGCCATGGCGATCATCACCCGCTGGCGCAGTCCGCCGGACAGCTCGTGGGGGTAGGCCCGCAGCCGCCGCTTCGGCTCGGGGACGCCGACCGCGTCGAGCAGGCCGAGCGCCTCGGCCGCCGAGCCGGCCGCCTCGGTCGACCTGGCGGCCGACCCGCATGGTCGGGTTGAGCGACGTCATCGGGTCCTGGAACACCGCGCCGAGGTGGCGGCGGCGCACCGGCGGCGCTCCTCGGCGGCCGCCGTCGACCATGTCGACCCCGCACACCCGGGCGGATCCCGTCGACGGTGGGGCGGGGGCGGTCGGGCAGCAGCCCGAGCAGGGCAGGCCGAGCACGCTCTTGCCCGAACCGGACTCGCCGACCAGGCCGAGGATCTCGCCGGGCCCGACCTCGAGGGACACGCCGCGCAGCGCGTGGACGTCGTGGCCGCCGCGGGCGAAAGTGACGTGCAGATCGGACACCGCAGCGACCGCCTCACGCGTGGGGTTGCGCTCCGGCGGCTGCGCTGCGACAGGCGCCTCGGATCCGATGGCGGCGGCGTGCGAGACGGTCACCGGGCGACCAGCCAGGCGAACGGGGCCAGGTGGCGCGGGTCGACGCCGGAAAGGCGTTCGGGATGCCATTGCACGCCGAGCAACCCCGGGGCCTCGACGGCCTCGATCACGCCGTCGTCGCTCCACGCCGTCGCCCGCAGCGCTTGGCCGGGTCCGCGATGGCCTGGTGGTGGATGGAGTTGACCCGGCCGACTTGGGCGAGCAGCCCCGCCGCGACGGTGCCCGGCTCGGCGCGGACGCCGTGTACCGGTTCGTACTGGCGGTCCTCCTGCCAGTGGCCCTCGATGCCCTTCTCCACCAGGTCGGAGATGAGCGTCCCACCCCCATGACGGCGAACAGCTGCGCGCCGTGGCACACGCCGAGGACCCGCTTGCCCTGCCCCCGGGCGTGCTGGACCGCCGCGATCTCGGCGACGTCGCGGCTGGGATCGACGTCCATCAAAGACTCCGGGGAACTCGCCGCCGTGCCGGCGTAGAGGTCGGGGTCGACGTCGCCACCCCCGGTCGCGACGAGTGCGTCGCAACGGTCGACCACCGCGGTGAGGGCGAGGGGATCGGTGTCCGGGCCGGCGGGCAAAGACCGGGATCGCACCCACCGCCGCCACGGACGAGACGTAGCCGCGATGGGTCGAGTACCGCTCGGCGGGGGACCGTCCGCACAAGATCCCCACCAGCGGGGCCGACGTCCGTCGCCACGCTGGCGGATGCCCGCGCAGCGGCGGCTCCTCGGTTCAGCCCCGGGCGGATCGCGGCGCACCGGTCGACGACCACCTCGTCGAGGAGCTTCGCGCCCAGCTCGGCGGTCGCCTCCGACGGCCGCCCCGTCACCCCGTTGCGCGACAGGACGGAAGCGGTATAGCGGAAGACGAGGCCCGCAGTGCGATCTTCGTCGTCGGCGTCGTGGAGCTGGTCGAGGCGGACGTGCTCCGGCGCCAGGGCGAGCATCAGCGAGGTCTCGGCGCGGTTGGCGTGCACGTCCTCGCCGTCGGCCATGGTTTCCGCGGTGATGGCCGGCGTCAGCGTCCACCAGTTGAGGACGCCGAAGCGGAGGTCCGGGTGGTCGTGGCGAAGGTGGTCGGCCGCGACGGACAGGGCGGCCTGGTTGCCGAAGTGGCCATTCACCGCCAGCACACGACGCATTCCGCTACGGCGACCCAATGCACCGCGGCGACGACGAGGTCGGCCAGGCGCTCGGGTGTCGAGCGAGATCGTGCCCGGAATCTCCCGCCCGTGGCCATAGCTGCAGCCGAGGGCGACTGCGGGGAGCACAGGGGCCCCGGTGGCCGCCGAGGTGGCGGCACACAGACCCCGGGCCACGATGGTGTCAGTGCCCGTCGGCAGGTGCGGCCCGTGCTGCTCGGTGGCGCCGACGGGGAGCAGTGCGACCTCGCGCGGCCGGTCGCGCACGAGACCCTCGATCTCCGGCCACGTGAGGTCCTCCCATCGGACCGCGGTCGTGTCGTTGGTAGTCATGGACTTAGAACATCGTCAGGTAGGTCTCGCGTTCCCATTCCGAGACGCGCGCGTGATACGCGTCCCACTCCGCCAGCTTCATGTCGACGTAGGCCGTACGAACTCGCCCGGGAAGACGCGGCGGTGAGCGGGTCCGCATCGAACGCCTCGATCGCCTCGAGCAGGGTGCGCGGCAGGCGCGTCGCCGTGACGTCGCCCCCGCCGGGCCGCTGGCCGACCAGTCGTAGGTGAGGTCCTCGACGGGCTCGCCGGGATCGAGTCCCTCGGCCATGCCCTCGAGGCCGGCGGCGAGCAGGAAGGCGGCGGCCAGATAGGGGTTGGCGGCCGAGTCGACCCCGCGGTTCTCGACCGCCGGCCGGTTCCGTGGGAGGCGCAGCATGCAGGACCGGTTGTTGTCGCCGTAGGCCGCCCAGATCGGCGCCCACGACACGGTGCCGTCGGCGAGGCGGGGCTGGAGCCGCTTGTAGGAGTTCACGGTGGGGGTGCAGATCGCGGCGAGGGCCGGAGCGTGGCGCAGGATGCCGGCGACGAAGCCGTAGGCGGTCTTGCTCCAGCCGCGGCCGCGGCGATCCTCGGCGTCGCGGAACAGGTTTTGGCCGCCATCGACGTCGGTGAGGCTCATGTTGAAGTGGGCGCCCGAGCCCCACGCCTCGGTGTACGGCTTGGGCATGAAGGTGGCCATGAGGCCGATCTGCTTGGCGATCTGCTTCGCCATGAGTCGGAACAGCGTGATGCGGTCGGCCATCACGAGCGCCGGCGCGTAGTCGAAGTCGAACTCGACCTGCCCGTCGCCGCCTTCGTGGTCGAAGCTGAACACACCGAAGCCGCTCTCGTTCATGGCCTCGACCATCGGATCGAGGAACTCCATCACGTCGAGCGTCGCCTCCACGTCGTAGGCGGGGGTCGGCCGGAGCGGCCGGACGGCCGGATCGGGACGAGGTACTCGTCCGTGGGCCCCGGCTGTGCCGCAACGAAGGGCTGGACGACGTAGAGCTCGGTCTCGACCCCCAGCTGGAGCACGTACCCTGCTCCCGCCGCCTGCTCGATCTGCTTTTCAGGATCGAGCGGGTGCAGTGCGCGAAGGGCTCCGTGCCGCCGTAGTGCAGGTCGGCGGCCATCCACGCGAAGCGCCGGTCCCACGGCAGGATGCACAGCGTCTCGGCGTCGGGCATGGCGACGCACTCGTCCTCGGTCGGCGTCATCTGGCCGAGGTCGCCCAGCCCCGCGGCGTGTAGCGCTCGTGACCGGCCAGCAGGTCGGGCAGGTGCTCGATCGGGACGCACTTGGACTTGGCCCGGCCGGTGATGTCGACGAACGACGCGAACACGTACTCCACGCCCTGCGCCGCCAGGACGCGTCGACAGCTCGGCGTGCTGCTGGTCGACTTCGAAGACCGTTTGCATGATCTCGCTCCTGTCCGGAAGGGAAAGCTCGATGTCCGCCGCGTTCGCCGGCCTCGTCTGCCTCGATGTGTCCGTTCTCTGTGCGCCAGTCGGGGCCGACGGTCAGCCCGGGTGGAGTGCGGCCAGGTACAGCATCTCGGGATCGGTCACGATGTGCGCCTGGGGGACGCCCTTGAGCCAGGTCTGCGCCACCATGGCGTCTTCCTTGTCGGCGATGTTGAGCCAGCAGCCGCTGTTGACCGCGTTCTCGATCACCTTGTTGTACTCGAGTGAGCGATCCCGTGGCGACCGCCTGGGCATCGAGGTTCGCCTCATTGGGCACGCTGTCGCAGTTCATGTACTGCAGCCCGCCGGTGGCATCGAAGTTGATGTGGGTCCAGGTGTAGGTGTTGTAGGTGTCGGGCCAGAAGTAGTCGATCAGCACGTTGGGTCAGCGGCCCTGCTCGATGACGTGGCACCGACCCAGCCATAGATGGCCGACGTCTCCTCTCCCACGACCTTGGCGTTGAGCCCGTCGGACTGCAGCTCGGCGCCGATGTCCTCGGCGAGCAACTGGTCGTCGGGTGCGCCGGTGTCGTAGCCGACGAACGATTTGTCTGACGACGGCAGGGTCTTGACCAGCGTCTACAGTGTGGACGGGTCGTACGTGATGTTCTGCTGGCCGTACGGCTCAGGAATCAGGCCGTTCGGGCCCGCCTGCTTGGCCACCGTGGCCCGTCCGGGGAAGACGCCAGCGACGAGGGAGGGAACGTTGATCGCCTCGAGCAAGGCCGGGCGGTTCGCGCTGTGGTCATGAAGCCCTTGTTCTCGTTCACGTAGACCATCTCGATTCGAGCGTCGGAAGTTCGTAGAGGCCACCGTCGACTTCCCTTGTACTGGACCGATGCCGACGTGGTCATGTCGTGGAGGATGGCGGCCATCTGGCCCGTGTTGAACTCGATCTCCTCGGTGGAGAGGTTGTCGATGACGGGCAGGTTGACCGTCGTGTAATACGGCTTTGAGCCCCAATAGTTCGGGTAGGCCTTGAGCTGGTACGTCACGCCGACCTTGGCCTCGCTCAGGGTGTATGGCCCGGTACCAATGTCGTGGGTCTGCAGGTAGGTCTGGGCGTTGTCGGATCCGGCATGGGCCGCCAACGCCGTCGGACTCAACATAACCGGTCCGTAGGGCGAAGCCAAATAATCGAGAAAGGAGGTGTTCGGTTGACTGCAGAGTGATGACGACCGTGTACGGGTTGGGGGTGGCCGACGTCTTGATTCCGAGACCATATAGGCCGGCCCTCCGTCGACCGCCGTCCGGCGGGCGAAGTCGGGCTCGACTGCGGCCGAGGTAAACGGCGTGCCGTCGTGGAACGTGACCCCCTGACGCAACTGGAACGTGTACGTCAGACCGTTGGGCGAGATGGTCCAGCTCGTCGCCAGCGCCGGCGAGGACGCGGTCTGGCGTACCGGGCTGGTACTGGAGAAGGCCCTCGTACATGTTCCGCGTCAGCAGAAGTCCTTCACCGGCGTAGTACACGTCGGGATCGGGCGGCTGGCCGGGATCCTCCAGGAAGCTCAAATTCAACGTGTGGCTCGTCGGGACGAGGCGCCCCGGGACGGGGTGGTCCACCCGTGGGTGAGGCCGGCAGGATGACCAGGAGGCCGAAGCCAGGACGCGACGACGACCATCGATAGCACCGGGGGGGCACGTGGGATCATGCTGCTCCTCTATGTGATGACAATTGCGGTTGAGGGGTGGAGGCCGTACGGTGGCGAGCGCCGCGACCCCGTCGGCCTGGTCCAGCAGGCCCCGTGCTGGAAGTACTCCATGGCGTCGAGCGAGGCTTCGTGGCGAGCCACCGTCGACCCGATCACGCAGTCCTCCACGACACGGACAAAGAAATCCCTTTGGTGGGCGTCGACGAACGTGTAGTGGACGCACACATCGGTGAGACTGCCGATCAGGATCAGGGTGTCGGCCCCAGACCCTTGAGCAGGATGTCCATGTCGGTGCCGAAGAACGCCGAGTAGCGGCGCTTGGGACGTAATAATCGCCGTCTCACCGGGCCGCAGGGTCGGCCACAGGTCGGTCCCTGGTCGGCCTTCGACGCAATGGACCCCCTCGGCCCCGTCGAGCTCTCGGCCGAAGTCGATCCCACTCGGGCGATGCAGCTCCTGAAGAAAATCACCGGAATCCGTGCAGCGGCGGGCGGCAGCGACGATGCGCTCTGCATTCGTGATCAAGTCAGATTGGCCCTCCATCGGCGATCCCCGCTCTGCTCCGGTGGTGGTGCGTACCAACGTTGAATGTCGACGGAGACCAGCGCAGGTTGACCCCGTGATCATCGGTGCCGTCTCTGCCACCTCGCCTCCTCGCTCCTTCGTGCCGACCCCCTTCGAACCAGCCAACGAAAGTGATTCAATCGCCCTTCTGTTTCGGGCCGGGATCGAGAAAGTTTCGAACCGATGAACAGCCCAGCGCGGGTTCTGCGGGCGCGGCTACCAGTCGCTGAAGTCGCGGGCGCGACGCCCGACGGCGCGCACACGGCTGGGTGCAACGCCACAGATCCGTAACGACGCGTCCGCGAGCACACTGGGAGTGCTCGCGCGGTGTCGAAAGGATTCGTCTGCTGTGATCACACTCTCGACCAGGCCGAAAACGACGTCGGCCGCGGTACGCCGATCGGCCTCGGCGAACGCACCGGACGCGACACCGCGGGCGATCTGCCGGGCGTAGGTGCGGAACAATCGACGGCGCCTTCTCCAGAACCACTCGAACTGGGGATCCTGCACTTCGGGGAGGAGCTGGAGCGCGCCCAGGTTGTGCGGGCCACGGCAGAGGTTGGCCACGTCGGCTCGGACGAGGAGCCAAAGAGCCAGGTCAGGCTCATATTCTTCCAGGTGGTGCCGGCGCACCCCCTCGAGAGTGGGGCGCAATGTGCGGTCCAGGAGCTCGCTGAGAATGTCGTCCTTGCGCGCGAAGTAGTGGAACAGGGACGCTTGCCGGAGTCCGACTTCGGTGGCGATGACGCGGGTCGAGGTGGCGGTGTACCCATATGTCTCGAACAACCCAGCTGCCGCGCTGAGGATCACCCGCGCACGTCGACGGGCACGAGCTGGGGCACCGCACGAGGTCGTCCCACCGGCCTGGGCACCGTGTCGGCGCTCTTGCGGATCGGCACGTGTTAACGGTGCGTGAAGGTCGCTGCCATGAGCTGGGATTCCATCACGTGATAGATAATCATCGGAGTGGGAACACCCTTCGCCAGAGAGGATGATGATGTCGAGCGTGACCAGCGGTCAAACCGCAACGGCCGGTCAGACTGCCACGACGTCGGGAGCGTGCGATCATGCGTGTGCCCAGGCCGACGCGGTTGCGCCGTTCATGCCGATCATCCCCGCCCACCGAGGCTCGCCGCCGGCGGGGGTCGAGCGGGCACGCCTGTCTGGGCCGAGACGGTCGCGCCGGGGTACGTGCACAAGGTCGTCGCTACGGGAACCACGATCCGGCTCAGCGACCCCGAGGCGGATGCCTGTGCGCACCTCCTGCTGTTCCGAGCGGACCAACCCTGGGAACGCCTCAACGTGGCCGACACGGTGAAGGTGCAATGGCAGGCCTATACATCCTCGGGCCAGCAGCTTCTCACCAGGGGCGGGTGTTGGCCACGGTGCTGAGCGACACCTCCGGCTGCCACGACGCGATCTGTGGGGCCTCGACCCTGCTCCACAACACGGAACGCTACGGGGTGCGGCAGCCCCGAGGGCGGCTCCCCGGCCGGACGGGAGCTGTTCGCGCTCGCTGCCGCGAAGCACGGGCTCGAACCGCGTGATCTCCCGCCCTCGCTGTCCTTCTTCAAGGGCGTGCGGGTCGAGGCGACGACGGGCCGCCTCCGCTGGTTGGGCGGGTGCGGGGCGCCGGCGCACATCGAGCTCAAGGCCGAGCTGCCGCTGGTGGTGTTGGTGGCGAACACAACGCACCGATCGACCCTGCGCCGATATGGCACGCCACGACCCTGGGGGTCACGGCCTGGCGCGGGAAGCCGACCGGCCCGGGTGACCCCGCTGGTCGTCGAGTCCCGAACGCCAGCGGGCGTACCTGAACACGGTCGACGACCGGGACGCCCGGGGCGGCTCGTGACGGGCCTTCAGCGTGACGAATGCGTGGCTCGACGCGCGCCCTGGTCCGGGATCGTCCCGGTGGGCGGTACGTGCGAGATCGTCGATCTGCACGGCAACCAGGCGGTCGACTGCCTTTTCTACGTGGCCGCGGACACCGCCGAACGGTACAGCGCCCCTGACACGGTGGCGCGGCAGGGCTCCATCTTCCTCACGACGGGCAGCGAGCTGCGCTCGAACCTGGGCCGGACGCTGCTCACCGTGGTGGCCGACGACGTCGGGCGCCACGACACCCTGGGTGGAGCCTGCTCGAAGGAGTCCAACACGCTGCGGTATGGCCACCACACCAAGGCCCAGCATGCCTGCGTGGAGAACTTCCTGGCCGAAGGTGCCCGTTGGGGGCTCGGCAAACGGGACCTCGTCAGCAACATCAACTGGTACATGAACGTGCCCGTCGAAGAGGACGGCACGCTGGGCATCGTCGACGGGATCTCGGCCCCGGGACGGTCGCTGCGACTCCAGGCCGAAGTCGAGGTCCTGGCACTGATCTCCAATTGCCCTCAGATGAACAACCCATGCAACGGGTTCAACCCCACTGCGGTGCGCGGTCCGTCGCGACCCCGCCGTGACGGACTGTGCCTGCCTGGGCCCGTTGCTCGTCGCCAACCGGGGGGAGATCGCCGTGCGGGTGCTCGCCACCGCGGCCACCCTGGGCATGGAGACCGTGGCCGTGTACTCGGACGTGGACTCCGCCGCACCCCACGTCCGCATGGCCGACCGCGCCGGTGCGGCTCGGACCGACGCCCGCCCGCGAGAGCTACCTGCGCAGCGATGCCGTTCTCGAGGCCGCCCTGGCGGCCGGAGCGGGTGCCATTCATCCCGGGTACGGGTTCCTCGCCGAGGATCCCTGCTTCGCCCGGGCGGTCGAGGCGAACGGCCTTGTCTTCGTGGGGCCGACACCCGAGCAACTCGAGCTGTTCGGTGTCAAGCACACGGCGCGGACCGCCGCGGCCGCCGCCGGGGTGCCGCTCGTCCCGGGTTCGGGCTTGCTCGGGAGTCTCGAGGAGGCGCTCGGGGAGGCCGAGCGGATCGGGTACCCCGTCATGGTGAAGGCCACAGGCGGCGGCGGGGGCATCGGGATCGCCCCGTGCGAGCGGCCGGACGACCTGGTCGAGGCGTTCGAGCGCGTGGCGCGCCTCGCCGACACGAACTTCGGCAACGGCGGAGTGTTCCTGGAGCGGCGCATCGTCAGGGCGCGTCACATAGAGGCACAGGTGCTCGGAGACGGGACGGGAGGCGTGGTCGTTCTCGGAGACAGGGACTGCAGCCTGCAACGGCGTAACCAGAAGGTCGTTGAGGAGGCTCCCGCCCCGAACCTGCCACCCGCGGTCCGAGGGTGGTGCGCCGTACTTCGGGGCAGCTCTGTGCGTCCGTGACCTACCGCTCGGCCGGGACCGTGGAGTTCGTCTACGACGTGGAGCGCGCCGAGGCGATGTTCCTCGAGGTGAACGCGCGCCTTCAGGTCGAACACCCGGTCACCGAGCAGGTCTACGGCATCGACCTCGTCGCGCGCATGCTCCGAATCGCAGCCGGCGATCCTGACGTCGTGCGTGAGGCGGCCTGCACCCACCCCAAAGGCGTCGCCATCGAAGCTCGGGTGTGCGCCGAAGATCCCGAGCGTGATTGGAGGCCTGGCGCGGGGCGTGGTCACGGCCGTGTCCATGGCCCCCGGTGCAACTGAACATCCGAGGTCCAACCCGGTACCAAGGTGTCGGGCTCGCGTCAAATTCGCCCTACTGGCCAGGGTCACATCACCACCTCCGACCACGACGACGCGATCGCCCTACTGCATGACGCACTCGTGCACACGGTCATCGGAGGGATCGGAGCAGCAGGCCGACGCCGTGGCTGCGGGCGGTCGGCGCGGCTGCTCTCCTCGGCGATGCACAACACGCGAAACGCATTGGCGAGCGTACCGATACGCAAGCAGAATATCGAGGTCGAACAACCAGAACACCGACCAGCAGCCCGGCCTGGCCAGGGCGGCAGGGTTACTGGAACGTCGGGGTACCGCCGCTGGTGGACGATGGACAGCCTGTTCGTCGAGTACTTCGCGCTCGGTCGCTGGAGGCCTTCGGCATCGAAGCCGGTGGCCGAGCCGGCCCTCGATCCGAGCGGAGACGCTCGTGTGCGTGACCGGCGCGCCGGCGGAGGTGCAGGTGAGCGGCGTGCCGGCCCCCATGTGGGAGCCCTTCACCGTCAGCCGCGGGAGAAACGCTCGACATCAGCCAGGATCCGGGCCGCCGGAATCAGGGCGTGCATCCTCATGGCAGCATTCCATCGACGTGCCCGATCTCGGCAGCGCCGCCACCTTCACCCTGGCGGGATCGGCGATCTCCGAGCACCAGCTGCGGGCGGGGGATGTGCTGCGGCCTGCGCCTGCGGCTGCGGCAGCCGCCCAGGAGTTCGCCCATCCGCTTGAGCGGCCGACGTTCACCCACGACTGGGAACTGACCGTCGTTCCGGGACCACATGCCGCACCGATTGCGCGAAGACGACCTCGACTTCGTCTACCGCGAGCGAATGGGAACTGCGTTCAATTCATCACGAGACGGGAGTGCGTTGTTCGGACGCCGGCGGCGGCCCCGGCGGGGATGCCGGTCTGCACCTAGAACATCCACGACACGCCGTACTTCATCTCCGGGCGGTCGACTTGGCGGAAATCTGCCGTCGCTGTACCCTGGGCCCGGATGGGCCGAGTCTGGGAGGGTTCGTCTGCCCTGCCACTGTGGTCCATGTCGAGCGATGGAAACTTGGGCGGCTCGGCACGACGACCGCGTCCGCTTCGCTCGCGCGACTGATCGGACCAACCAACGAACGTCGCCAGGCGGAAGGACAGTTCGGCGCATCTCGACCGCCGGGACAAGTACGACACCGTCGGTCACGTACCGTGCCAGCAGAACATCGACAACCTGTTGATCGAGTACGGCGCCATGGGGCTCAAGCCTACGTGCAGGACGCGGTTGCACGTACTGACTGACCAGATCAAGGGCGCCGAGCTCGAAGGACTGCTCGACCTCACTACCAGCGTGAGCACGCTCCAGTCACTATCAATCCCCGCGTGAACTCGCTCGACCGGGTGCTCGAGGCCGTCGGGGGGCTCGAGGGAGCGTTCCCCGACTCCGACGAACTCGAGGTGCCGAGCCGAAGACCGTCTCCCTGCCCCTCTCGTCGAGGACGACACCGTGACCAAGGCCGCCGCTACGGCGGGTGGAGGAGCGCCTGGTGCCCCTCGGAACATCGAGTTCATCAGGAGGATCAACGGCCTGGACGATGTCGACGACGTCCGCGATCGTGTTCGAGGCCACCTATCTGGTCCTGGGTTCGAAGTCTCAAAGCAGCACGCCCCTCGCCACCCGGTCGATCCACGCCACCGGCTGGTCACGACGAAGTACAACCCGGCCCGCGCCTGGACGGCCGACAGCAGCGTAGGCCTCGCGGTTGGTGCCTCATCTACGGCATGGAGAGTCCCGGCGGCTACCAACTGGTGGGACGGACCTGCAGGATCGAGTAGCCACCGCCGTGTCGCTCCAGTTCGACCTGGGTGACATCCTTCTTGTCCGTTGCTCGACCGCATCGCTCGGTATCCGTGACATCGAGGAGTTCCTCGAGGCCGGCAACTGGGCCAGCAGGCGCTTCGACGTGCCGGTGGAGCAGGAGATGTCCGTGCGCGCCTACGAGGACATGTTCCGCGCAGAGCCGAAGCACGCCGGAGTTGTCCGGCATCGTTCAACTGCGCACGTTCGGCGCGACACCTGGCCGCCTGGGCGCGCAGGCAGGTTGTCGGCCACGACGCGGTCGATCACCGCACCACTAGCCAGGTCTGCCGGTCGAGGTTCGATCTGGTCGACCTTCGTCGCCGATAGCCCTGCAACGTCTGGAAGGTGACGGTCCGCCCAGGGGACCAGGTCATGACAGCCACAACGCCTCTGGTCAGCATCGAGGCAATGAAGACCGATACGTCGTCCTCTCACCGTGCGACGGCACTGTCGTCGACGTGGCGGTGACACCGGGCACGAGGTCGGCGCCAGAACCTGCCCCTCGTCGTGCTGGCCTGTTTCGGCGCATCGACGCGCTCCGCGGCGGCGGAGCATTCGCTCGCGGCGATCGAACGTCCAGACCGTCCCGAGGTATGGATCAGCCGAGTTCGGAGCCGACGAACTTCTCGAATCGGGGCGCCGGATCGACGACGCCGTGTCGGCCGGCGCCGATCTCCCGCTCGCTGGCCTGACGTTCGCCGTGAAGGACGACATCGATGTGGAGGGACTGGCCACGACGGCGGCCTGCCCCGCCTACGCGTATCGTCCCGCTTCTGATGCGCCGGCCGTCCGGGCCCTGGTCGAGGCCGGCGCGCTTCTGCGTCGGCAAGACGAATCTGGATCAATTCGCCACAGGCCTGGTGGGCACCCGGAGCCCGTACGGGGCCGTGCGTTGCGCCGTGGACCCCAGGCGCATAGCGGGCGGGAGCAGCAGTGGGTCGGCCGTCGCCGTCGCGCTTGGCCAGGTCGACGTGTCCCTCGGCACCGACACCGCTGGGTCGGGCCGCGTTCCGGCGGCGTTGAACGGGATCGTCGGGTGGACATCGGCACAGTGTCCACCACCGGCGTCGTGCCACGCGTGCCGGTCGTTCGACTGCGTCAGCGTCTTCGCCCGGGAGATCTCCTTGGCCGAGGCGGCGCTTGCCCAACTCACCGGCCCCCGAGGCGCCGCGCCCGATCGCCGCGCCTTTCCGTCGGATATGCCCCTCGCGCCGCCGGCGCGGCCGACCGTGGCGGTGCCCGACCGAGGACACCCTTGGCCCGCTTCGGCCCGGATGGAACGACGCCTTCCGAGCGGCCTGCGCAGGACTGGAGTCCTCCGGCTGTGCGCTCGTACGGCTGGACTTGGGGCCGTTCCTCCTGGCCGGGCAGCTCCTGTACGGGGGCGCCTTCGTGGCCGAACGGCACGCCGCCGTCGGGGACTTCGTCGACGGGCACCGAGCCGATGTCGATGCCACGGTCGGGGCCATCATTTCCGCTGCTGCCGGCATCAGCGCGTCCGACCTGGTTGACGATCAGGCGACCTTGGCGGTATTGGCCGCCGATCCGCCGGGCCGAGTGGAAGCGGGCCGGGGCGAGACGCTCTCCTGCTCGCCACCACGACCGGGCATCCGACCATAGAGGAGGTCGCAGCCGATCCCGTGGGGGTCAACATCGCGCTCGGTCAGTTCACGACGTTCCTCAACCTGCTCGACATGTGTGCCGTCGCAGTGCCGGCCGGCGACGTCGACGGCCTGCCCTTCGGGGTGAGTTGCATCGGACCGGCATTCAGCGACCTCGTCCAGCTCGACCTGGCCAGGCGGCTGGAGGTCCGCCAACATGAGAGTCCTTCACGCAGTTGGCGGAGCGCCCACCGGGGGCGTCTGTCACCGCCGGCCGTTCCCATCGCCGTCGTCGGGGCGCACCTCACCGGGCAACCGCTGAACGGACAGTTGACGGACCACGGGGCGCGTCTGCTCGGAACGGCGCGGACCGCGGCCTGCTATCGGCTCCACGCGTTAGCCACCGAGCCATCCAAACCGGGCCTCCGTCGAGTGGAGCGTCGACGGGTCGCGCGTACAGCTCGAGATCTGGGAGCTGGCACCGTCGCGCTTCGGCGATTTCGTCGCCTCGGTGCCCCCGCCGATGGCCATCGGGACCGTTGTGTTGGAGGACGGCTCGAGTGTCCCTGGGTTCCTCTGTGAACCGGTGGCTTTCGTGGACGCACCCGACATCAGCATCTACGGAGGATGGCGGCACTTCCTCGAGTCCGCCGTCCCATCGACGTAAGCGCAGGAATGGCGCCCGCAGGGGCTCAGAAACCACGAAGCGACCGCTCCACAGCCAAATCGCCAACCGAGGACCAGCTGGCTGGGAAATCGCGGACGCCAGCAATCCTCGAATTGGCGACGGGCGCCCGTCGCCCTTCCCCGAGGTTGAGAACGTGTGATCCAGCAGGTTCGATGGCCGGCCTCACACTCCGAAAGGCTTCGTCTGGCAATCCTTTGCGAGACACCGGCTGTCGCAGTCCGCCCCTGTCTTCAAGAGCGCCGCTGCACCGGATTGTGGCGCTACCCGCACGGTGGGTATCTGCTTCACACCCTGTGATCCCGAAAAGTTCGTTCGCCAGCGGCATGGGGAGGATCTGAACGCCTGACCTTCGGTTCACGAGCTCCATCCAAGCGCTCAACCCCGGGCGGTCAAGTCGTCGCGACTCAACTGCAATTCGACTTGACCACGGTGTCAATCGATGCCTGGCCGATGCCCTGGGGGTTCGGTTCCTGCAGGGGCCTCGACCGAAGTAGGAAAGCCTGAAGTGACGCGTTGAGAGTCGCGGCGCAGCGGAAACAAGACCGTCCAGATGTCCCATCCTGGATTTCGAGTCGCCACACTCTCAGGAGCTCCTGCGCCCACATCTGCCTTGGGGATCTTACGGGGCCGCCGGTTGAGGTTCGGGCGGCGGAGGTGCCTGCGGATCGGACGATTTTCGCATTGTGAGAAGCGTCGAAACCGAAGTGGCGGGCAGCTTGGCCACGGTCCCAGGATCATTGTGGGAACTCGCCGACGTAAGGACCTTGTTCGCTTGTTGGTCCACCAACCGAGTGAACAGATACTGCGCATAGCCGAAAATGATCGCGACAGCGAAGAGACTGCCATTTGAGTCACTCTTTACAAAGCTGATGATTCCGGCTTGAACGAAAATGACTCCGAATAGACCGGTAGCTGCCCCGGTCGTGCCCTTGAGGAACGCCTGCACGCTGGGCAATCCGTAAGTGTATTGGAATCCGATGTAGCTCTTAAGCGAAAGCACGGCACCGGTCAATCCGGCTAAGGACGCAACCAGCTCCAACTCGACGACATACCAACGACCAACCGAGCCGCTTGCAAAGACCGAACGAAGCCCAGCATCGAACAATGAAATTACCGCAACGGTGACCAACACAGCGGCGATGAGTAAGCCCGCGAGGACTAGGGTATTTCGATAAGCCCTTGCGTCAGCATGCGCGCTGTCCATCGAGCTGTTGCAAGCATGCCGAATCTCTCGCAGCTGCGCTCGATCCTCTTCACTAATCTTATGCCGGGGGTCAGAGAGCACATCGAGTGTCTCGAGGTAGTGCGATATTCGTAGATCGTCCGGCGTGAGCGTTGTCACTAGCGACGCGGCCATATCGCCTAGCTGTGATCGAAGTCTCTCCGTTGATTCGAGTCCAAGCAACGCCTCACTCGCAATATGAATCGCTGACCAAGCTTGATAGACATCGGCTCCAGCCCACCAAGATCCGACCCGTCTCCAAAGACGGCGTAACCCGCGCAGCCGTAGTCGGTCATCGACTAGGAGATTTGGCCGCTCGGCGAGATGACGGGCGTAAGCGATTGCGTCCGCCGCAACCTGATAGTCGGGCTGCCTCTTGTCCGGAACACGCTTAAGCTCGCCCTCAAGACGATCAGCCGTGCTGTTGACTCCTGCCACCCACGGTGCTTCAAAGGATCGACCTCTCCAACGCAACCAATTCGCGGAACTGTCCGACGACGGCGATTCCTCAGCAGTCGCCAATTGCGGTGGGCCGAGGTTGTCGGCCGACTTGGATGGTCCGGCCATGGCCATTACAGACTCAGACCAGAAAGCGGTTCGTCGCGTACTCTCCTTCGGCGAATACCAGACTCCAGGTGCACCTCCCAAGGCTATCGCCACGCGCCGCCTCGGGTCATTCTTTCAGGGCTCCACGGATTCCCGACCGTCTGCCCTAGGCCGTCGTTCATGATCGCAAGAAGTCGACGGGCCCGCGCATCATCGGCTCGAGAGTGGCAAATCACATACGTGGCTCCTATCAGAAGGGCCACCACGTCATCAACGCTGATGTCGCTTCGTCGACCGGCGCTGCCTGCGTCACCGCCTGCCGGCCCACTTGGACGCCGGCAATCGCCTCTCCCACGGCATCACCGACCTACTCCAGCTCCAAGGACTCCGCCACTCACTTCGAGAGAGGGAGCGCGTCTGCCGGGTTCGCATCCCTATCGTTGTACCTGTTCAGCAGGCGGCCCCGTCCGACCTCGACGGCTCAGTAGGACGAAACCGGTCCCGCACGGTTGGGCATTGGATGGACAAGCAGGGGGCCCCGGATTGCACCAAAATATTGATGATGGAACGTCGACTCGTCTGGTACGCCTCCTACGGCTCGAACCTCAACGCGGAACGCTTCGCCTGTTACATCGCAGGCGGACGCCCCAGCGGAGCGACACGAACGTCCAAGGGGGCCAGCGACAAGACGCCGCCACTTGACTCGGTTGCTCTCAGGTTCTCACACCGGCTCTACTTCTCCGGCGAATCGCGACTCTGGGGCGGCAGCCCCGCCTTCATCGACACGAAGCCCGTTGACGGGGTTGTATGTCTTGTTCGGGCGTACCTCATTGGGTGGGTTCAATTCCTGGACGTCGTTGCACAGGAGAACGGTCGGCCGTCGGCCTCTATCGAGATCGATGATTGCGACTTGGTCCCCGGCTTCTCTTTTCAGATTGGGTCGGGGCGATACGAGAACCTTCTTTGCACTGAGCGCCTCGACGATGTGCCAGTAGTGACCTTTACATCGCCTCATCCCATGAATGACGCCGCGTTCGGCGCCCCGTCGGCGGGCTACCTCGCAACGATGATCGTCGGACTTCGCCAATCACACGATCTCAGCGACGAGGAAATGACTCGCTACCTTGGCTCGGCCCCTGGTTGCTCCCAGGATGTCGTAGTCGACGCACTTCGGTTGGTCGATCGTGGCGGAGGAGGAGGATCTGAACGGACGGCCTTCGGTTAGCGAGACCCATGTGGAATATCCAGTCCGTAGTCCACAGGTCAAGGCAGTCCCAACCGAATCGGTCGTCGAACGGGAGATACGTGACCCATACCCCCTACCGGGATTACGACGGATGACGGTGAAATCAGAATCCGCGAGATTCTCGTCGGATTGCGGACCTTGCTGGGGGCGGTCCCAGTTCGAAGCTCGCTGGGACGTATTCCCTACTCTTCGGGCCATCACTGCGGCGCCATCGGCGGACAGTCGGCAGGGTCGATCACCACACGAATAGGCGATCCCGCAAGATATGCCGCCACGTCCTCCGCCATCCGCTGCCACGCCTTACGAAAGAGTTCCTCGGTGACGTAGCCCACGTGCGGGGTGACGACGACATTCTCGAGAGATCGGAGGGGGTGGTCCGCTGGGAGCGGCTCACGGCCGAAAACGTCCAGACCGGCACCGGCGATGTGACCTGACCGGAGCGCTTCGACCAGGGCAGCCTCGTCGACGATGGGACCGCGGGAGATGTTCACCAGGATGGCGCCCCGCTTCATCTTGTGCAGGTCCTCGGCGCGCAGCGTGTTGCGGGAGCGCTCCGAGAAGACGAGAAAGACTCCGAGGACGTCAGCGGACGAAACGAGCTGGTCCTTGCTGACTTTGGCGATCCCGAGCTCGGCACACCGCTCCTCGGTCAGATTTCGGCTCCACGCGATGACGTCCATGCCGAACGCCTTCGCCACCGGGACCATCGCGCCGCCGAGACGGCCCGCGCCGAGAAGACCGAGGGTCTTGCCGGCGATTGGGATGGGGAACCCGGTCTGCCAGCCACCGGCGCGGATGACCCGGTCCTCGACGCCGGTCCGCTTCGCCACGGCAAAGATGAGCGCCCAGGCCATCTCCGAGGGCGTCGGAAGGCCGCGGGGCGCCTCGTAGCCGAGTGGGCGCACCGCTGCACCCTGCACCATCTCCGCGGTGCCGCACAGCATGATCCCCCGATCGATCCGGGCCTGATGGTCGACAACATTGCTTGTCCGGCCATTGCAAACGATCAGCTTGAGTTTTGGAAGACCTTCGAGCACCGCTCGGGGAAAGCGCGTTCGCTGCTGGGTGATGGCGACGATCTCGTAGTCGAACAGCTCATGCACCAAGTTGTCCGGAGGGATCGCCTGGCGATAGACGGTGATCTCCGCATTGTCGGGCATCACCGTCCAGTCCCCGTATTCCAGGGCTACCCCGATGTAGTCGTCGAGAATGGCGATCTTGGTCACGCCGGCCATCCCGCTTCGCCGCCGATCTGGTCCTTTTTCCGTCCTACGAGCATCACGTCCTCATTTGTACTCAGCATCAAGGCCGAAATGATGACCCACATCTGCTGCTTGAAGTCCGCCGCCGACCCTCCGTTCCCAAGTCAACGGACCGAGGCGATCTGCACTCGCCGGCCACTTTTAACCTGTTGCCACATTCGGGGTTAGGCGACCGATGCCATGCGTCCAACCGGACTGTGCGGACCGATCGAGTTCTACCGATTGAGGGATCTCTCTGGGCAATGGGACGGGAGGATCAACGTCCGACATTCAGGTTACGGGCGACCCATTTCGACCATCTCCTCGGTAAGTCGCACAGTTCAACCTGGTCGGCACCTGTGAATCGATCTCCTAGCTGGGGTGATCTGCAATTCTCCCTTCAGGCTGCGGAACGGCCGTCGACACGAGAATCCAAGTCCCCGAGATCCTTGCGGGATCGGATTGGCAAGAGATCAGCCGGATCCAGGACCTGGGCAGCTCACACGGGACAGGTGGAGCCCGCCTGGTGACCGAACATATGTTCGACTAATTTGTCTTGGGTGGAACTTCCGCCAGCCGGGCGGGCGACGATCCTGCATGCCGACCTCGATGCTTTCTACGCGTCAGTCGAGCAACTGTTGGACCCCTCACTGCGGAACCGGCCCATCGCCGTTGGCGGCAGTGTCGTGCTGGCGGCATCGTATGAAGCGAGAAGCTATGGCGTCCGCGGCGGAATGCCAGGGTGGCGCGCTCGCCAGCTTTGCGGTGATCTTCTTTTCGTGGGTGGCCATTTCGGCCGCTACCAACAGTTTGGCGACGATGTCGTGTCTGTCTTCCACGACTTCACCCCTCGAGTCGAGCGGGTGTCAATAGATGAGGCATTCCTCGATGTCGCCGGCGCCGTCCATCTCTTCGGAGCACCGACCGAGATAGCAGCTGCCATCCGCCGACGCGTACGCGACGAGATCGGCCTTCCTTTGTCGATCGGCGTGGCCCGCACGAAGCACCTCGCCAAGGTGGCCTCACAGGTGGCCAAGCCTGACGGCCTCGTCGCCGTGGCTCCGAGCGATGAGAGCGATTTTCTCGATCCCCTTCCTATCGGGCTGATTTGGGGCGTCGGAGCAACCACAGAACGTCGACTCCACGAGGCCGGGATCTATACCATCGGGCAACTGGCCAAGGTCGGTAGCCCGATTCTGGGCAGCCTGCTCGGCCATGCACCCGGGGCAAAATTGGCTGCCCTGTCGGCCAACGTCGACGAACGGGCAGTGGAGACGCCGGCCCGCTCGAAGTCCATGGGTGCCCAGGCCGCCCTCGGACGACGGCGCGACGCGACTCCAGAACTCATCCGAGAGACGCTCGGCTACCTGGCTGACAGAGTTGCTGGCCGCCTGCGAAAGGCGCACCTGGCAGGTCGGACAGTGACCGTGCGCGTCCGTTTCTCTCAAATGCGCTCCGTAACGCGGTCTGTCACCTTGTCCGAAGCGATCTCGACCACGCTGACACTGACTGAAGTGGCTGAAAGGCTCGCCCACTCAGCCATCCTCGACAACGAACGAGAGTGCGCAATCACGCTCATTGCCGTTTCGGTCTCCAACTTGCGCCCAGAGCATTCCCTGCAGCTCGAGCTGCCTTTTGATTCTTGCAACTTGAGTCGAAATGCGGACCTCCAAGCCCGATCCGTCGTCGAAGCCTCCAGATGGGGACTGGACCGGTCCGTCGACGCAATTCGGGACAAGTTCGGCCGGTCTGCCGTTGGCTACGCCACTGTCACCCTCTCCGCCGCCGAACGAGTTCCGGAGGAGTTCCGCGAACTGGCCGAGCGCGGACCAGGTGGTCGCCAGGTGTGAATCCCAGTGAATGATCGATACGTCCGTCGCTTCGACTTGTGTCAGGGCAGTTGTAACTCTTTGAGCAGTTGGCTCGGCTCGCCGAATCGCGCCAAACGTCTCGACCGCACGGTCTTACTTGTCTCCGCTGACGGGCCTGGCTGACTGATCGACACCCCGCCAAAGGGCAAGTCCACGTACAGACGACGGGACGGTCCTTGACTCAGGCCCGCCCCTCACTTCGGGCAATTGAATGCCGGGTCCGCCTCGCTCCGTGCCGTGGAGCAGGAGACCCCACGACGGTAATGGCCCACGGTCGGCAGCCCGCCGGTGATCCAACCCAGTTGTCCAGCGCCCTTCTCAGAACCGGTGTCGCGGCCCGGTGATGGCCACGCGGCAAAGGCCGTGAGGATGTGCAAAAGTAACCTTGAACAAACGTTTTCACGCTTTCGGTTTCGTCCTTGGGGAAGATGATGGCCGCAAGGGCGCTCAAATGACGGGGGTCATGATGTTCGCTCTTCGGCGGTTGTCGTTGACGATGGTGGTCCTTGCGGCCTTCACCCTCGTCGCCTGCTGGGGCTTCAGTCGGGGTGCACCGGCTGACGGCTCCGTGGTGGTACAGGCAAAGGTCGGGGCGACGGACCTGTCCTGTACCGGCAAGCCCCTCCAGTTCACCAGCATCCTCAGCCTTACCGGGCCGCTGTCAGTCCCAAGCATCTCGACCGAGACGAAACACGCCACCACCGCGGCACTCAAAGCTGTCAACAGCCAATGTGCGCTCGGACGACCGATCGCCGTGGATCTGTGCGACGACAAATCCGATCCGAACGCCGCGCAACAGTGTGGCCTGAAGGCGAAGAGTAACGGCTCCCTTGCGCTCTTCGGGTCCAGCGGAACGTTCACGAACGGGACCAACGCCGCCCAGTTGCCCGGCATCTTCACGGCTGGCGGAACCGTCTTCGACTTGACCAATCCGAACTCCTTCTCCTCGACGTCGGGGCTCACGCTCGTCCTCGGTGGGGCAGGGGTCGCGGCCGGGTTACACAAGAAGGAGAACCTCTTGGTGGTCGTCGACACCGCGGCCACCGAGACGTTTGCGGCCGACGCCCAGAAGGTCGCCCAAGGCGTTGGCGTGAAGGTGCACACGATCTTCGTGCCGCCCACCACTACCGACTATGCACCGATCGCGGCACAAGTGGACCAAAGTAACCCGGCCTCGATCGGGATCATTCTCTCCGATCCGGTGCCGTTCCTGAACGCGCTCGCTGCAAACGGGACTACGCCAAAGAAAGTCCCCATGCTCACAGCGGTGACACTGATGCCCCCGAACGTGCTGCACGAGCTGGGATCAGTCGCCAACGGCATGTACCTGCTCACCCAGCAGGCTCCGCCGTCCGACACTTCCAACGCCGGCATCACAACAGATGTTGAAGGAATTGAAGAAGGCGGGGTTCCCGGCCAACGCTGACAACCTCAGCCCGGCCAGCACTGCCGCGTGGTCGAACGTGCACGCGCTCGCCGACGTCCTGGAGAAGCTGCCAAAGTCGGAGATCGCGACCCTGACCTCGGCCAATCTCGTCCAGTGCGATGAAGAACGCCGGCCCGATCGCTCTTCCCGAAGTTGCGCCGTTCAACTTCAGCAAATTTGCGTTCCCGGACGTCAAGTCACTAACGGGATTCCGCATCTTCGCACGGGACGCGATGCTCGTTCGCGTTGAGAACGGGCACTACGTGAGCGTTTCGCCGTTCAGCGACGTGACGAAACCGTTCAAACTCAACTCATGACGATGCCGTTGGCGACGGCGCTCTTCAGCCAGTGGACCCTGCAATTTGCGCTACTGGGTCTCGCTACCGGAGCGCTGACGGCACTCGTTGCACTATCGCTGGTCATCGTTCATCGAGTATCAGGCGTCCTGAACTTCGCCGCGGCAGCGCTCGGGCGCGATAGGGGCGTTCGTCTGTTATTCCTTGCGCGACGACTTCGGCTGGCCCTCACCTATAGCCGTGGCCGCGGGCCTTGTCGTCGGGAGTCCTCGCTCGGGCTCTTGACGTACGTGGTCATGGCGGTCCTGCGGAATGCGTCCTTGCTCAGTCGCTTGATTGCAACGCTCGCGCTGCTGAGTTCTGCCGACAGTCTCATGCTCCTGCTCTGGAGCAATCAGTTGAGCCAACCCGACTCGATACTGCCGACCCGCAACCTGGCCCTCGACGGTTCCATCCGTATCGGCGAGGATCGCCTGATCCTCATCGGCATCGCCCTCATTCTCGCGTTGGTGCTGTGGGCGGTCTACAGCAGGTCGCTGTTCGGCCTCGCGACTTCGGCGGTGTCCGAGAACCGTCGCGTCGCCGCCATCGCCGGTTGGGCACCAGCCCGGATCGAACTCGTCAACTATCTGATCGCCGGCTTCCTGTCTGCGCTCGCCGCCATCCTGTTAGCGCCGATCGTCACGTTGAATGCGGCGATTCTGTCGGTCACCGTGTTGTCCGCCCTCGCGGCCGCGCTCGTCGGCCGCTTCTCGTCCTTTGGGGCCACAGTCGGCGCCGCGCTCGTCATCGGCGTGTTGCAAAGCGAGCTCTCGTTGTTCCAGCCTGACGTCGCCAAGCGCGTGGCACGTCAGTACCCAGTCGCTGACCGGGCTGCCGCAGGCCGTGCCACTGCTGATCATCCTGGTCGTCGCCGTGGCGTCGGGCCGCGCCCGCCCAGCCCGTGGTGAGATGAACGCCCGCCTGCCGCTGCCCGGCAGCGGCCGCGTCGCCCGGCTGCCGCTGGTGCTTGCGATAGTGGTCGGCGCCGTCCTGATCTTCTCGGCGCCGAGCTACTCCGACGCGCTCATGACCACGTTCGGCATCGGCATCATCATCGCATCGGTCGTCGTCGTGTCCGGCTACGCCGGCCAGCTGTCACTCTGCCAATACGCGCTGGCTGGCTTCGGGGCCTGGGCCGCGGCACGTTCCGCCAGCAGTCTCGACGTACCGTTCCTGGTGGCCCTCGTGATCGGTGTCGTAGCCGCAACCGCCGTGGGCGTGCTCGTCGCCCTCCCCGCGATCCGGACCCGAGGGGTGACGCTCGCGATCGTCACGTTGGCGCTCTCACTCGTGTTCAGCGCGCTGATATTCGACAATCCGAGCATGACAGGTGGATTCGAAGGCATCGTCGTGAAGAGTCCCGAAATCCTTGGCTACCGCGTCGATCCGACGTTTCATCCTCAGCGATACGCAGCGTTCATGCTCGGTGCGCTCGTGCTCGTCGGCCTGCTGGTGGCCAACCTCCGCAGGGGAACAACCGGACGAAAGATGATTGCGGTTCGCAGCAATGAACGAGCAGCAGCTGGGCTGGGAATCAACGTCGTCGGCATCAAGGTCTACGCGTTTGCGGTCGGAGCCGGGATCGCGGGGCTTGGTGGCGTGCTCATCGCGTTTCAGCAATCGAACGTGCAATTCACCTCCTTCGACGTGTTCGGCTCGATCCTCCTTGTGCAATACGGGGTGATCGGCGGTCTCGGATGGGTGTCCGGGGTGGTGGGCGGTGCAATTGCCGCGCCCGGTGCTCTTGTCTCCGCCATCACGAACAACGTGCTTCCCAACCTGAATAACGTCGACGCTTGGCTTGCCATCGTGAGCGGCGTCGGTGTCATTCAACTGCTCCGGCAGGCGCCTGACGGTCTCGCCTCGATGTGGGCGCTGAACGCTCGACGATTGACTCGACGGTTCAAGCGGCGATCGGGTCGGGTGCTCGCGCCACACTCGATCGTGACGGACTCAGCGCCTCCGTCGGTCGAGCCGTTGCGCGGCGGACAGGCTCTCGATGTCCGTGGCGTCTCCGTCAGTTTCGGCGGCGTCATCGCTGTCGACGACGTCTCCTTCGAGGTCGCACCCGGAGAGGTAGTCGGACTGATCGGCCCCAATGGTGCAGGGAAGACCACCCTGCTCGATCTCATCACCGGCTTCACCCGCCCGGTATCGGGCAGCATCTTGCTCGACAACGCGGACATCTCTCAGTGGTCACCCGAGCGACGTGCACGCGCCGGAATCTCCCGTTCGTGGCAATCGGTGGAGTTATTCGACGAGCTCACCGTCGGCGACAACCTCCGCGTCGCAGAAGATACCCGTTCACGTCGGTACTTCGTCCGCGACCTGTTACTGCCCGACCATCGAACGTTATCGCCGTTCGCTGAGACGGTCGTCGATGATCTCGGCCTACGTGCCGTGCTCGACCAACGTCCGGACGCGCTTTCGCTTGGCACAATCAAGCTCGTGGGGATCGCCCGTACCATCGTCGCCAATCCCGGCATCGTGTTGCTCGACGAGCCGGCCGCGGGTCTCGATGAACGCGAGCGGCGCGAACTGGCGCAAGTGATCCGCCAGATAGCTGACCGTCATGGGATCGCTGTCGTCGTCGTCGAGCACGACATGGCATTGATACTCAACACGTGTGATCGCGTGGTCGTCCTCGACTTCGGCCAGAAGATCGCCGATGGCTCAGCGGACTTCGTCCGATCCGATGAGCGGGTGATCCTGGCATACCTGGGTGAACCGATTGACGTCACACGAAACACCCCGGTCTCTGAGAACGCGCCTGTTGGAGGGCCGACATGAACCCGTTGGTGAAGGTTGAAGGCCTGGTCGCGGGTTACGGGAAGGTCAGCATCGTCCGCGAGGTCGATCTCGAAGTCAACGCAGGTGAAGTCGTCGCTTTGTTGGGGCCGAACGGAGCTGGCAAGACCACCACGATTCTCACGATGGCCGGAGAATTGGCGCCTTTGGGCGGTGTCGTTCGCTTCCTCGACCTCCATGACAACGCGCCGCTGCACGAACGCACCCGAGCTGGACTCGCCCTCGTGACTGATGCCCACGCAGTGTTCATGCGCATGACCGTTGCCGAGAACCTCCGCGTCTTCCACACGACGGCTGACACGCTTATAGGCATATTCCCGGAGTTGACATCGCACCTAAATCGGCGCGTCGGACTCCTCTCGGGCGGCCAGCAGCAGATGCTCGCACTGGGGTTAGCACTTTCGCGCCGACCAGCGCTCATCCTCGCCGACGAACTCTCGATCGGACTGGCGCCGATCATTGTCGATCGGCTTTTCTCCGTGCTGCGTGCCGCGGCCGATGAGGGCGTCGGCGTGATGCTGGTCGAGCAATACGTCCACAAGGCCTTGGCGATCGCCGACCGCGTCTACGTCATGGATCGAGGTCGGATCGCGATTTCGGGCGCGGCGGTCGACCTACGAGAGCGCGTCGATGAGATCCAGGGTTCATACCTGACGCGTGCGCCCTCGTAGCAGGCAGCAGGGAGGGCGTGCCGGGCCGGGCGACGATGTTCGCGACGTCCGTCGCCATCACACACACCGGTTCCGGATCGTACCGATCCCCTCAATCCAGGACTCGAGAAGCTGGCCCGGACGCAAGAATCTCGGCGGTTGCCGGGTGGCGCCGATGCCGGCCGGGGTACCGGTGAAGAGCACATCGCCAGGAAGCAGCGGCAGGACAGCAGAGAGCTCGGCGATCAAGCGTGGCACGCTGAAGATGAGGTCGGAGGTGCGCGCGTCCTGCACTGTCTCCCCGTCCACCGCACACCCGAGCGCGAGGTCCCCGGGGTCGGGTACCTCGTCGAGCGTGACGAGCCAAGGCCCCATCGGCCCGTAGCCCCGGCGAGACTTCCCCAAGGAGAACTGCGAACCGGCGGCGAACTGGAGCGTGCGATCGCTGATGTCCTGGCCGACGGTGAAGCCGGCGACGTGCGACCACGCGTCGGCCTCGTGGACCCGGTCAGCCCGGGTGCCGATCACGGCCACGAGTTCGACTTCCCAGTCCACGGTCTCACCGACAATCTCGACCTCGTCGAACGGGCCCGACAGCGAGGCCGGGAACTTGGTGAAGGTGGCCGGGACGCTCGGTACCGCCATTCCGGACTCCTCGGCGTGGCTCCGGTAGTTCAGGCCGATGGCGAAGACCTGCCGCGGGGCGGGTACCGGACAGCCGAGGTCGACCTCGTTGAGGGGTGCCGTGCCAGCAGTGATTCCAGCGGCGAACTCCACAAAGGCCGGCCAGTCCTCGTAGACGCTCATCGGATCCGGTCCGAAACGCCCACCGGACGCGTCATGGACGTCGGCGATCGCAGCGTCAAGGACGAGCGCAGCACGGCCGAGGTGGTTTGCGAGTTTCATGAAGTCGTTCCCTTTGCGAGGTGAAAGCGGAGGTCGTCGAGCAGGGTCGTCGCTACCTGTGCCGTCGGCGCAGTGCCGTAGAGGTAGAAATCTGGTCGCTGCAGCGCGCAAGTCGTGTCGTGCTCGCTGAACCAACGGATGAAGAGCGGATCGGGATCGGCGAGCGCGACGACCCGGCCACCGATCGACTCGAACCAGGTGCGCTCGTTCCCATCAATGCACTCGACATCGGCTCCGAGAACCACGAGTCGCCAACCGTTGCCGTGCACCTCGTCGAACCGCCGGCCGCCATCCTTGCCCTGCACGAGCTGGGTGCCCGCGTGCGGGGCCGTCGGGTGGATGAACCCCGTTGTCACAACGGGGAGTCCGGGCGGCGGTGCCGGCTCGTTGCCAACGCCGGCGGCCATTGCCTCGTCACGTGCAGCGGCCTCAGCCGGATCGGGCACGCAGATCACTCCTCCCAGCTCCATGGAGAAGTCGATTGCCGCCCTCGCGCTCGGCAACCGCTCGGACTGGTAGCTGTCGAGCAGGGCATCCCCGGCGATGTCAGCCAGCACAAGGTCGAGCTTCCAGGCGAGGTTGGCGACGTCACGCAGACCCGAGCACATGCCTTGGCCGGCGAACGGCGGCATGAGGTGGGCGGCATCGCCGGCGAGGAAGGCGCGCTCCATGCGCCATTGCTCGGCGTAGCGGGCATTGAAGGTGTAGACCGCGTGACGCTCGAGCCGAGCGTTCCCGGGGTGCACATCCCACGGCGCGAGTAGTTCCCACGCACGCGCCTCTTCGTTCAATCCTTCGAGCGATTCGTGCGGCAGGCGCATGAACTCCCATCGCCGTCGACCGGGTCCTCCTGACACTGCGGTCGTTGGCCGCGTCGGATCACAGATCTGCAGGTTGATCGGGTCGAACTCGCGCGGTTCAGCCAGGATCACATCGAGGATGAGCCAGTCATAGAAGAACCCGAGATCGGTGACGGGCAGCCCGGTCAACGCCCTCACGGTGCTGTTGGCGCCGTCGCAACCGACGAGGTAGCGACCCGAAACGATCGTGCCGTCGGCACCTGTCGCGACGATGCAATCGCCTCGTTGCTCGACGCGGGTGACGTCGACCCCGCGACGGACGTCGACACCGCTCTCCCGGGCACGACGGTCGAGCAGCTGCTCGATCATGGGCTGGTTGAACATTGACGACGCCGGCCACCCCGAAGGGCCGTCGCCGCCCTGGCCGAACCGCAGGAGCGTTGTGCCCTGGGCATTCCGCCATTCGTAGATGTCAGCCGGTTCGCTGATCGTCCGCAGCTCGTCACCAATACCGCACGACTGAAGGATGCGCCCAACCTCGTGATCGAAGTGCACCGCTCGAGGAAGTGGGTAGGGCTCTGGCCACCGCTCGAGCACGGTGACAGTGCGTCCGAGCTGAGCGAGCAGGATCGCCAGCGAGCTGCCGACCGGCCCGTAGCCGACGACAATGACGTCGGCGTCGGTGTCGACGCTCATGCCGAGCGCAGCGGCTGGTGCCCCCACGCGCTGATCTGGTCGTAACGGCGATTGTCGTTCCACCCGTCAGTGATCACCCGGGCACCGTAGCCAACCTCGATCTGGAAACCGGCCGGCGTCTGCAGGTAGAAGCTGAACATCCCGTCGTTGTCGTGACGACCGAGCCCGTTGGGGATAGCCAGGTCAGTGGCCCATGCGCGATCGAAGGCGGCTCCGACGTCGTCGCGCTCGTTGAGCTCGAACATGATGTGGTGCAGGCGTTGTGGGAGATCGAATGGCGCCCGTGCGAGCGCGATCGTGTGATGCCGATGGTTGCAATGGTAGAACCGCACTTCAAGGTCGATGCCGGGCGCCAGCTCGGTCTCGAGCCAGTCCGACTGGGCGAAGCCGAGACCCTCGGTGAGAAACACGTGGGACTCCTCGAACGCGGTCGTGGCGAAGACCGCGTGCCCGAACCCGACGCCGTCGGTGAGGAAGCCGCCCGGGAACCAGCGCTGAGGTGAACGGGCTCGACGCGTCGGCCAGCTGCAGGACGACCTCGACGTCGACGCCCCACGGTGCCGCGGCCCGAACGAGGTGTCGCACCCGGCGCTCGCTGGCGTCACCGTCTTCGACGTCTACACCGATTCGCTTCAGCCGGGCGATCACGGCGTCGAACGCGGCCTGGGTCCACCGCCTCGACGCCCATCGCTATTGCGTCGTTCGCCGGTCCGGACTGCACGAGTAGCCGATGGGCGCGTTGGTCGTTGCGCCATGTGTCAACCCCTGAAACCGTCGGTTCGCCGGGCACGAGCCCCACGACCTGGGCGAATACGGGCACGAGGGTGTCCGGGTCGGGCACCTCGAGGACGAGGTAACCGAGCTCGAGTTGGTGTTCCATTCTTTCGTCCTCTCGTGTTGTCAAGCGATTGAGGTGAAGAGTCGCAGCGTGTTGGATCGAAGTGCGTCACCGAGCGAGTCGACTCCGTCGATGCGTTCGGCTGCGGCAGCGACAACCGGCTCTGGCGTGAACGGGAAGTCGCTCCCGTAGTGCAGATGGTCGAGCGTCGTCATGGTCAAGAGCGCATCGAGCTGGCGCGGCACCGCGAACCCGGCCAGGTCGAAGTGGAGTCGACCGAGGTCGCCGAGCACGTCGACGTGGGGAGCGAGGATGTGCGCGAACGCGCTGACTCGGTCGGCAACGAGGGGGAGGGTCGCGCCGCCGTGCGGAATGATCAGCTGTACATTGGGGTAGCGGTCGATGACGCCCCTGAGCACGAGGTCCACGACAACGCGAGTGGTGTCGAAGAAGAACTCCACCATCGGCCGCGGCCGCTCGAACGATGTGTGCTCCCAGCACGCCGGCGATGTCGGGTGCAGCAGGACGCGTGCACCGCGGCGGTCCAGTTCGCGGAAGACTGGTTCGAACATCGCGTCGCTCACGTACGTGCCACTGATGTTCGTGAGCAGGACGAATCCATCCACGTCGAGGTTGTCCACGCAGTGAGCGATCTCAGCGACGGCGGCGTCCACGTCCGGTAGCGGAAGCGACGCGAGCAACCCGAACCGACCGTGATGGTCCACCACCGCTCGACGACCGTCCTCGTTCACTTCGCGTGCGAGGTCGATGGCGGTCGAGCCGTCGCCGATGTGCACCCCTGGCGACGAGATCGACAGCAGCGACGTGGCGATGCCCAGCCGGTCCATCACCTCCAGGTGCTGGTGGGCCGACCACTCCGGAATCCAGGGCATCCCGTCGGGCTGGTCGTGGCCAGCCCGTTGGAGGGCGGCCCGGTAGCCGTCCGGGACGTAGTGGGCATGAACGTCGATCTTCACTCGCCCAGGGTGGCGATCCACTCGAGGATTGTGTCGACGTAGAGCTCCGGCCGGTCACCGTGCATCGAGTGACCGACGTCGGGGAATGATCGGTAGTCCACTGCAACGCCTGCAGTTGTAAGGAGATGCTTCACCCGCTGGGCCTGCTGGTCGGACATTGCTCCGAGTAGGAACCCGTTGGCGTCATCGGTAGTGCGCATGTGGTGCGTCAGAAGCACGGATTCGACCTTGACGTTGCGCAGCATCTGCTGGTGGTCACAGGAGGACCCGACGGTCCCGGCCCAGAAACAACGGCCCCATTCCGGGTCGTACTCCTTGAGGTTCTGGGTCGGCTCGTCGGGCACCGGGATGAATCTCATGTGCTCGGGCAACCAGGACGCAGATGCCGCCCGCATCGCGTCCCAGGCACCGATCGACCACTGGTCGCCGAGGAAGGTGCTCCAGAGGTCGAACATCGGGCCGATGGACTGACGGATGCCCGGGGCTACCGCCGGCCGGATCTCCGACGCGAACAGCGGGGGGTCCTCGTAGACCGCGGCGACAACCTGGCCGGGCTTGGCGTACGCCGAGAGCCACGCCGAGAGGACACCCCCTGAAGAGAGACCGCTCACGACCGCGGGCCGCCCGATGACCACGTCGATGAAGCGGACGAGGTCGTTGCCCATGTTGTCGAGCGTGTAGCGGCCCGGCGTCCGGGTGCTCCGCCCCTGGCCCCGGAGGTCGACGGCGAACACCTCGAAGTGCTCGGCGAGCCGAGGCATGGCGGCTTCGTATCCCCACCAGGATTCCGTCTGGCCCGGGATGAGCAGCAGCGCAGGCGATGCAGCGCCGCCGGCGGTCGCATAGTTCATCTGAATCTCGCCGAGGTCGACCAGCTGCTCGGCGAAGTCGTGAGAGACGTACGTTTCGCCAGCGTTGTCGGGGCCGTAGCGGGCTCGGTAGTCGGTCATCGTCGATACTTTGTTCGCATGATCAGGAATCTGTCAAGACCCTGTTCATTTGATTAGGCTACGGACATGTCGAAGACCTCGACGACCTCCGTCGCACGGGTCACACGTCCGTCGGCGGATGCCACGCGAGAACGGATCGTGACGGCCGCCGTCGACCTCTTCTCGGAGCGCTCCTTCGATGGTGCAACGACGCGCGACATCGCCGCGAAGGCGGGGGTCACCCAGCCCCTCTTGAACTACCACTTCCACTCGAAAGAAGAGCTGTGGCAGGCCGCCGTCGATTCGCTCTTCGAACTCTTGAATCAGGCAATGGATGAGCGAGCTATCGGACTGCGCGGGGTCGAAGAAATCACCAGGGCGAAGCTCCTTGTCCACGAGTTCATCACCTTCTCTGCACGAAACCCGCAACTGCATCGGATCATCATGCAGGAGTCCAAGGCCGACGGCCGGCGGATGGACTACCTCGTCGACCGGCACGTCCGTCCGATCTACGAGCGCACGATCGAGATCTTCGAGTCCTTGGCACAAATGGGCGCTGTGCCGAACATCCCGGCTCCGCACCTTTACTACATCCTCACAGGCGCAGGTCCGACGATGTTCGTCCTCGCACCGGAGTGCCGACGACTCAGCTCGCTCGATCCATTTCACAACGACGTCATCGAGGCGCACGCCGACGCGGTCTGCCAGCTCTTGTTCGGCAGCGCCTGAAAATCAGCAGTCAACAAAGGGCTCCTTGGCGGAGAGCAGGAGGGGCGACCCTCTTTGATCGGCCCTGAACTTCGCTCCCTTGGTTGCTTGTCCGAGTGGCGGGGCGAGGATTTGACCTACGTCCTTCGGGTTGTGAGGTCCTAATTCGCTTCTCCTTGGGGGTCTGCCCGGTCACTGTCACCCTGTCTCAAGTTGGCGGGTCTTGGGCTGAGCTTCTGAAGACCTACTGAGGGGCGCGCCGTATTTCAGCTGTCATATTTAGCAACTGCCGAATTTGTGCACCAGCTTCACCGGCACGCTCGTAGGTTTCCCATTAACCCCGAACGGCGAGGTGATGCCGAGGGTGTGCTCCGCTGCGGCAAGTCCAGTCTCGGTAAATGTCAAAGTCCGTCCCGACGTAGACCTGGAATTCCCAATGACAAGAGTGCCCTTTGCGTGTACGACGGCTCCGTTCGGCGCGCTTCCCGTCAGCTGAAGCACCCCACCGGCAAGCGTCATCGCGACTGTCTCGCCAGGGGGTGTCGAGACGTTGATCAAACCGTTCGGACGAGCCGTCGAGTGCGTCCGCGAAAATGCCCATTGGAGCTTGTATGAGGGCCGAGGTGTGTCGTTGGGACCTCCCTCGGTCACATTGAGGTACCAGGATCCCTTGGGACCGGTGCACGAAGCCCCGTAGAACACGGTGACCTGAGGACGGCTCTTGATTGTGTTCACGACGGCGCACCCCGATTTCGAACAAGCCGTAGGTGAGAGAGTCGGCTTCTTGGTGCCCGAGGCAACTGGGTGTGTCGTCGACGGCGAGTCGCTCCGGGCCGATCTGGAGTTGCCGCCAATGGCTTTCAGCAGGACGACGATTCCTGCAGCGATCACTACCGCCAGACCAAATGCCAAAAACACCCTGGCCGTCTTTCGTGATGAAAATCGGATCATGATGCGAATCCAGTTCCGTCCTTTGTGTCACTGACAATTGATCGCTCTGAAAATGAGTTCGTAGCGAAGGACTGTAGCGAGACTCTTGGACATTGTGCTGCTCGATAACCAGCGGCATCGGTTGGCTTTGTCGGCACGAACTGACGCTGTCTTCGTCTCTGGAACCTCAGCAACCGAGCGCCGGGATCAGTGCGGTAACGAATGGCGGCAATTGCTTCGGCGGACTCGTCCCATTCGCTGATGGTGTTGCTAAGGGCGGATGTGACGATCACGAAGGCGCCGTAGCCGGGTGACAGTGCCAGAGCGTATAAGGCCACGAAGAAAACCGGGTCGGCGTGGGATCGGCGTGGGATCGGCGGGGACGCCGATCTCGGCGGGGAAGTTGGCGACTTCCTGGCCATGATTGAACGACTTCAGATGCATGGTTCCCAGGTTGACAACGACGTGGTACGAGTCAGAGGCCGAGCTGATATCCCCGGCCGGTCCATGCGATCGACCCGTTGGATCGTTGAGCCGGGCGGACTTCGACCCAGCCTGGTTGTCGGGCGATCTAGCCCGTCACCGGCACGGTGACGGGGGTGATCGGAGCCGGTCCCGCTGGGGGCGCGGCCGCCAAAGTGAACGGCTCACAGGCGCTGGTCGAGCCTGCATGGCTGGTGTCACCGCTGTAGACGGCCTCGAAGCTGTGGGAGCCCGCCGCCAGCGGCCCCTGGGTGAGCGAGTTCGGAACCGCACCCGTCGCCGTCAGGGTGACCGTGCCCGCCGGGGTGCCCGTGCCGGCCGTGCAGGCTCCGTTGGGGAAGAGGGTGTAGGTCACCGTGCCGGTGGCGGTGATGCCGGCCGAGCCGGTGACGCTGGCCGTGTCGAAGGCGTGCGCCCCGGTGATCTCGGTCCCGGTCCAGGCCGCGTTGGTGGCCGCGTCGAACACCGTCGTGGCGGTCGTCGAGGTGCCCGCCGCCACGCTGAACGGCTCACACGCACCGGTCGAGCCGCCGTAGTTGGCGTCTCCGCTGTAGACCGCCTCGAAGCTGTAGGAGCCCGCCGCCAGCGGGCCTTGGGTGGCCGAGTTGGGCACCGCCCCCGCCACGAGCGTCTCCGTGCCCGCCGGGCTGCCCGTGCCGGCGGTGCAGGCGCCGTTGGGGAAGAGGGTGTAGGTCACCGTGCCGGTGGCGGTGATGCCGGCCGAGGGGGTGACGCTGGCCGTGTCGTAGGCGTGCGCCCCGGTGGTCTCGGTCCCGGTCCAGGCCGCGTTGGTGGCCGCGTCGAACACCGTTGTGGCCGTCGTCGAGGTGCCCGCGGCCACGGTGAACGGCTCACACGGACTGGTCGAGCCGACGTGGTTCACGTCACCGGAGTAGACGGCCTCGAAACTGTAGGAGCCCGCCGCCAGCGGGCCTTGGGTGGCCGAGTTGGGCACAGCCCCCGCCATCGAGCGTCTCCGTGCCCGCCGGGCTACCCGTCCCGGCGGTGCAGGCTCCGTTGGGGAAGAGGGTGTAGTCCACCGTGCCGGTGGCGGTTATGTCGGCTGAGGTGCTCACGGTGGACGTGTCATAGGCCGAAGCCCCGGCGGTCTCGGTCCCGGCCCAGGCCGCGTTGGTGGCCGCGTCGAACACCGTCGTGGCGGTGGTCGAGGTGCCCGCGGCCACGTTGAACGTCTCACACGGCCCGGTCGAGCCGGCGTAGTTGGCGTCGCCACCGTAGACGGCCTCGAAGCTGTAGGAGCCCGCGTCGAGCGGCCCCTGGGTGGCCGAGTTGGGCACCGCCCCCGTCGCGTCAGCGTCTCCGTGCCCGCCGGGCTGCCCGTGCCGGCCGTGCAGGCGCCGTTGGGAAGAAGGTGTAGATCACCGTGCCGGTGGCGGTGATGCCGGCCGAGGGGGTGACGCTGGCCGTGTCGAAGGCCGACGCCCCGTCGATCTCGGTCCCGGCCCAGGCCGCGTTGGTGGCCGCGTCGAACACCGTCGTGGCCGTGGTCGAGGTGCCCGCCGCCACCGTGAACGGCTCACACGCACTGGTCGAGCCGGCGTAGTTGGTGTCACCGCTGTAGACGGCCTCGAAGCTGTAGGAGCCCGCCGCCAGCGGGCCCTGGGTGGCCGAGTTGGGCACCGCCCCCGCCGACGTCAGCGTCTCCGTGCCCGCCGGGCTGCCCGTGCCGGCGGTGCAGGCGCCGTTGGGGAAGAAGGTGTAGGTCCACCGTGCCGGTGGCGGTGATGCCGGCCGAGGGGGTGACGCTGGCCGTGTCGAAGGCCGAAGCCCCGGCGGTCTCGGTCCCGGTCCAGGCCGCGTTGGTGGCCGCGTCGAACACCGTCGTGGCCGTCGTCGAGGTGCCCGCCGCCACGCTGAACGGCTCACACGCACTGGTCGAGCCGGCGTAGTTGGTGTCCCCGCCGTAGACGGCCTCGAAGCTGTAGGAGCCCGCCGCCAGCGGTCCCTGCGTGGCCGAGTTGGGCACCGCCCCGGTGCCCGTCAGCGTCTCCGTGCCCGCCGGGCTGCCCGTGCCGGCGGTGCAGGCTTCGTTGGGGAAGAGGGTGTAGGTCACCGTGCCGGTGGCGGTGATGCCGGCCGAGGGGGTGACGCTGGCCGTGTCGTAGGCCGACGCCCCGGCGGTCTCGGTCCCGGTCCAGGCCGCGTTGGTGGCCGCGTCGAACACCGTCGTGGCCGTGGTCGAGGTGCCCGCGGCCACGGTGAACGGCTCACAAGTGCTGAGGCGAGGCACCGTAGTTGGCGTCACCGGAGTAGAAGGCCTGGAAGCTGTAGGAGCCCGCCGCCAGCGGGCCCTGGGTGGCCGAGTTGGGCACCGCCCCGCGCCCGTCAGCGTCTCCGTGCCCGCCGCAGCTGCCCGTGCCGGCCGTGCAGGCGTCGTTGGGGAAGAAGGTGTAAATGACGGTGCCGGTGGCGGTGATGCCGGCCGGAGGGGGTGACGCTGGCCGTGTCGTAGGCCGACGCCCCGGCGGTCTCGGTCCCGGTCCAGGCCGCGTTGGTGGCCGCGTCGAACACCGTCGTGGCCGTCGTCGAGGTGCCCGGCTCCACCCTGAACTGCTCACACGCACTGGTCGAGCCGGCGTAGTTGGTGTCACCGCTGTAGACGGCATGGAAGCTGTAGGTGCCGGCCACCAGCGGCCCCTGGGTGGCCGAGTTGGGCACCGCCCCGGTGCCACGTCAGCGTGACCGTGCCCGCCGGGGTGCCCGTGCCGGTGCAGGCGGCGTTGGGGAAGAAGGTGTAGGTCACCGTGCCGGTGGCGGTGATGCCGGCCGAGGGGATGACGCTGGCCGTGTCGAAGGCGTGTGCCCCGGCGGTCTCGGTCCCGGTCCAGGCCGCGTTGGTGGCCGCGTCGAACACCGTCGTGTCCGTGGTCGAGGTGCCCGCCGTCACACTGAACGGCTCACACGCACTGGTCGAGCCGGCGTAGTTGGCGTCACCGCTAGTAGACGGCCTCGAAGCTGTAGGAGCCCGCCGCCAGCGGTCCCTGGGTGGCCGAGTTGGGCACCGCCCCCGCCACGAGCGTCTCCGTGCCCGCCGGGCTGCCCGTGCCGGCGGTGCAGGCTCCGTTGGGGAAGAAGGTGTAGGTCACCGTGCCGGTGGCGGTGATGCCGGCCGAGGGGGTGACGCTGGCCGTGTCGAAGGCGTGCGCCCCGGCGGTCTCGGTCCCGGTCCAGGCCGCGTTGGTGGCCGCGTCGAACACCGTCGTGGCCGTCGTCGAGGTGCCCGCGGCCACGGTGAACGGCTCACAGGCGCTGGTCGAGCCGGCGTAGTTGGTGTCACCGCTGTAGACGGCATGGAAGCTGTGGGTGCCGGCCACCAGCGGCCCCTGGGTGGCCGAGTTGGGCACCGCCCCGGTGGACGTCAGCGTGACCGTGCCTGCTGGGGTGCCCGTGCCCGTGCAGGCGGCGTTGGCGAAGAAGGTGTAGGTCACCGTGCCGGTGGCGGTGATGCCGGCCGAGGGGGTGACGCTGGCCGTGTCGAAGGCGTGTGCCCCGGCGGTCTCGGTCCCGGTCCAGGCCGCGTTGGTGGCTGCGTCGAACACCGTCGTGGCCGTCGTCGAGGTGCCCGCGGCCACGGTGAACGGCTCACAGGCGCTGGTCGAGCCGGCGTAGTTGGTGTCACCGCTGTAGACGGCATGGAAGCTGTGGGAGCCCGCCGCCAGCGGCCCCTGGGTGAGCGAGTTCGGAACCGCACCCGTCGCCGTCAGGGTGACCGTGCCCGCCGGGGTGCCCGTGCCGGCGGTGCAGGCTCCGTTGGGGAAGAGGGTGTAGGTCACCGTGCCGGTGGCGGTGATGCCGGCCGAGGGGGTGACGCTGGCCGTGTCGAAGGCGTGCGCCCCGGTGGTCTCGGTCCCGGTCCAGGCCGCGTTGGTGGCTGCGTCGAACACCGTCGTGGCCGTCGTCGAGGTGCCCGCGGCCACGGTGAACGGCTCACAGGCGCTGCTGGAGGCACCGTAATCGGCGTCACCGGAATAATGGGCCTCGAAACCATAGGAGCCCGCCGCCAGCGGTCCTTGAGTGGCCGAGTTGGGCACCGCCCCGGTGGCCGTCAACGTCTCCGTGCCCGCCGGGGTGCCAGTCCCCGAGCAGTTGACAGCGGTGAAGAAGGTGTAGGTAACCGTGCCGGTGGGGACGATGAGCTCCGGCACCGCGGTCACGCTGGCCGTGTCGAAGGCGTGCGCCCCGGTGGTTTCGTTCCCGGTCCAGGGCGCGTCGGTGGCCGCGTCGAAGGGCACCGTCGCCGTGTTGGATGGAAGGATTCCGAGACTGAAGGGTTCGCAGCTGCTCACCGAGCCGGCGTAGTTGGCGTCCCCGCTGTAGACGGCCTGGAAGCTGTGGGAGCCCGCGTCAAGCGGCCCCTGAGTGGCCGAGTTGGGCACCGCCCCTGCCGCCGTCAGCGTGACCGTGCCCGCTGGGGTGCCCGTGCCGGCCGTGCATGAGCCGTTGGGGAAGAGGGTGTAGGTCACCGTGCCGGTGGCGATGATGCCGGCCGAGGAGGGGGTGACGCTGGCCGTGTCGAAGGCGTGCGCCCCGGTGGTTTCGTTCCCGGTCCAGGGCGCGTTGGTGGCCGCGTCGAACACAGTCGTGGCCGTCGTCGAGGTGCCCGCCGCCACGGTGAACGGCTCACATGCACTGGTCGAGCCGGCGTAGTTGGTGTCACCGCTGTAGACGGCATGGAAGCTGTGGGTGCCGGCCACCAGCGGCCCCTGGGTGAGCGAGTTGGGCACCGTCCCGGTGGACGTCAGCGTGACCGTGCCCGCCGGGCTACCCGTGCCGGCGGTGCAGGCTCCGTTGGGGAAGAAGGTGTAGGTCACCGTGCCGGTGGCGGTGATGCCGGCCGAGGAGGGGGCGACGCTGGCCGTGTCGAAGGCGTGCGCCCCGGCGGTCTCGGTCCCGGTCCAGGCCGCGTTGGTGGCCGCGTCGAACACCGTCGTGGCCGTGGATGAGGTGCCCGGCTCCACCCTGAACTGCTCACAGGCGCTGGTCGAGCCGGCGTAGTTGGTGTCACCGCTGTAGACGGCCTGGAAGCTGTGGGTGCCGGCCACCAGCGGCCCCTGGGTGGTCGAGTTGGGCACCGCCCCTGTCGCCGTCAGCGTGACCGTGCCAGCTGGGGTGCCCGTGCCGGTGCAGGCGGCGTTGGCGAAGAAGGTGTAGGTCACCGTGCCGGTGGCGGTGATGCCGGCCGAGGGGATGACGCTTGCCGTGTCGAAGGCGTGTGCGCCGGCGGTCTCGGTCCCGGTCCAGGCCGCGTTGGTGGCCGCGTCGAACACCGTCGTGTCCGTGGTCGAGGTGCCCGCCGTCACACTGAACGGCTCACACGCACTGGTCGAGCCGGCGAAGTTTGCGTCACCGCTGTAGACCGCCCGGAAGCTGTAGGACCCCGCCGTCAGCGGGCCCTGGGTGTTCGAGTTGGGCGGCACCCCGGAGGCCAGGGTGCCGCCGCCGGCCGCGGTGCCGGTGCCGGTGCAGGCGCCGTTGGTGAAGAAGGTGTAGGCCACCGACCCCGTCGGTGTGATCGTTCCGGGGGTAGGAGTCACCGTGGAGGTGTCAAAGACCGACGACCCCAACGGCAACGGCCCCCCCACCGTGGTGCCGCCAACCGCGTTCTTGATCGACGTGGCCGTAGCTGTGGTTCCGGCATTGATTGTCATGGGCTCGCAGGCGCTGGTCGAGCCGGCGAGGTTCGCGTCACCGCTGTAGACCGCCCGGAAGCTGTAGGAGCCCGCCGTCAGCGGGCCCTGGGTGTTCGAGTTGGGCGGCACCCCGGAGGCCAGGGTGCCGCCGCCGGCCGCGGTGCCGGTGCCGGTGCAGGCGCCGTTGGTGAAGAAGGTGTAGGCGACCGACCCCGTCGGTGTGATCGTTCCGGGGGTAGGAGTCACCGTGGAGGTGTCAAAGACCGACGACCCCAACGGCAACGGCCCCCCCACCGTGGTGCCGCCAACCGCGTTCTTGATCGACGTGGCGGTGGTGCTCGTGCCGGCGCGTCTGTTGGTGAACGCACATCCCATCGGCTGAGCGGCTGCGCCCGTAAACGACGCGGTGGTGCCGGTCACGGTGGTCGTCACGGGGGAACCCCCGACAGTGCATTGCGCGCTGACGAAGGTGTATCCGGCTTGAGGCGTCTCGGTCACGGTCAGGGTCGTATTCGTGTCCGGTCGAATGGTCAGTGCGGCCGCTGCAACTCCATTGGCGCCGTTGACTGCAGCGGTGGTCACCGGCGAGACGATGGTGTCGCCGACGTCGCCTGAAATGGTGTTTGTGAAGGTCCACCCGTTGGCGTCGGCTGGAGTCGGACTGATCAGGGCACCGCTGGAATTCTGGATCTGCTTGGTGATCGTGAGCTGGTTGTTGCAATCGCCGGTAGCCAGCGCCTTGAGGATGGCTCCGAAGTTGTTGTTCGTACCGAGGAAATAGTCCTGGTTCTGCGTAGGTCCGGAGACGGCCCTCAGGTTGTCGGTCCCCCCGGACGGCGGCGTGCCGGTACCGATGCCGATGCCGACGCCGAGGACCCTCGTCGTCCCGCCGGCCTTGATCCCGTTGGCCGAGAAGATCCCTTGCTCGGTATCGGTGAAGAGGCTTTGCGAGAAGTTGTTACCGGGGGCGGGGCGGATTCTCGACCCGGTGGGCGCTCCGTCAGTCAGAAAGATGACGTCATTGAACCCGGACGCGACCTGGGCCAGCCCCTGGTCCCAGTTGGTGCCGCCCGAGGGGGCAGGCAGATTGTTGATGAAGGTGTGAAGCGGCGCGGCGCTGGAGGCGTTAATCGTGGACGTCTTTGCGATACTCGGCCCCGTGGTCGCCGCGAAGGTGTAGATCGCTACCGTGGAAGGGGTCCCGGTCAGGTCCGTGATCGCGTCGTTGGCAGCAGCAATCAACGCTGCCTGCTTCCCGCTCTGTGCCATCGAACCCGACTGGTCGAGCACCAGGGCGATGTTCAAACCACATGCGGCGACGCCCGCTGGGTTGTTGAGCGATGTCGCCAGCTCGGCGCTGAAAGTCTGGCCGTTCGACGTGATTGTGCCATTCGCGGGGGCACCGGGCACCTGGACGGTCGTGGTGCCGTTCAACGTTCCGGTTTGGAACGTGTACGGGAAGCTGCTGACGGAGCTACTGGTCCCTGAGTCGAGGTTCGGGTTCAGGTAGTAGCCGGCCGGCGGAGTGGTTTCGGTCACATTCCACTTGTGGCCGACTTCCGGCACCGAAATGGTGCAGGTACCTCCGCTCGTTATGCACGTGTGGATTAGGGCGGCGTTGTCCACTGCGGTGGCGGTATAGACCGCCCCATCGGGCAGAGGATTGATCGTCGTCGTATTGCCGGCGCGGACGCCGCCTGCATTCACGACGATGGTGGGGTCGGCGGCAAGCGGTGCGGCCGCTGGGCCTGACGTGGTGGGAGTTGTGTCGATCGATGGCGCCGTAGTGGTGGTGGTCGAGGTCGTGGTCGTCGACGTGGTGGAGGTCGTGGAGGTGGTGGTGGTCGAGCTCGTGGTCGTCGACGTGGTGGAGGTGGTGGTTGTCGGGTCCGTAGGAGCGGGTGTCGTCGACGTCGGGGGGGCCGGCGGTGCCGACGCCGCCACTGTGCTGAGGCTTCCGACTGTCAGGAACACACCCGCCGCGACGGCCTTCAGGCCGAACGACGGGCGGAACTGCCGTCTGCGCCGATGACGGCCTCCTCGTGGGACCTTTGCGGCCCGGGGGGCGGCGTGCTTCGGCGTGCTGTTCATGAACAGCATCTGCCTGGCGAAGGCGACAAGCGAACCGTGCAGTTGCTCTCGTCGGGCCCGGTCTTCTTCGCTCGAACTGAGATCATCAGCCGACAGTCTGCGAAACGGCGGGTAAATCGCCCATTCCTTCTTTCGTGATCTTCGTGCGACGCTCTGACCGGTCCCTGGCTCCCCGACACGGTGGCGGAGTCGAGTCCTGCATCCCAACCCAGATTTGCCCAATTGAGCGTAGAGCGCTGAGTTTGGAAAGTTCCATAAGAGGCAAATGCTGAGCCTCGCCGCCTATAGCTCCTCAACAGCTTGAAACCGTGCAACTTGAAACCGTGCCCAAAAGACGCTCCACGTCCCCGATGACACCGGCCGTCTGCTTCGCCGGCAAATTTTCGCTCGGCAACAAACAGGCCGTGGGCGTCTGGCAAGGATGAGCGGTTGCTAGACATCTGAAACCTCACGAATCCTGGCCGTCGCCAAAGCACAAGAGCACCGTAACCTGCTGTGATCATAACGGACCCGCTTTTGGCCGTCCATGGTTTCGACTCACTCACGAACAGAAGCCGACCCCGTTCCCTTCATGTCCCGGAGTAGTACAGCGCAAGAAAATGGGCGAAACGGGAGTTCCGCAATCGGAACGCGTGGGTCGAGCGTCGGGCGAGGAATCCCTACTGACACCTCAGGGATCGCAGCAGACAGCACGGAAAGGACCGGGCGGATACCGGCGCAAGCGGGATTGGCTCGGTCGACCTTGGACCTAAGCCTGAGGGTGACATGTGAAACGCACTCGTCTGAACCCTCTTAGCCTGAATCGCTGACCGCACAAGGAGGTAGGCCACTGCTCTTTGGAGGATCGTCATTGAGGCAGAGGTTCCGACCAGGCCATCGTGACGCCTTCTCAGTCTACGGTCGCGCTGCATTCGTTCACTAGAAGATCGACCTGTGGTGGGCCGACGGGTCCGATGATCTACGACATCCTCGCGATCCATTGCGCAGTTCTACTGTCCGTTGCCATGCAAAGGTCTCCGGTTCTGGGGCCAGCTGACGTCCCCGCTGGTGGCCACGAGAAGTCACCGTTTCGGCCACGAGAAGTCCTTACCCTCATTGACGCATCCACCAACGAGGCACCCTGGCAGGTGGCGGTGCTAACCAAATCGCCGCACCGACCAAGGGACGTCTCTATGAATCAGTGAGGCAGCACATGGACATGCCCGCCGCCACATTGCGGTGATCGTTCGCATGCGCTGCTGTGATCACGCGTGGGAATCGGGCCCGGTGGTCCGCCGCCCAGCGAAACACCGGCCGCCGTTGCTCCGGTCCGCCACGCTCCGGAGGGTCCCACGCCCGTGAGTCATGCGCTCATCATTGGGAAGGCCGGAGCGACCCCTTCCCGCATCTCTGCTGGTGGGACCACCAGCGGCCGAAGTGCCGCTCACCATCGTGCAATCGCCTGGGAGCATTGCCGCGTTCACGAACGTGTCGGTGGCGAACCAGGGACCGTATGCGTTCTTGGTGGACACCGGCTCCTCGACGTCGTCCATTTCAGCCGTCACCGGGCTCCACCTGGCCGCGGCCAAAGGACCGGCACTGCGCCGGGTGGAGTGGGGTGCAAGAGCTCCGTGCCCACGTTGTTGCCGACCCCCGTGGCAATGTCGTTCTGAGCCACCGAGCACGCTGGCACTGCATGCGGTGAAGATCACCGGCTCGCAGCGCGCCGGAATCGTGGTGCCCTCGGCCTCGACGTGCTGGGCACTTATGGCGCAATCATCGTCGACTACGAGGGGGCCGACCTTTCCTCGCCAGCGGCTAAGTCCGGCAAGCGGCGGCAGAGCGGGCCGGTCGCTCCGATCGCCCTGTTCGCCGCCGCCGTCAGGCCCGCCGGTCCGCCCGCAGCACGGCCAGGTCGCGTTCGGACCACACGACCGCCGCGTCGAACCCCGCCTCGTCGAGCCAGCACAGCTGGTCGGCCACGCTCGAGGGGCGGTCGTAGTCGTCGCTGATGGGCGTCTGCGCGTCCGCCGGGTCTTCGGGGACCACCACGTCGCCCAGCACGAACCGTCCCGGTGGGCCCACGACGGCGGCCACCCGGCGGAAGAGGTCGGCCTTGCCCGCACCATCCAGATGGTGGACTGCCAGCGCCGAGACGACGAGCTCGAACGGTCCCGATGGCAGCGGGTCGGCCAAGTCGGCCACCTGCAGCTCCACCCCGCGGTCCGGGGAGCCCCCAGACCCGAGCGTGGCGGCGGCCGCCTCGAGCATGGCGGCGCTCTCGTCGATCCCGATCGCAATGGCCCCGGGGTGACGCGCCAGAACCGCCGCCAGCGTCACGCCGGTGCCCGTCCCGAGGTCCAGGATGCGGGTCACATCGATCCCGTCGGTGGCGGCGGCCACTGCCTCTTGAAGACGCTCGTAGGCCGGCACCTCTTCCCGCATGAGGTCCAGGTAGCTGGCGGGGTCGAAATGGAACTGGCTCATTAGCCCATCAGCCCGTTCCCGCCTTTGCCCAACACACGGCGCTGGAGTGCGAAGAGTAGGTCCGTGCCGAAGAGAGAGCGACCGGCCTGCCCTCGGCGGTTGTAGCCACAGTTGCAGGGTACCCACCGACTTCGGCAAATGCGGCCCGGTGCGCCCGTTCAAACGCGCCGGTGTGCCACCCAACCCATTGATTTCTCTCGTCCGATGCCGTCTTTCCTGTGCCGCACCCATCCGTTTGAGGAGAAACAAGGGAGATGAAAATGCCAGCATTACAGCCATATGGTCCAGGTCGACGAGCCAGAATGCGCCGACGGCAACAAAGGCGCGGCATGGGCTCCTCACTTGCCCATGAGCAGCGGTCACACGAGGCCGCGCTTGCCCGTGGATGCCGAGAGCGCAGCGGTCCCCTATCTCAAGTCGCTCGAGACCACCGGCATCACGTACTCCATTTCGCGGGCGGCCGGGTGATCTCGATCGGTCCCAGGAGGGCGGACATCAGCGCGCTGTACGTCGGCGGGCGAGAGCGACCGCGGGATACGGCGTGGGCGGTGTGGCTCAAACCCGATGAGACTGGCAGACGGGACAATTTCCCGCCATCTCGCTCAGGCGGCCTCGATGTCGACGGGGCTCCCGACGGGCACCTCCCGGAGCCGAAGGAGGTCAACCTCGTGGAGCCGGACGCAGCCATGTGAGATGGCGGCCCCGCGAGTACCGATCTGTTGATCGCTGCCGAGGGGACCGTGGATGGCCACGATGGCGTCTCCGGAGCGTTCCCAGTCGGTGATGGAATCGGAGTGGGCAGATGTCACCATGACGAATGCCCCATAGGCGGGGGTCGGTGGCTGGGAGAGCAGCGCGACAAAGTACTTCCCGACGGGTGTCGGATCCTGAGGGGTGCCGATCCCGACCGGCGCCGAGAATACGCGCCGGTCATTTTTCCACAGGGTCAATTGCGTGGAAGCCAGATCGATCACGATGCGGTAGGGCGTCGAAGCGAGGGTCACGTCTTGAGCGAGTACCCATGTGGTGGATTCGTTGGGTCTCTGGGCCAGTCGGACCTCGTACCATCCCGGGCGGGATGCAATGACCGGCAGGGTCGAGGGCGCCCCTTGCCATTCGCCTGGCACCGTTCCCGCTTGCGCCCCCCCGGGAGCGGAAAAGGACGGGATTGCGCCGTGCGTCGTCGCCACGAGGGTCACTCCCGATGGACTCGCGGCGTTCACGGGCGGCGGCCCCGAGGCCCGATGCCGGTTCGTTGCGTCCCGAGAGACGTTGCTGTCTCCCCCGCAAGAGGCGAGCGCAAACCCTGCAATGGCGACCGCCACCAGAATGGCCAGTGCGCGCTTGGTATTCCCGCCTACGAACACAGGAACCGGAGGATGACGCAGAGGAGGTTCGCTTGACTCTGCCCCGCGGCCGGAGTCGACCAACTGGCCGACTCGTTCGGGTGCAACGGACCCACGGACAAGACCGGGGTGGCCATCACCTTGTCACCGGTCGTGGCGACGAAATCCACGGTGGTGGAGTAACGACGTAAGGAAGTAGCGAAGTTCGCACGCCTTTCATGATGTACCGGTTCATGAGTCACCCGGGCCGCAGCCCAGCGTGACGTCGTGTCGCGCGTTGTACGGCAGCACACCGACATTGGTGGTGTGGAGGGCACTTGGACGCTGGACCGCATCCGGATGTGCCCGGACCGGACGAGACTCCAGCGAGGGCAATGGCGCCATCCACCGTGACGGCGAACGCTGGCCATTGCCATCTCGACGGTGAACCTGCGTCATTCTTGCGAGCTCCTCTTCATACCGGCCGATTCTGGTCGAGGCTGAGCGAATGGAGATGTGAGTGATACGAACAGCCTGTCACTTGGACACCGGTCGGTGTGATCGGGCCGGCTGGAAGCGCGAGGCACCCTGGCGGCCCGGGCGTCGATGGCTCTGGGGCGGATCGGACCGCGAGGGATTCCGACGGTGGACGGCGTCGGGACGTCACCGTCGGCATCGGTTGTGGCCTGGTAGCGAGTCCAATAGGTTCGGGTCGTGAGCGCCGCGCCGGCCGGAGCCGAAGAGCACCACCAGGCCGTCATCATCGGCGGTGGGATGGCTGGCCTGAGTTGCGCGCTCGAGTGTTACGACATCCAGCTCGACACTGTCGTGCTGGAGATGCAAGCGAAAATAGGTGGCCAGATCAACGAGATCCCATTCCATGTACGCAATGTTGCGACCGGTGTCTACGACGACGAGCACCCGTTGCCGGTGGCCCTCGAGCGGTCGGCGGCCATCCTCGGCGACAGGGCTCGCCGATCGTGGCCGGTCGATCGGATCGACCTCGGCGAGCGGTGGGTGCAGTCGGCCGGCCGGCGGCTAACGGCGGACACGATCGTGATCGCGACGGGGGTAGGCCTCCGGCGGCTACCGGCCGCCACCGATGGCGCCTTCGGTGGAGACGTGACCTACCAGCTGGGGTCTGATCTCTCTAGGTTCGCCGGCCGCCCCGTGGTCGTCATCGGAGGCGGGGACAACGCCACTCTCGACGCCCTCGCCTTGGCACAGATCGCGTCCCCGGTCACCCTCGTGCACCGCTCCGAACGATTGTCCTCGCGGCCAGACATCGCGGGCCAGCTCCGCGACGATCCGCGAATCATCGACCTCGGCGGCTGGGAGCTGGAGGACGTACGTGGGGACGATCGATTGGAAGAGGTGGTGCTGGTGCGCCTCGACACCGCTGAGCGTCGGTCGGTCAAAGCCGGCGGACTGCTGGTCAAGATCGGCAAAGCTCCCCGGACGGACCTTTTCGCAGACCAGCTCGAGACCGACCGCTCCGGCGCGGTGGTGGTCGACGAAATGCTGGCGACCTCACGTCCGGGCGTATTCGCGGCGGGCGACGTTGTCGCCGGCGCATACTGGCGTATCGCCACCGCCATCGGGCAGGGTTCGCTCGCGGCCAGATCCGTCCTGCGGCACCTGGCGGCCGCGCCCCGATGACCGACGATCACTCGCCCGTGCCACCGGCGAGCGAGGTGGTGAGCCGATTCCGACGCTGGCTTGAAGCCCAAGCACCGCCGGATGACCGATACTCGTCAAACCGAAGGGGCTCCGACCGTCCCGATGCCGACGGACTGATGCAGCTACTGCTTGCGCTCCTCCGCTCGAATCTGGAGCAGTGGGAGCTCGAGGACGTCACCCGCGCTCCGGCGGCAGACGACGCCACTGTTGCCCGGGCCAAGCGCTCAATCGACCGCCTCAATCTCGAGCGCCACCGCCTGGCCGAGCGCGTCGACGCCGCCATCGATGCCGACGCTGGTCCAGTCGGCCACCGCCACACCCTCGACCGAGAGTCCAGCCATGGCCTTCGACCGGTTGTCTGTGCTGGCGATCCGCCTGAACCGAACCGATCGGGCCGCCCGGATGGCCGGAAACGACGGCAACGATTTCGACTGGCGGCTGCAACGGTTGCGCGGCCAGCTGGACGAATTGACGACGGCTATCGACGCCCTGCTCGATGACGTGCGGGCCGGCCGACGGCGCTTCGTCCCCTATGAGCACCTCAAGTTCTATGCCCCGGAGGCAACACGTCCGCCGCGTGCAGACGATACCCGCCGCGGTTGAATCCGTAGAGGACGCGATCACCCACGGCGGCCGCGTGGGCGATGCCGAGCGACGACTCGGCCAGGGGGGTGGTGGACGCGAACCGGCCGGTCCTGTGGTTGGCGAGCCAGTGCACGCGCCCGGTCCTCCCCACCGCGCAGAGTCGGCCTGCGGCCATCACCACCGCCACGCCCCCGTTGCCCCACGCCACGTCATCGGGCAAGGAGCCGACGACGACAATCCGGCCATTCGACGGATCGAGGCCGACGTAGCGGCCTCCGTGGAGGTCCTCCCATCGGTAATCGTCGACCGGGGACGCAGTGAGCTCGCTTCCGACGGCCCACAACAGCTGGCCGTCCCAGGCGAAGGCGGCGGCCCGGAGGGGCAGGTCGACATCGAACAGTCTTCGCCCGGACAGCCCTTCGTCCGGCGCCACCAGCGTGGACCGGCCTTCGCCGCCCACCGCCACCAGCTGGTCGCGGCCGATGCTGAAGGTGCAGAGTGCGGTGACCCGCCCCCAGCCTTCGAGAGCCACCTCGGCGTCAAGGGCAGTCTTCCCGCAGTCCATGAGCACAGGCTCGGAGACCAGGAGGCCCCCGCCGGGAGTTGACGCTGGCCGGGAACTGACCAGCCGAGAGCCGATCGCCACGGTGCGCTCGAGATCGTCGGCGAACAAGGTGGAGATCAGCGGCCGTACGAGCCTGACCGGCCCCGACGGCGAGAGCCCCGACCGGGGAACGTTTGACGACGCCACCTCCGCTGTGGCGAAGCCGAGCAAAGACCCGAGGTGGTTCAGGGTCACCACGAGGCCTTCCTCCTCGTTGCCGAGTTGGAGGATGGCGTGCACATCGAGGTCGTACTGGGAGAGCTCGTCGTCCTCGAAGGACGTGGTGCCGAAGACGGCGACCGGCCTCCACTGCCGGTCGGCGAAGACGACGTTCCGTCCGAGGTTGTTCCAGGCCACCAAGTGCGCCGAGCTCTGCGACCCTCCCGATCCCCTCTGGTTGGGAGTTCCGCACACCGACCTCGGGGTGCGCGTCCACCCGCACTGGCTGGTCGGCGCCCTGCATCGCGCTCACGCCAGCTCGTCGAACAGTTGTAGCGCCAGCTCCGGTTGTAGCTCGGCCAGGCACTTCTGCCCTGAGGGACACGTCCGGGGCCGCCATCGGAAGCCCCGGAGGCTGACTCGGTCGTTGTAGGCCGACGCCTGCTCCTCGACCAAACAGGCCGAATCGCAGGGGGCGCCGCGCAGGGCGCGGGCGTGGGGCCAGGGCCGGAAGTAAACCGAACCGTGCCGGCAGATTGTGACGGTCGGCGTTCGCTGCTGCACCGCGATGTGGGTCAGTCCGGTGTCGATCCCGATGACACCGAGGCACGACGAGAGGGTGTCAACGACCGCCCCGAGGTTCGGGACCGCCAACGCGGGGACGGCGAGCGGGTCGAGGTCTCCAACCCCGACCGTCCGGGTAACCCGTTGGACGTCGAACCGCTGGCCCAGTTGCGCAGCAAGGTACTCCCACTTGGTGGCCGGCCAGGCCTTGGCGGGACCGTCGGTCTCGGTCACGAGGAGCACGGTGCGGTCGAGCCCAGACACCGGAGAGAACAAAAGCGGCATCGGCGCCGAGAAGTCGACGTCGATTCCGAAGTCAGCGGCGATCCGGTCAAGTATCTGGTTGATGTCGAGCAGCCCAACCGCCGCCTCGAACTCGGGAGAGCCCCACCAATAGTCCCGCTGGAGCGGATGGTCGCGGAGATCGACCAACCGGTCTGCGCCGGACACCGGTGGGAGTGTCTCCTCGTTCACGCAACCGGCGAGACCGGGGATCCGTTCGGAAAGGCGCGCCTGAGAGTCCGACCGTGCCACCAGCCAGGTCTCGTCACCACTTCGGCGGCCGTCGGCGATGAGAGCCTGGACAACAGGGAGCGAAACGACCAAGTCCCCGAGTCCGAAGGAAATCGGCGCCACGTAGACGCGGGGCACCTGCTCAGCGGTCCGCGTAGGCGGTCCGATCGGCCAGTCCCGACGAGGCGAACGCCCGGCGCCGCTCTGCGCACTTGTTGCAGCGCCCGCAGTGTTCGCCCCCCTGGGGGTCGATACACGAGAAGGTGAGTTCCAGGGCCAGATGCCGGCCACGTTCCAGGACCTCGACTTTGGTGAACCCGGCGAACGGCGTCAGGACGGCAAGTGGCCGGTCGAGTGCCAGGCTGGCCAGCGAGGCGAGGCCGTCGAAGAACTCCGCGCCGCTGTCGGCGAATGGGTTCCCCTTGAGCGTGCCGAGCGCCACGACGGCAAAGTCGTTGAGCGCGCACCAGACGCTCGACTTGGCCAGCAAGAGCAGGTTTCGTCCCGGGAGATACACGGCACTGTCGGGCGTGTCCTCGTCGGGCACCTCCGCTCCCGACACGCTCCAGTGCGGTCCATACACGTCGGCCACGGGGAACTCGAGGGAGACCAGCGGCAGCGCCTGGCAGTCGCCCGGCAACGAGTCGAGGAACCGGCGCAGGTGCTCCTCCTCGGCCCTTTCCCAGGCGAGACCGAATCGGATGTAGATCGGTTGCACCACCTCGCCATGAGAGCTCCGATCGGCAACGAGCACCGCGCTGTCCACGCCGCCGCTGGCCAGCACGACGACTCGACGGCCTCCGTCTCCGTAAATGCTCATTCGCCGCGGTAGATGCAGCCGGTGGTACAGGTCTCCTGTACCACCACCTGGGACAGCTGGGGCAAGCCGGGCTGTAAGTGCTCCCAGATCCAGCGGGCCAGCCGCTCACTCGTCGGGTTCTCCAGTCCCTCGACCTCGTTCAGGTAGTGATGGTCGAGCTGCTCGAGCAACGGCTGCATCGGCTCGCTGAGATCGGCGAAGTCTCGGACCCAGCCAAGATGGTGGTCAACCGGGCCGTCGATGTGCACCCTGACCCGGAACGAGTGCCCGTGCAACCGCGCGCACTTGTGCCCTGGCTCCACGTTCGGCAACCGATGGGCCGCCTCGAAGGTGAACTCCTTGAAAATGTCCACGTGATCCCTGGGGCTGGTCCATCTCGGTCGTCCCGTCCGCATCATAGGCAGACCGGCCAGCTGCACCGGTGTCCCGATCGCAGCATCCCGACCTGCACCGCACCGGACTGCCGCGGCTCGAGAGCATGAAGGCCGTGGTCACGGCTTGTCCCAGCTCCCGCCACCGTCCGCACCGGCCAGACCGGCCAGGTCCGTCCCCGGGTCGGCCAGTGCCGCCGGGTCCACGACCCGCCGCGCCGACAGCAGTGCCTCAATCGCGTCCCCCTGGTCCCACACGTTCGCGTTCATGGCCGCCGCCGCCACGCCGTCGCGGAGCCAGAATGCGATGAACTCGCCATCCGCCGGGTCGCCGCGGAAGACGACGCGGTCGTAGGTGGGCGCCCAACCGCGGTACTCCATGCCGAGGTCGTACTGGTCCGAGTAGAAGTAGGGCACCTTCTCGTACGGCGTGACGATGCCGAGCATGTTCTTGGCAGCGACCGGTCCCTGGTTGAGGGCGGCAGACCAATGCTCGAGCCGGATGGGCGCGCCGTACGTCGGGTGCCAGGCGCTGGCGACGTCGCCCGCGGCGTAAACCCCCGGCGCGCTTGTGGCCAGATGCACGTCGCACACGACACCGTTGTCGATCTGCAGCCCCGCCGCGGCGGCGAGCTCGGTGCGCGGCAGCACCCCGATGCCGGCGACGACGGCCCCGGCGGGAATCACGGAGCCGTCGCTGAGGCGCACCTCCTCGACCCGGCCCGCGCCCGTTATTGCCTCGATGCCGACGCCCAATCGAAGCTTGACGCCGTGGGCGTCGTGGAGGTCGCGGTACACCCCTCCGACCTCGGGCCCGAGCACGCGCTCCAAGGGCACCGCGGCCATGTCGATCATGGTCACGTCCGCCCCGAGCTGGCGGGCGGAGGCCGCGACCTCGGACCCGATCCAGCCGGCGCCGATGATCACGACGGGCGCTCCCGCGGTCACGGCCGCGTGAATGGCGTCGCAGTCTGCCACCGTGCGCAGCAAGTGGAACCCCTCCAGCTCCACACCGGGGATGTTGGGCCGCCGCGGCGCGGCGCCTGTCGCCAGGAGCAGCCGCTCGAAGCCAACACGAGGACCGCCCGCGAGCCGTACCTCAGAGGCCGCCACGTCTAGAGACGCGACCACCACCGAGGTGTGCAGCTCAATCTCGTGCGTCTTGTAGAAGTCTGCTTCGTGCACCGCGGCCTCGTCGAAGGTCGACTCACCGCGGAGGTACGCCTTGGACATTGGCGGCCGTTCGTAGGGGCGCACCGGCTCCTCGCCGAAGAGAAACAGGCGGCCGTCGAAGCCCTCAGCCCGCAGCGTCTCGGCGGCCTTGGCTCCGGCCAGGCCGCCGCCCACGATGATGAAGGTCCGATCAGGAGCCATGGCGCACCTTAATCACTCTCTAGTTCCGGTCAGGGCTAGGAACTCCGACCGCGTGCGAGGGTCGTCGCGCACGAGACCCTTGAGTGCAGAGGTCACGGTCCGTGAGCCGCCAGCCCGGACACCGCGCAGCGACATGCAGAGGTGTTCTGCCTCGAGGACGACGCCGACCCCCTTGGGACGCACCGTCTCCGCGATGAAGTTGGCGACTTGGGCGGTCAGCCGCTCCTGCACCTGCAGCCGCCGCGAAAAATGGTCGACGACGCGCGCCAGCTTCGAGAGGCCGAGGAGTCGCTCGTCGGGCAGATAGCCTACGTAGGCGAAGCCTGTGAAGGGCAGGAGGTGATGCTCGCACAGCGAGGCGAAGGGGATGGCCCGGGCGACCACGAGCTCGTCGTAACCCTCGTCGTTGGCGAACGTGGTGACGTGGAACGGCTCGGGCGACAGCATCTCCCCGTAGGCCCGCGCCACCCGGGCCGGTGTCGCGGCCAGCCCATCGGCCGTGCGGTCCACGCCGAGCGCATCGAGGAGGTCGGCGACGGCGCGGGTTGCCTTGTCGAGGTCGACCTCGTGCTCCGGCAACGGATGCAGGTGGAGGGTCCGGTCCGGGCGGGCCACCTCGTCCTGCACCACGTTCACCGGGCTGGCTCCGCCGAGCTCTTCGGGTTCGTCGAACTCCTCCAGTACTTCGAGTTCTGCCTGCGGGGGGGTTCTCGTCATCGCGACCGGGACCCGAATGGCAGCGTCGGAGCGAACACGACAGCCAGACGGGCCAGTGCGACGGCAGCGATCATCAGCCCGAAGTCACGCAGCGCGATGTCCCAGAAGACCTGGGTGTGCCCGCCCACGGCAATGCTCTCGATCACCAGATTGGTCACGATGCCGGCGAGCCACGCCGCCACCACCCAAGACCCGACCCGGGGCCAGATCAGGACGAGCACCCCTGCGGCGATCTCGACGACGCCTACGACGTACATGAAGTGCTGCGGGCTCAGGCCGATGAGGTTGGGAACACCCGCCCACAGGTACTTGGGCCAATAGGTCATCCAATTGAAGAACTTGTCGATGCCGAAGACGATCGGCGCCACCACGAACGCCGTCCGCAGGACCAGGTAGGCCTGGTAGCTGGGCTCCCTCACGGAGGGCCTGGCGGCGCGAATCGTCGTGGGCGCTGCCGGCGCTGCGGCCACTGGTCTACCCGAATCGGGATGGAGAGCGGGTGCGGTGCTGGACATTGGCCATCCTTTTCTATTACCTATCAATATTTACTTTAGAATGCCGTGATGTGTTTTGTCAATATCTTTCTGTTTTAGAATGGGACAATGACGTCCGCCACGCCAAGTCAAGACCGACAGCAACGTCTGTCCGCGCTTGCGGCGCTGGCCGAGCCGCTGCGCCGCAGCCTGTACCTCTATGTCGTCTCGTCCTCAGACCCAGTGAGCCGCGATGCGGCCGCCGAGGCGCTCTCGCTCTCGCGGTCGGTGGCCGCCTTCCATCTCGACAAGCTCGCAGAGGTGGGCGCGCTCGAGGTGGAGTACCGGCGCCCGCCCGGTCGGAGCGGCCCGGGCGCGGGCCGGCCCGCGAAGTTCTACCGACGGGCCTCGGAGGACCTCGATTTCAGTGTGCCGGAACGGCGCTACGACCTGGCGGCGGCGATCCTGGCCCAGGCTGTCGCGGACGCAATGGAGCAATCGATCCCCGTCGACGACGCGCTCCGTCAGGTGGCGCGTGATTACGGAAGGGTGATCGGGGCTGGCCTCGGCGGCACCGCGGTCGACGCCGAACAAGACACCGACGCCGTGGAGGACGATGAGTTCGCGCGCGTCGTGGCTGTCCTCTCCGCCCACGGGTACGAGCCAAGTCGCGACGGCGAGGCGATCACGTTGGCGAATTGCCCGTTCCATGCGCTTGCTGAGGAGCACCGTGCGCTCGTATGCGGAATGAACCTTGAGGTGATCGCCGGCGTACTCGAGGGGGCCCACGCCGCTCACATGGGCGCGTGCCTCGACCCGGTTCCAGGGCGCTGCTGTGTAACCGTGCTGTCCGACGCCGGATCCGGTTGACTCGCCGCCTTCTCGCGTCACGGTGTGCACAAGCGGGCCCGCTGCTGTTACGCCAACGGGACTTCTTCGTAAGCGGCGTACCGGTAGATAACCCGAACGTCTATCAGAGGTTTCTTCGGAATCTGGGGGGGTTCTCCCTGCTCATCGGACGACGATCGAGCCCAACACGAGGGCGCTCGTAGCGCACGATCCGGACGTCTTTCAGGCCCTCCAGGGCCTGGAGGATCCCACCAAGGTGGACGAGGCCGAAGGTGGTTCTTGCTTGTGGCTGAGACCTCAAACCTCGAGCTCCTTCGCCTGAATTCTGGGGTGACCCCGGGGGTGCCACCGATCGTCTAAGACGATCGGTGAGTTCGACGGCGAGCTTCTAGGGCCGCCCGGGAGACTTCATCGGCAACCGTTGCCTCTGCAGAGTGACCCCAGAAGCCGTGGGGCGCGAGCAGGTAGTCGATCACCTCCTCAAGTCGGTTCCCATACGTTTCGCGCAACGCTTGCAGTCGGGTCCAGGCGTCCGACTTGTCCCGGAGGTGAAGGCCGAGATCCTCGAGGCTCGTCCAGGCAACGTCGAAGTTGGCGGCGAGTGAGCCATGACTGAGTAGGCGGGGACTCGGGGATGTGGAGTCGCTCCGCGATCTCGGCCAAGGCCCGGCGTCCCCGGCGGTATTGGAAATACGGCTCGCGGCTGTCCGCCCCCGCGATGCACGCGCAGGTCAGTGTTGCTGAATCGGTCACGACGCCGAGGGCGGTGATCCACGACTGCCCCGTTTGCTGCGATCGGAAGAGCGCGAGCATCGGAAAGGAGACGTGGCTCTCCAAGACCTCCGCCGTCCATATCTCCCAGTCTGCGAAGAATCGGTAGAGCAGGTCGAGGTTTTGATCGCTGGCGTGCACGGCGATGACACGGGCTGGTGTGAGGCGACCGCCCTGGGGGTCGTCGAGGGTGAGGAGCCGTGCCTCTCGCCTGCTGTAGGCGCCATACAGAGCAGGAAGATACGAGATGAGGAGCGCGATCGTGCCCAACCCGGTCAGCGTTTCGATGAGGGTGAGCATGCGCAGGGGGCCGCTGTGCGCGGTTCCGAATGCGGGGGTGAGCATGGATGTTCCGGAGTAGTAAAGGATGGTTCCCCAGTCGCTCGCCCCAGCGACATGCTCCCCCAGTCCCCAATAGAGCAGAGCCCACCCGATCATGAGGCCGACGAGCCACAGCACGAGGAGACCGAGGAGCGACAGGGCCGGATAGAGGTTGAGCGCGAAGTCCCCCGCACGAGCGGGGACCCGGGTGACGACCACGCGAGTAAGTCGCCAAGTGCCCGCGTACCACAACCGGGTGGGTCGCCACAGGCTGGTGCGTCCCTGGGTGACGATCAGCGTGCTGATGGCATCGCTGACCATGAGCAGGACGACGAGCACTCCGCCCGTCACTGCAAGGGGCTGCAGCGATCCGGTCACGAGGCCTCCTCGAATGTGCTTCGGAGTGTCGAATGGGTGCCCAGCGGTGAGGACCTATCCACTTCGAACTCGACGAGGTCGCGACCTGCTGGATTGAGAGTGCTGCTGCGCGTGTGCGGCGATATGCATGAGGGCAGCGGCACCGACTTGACCCCGGGTTTGTGGTGTCCGTACATGCGAGCGGCAGCAAAAGCACCATCCATCAACAGGAAGAGGCCATCGACGAGCTCGTCGCGTCGGAGAGCGCCTGCATCAGTGGCGAGCTCTCGAAACCAACGGCCTTCGGGCGGAATCTGGAGTGTCACGTTTCCCCCGATCCCAGCTTGGATCTACCCGTCGCCGCGCAGTTCTTCGGGCGTGACGACCACATCGAGGAGGGCCTCGGATCGGAGCAGGGTCAGCGCCAGTGGCCGGCCGATGGCGTTGCCCAGCATCAGTCGCTGCAGTGACTGGGCACTCGTGACCGCCTCGCCGTTGGCCTTGACCAAGAGGTCTCCCTGTCTGAGTCCAGCCCTAGCGGCGGGTCCTTCCGAGACGACCTGCTCGATCCGCATCCCGGTCTTCTGATCGAGTCGAAGGGCGAGCGGCGGAGGGAGCGGGGCGGGGTTCCCAGCCAAGCCCAGGTAGGCCCGACGGACCTGGCCCTCGGTCACGAGGGTGGCCACGATCTGTCGAGTGATGGCGTTGATGGGGATGGCGAGTCCGACCCCGACACCGGCAACAGCGGTGTTAATGCCGACGACCTCACCCGAAGCGACGACAAGTGCCCCGCCTGAGTTCCCTGGGTTCAGTGCGGCGTCGGTTTGAATCACGTCGTCGACGATGCGCACGTTCTCCCCTGCTCGAGTCGGCAGGGAGCGTCCCAGGGCACTGACCACTCCGGCGGTGATCGTGCCGGCCAATCCGAGAGGGTTCCCGACTGCCACGACCAGTTGTCCCACTCTGAGCTGCGAAGCTTCACCTAAGCGCGCCGGTGCAGGGGTCGCGCCGTCGGCACGGACTACGGCCAGGTCGGACAGAGGGTCGCTGCCAACAACGCGGAACGGAACGGTCGTGCCGTCGGCGAAGGAGGCCTGCCCCGCTTCAGCCTTTCCAACCACATGGGCATTGGTGAGCAGGAAGCCGTCGTTCGTGAACACCACAGCCGAGCCTGCGCCGGCGGCGATGCTCCCGTCACGGCGGCGCCGAGACACCTGGAGGGCAGCGACCCGAGGGGTTAGCTGTTCAGCGACAGAGACGATGACCTGGGAGTATGCGTCAAGGGCATCGACTTCCGGTTCGGTTGGGCGGGCGAGAGTATCGGTCATCCGGATCCTTATTACGAGATTACACGTTCACTTATAGCGGATCTTGGAAACCCTCATGCCATGGAGGCGAGCAGAGCGTCCCAAGAACGCCAAACCGCTGGTCGTCTTCGCTGATCCTCGGGAGGGCCGTAGCAGAAGGCGTTCTGGCGCTCCTCTCGGCACTAACCATGGCGTCGCCGATGCCCGGGCCGCAGAGATCAACTGGAACCAGACGAATCCGGAGGACGGGCAAACCAATGGAGCGAAGAATCGAGAGACACAGGGGGTCTCAGGCACTTCCTGCTACGACCAGAGCGCCTCGAGATCAGCATCGACTCTGCCGAAGCCAACTTCCACTCCAGAATCCGAGGACCATGAGTCGAGTTCGTGTCCAACATCGACTTCGTCACACTTCGACCGAACCCGAGCGGACAAGAATCGGGACGGTTGCGTCCACCCATGGGAATCATCTCGACCACGGGTCCGGTGGTGATAGCGCAACGGAACGTAAACATGAAGCGCTTGGCGCGCACGGGTCAAGGCCACGTAGAAGACGCGTCGCTCTTCTTCGAGACCTTCCGGTGATCCCAGTGACATATCCGACGGCATCATTCCGTCGGTAGCGTTAATGACGTGTACGGCTTTCCATTCGAGACCCTTGGCTGAGTGAATGGTGGAAATCGTCAGCCAGTCCTCGTCGATTGTGGGATTGCCGGCAAGTTCAGACGTCGACCGCGGCGGCTCTAGGGCAAAGTCTGCCGCGACATCTGAGAGCCGCGAAGCCTTTGCCACCCCCGCGACCAGGGAATCAAGATCGACGAGACGGACGCTCGAATTGGGATATCTCGATTCGATCAGAGGAACGATCGCGACACGAAGACGCTCGGCACGCGCGACCAAGTCTCCATCGCTTCGAGCAAGAGCTGCGACAAGACCCTCGGCGTGAGAGCGAGAGGCGGCTGGAAGCAATTCGACTGCCCTGGACCATCGATCAAGGACCTGTTTGTGGTTCATTGGGTCGGTGTCGGGATTGTTCAACCCAAGGGCTGCCAAGACTCGTCGAGCAATGGTCGGGCCGACTCCCTGGTGGAGTTGCAAAAGCCGGAACCAAGCCAGCGAATCAGAGGTGTTGTCTGACAGTCTGAATGCTGCCAGCAAATCTTTCACATGGGCGGCCTCGACGAACCGTAAGCCCCCGTACTTGACATAGGGAATCCGTCGACGACCAAGCTCAAGTTCGAGCAAGTTCGAGTGGTGTGCGGCTCGCACCAACACTGCTTGCTCATTGAGGAGGACACCTTCCTCTCTGTGCGCAAGTATTTGCTCGCAGACCGCCGAAACCTGAGCATCCTCGTCGGCACACCTGACGAGGCGCGGGCGCATTCCGGCGTGAGCGTTTGCGGCGTGAAGCACGGCGGAGAACCCCTCTGGAGCTTCACCAGCCACGCCATTTGCGACGTCAAGAATTTGTTGGCTCGATCGGTAATTGGTGCTGAGAATCACGGTCCGCGCCCCCGGAAAGACTTGTTCGAAATCCAAGATGTGACGCGGTTCAGCAGCACGGAACGAATAGACCGCTTGTGCGTCGTCTCCGACGATCGTGATCCGTTCGTCGGTCCGGCGCAGCGCTTTCAGAATCTCAACTTGCAGTCCGTTCACGTCCTGGTACTCATCAACCAAAATGTGATCGAACGAGCCCGCAAGGCGTGGACCCAAGCGATCGTCAAGGGCGACGGCCCTCCAGAGCAAGAGAAGGTCGTCGAAATCAAGCATGCCCCCCGCCCTTTTGGCGGCGACGTAACCGCGGCAAATTTCGATTATCTGCTCGACAACATCGTTTGCCCACGGCGCCACTGTCGCGGTGACCGTCGAGATAGGCCTCCCGGTGTTTACGGCTCGAGAATAGAGGTCGAGCAAAAGTGCCTTGCGTGGAAACCGCTGGCCGCAGGATTGCGCGTAACAGCCCTCTTCTCGAACAAGGTCAATGACGTCGGCGGCATCGGAAGGGTCCAGAACCGAGAAGCCTTCGGGAATACCGAGCGCCTGCGAGTAGCTCCGCAGAGTTCGGTGTGCGATGGCGTGAAACGTCCCCCCCATCACCCGGCTCGTCGTCGGATCAGAGCGGCCGTCCCTTCGTTGTGCAGCCAACATCCCACCAGTCCGATCGAGCATCTGCCGCGCTGCCCTTCGCGTGAAGGTCAACAGAAGAATGCGTGCCGCAGGCGTTCCGGTCGCCAGCAACCACGCGACGCGAGCTGAGAGCGCAGTCGTCTTACCGGTTCCGGCGCCAGCAAGGACCCGAAGCGGCCCACCTTCGTGGCTGACGGCTGCTCGCTGGGCGTCGTTGAGCTGCTCCATCCAGGCGAACATATGTTCGATAGTAGCGGATCCGAGTCCTTCGAGTCCCGAGTGATCGTGAGACACCAAAAGCTCCTACCAGGGGTTTTGGAGGCATTCAAGTCACGATCGCGGAGTGGTAGTGATCTTCTGGGAGATGCCGTCGCGTACAAGCGCGATGACACCAGCGGCGAAGAGTGTGCCGGTACCCGACTCAGAACCCCTTCGGTCTCAGCACAGACGACGTCGAGGCAGAACCCTCACGCCCGACCCAAGGAACGGGAAAGCGGCCAACTGGACGACGGCCCGCCGCAATGGAGAATGCGCCAGGAATCACGAATGTCACGCGCCACGTTGTGAGGTTGCCGATGAGCGCGGCAATGGGTAGGAGCCGTCGCTGTGGCGACGAAGATGCCGTCACTGACAATGGCGACTGCCCTTCTGACGCAACGATCCGCTTATGGCTGGCGGCCTTTTCCTTCCGCGAACTTCCCATGTGGGTTGGCTCCAATGCTCGACGAGCTGAGGTATGTAGAGTGCCTCCATCATCCTGATTATCCGTACGCATCAAGCCGGTTATCCAACCAAACACAGCGTCGGCTGCTGCGCAGCACGGCACGTGCCAGGCTGCGTCCGACGGGATGATGAGGTCGGACCCGATCTCGACCTCCGTTTTGGGTGGTGCATGCCAAGTCTCAGCGAGGCATCGTTCCTGCTCCGCCGAACCATCGGCTTCAACGGCGGCGGGAGCGAACGAGAGATGAGAGACCAGGTATGACTCCCGAGATTCCTTCCGCATCGCTCGAACTCCGATCGCTGGTCACGGAGCGCGGGACCTTGGAACTCTCACTCGTCGAAGTCACTCTTCCAAGCCCCGGTCCCGAACAGATCCTGCTACGCGTGGAAGCGGCTCCGATCAATCCGTCCGACTTGGGACTGTTGATTGCTGGTGCTGACATGGATTCAGCATCCATCGACGGCACGCGCAACCGACCAGTGGTCACAGCGCCGCTGCCCGAAGGGGCACTACGAAGGCTGACTGCTCGGGTGGGACACCTGCTGCCGGTCGGCAACGAGGGAGCGGGCACCGTCGTGGCTGCCGGACGTTCCGCCGAGGCACAGGCACTGGTCGGACGGACGGTCGCGGTCGCCGGCGGAGCGATGTACACGCAGTACCGGGTATGTGATGCATCAGCGTGTCTGGTGCTACCGGAGGGAACGCCGGCAAGGATCGGTGCGTCGTCGTTTGTCAATCCGCTCACCGCGCTTGGAATGATCGAAACGATGCATCGGGACGACCACAGCGGCCTCGTCCACACCGCGGCAGCGTCGAACCTGGGTCAGATGCTGGTCAAGTTGTGCCTCGAAAAGGAAATTCCCCTTGTGAACATCGTACGGAGACCCAAGCAAGAGAGGCTTCTGAAATCGATCGGCGCGGTGTATGTGTGCGACTCCTCAGCCCTCTCGTTCAAGCGCGATCTCACCGATGCCCTCATGGCAACATCGGCCACAATCGCTTTCGACGCGACAGGGGGCGGGAAGCTTGCGAGTCAGATCCTCAGCGCTATGGAGGCGGCCGCCACCGTATCGACATCGGAGTACTCCAGGTATGGCTCGACCGTGCGCAAGCAGGTGTACATCTACGGAGGCCTCGATCCCAGCCCAACCCTATTGACTAGAAACTTCGGGTTCGCATGGAACGTGGGAGGGTGGTTGCTTACCCCCTTTCTCCAAAGCATTGGTCCCGAACACTTCAGTCAACTTCGGGAACAAGTGGTCGCGGGATTGACGACGACATTCGCCAGCACGTATTCGAGTGAAATCTCACTGGCCGACGTGCTTGATCCCAGTGTCTTCACGCGCTACATCACGCATGCCACAGGGGAAAAGGTCCTTATAAATCCGCAGCTGACTCGCTAAGCGAGCCAAACACTCAAACGCTGATTCACGCACTCCACGCTCCCGTTCCGTGAGGGATCGTTCCTGGGGAATGGGCGAAGTGGTGCAGCGGAATGGTGCGAGTCCGTGTCAGAGGGCAAACCGCCGAAGGCCGTGCGCCAGGTTCTTCGACTAGCCAAGCACACGGGCGCATCGTGAAGTCGCTTCCTCAACGTCCCTCGATCCCCGCCCCTCAAGGCGGCACACCACCACAATTGCCGGACCTTCGTGCTTCAGGACAAGTCGAGCATGTTCAGGGTTACGGATCAGACCGACAACCTCATCGCCTTGAGCCGCAAGAGTGCCGTGAGCGGAGCGCGATTTGGCCGTGTCCTCCAGCAATTGCGACCTTCAGGCTCGTCTGCTCCTTCGGGGGAGGCCCACGTGGGGCTTAGCTGCCTGTGTACTCCTTGTATCCCCCTGCGATCCACTCCGAGACGAGGCGCCCGTACTCGCCTGCGGCTTCCTCCCACGCAAAGTGACCAGCGTCGAGGCGGTGGGCGACGCTGTTCGGCATGGTGTCGGCCAAGAACTGGTTGTTGGGCCACGGTACGAGGTCGTCGTGTTCCCCAGCGAGGATCAGCGTGGGGGTCTGAATCGACGGCAGGAATTCCTGCACCACCTTGTTCTGCTCTGGGTAGTGGCGAACAAAGCGCGCCGATTCTGCGAACCGGCCCAGGTCGTAAGCACTGACGTAGTCCTCGTGCACCGCCGGCTCCGTGGCTTGCGGTGCTGCGCTCTCGACTGCCGCGCTGATGTTGGCTCGAGCATCGAGTTGACGTACGTCATCGAGGCTGGGGGCCCCGATGATCGCTTCGAGGGCGCCTCCCGCTGCGATCGGAAAGGTGACCGCTCCTCCTCCGATCGAAAGGCTGCTGACCTTGTCCGGAGCCTTGTTGGCCAGGAAGAGCGCAGCAGCCGTGCCCACGTCGGGCCCGACGATGTGCGGCGCGCCCAGGCCCCACTCGTCGATCAAGAGCGCGAGGAAGTCGCCCATGGCGTCAGGCGCGATCAGTCGCTCGGGTTGGTCGGAGTGACCGAACCCAGGCATGTCGAGCGCGACGACTCGGCCGACAGCACTGATCGGACCCCAGACCCGCCGGTATGCCCACAGTGTCTCTGGCCACGGCGCCAACATGAGGATGACCGTGTCGGAGTCCGCCTTGGTGTCCCCGTAGCGGACCCGTGTTCCATCGCACACCCTGAAGTAGGTAGCGATCTCAGAAGCCGTCTGATCAGCCATCGGTCTCCGTCCTGGGGGCGTAGGTGGCGCAGCTTACGCGGATCTCGCGCCGTGCCCCTTGATCATCACTTTGCGCGAAGTATCTGGGATTGGCATCAGGTGTATGTGCTCTTCGCAATCGCACATACACGTGGCGCTCCTACGAGTCCAAGAACTCGATCACGTCCGCCGCGAATTCTCTGTGGTGCTGGAACAAGAATCCGTGTGCTGCATCGACGTAAATCTTGAGCCTGGCGTCGGGCAGCAGTCCAGCGAGAAGGTACGAGTAGCGAGGGAGGATCATCGGATCGCTGTCGCCGTTCGCCACGAAGACCGGCATCTCGAGAGCGCCGACCCGCTCGAGGAGGCCGTGATTGGGCATCCCCCACTCGCAAACGGCGTCGTACTGAGCAACACGGCAGTCCCAGGTCGTCGGCGTGTCACGGTTCTTCTTGCGCGCGTACATCCGTCCGAGTGCTTGTTGACCTGCCTGTTTGCTGGCGTCTGATGGCGCGAAAAAGACGCTGACGTACTCCTCAGGTGACGTCTGAGGCGTGCCAACCGCGCCGATGACGTCAGCGGCCCATCCATGCATGTCGGGAGCGCCCTTTGGCGCCGACGATGCGAGCACGACCTTCCGCGCCACCGTAGGACGAGTGAGAGCAATCTCCTGAGCGACGAAGCTCCCGATCGAGAACCCAAGGAGGTCGACTTGTTCGAGGTTCATGGCGTCAAGAAACCTCAGCGAACCCTCCGCTGTCTCGGCAATCGTGTGTGCGATCCTCCCCTCGGACCCTCCGACTCCTTCGTAGTCGAAGGTGATCACCCGCCTGTTCACGGCGAGGTCGTCGATGAGCGCGGGATCCCAGTTGTCGAGGTTGCCCCGGAAGTGCTGGAAGAGAACGACAGGTCGCCCGTCGCCACCAGTGTCGCGGTAGGCAAAACTCAGCCCGTCTGCTGATTTCACTGTGAGATTCTCCAGCTCGGCGTACGTCGTCATGTGCTCGGCCATTCCTTTCGTCAATCGTCCACCCCGGGAGATGGTGCCTATCTCTCTTCGAACTCGACCTGATCGACGTCAATTGACACGAAACCCAGGTCGCATGCCAACTGCATCGAAGCATCGACGAGCTTGGTCTTCTCCGCCCCGGCACTGCCTTCGATCACGACGGCTCCTCTGCTTCCAGCGCTCACCTCCGGAGCCGGTGTTCGATGACGGACAGCTCTTCCTGGCGGCCTCGAAGGGGAAGGGACTCCGGGGTCATGTGACGTTCCGAACCAGACCCGACAGCGTGCTCGCCACGTCGTCGAAAGGGGCCCTGCTCCGTTGAGCCCGGGAGAGAACCACCGCTCCTTCGGTCGCAGCGATCGTCACCGTGGCCATCCGGTGCGCCGTGTTCTCGGACATCCCACCGGCGACAAAGAGTTCGGCGAGCTTGTCCGTCCAATCCCGGAAGATGGTGCCCACGTGGTCGAGGATCTCTCCATCGGGGCCGGCGACGGTGACGGAGACGACGGCGCACCCGGCGCTGAGCCGGGAGTAGTCGAGAAGCGCTCGCCAAAGTCCCAGGAAGCGCTCGAGGACTTCAGGCGCGCTCTGGCCGCGGGTCGCCTCCATGGCCCCAAGAGCCCGCTCGCTGACCCGGTCAAGTGCTGCGTGGAGCAGCTCGGACTTTCCACCCGGGAAGTGGTGGTACACGGATCCCCGTGGTGCCTCGGCGACGGCCAAGACCTCCTTGAAGGACGTGCCCTCGACTCCTTCCGTGGCCAGCAGCCGCACCGCCCCCTCGACCATGTTGGAACGGACGTTCTCCCGTGGATTCACTCGCTCTCCTCGACCACCGAAAACCGGTGGTCAACATTTCCTCGAGTCGAGATTATGTAAACCAACATAGTTCCGCTATTCTATGCATGTCGTCATACATAATCGGAGGACTGACCCATGCCCATGATCGACGTGTACGCATCGGCGGGAACTTTCGCTGATCAGCATTCGCTGGCCGAGGATCTCGCCCGGACCCTGATGGCGATCGAACAGGTGCCCGACATCCCGATGTTCCGTCAGAACACGGCGGCGTTCATCCACGACCTACCCGAGGGCGCGCTTTCGAACGTCGACGGCGAAGGCAACTACGTACGCGTCCAAGTACTCACCAACACCGGTGCGCTCGATCGAGCCAAGCAACTCGCGGTCGTCGAGCAGTTCACGGATCTGGTCACGAAGGCCACTGGCAATCCCGCGTACGCAAAGCGTGTGTGGGTACTGCTCACCGAAGCGGTGGACGGCGGTTGGGGGCTCTTCGGCCATGCCAATACCAACGCGGAGCTCGTCGACGCGGCCCGCGCTCAGATAGCACAACTCTCCGCCACGAAGCCTCCGGACTGACGAGGGGAGCTCGCGATGGATCCGGTTTCCCCTCCCTCATCCCAGTTCACCGTTACCGAGCCAGCACCCGGTTACCGGCGTGTTGTCAGCGTGACCACCGACTGGCGGCGAAGCAATCGACAACGGAGTACTCGTCCCGGGTCGGGGATTTCGTGCGCCGCCTCGCCGATATTCATGAGACGGGGCGGCCGGCACCAAAGGCAACTGTGTGCATAGATTCACGGCCCTTCAAAGGCGCTGATTTGGGACACCCGAGACAAGCTTGACCCGAGACCTTGAGGCGCCCCACTTGCCGCCGTCGTGGATTGCTCGAAGCAGCCCCTCGGCGTTCCTCAGTAGCCGGCCTCAGAGTCAACAAGTCCAACCAGAGCCTCACCGGCGGCGAAGTGGGCCACATTGGTGCGGATTCGTTCGGCGAGGAGGGGCAGGACCATCTCGATGGTGTCTGCCGTGTGCGGCGTGATGATGCAGCTGGACAGATCCCAGAGCGCATGGCCGTCGGGCAGAGGCTCTGGATCGGTCACATCGAGCGCAGCGCCGGCAATTGACCCCTCCCGCAGAGCATCGACCAACGCATCGGTGTCGACGTGTCCGCCGCGGGCCACGTTGACGAGCCAGGCCGTCTGCTCCATGAGGCCGAGCTGCTTCGCCCCGATGATCCCCCGGGTCTCCGGAGTCAGAGACAAGGCCAGCACGACGACCAGTGCGTCGCTCAGCGTGCTGTCGAGCTTCGAGACCGCCACGCTGCGGGCAGCGCCGGGCACCGGGTTCCCGGAGCGATTGACCACGGTGGCTTCGACCTCGAATGGGGCGAGCAGCTCGAGGAGTGAACGGGTGATCCCGCCACCACCGAGAATGGTCACTCGCTGACCGAACAGGCTCGTCCCACCCTGGGCTCCCCAGCTGCGAGCGGCAATGCGGGTCGGCAAGAGGCGCAGCCCGGCCAGAATCAGGGTCAGGGCGTGCTCAGCCACCGGTTGGGCGTAGGCACCTTTGGCGCAGGTCCAGACTCGGGTCTTGTCAATGACCTCCGTCATCGACTCCACGCCGGCCGAAGGCAACTGGACCCAACGAACACCTGGCGCGGCCGCCAGAGCCGCGGCGAGACCCCCGACGTCGTGAGAATCGAGCCAGACCAAGGCCTCGGGGTCATCGGTCACGCTCACCACCGCCCCGCCGCCGGCCTCGACCGCCTCGACAGCAAACGGAGCGGGACTTGGCGCGACGGTCACCCGAGGTGGAGGCACATCGGGACACTACCGAGCTGTGGCGGCGGGACGGCCAACTCACCAGTGACCACGACCTTCCAATCCGCGATCAGCCGTCACCTACCCGGGCGGCAACGTCACTCCAGACCGAAGTGAGACACCTGGCGTACGACCGGTCTCCGGGATGCCGGGTGGGTTTCTCGTCTCCGTCGACCTTCAGGAAAGTGCTTCGATGACCGCGGCGAAGTCTGGCCACTCTCCGCCATCATCGATCACGTTGGTCAAGAGGACGTCGGCTGCGGGTCCGATACGCACACCAACTCCGGACTCTTCAGCCAGGTCGATGGCGAGGCGGAGATCCTTACGGGCCAATGCCGGAGAGAACCAACCTGGATGCGTGGGATCGAGCACACTGTCCAACCGGAGATTGCTGGCAGGACTCAACACCGGACTGTCGGCAAGAAGGGTTCTGAGGAGCTCGTCGGGGATGGCCTGCCGTCTGGCCGTGGCAATGGCCTCGGCAAGCGAAGCCACCCCTGTAATCAACAACGAGTTGGCCAAGATCTTCATGGTGGCCCCCGTTCCGACGGGGCCACAGTTCGTGTAGCCAGACCCAAGGTCATTCCACAGGGGTTCCATAGCGGCGATCGCTGTTGTGGGGCCGCCGATGAGAAACCTCCCCATACCCCCGGCAATCATCGCTGGCGATCCCATCACCGGAGCGTCAAGGACTCGACCCTCAGGTCCCAGTTCGGCAAGGCGTCGAGCAGTCTCGGGGGAGACGGTGCTGACGTTGGCGAACACGGCATCGGGCTCGAGCGATGCCAGCACACCGTCGTCGCCCAGGCACACGTCGAGGACAGCTGCGTCGTCGGCGAGCACGACGAGAACGGCGTCAGCACCCGCTACCGCCTCCGTCGAAGTGTTGGACTCGATCGCACCGCTGGCCACGAGGTCGGCGACCCGACCCGGCGTGCGATTCCACACGGTCGTCTGGTGACCAGTCTCAATCGCCCTGGCGGCGAAAGCCCGACCCATGTTGCCCATTCCCAAGACGGTGACTCGCATCCGGCCACCCTACGTTCGCCAGAAGCACCACGAGCGGGATTCATTGGTGCCTCGAGTACCGAGCGGTTGGGCCAAAGAACGACGCGATGGCGCTCGCGCGTTATGGGGCACCCAGCGGAGGGCTACCCCTCGAGCTGGCCTAGCCGCGGGCTGCTCGCTGACGAGCGCCCGAGACCACGTGGGTCGAGTCCTCTAGGTTGACCCGCAGCAGCAACGAGACCCACGTTCGATAGGGCGCCCAGCCTGAAGTGATCACAACGACTTCGTCATCGTCGAAATGGGCACGGTCGTACGCCAACTTCATGGCGCTGATGAGTCGTGGCTCGTGTCGTGGCGCCCAGTCGGGGTCGCCGGCGCCCCTCAGCAGGATCAACTCCGCGGAGAAGTCGCCGATCCCGCCGAGTTCCTTGAGTTGGTCGATGGCCTCGGAGCGCGGCAACGCCCGCAGCGTTTCTGGATCGAGCCTGCCATCGAGGGCAGCTCGAGCGATCCCGCGTAGCCACTCAGGCTTGCGACCCGAGAGTCCGGGAAATCCCTCGAGATCGACCAGTCGCTGCGGGGCAGGAAAGGAGAACAGGGTTGCTCCAGCGAGCACAATCGCGTGCCCGAGCTGCTGTGCCATCTTCGCCTTGACGGCAGCGGCCTGGTTCATGCGGATCCGGTGCCCGATGACCGCCCAACAAGCTGCCTCGTACGGGCTCCAGAAGCAGACTGGGCGCAGGCCCGGGTACTTCGCTTGGAGTCCCGCCACAACGTCGTCTCGCCGTCCGACATCGGGGAACTCCCGCGCATCGACGTCGAGCGAGAGAATACGAGCGACGTTGGCTGCAACGGCCTCGGGACTGACATCTCCTACGAACGACCCGATCACCTTTCCGGCTCGTTCTGCCACTCGGACGGCGACGGGGTGCCACAGCGGTCCGGCACAGAAGGCGAGATCGAGGTGGTTCGGAGGGGAGCTTTCGTACCCGGCAGGGGTGAAGCCCTCGAGGAATCGGATGCTCGCCGCCAAGGAGAACGGACCCGTGTACCCGACCTCGAAGGTTCCCCCATCCGCATGCGAGACACCGCCGGACCGATCAGCCATGGATCGTGATGATGTAGCCGTCGGGATCCTCGAAGGCGAAGGTCAACCCGAACGGACCCTCGAAGGGGGGCGTGACGATGGTGACGCCGGCCTCGGCCAGCTTGGCGTGAAGGGCGCTTGGATCGTCCGCCTCGAGCCAGAGTGCGACGCCCCAGCCCAGGTGCTCGACTTCGGAAAGGTCCACTGAAGGCACACGGAGGGCGAACGGGATAGATGTCGTGGCGAACACGACCGCCCCGGGTGGGCTCTGTGGCGCGCGATCGAGTCCCAACTCCTCGGTGTAGAAGCGGGCCGAAGTCTCGAGGTCACTCACCTGTAGGGCGACGAAGCTTGGTCCAATAGTCTTCATGGTCCCTCCTTTGTTAGTATCAGGTAGCCTGATAATCTTATATCAGGGCACCTGATAAGTAAAGGAACCCGATGGGAGCCATTGACGAGCCGGAACCGAAGACCGAGGAGATGTCCGGCTACCTCGTCAAACGAGCACAAGCCGCCATTCACGTCCGCCTCGAGGAGATCGTCTCCGCGCACGGCCTCGCCATCCCCCAGTATGTCGTCCTGTCATTCCTGGCCGAAACGCCCGGCCTGGCCAATGCCGACCTCGCCCGGCGGGCGTTCGTGACCCCGCAATCCATGAACGAGGTGCTCAAGCAGCTCGAGTCGAGCGGCCTGGTCGAACGTCGGCCGAACCCCACGAATGCCCGCATCCTCAACGCGTACCTGACCCGCACCGGCACCAGGAAACGGAGTGCCGTCAGCAGTCAGGTCCAGGAGTTGGAGGCTCGCCTCTCGAGCGGACTGACGAGCGACGAGCGCCAGGCTCTCAATCGGGCGCTCCTCATCATCATCGACAACGTGACACG